>NZ_WPZE01000001.1:0-1145025 GCF_013031225.1 Ruegeria sp. HKCCD7221
AGAAAGCCGAGATCGAAGCACGTGTTGCTCAGATCCGCACTCAGATCGAAGAAACTTCGTCGGACTACGACCGTGAGAAACTGCAAGAGCGCGTTGCCAAACTGGCAGGCGGTGTTGCTGTTATCCGCGTCGGCGGCATGACCGAAGTGGAAGTGAAAGAGCGTAAAGACCGTGTGGACGATGCTCTGAACGCAACGCGTGCTGCTGTTCAAGAAGGCGTTGTTGTGGGCGGCGGTGTTGCCCTGGTTCAGGCCGGTAAAGCGCTGGAAACTCTGGAAGGTGCAAACGCTGACCAGAATGCAGGCATCAACATCGTTCGTAAGGCAATTGAAGCGCCGCTGCGCCAGATCGCCGAAAACGCAGGTGTTGACGGTGCGGTTGTTGCAGGCAAAGTCCGCGAATCCGGCGACGTGGCATTCGGTTTCAACGCGCAGACCGAAGAATATGGCGACATGTTCTCGTTCGGCGTGATCGACCCTGCCAAAGTTGTCCGTACCGCTCTGGAAGACGCGGCATCGGTTGCTGGCCTGCTGGTTACCACCGAAGCGATGGTTGCAGACAAGCCGCAGAAAGACGCACCTGCCGCCGGCGGCATGCCCGACATGGGCGGCATGGGCGGCATGATGTAAGCTGTCTAAGCCTTAGTGCTTATGGATGGGGTCGCCTTCGGGCGGCCCCGTTTCGTTGGAAATGCCCGCTGCGCGGTCATGCCTCCGGCGGAAGTATTTTTGAACAGAAGAAGATCGGGGTTTTGGTTGCGGGAAAGTGAGTGTGCAAACGGCGTGGAACCCGCTATGCGATGGGTATGCGACTGTTTTTGCTCTCTGCCCTGACCATGTGCGCTTTTGCGGCGAATTCGATTCTTAATCGGTTGGCCATTGAAAGCGGTGCCGCTGATCCCGCCGGTTTTGCCGTTATGCGCGTTCTGGCAGGGGCTGTGGTGCTGGCGGTGCTGGTTTTTCTCAGAGGTGGGCATTTGCCGCTGCGAAACACGCGTCGGATCACCGGGGCGGGTTCCCTGTCTTTGTATATGATCGGCTTTTCGATTGCCTACCTGACACTGGACGCGGGACTGGGCGCGTTGATCCTGTTCGGGGTGGTCCAAATCACCATGTTTGCAGTGACATCGGTGACCGGAACAGCTCCGGGCACCCGCCAGATTGCCGGGGCCGCGATTGCGCTTGGCGGGCTAGCTTGGGTGCTATGGCCGTCTGGTGAACTGCGCGTGGACCCAGTTGGAGCCGCCCTGATGACTGCCGCTGGGGTGGGCTGGGCCATCTACTCATTGGTTGGCCGATCCGAGCCGGACGCATTGGCCGGCACAGCGGCCAACTTTGTTGTCGCGTTGCCGGTCACCGCATTGGCCTTGTGGTCCGGCAGCACCGATTGGCACATGACTGCTAACGGTTACCTGCTGGCCGCCCTCTCTGGAGGTGTTACGTCTGGAATGGGCTATGCGCTTTGGTATCGTGTCCTGCCGCAGTTGGCACCGACCACTGCAGCGGTGGTCCAGTTGAGCGTTCCGATCATCGCGATTGTAGGCGGCGTCATCTTGTTGGGCGAGACAGCTTCGGTGCGCTTAATACTTGGTGCGACACTGGTGTTGGGTGGCATTGCGCTGGCGGTCCTTAAGTTGAAGCCGCGCTAGGGGTTTTAATGCACCCTGTTTGGGCTTATCTGGCCGCTATGAGAAACCTGTTTGCCCTTGTTCTATTTCTTTTTCCTGCCGTGGCGCAGGCAAAGTGCGTTGTGTTGTTGCATGGGCTTGCGCGTACCGAGGCGTCCTTTACCGTGATGGAGCAGTTGTTCAAGGCGCATGGCTATACGGTCGTGCGGCCTAGTTACCCTTCAACGGATTTGCCGATCCCTGAGTTGGCCAATCAAACTCTGCCCGAGGCGTTTGCGGCCTGCGGCGGCGACACAGTCAACGTCGTGGCCCATTCGATGGGGGGGATCCTTTTGCGGTATTGGCTGCAGGGTAACCAGCCTGAAAATCTGGGCCGCGCGGTCATGCTTGGACCGCCCAATCAGGGAAGCCAACTGGTTGATGAGTTGGGCGCATATGAGGTGTTCGGAATGCTGCACGGGCCTGCGGGTCTGGCGCTGGGAACGGGCCCAGAAGGAATCCCGGCCCGGTTACCGCCGGTTGATTTTGAGTTGGGGGTGATTGCTGGCGAAAATTCTCTGAACCCTTTGTTTTCCTCAATGATCGACGGCAAGGATGACGGCAAGGTTTCTGTCGAAACCACCAAGGTCGACGGGATGAAAGATCATATCGTCTTGCCCGTGACCCACACCTTCATGATGAATAACCCCCGCGTCATGGCTCAGGCGCTGCATTTTATCGAGTTTGGCCAGTTTGATCCGGAAATCACCTGGCTGGACGGGGTGCAGGATATCATTGATGAAATCTGCATTGGGCAGGATTGCTCTGAACCTGTCTCGGAGCCCTCGCAGTGACCGCTCTGAACCTGACGCTGACTGGCGCAGAGGTTCTGTTGCCGGACGCCGGTCTGACCGTTGCCAACCTGTCATTGGCCGAGGGTGTCTTTCAATCTGACTGTATAGGACGATCCATCGACCTGTCGGGGTATTTGTTGCTGCCCGGAATCATAGACCTGCACGGTGACGGATTCGAACGTCACATCGCGCCGCGCCGGGGGGCGATGAAACAGATGGATGAGGGTATCCTGTCGGTCGAAGCCGAGCTTGCCGCCAACGGGATCACGACCGCTGTCTTGGCGCAGTTCTATAGTTGGGAAGGCGGCGTGCGCGGCCCTGAATTTGCGGGGCAGGTGTTTGATGCAATCGCGTCGGTGAAAGGCCAGGTCGTAACGGACTTGCTGCCACAACTGCGGTTTGAGACGCATATGCTGGACGATTACAAGGGCTTGCCCGAACGTATCGCGGCGTGGCAAGTGCCCTATGTCGTCTTTAACGACCACTTGCCGCATGACCGCTTGGTAGAAGGGCGCAAACCGCCGCGCCTGACTGGACAGGCGCTGAAGGCTGGGCGTAACCCAGACAAACACTTTGAGATGTTGCTATCCATGCACGCTCGCAGCTCCGAGGTGCCTCAGGCGCTGGATGATCTCTGCGCGACACTGGCGGGGCAGGGGGTGCGCATGGGCAGTCACGATGACGCGACCTCGACAACCCGGGCCGACTGGCGAAATCGGGGCGCGCGCATTTCTGAGTTTCCCGAAACGCTTGAGGCCGCCGAAGCCGCCCGCGCTGCCGGCGATCGCGTTATTCTGGGATCCCCGAATGTAGTGCGTGGCGGATCGCATAAAGGCAATGCCAGCGCGCTGGACCTGATAGCCATGGGGCTGTGCGACGCTCTGGCCTCTGATTACCATTACCCCAGTCCACGCCGTGCCGCTTTGATGCTGGCCAAAAGCGGTCTGCTGGATTTTGCTGGTGCCTGGACGCTTGTGTCCTCTGGTCCGGCGCAGGTTCTGGGATTACAGGATCGTGGCACGCTGGCGCCAGGCCAACGTGCTGATTTGGTCATTCTAGACGCAAAGACACACCGGGTTGCCGCCACAATGGCAGCGGGTAGGATCAGCTACATGGTTGGTGATATCGCGGCCCGGTTCCTAGCCTGATCCGCGCGCTTCATCTGGCTAAAAATATCCCCGCCGGGGGCATCGCGCGCCAGCGCGATTTCTTAGCGCATGATACGGTTGAAATGCCCCATCTTCCGACCTGCCTTAACCTCGGCCTTTCCATAGAGATGTAGGGCCACGTTACGCTCCTGCGCCAGTTCCGGCACGCGGTTCATGTCGGCACCGATAAGGTTTTCCATCACCACATCCGAGTGGCGCTGCTCGTCGCCCAAGGGCCATCCGGCCACGGCGCGAATATGCTGCTCGAACTGGTCGACGGCACAGCCGTTCTGCGTCCAATGGCCCGAGTTATGTACACGTGGCGCGATCTCGTTCACGATCAGGCCGCCGGGCGTTACAAACAGCTCGACCCCCATCACGCCCACATAGTCCAGAGCGTTCAGGATATTGGCCGCCAGCAAAACCGCATCCGTACGCTGTGCGGGGCGCAGACGTGCCGGGACCGTTGTGGTGTGCAGGATGCCGTCGCGATGCACATTTTCGCCGGGGTCGAAACAGGCCACCTGACCATCCAGCCCGCGGGCCGCAATGATCGAGATTTCGTGACTGAAATCGACGAACCCTTCAAGAATTGCAGGCGCGCCGGCCATGTCTGCCAAAGCGGTTTCGGCATCTTCGGGGGTGCGTAGTCGGGCCTGTCCCTTGCCGTCATAACCAAAACGACGGGTTTTCAAGATCGCAGGCGTTCCGATTTGTTCAATCGCGGCTGTCAGGCTGTCCAGATCGGTAATGTCGGCAAAAGGTGCGGTTTGCAGGCCGAGCCCTTGCAGAAATGTCTTTTCGGTCAGGCGGTCCTGGCTGACGCGCAGCGCCTCGCGGCCGGGGCGAATGGGGCGGTGGGTTTCCAAAATGTCCAGCGCCTCGGTCGGGATGTTTTCGAACTCGTAGGTGATGACATCAACCGACTCGGCGAAGGCTTTCAAAGCGTCGGCGTCCTCATAGGCTGCCGTCGTCACCCGGTCGGCCACATGACTGGCCGGAGGGTTTGCGCCGGGCTCATAGATGTGGGTCAGAAATCCCAAACGGGCCGCTGCAACCGACAGCATCCGTCCCAATTGGCCGCCGCCAAGAATACCTATCGTTGCGCCGGGCTGCAGCATCTCAGTCATCGATAGGCTCCTGCGGGATCGAGGCCGAGAGCGCATCGCGCCACGTGTCCAATCGTGCGGCCAGAGCGTCGTCCTGAAGCGCCAGTATGCCAGCGGCCATAAGCCCGGCATTGGCGCCACCTGCCGACCCGATGGCCATGGTCGCCACGGGAAACCCTTTGGGCATCTGCACGATGGAATAAAGCGAATCGACCCCAGACAACGCCCGCGTCTGGACAGGCACCCCAATCACCGGGACCCGCGTTTTCGAGGCCATCATGCCCGGCAAATGTGCAGCTCCGCCCGCACCAGCAATAATTACCTGCAGGCCACGCGACACGGCGGTCTTCCCATAGTCCCAAAGGCGGTCGGGCGTCCGGTGTGCTGAGACAATGCGCTTTTCATACGCCACGCCCAATTCATCCAGAATGTCTGCGGCTTCTTTCATCGTGGGCCAGTCCGATTGACTGCCCATGATGATCCCCACTTTCACGTCGCTCATCCGCTTGTGTCCCTGCGTTTCGAAAGAGCGCGCACTATAGCCAAATCCGCTTATGTGGCAATGCGGTACAGAGCGTTCAGGCGATGATATCCGGGGTCAGACGGTCTTCGATCAGGCGGATGATGTCTTTCAGGCGCAGTTTTTGTTTTTTCAGCCGTTTGATCGTCAGTTGATCGGACGTGCCCTTGGCCTGCAACGCTTCGATCGCCTCATCCAGATCGCGGTGCTGGCGGCGAAAAACCTCCAGCTCCACCCTTAAAACCTCATCTGTTTTCATTGAAAGATCGGTGGGCGCGTTCATGGGCGACTCGGTTGTTATTGTGGTGCTTGTCACACAAGATAGTGTGTCAGGCGTTATCCCGCCAGACCTTGTGGACATCCTGGTTTCTTCCCATATTCTATAGCATGCGGTTGCCAAAAAGGGGCCGCAAAACACGTCGCTTTGACAATAAAGGACGAAAATACGTGTCAAAACTTACTCTTGGCTCATACCCGCATCTTCTGGGGTTCGAGCAATTGGAACGCCTTTTGGAACGGTCTGCAAAGGCCGGAAATGAAGGATACCCGCCCTATAACATCGAGCAGACCTCGGATTTTTCGTATCGTATCACTCTGGCGGTAGCCGGGTTCGCGGAAGAGGATCTGTCGATCACCATCGAGGATCGCCAGCTGGTGATCCGGGGTCGTCAACGCGACGACAGCGAGGGGCGCATCTTCCTGCATCGCGGCATCGCGGCGCGTCA
Organism: Ruegeria sp. HKCCD7221; assembly: GCF_013031225.1. Lineage (NCBI taxonomy): Bacteria > Pseudomonadati > Pseudomonadota > Alphaproteobacteria > Rhodobacterales > Roseobacteraceae > Ruegeria > Ruegeria sp. HKCCD7221. The sequence goes on from NZ_WPZE01000001.1 coordinate 5,963, forward strand.
GTTCCAGCGTATGTTCGTGCTGGCCGACGGTGTCGAGGTGGGCGAGGCGATCATGGAAAACGGTCTGCTGCATGTGGATCTGACCCGCGCCGTGCCGGAAACCGTGGTGCAAACGATCAACATAAGAAAGGGGTAAGAGCAATGAATACACCGATAGAACTGAACGCCGAAGGCGACCGGATCGTCTATGTCAAAACGGTCGAAGTCGCTGATCTGCCTCGGGAACTGCGCGAACAGGCAGGGGATCTGGATCTGCTCTATGCTGTCCACGACTCGGACGGTCAGCAACTGGCGCTGGTCGCCGACCGCAAGCTGGCGTTCAACCTTGCGCGCGAGCATGACTTCTCGCCGGTGGCCGTGCACTGAGCACGGCCCCTCTGACGTTTTCCACGTGACATCTGCTGTCCGTCGGGCGAGTTATGCGAACCGGAGACGGTTTGCATAAGAAAGAGCGCGCGGAAATGAGCTGGTTTGTTTTTGACTGGGTAGATGCCTTTACCGACAGGGCATTTGGTGGAAACGGTTGCGCCGTGGTCCACGGTGGGGCGGCCCTATCTGACAACACCTCGATGGCCTTTGTGCAAGAGACCTCGCTTGTCGAGTGCACGTTTACAGGACCGTCCGAGGTCGCCGACATCCGGGTCCGCTACTTTCTGGCCAGCCGAGAAATCCCATTTGCCGGTCATCCAACCATTGCGACTGTCGCGGCCATGCGGTCCCGTGGGTTAATTCAGGGAAATGCGCTGACGCTGGAAACGGGTGCCGGTGTTGTTTCGATCCGCCTGATCGGGGATGAGATCGAGATGATTCAGGTCGCGCCACAGTTTGGTGCGTATGTTCCCGCCGATTTGGTGGCTGCGGCGATTGGTTTGTCTCAGGACGACATCATATCTCCTCCGCAGTTTGTATCTACGGGACTGCCTTTTTGCGTTACGGTGCTGCATGATCACGACGCCTTGCGAGCAGCCAAGTTGAATGTCGAGGCGCTTCGGGATGTGTCAGAAATGGCAGGGTTTTCTGGGTCTGACATGGCAGAACCTTTTCTTGTCACGCTGAAGGGCGCAACCGATGCAGGAGACACATTCTCGCGCTTGTTGCTGGCGCCACCCAGCCCGCCCGAGGACCCCTTTACCGGTTCGGCAACCGGGGCGATGGCCGCCTATCTGTGGAAACACGGTCTGATGGCGAAGGATACGTTCACAGCCGAACAGGGGCACGACATGGGACGCCCCGGTCAAGCGACCGTGACCCGCGTCGGGCCTTCTGATGCGATGACTGGTATAAAGGTTGCCGGGCGTGGTCACGTTCTGATGCGTGGTCAGGTCAACCTGCCAGAGGTGTCTGTATGACCGAACCCGCCATTGCAATATTGCCTTATGGAAATCGTTTGGGGCCAAAGCTGTCATCGCTACCCCTGGCTGACCTGATCTGGCCCGAGGGGTGCCCCGAGCGACTGATCGGCAAATCCGTCGGGGACCTTGAGCCCACCGATCACTTGATCATGTACCCCAATTCAACTGTGCATCTACGCCTGCGCCGGGGCACCCGTGCGCAGATTTCCCTGATGATGGGCGAACCTTCGGCCATCCACGCCAAACACGACCGGATGCTGCGCTGGTCGTGGCGGCGGATTTTCCGCGTCCTGACGTTTCATGATGTTTTGCTGCAAGGTATCCCGAACGCGGTATTCCTGCCCTATGGCGTCACAATGATTCCAAACTGGCGCGAATTGGATGTGACCAAGTCAAAGTCCTGTTCGTTGATCGCGTCAAGCAAACGTGATCTCGAAGGGCACCAGTTGCGCCATTCTGTCATCGACTGGGTGCGGGAAACTGATGCGGACGTGGATATCATGGGGCGGGGCTATAACCCCTTTGACCAAAAATCCGACGGCCTTGCGCCTTATCGCTATTCCGTAGTGATCGAAAACGTGCGCGAGAAAAACTATTTCTCCGAAAAACTGACCGACGCGATTCTGTGTTCAACTGTGCCGATCTATTGGGGTTGCCCGAATATCGACGATTTCATGGATAGTTCGGGCATGATCATATGTGAATCCGAGGCTGATATTCAGCAAGCGATCCAATCCCTGTCGCCCGAGGATTACGCAGCCCGCTTGCCTCGGTTGCAAGCGATTCAGGCCAAGGCTGCGGAGTTTGGGGATTTCGAAGGCCGCGCGGTCGCAGCCTTGCGCGCAGAACTTTAACCAGAAATGCAAAAGGCCCTCGCGCTGCGGGGGCCTTTCATAGAACATATGCGCTGTCTTAGGACGCTGCGATCAGGCCCATGCTTTCCAGCTTGAGCAGCACCTGATGGGCGCAGTTGTCGACATCGACATTCTCGGTCTCGACGCTCAACTCGGGGTTTTGGGGGACGTCATAAGGGTCAGAAATTCCTGTGAATTCCTTGATCTTGCCTTCGCGCGCCAGCTTGTACAAGCCCTTGCGGTCGCGACGTTCACATTCCTCGATACTGGTCGCGACGTGAACTTCACAGAAGGCACCGAACTGTTCGATATCTTCCCGAACCGCGCGGCGCGTGGTTGCGTAGGGCGCAATCGGTGCACAAATAGCGATGCCACCGTTTTTGGTGATCTCGCTGGCCACATAGCCGATGCGACGGATGTTCAGGTCGCGGTGCTCTTTCGAGAAGCCCAGTTCCGACGACAGGTTCTTACGCACGATGTCGCCATCCAGTAGCGTCACGGGGCGGCCACCCATTTCCATCAGCTTGACCATCAAGGCGTTGGCGATGGTGGATTTGCCCGAGCCCGAGAAACCGGTGAAAAACACGGTGAAACCCTGTTGGCTGCGCGGCGGTTTGGTCTTGCGCAGCTCGGCCACAACCTCGGGGAAGCTGAACCATTCGGGGATTTCCAGACCTTCGGCCAGACGGCGGCGTAGTTCGGTGCCCGAGATGTTCAGGATCGTGACGTTGTCCTTGTCTTCGATCTCGTCATTCGGCTCGTACTGGGCGCGTTCTTGCACATAGACCATGTGTTTGAAGTCAACCATCTCAAGGCCGATCTCGTCCTGGAACTTGCGGAACAGATCCTGTGCGTCATAGGGGCCGTAGAAATCTTCGCCTTGGCTGTTCTTGCCTGGGCCAGCGTGGTCACGCCCGACAATGAAGTGGGTGCAGCCGTGGTTCGCGCGGATCAGGCCGTGCCAAACCGCCTCGCGCGGGCCTGCCATGCGCATGGCAAGGTTCAGCAGCGACATCGAGGTGGTCGAGGCCGGGTATTTGTCCAAAACCGCCTCATAGCAGCGCACGCGGGTAAAGTGATCGACGTCGCCGGGCTTGGTCATGCCGACAACCGGGTGGATCAGCAGGTTGGCCTGCGCTTCTTTGGCTGCGCGGAACGTCAGTTCCTGATGCGCGCGGTGCAGCGGGTTGCGGGTTTGGAACGCAACGATGCGACGCCAGCCCAGCTTGCGGAAGTAGGCGCGCAACTCGTTCGGGGTGTCGCGACGGGCGCGGAAATCATAGTGGACGGGTTGCTGGATGCCGACAACGGGACCGCCCAGATAAACCTTGCCTGCCACGTTATGCAGGTAGTTCACCGCCGGGTGTGCGTCATCATCTGCGCCGAACACTTTTTCAGCCTCGCGCGGCTTGTCCGGGGTCCAGCGGTCGGTCACGGTCATGGTGCCAAGGATCACGCCCTCTTGGTCGCGCAGGGCGATGTCCTGACCCAGTTCGATAGTATCGGCAAACTCTTCGCTGACGTCCAGCGTGATGGGCATGGGCCACAAGGTGCCGTCGGCCAGACGCATGTTGTCTACGACGTTGTCGTAATCAGCCTCGGTCAGAAACCCCTTCAGCGGGTTGAACCCGCCATTCATCAGAAGCTCCAGATCGCAAATCTGGCGGGGGCTCAGGTCCCAGCTTGTCAGGTCCGCGGCTTCTACTTTCAGTTTCTGTGCGGATTCGTAGGAAACATATAGTTCAGGGATCGGAGCGAGATTGCTTAACATCGTCATTGGAATACTCTTGTCGAAGTGCGGTTTTGCCAGTGATTCAAGGGCGTTTGCGGGGCATTTGCCCCGACAGTTGGGCGAAGTCCATATACATTCATGAAACAAAGGACGAAATGCGCGGTTTTTTCGCGGAATGGAAGGATTTTCTGACATCCGGCGGAAATTATGACCGTGGTTCCAGCAATGGTCGGCAAAATGGTGCCAAAACGTGAATGTGTTCCTATGAGGAGGCACTTTCCAATAGGTCCGCCGCGCTTTGGACAGGCAGAGCGGGAATCGGTCGGGTCACACCGCGCAGCTGAAAGGACTTCATCCCGTTCAGATCGCCTTGGTACCCGGCAATCTTCAGCAAGTCGTCTGAGACAAGAAGTTCCACTTTCAATGCCTTTGTTTCGGCCTCCAACCGGCTGGCCACATTGACCGCATCGCCGATGATGGTGCGTGCGGCATTGCCCGCAGCACCGATTTCACCAAGAACCAAATCGTCCAGATGCAGGCCCATTCCGATGCGAATGCGCGGGCTTCCTTCGGCTTCCAGCTGCTGATTGAACCGCATGAGGGCGTGGCTGACATCTGCCGCTGCCTTCAAGCCCGCTTTTGCCGAACTTTCGGCATCAGGCGTTTCAAACACGGCCAGCAGCCCGTCACCCATGTATTTATCAACCACACCCCCGTCGGCGGTGATGGCCGGAACGATGGCATCAAAGAACCGGTTCAGAAGAAAGACGATGTCATAAGGCAACTGCCCCGTGGTCCGCGAGGTGAATCCCCGCATATCCAGAAATAACACGGCCAGTTTGCGTTCCTGACCCTGACTGGCATGTGCGCGCTGCCGCCCTCCGTCGGGGCGGAACATGCGAAAGGCCGTGATCGGTTCGGTCGGGCGTATCTGGCACGCCAACCGAGCACCATCGGGTGCGCTGACGGCTGCCAGACTGCGGGCTTCAACGTCACTGGGGGCCGGAAGTTTTTCGGCACCGTCTTCTACGATCACGCGACAAGTCGTGCAGCGTCCCTTGCCGCCACAAAGGGCGGTGTGGGGGATGCCGTTGGCCTGCGAGATTTCCAGCAGCGTCATGCCTTTCTCTGCCACGACTTCGGGGCCTTCGACGTATTTGACCCGCACAGAATGTCTGCGCCGCCAGAGTTTGCGACCAAGAAACACGGCAATGGACGCAGCCAGTGCAATCCAGAACGCCATCATTGCGTTGTCTTTTACACTGAAAAGGGCCTGAAACTCTTCGGGTGAGGGCCAGTTGTAATGTTCGATATACTGTTCGCGCAGTGAAGGATCAGCAAAATCGGTCCAAATCCTGCGACCCTCGGTCAGCAGGCCTGCAAGGGCAAAGGACGGAACAAAAACCGCCAACCCGATCAGATAGGGGGCTACGTTTGACCACCAACGGGTGAGGCGAAGCCACATATGCAGCCCGATGCAACTGTGAACCCAGACGACCAGTAACAGAAGGCTTTGCATGTAGATCGCGGAACTGGGCCACATCAGGGCGATAATATACCCCATCTCGTCGTTGACGTTGTATATCTCATGCGCATAGCGCGTGTGCACGATATGCGCGATCAATTGCAGCGGGATCAGCAAACCCAGTACCACTTGCAGGGCGGTGTTAAACGGCATTCGCAATGTGCGGCGTTGGCTAATGGAATACAGGGCAAGCCCGAAATGGGTGAACAAGGCCACGTACAGAACCGCGCTGCCGATGTCATGGCGTGTGACGGCGTGGCGACCGTCTTGCATATCGTGCAGATAATCGGTGTGGAATAGGCCCAGGCCAATATTGATGAAGTGAAAGAAAGCGAAGGCAAACAGGATTAAGCCGCTGCCAATCCGCAGCCGGGTTGCCCACCCGCCTTGCCAAAGAACGCTTTTCAATCAAGCCACCTGTATTCGCATTTCTTGCGCCCGAGTCTGGAGCGGCTGGGGCTATGGGTCAAGTTATGGTTGAGAATAGGATTGTTCCCACGGGGTTGCCTGAGCGTGGGCGCAAATAATGGCCGGGGAAAGATTGAACAGCACAATGTGGCTCAGCTCTGGGCGGGTCCGAGAGCTGTAGATCAAACCGTCAGCGTGTTTGGCACGAGCTTGGTCAGAATACCGCCATGTTGGTGAAAAGCCATGTTCTTTATGGATATCTTGCCAAACTATCGACGCTTTGTGCTGACCGCGCAGGTCGATCAACCTTGCGCCCGATACTTCTGCCCTCTGCAATATTCTTGGTGGGTCGTTGGGCGAGACATATCGACGGATGGCAACACCCGCCCCTTCGGCGCTAAGAGAAGCGTAGAGAGCGATTTGCCCGGAATAATGAAAACGCCCCTCGGGTGCCTGAGCGGGAACCAAAGGGGCGCTAATTTGGGATAGAAACAGAATTCTCCAGACCGGGCCGGAGAACTCCATCATCACGTTACTCCTGCTCGGCCAAAAACCGTTCCGCATCCAATGCAGCCATACAGCCCATACCGGCGCTGGTAACAGCCTGGCGATAGATGTGGTCGGTCAGGTCACCCGCCGCGAAGACGCCCGGAACCGACGTTTCGGTCGAGCCCGGCTTGGTGACGACATACCCGCCCATATGGGTTTCCAGCGAGTCTTTGACCAACTCGTTCGCAGGCGCGTGGCCGATCGCAACAAAGACGCCTTTACACGGGATCTCGGTGACCTCGCCGGTCTTCACATTCTTGACGCGCACGCCTTCAACGCCCAGAGGGGCATCCGTGCCGACGACTTCTTCAAGCTCGTGGAACCACAGCGGCTCGATCTTTTCGTGCTTCAGCAGCCGGTCCTGCAAGATTTTCTCGGCCCGCAATTCGTCGCGGCGGTGGATCAATGTCACTTTGCTGGCGAAGTTGGTCAGGAACAGCGCTTCTTCGACCGCAGTGTTGCCACCGCCGATCACCACGATTTCTTGTCCGCGATAGAAGAACCCGTCACAGGTTGCACAGGCGGATACACCGAAGCCCTTGAACTTTTCTTCCGACGGCAGGCCCAGCCACTTGGCACGGGCGCCCGTGGCAAGAATGACGGCATCGGCCGTATAAACCGTTCCGCTGTCACCCTTGGCGGTGAACGGACGTTTCGAGACGTCCAGATCATTGATGATGTCGCCGATGATTTCGCAACCCATCGCCTTGGCGTGGTCCTGCATGCGAACCATCAGATCGGGACCCTGAACTTCTGTATCGCCGGGCCAGTTCTCAACCTCGGTGGTGGTGGTCAACTGACCGCCGGGTTCAATGCCCTGAACCAGAATCGGCTCAAGCATCGCGCGGCTGGCGTAGACGCCCGCTGTATAACCGGCCGGTCCCGATCCGATGATCAGAACCTTCGTGTGACGTGTTTCGGCCATGGTACCCCCAACTCGATCTGCCTGTTTTGGGCGCTTGGCCCCTTGGCGAATGGATATAACGACCACAGTGCGGCGCTTAAAGCCCCTACCTGTCACACATCCGCTATGCGTTCAGCGAAAAGCGCCTAAAAAAAGAACACTGAAAATAAAGAAAATTGCGCATACGCGAAAGATTATTGCGCATCTTTGGGGTGCTGATATAACAACCGAAAATTCAGGAGCATTGAATGGTCGCGACACGGCTGGATGAGATTGACCGCAAGATTCTGGCGGAATTGCAGGCAGACGGTCGCATGACCAATGTCGAACTGGCAAAGCGAGTGGGAATTTCAGCCCCGCCCTGCCTAAGGCGTGTGCGCACGCTGGAAGATTCAGGGCTGATCCGCGGGTATCATGCCGAGGTGAACGCGCGCGAGTTGGGATTCGAAGTTCAGGTCTTTGCCATGGTCGGACTGGAAAGCCAGGCCGAATCCGAACTCAGCGCTTTTGAAGAACGCTGCCGCGACTGGCCTCTGGTGCGCGAGTGTCACATGCTGAATGGCGAGGTCGATTTCATCCTGAAATGCGTGGCCCCGGACCTAAGCAGTTTTCAGCAATTTCTAACAGGTGAACTTCTGACCACTCCGAACGTGGCAAGCGTGAAAACGTCGCTTGTGATCCGGGGCGCTAAGGACGAGCCCGGCGTACCTTTTGACGTGCTGGAAGAACGAATGAGCCGGATGGCTTGAACCGCGCGCGTTTATGCGCAGCACAACATGGCGGTAGAATCGCCGTGACGAGCAAGAACAGTGCCCAACCTAGTAAAATCTGCATAAAGCCCCCACTTTGCAGCAATATTTTTGTGTTTACGCTGTGATTGCGTCTACCTCTCCGTCACCGGCACGTGGCATCAACAGCGGGCCGAAATCGTTCAGCGAATCGACATGCGCAAACAGGTTCAGATAGATTGACCGGAGCGAATGGCTGATCATCCGAACTGCGTTTACCCCCGGGTGGTAAGTTTCGAACTGTAGCCCATCAACCTTGATGACCGAGTGCCGCTTTAGGCAGATGTGAAACAGCTCGATCGGAGTGGGCGGAAGGGTTTCGATAACACTCATCCCGTCTTGAAATTCGTGGACCGGTGTCAAAATCGTTTCGTTGCCATGCAGGTGGCGCAGATGGGCCGGTGTCCCGACGATACGCGCGGCCGGACCCGCGATTACGCCAGACAAAGGTTTCTGCATCCCAAACGTGTCCGCCATGATGCGGGTCAAGGGGCGGGTGCGCCCGCGCGAGTCCTCGCGCCCTGGGACAAGAGTGACTGATCCTTTCCACAAAACAGTTTGCGAGGAACCGTCCTGCGTCAGAACAGTGTCACCGGGCAGCAGGTCTTCGATCGCCAAGGGACCCGTCTTTGTTTCAACCAGTGAACCGCGCGTAAATGCGCAGAATGCATCTTCAAACATCGGCAAAGCCGGTGCGATGTGCCGCGTCTGCGAAACGTCACCGTTTGGCATCAGCGAACTGACCTCATAGCGCCGCAGCTGCGCCTTGGGTTTGTTCGGCGATCTTGAGGCATCTTGCAGCATTGCCGAAGTATCAACGGCATTCCTGGCAGCCCGTGAGAGCGAATGTGGAATAGGCATAGTTATTCCGTCCCTTCTAGTACCCGCTCAGACGGAGTGACCTCTCGAAAGAGACCCGTCTGATTAGTCTTATTTTTTGTTTTGATTGAAAGGGCGACCCTAAGGCGGCGGTCGATTCGACGACGCGATGAAAAAATAATCCGCAGACCTTTGGCCAACATTTTGACCCCCCAAACAAACTCACACCAACGCAGGCTGAAATTGCCGGCGCACACATGCCCCTGAACCTGACCGCTTTGAATACCTGCGGCAGGCCACACACCGGACCGGAGCACCCCTCCGGCGTGTTTCTTGGCCCTGGTGACCGGCAGCTTGGTACCCTGGGCATGTCGATCAGCCTTGCTTTGCCAAACGGCGCGCAACTCTGACCGAGCGGCTGGAAACGTGTTTCCACGGCATCTCCAGCCCCTTCTCTTTGCTCGCCGCAACAACGGCGCTGAGAAAGCGAGATTTGATCTTCATTTTGTGTTCCTGCTCCTCGGGGGTTTGACACCCCGTTCCCTATGGTTAGCCAATGTGACGCCATATTGAGGCGCCGATAAGGCTGATCCGGGATCAATTCAGGACAAAATGAAGGTTGGCAGCTCCTCTTTCTTCATACTGTCTCGCACTGCTGGAGCATCGGCAGATAAGCACCTGAGAGCGGACAATAAAACTCAATTTGTTCCGACTCAGATAGACACAAAGAATGTGGCGAAAAAGCGGCGATATCGCCACAATTCGGTCTTGGTTTACAATTTGATTGCTGAAATCAGTCTGCCATAGTCGGCTTCTTTGGCGTGGGTCGCCCTGCGATAGGAATAAAATCTAACCGGATCGGAATAGGTGCAGTGCCGAGTCCACTCGGCTTGACCGATTCCCGCCTGTCGCAGCCTGTGAAGGCCAAATGCGGGCAGGTCGAACTGAAGCCTGTCGCCCTTGCCGTTCGCAAAAAACCGCAGGTTGTCTGGGGAATCCGCGACGAAATCGTCCAGAAATTCTGGACCCACCTCATAGGCTGTCTGCGAAATCGTCGGTCCGATCACTGCAATCGTATTTTTGCGACTTGCGCCCAATGCCTCCATTGCGTCGAGCGTGGCCTCCAACACGCCATCCAGCGCGCCTTTCCAGCCTGCATGGGCTGCGCCGATGACCTGTGTTTCGGGGTCGGCAAACAGAACTGGCTGACAATCCGCTGTCAGGATCGTGAGCGCCAGACCGGGCGTCGATGTTACCACCGCATCAGCCTTGGGCTTTTCCCCATTTATCGGTCCGTCGACCGACAGCACGGTTGGAGAGTGGACCTGATGAACCCCAATCATTGCGTCGGGCGTAACTTCCATTGCGTCCGCGACTCGATTGCGGTTGATCGCGACGGCCTCGGTCTGATCCGAAGATCCATATCCACAGTTGAGCCCGGCGAATATGCCGGAAGACGCGCCTCCGCGACGGCTAAAGAACCCGTGGCGAACAGAGGACAGCATGTCCGAAGTCAGAATTTCCAGTGTCATGATTCCAGTCCCGGAGGGGGGGAGGCATAGGAAGGGTAGAGGCCCAGTACTTTGAACAGGTTTCCCATTTCATTCGGATGCGTCAACCTGCGATGTGCGGAAACCAGTTTATCAAGCTCGACCCCGCCGAGAGTCGCAGAAAGCTTCTGCGCGCGCGCCGTTATTCCCAGCCGCTCCAGAAATACCCCCTGAGGCGTCAAGCGCGTGTGGGCACATCCGGCGGCGCGTGTGGCGGTTGCCAGTGGCTCGAAATCGACATGGGCGGTCAGATCAGCCTGTCCCGGTGCCTGCAAAGGGTCTGCCCGCTCATGCTTGCGAACGGCCTGCAAGGTATCGCCCAGCGAATGCCAGTCGCCATAATCAACAATCAGCCCGGCTCCGCCTTGCGTCGCGATCCGGCCTGCCAAAACGGTGATAATTGGAATTGCGGATGGACAGAGTTCGACGAGATCACCATTTTGTGTATCGTCCAGCCGATCCATCAGTGCCACCTGAGATGCCTGTGCCCCTAGGCCATATGTCAGCGATTCGCCCTCACTCCCGACCAGACGCTCGCGCCATCCATCGCCGTCGCGCAGGAACTGACGTATGGGGAGGGCGTCGAAGAATTCGTTTGCAACAAGGAACAGCGGTGCATCGGGCAGGTCGGCAACCGTTTCGATCCAGCGTGGCGTGTATCCCTTCAGGGTATTTGACTGGATTTGCCGAAGGATCGGGGAAGCCTCCAGCAAAGTGACTTCCACGGCGTCGTGGAAGCCCTCAATGTTGCGGGTTGCGCGCAGAATGTCGGCCATCAACGTGCCGCGCCCCGGACCCAGCTCGGCAAGCGCAAAGCGGTTGGGGTGACCCTGATCTATCCAGGCTTGCGCCAGCGACAATCCGATCAGTTCACCAAACATCTGACTGATTTCCGGCGCCGTGACGAAATCGCCCAGAGCACCCAGAGGGTCGCGGGTGGAGTAATATCCCTGAGTTGGATGCAGCAGGCATTCGGTCATGTAGTCGGCCACGCTCATCGGGCCGTCTTGCGCGATGCGCGCAAGCAGGTGATCGGTCAGAGTCATCGAACAGATCGCGCACGCAGCGCGAACCACAAGCCAAGTGCGATCATGGGGATTGACAGCAACTGACCCATTGTCAGCCCATAGCCGCCGATATGCCACGCCAGCCCCAGCGGATTACCGGGCGAGATGAATTGTGCGTCCGGCTGCCGGAAAAACTCGACAATAAATCGCGAGGCACCGTAACCGGCCAGGAAAACCCCCATGATCAAACCGGGTGTCTTGAACGCACCGCGCCGATAGGCCAGCCACAACAGTACCGCCCCCAGCAGCACCCCTTCCAGCGCCGCTTCATAGAGTTGCGATGGGTGCCGCGCGCACATGCCAGCAAGTACGCCGGGGCAATCCTGCGCGGCCGCACCGGGGAAAATGACGGCCCAGGGCAGCTCGCTCGGGCGTCCCCATAATTCCGCGTTTACAAAGTTTGCCAACCGCCCCAGCAACAACCCCGGCGGAACCGCGTGTGCGATAAGGTCGGCCAAGGACAATACCGGAACCTTGTGGCGACGCGCATACAGATAAGAGGCAACGACCACTCCGAGCAGTCCGCCGTGAAAGGCCATTCCGCCCTGCCAGACTTTTAGAATGTCCTGCGGGTTCGCCAAGTAATAAGCGGGTTGGTAAAACAACACGAAACCCAGCCGACCCCCCAGAATGACGCCGAGAATGATCCATGTGAGCAGGTCTTCCAGTTGCTCGGGCTTCATGGGTGGGGTCGATTCTGGCCAAAGGGCAGGTCGCCGCAGCGCCATTGCACCCAAGCGCCACGCGATCAGAATGCCTGCAATATAAGCCAGTGCGTACCAGCGCAGCGCGAACTCCATCCCGACGAGTGAGATTGAGAACAACTCGGGCGACAGATCGGGGAAATTCAGAACAGCCTGCATGTGCGTCTCATTGCCCGTGCTTTATGGGGCAAGTCAACCTTGAGCCTGACGCAAACTTTACCCATATAGGGATCAACCGCGATTTCGGAGAAAAGCCATGCAGACCCGCAACAAGATTCTGGACGACGTATCCCAATTGATGACCAACGCCATGGGCGTAGCACAGGGTGCGCGGGAAGAGGCCGAAAATGCGATGAAGTCGATGATCGACCGCTGGCTGGCGGATCGGGATTTCGTGACGCGCGAGGAATTCGACGCGGTCCGTGCGATGGCCCAAAAAGCGCGCGAAGAGAATGCCGCGCTGGAAGAACGCATCGCAGCGCTTGAGGCGAAACTGGACAAGTAACGTCCGAATCCAAATTTTCGATGCAAGAAAAACGCCGCGCGATCCGGGTAGGGATTGTGCGGTGTTGTGCATCTTGCCGCCTTGCAGAATTTAATCAAGACAAAGCTGCACGCGACGCCAATATTTTGATCGCCGTGACCGTTCGTCCACAACTTATTGCTGTTATCCCCAATAAATAGGGTTGCCAGACGGGTACTGGCAGCGCACCATATTTAGTACAGGCCCACGGGGGAAGCCCGGCTTGTAGAGCAGGCAACTAGCGCTGGGGCGCTGCCAGCCCCAAAATGCTAGAGATTAGTGAGGTGGCATTATGGCCCTTTCCGAGCAGTTTCTCGAAGAAGATCTTCATCCAATAGATATTGTTGAACACCTGGCTGAGCACCACGACTGGGACTTTGACCGGATCGGGGATGACCAGATCGCCATGGCTGTCGAAGGGCAGTGGCGTACCTACTCAATCACGCTGGCCTGGTCGAACTATGACGAAACCCTGCGCATGGTGTGTTCGTTTGAAATGGACCCGCCGTCCGAGCGTGAGTCCGAGTTGTACGAACTGCTGAACAAGATGAATGATCAGTGCTGGGCGGGTGCCTTTACCTATTGGGCCAACCAGAAACTGATGGTTTATCGCTACGGTCTTGTTCTTGCTGGCGGACAGATGGCCAGCCCCGAACAAATCGACACGATGATCACCGCAGCCGTTCTGAGCGCTGAGCGGTATTACCCCGCGATCCAGTTGGTCACATGGGGCAACCGCGATCCCGAAGACGCGATGCAGGTCGCCATTGCAGAGGCTTACGGGCGCGCGTAAAGCTTTGCCCCGAACCGACAAGTAAGGGGGAGGGGCAATCATGGATATGTCACGCGTCGCCGAACAGGGGCTGGTGCTTCTGGGTTGCGGCAAGATGGGATCGGCCATGCTCGCTGGATGGTTGGAGCATGGCCTTTCTGCGTCATCGGTCTGGGTTGTGGACCCGTATCCATCGGACTGGTTGAAGGCGCAGGGCGTCAATATCAACACACCGCTGCCCGAAGCCCCCGCTGTGGTGCTGGTGGCTGTCAAACCGCAGATGATGGGCGAGGCCCTGCCTGCGATCAAGGCGCTGGGCGGCGGCAGCAGCCTGTTTATCTCGGTCGCGGCGGGGACGTCGATTGCCACCTTCGAAGCCGTTTTGGGCACGGACACGCCGATCGTGCGCGCGATGCCAAATACACCCGCAGCGATCCGACAGGGGATCACAGCTTTGATCGGGAATTTTGTCGCATCGAATGACGATGTCGCACTGGCCGAAGACCTGTTGTCAGCCATTGGCGACACCGTCCGGTTGGATGGCGAATCTCAGATGGACGCAGTAACGGGCCTTAGCGGTTCAGGCCCGGCCTATGTCTTTCACTTGATCGAAACGCTGGCCGCTGCGGGTCAGGCGCAGGGCTTGCCGCACGATCTGGCAATGAAACTGGCTAAGTCGACTGTGGCCGGGGCTGGTGCGCTGGCGATGGCCTCCGATGACGACCCCTCGCAATTGCGGATCAACGTGACCTCTCCCAACGGTACGACACAGGCCGCGCTTGAGGTGTTGATGCACGAAGAAGAAGGCTTCCCCGATCTGCTGCACCGTGCCGTGAAAGCCGCTACCGACCGATCCAAGGAGCTTTCTCGTGAATGAGATTTCATTTGACGATTTCCTCAAGGTCGACATCCGCGTCGGCAAAGTCGTTCGTGCCGAATCGTACCCCGAGGCGCGCAAGCCTGCGATCAAGATGTGGATCGACTTCGGCGATGAAATTGGTGAGCGTAAGACATCGGCCCAGATCACCGCGCATTACGACCCGGCCACGCTGGTGGGTAAACAGGTGATGGCTGTGGTGAACTTCCCCCCGCGCCAAATAGGTCGCTTTATGTCCGAAGTGCTTGTGTTGGGTCTTCCTGATGAAAGTGGCGAGATTGTTCTGATCGGCCCTGATGGTGACGTTCCTGTTGGCGGGCGGATGCACTGATGAGACTACTTGTTGCCCGCCCTATGACAGCAGCAGTCACAGCCCGCGCGCGGGCAGAGTTTGATGTCGAGTTTCGCGAAGATACATTACCGATGACGCGGGATGAGATGCTGCGTGCGTTGACCGAATTCGATGTGGTGGTCCCGACTTTGGGCGATCTTTTTTCGGAACAGGTATTCGCACTGGTGCCCAACCCCCGATGCAAATTGCTGGCAAATTTCGGGGTTGGGTATAATCACATCGACGTGGATGCGGCGCGGGCCGCAGGCGTTGCCGTGACGAACACACCGGGCGCCGTCACGGATGCAACCGCTGACATAGCGATGACCTTGCTGCTTTCTACAGCCCGGCGTGCGGGGGAAGGGGAACGGCAGGTCCGGGCTGGCACTTGGCAGGGATGGCATCCGACGCAGATGCTGGGCCACCACGTGACGGGCAAACGTGTTGGGATCGTTGGTATGGGGCGCATCGGTCAGGCTATCGCCCGTCGGTGTCATTTCGGGTTTGGAATGCAAGCCCTTTATCAATCCCGCAGCAAGAAAGAGATCGACTTTCCCGCGGAATATGTTCCTGACCTGAAAGAGCTGGGTGCTCGGGTCGATTTCCTGATCCTGGCAGTCCCTGGCGGTGCGGAAACCCGTCACCTGATCAACGCGCAGATACTAGAAGCTATGAACCCGTCGGCCGTTCTGATCAATATCGCGCGCGGAGAAGTCGTGGACGAATCTGCATTGATTGCCGCGCTGCGTGCCGGCCAGATCGCAGGGGCGGGATTGGACGTCTATGAGTTTGAGCCCGCGGTCCCGCAAGCCCTACGCGACATGGAGAACGTGACACTGTTGCCCCATCTGGGCACCGCGACCGAAGAAGTGCGCAGCGATATGGGGAATATGGCCCTGGATAATGTGGCCGCCTTTATCGACGGACGCCCACTGCCGAACCCGGTCTAAGTGCCCACAGCCTCACGCCAGTGTTTGCGACATAGCGAGACGTAAGTTTCGTTCCCACCAATCTGCACCTGCGCGCCTTCGGTGATGGTGTTTCCGTTTTCGTCCTGACGAATCACCATCGTCGCCTTGCGCCCGCATTCGCAGATCGTGCGGACCTCGCGCATTTCGTCAGCCAACGCCAACAAAGCAGCCGAGCCCGGAAATAGACAGCCCTGAAAATCCACGCGCAGCCCATAAGCCAGCACCGGCACTTTCAGGTCGTCTACTGCGCGCGCCAGTTGCCAAACTTGATCTTCGGTCAGAAATTGGGCTTCGTCGACAAACACGCAGGCGACTTTACCTTTCGCCAATCGCCCTTCGATCATTGCGAAAACATCGTCTTGGGCCGTGAACGTGTCGGCGTCCGACGATATCCCGATTCGGGATGCAATCTTGCCCACACCTGCACGTCCGTCCAACGCGGCGGTCATCAAATAGGTATCCATGCCCCGCTCGCGATAGTTGTGCGAGGCTTGCAACAGGACGGTCGATTTGCCTGCGTTCATTGTAGAATAATTGAAGTACAGCTTTGCCATGGTCCCGGGTCTAAAACGCCTGAACGGTGCGGACAAGCCATCATATGTCGTAGTAGAAGCGACGCCGCCGTTGTTGCTGTCAGGGCCGAGCATAGGCTCAATGGGGATGGATACCCGAACGACAACAACAGCGACGTCGTCGGCCAACATGCGGCCTAAACAAAGCAGGGCATTCAAAAATTACCCCACAATCACTCGTACTCGGCAAGAACTGCCGCCACTCACTCACAAAACCCCCGCATATCTGAGGGATAGCCAATATATGCCATTTGAATTATGACTCGGTTATGGGAAATTTCTTTTCCCTTTCCCCCGCAACGAAGAATACACTGGGGAGGCAGGCAGCAGAGGGTGGAGCATGGCGGATATTGGGGCTTATCTGAAAAAGCATACCGAAGCGTTGGTTAAGGATGTCGGAATCGAAGCAGCGTGCGAGATTACCGGAAAATCCAAGGCGACGCTTGGGCGTTATTATTCTGACAACGCTGAACATGCCGACCGCTTTATGCCCGTCGACGCCGTTGCCCGTCTGGAGGGAGTTGCCAATTTTCCGCACGTCACCTCGGCCTTGGCGGATCTGAAAAATATCACGCTGTCCTATGATGGACGAAACAGTGAAACACCGCGCACGGGCGGGGTGAATTCTGACGTGATTGCGTTGAGCCAGCGCTTTGCGATGCTGATGACCGAGTATCAAGCCGCGATTGAAGATGGCATCATTACGGTCAACGAAGCAAAACGGCTGCTGAAAGAAACCAGCCTGCTGCAACAGGTTCTGATCGAAATGAAGCTGCACCTAGAAGAAGAAAGCGTGAGCTGACGCCACCACCGGCCCCTGTCGGGCCGGGGCCAATCCAAAGCTTTCAGTCAGGGAGTCCGGTTTGCCAGGATGAGTGCCTTATCCGTGGCGCTTCACAATCACCGACCCAACTGAATACCCCGCCCCGAATGAGCAGATCAGGCCGACTTCGCCTTCTGCAAAATCATCGGAGTATTTTGAAAACGCGATGATCGACCCAGCCGAAGACGTGTTGGCGTAGTCCTGCAAAATGTTGGGCTGTTCCTCGGGTGCCGGTTGCCGTCCCATCACTTTCTTACCGATGAAATCGTTCATGGTCTTGTTCGCCTGATGCAACCACAGGCGCTTTAGGTCTTCGCTGCTGACGCCCTCGGATTCCATGTGGTCGGCGATGTGCTTGCTGACCATCGGTAAGACCTCTTTGAACACCTTTCGGCCGTTCTGCATGAACTGCATGTCACGGCGATCCTCAAGTCCGGCGGGGCGGGTGCGGCGCAGAAATCCGTTGTTGTTTCGGATGTTATTGGAAAACTCGGTCGCGCAACGTGTCGAGAGTATTTCGAAATGCGGGCTACCCGCGTCTTCGATCCGTTCGATCAGGGTCGCTGTTGCGACGTCGCCAAAGATAAAGTGACAATCACGATCTCGCCATTCCAAATGTCCTGTGCAAATCTCGGGGTTCACCACCAGCGCGCTTTTGACTGACCCCGACCGAACCATGTCGGCGGCGGCCTGAATGCCGAACGTCGCCGAAGAACAGGCGACGTTCATGTCAAAGCCAAAACCGTTTATGCCCAGTGCTTGCTGAATCTCGATCGCGATCGCGGGATAGGCGCGCTCGTGGTTCGAAGCTGCGCATATGACCAGATCGACATCTTCTGCGGTGCGCCCGGCCTGTGCCAATGCTTTCTTGCAGGCGTCTACAGCCATCTCGGTCATGATGCCCGGCTCGTCATCGCTGCGCTGACGCAGAAGGGGGTGCATGACGTCAGGGTCCAGAACGCCGCTTTTGTCCATCACGTAGCGGTTTTCGATACCAGAGGCTTTCAGGATGAACTCTTCCGACGAATGTTGCATGGGCTCCATCTCGCCTGCGGCAATCGCGTCTGCGTTCTTGGCGTTCATCTTGTCGGCATAGGCATTGAACGCGGTGACAAGTTCGGCGTTCGTGATGACATTCTCTGGCGTGAAAACACCGGTGCCGGTGATAGCTGGCGTGTACATGATCATCCCTGGATATCTCGAATTTGCCCAAAATGCAGTCAACTTGGGGTTAGTTCAAGGTAGATTGACCTAAGGGAATATCAAAGTTGGGGATTTAATCAGCTTCACTTGTTGAATATTTCATTTTTCGAAGTATATGGCGAGGACGAAATCTGAAATGGATTCGACTAATGACCCTAGACGACAGTGAGCTGGTAAAGCGCCTTAGCCCTGAAATGCAGGCAATGATGGGGGTCTATGCTCTCTACTGGAAGTTGCAGGAAAGCCTGGATCTCATCGACGTAGAGGTAAGCCAGCAGGAATGCCACATGTTGATCAAGCTGGATCAACCCAAACGTATGGGCATCTTGGCGGCGGATATGCTGACGGTTCCTTCAACCATCACCTCGACGGCTGACGCACTTGAGGCGGCGGGATACCTAACGCGTCAGCGCGATCCCGAGGATCGCCGGGCGTGGCTGTTGGTTTTGTCGGACAAGGGTCTGGAAATGCGCCAGGAAATTTTGGCCGAGGCCGGTGCGTTGTTTAACCGGGCCTCTGGATTGAACGATGCCGAAACCGCCGAGTTTGCGCGGCTGGCCCGGAAAATCCGGGAAAACATCTTAAAAACGGGAATACCCGAGGGAATGACGAAATGAAGCTTTTCTCTGTTCTAAGCCTTGCTCTGAGCGTTCTGGCAGCCCCCTTGGTGGCACAGGAAGCTGTAAAGCCGGTTAAGCTCATGGTTGCAAAGGAAACAAGCCCTGGGTTTTCGCGTCAGTTTTTCGGGCGGGTGGCAGCGCGCCAGACGGTTGATCTGGCGTTTCAGGTGGCCGGGCAGATCGTCGAGCTTCCCGTGACGCAGGGCTTCGTTATCCCGAAGGACGGGTTGATCGCCCAATTGGATCAGGAACCGTTCCAGCGTCGGTATGACCGCGCGGTGCTGCAAAAGGATCAGGCAGATCGCACTTTGGCTCGTTTGTCGCGCTTGCGGGGGACAGCAGCTAGTCAGGTGGCGGTGGATGACGCGGAAACCGCCGCGCAGCTTGCCGAAATTGCAGTACGCGATGCGCAGTACGATCTGGAACAGGCCACTTTGACCGCGCCGTTTGATGCTTTGGTATCAAGTCGGGCGGTCGAGTCCTTTACCACCGTATCGGCGGGCACTCCGATTGTGCGCATTCACGACATGTCCGAATTACGGATCGAAGTCGATGTGCCTGAAATTCTGTTCCAGCGTTCGGGGCAGCAGGATGACATCGAAATCACCGCCAAGTTCCCCGTCAGTGACGAGGTCTTCCTGTTGCAGATTCGCGAGTTTGACGCGGAATCGTCAAGTGTGGGGCAGACTTTCCGCATCCAGTTCGGTCTTACCCCGCCGGAAGGATTGCAGATTCTGCCCGGCTCTTCGGTGACGGTAAACGTGCAGGTGCAAGATCAGCGCACTGGCATCATTGTCCCGTCGACGGCCATTGTCGCTGATGCGGAAGGGGAACTGGGCATCATGGTGTTTTCACCTGCCGGGGCAGATGAAGGCACTGTTCGTCGGGTTGCGGTCACGATCGAACCCACTGAATCAGGTGATGTTCGTGTTCTGACGGGCCTGAACAATGGCGATGAGATCGTGGTTGCCGGAGGCGGCGCCCTAACCGACGGGCAGGCGGTGCGCCGCTTTGTCGGATTTGCGAACTGAGGGGCTAGGGATGAACATCGCACGCGCTTCCATCGACCGCCCGATCTACACATGGCTGATCATCTTGATCGCCTTGTTTGGCGGTATTTGGGGATTCTTGTCGCTTGGTCGGCTTGAAGATCCTGCATTTACAATCAAGAACGCGGTCATCTCGACGCAATATCCCGGTGCCACGGCTGAACAGGTGGCGCTGGAAGTATCTGAGCCGTTGGAATCCGCCATTCAGCAGATGGGCGAGGTCGACACTATCACCTCAATCAACCAGCCCGGATTTTCGCTGATCGAGGTTGAGATCAAATCCACCTATGACGGCACCGAATTGCCCGAGGTCTGGACCAAACTGCGTGCCAAAATGCGCGATGCCGCCCGCCATCTTCCCCCGGGTGTTGGGCAACCGTTGGTCAACGACGGTTTTGGAGATGTGTTCGGTTTGTTCTATGCCGTGACTGCGGATGGATTCTCAGACGCGGAAAAGCACGAGCTTTCAACATTTTTACGGCGCGAATTGCTAACAGTAGAAGGCGTGGCCGATGTTGAGGTGATGGGGCTGCCGGAAGAGGCTATTTTCGTCGAACCCGATCTGGCGATCACGGTGAACCAGAATGTTCCTATTCAGGCGGTCAACGAAGCAATCGCCAACGCGGATTCGGTCAACGCATCGGGGTCCGTGCGGTCAGAGGACGAGCGCACGACTATTCTGACAGCAGAAGGGTCTGACAGCGTTTCGGCCATCGCCGGGCTGTCGGTGGGGTCACAGGGGCAGGTGATCAATCTGTTCGACATGTCCGACGTATATCGTGGACGTCAAACTGATCCTGATGTCATCATCCGCTTTGACGGAGCCGAGGCCTTTACGCTGGGCATTGCTGGCCTGTCGTCGGAGAATATTGTCGAGGTCGGCAAGCGGGCCGACGCCAAGTTCGCCGAGCTGGATTCTCAGGTACCCTTCGGCGTCGAAATCCAGCCGATCTATCAGCAGCATGTCGTGGTTGAACAAGCCTCGAACGACTTTCTCGTGAACCTTGCGCTTTCTGTGACCATCGTGGTTGCAGTGCTGGCCCTGTTTATGGGTTGGCGTGCGGCGATTGTCGTCGGTTCGACCTTATTGCTGACGGTTGTCGGGACGCTTTTGTTCATGTCGATTTTTTCGATCGAGATGGAGAGGATTTCGCTTGGCGCACTGATCATTGCCATGGGGATGTTGGTGGACAATGCCATCGTGGTCGCAGAGGGTATGCAGATCGCGATGTTGCGGGGTAAGAACTCACGCGATGCTGCGGACGAGGCTGCCTCTAAGACACAGATCCCGCTGTTGGGCGCGACGATCATTGGTATCATGGCCTTTGCCGGTATCGGCCTCAGCCCTGATGCGACGGGCGAATTCCTGTTCTCGCTGTTTGCCGTGATCGGCATCTCGCTACTGCTGAGCTGGGTGTTGGCGCTGACCGTAACGCCGCTGCTGGGCCACTACTTTTTCAAGCAGGGCAAAGAGGGTGCGGTGGATGCTTATGGCGGGATCATGTTCCGTTTCTACGGCGCTATCCTGCGCTGGGCGCTGCGGTTCCGCTGGCTGGTGATCGCTGGATTGATCGGGGTGACCGTTGCCTGTTATGCGGGCTTCGGCCTGGTCAAACAGCAGTTCTTTCCCGACTCGAACACGCCACTATTCTTCGTTCATTACAAATTGCCTCAGGGCACGCCAATCTCGCGCACTGCGCAGGACATGGCTGTCTTCGAAGACTGGCTGGCCGAACGGGAAGGCGTGGTCTCGGTCACGACTTTTGTCGGGCAGGGCGCGACCCGATTCCTGCTGACCTATTCAGCGGAAAAGCCTAATCCCAGCTACGGTCATCTGATCATCCGTACAAAAACGCTGGACGACATTCCGCCGCTGCAGGCGGAACTCGAAACCTTCGGAACGGCCCAGTTCCCCGAGGGTGAATTCCGGACCCGGCGTCTGGTATTCGGTCCCGGTGGAGGAGATCCCATTCAGGCGCGCTTCTCGGGCAGTGATCCGGCCGTATTGCGGCAGCTTGCGGATGAGGCCGTCTTGCTGATGCGAGAAGCGTCGGACAACGTCCTGAATGTGCACCACGACTGGCGCGAGAAAGAACTGGCGGTGCAGCCGATCTATGCAACCGAACGGGCGCAGACAGCAGGGGTCACGCGAGAGGATATTGCCGCCACGCTGCAATTCTCGACGGATGGGATATCTGGCGGCATGTTGCGCGAACGCGATCGCCTGATCCCCATTATTCTGCGGCGACCAGCCGACGGGGATTATTCAATCGTTGATCAGGTCGTATTCTCGGATCAGTCCGAAAAGTTCGTTCCCATCGAGCAAATGGTTGATGGGTTTGAGTACAAAGCCCTGAACACACTGGTGCATAGACGCGACAGGGTGCTGACCATCACGGTAGGGGCGGATATTCCGTCTGACCTGACGGCGGCACAAGTGCATTCGGAAGTGCGAAGCGCCATAGAATCTATGGACCTTCCGCCAGGATATCGCATGGAATGGGGCGGTGAGTTTGAGAATGCGGGTGACGCGAATGAAAGCCTTGGCCGTCAGTTGCCTTTGAGCCTGTTGATCATGATCTTGATCTCGGTTCTCATATTCAACGCCATTCGTCAGCCGATCATAATCTGGTTGCTTGTGCCCATGTCGGTCAACGGTGTTGTCATCGGCCTGTTGGGAACCGGTCTGCCCTTCACCTTTACCGCCCTTCTGGGGCTGCTCAGCCTGTCGGGTATGTTGATCAAGAACGGGATCGTTCTGGTCGAGGAAATCGACCTTGTGCGCGAAACCGGCAAGGGGCTGCGCGAGTCGATCATCGAAGCTTCGGTCTCGCGTCTGCGGCCGGTGATGCTGGCGGCGATTACTACCATTCTGGGGATGGCGCCGCTGTTGACGGATGCGTTCTTCAAGTCGATGGCGGTGACGATCATGGGGGGGCTGGCCTTTGCCACGATCCTGACCATGGTGGCGGCTCCGGTGTTCTATATGGTGTTCTTCCTGCCTGAGTACCGGCGGAAATCAGCGCCGCAGCCTGTTGTTTGAACGAAAAACCCCCGGTCACTGACCGGGGGTTTTGCTTTATTCTGGTGCGGGGTGGCGGGGTCAGCCTTGCAGCGATTTGACCTCGACATCGCCTTCGGCCTGCGCCTTGATTGCCAAAGCTGCTGCATGGCTGGCGGCCGCTGTGGTGAAATAGGGGATCTTGTCATAGAGCGCGATGGAGCGGATAGACTTGCTGTCTTCGACCGCCTGCGCGCCTTCGGTGGTGTTCATCAGCAACTGCACCTGACCGTCTTTCAGCATGTCCGCCACGTCGGGGCGACCTTCATAGACCTTATTGACCACGTCGCAGGCCACGCCCTGTTCTGCCAGCCATGACTGCGTGCCGCGGGTTGCGACCAGCGAGAAGCCCTGTTCGGTCAGTACCTGCGCTGCCTCAAGCATTGCGGGCGTCTTGTCGGCATCCTTGATCGAGATAAATGCCCGGCCCTCGGACGGCAGCACCATACCGGCCCCCATCTGCGCCTTGAGGAAGGCGCGCGGGAAGTCGCGGTCCCAGCCCATAACCTCACCAGTCGATCGCATTTCGGGGCCAAGGATCGTATCGACGCCGGGGAAGCGGGCGAAGGGCAGCACTGCCTCTTTCACCGAGAACCACGGCATGTCCGGGTCGGCCAGTGTCATCTGGTCCGCAATCTTGGTGTCCTGACCCTCTTTGTACGCCGGGCGCATCGGGAAGCTTGCCAGTTTTTCACCAGCCATGATGCGCGCGGCGATCGACGCAATCGCGCTGTCGGTGGCTTTGGCGACGAATGGCACGGTGCGCGAGGCGCGAGGGTTCACTTCGATCAGGTAGATCTCGCCGTCCTTGATCGCGAACTGCACGTTCATCAGGCCGACGACGTTCAGCGCCTTGGCCAGTTTGAACGCCTGACCCTTGATCTGGTCGAGGATATCCTTGGACAGCGAGTAGGGCGGCAGCGAACAGGCCGAGTCGCCCGAATGCACGCCCGCTTCCTCGATATGCTGCATGATGCCCGCAACGTGCACGTCGGTGCCATCACACAGCGCATCGACGTCCAGCTCAACCGCACCCGCCAGATAGCTGTCCAGCAGAACGGGGCTGTCGCCCGAGACCACAACGGCCTCGTTGATATAGCGCTTAAGCTGCTCCATATCGCGCACGATTTCCATCGCGCGACCACCCAGAACGTAAGAGGGGCGGATCACCAGCGGGAAACCGATTTCGTCCGCGATCTCCAACGCCTGTTCGTCGGTCGAGGCAATGCCGTTCTTGGGCTGTTTCAGACCCAGATCGTTGACCAGCGCCTGGAACCGTTCGCGGTCTTCAGCGAGGTCAATCGCATCCGGCGTCGTACCGAGGATCGGAATGCCTTCGGCCTCAAGCGCGTTGGCAAGTTTCAGCGGCGTTTGACCGCCGAACTGAACGATGACGCCGTGCAGCGTGCCGTTTTCCTGCTCTTTCGTCAGGATTTCCATGACGTGTTCAAAGGTCAGCGGCTCGAAATACAGGCGGTCCGAGGTGTCATAGTCGGTAGAAACTGTCTCGGGGTTGCAGTTGACCATGATGGTTTCATAGCCCTGCTCGGTTAGCGCGAAACACGCGTGGCAGCAGCAATAATCAAACTCGATCCCCTGACCGATCCGGTTGGGGCCACCGCCGAGGATGACAACCTTTTTTCGGTCACTCGGGCGTGCCTCACATTCGACCTCGCCCATCATCGGGGCCTCGTAGGTCGAGTACATATAAGGCGTTTGCGCCTCGAACTCGGCGGCACAGGTGTCGATGCGTTTGAACACAGCGTTGACGCCCAGATTACGGCGGGCGCGGCGGACGTTATCCTCATCCCGACCAGTCAGGTTGCCCAAACGCGCGTCGGTGAAGCCCAGCATTTTCAGCTTGCGGATGCCATCTTCGGTCACCGGTAGGCCATCCGCGCGGACCTGACGCTCGGCGTCGATGATCTCGCGGATGCGGGCCAGGAACCACGGGTCAAACTTGGTGACACCGAAGATTTCATCATCGGTCAAACCATGACGCATCGCCTGCGCGATGGCGCGCAGGCGGTCGGGTGTCTGCTGGCTGATAGCCTTGATGACGGCGGCCTTGTCGTCCGCTTCGTCCCACAGATCCACGTTCAGGCCGGGGATTTCAATTTCATCAAACCCGGTCAGGCCCGATTCCATCGAGGCCAGCGCCTTTTGCATCGATTCGTGGATCGTGCGGCCGATGGACATCGCCTCACCCACCGATTTCATTGCGGTGGTCAGGTAGGGTTCCGAGCCGGGAAATTTCTCGAACGCGAATTTCGGGATTTTTGTCACGACATAGTCAATGGTCGGCTCGAACGAGGCGGGCGTGACCTTGGTGATGTCGTTGTCCAACTCATCCAGAGTATAGCCCACGGCCAGCTTGGCCGCGATCTTGGCAATCGGGAAGCCGGTCGCCTTGGAGGCCAGCGCGGACGAGCGAGACACACGGGGGTTCATCTCGATCACAACCATGCGGCCATCGACGGGGTTGATCGCCCATTGCACGTTCGATCCGCCGGTCTCAACCCCGATCTCGCGCAGCACGGCAATCGAGTGGTTGCGCATGATCTGGTATTCTTTGTCAGTCAGCGTCAGCGCCGGGGCCACGGTGATCGAGTCACCCGTATGCACACCCATCGGGTCGACGTTTTCGATGGAACACACGATGATGGCGTTGTCGGCAGTGTCGCGCACCACCTCCATCTCATATTCTTTCCAGCCCAGCAGGCTTTCGTCGATCAGGATTTGACCCACGGGGGACGCATCCATGCCTGTACGGCAGATATGAATGTAATCCTCGCGGTTATAAGCTACGCCGCCGCCAGTGCCGCCCAGTGTAAAAGCCGGGCGAATGATGGCGGGCAGACCAACCGTTTCCAGCGTTTCCAGTGCCAGCGCAACACCAGCCTCAAGGTCTTTCTTGCCATCCGCATCTTTGGGGGCGGTGACAATCTCGGCCTTGGGGTTTTCGATGCCCAGCCGGTCCATCGCCTCGCGGAACAGGGCGCGGTCTTCGGCCATCTCGATGGCGTCGCGTTTTGCGCCGATCATCTCGACGCCGAATTTGTCCAGCACGCCCATCTCTTCCAGCGCCAGCGAGGTGTTCAGCCCGGTCTGCCCGCCCATGGTAGGCAGCAGCGCGTCAGGGCGCTCTTTCTCGATGATCTTGGCGACAACTTCGGGGGTGATCGGCTCAATGTAAGTCGCATCCGCTAGCCCGGGATCGGTCATGATCGTGGCCGGGTTTGAGTTCACCAGAATAACCCGGTACCCTTCTTCCCGCAGCGCTTTACACGCTTGCGCACCGGAATAGTCGAATTCGCAGGCCTGACCAATAACAATGGGGCCGGCCCCGATGATCATGATCGACTGGATGTCGGTTCTTTTGGGCATGGCCATGCTCCTTCGATTGTTCGCGAGTCAGGGCACCCCCCGAGCGCCCAAATTGTCCTGCGTTATAGGGACCGCGCGAAAAGGTTCAAGGGGTATCGGAAACGGGGGCAAAATTGCCGCTTTCCCCTCTTTCCCTTAGCGCCGTATTCTCTATACCGCGCAGCACGGCAAATGAGGATGCACTTGCGTATTCGTTTTGATCAGGGCCCGGCCGGGCAGGGGACAACGTTCGACCGGCCAACAGACGTGATCCGCGCTGATACTGCGGACGAGGTGCCCCAGGCTTTGGCGGCGCTGGATGGCGCGCGCATGGGTGGGGCGTGGCTGGCAGGCTATGCCAGTTACGAACTGGGCTATGCGCTAGAGCCGCGCCTTGCGGACCGGATGCCCCAAGCTCGACGTTTGCCGCTGCTGTGTTTCGGGGTGTATGACACACCGCGCTCTACCGATCTGCCCGCCAACCGGGGCGGAATGACAGGGTTTGAACCACGCTGGGACGAGGCACGATACACGCGCGCGTTCCAACAGGTGCACGATGCTATCGGCGCAGGCGACATCTATCAGGCCAACCTGACCTTTCCGATTGATTTGACGGTCGAGGGCGACAGCGCCGACGTATATGCTGCGCTGACCGAGGGGCAGTCTGTGGGCCATGGCGCGCTTGTGCAGCAGGACGGCTTGCCCGACTTGCTTAGCCGCTCACCCGAATTGTTCTTTCGAACGGATGCCGATCGGATGATCGAGACCCGGCCGATGAAAGGTACCCAGCCGCGAAGCGAAGATATGGCGGAAGATGCCTTCCGTCGTGATTTCCTATCGCGTGACGACAAGAACCGTGCCGAAAACCTGATGATCGTCGACTTGCTGCGCAACGATATCAGCCGCGTGGCGATGCCCGGTTCGGTCAAGGTGCCCGAATTGTTCAAGGTCGAAACCTACGCGACTGTGCATCAGATGATCTCACTCGTGCAGGCGCAACTGCATCTCGGGGCAGAGTTGTCGGATATCTTGATGGCTCTGTTCCCCTGCGGCTCGATCACCGGCGCGCCCAAGATCCGCGCGATGGAGATTCTGTCTGACCTCGAGCCTTGGCCGCGCGATATCTATTGCGGCGCGATTGGCTGGGCCGCGCCGGATGGGCGTTCGGAATTCAACGTGGCAATCCGCACGTTGATGGTCGAGGATGGCAAAGCGACCTTAAACGTGGGTGGCGGTGTCGTCTGGGACAGCACCGCCCCGTCAGAATATGAGGAGGCGCTATGGAAAGCCCGCTTCGCCCGCCAGATGACCCTGACTTCCGCTTAATCGAAACGCTGGCCTTCCGGCCGGGGCAAGGGTTTGTGCGACGGGATCGCCATTTGGCCCGTATGGCGCGATCGGCCGGCGCTTTTGGTATTCCATTCGACGGTGGGCTGGCAGTTGAAACACTTGATACGGTTGTAGGCGCGTCCCCGCTGCGCTGCAGGTTAAATCTGGCTGCAGACGGGCAGTTGGAGGTGACCACCGGTGCACTGGCCGACAATCCATCTGTTTGGGAGGTAGCGGTTGCCGAGCCTCGTTTGTGCGCGTCCGATATCTGGTTGCAGCACAAAACCACACAGCGCGTGGTTTACGACGCCGCCCGCGCGGCCTTGCCCAACGGGGTCGATGAACTGCTCTTCCTGAACGAACGTGACGAGCTGTGTGAAGGCACTATCACCAACCTGTTTGTCGATATGCCCGACGGCCGTCGCCTGACGCCCGCACTGTCCAGTGGCGTGCTGCCGGGCATCCTGCGCGAAGAATTGCTTGGTAATAAACAGGTTACCGAAGCCACCCTGACCTTGACCGACCTGAAAAACGCAACAAAATTCTATATGGGCAATTCGTTGCGTGGTCTGATCCGGGCGGAGTTGGCATAACCGTGAGCAAACAAATTGATTGGGCCAACAGCGCGGCACCGCACATGCGGTTGCGATTGGAATTTGGGCTATTCTTCATTGCTGTACCGGTGTTGATCGCGGTGTTTTTCCCGCCCAACTGGATGTTCCCGTCCCTGTTTGGCTTTACGGGGCTAGGCATCGTATTGCTGCATTTCACGCCGGGTTTCGCCTGGGCTGAGCTGCGGTATAACTGGCGAAACTGGTCCTGGGGCGAAGTGGCAGTTTTTGCCGTCGCGATGACGCTGTTTTGCAGCGCCCTTGTAATGGCCACAAGGCCCGACGCCGCATTCTTTCTGCTACGCAACCGGCCCGAGTTTCTGATCGTCATCTGGACCTTCTATCCAGTGGTCTCGGCATTGCCACAGGAATTGCTGTTTCGCGTTCTGTTTTGCCGCCGTTACCACGCGATCCTGCCGGATGGCCGTGCCTTTTACCTGCTGAATGCGTCCCTGTTTTCACTGGCTCACCTTATGTATTGGAGCTGGATCGTTGCCATCATGACCTTTGGCGGCGGGCTGCTGTTCACATGGGCCTATCGCAAGCGCGGCTCGTTTTACTACGCGGTGCTGTTGCACGCGATTGCGGGGAACATCATCTTTGCGGCGGGTCTGGGCATCTATTTCTACTCGGGCAACGTGCAAAGGCCGTTTTGACGGGCTGACCCGCCTTGACTTTCCAAGCCTGACAGGGTGTATCGGCGCGACGAATTCTGCGCCCGAAGGGATATGATCCATGCACGCCTATCGCAGCCACACCTGCGCCGCTCTGACCGCCGCCAATGTCGGTGAAACTGTCCGCCTATCCGGTTGGGTGCATCGTGTCCGAGATCACGGCGGCGTGCTGTTTATCGACCTGCGCGACCATTTCGGCGTAACGCAGGTTCTATGCGATGGTGACAGCGCTGCTTTTGCCGAGTTGGAAAAGGTCCGCTCGGAATGGTGTATCCGCATCGACGGCACCGTCAAAGCGCGCGACGCCGATCTGGTGAACCCGAAACTGCCCACGGGTGAGATCGAGGTTTACGTGCGCGAGTTGGAAGTGCTGGGTGCTGCCGACGAACTGCCGCTGATGGTGTTCGGCGATCAGGAATACCCCGAGGAAACCCGCCTGCGCTATCGCTATCTGGACCTGCGCCGCGAGGCGATGCAGCAGAACATGACCCTGCGCTCGGACGTTGTGGCCTCGATGCGCCGCCGCATGTGGGATCAGGGTTTCCGTGAATATCAGACGCCGATCATCACCGCCTCGTCGCCCGAAGGCGCGCGTGACTTTTTGGTACCCTCGCGCCTGCATCCGGGCAAGTTCTATGCGCTGCCGCAGGCACCGCAGCAATTCAAACAGCTGATCATGGTGTCGGGCTTCGACAAATATTTCCAGATCGCGCCCTGTTTCCGCGATGAAGACCCGCGCGCCGACCGGTCGCCCACCGATTTCTACCAGCTTGACCTTGAGATGTCGTTTGTCGAGCAGCAGGACGTGTTCGATACAATCCAGCCCGTGCTGACAGGCGTGTTCGAGGAATTCAGCGGTGGCCGCAAGGTCGATCAGGAGTGGCCGCAGATCTCCTACAAGGACGCGGCGCTGTGGTATGGCAGCGATAAGCCCGACCTGCGGAACCCGATTAAAATGCAAGTGGTCTCCGACCACTTCCGCGGGTCTGGCTTTGCGATTTTCGCAAAGCTGTTGGAGCAGGAGGGCACCGAAATTCGCGCCATCCCAGCGCCGACTGGCGGTAGCCGCAAGTTCTGTGACCGTATGAACGCCTTTGCCCAGAAAGAGGGCTTGCCGGGGATGGGTTACATCTTCTGGCGCGATCAGGGCGAAGGGATGGAGGCCGCTGGCCCTCTGGCCAAGAACATCGGCCCCGAACGCACCGAAGCGATCCGTCAGCAACTGGGTCTGGGCGTCGGCGATGCAGCATTCTTCCTCGGCGGCAAGCCGAAAGCCTTTGAAAAGGTTGCAGGCAAGGCCCGTGATGTGATTGGCGACGAACTTGGCCTCACCGAAAAGGACCGCTTTGCCTTTGCCTGGATCGTCGATTTCCCGATCTATGAGCAGGACGAAGAAACCGGCGTGATAGACTTTGAACACAACCCGTTCTCGATGCCGCAGGGCGGGATGGAAGCGCTGAACGGCAACCCTCTGGACGTGCGCGGGTATCAATACGATCTGGCCTGTAACGGGTACGAGCTGGTCTCGGGCGCGATCCGGAATCACAAGCCCGAGATCATGCTGAAAGCCTTTGAACTGGCTGGCTATGGCGCGGATGAAGTGAAATCCCGCTTTGGTGCGCTGTTCAATGCGTTCCACTATGGCGCGCCGCCGCACGGTGGTTGTGCTGCGGGCATCGACCGGATCGTGATGCTGCTGGCAGATGAGGCCAACATCCGCGAGGTTATGATGTTCCCGATGAACCAGCGCGCCGAAGACCTGATGATGGACGCGCCCTCTGACCCGACGTCGGATCAGTTGATGGAACTGGGTCTGCGGATCATCCCTCAGGAATAAGAAGCAGCCCGTCGCCGACCGTGTGGCGGGTTGACGTCCGAACTTACCATAGAACTGTTGCTACAGCCGCCCGGTCCTTTTGACCGGGTCGGTCAGCTCGTCCCGCGCCAGCCTTATCTTTCGTGCTGCTGCGCGTGTTTGCAGGTACATCCAAAGACACAAGACGGTGGCTGTCACGAAATAGGCAACGGCCATTCAGATCGCCTCACGCTGTTCAAGCCGGGACTGTACGATCCCGGCCACCTGCGCAGCCAACGCGGTGACTGGGGTTCCTTCGGCCCGGGATGTGGCAAGTTTCCGGGCTGCGTCGGCAAGCACCGCGTCATCCGCGTCCTGAGCGACGCCGCGCAGGAACTGAGCCGCATAATCCAGCGTGCGGTGATCGTTCGGGCCAGCAAGGACATCGGCGATATGGGCCATGTCATCCTGATAGGCCATCGGGTCCGGGATGATCACCTCATCCCGAACGGCGTGGAGGCTGTTTGGGCGGCGGTCTCGCGGTAAGCGTTCCAAAATCGAGGTTTTGAAATAAGCTAGCGACTTTAGCGGCTTTGCCAAAAAGCCGTCAGCGCCCGCTTCCAATGCTGTGCTTTGGGTGCGATCATCCCCCGACATTCCCAGAATGGCACCGATGCGCGGGGTCGCTTCTACCAGTTCGGCAATCAACTCGGCCCCGGACCCGTCGGGTAGCCCCATGTCCACAAGGATGACGGACGGCCGGTAGATTTGCAGGTGCCGTCTGGCCGACTTCAGACAATCCGCCCGACGAATACGCGCGCCGGAATGCAGGCACATCTGCCGGATAGCGTCGCAGGCGTAACGGCTGTCCTCGACAACCAGGATTGTTTGACCCAGCAGAGGCCGCGTGGCGGTCGGCTGCGCGGGAGAGGCAAGGTGGCTCGAATCGTCCATGGCAGAACTCCTAATCAGCAGATGCCTCACGCTAGGAACTTCTGGCTAACACCACGTTAACGGCAATTTGGCGCACTTGTTCTTTGGCCGAACTGCCCTCATAAACCGCTGCAACGCAGAACATAGGAGAATTCCATGATTGGTCGCCTGAACCACGTCGCCATTGCCGTACCGGACCTTGAGGCCGCGTCCGAACAGTATCGCGCCGCACTGGGGGCCAAAGTTGGCGCACCGCAGGACGAACCCGATCACGGTGTAACGGTCGTGTTCATCGAGCTGCCAAACACCAAGATCGAACTTCTTTACCCATTGGGCGAAGACAGCCCGATCAACGGGTTTCTGGAAAAGAACCCCGCAGGCGGCATCCACCATGTCTGCTATGAGGTTGAAGATATCATCGCCGCGCGCGACCACCTGAAGGAAACCGGCGCGCGGGTACTGGGCTCGGGTGAGCCCAAGATTGGTGCGCATGGCAAGCCGGTGCTGTTTCTGCACCCCAAGGACTTTAACGGCTGTCTGGTCGAACTAGAACAGGTCTAACCCAAGCGAGGCTGTCATGACGATCACTGCTGCACTGGTTCTGTTCGCCGTTATCTGGTTCATGACGCTGTTGGTCGTGCTGCCGGTCCGCATCAAGACGCAGGGCGATCTCGGTGAGATCGTTCCGGGCACACACGCGGGTGCCCCGGAAGTGCATCACATGAAGAAAAAGCTGTGGATCACCACCGGTGTCTCGGTGGTGCTCTGGGCGATCATCGCGGGGATCATCATCTCAGGCGTAATCTCGGTGCGCGACTTTGATTGGTTGAACCAGTTGGAGCCGCGCAACTGATCCTCAGGTAGACAGCTTGTGATAGATATGGGTGAATGTGGCGGCTCCGATAATCGGGATCACCAGGTTCACCAGCGGTACTGACAAGGGGATCGCCATCAGCGTCCCCGCCATCCAAATCGTAGCCGAGTGTTTTGCGCGCAATTTGCGCGCGCCGTCGCGCCCAATCCGGCGCATGGCGGCCAGAGTGAAGTATTCACGCCCCAGCAAGAACCCGTTCATGGCCCAAAAGATAAACGGGGCCAACGGCGTGAAGATGGCGTAAAGGATCAGCGCCAGAAGGTTGGCAACAATCAGCACGCCCATAAAGCTGATCGCATCGCGCAGCCCTTCGCTGAACGGAATGCCGGGAACAGAGGGCAGGGCCGGATAGTGTTTATCTTCGACCGCCTGCGCGACCTCTTCCAGAAACATTGAGATAATGGCCGAGGCGACCGGCATCATCAGGAAAACCGGAAGAACCAGAACCACAAAAATACCCGAATAGTTTAGCAGGTCGTTTAACCACGGGACGGCCCCGATCCATGGCAACGAAATCTCACCACTGGCCAACCAGTTGATCAGCCAGATCGCCGCTGCGCAGGCCGCAATCAGCAAGACGATCGTCAGACCAACACCGCGAAACAGGACCGAGCGAAACTTGGGGTCTCCGATCTGACCCATTGCCGCAAAAAAAGAGTTCAGGATCATCATTCTGAAACCCATTCTGTCAGCGCCTCAACATCAGGGCGGGGGCGTTCAGGCGGGGCAACACCTTCGGTTGCGATATGGACCAGGCCCGCCACGCGCTCATTATCTGCAAGCCCGAATGCGGCGCGGCAAAAATCCGGATCATGGGTTTGCCAGCCCGACAGCCAGTTTGCCCCCCAGCCCGACGCAAGTGCGGCGTTCAAAAGCCCCAGACACACGGCACCCGCCGAATAGGTTTGTTCAATCGCCGGAATTTTTTCTGAAGGCTTCTGTACCTCGATCACGGCAACCGCCAGATGGCCCAATTCGAACTGGCTGCGCGCCTTAATGATGTCCTCGGGTGACTTGCCCAAGGCCACGCCCCGGTCGTGCGTCAGCTTGGACAATCGCGGCATTGCTCCCTTCTCGATCACGATGAATCGCCATGGCTCCAGCTTGCCGTGATCCGGGCAGCGCGCGGCGGCGGTCAAAAGCGGCTGCAACTGTTCACGGGTCGGGGCAGGGGCGCTCAGAGTTTTGGCAGGCCGGGACCGGCGCGATTGTAGAAACTCCAAGGCGGCCGGATTTTTCAAGGACATATGTTAACTTCCTTTACATGGGCAGTGTCTATCTGGTCGAACACCTGGCGGGTTTCAAGTGGAACCGGCTTGGTTTCCCAGATCAATTTCATTCAATTACCGGTCGTGCAAGAATGTTCGCGAATTGGAGGATGGAATGGCCAGACCAAAACCGCGCGCCTTGCCGGACTTAACCCGACTGGCCAAGCCGGGTGCTAGGTTCGAGGCTAAAGTCATCCCCAAATCTACGTCGGACCGAATGACGTTTGAAAATGGGTCCATCCGCATTCACGTCACAGCTTTTCCTGAGAATGGCAAAGCAAATCAGGCGGTGAGCCGCATTCATGCGTCTGCGTTGGGGGTTGCGCCGTCCCAATTTTTGCTGGCGCGCGGGCATGCGGCGCGGGACAAGGTATTTGTCTACGAACCCTGACCTGGTGTTTCGTGGATTTGATAGACCCCTTCGGGTAAGTCCAACGCCGCCGCCAGATCCCGGACCTGTTCTGGGGACAAAGTAATCTTCTGTACCTTGTCCGTGCGCGGGTCCAATTGCTCTAGCGTCACGCATTCAGCGAAATTATTGATGACCACATCCTCTTGCAGAGGCTTTGCGCCTTCGTCCACCAGAGTGATCACCGTCGAGTCGAATTCATGCTCAATCGAAAACATGATCCAACAGTGAAGGGCGGCGAACCGCATTGCAACCCGTTCAATCGCATTCAGGCTGTGGCGGTCCCTCACGTCCCGCGCTATGGTCCGAAAAACGGCATGACCGTTTCAAAGGATGATCCATGCGCCGTCTGACTTTACTGTTGCTTCCCCTGATGCTGACGGCCTGCGTTGCCGACACTTTACGCGTTCAGCCAGCGGAAGAGTGGCAACAGGACAGGGACGATTTTCAAGTTGAGGCTGCGACCTTTCAGGAGATCAGCCGACAGATTGGGCAACAGGCCAGATCAGAATGCCTCAGGCGTGGGAATGTCTCCAATTGCGATTTCACGATTGTGGTTGATCTGAACCCGCGGGCCCCGGCCAATGCTTTTCAGACGCTGGACGAAGACAATCAACCGGTCATCATCTTTACCCGTTCCATGATCGAATCTGCGCAAAACGCTGATGAATTGGCTTTTGTCATGGGGCATGAGGCCGCGCATCACATCCTAAGACATATTCCGCGCCAAACCGTAAACGCCCGGGAAAGTGCCGAGATTTTTGGCGAACTGGCCAGATTAGGTGGGGCAGACGGGGCCGGAGTTGAAAAGGCTCAGAAATTGGGAGCTCAGGTGGGTGCACAGGTTTACATCAAGGATTTCGAGCTGGAAGCAGATCAATTGGGCACGGTCATAACGTATAAGGCCGGGTACAACCCTTTGATAGGTGCCAAGTATTTTGACCGCTTGCCTGACCCGGATGACAGTTTTCTGGGAACACATCCACCCAACGAGCAACGTGTTCAGATCGTTGTGGAAACCGCAAGACAGCTTGGGCTTTCGCAATGACCGCAATTGAATGCATGGGCGTGATCCTGACGGATCGCGGATCGAAATACGCTGTGTCCGGCGCGCCTGTGGCTACGCGCGATGATGTGGACGCCGTCCTGCAAGAGCTGAAATCTGACAAGAGCTATGCCAAGGCCACCCACAACACTTGGGCCGCAGTTCTGCCCACCGGCGCACTAAAGGCCGACGATGGCGAAAGTGGTGCGGGTATGGTGATTCTGCGGATGATGGAGCGTGCCGAACTGGAAGGTCATGTGATCATCGTCACGCGCTGGTATGGCGGCAAGAAACTGGGCGGAGACCGCTTTCGTCGCGTGCAGGACGCCACGCGCGCCTATCTCGATCATATCGCGTCGCCCTCTTGACCTGAGTCAAAGGTCTGCGGTTCGGCATCGGCTATCCTGACCTACACGTGTCAGGGAAAGGATGTCGAATGCGCAGCCGAGAAACGCTTAGGCGGCACGCCGGTTTGGTAGACAACATGGCGACGAAAATCGGTGTTGATCTGGAAGCAGCCGCGCTTGGCGGCGAAATCTCGATCGACCAGATTTCGGAATCTGTTCTTCGATGCAGTGGGTGCCCAAACCCGGATCATTGCGAAAGCCTGATGGAGCGGTCCGAGGGGCTGGAAAAGACGCCAGAATATTGTCGGAACTCTGACTTATTCGCCAAGTTGATCCCAGAAGCGAACAAGTGATTCAAAGGTTGGGTCACATTATGACTCATCTGCGTCTTGTTCTGCGCATGGGACAGGCAACCGGCACGGATGTCGTTGCCGCACACCGGCAGGGGCGGCTGTCCCAGCAGGACTGGGCCAAGATGGTGCGCTCTTGTCAGGGGTGCACGTGGGCCGCCAAGTGTCCCGATTGGCTGGATAAAGCTGACAGTGTAGTACAGCCCCCCAATACATGTCCCAATCACAAGCGATTTGAGGTACTAAAGGCGCAGCAGTCGAAGGGTAGCTGACGATGCAGGATGTTCTGGGCGACATTGAAAAGCACTTCTGGCTGACCCGGTCCGTGGCCAGAAGTCTTGACGTGTCACTGACCGAGGCGATCGCAGACAAACAGATCTCCCCCACTTTGTACGCCGAAATGGTCACCCGCTGCCGCGCATCTCAGTGCAGTGAGCGGTGCATGGCGTGGCTGGCAGAACGTCAGACCACAGCAAAGTCGGCGCCGAAGTTCTGCGCCAACGCTGATATACTCAACTCCCTGAAAAAGTAGTCAGAGCTTGGAGTGTGAACCGTCGCACAGCGGCGGATTTGCGCTGTGTTTGCAGCCGCAGAAAAACACTTTCTTGCTTGCGTCCGCGTTGAATTTCACTGGCTCGATGCCTGTATCCTTGTGTGAGCCATCGCAAAACGGCTGCCGCTTGGATTGGCCGCACGCACACCAGAAATAGGTTTTACCCTCGGTTACCTCGACAGGATATGGGGCTTTTTGTGCGATAATTGGCGCTTTTGACATATGGCTACTCCGTGGTTTGCGAAAGGTGTTTCCCAACTGTAGGGCGCTTTTGGCAAAACTGTAGGGGTGACCATCCATGCCGACCAGACAGCATGGTTTTGCCGCTTTCACATTTTCGTGATTGATTTTGTTGCAAAAAACCCTTGAAGGGCGTAGTTTTAGGACAGCCCCGAATTTCAGGGCAATACTAGAAAATTGATAGAGGAACGACGGACATGAAAATTAAATTCGCTGCCGTTAGCGCAATTGCCCTGATTCTGGCTGCATGCTCGCAGCAAGAAGAGCCTACACCAGTCTACATCACACCTGAGTATGACAAGTTCGGCACGCCGAGCTGCCCGGCAGGTACTGAACTGGCAACTACCGAAGCCGGACAGACCGTTTGTAACCCTGTCGCACAATAAGAATTTTGCAGGTGGCCCATGTTCGGGCCACCTGCACCCGACGTTCAACCGCCTTTCCGGGCGGTTTTTTCTTGCCTAGTCGCCTTCCATCAGGTTTCTGTCGGCTCTGTCTGAAAGCAGAGGGCCCATGAAAAATTTCTTTGTTCGTCTGAAAGACCGCACGCGTTGGAGCTGGCAGGGTTTGGCCGCGACGTGGAAGGAAGAGTATTCGTTTCGCGCTTGGGCATGGTCCAACCTCGTTTCTATTGTGCTGGCCCTTTTCTTGCCCCTGTCCGACGGTCTGCGTGCGCTTATTATTGTGTTGGGCGTCTTGGTGATGGTGGCAGAGCTGTTCAATACGGCGGTTGAACGCGCAGTGGACCATACTTCAACGGATCACAATGTATTGGCGGGACAGGCGAAAGACGCGGCAAGTGCCGCTGTTGCGCTGACGGCTCTTGCCGCAGGCGTGGCGTGGATTATCGGGCTTGTCAGCCTGTTCTGAAGTCAGATTTCGGCCACGGTTACCGACGCCGAATGCCATAGTTTTGCGGAATGTAATAGGGTGAAGACAAACGGTTGAAGGGGCTGTGGACCGAGTAGTGATACCGCTTTGCTGGTTTGTGGTAGCACCGTTTTGACTTGGCTTTGTAGCGATGGCCTTTGTGGTAATGCGCCTTGGGTTTTCCCGTGTATTCAATCCCTGTCGCACTGGATTTGTGACCATGCACCGAAGGCTTGTTCTTGCGTTGATACACCTTCGGGGCGGCATAGTGCCTATGGACCTGATGCTTACTGCGAAGGTGCAGACTGCCCGAGTCGGACCCGATGAAAATGAATCCGCCTGTTCCTTTGCTATCTGCGACAACGGGCATGGCGCAAAGCTGGGCGATGAAGGTAAGCGCGAACACCTTCGGGGCAAAGCCGTTAAAACTGGACAAAGGACCCTCCTGGCGACAAAGCAGGTTGCCCTATCATGATCCACCATATGCGCGCAAAACGCCAATAAACTTGTTTCACGCACCAACGACTTGGGGTGAGCAGATCAGACCAGCTTGCCCCATAGGTCGTATTCGCCAGCCTCGTCCACTTCGACGGAAACGATATCGCCGGGTTTCAGGCTTTCGAAGGCCTCGTCGATGAATAGGTTGCCGTCGATTTCCGGTGCATCGGCTTTTGTACGGCAGGTGGCAGCCTCGTCATCCACCTCGTCCACGATCACGTCGAGTGTCTGACCCACTTTGGCGGCCAGCTTTGCCTCGGATATCGCTTGCGCCTTTTCCATGAAGCGTTCCCAGCGGTCCTGTTTGACGTCGGCTGGAACGTGATCCGGCAAATCGTTCGACCGAGCGCCATCAACGTTTTCGTATTGAAAGCAGCCAACGCGATCCAACTGTGCCTCGTCCATCCAATCCAGAAGGGTTTGGAACTCGACCTCGGTTTCGCCTGGATAACCGACGATAAAGGTCGAGCGCAGGGTGATATCGGGGCAGGTGGCGCGCCATGCGGCGATCTCGTCTAGCGTCTTGGCGGCTGCTGCCGGGCGTGCCATGCGTTTCAGAACGTCGGGGTGGGCGTGTTGGAACGGAATGTCCAAATAAGGCAGCACGCTGCAGCCCGCATCAGCCATCAGCGGAATCAACTCGCGCACATGCGGGTAGGGATAGACGTAGTGCAAGCGCACCCACGCATCGAACTGCCCCAACTCACGTGCCAGATCGGTGATGTGGCTGCGTACCTCGCGGTCTTTCCACGGGTTCACGTCATATTTGCGATCCAGCCCATAGGCCGAGGTGTCCTGCGAGATCACCAACAGCTCTCGCACGCCGTTGTCGACGAGCTTTTCCGCCTCGCGCAGGACAGCATGAGCCGGGCGGCTGGCCAGCTTGCCGCGCATATCGGGGATGATGCAAAACTTGCACTTGTGGTTACAGCCCTCGGAAATTTTCAGATAGCTGTAATGGCGCGGGGTTAATTGCACGCTGGCAGCAGGCAGCAGGTCCACGAACGGGTCGGGATCGGGCGGCACCGCCTGATGTACTGCATCCAATACCTGTTCATACTGATGCGGGCCGGTGACGGCCATGATACGCGGGTGGTGCTCGCGGATGTAGTCCGGCTCGGCCCCCAGACATCCCGTGACGATCACCTTGCCGTTCTCGACCAGAGCCTCACCGATGGCATCCAGCGACTCTGCCTTGGCGCTGTCAAGAAACCCGCAGGTGTTCACGATCACGGCATCCGCCCCTGAATAATCGGGCGAAATCCCGTACCCCTCGGCCCGCAAGCGGGTCAAGATGCGTTCACTATCCACCAAGGCCTTGGGGCAGCCCAAAGAGACAATGCCGATTGTTGGCTGGTTTGAACGGGGCGTATCAGTGATCCGGGCGGTAGGCGCCAGGTCGGGGCGGAGGTTCGGCGGGTTCGTTGTCATGGCGCGGCATATAGTGGGGAACGCTTCCCCTTGCAAATGGCCGCTGGGCTTTGAATGATATTTTCAACGCATGCCAGATAAGCGGAGAGCAGAAAAATGAAGTGGCTGTTGCGCATCGTCTTCCTTCTTGTGGCCGTTATCGGGCTGGTGATCGGAGCATTGTTGATGATGCCCGGTGACAAGCTTGCGGCGATCCTGACCGAGCAGGTGCGCGGCCAGACGGGGCGGGATTTGAAACTGTCCGGCGATGTAAACCTGTCGTTCTGGCCGGTCTTGGGCATGGAAACCGGCCCCGTGACATTCAGTAACGCGTCTTGGGCCGGACCAGAGCCCATGCTGAGCGCCGACAGCATGGCGGTTGGCGTGGATGCTGCGGCGTTGATCTCGGGGGATCTGAGGATACGCCGGATCATCGCGGAAAACCCGACGCTTCGGCTTGAACTGTCCGAAGGGCGCGGCAACTGGCAATTTGACCGGGCGGCACCTGTATCCTCTGGCAACGCTGTCAGTGCCCCATCTCAAAGTACGACGGGTACGGTAACACTGGACTTTCTGGAACTGACCAACGCACGTCTTGTTTATGTAGAAAACAACGCGGTGAAGTTCGACTTTGCCAATGTGGATCTTTCCGCGAACTGGCCTGACGTGACTGCCCCGCTATTTGTCGAGGCCAAGATGGGTGTCCCCGGCGGCAAGGTCGAGGTTGACCTGAAAATTCCGGACTTGCCTGCCTACGCCACAGGCGTCGCGGCGCCGCTGGAACTGCTCTTGCGCGCACCGGGCGGAGAAGTGGATTTCGATGGCCTGGTGAACCTTGCCGGAGAGATGGACGGCAAGCTGCATGTCAAAGCGCAAGACACCGAAAGGATGCTGGCCGCTTTTGGGCAGGCTGGCGTTGGCGTACCACTTGGTCTGGGGCGGAAAGCCGAAGTCGCGGGTCATATGACCTATACCAGCGAGGGACGTATCTCGCTGCGAGAAATGGTGGCACAACTGGACGACAACCGGCTGACCGGAGAGGCGGATATCGTGATCTCGGACCCTCCGCAGATTACGGCACGGCTGAACGGCGGGGATCTTGATCTTTCACGTTTTAACGCGCCTTCAGGCGAAGGAGGTGACGGCGGCGGATCGGCGGCGGTTACGGCCGCAGAAGGGTGGTCGACCGCACCAATTGACGCCTCTGCCCTTGCTTTGGCCAATGGAAAAATCCGGCTGACGGCCAATTCGATCGCTGTGCCTGAGCTAACTCTGGGGCCAAGTGACCTGACGCTGAACCTCGATCGTTCAAGAGCGGTGCTTCAAATGAATCCCGCCACGCTGTTTTCCGGAAAACTGACCGGTCAGGTCGTGGCAAATAACAGAAACGGTTTGTCAGTTGGCGGTAATCTTCAGGCTGAGGGCATCGACATCCAATCCGCTTTGACCACTTTGGCAGATGTCACGCGACTATCTGGTACCGGCTCTGGATCGTTCGAATTTCTGGGGGTGGGGCAGACCGAAGATCAGATCATGCGCTCCCTCAGTGGCAAGGGTCGGCTTGATGTCGGCAGGGGGGTAATCTCGGGCATTGATCTGGATCGGATAATGGGGCGCGGAGACGGCAGTGGCGGTGCGACGGTGTTCAACAGTCTGACGGCCAGCTTCACCATTGATCAAGGGGTTCTCAGGAATGAGGACCTGCTGATGTCGCTGGACAACTTCAGGGCAGACGGCAAGGGCACGGTTGGTATAGGCGCCCGCAATATCGACTATCTTTTCACGCCGACTGCCTTGAGGGCCAACTCGGGGCAGGGGTTGTCGGTACCAGTCAGAATCGTGGGACCGTGGAGCAACCCCTCGATTCAACCGGACCTGAGCAAAGTGATCGAGGCTGCTGCAGAGGGAAAGATCAAGGAATTGGAAGGCGACGCCAAACAGCAAGTCCTTGATAAGGTCGGGGATGAATTGGGTACCGCCGTCACGGACAGCGAAAGCCTTGAAAAGGCGGTAAAGAAGAAGCTGGAAGAGGAAGCCAAGAAAGGGCTTTTGAAACTGCTGGGTGCAGATTGATGGGCTGGGGCGTTATCTACGCCCCAGCCCTACTATAAAATCAGATAGTTTGATCGTAGTCGCCAACGCCGGGTTCGGTGCGAATAACGGCGTCAATATCTGCGAAGATTGCGCGCATTTCGTCTTCGCTTTCGCTGCTTTCGCAAACGACAACCAGATTAGGTGTGTTTGACGATGCGCGCACCAGACCCCAACTGCCATTGTCCAGAATGACCCGCGCACCGTTGACGGTCACGACTTCTTTGATTGCGCGGCCAGCAAATGTCTCGCCCGCTTCGGACTTAGCGACCAGCTTGTCGACCAACCGTTCGAGGATGTCATACTTCTCGGTATCCGCCGCATAGGGGGACATGGTCGGCGTTGACCAGGTCTTCGGCAGGGCCTTTCGCAGATCCGACATGCTTTGATTTGGGTTGCGGTCCATCAGCTTGCAAATCTCGACCGCCACGCGCATTCCGCAGTCATATCCGCGCCCGATGGGCTCGGCCAAGAAGTAATGACCCGACTTCTCGAACCCGGCCAACGCGTTGATTTCCTTGACCCGGCGCTTCATGTGGCTGTGGCCGGTTTTCCAGTAATCTGCCTTAACCCCAAGGGCCTGCAACTCTGGATCGCTGGCGAATAGGCCGGTCGACTTCACATCGGCCACAAACGTTGAGTTGGGGTAAAGCTTCGCCAGATCGCGCGCCATGATGACACCGACCTTATCGGCGAAGATCTCTTCACCCTCATCATCGACAACGCCACACCGGTCGCCATCACCGTCAAACCCCAGCGCCATATCCGCGCCGCTGGATTTCACGGTATCGGCCATGTCATGCAACATCTCCATGGCTTCGGGGTTGGGGTTATAGTTGGGGAAGGTGTAATCCAGACGATTGTGGCTGGGGACCACTTCGACGCCCATCCGCTCAAATATCTCGGGCGCAAAGGCCGAGGCGGTGCCGTTCCCGGTCGCACAGACCACTTTCAGCGGGCGTGACATTGTGAAATCACCGACCAGATCGTCGATATACGCTTCTTTCACACCATCAACGAACTCATACGAGCCACCTTCATGCGCCACACCGTCGCCGTTCAGGACGATATCGCGCAGTTCTGACATCTCGTCCGGGCCGTGGGTCAGGGGACGGTCAAAGCCCATCTTCACTCCAGTCCAGCCGTTCGGGTTGTGGCTGGCAGTGACCATCGCGACCGCAGGTACGTCCAGATGGAACTGTGCGAAATAAGCCATCGGGCTAAGTGCAGGGCCGATATCCTTGACCTGAATCCCCGCCTGCATCAGGCCCAGAATCAATGCGTTTTTGATGGCCAGCGAATAATCACGATAGTCGTTGCCCACCGCGATCACAGGTTCGATCCCGCGTTTGCGCATTTGGGTGCCCAGACCCAGACCCAGCGCGGTCATGCCGGGCAGGTTGATCTCTTCGGGATATTTCCACCGGGCGTCATATTCGCGAAACCCGGTGGGTTTGATCATCGCGTCGCGCAGAAAGCTCCAGGTGTTTGGGGTCACCTCGGGGATGGGTTTGTTCATTCTATAGCTCGTGCTCAAATTTGAATTGGGTTGGCTTTCGCCAGCGCATCAAAGCGCATCAATGTGTCAATTAATTGAGGCATTTGATCCAAGGGGATCATATTCGGACCATCAGAAGGTGCCGAGTCCGGGTCTTGATGGGTTTCAATGAAAACCGCCCCAACGCCTAAAGAGACAGCAGCCCGGGCCATGACTGGCGCAAATTCACGCTGTCCGCCGGATGATCCGCCTTTGCCACCGGGTTGCTGAACCGAGTGGGTCGCATCCATAACAACGGGGTACCCGGTCTGAGCCATCTGAGGCAGCGCCCGCATATCAGCGACCAGCGTGTTGTACCCAAACGAGGTTCCACGCTCGGTCAAAAGGATGTTCTGGTTTCCTGTGCTTTCGACCTTGTCGACAATATTGGTCATTTCCCACGGGGCAAGGAACTGACCCTTTTTGACGTTCACGGCCTTGCCGGTGTTACCTGCAGCCAGCAACATGTCCGTCTGCCGGCATAGAAACGCCGGGATTTGCAGGACATCCACAGATTCGGCCGCAACGGCGCATTGGGCTTCGGTGTGGACATCGGTCAGAACCGGAATACCCATGGTCTTGCGGATGTCGCCAAGAACCTTCAGTCCGGCGTCGATCCCCATACCCCGTTTCCCGGACAATGAGGTCCGGTTCGCTTTGTCATAAGAGGCCTTGAAAATATATTGCGCGCCTGCAGCGTCGCAGGCTTCTTTCATTTTGCCGGCGATCATCTGGGCGTGATCGGCCGTTTCAAGTTGGCAGGGGCCGGCGATGATCGTCAGAGGCAGATCATTGCCGACCGTGAGATCGGAGATTTTTACATGTTTCATATGTCTTACGAGGATACCTGTTCACGAAGGACCGACGCTGTTAGCGAGATCATCAGGTAGATACCAGCAAACAAC
This sequence comes from Ruegeria sp. HKCCD7221, assembly GCF_013031225.1. Taxonomy (NCBI): domain Bacteria; kingdom Pseudomonadati; phylum Pseudomonadota; class Alphaproteobacteria; order Rhodobacterales; family Roseobacteraceae; genus Ruegeria; species Ruegeria sp. HKCCD7221. Next base: position 50,122 of record NZ_WPZE01000001.1, read on the forward strand.
AGGAAAGCCAAAATCGTATTTTCGAATTTGCGCGGATAAGTCGGATCCTGGCTGGGAACCGGATTCACCGATACCGACAAGTAACGGACCTTGCGGTTTGCTTCGGTTCGGGTGGTTTCCATCTGTTGCATGGCCGTTTGCAGCATCATGTCGCGTGCGGCAAGATCTGCCTGCGCCATCTGAATCCGCACGCTTAGCCGGGCCAGAGAGTTTTCGCCGCCAGAAACGTCCAGCATTTCGGCATTCAGTTCCTCAAGAACGGCTTCCAACCGGGCGATATCAGCGCGCGCGCCGTCCACCTTGGCCTTGTTCGGACGCAAGTTGTCCAATAGCGCCGCCAACTGCAGCTCTTTCTCCTGAAGCTGGGTTTCAAGTGTGTTAATGCGCGTGCGTAAGCCGACAATGACATTTTCGGGGTCCAGAATCGCACCCTGCAATTGCAGCTCGATAAGTGCTTCCTGCGCCTGCCTGCGATCTTCCTGTGCGAGTTCAAAGCTTTCCAGTGCATCCCGCATCTGGTCTTCGCGCTTCAATTCGGACAGGCCGTTGATCGTTTCTTCCGCGTAGGACAGCAGTTTTTCGGACAAGCCCACCGCGATATCAGGGTCCGGGGCCGCAACTTCCATACGGATGATGCCATCGCTTGGATCATATCCAATCGTGACCATTCGCTTGTAGAGCTTGTAGGTTTCTTCAAGGCTGGCGTCCGGGGCAAGGCGCTGGATCGGATCAATCCATTCTTGTTTGAAGATGTCCGAAAAGCCCATGTCCCGCTCCAACCGGATCAGAGCGTCCTTGGATTCCAAAAATTCCTGTGTTGCGACCGAATCCTGCGCGGTGGCGTACTGTGTTCCGGCCAGAAAACCGCCAAAAGCGGCACCGCCGCCATCGGCCTGCAATATCGAATAGGCCGAGTCGCTGGCATACATCGGTGTCGCGTAGCGGTAGAAGTACATGCCGACGGCCACTGTCGGCAGCAGCACAAACACAGCCAGTCGTGCAAACAGGGCAAACAGTTTGCGACGGCGGCGGCGGGCGATGTCCTTTTGTATTTCGCCGATCTCGAATTCCCGGCGCTGTGCAGGGTTCAGTTCAGGGCCGGGTAGGGTCTGAGGGCCTTCGGAAAAAGTCTGCGGCAGTTGGATTTTGACCTTGTCTGTTGTCTCGTCCTCGGCCCGCTTCTTTTCCGCTGCAAGGTCCAGCAGGCTGGCGCGTTCAAACGGATCTATGCCTTTCTTTCGCAACAACCGAACCGCATCGTAATCCGACGTTGTCGCCAAACCGTGTTTATGGGCCAGACGGCGGGCGATCCTGAGCTGCCGTCCCGTCAGACCTTCACGTTTGATATCGTCAATATCCGTGCCCGGCTGCGGTTCGTTGGCCGCCTCGGGTGCGCTGGTTGCCTCTCGGATACGCGACATTGCGTCGGCGCGCGCCTCGGCCGTGCCCGATCCGTTGCGCTTGCGCCGCCAGTTATAGATTCTAGCCTTGGGTTTGGTAGTCATATAGCTGTTTTGCCTCTTCCAAGGTGTCGAACATGTATAGCTGGCCGTCCACCAGAACAGCCGCTTGGCTCGCGAATTTCTCCAGAACTTGCGGACTGTGCGACACGATCACCAAAGTGGTGGTGCGCAGTCTTTCCCGCAGGATGTCGCCCGCTTTTTTGTTGAATTCCACATCTGTCGTGGCTGGCATCCCCTCATCTATGAGGTACATGTCAAAGTCCAGCGCCAACATGAGCGCAAACGTAAAGCGCGCTTTCATGCCTGACGAATAGGTGGCGAGCGGTTGATCAAAATACTCGCCCAAACCACAAAGCCAACTGCAATAAGCTTCGACGTAGTCCGGGTCCATGCCATAGATCTTGGCGATGTAGCGTGCGTTTTCCAAAGCTGACAACTTGTTGGACACGCCGCCGGTGAAGCCCATGGGAAACGACACCCGGCAAGATTTGCGAATGACCCCGTCGTCGGGTTTCTCTAACCCGGCCATCATGTTGATCAGTGTGGTTTTTCCGGTTCCGTTTGGCGCGAGAATGCCAACGGATCTGCCCAGCTCGACCCTGAACGAAACCCTGTCCAGGATCACTTTGCGGCGTGTCCCGGTCCAAAAGGACTTACTGACATTTTCGAATTCAAGCATTCTGGGCCTGCTATATTTCTTGTCAATTCCTACCGGTCAGGGAGGCGGAAAAGCAGAGTTTTTATCCATTCACGTTGGCTGCATTATGTCGAATTATGAAACAAATGTTCAATGCATCCTGTTGCGGCCTGTTTTGATTGTGACTTTTGCACCCGTTTCAGAAGAACCGCGCCGTGACTAGGTTATTGAGTAATTCTCGGGCAGTTTGCTTCAGGAAACCTTGCGATCTTATGAATTCACTCGAAGAAGAAATTGCGGCCTGCCGTCTTTGCGCGGATCGGTTCGCGGCCACTGAGACGGCCCATGAACCAAGACCGGTGGTCTGGTTTCGCAAAGGCGCCCCGATTCTGATAGCCGGTCAGGCACCGGGCGCACGGGTGCATGCCTCGGGGCGGCCTTTTACAGACCCCTCAGGTGATCGGCTACGCGAATGGCTGGGGGTGGATGAAACCACGTTTTATAACCGCACCTGCGTGTCCATTGTGCCGATGGCGTTTTGCTTTCCGGGGTATGATGCGCGCAAGGCCGATCTGCCGCCGCCGCGGGTTTGCGGCCAAACCTGGCATGACAAGGTAATGCGGACGCTCGGTGAGGTTCCTTTGACTGTCCTCGTGGGCGGCCATGCATTCAAGTATCACCTCAAAGCGCGCGGGTCGGTGACGGACACTGTGCGCAACTGGCGGGACCATGCGCCGCGGGTCTTTGCCTTGCCTCATCCTTCGTGGCGGAATACGGCATGGATCAAGAAAAATCCGTGGTTCGCGTCCGACCTGTTGCCGGTCCTGCGCGCGCGGGTGCAAGAGGTATTGAATGACTGAGATAACCGCGCTGGATTCGGCCCACGCCGCGATGGACGCTGCGCCTCAGGACGACGCCGCGCGTCTGAGGTTCTTTGAACGGCTGGCGGACAGCGAGCTGTTCCTGATGCTGACCGAAGAGGCACGGGACGAAAACATCTCACCCGAACTCTTTGACGTTGCAGATGGCAGTTTCGTGCTGGCCTTTGATCGTGAGGACCGTCTGGCGCAGTTCGCTGGCCGCCCGGTTCCCTATGTCGCGGTGTCAGGGCGCGTTCTGTCGTCGATGCTGGCGGGGCAAGGTATCGGGTTGGGTCTGAATTTGGAGACAGCCCCGTCTTCGATGTTGATTCCGTCCGAGGCGTTGGGCTGGCTGGCGACAACCCTTCAACATGGTCCCGAGGAAGTTGAGCAGCACTTTGCTGAGTTTGTACCGCCTGCGGGATTGCCAGATGAACTGCTGACCGCGCTGGACACCAAGTTGGCCACCGCTGTTGGGCTGGCTCAGGCCGCGTTTCTTGTGGGCACCAGATCGAAAGAAGGTGGCTCAGGGCACATGCTGGGATTCGTCGACGCGGTAGACGGTGCCGAGGCCGCCTTGGCCAAAGCCGCGTCCGAGGCTTTGACGTTTTCGGGGATTGAGGCCGGGGCGATGGATGTCGGTTTTTTCAGTGCACAAGATGCAGCGGCGGCATCTCTGGCCCGTGTGGGATTGCGATTTGATCTGCCGCAGCCCGAAGCGCGGGCCATGACGCAGGTTGCGCCGGGCAGCGACCCGGATAAACCGCCTGTCCTGAAGTAGAACAAGACCCCGCGGAGCGTTCCCCGCGAGGTCTAGGTGTCTTATTCCGCCGCGGCCTCAAGCTTATCCTGCGTGCGGGTTTCGAAATCGCTGGCTTCGTGACGTTCGTGAAGCTGCGTATGTTTCTCACCAAATGCGCGGTTCACCATCCGGCCGCGTTTGACGGCTGGGCGCTCGTCAATCGCTTTGGCCCAACGCATGACGTTCTTGTAGGAGTCGACGTCCAGGAATTCGGCCGCGCTGTAAAGACGCCCCAGAACCAGTTGGCCGTACCAAGGCCAGATCGCAATATCCGCGATCGAATAGTCGTCACCCGCGATATAGGTCTTGTCGGCCAGTTCACGATCCAGCACGTCCAGTTGCCGTTTGGTTTCCATGGCGAACCGGTTGATCGGGTATTCGAACTTTTCGGGCGCGTAGGCGTAAAAATGTCCGAACCCGCCGCCCAGATAAGGCGCACTGCCCATTTGCCAGAATACCCAGTTCATGACCTCTACGCGCTCTGGGCCGGATTTGGGAAGGAAGGCATCAAACTTTTCCGCCAGATGAAACAGGATCGAAGCGCTTTCGAACACACGTACGGGCTTTTCACCCGAGCGATCCCAAAGGGCAGGAATCTTCGAATTTGGATTGGCTTCGACAAAACCTGATCCAAACTGGTCACCGTCACCAATATTGACGAGCCACGCGTTATACTCGGCGCCTTCGTGCCCCAGCGCCAACAGCTCTTCGAGCATGACGGTTACCTTTACCCCGTTCGGGGTCGCCAAGGAGTACAACTGCAGCCGGTGACGCCCGATCGGCAGGTCCTTGTCATGTGTGGCCCCGGCAATCGGCCGGTTGATATTGGCGAACTGGCCGCCATTCTGACTGTCCCATGTCCAGACCTTGGGGGGCGTATAGGTCGTTTGTTCGGTCATTGTCCGTCTTTCCCAGAAGATTTCATGTAAATTGTCCGTCCGTCACAACAGCTAATATTGCAGACTTCAGAGTCCAACCCCGGAAGTTGGGTCGTTTTTGTAACAAACGGGGCGAAACCTTCACGTTTTCACGTGCGATGTCACAGCGGCGCGAGCGGCACTGCGCAGAGCACACAAATCACCTATCCTCAGACCGAACCCGGAAACCGGAGCGATGAACCGCTCCTCGGACATGAGGACTGAACACATGAAACGCTTTGCCCTGACCCTAGCCGCTACTCTTGCGCTGTCGCTACCCGCATTTGCCGGAGATCAGTATGTTGATGGCACTGGTTTTGCGGTTTCTGGTTATGACGTCGTAGCCTATCGCAGCCTCGATCAGTCTCCGGTCGGTCAGGCGCAGCCCGAAGGAGTGCGCGGCCGGGCGGATATCACCGCTGAATACAATGGTGCAACCTGGGCGTTTTCGACGGAAGAAAACCGTGACAAGTTCCTTGAGAACCCCGCCTTTTACGCGCCCCAATACGATGGCCATTGCGCTTATGGCGTTTCGCGCGGCGGCAAGGTTCCGGCAAATCCCAACCTTTGGCGGATCGTGGACGACAAGCTGTATCTCAATATCACGGATGTGGTCGTAGGTTTCTTTGAGGAAGACATTCCCGGCAACATCAACCTTGCCGAAGGGAACTGGCCGGGGATCGAGGCCGACGCAGCATCAACCGCTGTCATTCCGAAATTCACCTCGGACGCTCCGGTTTCAAACTGATAACTGGAATTTCTAACGGAAACCCGGCTGATTCAGCCGGGTTTTCCTGTGACGAAGTCAACTGGCCAGCCAAAACTCATCCTGAGTTTTCTGATCCGCCTCGAACCGGATGCGGACGCTTTTTGCGCCGGGGAACTTGCGGTTCAGGATTGTCTCGGGGACAACCACCTCGCCAGCACCGGCCTCTTTGCACTGAAAACTGAGGACCTCAGTCTCGGTGCGGCGAGTCCCAGCCAAAATCGACGTAGGAAGCGCGATACGGTTTGCACCTTCACAAACCGGAGATGGCACGAAATACGTCAGGTTGCGGCCATAGCAGCCGACAGCCTCGGGGATATGATCCGAGTCGGCCCGCAAATCGACCGTCGCTTCGGTCTGATTGGCTTCCTGTTCTTCCGAAACATGCGCAAGCGCTTTGTCGAGCAATGAACGACAGGCATCGATATCCGCATCTTCCAGCGTGATTACGCGTTTGCGCAACCTGGGACGCTTTGGTTTTCCGGCATCAGCAGCTTTCCCAGCCAACCCTTCTTCGCGCAAAAGATCGTAAGCTTCCTTGGCGCGTGTGAAGTCTGCCGCATCAGACGAGGAACAATCGGGATGTGCGTGAAACGCGATCTGTCGCCACGCGTTCCTGATGTCCGCAGAACCAGCTTGCTGGTTCAATCCAAGGGCATGAAGTGCCTCAGCACGCGCCCTGATTCTATCAACAGGTTCCATAACAAATCACTCGTTAAACAACTACGAGAACCAGTGTCAGGACGGGTGAATTTTTGTCAAATAAGGCAAAAAATTGAATATGAAGAGGGAACAATAGGGGTGTTTGCGAATGGATTGTCCCCGGGTTTGGCTCGACAATATCGTGTGTTCGGACCTTTGGATCAGGCGACGTTCTGAAGCTCGGTTTTGGGTGTGATGCCCAATGCAAAACAGACATCACGGGTAAGTTCCGGGCGGTTCAGCGTATAGAAATGCAGCTTGTCGACACCGCCTTCGATCAGGTCGGAACACAGCTCGGTGCATAGGGCCGTGGCCAGCAGGTCTTCGCGGTCGTCGCGAACGGCCTTGTCAAACGCCTGTTCAACCCATGCCGGGATGCGCGTTCCACAGCGGCGGGCAAAGTTGCGCGCCCCTTTCCAGTTTTCGATCGGCAAAATTCCCGGAACGATGGGCTTGTCGATCCCCGCTTTGGCGCAGTCGTCGCGAAAGCGGAAGAATGTTTCGGCCTCAAAGAAGAACTGCGTCAGGGCTTCGTCGGCACCGGCGTCCAATTTGGCCTTGAGCCAGTCCACGTCTGTGCGCGCATTTTGCGCCTCGGGGTGGATATCGGGGTAGGCGCCGACGCGAATGTTGAACTTGCCTGTTTCAGCCAGCGCCGCAATCAGTTCGACCGAGTTCTGAAAGCCGTCAGGGTGCGGAACAAAACTGTCCTGACCTTTTGGTGGGTCACCGCGCAACGCGACGATATCCTGGACGCCTGACTTGGCAAAACTGTCGGCAATGGCCAATGTTTCCTCGCGCGTCGCATCCACACAGGTCAGGTGGGCCGCGACAGGCAGGCCAGAAGATTTGTGCAAAGTTGCCACCGCATCGCGGGTCAGTTCCCGCGTGGTCCCGCCTGCACCGTAAGTGACGGACACAAACCGAGGATCAAGTGGGGCCAGAGTCTGAACAGTGTCCCACAACCGAAAAGAGGCTTCCAGCGATTGCGGCGGGAAGAACTCGAATGAAATTTCTGGCTTGGTCATCTTGGCCTCATTTGCTGCGGTCCCGGGTCTTGTGCCAGTTTCTGCTATGTGAGACAAACTCATATTGTTCAAGAACAACATGAGCGAATCTGAAATGCACATCGAATTCCGGCACCTGCGCACAATCAAGGCGATCCATGAATGTGGTGGGCTTGCCCGCGCTGCGGACCAGTTGAACATCACGCAGTCTGCGCTGAGCCATCAGATCAAGGGGCTGGAAGATCAGGCGGGTGTTGAACTCTTCCTACGTCGGTCCAAGCCGATGAAATTATCGGCGGCTGGTCTGCGCCTGTTGCGGTTGGCCGAGCAAATCCTGCCGCAGGTCGAAGCGACCCAGCACGAATTCTCGTCCCTGCGTGATGGTCGTACCGGTCGGATGCATATCGCTATCGAGTGCCACGCCTGTTTCGAGTGGTTGTTTCCCGTGCTGGAAACCTTCCGCAAGTCGTGGGGGGATGTCGATGTAGATATCAAACCAGGTCTTGCGTTCGACGCTTTGCCAGCGCTGCAAAAAGAAGAGGTCGATCTTGTCGTGTCGTCCGACCCCGAAGACCTGCCGGGTGTCGAGTTCATCGAGCTTTTCGACTATGACGCCGTATTTGTCGCTGCGTCGGTGCACCCTTTGGCGCAAAAGGACTATATCGAAGCCGAAGATTTCCGGGGGCAGACCTTGATCACTTATCCTGTCGAGCGCACGCGACTAGATGTGTTCAGCCAGTTGCTGATCCCTGCGCGGGTGGAGCCGGCCGCGATCCGACAGGTGGAACTGACGGCGGTCATCCTGCTTTTGGTTGCCTCGAACCGCGGGATTTCGGTGTTGCCCGACTGGGTCGTGCGCGAGGTTAAGTACAATTCGGACTATGTGACCCGCCCGCTGACCGAGGACGGAATTACCCGCAGGCTGTACGCGGCCGTCCGCACGGAAGACCTTGAAAAGCCCTATGTGCAGGAGTTGATTCAACTGGCCGGCACCGAGGCCCGCAAGTTGCAACAGCAATAGGCGCAAGACGCGGGTCTGCTATGCGTATCATTCCTCTTGGCAAGGGCGCTTTGCATCAGTATACGCGCGGTTTGACCGAACAGGAGCCTTTGGACAATGGTTGGCAGTGCAAACCTCAACATCATGATTAAAGCCGCGCGCAAGGCGGGGCGGTCTTTGGTCAAAGATTTTCGCGAAGTCGAGAACCTTCAGGTGTCGATGAAAGGCGCAGGCGATTTTGTCTCAAAGGCGGATATCGCCGCAGAGGCGATCCTGAAAGAGGAACTGCTGGGCGCGCGCCCGACCTATGGTTGGCTGGCCGAAGAGGGCGGCGAAATCCCCGGCGAAGATCCCACCCGCCGCTGGATCGTGGACCCGCTGGATGGGACAACGAATTTCCTGCACGGCCTGCCGCACTGGGCGATTTCAATCGCGTTGGAACACAAGGGCAAGATCGTCGCTGGCGTGATCTACGACCCGGCCAAGGACGAGATGTTCTTTGCCGAAAAAGGTGAAGGTGCGTGGATGAATGACACCCGCATTCGCGTCTCAAGTCGTCATCGTATGATCGAGTCTATCTTTTCGACGGGCCTGCCCTTTGGTGGCCGTTCGGACTTGCCAGCAACGCTGCAGGATCTGGCGCGTTTGATGCCGACCTGCGCCGGTGTGCGCCGCTGGGGCTCGGCTGCGCTTGACTTGGCATACGTGGCCGCAGGTCGGTACGAAGGGTTCTGGGAACGCCGCCTGCACGCATGGGACGTGGCGGCCGGGATCATCATCGTGAAAGAGGCCGGTGGCTTTGTGCAGGCCCTAAACCCCGAAGGCAGTGTCTTGGAAGATGGCGAGGTGATCTGTTCGAACGAACCGATTTTTGACCAGTTTGCAAAGGTGATCCGGGGCTAAGACCTGATCGCCACGATCGAAGTTGCGCGCCCCGAACGAGGCGCGCTTTTTCGTTTCATAGGGCCGCGCGCTGCGCCAAGCCTGCCTCATCCGCCAATCGCGCGGCGACCGACGCAACTGCCAAATCCTGCAAACCGACCCCGGTTCCGTCGAACAGGGTGATCTCGTCTTCGTTGGTCCGGCCGGGGTGATCCCCGTTGATCACGGCACCAATTGGTGTGATCTGATCCTGCTTCAGCGCCCCCGAGTTTACAGCGTGCTGGGCTTCGCCGATCGTAACGGATTGGGCGACCTCGTCTGTGAAGACGGTTGCTGCGGCCAAAAGCGCGGGGTCGACCTCTTGCTTGCCTTTCGTGTCGGTGCCCATGCAGGCAAGGTGCGTGCCGGGTTTGATCCAGTCATTCATCAATAGCGGTTCAAAGGCTGAGGAGATCGTGATGATCACATCCGCCTGCGCGCCCAGTTCCTGCTGGCTGACGGCCTCGAACTCCAACCCGATTTCCTCGGCCACGGCAGCCAGACGCGGCAGCATGTCCGGGTGGGGGTTCCAGGCGACGACCTTCTCGAACGCGCGCTGTTCGGCTGCCGCACGCAGTTGAAAGGCGGACTGATGACCTGCACCAACCACCCCCAGAACCTTCGAATCTTTTCGCGCCAGATGTGCAATCGAGACCGCTGACGAGGCCGCCGTGCGCACCGCCGTCAGGTAATTGCCCCCGACAAGCGCAGAGAGCTGTCCGGTGTTAGGATCGAACAGAAAGACGGTGGATTGGTGGTTGGTCAGATTTTTTTCGGCATTGCCGGGCCAATATCCGCCCGACTTTACACCCAGCACCTGTCCTTCCCTGTCGAACCCTGACTTGAAGCCGTACAATGCGTCCGCGTAACCCAGCGCCTCGCGCACAACAGGAAAATTCCACGCCCCGCCGTTGGCCATTGCGCCAAAGACCGACTGAACCGCGTCAAAGGCTTGCTGGCGGCCGACCAGTTGCTTGCAAAGATCTTCGCCTACGATCAGCAGACCGTCTTGAGAAGTCATGATATCCCTCATTGCTCAGAACGCCTTTCCACGGGCCGAAACAGGCCAGAGCGTTTCAACCTTGCCGCCCCGCACACCCACATACCAGTCATGGACGTTGCAGGTTGGGTCACAATGACCGGGAACCAGACGCAGCTTGTCGTTGACCTTGAGAACATTGCCGGGATCACCGATCACGCCGTGTTCATCCGAGCATTTGAGGTATTCGACATCATCGCGCCCAAAGATGAACGGCAAGCCGCTATCGACGGACTGCGCCTTTAGACCTGCATCACAGATCGCCTTATCTGCTTTGGCGTGGCTCATGACGCTTGTTAGGATAAACAACGCATTTTCCCACTCACCCTGGTCGATCCGCTTGCCATCCTTGTCCAGAATACGGCCATAGTCGGCATCCATGAAGGCGTAGGAGCCGCATTGCAGCTCGTTGTAAACACCTGAATTGCTTTCGAAATAATACGACCCGGTGCCGCCGCCCGAGACCAGCTCGCAGTCGATTCCTGCGGCCTTCAACCCGTCAACTGCGTCTTCTACCATCGCGATTGCAGCATCCAGTTTCTCTTTTCGGGCCTCGTACGTGTCGAGATGCTGCATTGCGCCCTGATACGCCTGAATGCCTGCGAATTTCAGGTTTGGGGCTGCCACGACCGCCTCGGCGATCTCGATTACAGCCGGAGTTGTGGTCACGCCGCACCGCCCCGCGCCGCAGTCGATTTCGACCAGAACCTCTAATTCGGTGCCGTTGCTGACTGCCGCAGCGGACAGGTCCGCGACGTTATTGACGTCGTCCACACAGACGATGGTGCGCGCACCGGTCTTGGGCAGTCGCGCCAGGCGGTCGATCTTGGCCGGGTCACGCACCTGATTTGATACAAGGATATCCTTGATGCCGCCGCGCGCAAAAACTTCTGCTTCCGAGACTTTCTGACAGCAGACACCCACCGCGCCGCCCAGCTTTTCCTGAAGTTTGGCGACATCAACGGACTTGTGCATCTTGCCGTGTACGCGGTGGCGCATGCCATGTGCCTTGGCATAGTCGCCCATCTTCCTGATATTCCGCTCCAGCGCGTCCAGATCGAGTATCAGGCACGGTGTTTGAATGTCTTTTTCGTCCATACCGATTGAGGCGGGGATGTCGAAGCCGACTTCGAGGTCGTCAAATTTCACAGGTTTGTTCATGTTATTCCTCCTTACCCTTTGAGCCAGGGCAGCTTGTCCAAATCCACGTTGCCGCCGGTGATGATTACGCCGACGCGTTTTCCGCGAAACACGTCCGGATTTTTGAGAATGGTTGCCAGAGGCACCGCCGAGGACGGCTCCATCACCACGCGCAAGTATTTCCACGTTAGTTTCATCGCCTCGATGATCTCATCCTCCGAGGCGGTGAAGATGTCGGTCACGTGGTTGGACACAAAGTGCCACGTGTTTTCCTTGAGCGGCACCAGCAGACCATCGGCAACCGTTTTGGGCGCGTCGTCCGCGATAATGCGACCCGCCTTGAACGAACGATAAGCGTCATCCGCCTGTTCCGGCTCCGCGGCATAGATCGCTGTACCGGGAGCCAGGTTTGACACTGTTAAACAGGTTCCGGACACCATACCGCCGCCGCCAATCGGCGCAATGACCGCATCCACACCGTCGGTTTGTTCCAGCAATTCCGCCGAACATGTCGCCTGCCCAGCGATCACGCGGGGGTCGTTATAGGGGTGGACGAATTCGCCGCCCGTTTTGGCCTGCACTTCGGCAAACGTCGCTTCGCGCGAGGTGGTCGACGGCTCGCACTCGGTAATCGTTCCGCCAAAGCGCCGGACCGCATCTTTCTTGGCCTGTGGCGCCGTGCGCGGCATGACCACGTGGCAGGGAATGCCCCGCCGCCCGGCCGCATACGACAGCGAAAGCGCGTGGTTGCCGCTGGAATGGGTGCAGACACCCTTTGCCGACATCTCATCGCTTAGGCCAAACACGGCGTTGCTTGCTCCGCGAACCTTGAAGGCGCCGGCCTCTTGAAAGTTCTCGCACTTGAAAAACAGATCGGCGCCGGTCAGGTCATTCAAGTAGTCGGACACCATGACCGGGGTTCGGCGGATATATGGTTTGATCCGTTCATGCGCCGCTCGCATGTCGTCGATTGTCAGCTTCGCGGCGGGGGTGTGATCCAGCATGATCAATCTCCTCAGGCTGCCGCCATTGCGTTGCCGGACGAGCCGGAACGATAGAATTCCTGCGCGGCCGCGACCCCGCTGCCCAGTGAGATCGGGTAATTCAGGTCCGCCATCGCCATTTCGATCGTGCTGAGGCCAGACAGGACCATCACGTCCGTCAGGCTGCCCAGATGACCGATGCGAAACGCCTTGCCGTTCAGTTGCCCAAGGCCGATCCCGAAGGACACGCCATATGCGTTGAACGCGTGATCTGTCAGGGCGTTGCTGTCGAACCCATCGGGGACATAGATTGCGCTGACCGTATCGGAATAAAGGTCGGGCGACTGTGCAACCAGCTTCAAGCCCCACGCGTCGGTGGCACGGCGAACCCCTTCGGCCAGCCGGTGGTGGCGGGCATAGACGTTGTCCAAACCTTCCTCAAACAGCATCTTAAGGCTTTCGCGCATCCCGTAGATCAGTTGCAGCGGCGGGGTATAGGGAAACCCGCCCGATGTATTCGCAGCCATCATGTCGCGGAAATCAAAAAAGGTGCGGGGCAGCTTGGCGGACGCCATCGCCTCTTGCGCCTTTTCGCTGACACACAGGATCGCCATCCCGGTCGCCAGCATGAATCCTTTTTGCGACCCCGACACGGCGATATCGACGCCCCATGTGTCAAACTGAAATGGCACAGAGGCCAGCGAGCTTACGCAATCCACAAACAGCATCGCGGGATGGTTTGCGGAGTCCATGGCCTGACGCACAGCACCGATATCCGAAAGCACGCCGGTGGCAGTTTCGTTATGGGTCACCAGAACGGCGCGGATGTCGTGCGACGTGTCCTTGGCAAGGGCTGCCTGAAACAGGTTTGCTGGTGCACCTGTCCCCCAAGGGCAATCAATAATCTGCACGTCCAACCCGTGCCGTTGGCACAGGTCGATCCAGCGATGGCTGAAAACGCCATAACGGGCCACCAGAACCTTGTCTCCGGGGCTGAGGGTATTGGTGATCGCCGCTTCCCACCCGCCGGTGCCCGAGGCAGGGAATGTCACGATCTGACCGGTTTGAGTGCTGAAGACACGCTTTGTCTCTTCGAGAACAGGGGCGAACGTGTCGACAAAATCCGGTGCGCGGTGGTCTTGCGTTTGAACCTGCATGGCCAGCCGCAGCCGGTCGGGGATATTTGTCGGCCCTGGTATGAAGACCGGGTTTTGATTGGACATCTTCTATTCCTCCGCTTTGGAGGACATTTTCCGGGATTATGTGGCGTCATGCAATTTTCTTGAAAAATATTTTCATTTTTGCCAAAAAATCTGTAACCGGCGAAATTCGTGAAGATTTCCGTTTTTCATTTTGATGGCGAATTTCAACCGCGACAAAAAATATCGGGCAAAGGAGGAAGGGAAATTGGGACAAGAGCCGCAAAAAAGACCACGAGGTCGACCGAAATCCATGTTCAAGGAAAGCTCGGCCGGGACCATGCAGTCTTTGGATCGCGCGTTGGGCGTTATGACCACGGTTGCGCGCATGGAGCGGGCCGCGCTGAGTGATCTGTCCAGAGAGATCGGGGTCCCCACAGCCACTACGCACCGTATTCTGGTCACGTTGCAAAAACACGGCTTCGTCAGCTTTGACGAAGAGCGTCAGGAGTGGGTGATTGGCATCGAGGCATACAGAACCGGCGCGTCTTTCCTGCGTAGAAACAGCGTGATCGAGATCGGACGACCCATCCTGCGGCGCTTGATGCAGGACAGCGGTGAGACAGCCAATCTTGCGGTTCCCGATGGGTTCGAGGTTGTGTTTGTTGGGCAGGTCGAAACCGGGAACCCCATCCGGGCGTTTTTTCCGCCGGGGGCCCGGACCCCGATGTATGCATCGGGAACTGGCAAGGCGATCCTGGCCGAACTGGGCGGGGCCGGGTTGACCAAAGCGCTAGGCTTGGGGGAACCGGTTGCCTTTACCGAGAGTACCCTGCTGCCCGGGTCAAAGTTGCAGTCGGACTTGGCGCTGACGCGAAAGCGGGGCTGGTCGCATGATCGGGAAGAGCGCTATGAAGGCATGTCCTGCATTGGCGCGGCGATATTCAATGACCGTGCCGAGCCCTGTGCCGGGATATCCGTGTCCGGCCCGACTGTGCGATTCAAAACGGACCGCGCGCCGGACTTGGGCGGGTTGGTTATGGCCGCTGCACGGGAAATCACTGAACTAAGCGGTGGGCGTCTACCTGCGCGGAATGCGGGGGATGCGTGATTGCGAGAACTTGTAGGTCTGCTCTGGGTGGGGTGGATGACCGTGTGTCTGGTTCCAGAATTTGACGCCACCGCGTTGCAACCATAACGGAATACTCAACACCAGCCCGACGAAGAATCCGCCTGTATGCGCCCAATATGCAATCCCCCCTTCGTCGGGGTTGCTGGAGAGGCTGCCCAGAAACTGCATGCCAAGCCAGACCCCAAGCATGACAAAAGCCGGAATGGTGAAGACGCGAATATAAACGATCAGGATCAACAGGATATCGACCTGCGCCTTGGGGAACAGCAGCAAATAGCCGCCCATCACTCCGGCAATCGCGCCCGATGCACCGATTGTGGGAACCAATGAGCCGGGGGCTGTCAGGACGTGAATCAGGCCAGCGCCGATCCCGGCGGCCAGATAGAACAGAAGGAAGGGCAGGTGGCCCATCTCATCTTCGAGGTTGTCGCCAAAGATCCACAGAAACAGCATGTTGCCGATCAGGTGCATCCAGCCCCCGTGCAGGAACATTGATGTCACCAAAGTATCGAACGCAAATCCGTCAGTGATCCGAGCCGGAATAACGGCGTAATCATAGTAAATCTGGTTGATCAGCCGCGCGTCGTCCATGGCGCCTGCATAGCTGATAAAGATCAGAATATTCGCCGCCATTAGCAGGTAAACGACGAACGGAGTGCGCCCCGAAGGGTTATGATCGCGGATCGGAAACATGGCGCGACGCTGGGCTTTCCTTAGCCCAGCGTCAAGGTCTGTTTAGGCCGCACCACCCAGCAACGCCGCGTTACCCCCTGCGGCGGTTGTGTCGACGCAGACGTGGCGCTCGGCTAGTACTCGGGCTTTGTCCGGCAAGCCGGGGATCAGGGGCAGGATCGGACCAGTGCGGCGGGCCAGATGACGTTCAACGTCTCGGGCCGTGGCTTCATCCCCCCACCACAAAACGCCAGAGATACCTGTCGCATTTTCAAGCCGGTGCAGGTCGATTGTACCTGTGGCGCGGATTGCTGAACCGCCCAATTCCTGCACGGCCACCGCTTGTGCCTGAACTGCAGCCTCACCCGGCCCCATACACAATAGAGGCGGGCGGGGGAACTCGCTGAGGCGGTTGGATTCTCCGGTGGGGCCGGGCAGGGAACGGGTTTGAACTGATGCCGGTTCGCCGTCCGGGGCAGGCAAGCCGCCCATTGTTGCGTCCCACGTCCCGGCGCTGTTCTGGCGGTCGGGTGCGCAGAAACGGGTCATGTAGTTTGGGCCACCGGCCTTGGGGCCAGTCCCGGAAAGCCCTTCACCACCAAAAGGTTGCGATCCGACAATCGCTCCAATCTGGTTACGGTTCACATAGATATTGCCTGCGTGAACGGCTTCGGTGATGTGCTGAACACGGTCGTCAATGCGCGTGTGCAAGCCAAAGGTCAGGCCGTACCCCGTGGCATTGATGTCAGCGATCACCTGATCAATCTCGGACGCCTTGAACCGCACGACATGCAGAACCGGGCCGAAAACCTCGCGTTCTAGCGCGGCAATGCCAGGGATTTCAATAAGCGTTGGAGCGACGAATGTGCCGTCGGGCGGCGTTGGCATCTCTTTTAGGATGCGCCCGTCCCGACGGGCCGTTGCAACGTGATCCGTGATGACCTGCCGTGCATCGTTGTCGATAACGGGGCCGCAATCGGTTGAAATCAACCACGGGTCGCCAACCTGCAGGGCCTCCATGGCGCCCTTCAGCATCGTCAGCAGGTCGTCCGCAATGTCCTCTTGCACATAAAGGCACCGAAGGGCCGAGCAGCGCTGACCCGCCGATTGAAACGCGCTTTCGATGATGGATTGTACGGCTTGTTCGGGCAGAGCAGTGCTGTCCACTATCATGGCATTCAGCCCGCCGGTTTCCGCGATCAACGGGGTGCCGGGCCGCAGGTTTTCTGCCATTGCCTCGCGGATTTTCAGCGCCGTCGCGGTCGAGCCTGTAAAAGCCACGCCCGAAACCCGCGCATCCGAGGTCAGTGCCGCACCCACCATAGGACCACCCGGCAGCAACTGCAGAACATCCAGTGGCACACCTGCTTCATGCATCAACTGCACGGCGCGATGCGCGATCAGGGGTGTTTGCGGGGCGGGTTTGGCCAGTACAGCGTTACCAGTGGCAAGCGCCGCCGCAATCTGACCGGTGAAAATGGCCAGCGGAAAGTTCCACGGGCTGATGCAGGTGAAGGTTCCAGCAGGCGCAAGATCAGGAATATTCGCAGCATAGTACCGCAGGAAATCAACGGCTTCACGCAGTTCAGCAACTGCATCCGGAAGCGATTTCCCAGCCTCACGGGACAACAGCGCAAAAAGCTCGCCGTAATGGTCTTCGTACAGGTCAGCGGCGGCGTTCAGGATGCGGGACCGCTCGGTCGCTGGCGATTGCCATGGTGCCGCAGAGGCCAGCGCCAGTTCGACGTCCTCGGCGCTTGCTGGGGCGACAGCGCCGGGCCGGTCCTGAGGTTGGGCCGGATTGATGACAGGCTGGTCGTCCTCGGGCGTGGCATCCCCGGACAAAAGTGGCCGCGCGTACCAGTGATGTGCTCGGAACCCGTCGCGGGCGGCGTCGATCCGATCCAGTGTGGGCGTATGTTGCAAGTCAAACCCGCGCGAGTTCGGGCGCTCGGGCTGAAACAGTTCAGGTCCGGTGGGAAGTGGCCGTGCCGGTTCGCGGATCTCGTTGAACGGGTCGGCGGCGACTTCTTCCGGCGGCACAGTCTCATCCACGATCTGATTCACGAAAGATGAATTCGCACCGTTCTCCAACAGTCGGCGCACCAGATACGCCAATAGGTCGCGATGCGCACCGACCGGAGCGTAGATACGGCAGCGGGTAGAGTTCTGATCTTTGACCAACCCGTGCAGCGTTTCGCCCATCCCGTGCAGGCGCTGGAATTCATAGGGTTGATCCTTGGCCATATGCAGGATCGCGCTGACGGTATGCGCGTTGTGGGTGGCGAATTGCGGATAGATCCGGTCGGTCATACCCAGCAATTTGCGCGCATTGGCGATGTAGGAAATATCGGTCGCCGCCTTGCGAGTGAAGACAGGAAAGCCATCGACGCCTTCGACCTGCGCACGCTTGATCTCGGTATCCCAATAGGCCCCTTTGACCAACCGGACCATCAACTTGCGATCGTGGCGTTGGGCCATGTCATAAAGTGTGTCCAAAACGATCCCGGCGCGTGGGCCATATGCCTGAACCACGACCCCGAACCCGTCCCATCCGGTCAGGGCGGGCTCGGACATGACCTCTTCTATGACCTGCAGCGACAGGGACAGGCGGTCGGCTTCTTCGGCATCTACGTTCAGGCCCATCCCGGCGGCCTTGGCCAGCAGGCAGAGCGCACGCAGGCGGGGCACAAGCTCATCCATCACGCGCTGTTCCTGCGCCAGTTCATAACGCGGGTACAGCGCCGACAGCTTCACCGAAATTCCCGGATTGGCGCGTATGTCGTCATGGGTGCAAGCATCGGCAATGGCCGCAATCGCGCGCGAATAGGATAGGTGATAGCGGGCGGCGTCGGCTTCGGTCCGGGCGGCCTCGCCCAGCATGTCGTAGGAATAGGTATAGCCCTTGGCTTCCATCCCCTTGGCGCGGTCCATTGCGGCTTGGATGGTTTCGCCCAGTACGAACTGACGGCCCATTTCTTTCATGGCCCGGCCTACGGCCGTGCGGATCACCGGCTCACCCAATCGCTTGATTGCGCCGCGCAGGGCACCGACCGGAGACAATTTGCCTTCATCCAGAACCTTGCCCGTCAACATCAAGGCCCAGGTTGAGGCATTGACCAGCGAGGACGAGGACTGCCCCAGATGTTTACCCCAATCGGATGGCGCAATCTTATCCTCGATCAGCGCGTCGATCGTGTCGGCATCGGGGACACGCAACAGTGCTTCGGCCAGGCACATCAAGGCCACGCCTTCGTCAGTGGACAGGCCGTATTCGGCCAGAAATACCTCCATCATGCCGGGCGACGTGCTGGAACGAATATCGCGCACCAACTGAGCGGCAGAGGCGCATATGGACTGACGATCGGCTTGGGTCAGATCAGACTGTGCAATCAGGTGGTCCAGTATGGCTGACTGATCGGCATAGGTCTGACCGTCGATATGGGCGCGCAGGCTGTGTGACATGTATCCTCCGGGGCTTTTGATAAATATAGGGTCGATTTGACAGGAGGATTGCCTTATTTCTTTCCAAACTAAGGCGAATGGACTGAAGTTTTGGGAGAACACAGTGCAAAAAGACTTTCCCGGTCTTGATCGGTTCGATCAGTCAATTCTGACGATTCTGTCTGAGGATGGGCGCATCCCCATCGCTGACCTTGCGCGGCGGATTGGGTTGTCGAAATCGCCCACTCAAGCACGTGTGAAGAGACTTGAGGCCGATGGCATCATCACCGGATATCGCGCCTTGCTTGACCCGATCCGCCTTGGTCTGGACCACGTGGCCTTTGTCGAGGTGCGTCTGACAGATACTCGCGAAAAGGCATTGGCCGAGTTCAATGCGGCGGTGCGCAAAGTGGCCGAGATTGAGCAAGCCCATATGATTGCATCGAATTTCGACTATCTTCTGAAAATTCGCACCGGTTCGATGTCCGAATATCGCGCCGTTCTGGCCGAGAAAATTTCGTCGTTACCCCATGTGGCCAGCACGTCGACCTTTGTTGCGATGGAGGCGGTGAAGGAAACCGGCGTCTCGGGCGCGTTCTGAAGGCCGGGTTGACGAAAGCCGAGCAAGCGTCACCATTGCTGTATGAAACAGCTTTTCCTTGCCTCTGCCTTTGTTGCCGCAACCTCGGGTGCTGCCTTTGCCGATGATTGCCCCATGGCACCGGATCATTCTGCTGGAGTGACCGGGTTGATCTCGCAGATACAACAGGCCGAAAACGAACAGGCCGCCCGCGCGCTGTCCAATCAATTGTGGGAGTTCTGGACGGATGCACCGGACGAAACGGCTCAGGCCGTTCTGGACCGGGGTATGACGCGTCGGAATGCATGGGATTTGTTGGGCGCGATCGAGGATTTCGACAAGCTGATCGAGTACTGCCCGTCCTACGCCGAGGGATATAACCAGCGCGCCTTTGCCCATTATCTGAGGCAGGATTTTCAGGCGGCATTGCCCGACCTGGACCGGGCTATTGAGCTGTCACCGAACCACGTCGCCGCGATCAGCGGTCGTGCGCTGACATTACTTGGTCTTCAGCGAACGGACGAAGCGCGCAAAGCTCTGCAGCAGGCTTTGGAATTGAACCCGTGGCTGTCAGAGCGTCACCTGATGGCCCCCGGCGGGCCGTTGGCTTTGCCGGGCGAGGATATCTGACAGCGCCCTCACCCGTATTCGGAAGAGGGCACCACCAAAAGATGTATTAGCCGACCAAGCCGTTGTCATTCCGCTTGATAGCGATGATCGAAGACCGTGGCGTTCCGCCATCGGGCCAATTGCTGCCGGGGTGTTGAATTCCGACGAACATTGTCCGCAGGTCGGTTGACCACGCGAGCCCAGTGACTTCGCACCCATTCGGACCCGTCATAAAGCGCGCGATCTCTCCGGTGATCGGATCACCTACCAGCATCTGGTTGTTCCCGTTTCCGGCAAAGTCCTCGGCGTTGTTGTCATTGCCGTCTGTCTGAATCCAGATCAATCCGGTTGTGTCGATGACCATACCATCCGGCGAATTGAACAGGTTGCCTTCATTGACATTGGGCGACCCGGCATAGGCATCCGTATGCACGGTTGGGTTGCCGGCCATGACGTAGAGATCCCAGTCGAACGTATCTGCTGCGTGGTCGTCGTTGCTTGGGCGCCAACGCACGATCTGACCGTATTTGTTGGCCTCACGCGGGTTAGGTCCATTGACCGACGTATCGTCACCACCGGCGTTTGGCTTGATACCTCGGTTCTTGTTGTTGGTCAGGCAGCAATATGCCTCGACCGCAACCGGGCTGGAGGCAACCCATTCGGGGCGGTCCATGGTCGTGGCACCCACTTTCGAGGCCGCGAGACGCGTGAAGATCGAAATCTCTGCGGCGTCCATGTCTGTTGTTTCGGGCGTCAAAGGCAGCCATTCGCCCGACAGGTCGTCGTCGAACTTGGCTGCGTATAAGGTGCCGTCGTTCAGCAGGCTCTCGGTCTCGCCGCCCGGCTGATAGGTGCCGTTCGAGACGAACTTGTACAGGTACTCGCCCCGCTCATCGTCGCCCATGTAGACGACCACACGACCATCCGCGGCCAGAGTTACCTCGGCGTTTTCGTGCTTGAAGCGGCCCAAACAGGTATGCTTGACAGGTGTGCTGTCGGGTTTGGTCGGGTCGATTTCCACGATCCAGCCTACGCGGTGGGGTTCATTCGGGTTTTTCGACGTGTCGAAACGCGGGTCAAACAGTTCGTAGCCGTTCCAGCTTTTGGCTTTGACGCCATAGCGTGCATATCCGTCCGCGACCGGTTTATCGTAAACGGCGGTTTCATCGGACGATCCGAAATAGCCGTTAAAATTCTCTTCGCAGGTCAGGTAGGTGCCCCAAGGCGTTTTGCCTGCACCACAATTGTTCATGGTGCCCAGCGACGTCGTGCCAGTAGGGTCAGCCTTGGTTTTCAACAGGTCGTGACCAGCAGCGGGACCCACGATTTTCATAGGCGTATTGTGGTGGATGCGGCGATTGAACGGGCTGTCCTTTACCACAGACCATCCGTCAGCAGCCTCCTTGACCTCCATCACCGTAACGCCCTGAATGTTCTGCATTTTCAGAACGTCGCCTGCGTTGGCGGGAACACCTTCTTGCGCAGAGGGAAGGTTGATGCCGTTATTTGGGAACTCATGGTTGATCGCGATCAGTTCGTGACCCTGATATGAAAAGCTCTCCATCCCGTCGGTGTTTTCGCCAAAGATACGGTCGGATTTTTCAACCGGGCCACCGTCGGCGATGTCATAGCCATCCGCGTCCGAAAACAGCGGGTCGCCCCAGCGCATCAGCACCTTCCAGTCATACCCTTCGGGCACATGTACGGTCCCGTCGGTTTGCGCGGGAATAGGGGTGAAGGCAAAGCGCGAGGCCTCGACCGCCTGCGCCGATGTCGACCCCATTAGACCGGCGCCCATCGCCGCCGCGCCCGAGCCGAACGCCAGAACGCCACCCAGAAACCCTCGGCGAGAAATGGCGCTTTCGACGACTCGGTCAAATTCGTTTTCCTCGGGGCGCGGAAAGTGCAGTTCGTCCCAATCGTCTGCAGAGAGGGGCATGCGATCAGCGTCTTTCATGGGGTGGCTCCTGGCTGTAAATGAATAGCTATGAAATGGACTTAGAGCCCCATTGTGACAGTTGAATAACGGCCCTGCAAATGTGTCTGCCCAGTCTTCTGTCAGGCCGACATTGCCGGAAATTTATGTCCCACCACACCGTAATTCCAACCAAAACGCCGCAATTTGGAGCTTTGGTGCTTGTTCAGGCGCTTCAGGTTTTGGGGTGTTAATGGGCGCGCCTAACGCAAACGCTGCCCATTGGTGTCAAACCGATAAGCTTTGTCGGCGGTATAAGCGAATCGCAGTTCCTCGCCTTCGCTGATCGCGTGCTGGCCGAACAAGCGGACGGTGACGGAATGGTCGTTGACCTTGGCGATAACGTTTGTATCGCCGCCCAGCTTTTCGACATGGCTGACGCGCGCTTTCAGCGGGCCGTCATCCGACAGAAACAGGTCTTCTGGCCGAATGCCGATGGTGTTTTGACCTTCGCCTAACAACCCCTCGGGCAAGAAATTCATTGACGGCGACCCAAGGAACCCGGCGACGAACTGGTTGGCGGGGTTGTTGTACAAGTCCATCGGAGTGCCGATCTGCTCAACCCGCCCGTCACGCAGCACGACGATCTTGTCGGCCAGCGTCATCGCCTCGGTCTGGTCGTGGGTGACATAGATCATCGAAGCATCAAGCGCGCGGTGCAGGTTTGCGATCTCGATCCGGGTGTTCATCCGTAGGGCGGCGTCCAGATTGGACAGCGGTTCATCGAACAGGAACAGTTTCGGCTCGCGCACAATAGCGCGCCCGATGGCTACGCGTTGCCTTTGACCGCCGGACAGTTCCGAGGGGTAGCGATCCAGATATTCCTCAAGGTTCAGCATCCGGCTGGCAGTGGCGACACGTTCCTCAATCACCGCTTTGGATTGCTTCTCTTGCTTCAAAGCCAGCGTCATGTTTCCACGCACGTTCAGATGGGGGTAGAGCGCATAGCTTTGAAAAACCATCGCGATCCCGCGTTTCGACGGCGGCACCAGATTGACGGTTTGCCCGTCGATATTGATCTCGCCCGAGGATGCATCTTCCAACCCCGCAATCACGCGCAGCAGGGTGGACTTGCCGCAGCCCGAGGGGCCGACGAAAACGACGAACTCGCCTTCCTCCACCTCAAGCGAGATGTCTTTCAGGACATGAACCTCGCCAAAGGACTTGTTCACATTAGTCAGGGTCAGAGCGGTCATGTCGTAGGCTCCTTGAGCGAAACGGGCCGGCCGGTGCGGATGCTTTCATCGGCGGCCAGACAAATGGCAAGGGATTGGACGGCGTCATTCATATGGCGCGTCAGGTCGATATCGTCAGCGATAGCGCGCAGCATAAAGGCTTGTTCGGCGTCACACAGTTCCTGGTGGCCGGGCTCATCCGGCATGTCGACGGTACGGTCGCCGCCCGGCGTGTGGATTAGCAGGCCACCAACCTTGGTGTGCCCGTCGACATCCGCCGAAGCGCCCTTGTTGCCGTCGGTGATCGAGACCGAGCCGTTGGGCGAGACAATGTCTTTTACGAAAAACGCAGTCTCGGACATCATCGGGCCCCATCCGGCCTCGTACCAGCCGACCGATCCGTCGTCGAAGATCACCTGAAACTGGCCGTAGTTATACATGTCCTCGGCGATCTCATCAGACAGGCGCAGGCCCATGCCATGCACACGGACCGGCTGTGCATCAGTGATCTGGCACATCACATCCACATAATGCACACCGCAATCCACGATGGGCGAGGTGGTCTGCATCAGCGCCTTATGCGTCTCCCACTCGGAACCCGAGGATTGCTGGTTCAGGTTCAGGCGGAACACGTAAGGCCCGCCCAAATCGCGCGCTTCGGAGATCAGGCGCATCCACGAGGGGTGATGGCGGAGGATATAGCCCACGACCAGCTTTCGGTTCAGCCGTGTGGCGGTTTCCACCACGCGCCGCGCATCGGCGACATTGGTGGCCAGCGGTTTTTCTACAAAGACATGCGCGCCTGCCTCCATCGCGGCGCAGGCGAAATCGGCGTGGCTGTCGGAATAGGTGGCGACGACCACCAGATCGGGTTTGGTCTCGGCCAGCGCGGTCTGGAAATCCGAATAGGCGGGGTAGTGGCCCAGTTCGGGGTGATCCACATGGCCCGACCGATTCACCAGCCCCACGATCTGTGCGTCGGGGTGGTTATGATGGGCCAGCGCGTGGCTCAGGCCCATATTCCCAAGGCCAGCGATCAGAACTTTGGTCATTTGACAGCTCCTGAAGTGATGCCGCGGATCAATTGGCGCGAGAAAATGACATAGAGGATCAGTACCGGCAGGATCGCCATGGACAGCGCCGACAGAACCGCGTTCCAGTCCGTAACGAACTGGCCGATGAAGACCTGACTGCCCAGTGTGAGCGTCTTGGTCTCTTCGGCCGGGGCAAGGATCAGCGGGAACCACAGATCATTCCAGATCGGGATCATGTTGAACACAGCCACGGTCGCCATCGCGGGCCGGACCAAAGGCAGCACCAGCCGGAAAAAGATCGTGTATTCCGACAGCCCGTCGATGCGCCCTGCGTTTTTCAGATCATCACTGACCTGTCGCATGAACTCGGACAGGATGAACACCGCCAGCGGTAACCCTTGTGCCGTGTAGACCAGTATCAGCGCCCACAACGTGTTCACCAACCCGGTCGCCACCATCATCTCAAGGATTGCCACGGTGCCGATGCGGATCGGGATCATGATCCCCAGCGCCAGATACAGCCCCATCACCAAATTGCCCTTGAATTGGTATTCCGACAGCGCATAAGCCGCCATTGCGCCGAACAGCAGAATAAAGAACAGCGACGCCACGGTGACGATCATCGAATTCTGGAAATAGAGGAAGAAATCCCCCTGTTTCATTACTGTCTCATACCCGATCATCGAAAAACTATCGGCATTCGGCAGCGCCAGTGGTTCCCGGAAGATTGCGCGGCGGGATTTGAAGCTGTTGATCAGGATTACAAAGACCGGGAACAGGGCGATCAGCGTATAGAGGATCAGCGCCCCGTGCATTGCGGCGGTGTTGATCGGGTTATGGCGTGCTTTGTTCATTTCAGCCCCCTCACATCTGGTATCGGCGCATCCGGGTCTGGATGCCGAAGAGGTAAATACAGACGCCCACAAGGATGATCGCGAACATGGCCCCGGCGATGGCCGACCCCATATGCGGGTCGCCCAGTTGCAACTGGAAGCCAAAGAAGGTGCGGTACATGAAGGTACCCAGAATATCGGTCGAGAAATCCGGCCCGGCCAGCGCGCCCTGCGCGGCATAGATCAGATCGAACGCGTTGAAGTTGCCTACGAAAGTCAGGATCGAGATGATCCCGATCGACGGCAGGATCAGCGGCAGCTTGATTTTCCAAAAGGCCGAGGCGCCGGTGATGCCGTCAATCTCTCCGGCCTCAAGAATTTCTTCGGGGATGGTCAGCAGGGCAGCATAGATCAGCATCATCGGGATGCCCACAAATTGCCAGACCGAGATCAGCGCCAGTGTGGTCAGGGCGTATTCCTCTTTCCCCAACCACGGTGCGAACAGGGATTTCAGGCCCACGGCATCCAGCATCGAAGGTGCGATGCCCCAGATGGGCGACAGGATCAGCTTCCACGCAAAGCCAACGATCACAAAGCTCAGGATCGTCGGGATGAAAATTGCCGACCGGTACAGCGCCGAGAAGCGCAGGCGCGGGTGGCTAAGCAGCGCGGCCAGTGCGATCCCGATGGGGTTCTGGACCAACATATGGATCAGGAAGAACCAGAAATTGTTGCCTAAGGCGTTCCAGAACTGCTCGGACCAGATGGGGTCGAAAAACAGGGTTTGAAAGTTCTGCAATCCAACGAACACACGGCTTTGATCAATCTCTGTATACAGCGCCAGACGCAGCGTGTTGAACAGTGGGAAGATCATCACCGCCGTATAAACCAGCACGGCAGGTGCCAGAAATACAACGATATGCCAGCGGAAGCGGGGGCGGTTCATGGATCAGCTTTCAAAGGAGTAAAGGGTGTACCCGGGCGAACAGTTCCGCCCGGGTATGTGTCAGCTTACTGATGCGGTGCGTACCACGAGGCCAGACCCTCTTGCAGCCGTGCGCCTGCATCGGCGGGGCTTTCCGCGCCTTTGACGACCTGAGCCGCAGCGTTCCAGGTTTCGTTCTCAAGGTTCGGCGTGCCGCGCGACAGGATCTGATAGGTAGACCGGATTGTCGAGCCGCAGTCATTCCGCCAGCTTACAAATTCCTGCGCCAGCGGATCTTCCATCGCGATGTCGTGGCTCGACAGTGAGAAGAAGCCCGGCAGAGCGTTGGCATAGATCGTGGCGAATTCCGACGTGCCCATCCAGTCAAGGAAGGTGCGCGCTGCTTCGGCATTCTCCGACGCTGCGTTGAGACCCATCGCAATGTCCGTGTGGTCGGAGATGTAGCATTCGTCGCCCGCATTACGGACCGGGGGCTTGAACGCGCCCATTTCGAAATCGGCCTGTGCGTTGAAGCCCGAAATCTCCCACGAACCGGCCGGATAAATCGCGGCGCGTCCAAGGGTAAAGATGTTTTGGCTGTCGGGGTAGGTCTGTGCCTCAAACCCGTCGCCCAGATAGTCTTTCCAGCGCGCAATGGTCTCATACGGCTCGACCCACTGCGGATCGGTCAAGGACTGCTCGCCCGATATCAGCGCCAGACGACCTTCTTCGCCCTTCCAGTAGTTAGGGCCGATATTCTGGTAGCCCATCGTGGCGGCTTCCCACTGGTCGTTGGTCCCCATCGCCATCGGAATATAGGTGCCGTCTTCCTTGAACTTGTCCAAAGCGGCAAAGAACTCGTCTTCCGTCGTGGGAACGTCGACACCCAACTCGGCAAAAGCGTCTTTGTTGTAGATGAACCCGTGGATCACCGAAGCCATCGGCACGCAGAACGTGGCGGAGCCGTCATCATTCTGCCATGCGGATTTCGCTACATCCGAAAAGTTGTCCATCGCACCCAGATCGCTCAGATCCGCCAGGTTTCCGTTTTCAAACAGCAAAAGCGACGTGTCGAAGGGGCGGCAGGTAATGAGATCGCCCGCAGAGCCAGCTTCCAGTTTTGCGTTCAGAACCGCGTTGTATTCCGCGGGGGCAGAGGGCGTGAAGTTCACCTTGATGCCCGGATTGGCGGCTTCGAATGCCGGGATGATCTTTTCCTGCCACAGCGTCAGGTCGTCGTTGCGCCAGCTTTCGATGGTCAGCGTCACGTCCTCGGCCAAGGCCGAAGTGGCCATAAGCGTTGTGCCCAATAGGGCAAGTTTCAGGCTTTTGCGTTTCATTGTATTCTCCCAGTTGGTTAGCAGTTGTTTTATATTTCCAATGCGGTGCTCAGGATGCCGTTTGTCGCGTTCAGTCGTTCTGTTGCTTCTGCCAGAGACAGGCCGCGCGCTGCGATCAGAATGGCGGGTTTAACGTCGCCGTCAGCCGTTTCCAAAGCGGATTGTGCCGTGTCCGTATCCACTTCGGCGATCCGTGTAACGATGCCAGCGGCCCGAGCGCGCAGCTTGTCATTATCAGCACGCAGGTTGACCATCATGCCCCGATAAACGTGACCAAGTTCCAGCGCCATCAGCGAAGACAGCATGTTCAAGGCGATCTTCTGCGCCGTTCCTGCACCCATGCGGGTTGATCCGGAAATCAGCTCTGGCGGTGTAGCCAAAAGGATCGGGACGTCGGCGCCTTCCAGCAGCGGACTTTGCGCATTGTTGGCGATGCCGATGACGGTGGCCCCTTTTTCCCTGGCGATTTCACAGGCCGCTAATGTGTAAGGCGTGGAACCGCTGGCTGACACCGCGATAACTGTGTCTTTGGCCTGAAGGTCTTGCAGGTCATTTCTGAGGCCTTCGTCTTCATCTTCTGCAGCGCCGGGCATTTCCACGCCGGTCGGCAAGCCACCCGCCATGTGAATCCGCAACTGGCTTGCAGGGATCGAGAAGGTGCCCCCAAGCTCTTGCGCGTCGGCAGCGGCCATCAGGCCAGAAGAGCCCGCAGCGATGTAATGGATCACGCCGCCAGAACGAATGGTATTTGCCATTGATTCCGCTCCGCCTGCTATGGCGTCCACCGCCTCAAGCGCGGTGCTTGCAGCAGCAACCTGCCCCGAAGCCAAAAGGCGGGCAGACCGCGTCAGGTCGCTGCGGTCAAGCCGCGTAGCTTCTTGATGCAGTTGTTCAGTCGACGGCAGCGTCAAGAGAATCCCCCATTGGTTTTCCTTACAATACCTATTTAATACCACTTGTCTATAATTTTCTTCCCACGCTCGGAAAAATGGGAAAATCTACAAAGGAAAATGAGAATTGGTTCAAATTGGCCTATTTTTGTCTTTCCTGACGGCAATAGGTATTATAATGGTATTGTTATGACTGAGTCTCGAAATAGTGCCGTTTTGGCGGTTGATGGGGGTGGAACGCGGTGCCGTGTTGCCTGTGACATGGATGGTGCCGTCCATTCGGTAGAAACCGGACCAGCCAATGTTTCGAGCGATTTTGAGGGCGCGATTAAGCAGATCAACATCGGATTTGAACGGTTGGCCAAAAGTGTGGGCTGCAGAACGGATGACATGCTGCACTGGCCGTCCTTCGTTGGGCTGGCCGGCGTGACGGACGCCGGGATAGCGTCCCGATTGCGCGTGTCTTTGGGATTGGCGCAGGCACGAATTAAGGACGACCGACCTGCGGCCCTGCGCGGTGCCTTGGGCGCGCAGGACGGTTTGATTGCACATTGCGGCACGGGATCGTTTCTTGCGGCGCAGATGGATGGAGAAATGCGGTTTGCGGGGGGGTGGGGGCCTGTTTTGGGTGACGAAGCCTCGGCTCAGTGGGTTGGTCGCCGCGCCCTGGCCGAGACATTGAATGTGATGGACGGGGTCGAGGAGGAAACCGGCTTGACGCGCAAGCTGTTGGATCGCTTCGACGGTACGGCCGGTATTGTCGGCTTTGCCGGGACTGCAACGCCTGACCAATTCGGCGCGCTCGCGCCCGAGGTGACTGCGGCTGCGCGTGGAAACGATGCGATCGCCAAGCGGATCATGCAGGCAGGGGGCGATTACATAGCGTCGATGGCAGCGAAATTGGGCTGGCGTCCGGATCAGGCGTTTTGCCTCACAGGAGGGATCGCGTCGCATTACGCAGATTACTTGCCACCGGAGATGCAGTCTGCCGTGCTTGCCCCTTTGGCGGAACCTTTGGTCGGAGCATTGGAATTGGCGAAGGAGATTCAGCATGAGCATAACTGATTTCCTGCGTGCAGACCTGTGGCTTTCGCCCGAAAACGGCCCGCGATACGTTCAACTGCGACGCAGGTTGCAGGAAGGGATCGACAAGGGTGTGCTTGCCCCCAATTCGTCGTTGCCGTCCGAACGTGAATTGGTGGAAATCACCGACTTGTCTCGGGTCACTGTGCGCAAGGCGATTCAAGAGCTTGTGCAGGAAGGCGTTATTGAGCAGCGACAGGGGTCGGGTTCTTTTATTCGCGAACGCGTTCCAAAGGTCGAACAATCTTTGACCCACCTAACATCGTTCACCGAGGATATGTCGACCCGTGGTATGAAAACCGCGTCCAAATGGCTTGAGCGCGGAGTTTTCGCACCGACTGCCGAAGAAATCAGTGCGCTGAACCTGTCGGAGGGTGAACAAATTGCCCGCATCTACCGATTGCGAGAGGCCGATGGTCGCCCCCTTGCGCTTGAACGCGCGGCGTTGCCTTTGGATATCCTGCCTAATCCGATTGAGGTGACAACTTCACTCTACGAAGTTCTCGAAGGTCTGGGGCGTCGTCCGGTGCGGGCGGTTCAAAAAATCTCGGCACTCAACCTTGCTGCGCGCGAGGCTGAGTTGCTGGAAGTTCCCGAAGGTGCTGCCGGTTTGAATATCGAGCGCATCTCATTTCTCAAGAACGGGCGGGTCGCAGAACTGACCCGGTCGTTGTATCGCGGTGACGCCTACGACTTTGTGGCCGAGCTACGGTTGTAACCGGAAGGACCGGAAGTTCATGTCAGAAACTACTTCGAAAATGCGCCAAGAGATTCTGGAAATCCCCGCAGCGGTTGACAGGTTACTGTCCCAAGGCGCGCAGGACATCCTGAATGCCGCTCAGGTTTTCCGCGAGGCTGATCCGCGCTTTCTGATCACGGTGGCGCGCGGATCGTCTGATCACGCGTGCAGCTACATCAAATATGCCAGCGAGCTGTTGCTGAACCTTCCCGTCGCTTCGGTCGGGCCATCGGTCAGTTCGATCTACGGGGTTGAGTTGCAGGCAAAAGGCGCGGTCTGCCTGTCCGTTTCGCAGTCCGGGCAAAGCCCGGATATTGTGGACCTTGCGCGCTCGTTGGGTAGGTCAGGTGCTGCTACGGTCGCGATCACCAACAACATCAACTCTCGTTTGGCCGAGGTCGCCGGTGCGGTCCTTCCCCTGCACGCCGGGCCCGAGTTGAGTGTAGCGGCCACCAAAACCTTCGTGACGTCGCTGGTTGCCGGGCTTTGGCTGCTGGCAGAGGTCAAGCGTGATGCAGATCTTTTGAAGGCCATACATGCCTTGCCGCCGTTGCTTGAAAAGGCCGCTCGTTGCGATTGGTCTGCCGCGGCTGACACCATCACGGGTAGATCGTTGTTTACCCTTGGGCGGGGCCCTTCTTTTGCAATCTCCAGCGAGGCAGCGTTGAAGATCAAGGAAACTTGTCAGATCCACGCCGAAAGCTATTCGGTGGCCGAAGTTCTGCATGGGCCGGTCTCGATCGTAGAGGAAGGTTTCCCAGCTATCGTGTTCGCCGCAAGTGACGCGGCCGAGCAAGCAACGGCTGAAGCCGCCGATGCATTGGCAGGGAAGGGCGCGGCTGTCTTTGCAACTACGGAAAAAGTCACGCAGGCCGGCCCGCTTCCGGTCGTCAAGACCGGCCATTGGATCACCGACCCGATCACCGCGATCACCGCTTTCTATGGCATGGTTGAATCCGTGGCCAGCGCCCGCGGGATTGACCCCGATGCGCCGCGGCATCTGAAGAAAGTGACTGAGACGGTATGACAAATAACACGGTAACCTTCCGTAACGGTCCCATCTTCGACGGTAACCGTTTGCTGTATGACCACGCGATCACCTTCCGGGATGGGGAGGAAGGTGAAATCCGGCCCGAGTCTGATGCCGTTGGTGGTGAAGTTGTCGACCTGAATGGCGATATTCTAAGCCCCGGCTATTGCGACCTGCAAGTCAATGGCGGCGATGGGATCATGTTCAATGACAACCCCTCGGTCCAGACTGTTCAACGCATTGCGGCGGCTCACCGGCGTTTGGGCGTTGTGTCGCTGTTGCCCACATTGATTACGGATACGGCAGAGAAAACGCAGGCAGCAATTGCAGCGACCGTGCAGGCGGTTCGCGAAGGTGTATCGGGTGTGGCCGGGCTGCATCTGGAGGGGCCTCACTTGTCGGTAGCGCGCAAAGGCGCCCATGACGCGGATCTGATCCGGCCAATGGACGACACGGATTTGGCCGCGCTGATCGCCGCGGCAGACGCGCTGCCCTGTCTGATGGTCACGGTTGCGCCCGAGGCCGTGACCGAGCGGCAAGTCGCCGTGCTCCATGACGCTGGGGTGCTGGTATCTCTGGGTCATAGCGATGCGGATTTCGCGACGTGTCAGCGTTATGCGGCGGCTGGTGCGCGGTGCGTGACGCATTTGTTCAACGCCATGAGCCAGCTTGGAAACCGCGAACCCGGTCTGGTGGGGGCTGCGCTGGCAAATGGCGGGCTTTCCGCCGGTTTGATCGCTGATGGAATTCACGTGCATCCCGAAGTCATGCGGGCTGCATGGGCAGCCAAGACGTCTCCGGGGCAGATATTCCTTGTCAGTGACGCGATGGCTGTTGCGGGCACCGACCTGACCGCGTTCGAGTTGGAGGGCCGCAGGATCACGCGGACAAACGGGAAACTCACGCTTGAGGATGGCACATTGGCCGGTGCAGACTTGGATTTGACGACGGCCATTCGCGTTTTGGTCACGCAGGTTGGTGTACCCTTGCCGCAAGCTTTGGCTGCGGCGACGTCCTATCCATCGCAATTGATCGCGCATTCTGGTGCGCAGCAGCTTCGGTATGCGTCGATGATCCGTATCTCGGCCACGCTGGATTCTTGTGATTGGCTGCCGCAGCGGGATTGATCAACATCGCCCGGCCCAGTCCGATTTCCGGGCCCACCCCGGCATGGATGACCCGATTGAACCTATATCGGATGAAATCGAAATCAGCCCAAGAACTGCGCTTGACGGCACCTTGCGCATCGCTTAAACCGACCTCCGCTGAGCGGGCGTCGTATACTGGCTATTACCTCAGCCTTCCAAGCTGATGAAGCGGGTTCGATTCCCGCCGCCCGCTCCAAATCAGCCCAAATCTCTGCGTCAAAAGGCCCTGTGAAGGCCCAAAATCTGGTGCTTTGCTTGACCCCAACTCTTCCTGCGGTCAAGAAGCGTTCACCCAAGTGCGAACACGATATAAGGCCCAGACATGGCAAGATCCGACGCCGCCAAGCCCGCAGGAAATTCCGCCCCCAGCGCGACTGAAGAGCGTGCGCGCTCACGGAAGATAGGCGTTCTTGGGTCTTTGTGGCCCTTTATGAAACCCTACCGATTGCTCATGGCCGGGGCAGGGCTTGCTTTGGTTTTGACGGCCAGCATGACCTTGACCTTGCCCCTGGCGGTGCGTCGTGTAGTTGACAATTTTCGGATCGAAGATGGCGAGCTGCTTGACTGGTATTTTCTTGCCGCGCTTGCAATTGCCGCTGTTCTGGCTGTCGGGACGGGCATCCGCTATGCGCTGGTTACCAAGTTGGGCGAACGCGTGGTGGCGGATATTCGCAAGGCGGTTTTCGACCGGGTAATCGGGATGAGCCCCGAGTTCTATGAACGTATCATGACGGGGGAAGTCCTAAGCCGAATTACGACGGACACGACGCTGATTCAGTCCGTAATCGGTTCATCGGTTTCCATCGCTCTGCGGAACATGCTGATGTTTTTCGGTGGGCTGGTCCTGATGCTTTTGACCTCGGCCAAGCTGACGGGAATGGTGTTGCTGTTGATCCCGCTGGTCGTGGTTCCGATTCTGGTGCTGGGCCGTCGTCTGCGGGTGATAAGCCGCGAAAATCAGGATTGGATCGCCGCCTCATCCGGTAATGCAGGCGAGGCACTGACGGCTGTTCAGACCGTGCAGGCCTTCACCTATGAACAGGCCAGTCGCCAGCAGTTTGGTGAAATGACTGAGACCTCATATGTCGTGTCGCTGCGCCGTATTCGCACGCGCGCCGTGCTGACCGTGATTGTGATCTTTCTGGTGTTCTCCGGCATTGTCGGGGTGTTGTGGATGGGGGCGAATGACGTTCGTAATGGTGTGATGACGGAAGGCGTTCTGATTCAGTTCGTTATCTACTCGATCATAATGGCGGGTTCGGTCGCCGCCCTATCCGAGATCTGGAGCGAATTGCAGCGCGCGGCTGGTGCGACCGAGCGTTTGGTTGAATTGCTGAACGCGCAGGACACCGTGACCGACCCCATATCCGCCTCTCACTTGCCGACGCCTGTGCAGGGCGAGATCAACTTTGATCAGGTTACATTCCACTATCCTGCGCGACCCGATGTCGTCGCGCTGGATCGCCTGTCCCTTTCGGTCAAACCCGGTGAAACTGTTGCGTTCGTGGGGCCGTCGGGTGCTGGGAAGACGACGGTCATTCAAATGATCCAGCGTTTTTACGATCCGGATTCGGGCCGTGTCAGCCTTGATGGTGTCGACTTGCGCGATCTGGACAGGAGTGATTTTCGCAGTCACATGGCCCTTGTGCCGCAAGACCCGATCATTTTCGCGGCATCAGCGCGGGAAAACATTCGCTTTGGGCGTCTGGACGCTTCTGACGCGGAAGTGGAATCTGCTGCCCGTGCTGCCGCTGCGCATGACTTCATCTCGGCCCTCCCGGAAGGATATGACAGTTTCGTTGGCGAACGGGGTGTGATGCTGTCAGGGGGGCAGAAACAGCGTATTGCCATCGCGCGGGCAATCCTGCGAGATGCGCCAGTTCTGTTGCTGGACGAGGCAACCTCGGCGCTGGATGCCGAAAGTGAGCGTGCGGTTCAGGGGGCGGTCGATCAGATGCGCGCGGGTCGGACGACGTTGATCGTGGCCCACCGCTTGGCAACGGTCAAAAAGGCAGATCGGATCATTGTGATGGAAGCTGGGCAGATCGTGGCGCAGGGTACCCATGATGATCTGGTCGCCCAGGACGGGCTTTACGCGCGTTTGGCGCGGCTGCAGTTTACTGATGGAGTCGCCGCAGAATAAAATGACGTCGGGGCAGTATTGAACACTCCGCTGCGTCACGCTGCTTAATTGCACATTTTTTGGCTATGCGCCTGCTTGCGCGTACACGGTTTTGCTTCCATCCTACGGTGGACTTAAAACCCGTGCGTGACGCGGGAAGCAATCAGGGAGGTGCCGCATGGCCTTTGTCGGAGTGGAAGACAAGCTAAAACTGGAGCAGGAAATGCCGTGGGAGGATCGGGACGTTCCGGTCACATTCCACCAACTGCTGTCCCGGACTGCGGGTAAGTTTCCCAATAACAACGCGATCAGTTTTCAACTTATGTCCGGTCCTACGGACAAGGCCGAAACGCTGACGTGGTCTGAATTGCTTGGAAAGGTCAATCAGGCGGCGAACCTGTTCCGCTCGTTGGGTGTGGGTGAAAAGGATGTGGTGGCCTATATCCTGCCCAATTGTAACGAGACGCTGATCACCATGATGGGTGGTGCAGTGGCAGGGATCGTGAACCCGATCAACCCGCTGTTGGAACCCGAACAGATCGCGGCCATTTTGCGCGAAACCGGTGCCAAGGTTGTTGTCACGCTGAAGTCTTTTCCCAAGACGGATGTGGCGCAAAAGGTCGAAGAGGCCGTGCGCCATGCGCCCAAGGTCAACACCATTCTTGAAATTGACCTGAACCGTTATCTGACGCCTCCCAAATCATGGCTGGTTCCGTTCCTGCGCCCCAAGATGGGCGACAAGGAACATCTGGCCCACGCGAACTATAAAAATTTCAACAAAGAGTTGGCAAAGCAGCCCACGACCCTGACCTTCGAGGACAGCAAGGAAGACCGCGTCGCCTGCTATTTCCACACCGGCGGAACCACGGGTATGCCGAAGGTGGCGCAGCACAAGTATTCTGGCCTGATTTACAATGGCTGGCTGGGCGGCACGCTGCTGTTTACGGACAAGGACGTGGTGATGTGTCCATTGCCGATGTTCCACGTGTTTGCGGTTCACGTGATCATGATGTCCGCTGTGTCTTCGGGTGCGCATGTGGTGTTCCCGACACCTGCCGGATATCGCGGCGACGGCGTGTTCGACAATTTCTGGAAACTGATCGAGCGTTGGAAAGTCACGTTCATCATTACCGTGCCCACCGCGATTGCCGCAAAGATGCAGCGCCCGGTGGATGCCGATATCTCGACCGTGAAAACTGCGTTCTCGGGCTCGGCCCCGCTGCCAGTAGAGCTGTTCCGCCGCTTCGAGGAAGCGACCGGTGTGACCATCATCGAAGGTTATGGCCTGACCGAGGCGACTTGTCTGGTGTCCTGTAACCCGACAGATGGAGAGAAGAAGATCGGTTCGATCGGGATTCCGTTCCCCTATACGGATGTCAAAATCCTGAACGATGGACAGGATGGGCCAGCGGAAGCCGCCCCTAACGAGATCGGTGAGATCTGTATCTCGAACCCAGGTGTCTATGCCGGCAACACCTATACCGAAGCCGACAAGAACGTGGATCTTTACCACTTTGACACATATCTGCGCACCGGCGATCTGGGTCGTTTCGACGAGGACGGTTATCTGTGGATCACAGGCCGCGCCAAGGACCTGATCATCCGTGGCGGTCACAATATCGACCCCGCCGAAATCGAAGAGGCGCTGCTGGGACATGATGCCGTTGCCTTTGCCGGTGCCATTGGACAGCCCGATGCCTATGCGGGAGAGGTACCCTGTGCCTTTGTCGAACTAGTCGAGGGCGCCTCGGTTACCGAAAAGGAGCTGTTGGAATATTGCGACGTCCATGTTCACGAACGTGCGGCGCAGCCCAAGCACATGACCATTCTGGACGAGCTTCCCAAGACCGCAGTTGGCAAGGTGTTCAAACCCGAACTGCGCAAACAGGCAATCACACGTATCTATAACGGCGCGCTGGAAAAAGCAGGCGTCGATGCCCGCGTTGTCTCGGTGATTGACGACAAAAAGCGGGGGCTGGTTGCACAGCTTGACGCGAACGGTTCCTCGGACGACGATGTCAGCAAAGTGCTGGGCTCTTTCACCCAGCCATGGGAATGGGCTGTCTGATCGCGGAGGGGACATGGATTATGAACGCCTGATTGACGAAGAAACCTGGGCGTTCATAAGACGTACCGCCGAAAGCTATCCCGATGACGCGGTCGAGCTGTCGATTGACGACCAGCGCCGCGTCTATGACGCGATGTGTCAGGACTTTCGCCAACCGCGTCCCGCGGGGGTAGAAACAGAAGACAGGCATGCCGACGGCGTGCCTGTTCGCGTCTATGCTGCAGGCGATCCCACACGAACGGTAGTATACCTGCATGGGGGCGGCTTTGTCGTAGGCGGCTTGGACAGCCACGATGATGTTTGCGCCGAGATTTGCGCGCAAACTGGTTATCGGGTTGTCTCAGTGGATTACCGGCTGTGCCCGGAACATGTTCATCCCGCCCAATTTCAGGACGCCTGGACTGCAATGAATTGGGCTGCAACGGAATTCGGGGATGCGCTGGTACTGGCCGGAGACAGCGCCGGAGGGAATCTGGCAGCGGCTGTCGCTCATTATGCGCGCGGACGTTTGGATATGATTCTGGGGCAGGTGCTGATCTATCCCGGTCTGGGCGGGGACCGGTCGAAGGGGTCGTATCTTGAACATGCCCATGCGCCGCTTTTGACGCTGGAGGATATAGTCTTCTATGAAAAGGTGCGGTGCGGCGGACCAGCGCCGCAGGATGATCCGACCTATGCTCCGTTGCACGATAGCGATTTCTCAAACCTGCCGCCGACTGTGGTCGTAACGGCAGACTGCGATCCGTTGCGCGATGACGGGCCAGACTATTGCGCCCGGATCACCGAGGCCGGCGGCAAAGCACACTGCATCAACGAAGCGGGGCTGGTGCACGGCTATCTACGGGCGCGAACTTCGGTCAAGCGTGCCGTGGACAGTTTTGAGCGGATATCCGTGGCGATCGAAGCGCTGGGTCAGCAGATATGGCCTTATGACTGATTACTTGAGGAATGGCTGCGCCTTCATGGTCTCGGCCACGGGCGCGCCCATCCGGGTCAGGATCGTAGGGGCAAGTTGAAGCTGGTCGATGACCACATCCGCCTCGGGGCCTTCTGCATCGCCGAAATAATACAGCGCCGTTTCCTGCTGCAATGGGCTGCGGCCTCCGTGGTGGCCACGTTCATCTTGGCCATGGTCGGCCGTGACGATCACCTCGTATCCCAGTTGCCGCCAACGGAGGATGAAAGGGGCCAGCATCTCGTCCATGACAAAACAGGCGTGGTCCATTTCCTCGCTTTCATGGAAAAAGCGATGTCCCATGCTGTCCAGCGTGCAGGTGTGCAGGATGCCGTAATCCAGCCCGAAGCGCAGGCACATGTTGGTGAGCTGGGCAAATAGGTCTACGTCGCAGGGCGTCATCTGGTTGGCCTTGCCATAGCCGGTCATGGTGTGAAACCGACCATGATTGATCGTCTTGCTGTCCGGTTCATCATATTCAACGTCGCGCACGTAATCGAACGGGTGGCGGTTGAAGAATTGCGACCAATAGCTGTGGGTGACGGCCCCGGTGATGCCCCCGGCCTCGCGCACCTGACTGAACACGTCCTTGTGACTCAGGCGGAAGACATTGCCGTTGCCGGTGCACCCATGTTCCTGTGGAGTGACGCCCGTGTGGATCGAGGCATAGCAACTGGCCGAGGTCGATGGCAGCACCGAACGCAGCTTCCAGACCCGCGACTCACCACTCTCGACCCAGCCCTCAAGATTGCCGAACAAGCGGCGGAAATTGCGCCACGGTACACCGTCAAGAATGATGAGGAGGAGTTTGCGGTCCATGGTCCGGCCTTTTCGTTAGTTCTTTGGGTGAGCCTAGGGGATTCGCCCCGGATAAGCCGCCCATTCCCGTCCCAAATAGCAAAATCCCGACACCTGTTTGTGACACGTGCCGGGATTTCATGAGTGTTTTTTGCGGGATCAGTTCCCCGCGCTTTCCATTTTGCGGTGGGCGACAACCTCTTCCAACCAGCCCAGATGCATCTCGGGGACCGAGCTGAGCAGAAGGTCGGTATAGTCGTCGAACGGTGGGCTCAACACTTGTGACTTAGGGCCGTAACGGACCACACGGCCCTGATACATCACCGCGATACTGTCGCTGATCGCGCGGACCGTCGCCAGATCGTGCGTGATGAACAGAAAGGCCACATCCTCGATCTTTTGCAGGTCCAGAAGCAGTTTCAGGATGCCATCTGCCACCAGCGGGTCCAGTGCCGAGGTCACCTCATCACAGATGATCATCTTGGGCTTGGCCGCCAGAGACCGGGCGATACAGACACGCTGTTTCTGCCCACCCGACAGTTCCGCCGGATAACGGTCGATGAACTTTTCGCCCAACTCGATCTCATCCAGCAGTTCGATGATCCGCTTGCGCTTTTCCGCGCCGCGCATGTTGAAATAGAACTCCAGCGGGCGACCGATGATGGTCCCGACAGTCTGACGCGGATTCATCGCAACGTCGGCCATCTGGTAGATCATCTGCAACTCGCGCAGGTCCTCGCGGGTGCGACCCTTAAGGTCTGCCGACAGCTTGCGCCCGGCAAAGGTGATCTCACCATCGCGCGGCGGCAGAAGGCCGGTGATCACCCGCGCCAGCGTCGACTTGCCCGAGCCGGATTCACCCACAACCGCCAGCGTCTGCCCCGGGTGAAGCTCGACATTGACGTTGTGCAGCACGTCGAAATTCAGCCCCTTATAGCGCGCGGTGATGCCGTTAACGCTCAGCACCGGTTCAGGTGTGGGTTTTTTCTCTTCGTGTTCGATCGAGCGGACCGAGACCAGAGCCTTGGTATACTCTTCCTGCGGGTTGTTGATGATCTGGTCGGTATTGCCGTACTCGACCGTATTGCCCATGCGCAGAACCATGATGTCGTCGCTGACCTGCGCGACCACGGCAAGGTCGTGCGTGATATAAAGCGCGGCAACACCGGTATCCGCGATGGCTTCTTTGATGGCCATCAGAACGTCGATCTGGGTGGTCACGTCCAACGCCGTGGTGGGTTCATCAAACACCACCAGATCGGGTTCGGGACACAGCGCCAAAGCGGTCATACAGCGCTGTAGCTGACCGCCGGATACTTGGTGCGGATAACGCTCACCGATATTGTCGGGGTCGGGCAGACCCAGCTTGGCGAACAGCTCGCGCGCGCGTTTTTCGGCTTCTTTGCGGCTGAACTTCTTCTGTTCCACCGCAGCTTCGACCACCTGATCCATGATCTTCTTGGCGGGGTTGAAGGACGCCGCTGCAGATTGAGACACGTAAGTAACCTCACCCCCGCGCAGCTTTCGGATATCGCCGTATGAGGTCTTCAGGATGTCACGCCCGTTGACCCAAACCTCACCGCCTGTGATCTGCACACCGCCCCGGCCATAGGCCATCGAGGCCAGACCGATGGTTGACTTACCAGCGCCGGATTCTCCGATCAGCCCCAGCACCTTGCCGCGTTCGAGGTCAAAGCTGACCCCGTGCACGATCTCGATGTCATGGGGTTTTTCACCCGGCGGATAAACGGTCGCGCCGATCTTGAGGTCGCGGACCTTGAGAAGGGTATCACTCATCCCCGGCCTCCTTTCAGCGATGTGGTGCGGTTCAAGACCCAGTCAGCCACCAGGTTGACCGAGATCGCCAGCGTTGCGATGGCCACAGCCGGGTATAGCGCCGCGCCGATGCCATAGACGATACCGTCCTTGTTTTCCTTCACGATCCCGCCCCAATCGGCCAAGGGTGGTTGAACACCCAAGCCAAGGAACGACAGTGTCGACACAAAGAGAACCGCAAAGATAAAGCGCAGACCTAGTTCCGCAACCAGCGGTGACAAAGCGTTGGGTAGGATTTCGCGGAAGATGATCCACGATTGGCCTTCACCGCGCAGTTTTGCGGCCTCGACATAGTCCATCACAGCGATATCTACCGCGACCGCACGGGCCAGACGATAGACGCGGGTGGAATCCAGCAGCCCCATAACCAGGATCAGAACCGGGATGGTCACGGGGACCATCGCCAGAACGACCAGCGCGCTGATCAACGTCGGGATCGACATGATCAGATCGACGGTCCGCGACATGACCTGATCGGCCCAGCCACCCAGTACGGCGGCCAGAAACCCAAGGATTGAGCCGGTTACAAAGCTGAGGATCGTCGCAGCCGTAGCGATAAAGATCGTCGTCCGCCCGCCATAGATCATGCGGCTGAGAAGGTCGCGCCCGATATTGTCGGTGCCAAGCCAGAACTGAGAACTCGAAGGCTCCCACACGTCGCCCACGACCTCGGCCATGCCATAAGGGGCCAACAGGGGCGCAAGTAGAGCGATGATGAAGTAGAGGGCTGTGAAGGCCAGCCCGATCATTGCAGAGATTGGGATGTTCTTCATTTCGGATGCCTCAGCCTTGGGTTGGCAAGAATGGCAACGATGTCGG
The DNA here is from genome assembly GCF_013031225.1 of Ruegeria sp. HKCCD7221. Lineage (NCBI taxonomy): Bacteria > Pseudomonadati > Pseudomonadota > Alphaproteobacteria > Rhodobacterales > Roseobacteraceae > Ruegeria > Ruegeria sp. HKCCD7221. Next base: position 90,705 of record NZ_WPZE01000001.1, read on the forward strand.
CAACCATGTTCAACCCGATATAGATCGCGGCAAAGATCACGCCGCAGGCCAGAACCACCGGAACATCACGCTTGGTCACGTGGTCTACAAGGTACTGTCCCATGCCGGGATAGACGAACACCACCTCGACCACGACGACGCCGACCACCAGATAGGCCAGGTTCAGCATCACCACGTTGACAATTGGCGCAACCGCGTTGGGCAGCGCGTGGCGGTAGATGATCTTGAAGTTGGTCAACCCCTTCAGTTCAGCAGTCTCGACATAGGCCGACTGCATCACGTTCAGGATCGCTGCGCGTGTCATTCGCATCATATGCGCAAGGACCACCAGCGTCAGAACGATAACAGGCAATGCGATCGAGTTCAGCTTTTGACCAAGTGTCATGCTGTCATTGATCATCGCAAGCGGTGAGAACATGCCCAGCTTCACAGCCACGAAATAGACCAGAACGTAGCCGATCAGGAATTCGGGGATCGAGATCGTGGTTAGGGTGACCGCCGAGATCAGCTTGTCGGGCCAGCGGTTGCGGTAGCGCACGGCCAGCAGGCCCAGAAAGATAGCAAGCGGGACGGAAATAACCGCCGCCCAGAATGCAAGAAACAGGGTATTGCTCAGACGGCCACCGACGGATTCGGCAATGTCGAGCTTGTTGGTCAGGGATTGTCCCAGATCACCTTGAACAAGGCCCCCCAGCCATTCGAAATAGCGGGTCAGCGCAGGCCGGTTCAGGCCCATCTCTTCGCGTAGGTTTTCAAGGGCTTCTGGGGTTGCGGACTGCCCCAGGACGGCTTGCGCGGCGTCTCCGGGAAGGGCTTCGGTCATGCCAAAAATCAGGGCCGAAGCGCCGAGCAGCAAAAGGAGTCCCAGCGCCAGGCGCTGGGAAACCAGTTTCAATATAGGATGCATAAATCCGTGACCCGTATCAGGCGAACCACATCTTACGAGAAACGTTGCCGTTCATCATCTCTTGGGTCGGATCGGAATCCCACCCGGCAAGCTGGTTGCTGATGCCTTCGACAAAGTCGTTGAACATCGGGCAGATCAGGCCGCCTTCGTCGCGGACCATCTGACCCATCTGGCTGTAGATGTCCTTACGCTTGTCGTTGTCCAGTTCCGCACGGGCCTGGAACAGCATCTCGTCAAAGGCCGGGACCTTGAAGCGCGTGTCGTTCCAATCCGCTGTCGACAGATACGCGGTTGCGTACATCTGATCCTGCACCGGACGGCCACCCCAGTACGATGCGCAGAAAGGCTGTACGTTCCAGACTTCGGACCAATAGCCGTCATTGGGCTCGCGCTTGATTTCCAGCGGGATACCAGCTTGCGCTGCGGTCTGCTGGAACAGCGCCGCCGCGTCGACAGCACCGGGGAAGGCGCCGTCTGCAACACGCAGAATGATCGGCGAGCCGTCATGGCCGGACTTCTTGTAGTGCTCGGCCGCTTTTTCGAGGCTGAATTCACGCTGCGGGATCGAACCATCGAACAGCGGATAGGCCGCGTTGATTGGCATGTCGTTCCCGATGGTGCCATAGCCACGCAGAACTTTGTCCACCAGTTCCTGACGATTGATTGCGTGCTTAAGTGCCAGGCGCAGCTCATTCTGGTCGAACGGTGCAGTGTCGCAATGCATGATGAACACATAGTGCCCACGACCGGCCGTCGAGTGTACGGTCAGGTTGGGCGCACGACCCAGCAGGTCTGCGACTTTGGGCTCGACGCGGTTGATCGCGTGAACCTGACCGGATTGCAACGCAGCGGTACGCGCGGTGGCATCGTTGATGACGACCACTTCGACGCTATCGAAATTGCCGAAATCCGGGTTCCAGTGGTTGGCGAATTTTTTGAACACATGGCGTACGCCGGGCTCGTCGACTTCCAACTGGTAGGGGCCGGTGCCGATACCCGCGCCTGGGTTGTCCATGCCGCCATCGGGCTGAACGATCAGGTGATAATCGGCCATCAGGTAAGGAAGGTCGGCGTTCGGTTCGGTCAGCGTGACCTGGAAGTTGTCGCCATCGGCCTTCATCGACTCGATGCCCTTCATGATGCCCAAAGCACCGGACTTGGAGTCCTCGTTCGAATGGCGCTCCATGGTCTTCAGCACGTCTTCGCTGGTCATGGTTTTGCCGTTGTGGAATTCCACGCCCTGACGCAGCTTGAAGGTCCAGACCTTAGCGTCGGCGCTGCCTTCAACGCTTTCAGCAAGGCGCGGTTCGATCGAGCCGTCAGGCGCAACTTCGACCAGTTGGTCGCCGAATTGCTTGCCGTTTTGGAACGGAACCGAGCTTGCATAGGTTGCCGGATCAAGCGAGTTGGTCGATTCGCCGCCTTGCAGACCAAATTTCAGATCACCGCCTTTTTTCGGGCCTGCCGCGCGTGCAGCATCTGCGAACAGTGTGCTGGCCATCGCTGTCGATACACCCAAGGCCGCAGCTTTCCCCATGAATTCGCGGCGGGTCAGCTTGCCCGCTGTGACCTCTTTGGTCATGTGAGTGAGTTGTTCGTTCATCCAATGATCTCCCAATTGGTTGGATATTTTTGGCCCTTTGCGGGCTTTTATTGACGCATGAGTCAAGTTAGGCGCAATTCGCGCTTCTGAGCAAGGATAAATGTCTTACCTTTTCAGCCCGAAAAATCACATCTGGTTGCGCGGTATGGTATCCTCCAGTTCCTTCGAAAACACCTCAACCTCCCCCTCATAGGCTGTCAATTTCGCCCTGAGGAAGAAACTAGTGTGATCTGACCACATTTGACAGGATGTTTCGGTTCGCAATTCAATACCGTCCCGCTGCAATTCCTGCGTCCAGAGGCAATGCCCTTTGGCTGAAAGAGGGTCATCCGGGTGGATCGACCAGCATTCGTAAGCGGTTCCGCCATTTGTCAGGCCGTGGTGATTGTCCTTTGTCAGGCCAAAGTCATCTTCGATGATCAGGCGGGTCTCACCGGTGTTCATATCCGTTTCGACACGTCTGTTGTTTTGGGCCTTGCGTAGGATGGTGGCGTCACGCGGCGCCTCGGATTCGGGGGGCGGGAAAACATATTCATCTGTTTCTGTCGGACGAACAGGGATCGAGACTTCGCCCTTAGTCAGATGTAGTTCAACCGGCTCCGGCGACGGCCAGATCAAGGGCCAATAGGCACTTGAAACAGCCACGCGTAGGCGGTGACCTTTCGGAACCCGATAGGCGATGTGGTCCAGATCCAGCGTGACATCATACGCGACGCCGGGGGACAAGGGGGCAGGTTGGGCATGGCTGTCGCGATGGGACAGATTTAACACGCCATATGTGATGCGCGTAGAGGCCCCGTCCGGGTGCAGGTGATTCAGACGTATGGCAACCTGCGCCTGAGGTCGGTCTGCGCTGATCCGCAACCGAATGCGGGGTGCACCGACGATATCAAGATCCGCACTAAATGGTTCGCCGTCAAAACAGGCGGACATGGCATCGTCTGTACGCTGGTCACCTGGCATGTCCGGACCAAGCCAGATGGCGCAATACTCACCGCTTTCCATGCCGCATGTCTGAGGCGAACGGACCCTGACATCCATAGGACCCGACGCGCCCATTCCGGAATCGGTCAGGTGCCAATCTTGCGTCGGCAAATGGGATGTGGCGCCTTCATTCTCAGCGATCCAGCGCCCGGGGCGGTCGTTGTACCAGCGTTGCGGGCGAACCCCGTCCATCAGATATGCGCGGTAATCCGGGTCGCTCTCAACCCCGGTATCTGCATCTTTCAGCCAGTGGTCCCACCAGCGCAACGCTTCTTGTAGAAACCCGATCCGGGGTTCGGGCACGGCGAAATGCGGGTACTTGTGAACCCAAGGCCCAACAATGCCTTTGGCCGGGGCCTTCAACTGCTCAACGAGCAAGGGAACCGTGTTTTTGTACGCGTCGCCCCAGCCCCCGACGGCCAAAGTCGCAGCTTGGATCGCGCTGAAATCCTCGCAAACCGAGCCATGCTGCCAATACGCATCCCGTGTCTGATGGCGGAGCCAGACCGAGGGCAGGAACGGTTCATTCTCAAGCCGGTCCAGCCACAGTTCACGCCAATTCGGACGCAAGGCCGGATCTGGCGCGCGCGAAGAATAGGACCACATTGTCGCGCCCCATCCGAGGTTTTCATTCAGCAGGCAACCACCCTTGTAATGGATGTCATCCGCATAGCGATCAGCCGTCGAACAGAGCGTGATGATCGCCTTCAGCGCCTCGGGCTGCATGGCCGCGACCTGTAGCGCGTTGAAGCCGCCCCAACTGATACCCATCATGCCGACGCTGCCCGTGCACCAAGGCTGTTTCGTCAACCATTCGATCGTCGCGACTGCATCGTCCAGTTCCTGCTGGGTATATTCATCTTCCATCAGCCCTTCGCTGTCGCCATTGCCGCGCGTGTCGACACGAATACAGGCGTAACCGCGTTTGGCAAACCAGGGATGGGTCAGCGCGTCGCGTGTCGCGGTCCCGTCGCGTTTGCGATACGGTAAAAATTCCAGAATGGCGGGAACGGGGGTCTCGGTAGCTTTTTCGGGCATCCAGATTCGCGCCGAAAGGCGGCAACCGTCCGGCATGTGAATGCCAACATCCGGCAGATCCTTAATATCGTACAGCGTGTTGGGATTGGGCGTCATTGTCTCAGTCTCAGCGTCTTTGATTTTTTCGGTCCATTGAAAATCGTCAAACTACGTGCGGATTGCGACAAGCAAGTCCATTACGTTTGTCCCGGTCGGACCCGTAACCAGCAAGGCCCCAACCTGATCCAGATAGCTGCCGCTATCGGCGTTTTTCAGAAATTCTTCCGCTGTTGGATTCCAGGTGGCCCCATCAATCACGGCTCCCGCTGCGTTTGTCGGGCCGTCCGTTCCATCAGTGCCACCAACCACTATCGTTATGCCAGGAATGCCCGAAACCTCTTTGGCCAAGGCCAGCGCCAGCGCCTGATTGCGCCCACCGCGTCCGGGTTTTTTGGGCAGAACAACCGTTGGTTCTCCGCCAAAGACCATGACGCCTTTCGGCATGTCGCGCAGACGTTGTCCCAACTGACTTGCGACGCTCAGATAGTCATCGTGCAAGCATTCTTCATTCGTAATCACATCGCAGCATTCTGACTTTGCGGCAGCAACCGCAGCAGCCCGGGCAATGGCGTTAGAGGCCACGATCTGAGTCGAGGCTTGAAACTTTGGTGCGTCGGGCAATGCACCAATTCCCGACCCGATGACATTCAGGTCATCGCCGGGCACGTCAGAAATCGCAAGTACAGTCGCCGTGTCGCCGCGAAAATGCGAGAGAAGCCCACCGCCCTTGATGCGCGACAGCTTGCGACGCTCGGCGTTCATGGCCGTTATGTCCAGCCCTTCAGACAGCAGCTTTTGGTTCAACTGCTCCAAATCAGCCAGCGTTTTGCCGGGAACAAGATCCTCGGCAAGCGAGGATGCGCCGCCTGACACCAACAGCAGCAAATGCGAGGCAGGGCCCATCGCTTCTACCGCCTCACGTAGGGCGCGGCCCCCGTCAAGGCTGCGAGAATTCGGCACGGGGTGTGCGGCTTCTATAATCGTCACATGGTCAGGCAGATAGCGTCCGTGATCATCTTTGGTGACAACCAATGTCGGTTTAGGCCCAAAATGTTCCAGCGCGGCTCGCGCCATCGCTGCGGCGGGTTTCCCAACGGCGAGAATTTGATCGGGTGCCGCAATGCTGTCCAAGACTGCTGTGGTCGCCGCGTGCCCGCCGACTGCATCCACACCGGCTTGCCAGATGCGAATTGCACGTTGTTTTTGATCCATCAGCTTTCTACCCAAATCGTGACGGGGCCATCATTGACCAGCTCCACTGCCATATCCGCCCCGAACTGCCCTGTTTCCGTAGGAATCCCGAGACTACTCAACTGTGCAGCGAACACCTCGTACAGATGCTTACCAGGCTCAGGCGAGGCAGCTTCTGAGAACCCGGGGCGATTTCCGCGCGATGTGTCAGCGGCCAGCGTGAACTGACTGATCACAAGAGCGGATCCGCTAATATCCAGAACGGACCGGTTCATCTTGCCTGCATCATCCTTGAATATGCGTAGCTTGGAGATTTTGGTCGCAAGCCGCTGTGCAGACGCCTCGTCATCTTCCTGCATTGCACAAACAAGCACCATGAGGCCGGGGCCAGTTCGACCAATCACGTCGCCATCCACCGAAACCTTGGCGTGAGAGACCCGTTGTAATACTGCGCGCAATCTGTTTCTCCAAAATGTTCTTAGCCGAGCCAGTCGACAAAAGCGTCCGGGCTGGCGCGATCCGTACGAAAACCGTTAGCCGGGTGGTCTTTGTCGGCATAGCCAAAGGATATCGCGCACAGGATCAGACGGTCTTCCGGGATGTCAAAATAGCGGTGCAGGAACGGGCCATAACTTGCAACTGCCGCTTGCGGAATGGTGGCCACGCCAAGGCTTTGGGCCGCAAGCGTAAAGGCGGTGACGAACCCGCCGCAATCCATCGCCCCATAAGGCCCAAGCTCAGCCGGGCTAGACAAGATCGCACAGTGCGGCGCATCAAACAGAGTGAAGTTCGCCATCATTTGTCGTGCCGAAGCCGCGCGGTCGCCACGTTCCACGCCGACGGCTTCATAAAGGGCCCACCCGCATTCGCGGCGGCGATCCCTGTAGACGCCCGAATAGGATGTGGGGAAGGGCATGTCAGGGGCTGGCGCGCCGGACATTGCCTCCTCTCGCAGGGCATTGCGAAAACGCTCGGTTTCAGTGCCGCTGGTGACGACGACATTCCAAGGTTGTGCATTGCACCAACTGGGCACACGCCCTGTGCTGATCAGGATTTGCTCGATGTGTTCCCGTGGAACCGGATCGGGGCGGAATGCCCGACAGGAGTGGCGCGCAGCCAATAGCGTGTTCAGGTCCGATAACGTCACACTGGCCTCCCCATCGGCGTCGACGGGGCGAGGATGGCGTGTGGTTTGAGGATGTTCAAGCGCTTAAACGGCGAAACCGGTCCTGATGCCGTTCGCCCGATCACTGTTGCCCAGTCGCCAGCAGATACCCAACCCCTGCCGCGACCAGCAGGCCGACAACAACCGCGATCGTGATCTTGATCGCCGACCATGGACGCTCACCTTGAACCCGACCGGTACGTCCGTTGACAACAAACCGATAGGTCTGGCCACGGTACTTGTAGGCGGCCATCCAGACCGGCAGCAGAATATGCTTGAAGGTCACATCCCGAACGTCCGTATCGACCGAATGAATGCGTTGGCGATCACCACCAATATCGAACCGAACATCACGCTCAATCACTCGAGCCATATACCCCCGAGCCTCAGTGTAACCTTCGTTCAGTTCAACGGTGTAAGCCTCAGCACGAAAGCCCGCCAGATACTCGGGTTGATAAGGTTCCAGCGCAGGTAGGTCCCACGGTTCCAACGCATCGGTATAGCTTTTGGGCAGGGATCGAGAAGCCAGGACCAGAACGTCATCGAAAAAGCGCGCGACCCGCCCCGATTTTGGTGACCAGCGGATCTTGGCGACCTGCTGCTGCACCCGCTTTCCGTCGCGCATCACCGTGTGGGTTTCGTAATAAACCGTCCCGCGCTCGCCCCGGTAAGAGGATTGCGTATCCGCGTCGAATGTCCAGTAGGGTACGTAGATACCCTGCATCTTGCGCCCCTTGCGGGCATAGTCCTTGAGACCATTGGGCGCGAACCACAAACGACCAAGCCAATCCCCCATCGCTTTGTGCGCGGAACGCTCGTCCAATGCAAAGGGCAGAACACCGCGTGGCTTGATATGTCGGCTGACGCCGGTACCTGTGACCACTGGGGTGGCGCAAAACGGACATTCCGCTGCATGGGTGTCGGGGTCAAACTCGACTTGGGCTGCGCAATTGGGGCAGGTCAGAACGCGGGTTTCTTCGATTTCACCTTCCGGCAGGTTTTCTGACAGGGCGGCGTTGAAATCCAGTTCCTTCAGGGTTGCGCCGCCCCAAGGACCGGCGGCGATGCTCTGGGAATGGCCGCAATGATCGCACGTCAGCGTTCCGTCGCCCGGATTGAACCGATAGTCCGCACCGCATTGATCGCAGGGAAATCTGTGCTCTTTGGTCATGTTGCCCCCTCGTTCATCAAAAACAAACGCGGACCGGATCAGGTCCCCGGCGGAGGTGGTGGCAGGATGGTGAACAACTGAGCAAGCTCCTGAACATCGCCGGCCTTTTTCCACCCATCCTGACCTGCTGTCCAAACGTGGGTGTCGCGTGTGACTTCACCCTCGGCGGCCATGCGTCCCATCTTAGCTTTCGAAAATGGTCCGCTGGTCTGCCCATCCACGGCGATATGCCAGACATGTTCGACGGGTGGCGGGGGCGGCGGTGCCGCGTGCGCCGACGGTTGCGGGGCAGCGGGGGCGGGGCTTCCCCACGGGCCGCTCTGTTGACCCGCTGCCATGTTCGACATCTGCTGGGCCATCGCCATTCCCACGCCCATTCCAAGACCTGCGCCCATACCGCCGCCCTGACCGGGATTGTTGGCAGCCGCTGTCATTGCCTCGGCCGCTGAATATTGCGTGAACTTACCCAGATCGCCCGCCAGCCCCATTGACGTGCGCTTATCCAGCGCCGCCTCGACCGCAGGCGGAAGCGAGATGTTTTCAATGTAAAACTCGGGCATCTCCAGCCCGTAGCTGTCCAATACCGGTGAGACTTCGGCTGCGATCAGCTTGCCCAGATCAGCGGTGTTGGCGGCCATGTCCAGGACCGGAATTCCCGATCCGGCGATCACGCGGCTGAATTCCTGCACGATGATGTTGCGGATTTGAAAGCTGATCTCATCCATCGTGAATTCGCCATCTGTGCCGACAATCTCGACCATGAACTTCGCCGGATCCTTGACGCGGATCGTATAGGTTCCGAACGCGCGGATGCGGGTTGGTCCGAATTCGGGGTCGCGCAGCATGATAGGGTTTTTGGTGCCCCATTTCAGGTCGTTGAACCGGGTGGTGTTGACGAAATAGATCTCGGACTTGAACGGTGACTGGAACCCGTGATCCCAATGCTGCAGGGTTGTCAGGATCGGCATGTTGTTGGTCTCAAGCATATAAAGGCCCGGCGTGAACACATCCGCCAATTGTCCTTCATGCACGAACACGGCGGCCTGACCTTCGCGCACGGTCAGTTTGGCCCCGTATTTGATCTCATGACCTTCACGCTCGAACCGCCAAACCATTGTGTCGCGGGTGTCATCGACCCAGTGAATGACGTCAATAAATTCGCCGGTCAGAAAATCGAAAATACCCATTTGGGGTCTCCTTTCAGGGGGTTCAGAGCGGCTGGCCCATTAATTCGCGTGCAATAATCCGGACCACCGGGCGCGCGCTATCTACCGTCACGCCGGGTTCGAGGCGCGGATCATACAACATGCTCAGAAGCTTTTCGTCATGGCTGGTCAACAGCGCAAATTCATCATCATCGTTGAAAATCGAAGGCCGCGCTGCAGGGCTGTCGTTCGACAATCCCAACCCTTGTGCAATTTCTTCGTGGATGCAGCTACGACGCAGCAATTCCGGCAACTCGGATCGGATCAAGGTGACGGCACGCACGTATTTATATGGTGAAGAACTTGTGGCTGAGGCAAAGACGAAACAGTCGATATTCGCGCGCGGATTGGCAACCAGTTCCAGCGAGGCCTGACTGATATTCGGGATCAGTTCTTTCAGACGGGTCACGACGTAGGCGCTGTCATCCTTGCCTGCGAAAAAGACGTGAAAGTTTGCGCGGCGATTCACGACCAAGATCGGGTGCCCGGTCAGTTTTGCCAGCCGTGCGGTAAAGGATTCAACCTCGGTTGCATCTTGCGTGCGTGTGGCAGGCAAGACCGAGGGACCGAACTCTGTCTGTACCCTCACAGGCCCCGACCAGCGACTGAGTTGCCCGTCGGTCTGCCGGGACGATGCTGCGACCGCGTGATCGGGATATTCGCTGTAGAAAGCGATAGCTTCAAAGTTCCGCGCCAAGTCGTCTGCATCGAACGGGGTGTCCGGCCCGCCGCCATCTGTGCGCAGCAAACCGCGTGTCAGCAGATCACGCTCAACCCGTTCATAAAAACGCGCAAGGTCCTGGCTTGCGGCAGACGGAGCGACATAGGCATTCGCCGCAGGTGCTGGGGGCGCAGGCCGCGTTTCTGGGACGACGGAAGACGTCAGTGTCTCATCACAATTGGCCAGCGCCAACAGCGAAACAATGCCCAGAACAGCTTTTGGAAATCCCGGTCTCCGCATTCGGTTATCCCGGCACAGCGTTGCCGGCGTTGTCGCCAGTGCCGTCCTTGCGTGCTTTGGCCGAGGCCAAAGTATCGCGCAACTCGGCCTCCATCTTTTGCAATTCTTGTTCCGCGGCTGCGCGTCGCGCTTTGCCTTCGTCTGCAATTGCCAGGCTTTCGTTAATCGTCCCGATCAGGTCGGCATTGGCCTGTTTGACCGCTTCGATATCAAATACGCCACGTTCCATTTCCTCGCGGATCATCTTGTTCGATTGCCGCAGGTTGGCCGCGTTGGATGTCAGCAACTCGTTGGTCAGATCATTCGCATCCCGCACAGCCGAGGCAGCTTCCGCGCTGCGCTGGATGGTGACGGCCTGCGCCAGTTGAGTTTCCCACAGCGGGACGGTGTTTACCAATGTCGAGTTGATCTTGGTTACAAGCGACTTGTCGTTTTCCTGCACCAACCGGATCGAGGGCAGAGATTGCATCGTCACCTGCCGCGTCAGCTTAAGGTCGTGGACCCGGCGCTCCAGATCGTCACGGGCAGCGCGCATGTCGCGCAATTCCTGCGCCTTCATCACCTGTTCTTCTTCGGGCGCGGCGTTAACTTCGGCTTCCTTTTCAGGAATGTCATGGCTGTCCAGCTCGGTCAGCTTTTCTTCGCCAGCGGCGATGTAAAGCGCAAGTTCGTCATAGAAACTAAGCGTCTTTTCATACAGTAAATCCAGCGACTTGATGTCCTTGAGCAACGTGTGTTCATGCCCCAGCAAGTCGTCGGTGATCTTGTCGATTTGGCCCTGGACCTCTTCGTATTGCGCGGTGAACTTTGCAAATGGGGCCGCTTTTCCGATCAGCTTTTCCCACCAGCTTCTTTCACGGCGCACATCCAATTCACTAACCGAGAATCCCCGGATCGTGGTGACGATATTGCGCAGGCTGTCTCCGGCTGGGCCGACGTCCTTGTTTCGTACGTCTGCCAGCATCGCCTGGCTGATTTCCTGCAACTCGGCCTGGGCGGATGAACCAAACGCGACAATCGAATTCGTGTTGTCCATGTCAATCTCGTCCATGCGTTTGCGAATTTCCGCGCTGACGGGTTCATCCGCTTCTTCCAGCGAAACCACTTCGGCTGCGGGTTCGGGCAGCGCGACGGCCGTTACTTCCTGCACAAGCGTTTCTGCTTCTACCGCCTTGTTCTTGATCTCATTGGACATTTGAAATCCTTTCTCAAAAAATGGCCGGTCAATCCAACCGAACCCCTTCGCGCTGCAACCTTTCGCGCAGCACGTCAATTTCAACAGTCAGGTCGCTGCGGTCATCCAAAAGCAATTTACGGGTTCGCGCCGCGAAATTCTGTTCAAGATCATCCAAAAGGGCCGAATAGTCAGCCAATGCCTGCGCGTCGCGGGTACGTGCATACACATCAGCAAACTTAATCGTCGCATCCCGCGCGCCCTGTAAATATACAGTCATGTATTTGCGCGCCCCGGCCAGATCGCGGGGGTCTTCTTCGACGGTTCGAAACAAATCTCGGGCGGTGTCCTGAAACTGTTCCACGCGGGCCTCGATCCTTCGGTCGCCAGCGCGCTTAATGGCGTCTGTCATCTCAGTCAGGTGCTGTTCGGCATCTTCTACAACCCGCGCAACGCGGTCTTGCTGGAATGTGTCGACGCCTTCCATCCCTTTGTCTGAAAGCGGATCAAACCCGAAGGAAGCCGAATGCAATACCGTCGCCACACAGCCAAACAGGATTGGCGCGATCAAGCTGACCTCAGACGCAGAGGCCGCGTCCAGAAATTCGGAACGATAGGAGGCCAGCACTGTGCCGAGGCCAGTGAGAATACTTGCGAAAATTTTTCGTGGAAATGCGGGCTTTCGCGCAACGCGGCGCGCGTTATACGCGGCTTCGGCGCGCAAGCCTTCACGCAAAAGGAACGCTGCCGCAGTCAGAACGCCCGCCGCGATCAATCCGATCGTCATTCCAACCGCGCCATCGTTGAGCGACAGAAACACCAGCGGCACGGCAGGCAGGAAAAGCAGGTTTGCGCGCGCGCCCGCAGGTTCTACGCGCGCGCCGTCGAATTGACCGCGCGCGGGTTGGTCTGGCTGAGAAGCGTCGCCCTGAGGACTAAATTTTCCGCCATAGCGTTTGGCCATCTGCTCACAAGCCCCCAAGTACGCCGGTGCAAACACCGAAGAGCAGTACAAGTAGGACCACATAGGCCAGTTTTTGTACTCCGGTCCCGGACATGACGCCCCCCAAAGACTTTCCTACTGGAAAATCTAGGGCAAGAGACCCTGCGAAGCTAGGGGGAAGGTTGTTTAACTGGCGTCACTTGCGAGGTTTCTTGCCGATGGGCGCACGTTTTCTTTGCGGCCGCGCGGGGCGTTTGGCCGGAGTTGCGGGATCAGCGTCTAAACCAAGTTGGTCGTGCATCACGCGGCGTCGGATTTCTTCGACTTCGCCGGGCTTTAGATTGCCCAGTTGGAATGGGCCATAAGATACGCGCAACAGCCGGTTCACGGCATAGCCGATATCCTCCATCGCGCGGCGAATTTCGCGGTTTTTGCCTTCACGAAGACCGATTGTCAGCCATGCGTTTGCGCCCTGTTGACGGTCCAGCGAGACATCCATCGGCAGAAACCGTTCGCCGTCGATCACCAGACCCTTGCGCAGGGGGGCGAAGTCTTCGTCCTTGGGGCGACCATTCACCCGCACGCGGTATTTGCGCAGCCAGCCGGTCGAGGGCAGCTCCAGCTTACGCTTGATGCCGCCGTCATTCGTCAGCAGCAGCAACCCTTCTGAATTCAGGTCCAGCCGTCCGACACTCATGACGCGGGGCATGTCCTCAGGCAGGTTGTCGAAGATCGTCGCGCGGCCCTTTTCGTCCCGTGTCGTCGTCACCAGACCCGGTGGTTTATGATAAAGCCACAGGCGCGACGGCTCGGGTTCGGACACCGGCTTGCCGTCCACGGTAATCTTGTGTTTGCCGGTGACGTTCAGGGCGGGGCTGGTGATGGTCTTGCCATTCACGCTCACACGACCGGCTTCGATCATGCGTTCGGCTTCACGGCGCGAGGCAACGCCCGCGCGGGCAAGCACTTTGGCGATACGGTCGCCGGGAGGAGGGGTTTTACTCATCCGCAGCCCATAGCGCATCCCGTTGCCTTGCGAAAGACGCGTTTCTGATGCAGTCAAAGGCATGGAGTTCAGATCGTTCATGAATATCGCGCTGCAAGAGGCGCGCGCCGCAGCAGACCGGGGCGAGGTTCCGGTGGGGGCCGTGATTGTCGCAGGCGATCGCGTCGTGGCCGCTGCAGGCAACCGCACGCGCGAGATGAATGATCCGACTGCACACGCCGAAATCCTTGCCTTGCGCGCGGCCTGCGCCGCTGTTGGGTCTGAGCGTTTGCCGGATCATGACCTGTACGTCACGCTGGAGCCTTGTGCGATGTGTGCGGCGGCTTTAGCTGCGGCGCGTATCCGGCGGATCTACTACGGCGCGGCTGACCCGAAATCGGGTGGCGTGGCCCATGGCGCGCGGGTTTTCACCCATTCGCAGGCGCACCATGTGCCCGAAGTCTATGATGGTATCGCAGCGCAGGAAGCTGCCGAACTGCTAAAGGCATTCTTCGCGGCGCGTCGGGGGGATGTGCCGGGCTGAAGCCCGGCCTATAGGTTTTTTTATAACTTGATGGGCTGCATCACTTCGGGCTCGATTACATCGATGCCGGGCAAGCCCTCGACCAAAGGCCGCGCCGATTGTTCCAGAATCGGGAAAGTCTTGTAGTGGCAGGGGATCACGGTCTTGAAGTTGAAATAGCGCCTGGCGGCGTAAGTTGCGCCCTTCATGTCCATGGTAAAGTGTCCGCCTGCCGACAGAATGCCGATGTCGGGTTTGTAATAATCCCCCATCCAGTCCATGTCGGCCATGATATCTGTGTCGCCTGACACATAGAGCATGTGACCATCCCCCGCGATCATGAACCCGACCTCGCTGCCGCCGGTACGCAGTCCGTCGGGTGTGGAAAAGGTCGAACTGTGCGAGGCTGGAACCATCGACACCATCACCCCGTTCAAGTTCACAGTGCCGCCTTTGTTGAAGCCTACGGTCTCAATCCCCTCGGACTCGCTCCAGTACCCCATCAGGTCGTACTGACCCACAACCGGAACCTTGAGGTGTTTGGCCAGCGAGACTACATCGGCCACGTGGTCGAAATGCGTATGTGTCAGAAGGATATGCGTCGCGCCGTCAAGGGCCGCGTCGTGCTGATCCTCGGGCAGAACGGGGTTGCCGGTCAGCCAAGGGTCGATCAGCAGCACTTGCCCTCCGGTCTCGATGCGGAAACTGCCGTGGCCCAGCCAAATGATATTCATGAAAAAATCCTCCGAAACAGACTGTTGGCATTAACCTAGCATCGGCTATGTAAAATTTCATGGATTGGTTTCAGGAAATTGACGGATATTGCGAGAGATTGTCGCCCGACTATTGGGCAGAGCCGGTCAATGCCGTAACAAACGCCGCATTTATCGTCGCCGCTTTCATCATGTGGAGGCGGGTGCGCGGGCAGGGGATGCCGCTGGCAGTGGCATTGGTGGTTATTCTGGCCGCGATCGGATTGGGCAGCTACCTGTTTCACACCCATGCGCAGGTTTGGGCAGCACTGGCGGACGTGGCGCCAATCCTGCTGTATATTCTGGTCTATATATACGCGATCAATCGCGACGTCTGGCAAATGCGTCCGCTTTATGCCGGTGTCGCCACCGCGCTGTTTGTACCCTATTCCACTGCGACAATCCCGGTCTTTCAACTGGTGCCCGGTCTGGGCGGGTCGGCGGCTTACGCGCCGGTTCCGCTGCTGATCCTGATCTACGCAGTTTTCCTGCGCCGTAGGTTTCCCGAGACGGCAGCAGGGCTGGCGTTTGGTGCTGTGATCCTGATTGCCTCAATTACGTTCCGCGCACTGGATGAACCGATCTGCGTTCAATTCGAAACTGGAACGCATTTCATGTGGCACATCTTGAACGCGACCATGTTGGGCTGGATGATCGAAGTATATCGCAGGCACCTGAAACGAACGTCTCAGGCCTGAAAAGCAGTGGCAAAGTTTGGGGGCAGGTCAAATTCTTCCAGCACACGTGAGCGGCCTTCGGCTGACATCTTGCGGGCTGTCTTTTCGACAATGCTTTGAATTTTTTCAGCCGAATGTTTGGCAGCGAAAGGGGCAAAATACCATTTTAGGAAAACGACGCAGATCACATCCTCAAGTGCCTGAACCTCGTCATCGCGCTTGAGTCCCTGTTTGCGCAGCATCCGACCGGCCGCTTCGGTATCTTCGGCGCCATATTCGCTCAGCTCCATCAGGCCCATGACAGTCTCGGCATGATGCACGCCCTGCGCTTTTCGCCAGGCCAAATATCCTGCACGCCCTTCCGGGAATTCGGTACGCGCCAGTTTCCAGCGTTCAACGTGCTGACCGCGTGCGGCAATTGTCAGCGCATCCGAGGCGTCCGGAAATAACCGGTCCAGCTCGGCACTCATGCGCTGACCATAGAGCAGGGCGGCGGGCTGGCCGTCTTCCAGATTGGGGTCCTTGGCGTTGGCCGCATCTATTGCGTCCAGTACTGCTTGCTTGCGGGGGCTCATTGGGTGCTCCGTTGTTGTGCCGGTTCAACGGTCATGTCTGGCCGTATATCCAAAGCTACCCTATCGAGTTGCCGCGTTGCGTGCAGCAGCCAAATGAATTTTCGGGCCGGGGAGAGGAGTACCCGGCCCGGACGAAGCGGGCAAATTAGCTGGCAGGCTTCGCCTTATCTTGTGATACCGGTTCCGAGACCTGATCGGGGAAGCTCAGATCTGGAAACATGCTGTCCATTGTTGGCCCAAACGCATGGGCTTGCGCGGCAAGAACCGTGGTTGCCAATACAAAGGCAGTCATGAGGGTTTTCATCGTCTTACTCCGGTGATGGCTGTGTCGTGTTATTGAAATGAACAGTTCAGTTTACTTGTTCAAGATCAAAAGTGAACTAATCGGTTCACTTTTTCACATACCCGATATGCAAAAATGAATGATCACCCTGGAAAACTCTGCGCCGTAGTCTCAGATCAGCTAAGCGGTGCCCTTGCGACCGAAGCATCAGACAGGTAAACGCCCCCTAACGCATATGAGGTTTTCCGATGTCGATTGACCAAAGCACTGCCGCAAAGGTGGCTAAACTGGCCCGGATCAAGGTCGAGGATGATGCGCTGCCTGCGCTGGCATCCGAATTCAACACCATCCTTGGGTTTATCGAACAGCTTAACGAAGTGGATGTCGAAGGCGTAGAGCCGATGGTCTCGGTCGAGCCGATGCGCCTGAAACGTCGTGAGGATGTGGTCACCGACGGAAATCAGCAGGACAAAGTTCTGGCCAACGCCCCCGACGCGCGCGAGGGCTTTTTCGCAGTCCCCAAAGTGGTGGAGTAAGACATGAGCGATCTGAATAAACTGGGTCTGGCCGAGGCCCGCGACGCGCTGCGCAAGGGTGATGTGACCTCGGTCGAGCTGACCGAATCCTGCCTGAAGGCCATTGATGACGCAGACGCGCTGAACGCCTTCGTCCACAAAACACCTGAGATTGCTCTGGAGCGCGCCAAGGCTGCGGATGCCCGAATCAAAGAAGGCGACGCGAATGCCATGTGCGGTCTGCCGATCGGCATCAAGGATCTGTTCTGCACCAAGGGTGTTCCTTCGCAGGCGGCGTCGAAGATTCTGGAAGGCTTTAAGCCCGAGTATGAATCAACTGTTTCACAGCAATTGGCCAATGCGGGCGCTGTGATGCTGGGCAAGCTGAACATGGATGAATTCGCCATGGGCTCGTCCAACGAAACCTCGGTCTACGGCAATGCCGTCAGCCCGTGGCGACGCGGCAATGACGATGCGCAATTGACACCGGGCGGCTCGTCCGGTGGGTCGGCCTCGGCTGTGGCCGCTGATCTGTGTCTGGCCGCGACCGGTACAGATACCGGCGGTTCGATCCGTCAGCCTGCGGCCTTCACAGGGATTACCGGCATCAAGCCCACCTACGGGCGCTGCTCACGCTGGGGCATCGTGGCCTTTGCGTCCTCGCTGGATCAGGCTGGTCCGATGACAAAGAACGTGCGCGACGCGGCAATCATGCTGGAAACCATGTGCGGCCACGACCCAAAGGATTCCACCAGCGCCGAGCTGGCCGTGCCGAACTTTGAGGCGATGCTGACCGGCGATATCAAGGGCAAGAAAATCGGTATCCCGAAAGAATACCGCATGGACGGTATGCCTGCCGAGATCGAAAAGCTCTGGTCCGACGGCGCGGCAATGCTCAAGGACGCGGGGGCTGAGATCGTCGATATCTCGCTGCCGCACACCAAATACGCGCTGCCAGCCTACTACGTGATTGCCCCGGCCGAGGCGTCCTCGAACCTCGCGCGCTATGACGGTGTCCGCTATGGCCGCCGCGCGACGCTGGCGCAGGGCGACGGCATCACCGAGATGTACGAGAAAACCCGCGCCGAAGGTTTCGGCCACGAGGTCCAGCGCCGCGTGATGGTTGGCACCTACGTACTGTCGGCAGGTTTCTACGACGCATATTACAACCGCGCCCGCCGTGTTCGCACCCTGATCAAAAAAGACTTCGAAGACGTCTTTGCCGCAGGTGTCGACGCGATACTGACCCCGGCCACCCCGTCGGCCTCGTTTGGTCTTGGTGAGATGACCGAGGCCGATCCGGTGCAGATGTATCTTAACGACGTCTTTACCGTGACCGTAAACTTGGCTGGTCTTCCGGGCATTTCGGTACCTGCGGGTCTGGATGCGCAGGGCTTGCCGCTTGGCCTTCAGCTGATCGGTCGTCCATGGGACGAAGGCGATCTGCTGAACACGGCTTACGCGCTGGAAAACGCGGCGGGTTTTGTAGCCAAGCCGGGCAAATGGTGGTAAATCTCGGTTCAGGCAAGACGACTTAAAACGGAGCAGCCGAATGCGCATTACGCTTCTGATTCCCGCCATTGGCTTGGTGGCCGCCTGCAATACGGTGGCCCCGATACAGAGCACAAGCTTCAATACGCCGCAATATCAGGCGCAGCGCGAGGCTGAATTGGCTGGGCAAGGGCTGACCGGTAACCCCTTGCTGGGACCGGTTGATGTGACCGAACAACAGCTTGGCGCCCCCGGCGATCCGCTTCCACCAACCGGAGAGAACGCGGATATCGCGTCGGCAACTGCTGTGGCCCTGGCCAACACCTCGGTTCCTGCGACGACGCCAGTCGCAAGCAATAACGCGATTTCGGACGAGCAGGATTTTGAGGCCGTGTCCGGGCGCCGTACCATTGAATCCGACGCGGCCCGGATCGAGCAAAATCGCCAAACCTACGAAGTTGTGGCACCGACCGCCGTGCCGCAACGGGGCACGGATGGTCAGCCCAATATCGTGCAATACGCTCTGAATACTTCGAACCCGGTTGGCACACAGCTTTACAGCCGCGCGGGGTTTAACTTGCAGGCCAAGGCACAACGTAATTGCGCCCGGTATCCGTCGTCAGATCAGGCACAGATCGAATTCCTCGCAAGCGGCGGCCCCCAGCGCGATCGCAAAGGGCTGGACCCGGACGGGGACGGCTACGCATGTGGTTGGGACCCAAGCGCGTTCCGCAGTGCCGTCAAAAACTGACCTTAACCCAATCTGGCACCCGTCACCCAATTTCGGGGAACGCCGGGGCGGTTTGAAGCCGTCGATGGTGGTTATCCACTACACCGCAATGGACAGCGCGCAGGACGCCTTAAAGCGCCTATGCGATCCGCAACACGAAGTTTCCGCCCATTTCCTGATCGGTTCAGACGGTAAACTCTGGCAGATGGTGCGCGAAAAGGATCGCGCCTGGCACGCCGGAGCAGGAGAATGGCATGGTCAGTCCGACATCAACTCTCGGTCAATCGGCATCGAACTCGATAATCGCGGCGACCATCCGTTCGCTGAGCCGCAGATGATGGTTCTTGAGCGTCTTCTGACCGCTCTTTTACATAGATGGAAGATCCCCCCCAATGGCGTCATCGGCCATTCTGATATGGCGCCCGGCCGCAAGCTGGACCCGGGTTCCCGATTTGACTGGCAACGCCTCGAGCATCAGGGGCTAGCAAAGCCGCGCGGTAAAGGTCAGCCCCCACAGATCGCTGAAATGCAAGAGTTCATAAGCTCGGCGCGCGCGGCTGGTTTCACCGCAAACGTCGACGATGAGAAACTTCTAAATACAGTTCGCCTTCGATATCGACCTTGGGCCAGGGGACCTCTGACACCCGACGACCTCACTCCGCTAATAGAGAAGACCGGATCAAGCTGATCCGCTCTTCATCTGGCCAAAAATATCCCGGGGTTGAATTGGCCGCAGGCCAAGAAGGGGCTGGCCCCTTCACGTCCTAACCCCTTGACGCCACCCAACCCAAAGCATACCCACCGCACTGCGCGGAGGGCCGGATGGCCGCTGGGGCCTAGGCCCGAGAGGAAAGTCCGGACTCCACAAGACAACGGTGCCGGGTAACGCCCGGGCGGGGCAACCCGACGGAAAGCGCCACAGAAATCAGACCGCCTGCGGCTTCGGTCAAAGGTAAGGGTGAAACGGTGGGGTAAGAGCCCACCGCGCCCCTGGTAACAGGGGCGGCACGGCAAGCCCCACCGGGAGCAATGCCAAATAGGGTCCCCGCGCGGGCCGGTCGGCGCAAGCCGATACCGCCGCTAAGCGCGTCTTGGCCGAGAGGGACCGGGTTGGCAGCTTGAGCCGCGCAGCAATGCACGGCCTAGAGGAATGGTCATCGAAGGGGGCAACCCTGGAACAAGATCCGGCTTACAGGCCCTCCGCGCGTATTCTTCCTTTAAGTCCCCACAGCAATTGCGCTTCCAATCAGCCACAGACCCGCAACGATCAGGGCAATCCCGGTTGCGGGGCCTAGCCATCGCGCACGCGGCAGGAGCTTTTCCAGCCCCACATAAATAGCAATACCGACAATCCAGTAGAGGTTCATCACGCCTCCGACGAACAGCAGCAGCATCAACGCCCAGCAGCAGCCCAGACAATATGCCCCGTGCACTGCGCCCACGCGAAAGGCACCCGTTGCGCCGGGTCGGTTGTGCTCGGCCAGAAACTGGGCCGGGCTGCGGCAGTGTCGAAGACATGCGGACTTCAGACCGGACAATTGATACAGACCCGCTGCCAGCAAAACACACCCGGCAAACACCTTGGACCGGATCGTCATCATAGGACCGTCCGACAAACCAATCTGCTCCAGCCCCCATTGCCCACCAGTCGCAAGCGCGCTGAACACAGCCCAAGCGACGAGGTAGCCGCTTAGAAAAACCAGGCTGAGCCATGTCGTGCGCTTCTTATCCGGCCCCATACGCTTGATGGCGGCGTACAATAGCACGGTTGGGGCGGCGCTGGGCGTCATCATCGCGATCATCATGACCCACCACATGAGGAATATCAGGATGGTGTAGGGCAGGGACCAGACGACTGGTCCGCCCATCTGCATAGGTTCGCCAATTGGCCCGGCCATGCGGGTCATCTCGACGGCGGTCATGTTCATCCCGATGCCGACAATGGTGTACCACGCGGCCGCCAACACGATCAGGGTGACGCAAAGCAATACGACGCCGCTGTCCCGCCGCAGAACGTAATCTACTGCTCCTGCGTGCGATTGATTTGTCTCAGAGGTCATATCGGCTGGGTATCACGCGCCGATTACGCCGTGGCCAGAGATATTGAGGTGGGCCAGATGCGCGTGCGTCGCATCAAAGGTCAGGCTGATTTCCCCACCCGTGGTTTTTGTTGTCCCGGATGCGGACTCAGCGTGCCGATACTCAAAACCGTTGGGCAGTTGGATGGACGCTCGATGCGGCAGCCCGGAAACGATATGAGGGATCGGGTTCACCTCAAGATCGAAGATACCTTTTACCTTTGCATAACCCTTGCGGTCTTCGCGGGACCAATCCAGCTCAATCGGAAGGTAGAGGGTTTCGTGTTTCGTCGGCGCCATGGCGCTGTAGACATACCAGAAAGTCGCCATCTCGTCGGTGTCTTCGCCCTTCATAATGGCTTCCAGCGCGGCCCGTTGATCCGCCGAAGCGCTTTCGTCTATGATCAATTGCATCTGACCATTGCCTTCGTGGATGGGACCTGGCCAGTAGTAGACGCCTGCCGCGCGGAGCCCAGCCAGATCGGTGTCCCCGTAATGCCCGGATTGAATGTCATACGCGACGACCGCCTCGCAATTGCCGTGCGTCGGCAACACACTGAACTGGCACGGGCACCCGAAGTTGCAGTTGCAATTGGCCAGTTCTTCGCCCTGAATCGCCCATTCCGTCATGATGTCCCCCCAAAAAAATATAGCTACAAACACCGCTGCCATTGGTGCTTGCCTGTTTTTGGTGCCTCGAAACCGAGCCGTTCGGGGGCTTCTTCGATTTTGGAACTGAGGGGAAGTTATCACGGTTAAGTGATTGCCACAAACTTTAGGGGTTTTCGCCATAAATCGTTTTATTGAGATGCCGCTTTTTCCGCGACCTCTAAGACTAAACGGATCGCCAAATCTGACATCCTGAGGGCAGGGCGCGATTCGGGCGGATACCGATCATGGATCATCGGACTTGATGCAGAAAGTGCCGCGGAGTGCGCTCCGTGCAGTTAATTCGGGTCAGATTCAGTCTTGTTTCAGCTCGCCAACCCGTCCGTCTGATGCCAATCCCGCTTAGGCTGGTTATCAGGTGCGATTGCGCTTGACATGGGCGGTGCAGGGCGTAAAAGCGCACGCTCATAGGAATTCAACCGAAAGGCCCTGCCTTTTCGGACGCAGGAGAAAACCATGGCGAAGCCGACGACAATCAAGATCCGCCTGAACTCGACCGCGGGCACGGGCCACTTCTACGTGACCAAGAAGAACGCGCGCACCATGACCGAGAAGATGACCGTTCGTAAATACGATCCGGTCGCTCGGAAGCATGTCGAGTACAAGGAAGGCAAGATTAAGTAATCTGCCGTCCAGCTTGGACAAAGTTCAGGGGTCTGCTGCTGCAGGCCCCTTTTTCTTTGCAATATGATGGGGTGGTAGACAAAAAACGGACCCTCGATCGAAAAGCACGCGTTGCAACGAAGCATCAGCGGTCAGATCAATCGAATGGGGCATGGGTTGCTTTTTTGAATGGCTTGCCACTACGCTTCAACAACTCGTTCCAAAATGTTGGCCGTCATGAAAAAAATCTTGTTATCCACAATCACTGTGTTGGCCCTTGCGGCTTGTGAAGACCCTTACAACCGTCAGGGGGTCGGGTTCACGGGTATCGATGGTGAACCACGAACCTTGTCTGATGTCCCCGGAGCCGTGGCTTTCCTGCCTCGGGCAACCAACGTACCCGCAGAATTGGCCGTGTTGCCGCCGATCCGGGTGACTTCCGGTGAGACCGATCCGCAGAAACTTGCGCGGGTTGCCATTGATAATGGCGGACGCAGCGACACCAACTCGGTTGTTCTGACCGGATTGTCCACGAACATGTTCCTGAGCACTGTAAGCGTAAACGGCACGCTTTATGGCGTCCTGCGCACGGAAAACAACAGTACCCGGGTCGACAATCAAATTGGCGCAGCGTTCGGCCAGAATGCCGAACAGTTTACCGGATGCCTTGCAGCAGGTGACGTGTTCCGCAAAGGTTCGTCGCAGCGCAGCTCGGGCTTTGCGGTTCCTTTGAACTGTAGCTAAGAGCAAATCACATATAGCTGACAGAGCCTCCACCAATCGGTGGGGGCTTTTTTTTGCCCTGCTTGACGTAATGGGGGCAGTGCGCCACAGGAAAATCTTGCATCACTGGCCAAAAGAAAAGGGCGGACCCAACGGCCCGCCCCAAAAAGCCGAAGCTTGTTCGTCTGTTATTCCCGGTTGCCGAAGAGTTGCAGCAGGAACATGAACATGTTGATAAAGTCCAGATACAGGCTCAGTGCGCCCATGATCGCGGCTTTGCCCAACCATTCCTGATCGCCCGAGTGCGCCATCTGCAGGTAGGTAGTTTTGATGTTCTGCGTGTCATAGGCCGTCAGACCAGCAAAGATCAGAACGCCAATCACCGAAATTGCGAAGGCCACCGCGGAAGAGGCGATGAAGATGTTCACGATGGACGCGACGATTAGGCCGATAACGCCCATGATCAGGAACGTGCCCATTGCGGACAGGTCTTTCTTGGTGGTGTAGCCGTATAGCGACAGACCGGCAAAGGCGATCGACGTGATCAGAAAGACCTGAATGATCGACTGACCGGTAAAGACCAGGAAAATCCAGCTTATCGAAACACCCATGACGGCGGCGAACAAGTAAAAGACCGACTGAGCGCCCGATGCGGACAGGCGATTGATTCCGGCGCTGAAGCCAAAAACAAAGGCCAGCGGTGCAAACATGATGACCCACTTCAGGGGCGACGCGAAAAGCGTTGCGCCGAACGAGGTCAGGTATTTGTTGGCGCTTAGCTGAGCGGCGGCGGCCGACGGATCGGTTGTTGTTGCAAGACCAGCAATCGCCCAAGCCGCAGCAAAGGTGATCAGCATGCCAACGGACATTGTGCCGTAGACTTTGTTCATATGGGCGCGCAGGCCCTCATCAATCTCGGCAGCGCGGGCACCGGCCGCTGTCCGGATCGTGTCAAATTGTGCCATTAAAGGGTCTCCCTTTACTTATTCTTGTTGCGCCCTGAAATCAGTGCGCGTTCCCCGCAAATATCGGCAAGTGCGAGCTACGTTTCAAGGGTTTAACACCGGAAACTGGCTAAAACACGCTACAAAAATGGCGGCCTGCTGACACGGGCCGCCATTCAGCGAAAAAAGATGCATCCTATGGTCACTTTTGCCAGAACTCCGGTGCGTCCCAAATATGACGGGTTGCCTCTGATTGGGCTTGTTCTCTTGTGATTCCAATATCCTCTAACGCCCGGTCGTCCAGTTGGCCAAGGGCGCGGCGTTGACGCATGAGCGACAGCGCGTCCCAAAGAGAAGTTACTGAAAAACGGCTGCGTGGATTGCAATTCGAAGCGAGTGTTAACTGGGTCATAGCTTATGTCCTTTCCGTGAATTTCGATGGTTTGCGTCGATCTTATCAACTTCCTTGATTTATATGGCTCGATATGACACATTTTAAAAATGAATATTTATGAACTGATGCATAAGGAATCGTGAACATGCGAAATCTGGACATCACCACGTTGCGCTCTTTCGTGGCGGTTGCCGATCAGGGCGGTGTGACGCGGGCGGCAGGGTTTTTGCACCTGACGCAATCCGCCGTTTCCATGCAATTGAAACGTCTGGAGGAACTGCTGGGGCTTGAATTGCTGGACCGCAGCGGCAGAACGATTGCGTTGACCGCGTCTGGCGAACAGTTGCTGGCCTATGCCCGTCGCATGATCGCCCTGAATGATGAGGTGATTTCGAAGCTCACGGATCAGGCATTTGAAGGAGAAGTTGTTTTGGGTGTGCCCCATGACATCGTCTACCCGGCCATCCCTCGGGTACTGCAACGCTTCAATGCCGATTTCCCGCGCGTGCGTGTTCAGTTGGTGTCGTCCTATTCGCTGCAACTGAAGGATATGTACAAAAAGGGAGAGTGCGACCTGATCCTGACAACAGAAGCGTCTGTCGGCGATGGGGCCGAAACAATTGCCGAGCTTCCGCTGCGTTGGATAGGGGCCCCCGGCGGCTCTGCCTGGCGCAAACGCCCTTTACCCTTGGCGCTTGGTCGTCGGTGTTTGTTCCGCCCGCAAGTGATCGCGGCCTTGGACGAAGCAGAAATCCCGTGGGAGCTGTCGGTCGAAACCGAAAACGACCGCACGATCGAAGCGACGGTCAGCGCGGATCTGGCCGTTCATGCGATGCTGGACGGAACCGAAGCGGCGCATCTTGCGCAAATTGACGACGGGGGCGTTTTGCCGGAACTGCCGGCGCACATGATCAACCTCTATGGCGGTGAAGCCGGTCGCGGCGAGGTTGTTGAGGCATTGGCCTCTTTGGTTCGGCAGAATTTCCGTCTGGTTGGTGGGACGCAGTTGAAGGCCGTAGTGGGCTAGGGGGTTATCACGACTTTGCCTGTCGCTGTACGGTCCCGCAAAAGTTGCAACCCTTTTTCGACCTCGGCCAAAGGCAGGGTGTGGCTGATGTGGGGCTTGATCCGGCCTTCGGTATGCCACCGAAACAAGGTGTCAAAGCTGTCCTGAACGATCTGGGGGCGGAATTTCAGGTATCCGCCAATGTAGAAGCCGATTACGGTCAGGTTTTTGACCAGCAGGTGGTTTGCGGGGATTTGGGGAACATCCCCACCGGCGAAACCGATCGGAAGCAGGCGGCCCTCGGGGTTTGTCGCGCGAAACGCCGCTTTGAAAACCTCTCCGCCAATCGCGTCGTAAACAACGTCTGCCCCGCCCAATTCCCGAACCCGCTCACGCAGGTCTTCCGATGCGTCGATCAGATGGTCAGCGCCAGCGGCCCGGGCCACTTCAAGCTTGTCGGCGCCGCGCGCCTGCGCGATGACCGTCGCCCCCATCAGTTTACCGATCTCGACAGCCGTCAGACCCACGCCCCCAGCCGCACCGGTGACCAACAGCGTTTCACCGGGCTGAAGGCGCGCGCGATGGTCCAGCGCGATATGGCTTGTGCCGTAGGCAATCTGGATCGCTGCTGCGTCTTCAAAGCTCATCGAGTCGGGCAAAGAAATCGCGCGAGCGGCGTCGAAAACACCGAACTCAGCCAGTCCGCCTTGGCCGGAATACACCGCCACGCGATCTCCGGGGCGTAGATGCGTGACGTCTGCGCCCAGTGAATCTACGACACCTGCGATTTCCATACCCTGAGTAAACGGCGCATCAGGTGTGTCCTGATACGTGCCTTTCTGCATCAGAAGGTCGGCAAAATTCAAACCACAGGCCTTGATCCGGATGCGTATTTCGCCGGGGCCGGGTTCGGGCTGGGGCATGTTGCAAAGTTGGGCCTCAGCCCCTTTGGATTGAATTTTATAGGCCAGCATGATCACGCTCCGTATTTTATGTGCATAGATTCGTTTTGGCCTGCGAATGTCAATCGTTTACCCCACGAGACAATTGGGGCGGAAATCTCAATATTGAACATTATATGTAATAAGTGCACGTGCAGGCTTTGGTGGATCCGTACAACCATAAACCTTTGTTACCGGACGGAGATTCAACCTTCTTGAAAAAATAGCCAAAAGAAGCAATATTGCGCTATGGTGCTGATTTGGGGGCATGATCCAAATTAGGGAGTGGTTAAGCACAGCTCACTAGTGATGCGGCAGTGAAAGCGGTCGCGCGCCCCCTGTGGTTGTGTGTAGGAGAGGAGAATACCAATGACTCATCACGTCGATGTCCATGTGGGCAAACGCGTCCGGCATCGCCGCTGGCTGATAGGCATGACCCAGCAGCAGCTGGCGCAGCAGGTTGGTATTAAGTTTCAACAGATCCAAAAATACGAGACCGGCGCCAATCGGATCAGCGCCTCTCGTCTGTGGGATATTGCCGAAGCATTGGATGTTCCCGTCAGTTTTTTCTTTGAAGGTCTGGAAGAGACCGAGAAAGACACAGCCGGCAAGAAGTCTGTTCCTGCCGATCTGATGGGCGACAAAGAAGCGCTGGATCTGGTCCGGTCCTATTACGCGATCCCCGAAAATCAGCGCCGCCGTTTGTTCGAACTGGCGCGTGTCCTAAGCGATGTCGCGTAATTTGCCGGGTTGACTTCGGTGCGTGCGGGCCGCACGGGTAGCGCATGCAAAAAACTTCGCTGAATGACTTGGAAGTCGCTGAAGAAATGGCCGATGCAGCACGCGAGGCCATTCTTCCTTATTTCAGGCAATCCAACCTGGAAACATCCAATAAACTGTCTGGTGGGTTCGATCCCGTCACCATTGCCGACCGCGAGGCTGAAAAAGCCATGCGCGAAGTTCTTGCCCGTCACCGGCCCGATGACGGCATTTTCGGCGAGGAATTCGGACAGGTCCAAGGCAGCACAGGTCGCACGTGGGTTCTTGACCCGATCGACGGTACGCGGGGGTTCATCAGTGGCACGCCGACCTGGGGTGTTCTGATCGCGTTGAGCGGTCAGGACGGCCCGACAATGGGCGTCATTGACCAGCCCTATATCGGTGAAAGGTTTTTGGGTTCCGCAGATATCGCTCAGGCGGTCGGGCCGACTGGGACGATGCAGCTCAGCACGCGGTCGACGCGCACTTTAGATGAAGCGATTCTGTTCACGACGTTCCCCGAAGTCGGATCTTTGCAGGATCGTGCAGGGTTCGAGGCCGTCGCACAACACGTGCGCCTGACCCGGTACGGCATGGATTGCTACGCTTATGCCTTGCTGGCCGCTGGTCAGGTTGACCTGGTGATCGAGTCGGGTCTGAACGCCTATGACATCCAAGCCCCAATTGCGGTGATCCAGGCCGCAGGCGGTATTGTCACCGACTGGCAAGGCGGCGCTGCCCATAATGGAGGGCGCGCACTGGCTGCGGCAAATGCGGATGTCCATGCCGCAGCTTTGGAAATCCTGCGCAACTATTGAAACCTGTTGCCGTGGCGGAGCCGGTCGGGTAGGTTCTGCCCGGCTGGTTCTTATGCCCGTTTTCCGCCAGCCTTCGCACTCCATGCATGAAACGGGCTTGTGCAAGGAGGGCGAAATGACCGAAATCCTTATCAAAAATGCCGACACAATCCTGACAATGGATGACACGCGCCAAGAGCTTTCGGGCGCGGATATCCTGATCCGTGATGGCCGGATTGCCCAGGTCGGGCATGCGTTGCAGACGGGCGGCGATATCCACGATGCTTCGGGTTGCGTTGTGACCCCCGGACTGGTGAACACGCATCACCACCTGTATCAAACCCTGACGCGCGCTGTTCCGGGGGGGCAGGATGCGCTGTTGTTCGGCTGGTTGAAAACGCTCTATCCAATCTGGTCCCGGTTCGGACCGGAAGAGATGTTTG
Organism: Ruegeria sp. HKCCD7221; assembly: GCF_013031225.1. Lineage (NCBI taxonomy): Bacteria > Pseudomonadati > Pseudomonadota > Alphaproteobacteria > Rhodobacterales > Roseobacteraceae > Ruegeria > Ruegeria sp. HKCCD7221. The sequence continues at coordinate 118,974 of NZ_WPZE01000001.1, forward strand.
TCTCAGCACAGATTGGACTGGCAGAGCTTGCCCTGTCGGGATGCACCCTGAGCTCAGATCACCTGTACCTGTATCCGAAAGGCGCCAAGCTGGACGACACCATTGCTGCGGCGGCTGAGGTCGGTATGCGGTTTCATCCCACACGCGGCGCGATGAGCATAGGTGAAAGCGAAGGTGGCCTTCCTCCGGATTCTCTGGTCGAGGCCGAACCCGCCATTCTCGAGGACATGATCCGCGTGGTTGATACATTCCACGACCCTTCTGACGGAGCCATGTGCCGGGTGGGGCTAGCACCCTGTTCACCTTTCTCGGTCAGCCGCGACCTTATGCGGGACTCCGCGGTTCTGGCCCGCGACAAGGGTGTAATGCTTCATACACATTTGGCTGAGAACGACGAGGATATCGCTTATTCGCAGGCGCAGTTTGGCTGCCGACCGGGGCAATATGCCGAAGAACTGGGCTGGACCGGATCAGATGTCTGGCACGCCCACTGCGTTAAGCTGGACGGGGCTGAGATCGACCTATTCGCACGTACACAAACCGGGGTGGCTCATTGCCCCTGTTCGAATTGCCGCCTTGGGTCCGGCATCGCACCAGTGCGCGCCATGCGAGATCGCGGTGTACCCGTCGGGCTCGGCGCGGATGGGTCCGCCAGCAATGATAATGGAAGTTTGGTCCTTGAGGCACGGCAGGCCATGCTGCTGCAGCGGGTCGCAAACGGGGCCGATGCTATGTCTTCGCGCGAGGCACTGGAAATCGCCACCCGAGGCGGCGCAGATGTGCTGAACCGCCTCGATTGCGGACGGTTAGCGCCCGGCAAACGCGCCGATATTGCCATCTGGAATACGCGCGGCATCGAAAGCGCCGGCAGTTGGGACCCGGCAGCCTTGCTGCTGGCGGGGCCGATGAAGGTCAAGCACCTGTTTGTAGAAGGCCGCCAGATCGTGCGTGACGGGCAGATCACAACGCTCGACCTGCCCAGAACTATCGAAACCCAAAACCGCCTCGCCCGCGCTTTGGCAGGCTAGGTCAGGGTCCGCTCTTCATCTGGCTCAAAATATCCCCGCCGGAGGCATGGGCCGTAGGCCCATTCCCTTCAGCGCGATACGGCCCGCCCGCCGATCCAAACCTCGGTAATGGCACGGTCGTCGCCCATCATGATGGTTGGGAAAATGGCTTCCCACAGATCCTCGGCGCAGGCTTCACGCTGGGCAATCGCGGGGGTTGAGGCGAGATCAAGCACGACCAAATCCGCCTCCATCCCCGGTGCGACGTTGCCGATGCTGTCATCCAGCCGCAGCGAGCGGGCGGAACCGACGGTGCCCAGCCAAAGCAGTTGCGCCGCGTGCAAAGGCGCGCCGCGCAGTTGGCCAATCTCGTAGGCCGAAGCCATGGTGTGCAGCATCGAAAAGCTTGACCCGCCGCCTGTATCCGTTGCCAAGCCGACGCGGTGGCCGTCCTGCATCAGGCCGGTCATGTCGAACAAGCCTGAGCCGATGAACGTGTTGGACGTCGGGCAGTGGATCAGGGCCGCATCCACTTCGCGCAGGCGATCGCGTTCGCGCGCCTCCAGATGGATGACGTGGCCGTAGACGCCATACGATCCCAGCAGGCCGAATTTCTCATATGTATCCAGATAATCCCGCGCCTCGGGGAACAGCTCGCGAACCCATGCGATTTCGTCAGTCTGCTCGCTAAGATGGGTTTGCATCAGGCAATGCGGGTGTTCAGCCCAGAGCGCACCCATCGCCTCAAGCTGTTCGGGCGTGGATGTCGGAGAGAAGCGGGGCGTAATCGCATAACACAGGCGGTCGACCCCATGCCATTTCTCCAGCAACGCTTGGGACTGATCATGGGCCGTCTGCGCCGTGTCCCGCAGCCGCTCGGGCGCATTGCGATCCATGCAGGTTTTGCCCGCGACCACGCGCTGATTGCGCTGCTGTGCGGCTGTGAAAAAGGCGTTGACGCTTTCGGGGTGGATGGTGCAAAAGCTGCACATCGTCGTCGTTCCATGGGCTGCCGTCAAATCGAGATAGCGGTTCGCAATCTCCGAGGCATAAGCCGGGTCGCCGAACTTCATCTCCTCGGGGAAAGTATAGGTGTTCAGCCAGTCGATCAGGCGTTTGCCCCAACTGGCGATCATCGCGGTCTGGGGATAGTGCACATGCGCATCCACGAACCCAGCCATGATGACATGATTGCCGTGGTCAACCACGGCGGCCTCGGGATGTGCGGAACGCAGGCTGTCAGCATCCGCCACCGCCGAAATCCGGCCGTCTTCGATCAGAACGGCCTCGCTGATCTTGACGGCCTCGGTCGGCTCTCCTTCGAAGGGGGAACCTGTAAAGCTCAGAACACGCCCTTTCAGCAGCGTTTTTTGCGCCATTTTCATTCATCTCCGCCTGTATGGGACTGCGAAACAGCATAAGGGCGGGAAACTTGCCGGTAAATCGGCGCATTGTCATTGTTTTCCGGTAGCTGCTTCTTCTAATTAGGGGGCAATGACCGAACGGAACGGGGGCAGATATGACCACAGGCTTTGATGAACCCGTAATAGATACGCACAGCAACGAAGACGTCTATGCGCTGGATCGCAAAACCGTGGCTTCGATCCTTTACGCGGTGGATGTGGATGACCGCGACAAGATGATCGAGTTGATGGAGCCGTTGCACCCGGCTGATATTGCGGACCTTCTTGAGCAGATCAACCCATATGATCGCGCCCGGCTGATCCGGCTTTATGACAAGGAATTCGACGGCGATATCTTGTCGGAACTCGATGAGGCCGTTCGTGAGGAGATCATCGGCATCCTCAAGCCGGACGTTCTGGCCGATGCCGTCCGCGACATGGAAAGCGACGATGTCGTTGACCTGCTCGAGGACCTTGAAGAACCGCAGCAAGAAGCCATTCTGGACGCGCTGGAGGATTCCGAGCGGATCGCGGCGGAACAGGCCCTGTCCTACCCCGAAAATTCAGCCGGTCGTCTTATGCAGCGCGAAGTCGTCATGGCGCCTGAGCATTGGACAGTGGGACAAGCCATCGATTTCATGCGAGCCAATGATGGTCTGCCCGAGCAGTTCTATCACGTCGTGCTGGTTGATCCCCGCCTGAAGCCCTCGGCTCAGGTCATGTTGGGTAAGCTTATGGCGGCGCGGCGCGACGTGCCGTTGCAGGACATCACCGAAGAGGAATTTCACACAATTCCCGTCGACCAGGATGAGGAAGACGTGGCCTATGCCTTCAACCAGTACCACCTGATCTCGGCCCCGGTTGTCGATGCTGACGGTCGGCTGGTCGGGGTCATCACAATCGACGACGCCATGGTGGTTCTGGACGAAGAGCATGAGGAAGACATCCTGCGTCTGGCGGGGGTGAGCGACGAAAGCTCGCTGTCCGACTCGGTGGCGGCAACCAGTAAGCGGCGTCTGCCGTGGCTGGCCGTGAACCTGTGCACAGCGATCTGTGCTTCGCTGGTTATCTCGCAATTCGAGGCGGCGATTGATCAGTTGGTGGCGCTGGCGATCCTGATGCCGATTGTGGCGTCGATGGGCGGCAATGCCGGGACACAGTCGTTGACGGTTGCCGTGCGCGCACTGGCAACGCGCGACCTGACGCCGTCGAACGTGCTGCGGGTGATCCGTCGTGAGTTGCTGGTGGGTATGTTGAACGGCCTGTGCTTCGCCATCGTGCTGGGAACGGTCGGGATGCTGTGGTTCGATTCGCCGCTATTGGGTGTCGTGATCGGGGCCGCCTTGGTCGTGAACATGATCATCGCTGGTTTCGTTGGTACGGTAGTACCGGTGGTGCTGGACCGTCTGGGCGCTGACCCGGCGCTTGCGTCCGGCACCTTTGTGACAACCACGACGGATGTCATGGGGTTCTTCCTGTTCCTTGGACTTGCCAGCGTGGTGCTATTGTGACCGATCTGACCGAAATTAAGGCCGCAGCACGGAAAGAGGCGTTCGCCCGTCGAAAGGCCGCGTTTGATGCGCGCTTACCCGGTGCGGCCGGGCGCCTGTCCGAAGTTCTGGCGGGGCACCGGGGTGTGCCTCTGTCTGGCTATATGCCGATCCGAACCGAAATTGACCCACTTCCGGCAATGGCCGAGGCATCGGCTTATGGCCCGGTTGGTGTGCCTGTCATACAGGCCGCAGGACAGCCCTTGAAGTTCTCTCGCTGGATACCTGAGGGCGCGTTGAAGGACGGGCCATTCGGGGCCAAAGTTCCCGAGGTCGATGACTATTTCGAGCCGGAAATCCTGATCGTCCCACTGGTCGCGTTTGACGCCCAAGGGGGACGACTGGGGTATGGCGGCGGCTTTTATGACCGCACGCTGGAAGGGCTGCGGGCAAAGCGGCCAACACTTGCCATTGGTTTTGCGTTCGATGCGCAACAGGCCGATCGGCTGCCTCTTGAGTCAACCGATCAACCGTTGGACATGGTCGTTACAGAAAGTCGTGTACTGACCTTTCCGTCGTGAATGGAATATTATCCCGAGTGGTTCTCGCGGAAATAATCCCAGGCATCGACTTCCTGACCGTCTGCCAGTTTGCAGATTCCGGTCTGCCCGTCGGCACCGTCACGGATTTCGTATGTTCCACCGCTCTCAACGCAGAATGTCGCTGCGGGATTCGCCAGTTCTGCTGATTGCTCAGGCACTGGGTCACAGGCGGCAAGCGGCGTCAGAATTGCAGCCAACAAAAGGAATCGATTCATCAAGAGCTCCTTTGGAATAGGAATTTGCGGTTTATGGTGTCAGTTTAACCACTTGTGCTTGATGGATGCCACACTTAGGACGGTTTAAATGAGGATTCTGTTTTTGGGTGACGTCATGGGCCGGGCGGGACGCTCGGCCGTTCAGCAGCACTTGCCGCGTTTGCGCGACGAATGGCGGCTCGATTTTGTTGTGGTCAATGGTGAGAACGCCTCGAACGGGATGGGGCTGAGCGGGGATCACGCCAAGTTGCTGCTGGATGCCGGCGCGGATTGCCTGACGTTGGGAGATCACGCGTTCGACCAGAAAGACATGCTGCAGTTCATCGAAAATGAGCCGCGCATTGTGCGCCCCGTGAACTTTGCCAAAGGCGCGCCGGGGCGGGGGCATCGTCTGTATACCGCGCCGGGGGGACGCAAGGTGCTTGTGGTGCAGGTGCTGGGGCAGGTGTTCATGAAGCGGCCCTTTGATGACCCGTTTTCGGCTGTTGAACCAATCCTGAAGTCACATCCGCGCGGTGGGCAAGCTCAGGCGATCATCGTCGACATGCATTGCGAGGCGACCTCGGAAAAAATGGCGATGGGCCAACATTGCGACAAACGCGCCAGCCTTGTGGTGGGCACGCATACGCATGTGCCAACGGCGGACGCGCAGATCCTTCCGGGCGGCACGGCCTATTTGACCGATGCGGGTATGTGCGGGGATTATGACTCGGTGATCGGCATGGACAAGGTAGAACCCATGCGCCGTTTTATCACCGGAATGCCTAAGGCCAGATTTACTCCGGCCAATGGTGAGGCGACCCTCAGCGGGGTGTTCGTCGAGACCGACGATCAGAACGGGCAGGCAAAATCTGTTCAAATGGTACGCGTTGGCGGGCGGTTACAGCAGGCGGGGCCGCAGTAAGGCTTGCTCTGACCCGCGCAATGCGGGAAACTGCGTGCCGGGCGCGTATGCCAAGCCAGGGTTCGGACAGAATACCAAGAATGCAATTCCTCCAACTGACAGAAACAGGAAGCGCGATACTGGCGCTGTTGGTCGTCGCAGGCATGTTCGTCATGTTCCTGCGAGAGGTCTATCCGACCGAGGTCGTCGCCATTGGCGGCGTGGCCGTGATGCTGGTGACAGGCATTCTTCCATACCAAAGCGCCTTGGCTGTCCTGTCAAACCCCGCGCCGTGGACCATCGCCGCGATGTTCATCATCATGGGCGCGCTGGTACGGACCGGAGCGTTGGATGCGTTCACCTCGACTGCCCAGAAACAGGCGCAGGTGAACCCGCGTATCGCTATCGGATTACTGATGGCCTTCGTGGTTCTGGCGTCGGCGGTTGTGTCGAACACACCGGTCGTTGTCGTGATGATCCCGGTATTTGTGCAGATTGCGCGGACGCTTAACGTCCCGGCCTCAAAACTGCTGATCCCACTCAGCTATGCGGCCATTCTGGGCGGAACGCTGACCCTTATCGGCACGTCGACCAACCTTTTGGTGGACGGTGTCGCCCGGTCGCAGGGCATGACTCCGTTCACGATTTTCGAGGTTACGCCGCTGGGGATCGCTCTGGTGATCTATGGTATGGTGTATCTCCGATTCATCGCGCCACGTTTACTGCCCGAGCGCGACAGCATGGCGTCGCTGTTAAGCGACAGGTCCAAGATGAAGTTCTTTACCGAGGCGGTTATCCCCCCGGAAAGCAACCTGATCGGCCGCGAAGTCACCGGTGTTCAGCTTTTCAAACGCCCCGGCGTGCGCCTGATCGACGTCATCCGTGGCGACGAATCGCTGCGTCGGAACCTTAAAGGCGTTCAGCTACAGCTTGGTGATCGCGTGGTTTTGCGTACCCAGATGACCGAGTTGTTAAGCCTGCAGCGCAACAAGGAACTGAAGCGTGTGGATCAGGTTTCAGCGGTTGAGACCAAAACGGTCGAGGTACTGATCACTCCGGGTTGCCGCATGGTTGGGCGTACGCTGGGCGCGATGCGCTTGCGGCGGCGCTATGGCGTCTATGTGCTGGCGGTACACCGCCGGAACCAGAATATCGGGCGGCAACTGGATGAACTTGTGGTGCGTGTAGGTGATACTCTGCTGCTGGAAGGTTCGCCCGAGGATATTCAGCGTCTTGCGGCAGATATGGAGATGGTTGATGTCACGCAGCCCTCGGCCCGCGCGTTCCGCCGTAGCCATGCGCCCATTGCGATCGGCGCACTTGCAGGCATCGTTGTGCTGGCCGCAATGGGCATTGCGCCAATTCTGCTGTTGTCGGTTCTGGCCGTTGCCGTGGTTCTGCTGACACGGTGTATCGACGCGGACGAGGCGTTTTCCTTTGTCGAAGGCCGCCTGTTGGCGCTGATCTTTTCCATGCTTGCCATTGGTGCCGCGCTGGACAAATCGGGCGCAGTCTCGTTGATCGTCGAAGCTGTCGCGCCGGGACTTAGCGCGCTGCCGCCTTTCCTGATCATTTGGGCCGTGTACCTGCTGACCTCAGTGCTGACCGAACTGGTGTCCAACAATGCGGTCGCTGTCGTTGTGACGCCCATCGCCATTGGGTTGGCGCAGGCCGTTGGTATTGACCCGCGCCCACTTGTCGTTGCGGTAATGGTTGCGGCCTCGGCGTCATTCGCTACTCCGATTGGGTATCAAACCAACATGATGGTTTATGGTCCGGGCGGTTACAGGTTCGTCGACTTCATGAAGGTGGGTATCCCACTGAACCTGACCGTGGGCTTGCTGGCGTCGCTTCTGATCCCGCTGATCTGGCCGTTGTAAGATCGGCGTATTACCGCTGGTTTTCCGGCGAAGTCCTTGTAAAATCGGCCTCTATTACAATGTTTCTGGAAATGATTTTGCAGGAAGGAGCAAACATATGCTCAAATCCGGATCTTCTGCCCTGGCTGCTGTCGCGCTGACCGCCGTTCTGGGGGGCGCTGCGAGTGCCGGAACGATTGAAGGCACGGCCACCTATCGCGAACGTATCGCAGTGCCGCCTGATGCAACCCTGTTGGTGCAGTTGCAGGATGTTTCGCGCGCCGATGCGCCGTCGGTGACGCTGTCTTCCAAGCGCTATGCATTGACAGGAGTGCCCGCCCAATTCGAGCTTAGCTACGACGATGCGCTGATCCGAGACAGGATGCGGTATGTGGTGCGTGGGTCGATCTATCAAGGTGACAAGCTGCTGTTCACGACGGACACGGCGTATCCGGTTCTGACGAACGGGGAAGGAAACACTGTCGATCTGGTTCTGGTCCAAGCCCAACCACAGGGGGTCGCCACGTTGGAAAACACAAAGTGGATGGCGACCGGGCTGAACGGAAAACCGCTTGAGACAGAAAAGCGCCCAGAACTTGCCTTTGCCGAAGGTGGGGCGTTTTCAGGCAGCGGCGGCTGCAACCGGTTCGCAGGCGAGGCCGAGATTACCGGAAGTCAGATTGACTTTCCGGACAACATGGCCGCGACCCTGATGGCTTGCCCGCCGCCGCTGGATGAGATCGAGCGCGAGTTCTTCAAAGCCCTGTCCGGCGTGACGGCTTATGCGTTCAAAGGCGACACGCTTGTGCTGCTAGACAGCGCAGGGCAGGCCGTCATCCAGTTCGCACGGGCGAGTTGATAGCTGGGGCCGTCACGCGACGGCCCGAGACCGCCCGGCATTGCGGCCAGAGAAAATGCAGCCCCCAAGGAACGTGCCCTCGAGCGCGTTGTACCCGTGGTAGCCGCCACCACCGAACCCGGCGACCTCTCCGGCGGCAAACAGGCCGGGGACGACCTGACCGTCGGCTCCGACCATCTGACTGTCGAGATTTGTTTGCAGACCGCCCAGAGTTTTACGGGTTAGAACGTGCAGCTTAACCGCGATCAGTGGCCCATTGGCCGGATCAAGAAACTTGTGCGGTTTGGCGGTTCGGATCAAACGATCCCCGCGATAGTTGCGCGCCGCCAGAATCGCCGCCATCTGCGCATCTTTGGTGAACGGATTGTCGATCTGTGAGTCCCGCGCTTCGATCTGGGCGCGAAGGTGGGCTTCGTCGATCAGACCGCTGCCCATCTGATTCATGCCGCTCACCAGCTCGGTCAACGTATTGGCGACTATGAAATCCTCACCGTGTTCCTTGAACGCCTCAACCGGGGCTGTTGCCTTCGAGCCGGTCAAAATGCGCTGCAACAGAACTTCGCGCCAACCACCATCGGTCATGTCCGGGTTCTGCTCGGACCCCGAAAGCGCGAATTCTTTTTTGATCACCTTCTGGGTCAGGACGAACCAGCTGTATTCATACCCGGTTTTCAGGATTTCCTTCAGTGTACCCAGTGTGTCAAACCCCGGCAGGCAGGGTGGTTTCATCCGGTTTCCACGCGCATCAAACCACATCGAACTTGGGCCGGGCAGGATACGAATTCCGTGGGACGGCCAGATCGGATTCCAGTTTCGCACCCCTTCGGTATAGTGCCACATCCGGTCGCCATTGATCACGTGCCCACCAGCCTTTTCACTGATCGCGATCATTCGGCCATCAACGTGAAAGGGCACGCCCGCAACCATATCCTTTGGGGGTTCCCCAAGCCGGTCGCGGGGCCAGTTCTTGCGGACCATCTCGAAATTACCACCGATCCCGCCGGAACTGACGATGACAGATGGTGCGTAAATCTCGAATTCTCCGACTTCGTCGCGGTTGGTTTTGGCCCCATGCTGGGCGGGGTCATCGGCCAACACCTCGCCCGAGACACCTTTGGCGCAGCCGTTTTGCATGATGATGTGGCTGACCTGATGGCGGAACTTGATTTCGACCAGTCCGGTGGCGACATGCTCTTGCACACGGCGGATGAAGTGTTCCAAAACGCCCGGACCGGTACCCCATGTGATGTGAAACCGGGGAACCGAGTTTCCGTGACCGTCCGCATAGGACCCGCCGCGTTCTGCCCAGCCGACGATTGGGAACCACCGCAGACCCATATCATGCAGCCAGGGGCGCATTTCCCCGGCGGCGAACTCGACATAGGCTTCCGCCCATTTACGCGGCCAGGCGTCGTCGTCCCGGTCGAATTGGGCGCTGCCCAGCCAATCTCTCATGGCCAGTTCGTGACTGTCGCGAATTCCCATCCGGCGCTGTTCGGGCGTGTCGACCATGAACAGTCCGCCAAGGCTCCAGAACGCTTGCCCGCCAAGAAAGTGCTGCGGTTCCTGATCCAGTATGATCACTTTCTTGCCGCGATCCCCTAGTTCGGCTGCGGCGGCCAGACCAGCCAGACCAGCCCCGACGACAATGGCGTCAGCAGTATTGTTGGACATGAAAACTCCTCTCAGCGGCGGCGGAACCAAAGGATCAGGGGAAGGGCGACCGCGTACATCGTGATTCCGTAAACGGCGGACGGAAGCGCAAGCGGACTAAACCCGCTTTCGGTGCCTGTAATCAAGGCGGCTAGTGTTATTCCTAAGGTCGAGTTCTGAATGCCGGTTTCGATTGAGACCGTCTTACTCTCATCCCACGACAGATTTGCGGCGCGTGCTAAACCAAGGCCAATCAGCAGCAAGGCGATATTAAGCGTGATCAAGCCTGCGCCCATAATGCTGAGATTGTCCACGAACAACTGCCAGTTACCGGCTAGTGCGGCAATGACGATCAGGACAAACAGGATCGTGGCAAGCTTTGATAACGGCGCGTCGACCCGGTTGGCGAACCTGGTTGCGAAATGTCGGATGCTGACGCCGATGGCGACAGGCAATGTGGTGATCAGGAATAGGGCGATGGCCAGCCCTGTGATTGAGACTTCGGGCGCGTCCTCTCCCATGAAATGAGCAATGGACCAAGCGGCTAGAATGGGAACGGTCAGCATGGACAGCAGGCTGATGACCGCCGTCAGGCTGACGGAAAGCGCGACATCACCCTTGGCCAGTTTGGACAGGATATTGCTTGTGACCCCGCCGGGGCAAAAGCTGAGAAGCATGAAGCCGACCGCGATTTCCGGCGGCAAGGCAAACAGCTTTACGGTCGCAAAGGCTGCAACGGGCAGCAGGATTATCTGCGATATGGCGCCGATCGCGAACGGGTAGCCCCTGCTTAAAACACGGCGAAAATCGGCGACTTCCAGCCCGATGCCCAATGACAGCATGATGATGGCCAGCGACAAGGGCAGGCCGACATTTATTATGAGATCCAAGAACAACTCCTCCCAAAGCCGTTCCGGGCAGCCTATGCGAGGGGCGCGCGATCAGGCAACAGCGCCGTAGGGTCATCCATACCGTTGTGCAAACCGCCGAAGGATTTTGCGCGGCTGGGTGACGTCCGCCGCATGGCAGATGTCGATCAGGCGCTGGGCATCTTCGGGCGGGAAATAGCCGTGATGCTTGTAGATGTTGATCCGTTCTTCAAAATCGCGCGCGTCGGCTTCGGGATGGAACTGAGTGGCATATACGTTCTGGCCCCAACGGATCATCTGAAACGGGCAGGGGTCCGAGGCCAACAGGTGCACGCAACCCTCGGGCAAGGCCTGAACCGCTTCCTTGTGGCCAACAAAGGCGTCAAAGCGTGGCTCTAGCCCCGAGGTCAGCGGGTCCTGCATTCCGTCTTCCGTCAGGCGGCAAGTAGATGGGCCGACGGGTTCGCCGAAGCGATCTTTGCTGACTTCTCCGCCCAGATGGGCCGCCAGAATCCCCAAACCGTAACAGCACCCCATGAAGGGATGGTCCTGCGCGGTGATCTGCGGCATCAGCCCCATGATCGCCGCCTCAACCCGCGCATCGACCGCAGATTTTGTCGCCGGGTCGTCGCTGACACAACCGGGACCTCCGCCGACAATCACGCCTGCATAATCCGTCACGTTCAAACCTTCGGGCAGGTCTTCGCGGTCCAGCTGGAAACGATGCGTCTGGTCGGGTGTCAGCCCGGTCTTGTCCAGGATCGAGGCATACTCAGCGTCCGATGCATCGGTTTCAGGGCGCAGTTGCAGGATCAGAAATCGTTTCATACGCAGCCTTTACCCGTCACAGCGGCCAGAACACAAGGATTGCGGGGATCGAAACCGCAATGATCAGAATTTCCAGCGGCAGCCCCATGCGCCAGTAGTCGCCAAAGCGATACCCGCCGGGGCCCAGCACCAGCGTGTTGTTCTTATGTCCGATCGGCGTGAGGAACGCGGCCGAGGCTGCGACGGCGACGGTCATTAGAAACGGGTCAGGCGAAACCTCAAGCGTGCGGGCCATCTGGATGCCAACCGGGGCCGCGACGATCGCCGTTGCCGTGTTATTCAGCACATCGGACAGCGTCATCGTGACGACCATCAGCACCGTCAAAATAGCCCAGGCGGGCATTCCATTGGTGAGTTGGATCAGCCCGTTTGCAATCAGTTCCGTACCGCCAGAGGTTTCAAGCGCGCTGCCCAACGGGATCATCGACCCCAGCAGAACGACCACGGGCCATTCGATATGGTTGTAGAGATCTGCAATGGGCATGATCTTGGTCAGCACGTAGGCAACGACCACCAGCCCCAGCGCAATCGGCAGGTAGATCAGCCCAACGCTGGCCGCAATAACGGCAGCAGCAAACAGGCCAATCGCCAGCCAAGCCTTGTCATTGGCGGTGACATTCAACCCGCGTTCAGCCAAAGGCAGGCATCCAAGCCATTCGGTGACATCCGCACTCCGGTCGCGTGGGCAGAGCAGCAAAAGGATATCACCGGCCTCCACTTCAGTTTTCCGAACTTGCTGGGTGATCCTGCGACCCTGGCGCGAGATACCCATTAGAACCGTGCTTTGGCGCCAAGCCAAGCCCAAACCTTGCGCGGTACGTCCAGTAATGCGCGCGCTCTCGGTGGCGACGACTTCGATCACTTCCAGCCCATCACCTTCGGCCGTCAGCAATTCCTGTCGACGCGTGTCCGAGAAATTCAGATTCAGCGCCGCGCGGAATTCGTCCAGTGCTTCGGGGCGGGCCTCCAGTACAAGCGCGTCGCCCTCGTGCAGGGTTGCATGTGCCGAACGGCCGTACCGCCGTTTGCCATCCCGGATCAGGCCGATGATGGCGACGTCCGATTTTTCGGCGACCTCGTACAGTTCGCTGACCCGTTTGCCGATATGGGCCGAATCCGGTGGGATCGTCAGTTCGGCAATATACTCGGCCAGCGCCTCGGAGCTTTCTTCTTGCGGTCCGCGATTGGGAATCAGCCGCCAGCCAACCAACGAGACAAAAGCCAGGCCCGCAATAGCCGCCAGACCGCCAACCGGGGCAAAATCGAACATATGGAACGGCTCACCCAGTGTTTCCGCGCGGATCGAGGCAATGATGATATTGGGGGGTGTGCCGATCAGCGTGGCCATACCGCCCAGAATGGTCGCAAAGCTAAGCGGCATCAGAGTCAGCCCGACGGACCGCCCCGCTTTTCGCGCGGTCTGAATGTCGACAGGCATCAAAAGCGCCAGCGCTGCCACGTTATTCATGAAGGCTGACAGAACAGCCCCGATTCCGCCCATCAGAGCGATATGAGCACCCAGGCCGCGCGACGCATCGACCAATGTGCGTGTGATCATGAAAACGGCACCCGACCGCACCAGCCCGGCGGAAACGACAAGAACCAGCGCTACGATAATCGTGGCCGGATGACCGAACCCGGCAAAGGCATCGTCCACTGGTACGACCCCAAGCACGACCCCGATCAACAGGGCGGAAAACGCCACGAGATCATACCGGTAACGCCCCCACAGCAGCATTCCAAATACAGTTGCAAAAAGGGTAAATAGAATAATCTGATCTGTCGTCATGCCGACACCATACCCGCAAGTGGCCACCGGACAAGCCGCTCTCTTGATCCCGAGGCCCGCAAACGTCTATATGAGCGCCGAATACGCAATCACTATCACGAGGACGCACCATGGCAGGCCACTCCAAATGGGCCAATATCCAGCACCGCAAGGGACGTCAGGACGCCGCGCGGTCCAAGCTGTTTTCCAAGCTGTCGAAAGAGATCACCGTCGCCGCCAAGATGGGCGATCCCGATCCCGACAAGAACCCGCGCCTGCGTCTGGCGGTGAAAGAGGCCAAGTCGAACTCGGTCCCCAAGGACGTGATCGACCGCGCAATCAAGAAGTCGGTCGCAGGTGAAGGCGACGATTACGAGGAAATCCGGTATGAAGGCTATGGCCCGAACGGTGTGGCTGTAATTGTCGAAACAATGACCGACAACCGAAACCGGACTGCGTCGACCGTGCGCTCGACCTTTTCGAAAAATGGCGGAAATCTTGGCGAGACCGGCTCGGTCGGGTTCATGTTCGAACGCAAGGGCGAAGTTGTTTACCCCGCGACCGTGGGCGATGCTGATACCGTGTTTGAAGCGGCGATCGAGGCAGGTGCCGAAGATGTCGAAAGCTCGGACGAGGGTCACATCATCTGGTGCGCCGATACCGATCTGAATGACGTGTCGAACGCATTGGAAGCGGCACTGGGCGAGACCGAGTCGACTAAGCTGGTTTGGAGACCGACTACGACCACTGAGTTGGGTTTGGACGACATGCAGAAGCTGATGAAGCTGGTCGATGCGTTGGAAGACGATGATGACGTCCAGCGCGTCACAACCAATTTCGAGGCATCGGACGAGGTTATGGCTCAACTTTGATCCGAACCTGAATTACTCTGCAAGAACCCGGCCATTGGCCGGGTTTTTTGTTTGCGTTTTCTGGATGCTTGGCCGGTGCTGTTAAACTCGGTAAGCTGCCATGAAACGCAATCGACCCTTAGCCTTAATTCAGGCCGAAAAAGGGGTGTCACATGATCGAGTGAATGACGAACAGCCCTTCTAACACTGCAAAACGGAACATCCCCGTTCTGACCGGGCAGAGCATTCTGTCTCAGGTCGCCTGGACACTTGGCAGCCCGTCCATCGTTTTGCCTTTTCTTGCCGTCTCGCTGGAACTGCCGATGTTCGTCGCGGGTGCGCTGGTATCGGTGCGCATGGTCGGCAGCATGATTTCCGATGTGTTCCTTGCCCAGCCGATTTCAGCCCGCGAGCGCAAGAAGCGCGGTATCGCAATGACGGAAATCGCAATAGGCGCATGCCTCGTTGCGGCACTTGTCATTGCCGCGACCGGAAAGGTTCCCCTTATCGCGATTGCCTTTGTGTCCGCGTTCTTTCTGATCGGTCTGATCGAAGAGATCCAATCGCTGATGTACACTGACCTTCTGGGCGATCACGTTCAATCAAAGTCGCGGATGATCATGCATTATCTGCAGCTTGGCGTTGGTGGGTTAGGTGCCATCGGGCTGGCGCTATTGGTTCACGAAATTACAAAGGAAAACCCACCATTTTCGCGCCATTCCGCTATTATTGCGGTGTCGGTGACATTCTTTGTGTTGTCTGGTCTGTCCATTTTGGCGATGTCCGAAGGAACTTCGCGGCCACCGATGAGCGACCAAGCCTCTGCCGCGAAAAAACGGGAGTTCACCGAGAATTTCACGGATATCGCAGCCATGTTTAACGAGGCGTGGTTCCGTCGCTATATGATCATGCGCCTGCCGATTGTCGTGGTGTCCCTATCTGTGCCGTTCTTCGCCCTGATCGCAGCCGAAGCACACCACACCTCGGCCAAGGGTCTGACCGCGATGATAATTTCATCGGCGTCAGGCTATCTGGTATCGGCTCCGTTGTGGCAATTGGTGAACATGAAATCGCATCGTGCGGTCATGGTTACGGGAAACCTGATGGTCGCCGTGACCGGAGCCGCCCTTTTGTCCGTTCACTACTTGGGTGTCGATCATGACGTCCACCTGCACGCGGTTGCGTTGTTTATTGTGACGGTCGCAGTTACGGGGATCAGCAGTGCGCGGAAGCTGTACTTTCTTGACGTCGCGCCCAAAGATCAGCGGGTAAAAGGTGCCGCCGCTATAAAGAGTATCTGCCGAATTTCCGGGGTTATTCTGTCTGCCGCACTTGCAGGGATTGCCCATATGCACGAAGTGGCCTGGGCGATCCTGTTAATCGTTATTATAAGCCTTTTTGCTGCCATCGCATGTTATCGCGTGGTTGTTCCGCGTTCCAAAGTTCCAGTTTAGTCTTGATCAGCGAGTTATGCGTCAGGCCGAAGGGCGCGCTGGGCGCATTTCAGGACAGCGGCGGTTAACGGCCTGAGCGCGGGGGCCAGAATACGCCCGACCTGCCACGTCATCGGGATATCCAGCGGCGCATCTTCAACCAGCAATCCCAGCCGTCCGTCCGATAGGGCTGTTTCCACCAGACCCACCGGGTTCATCCCCCATCCCAATCCTGCAATTGCCGCATCCACGAACCCCTGCGAAGAGGGCAGGAAGTGCGAAGGCGGAGAAAGACGGCGGCCCGTCTGCAGGGCGATCCATTCCTTTTGCAAGCTGTCCTTTCGATTGAAGGTCAGGCAGGGCGCGCGGGTTAAACTGGCTTCGTTTACACCGTTTGGGAACCACGTCCGCAGGTATTCCGGACTGGCCGTGGGAAGATACCTCAGCGCGCCCAAGGCAATCGCGTCACATCCGGCAATTGTTTGTCCGCCGACGGTTACCGCGGCGCTGACTTCGCCGCGCCGCAACCACTCGGCTGAGTAATCCTGATCGTCAATGACCAGATCGAACAGCAGGTCGTTGACCCGAGCCATCGCATCAATAAACCAGGTTGCCAGACAATCTGCCGGGACTGCGATACGCACCCGCGCCGGACCTGATTTGCGATCGAGGGTAAGCTCTCGCGCCAGTTTCGCCTCGAGCAATCCGATATCCTCGGCGTGTTGCGCGATCCGCAACCCCATTGGGGTGGCCGTACAAGGTGTGCCGCGGTGTATCAAAGCCGCCCCAACACGATCTTCCAAGGCCTTGATCCGTTGAGAAATCGCCGACGGCGTTACAGACAGGTCATCGGCCGCGGCCTCGAAACTGCCGTGTCGCAAAATAGCCGACAATGCAGACAAGTGATGGGGGTCGATTATCATTAGTAGAACTTAACCAGCATCAACATCTTTAATTTGATAGATCGCGAGGATGGGCATAGTCAACGTCCAAACACAGGAGGTTACATGTCCACATCTCTGATTGCAGGCTTTGTGCTTGGCTTTAGTCTGATCCTTGCCATTGGTGCGCAGAACGCATTCGTCCTGCGTCAGGGGCTGCGGCGCGAACATGTGTTTTCCTTGTGTCTGACATGTGCCGTTTCAGACGCAATTCTGATCGCAGCGGGCGTCGCGGGTTTCGGCACACTGGCGCAGATTTTTCCCTGGTTTGAAACGGCCATGCGCTATGGCGGTGCGATATTCCTGACGTGGTACGGGTTACGCAGCCTCAGTTCGGCCTGGCGCGGCGGGGCCGTCATGGAGGTCGGGCAGGGGCAGACGGCCAGCCTGAAATCCGTTTTGCTGACAGTGCTCGCGTTTACGTGGCTCAACCCCCATGTCTATCTGGATACGGTTGTGTTGATCGGCTCGATTTCCGCCCAATACGAAGATCAATTGGCCTTTGCGTTGGGAGCTATGTCCGCCAGTTTCGTTTTCTTCTTTTCCCTCGGATACGGGGCGAGTCTTTTGTCGCCTGTCTTTGCCCGACCCAGAGCATGGCAAGTGCTGGACGTGGTAATCGGGGTCGTGATGCTGACGCTTGCGGCAAAGCTTGTTGCGATGTGAAGGGTTGTTCCCGGCGGCAATTCGGTATTGAATCGTTAACATGACAACTCAAGCCGCTTTGTATCGCCCTGTCGCGGGCATGTTCTGGATGTTTTCCGCCGGTTTGGCGTTTGTCGTTATGACAGCGCTGGTCAAATCGCTGGGGACGTCCATGAACCCTATTCAAGCGGCCTTTTTGCGGTTTGCCTTTGGGTTGGTCTTTTTGCTGCCCGCGCTGCGCCTGATCGTTACCACACATCTGACACGCAAGCATGTTGCGATGTTCGGAGTGCGTGGTCTGGTCCATGCAGTCGCGGTCATGCTGTGGTTTTTTTCCATGACGCAAATCCCGTTGGCCGAGGTCACGGCCATGAATTACATGACGCCAGTCTATGTGACTCTGGGTGCGGCGCTGTTTCTGGGCGAGAAGCTGGCCATTCGCCGGATTGCAGCGATCCTTGTTGCCATGATCGGGGTTGCCATCATTCTGCGCCCGGGTTTTCGTGAAATCTCGGCCGGTCATCTGGCGATGTTGGGGACGTCCCTGATGCTGGGGGCGTCGTACCTGTTGGCTAAAACGTTGGTGCGGGACCTACCGCCTTCGGTCGTCGTCGCGCATATGTCGATTTGGGTAACGGTGGCACTGGTTCCCTTTGCCGCTGCGGTTTGGACCCCGCCCAGCCTGTATGATCTGGGCGTTCTCTTTCTAGTCGCCAGTTTTGCGACTCTTGGCCATTATTTCATGACGCTTGCGCTTCAGGCGGCACCTGTGGCCGTCACTCAGCCGGTGACGTTCTTGCAACTGATCTGGGCCACACTTCTTGGCGCATTAGTGTTCCACGAGAGCGTCGACATCTGGGTCGTTGCAGGGGGAACTTTGATTCTTGCAGCCGTAAGTTTCATTGCATGGCGCGAAGCTGTTCTGAACCGCAGCAGCTTGACCACGCCCAGTATCGCGCCCAAACTTTAAGCGTGTAGCGGCCGAAAAATCGTTATTGATTGACGAGTCAATAAAAACCGCATAGCGTTTCCTTACCAGTAGCAGGTGAGGGGGCCGTGATGCCGAAACTCGGAATGGAGCCAATTCGTCGTGATGCGATCGTCAAGGCGACGATTGCCGAGCTTGGGTCCAAGAAGTCCCTTGATGTGACCGTAAGCCAAATTGCGAAACGTGCAGGGATGTCCAGCGCGCTGGCCCATCACTATTTCGGTGGGAAAGATCAGATATTCCTTGCTGCGATGCGCCAAATCCTATCCGACTTCGGGGCCGAAGCGCGGGAGGAGCTCAAGTCCGCAGCACCCGATGAACGTGCGCAAGCCATCATCCGATCCTGCTTTGCGCCGTCCTGTTTCACGCCTGACGTGATCGCCGCATGGATGACATTCTATGTCCTTGCGCAGACAAACGAAGACGCGCTTCGTTTGTGGCAGATTTATCAGGCCCGCATCCGGTCAAATCTGATATTTGCGCTGCGGCCGCTGCTGTCTGATCCGGTTGAAGCGGCGGAAAACATGATCGCGCTGATTGACGGGCTTTATATCCGCGCCGCGCTTAGTGCCCCGGAAGAACCGCAACTGGCGGTTAATCACGCCATTCGGGTGCTCAACACCTTTCTCGAGGCTGAAAAATGACACAACCGAACATTCTGATCCTGATGGTGGATCAGTTGAACGGGACCCTCTTTCCAGACGGTCCCGCGGAATGGCTTCATGCTCCGAACCTGAAAAAGCTGGCTGATCGTTCGACCCGGTTTGCCAATGCCTATACGGCATCGCCACTATGCGCGCCGGGGCGCGCAAGCTTCATGTCCGGGCAGTTGCCCTCTCGGACTGGTGTTTATGATAACGCGGCTGAATTTCGCAGCGACATCCCGACTTATGCGCATCATCTGCGCCGGGCGGGGTACTACACCTGTCTGTCCGGCAAGATGCATTTTGTCGGCCCCGATCAGCTACACGGGTTCGAGGATCGCCTGACCACCGATATATACCCTGCCGATTTCGGCTGGACGCCGGATTATCGCAAACCGGGTGAGCGGATCGACTGGTGGTATCACAATATGGGCTCGGTGACGGGCGCGGGCGTGGCCGAAATCTCGAACCAGATGGAGTACGACGACGAGGTTGCCTACAACGCGAAAGCCAAACTGTATGATCTGGCGCGAGGCAAGGATGAGCGGCCTTGGTGCGTGACCGTCAGCTTTACCCATCCGCACGATCCCTATGTGGCCCGCCGAAAATACTGGGACCTGTACGAAGATTGCGAGCACCTGATGCCCGAGGTTCCGGACCTTGGTTATGACAATCAGGACGCACATTCGAAACGGATTTTCGACGCAAACGACTGGCGCAGCTTCGATATCACTGAGGATGATATCTGCAAGTCACGGCAGGCTTACTTCGCAAACATCTCCTATCTGGACGACAAGATCGGCGAGATTCTTGAGGTGCTGGAAACCACGCGCCAGGAAGCGATCATCCTGTTCGTCTCGGACCATGGTGACATGCTGGGCGAACGGGGCTTGTGGTTCAAGATGACCTTCTTTGAAGGCTCGTCCCGTGTGCCGTTGATGATTTCAGCGCCTGACCTTGCAGTGGGCCGAATTGATACGCCTGTTTCAACCATCGACGTGACCCCAACACTGGGTGCGCTGGCTGGTGTGGATATGGCCGAGATCGCGCCGTGGACCGATGGTGAGAACCTTGTTCCGCTGGCGCAGGGATCTGAGCGCACGGCCCCCGTTGCAATGGAATACGCAGCGGAGGCGTCCTATGCCCCGCTGGTTTCGCTGCGCTATGGCAAGTGGAAATACAACCGCTGTGCATTGGACCCCGATCAGCTTTTCGACCTTGAGGCCGACCCGCACGAGTTGGAAAACCTTGCGGGCAAACCCGAACACGCCGGCACCCTGCAAACCTTGCGCGCCAAGTCCGAGGCTCGCTGGGATCTGGACCGCTTTGACGCGGATGTCCGTGCAAGCCAGGCCCGCCGTTGGATCGTTTACGAGGCGTTGCGTCAGGGCGGCTATTACCCGTGGGATTATCAGCCGCTGCAGAAGGCGTCCGAACGTTACATGCGCAATCACATGGACCTTAATATCGTCGAGGAAAGCCAGCGCTTTCCCCGAGGAGAATAACTGACTGAATTAGAAATACCCCCTTCAGTCTTGCTGAGAGTATTCGACAGAGATCTTGGCGCTGAAGCGGCAATGGAGACCCGAAAATGGAAGCAGATTTCGTCATCGTTGGCGCAGGCTCCGCTGGCTGCGCGATGGCATATCGACTGAGCGAGGCCGGGGCCTCGGTTCTGGTGATCGAACATGGCGGCACCGATGCCGGACCGTTCATCCAGATGCCTGCCGCTCTCAGCTATCCGATGAACATGGCGCGGTACGACTGGGGCTACAAGTCCGAGCCCGAGCCGCATCTGAACAACCGCCGGCTGGCCTGTCCGCGCGGGAAGGTGATTGGCGGATCGTCCTCGATCAACGGCATGGTCTATGTACGTGGCCATGCGCGTGACTTTGACACCTGGGCCGAGATGGGCGCGGATGGCTGGTCCTACGCGGATGTGCTGCCTTACTATAAACGCATGGAAACGTGGCACGACGGAGGTCATGGTGGCGATACCGCGTGGCGCGGCACCGATGGTCCGTTGCACGTGTCACGCGGCCCGCGCGAGAACCCACTGTTCAAAGCGTTCGTCGATGCGGGTCAGCAAGCCGGGTACGAGGTCACGGGCGACTATAACGGCGAAAAGCAGGAAGGCTTTGGCCCGATGGAGCAGACCGTTTGGAAGGGGCGGCGATGGTCGGCGGCAAATGCTTATCTGAAGCCCGCCCTCAAGCGCGAGAATTGCGATATTGTCCGCGGTCTTGCCTCACGGGTCGTGATTGAGAATAGTCGCGCCACGGGCGTCGAACTGATCCGAGGCGGCAAGAAAGAGATCATCCGTGCGCGGCGCGAGGTAGTTCTGGCGGCGTCGTCGATCAACTCACCCAAGCTGTTGATGCTGTCGGGAATTGGCCCTGCGGCACAATTGGCTGAACATGGAATCGAGGTTGTCGCTGATCGCCCCGGTGTGGGGGCAAACCTGCAAGACCATTTGGAACTGTATATCCAGCAAGCGTCGTTGCAGCCGATCACGTTGTATAAGCATTGGAACCTGATCAGCAAGGGTTTGATCGGGGCGCAGTGGTTGTTCACCAAAACCGGGCTTGGGGCGTCGAACCAGTTCGAAAGTGCGGCCTTTATTCGGTCAAAGCCAGGGGTCGAGTACCCCGATATCCAATACCACTTCCTGCCAATCGCGGTGCGCTATGACGGGCAGGCGGCGGCCGAAGGGCACGGGTTTCAGGCACATGTGGGGCCGATGCGGTCTCCGTCGCGCGGGTCTGTAACCTTGCGTTCAGCGCGGGCCGAGGATGCACCTGTGATCCGCTTTAACTACATGAGCCACGAACAGGACTGGGAGGATTTCCGGACCTGTATACGACTGACGCGTGAAATATTCGGGCAGGAGGCTTTCAAGCCATTTGCCGGGAAGGAAATTCAGCCGGGTGAAGGCGTTCAAAGCGATGAAGAGCTAAACGGCTTTATCGCCGAGCATGCCGAGAGCGCGTATCATCCCTGCGGCACCTGCCGAATGGGGCGGGCGGACGACAGGAATGCTGTTGTAGATCCGCAGGGCCGAGTGATTGGGGTGGACGGGTTGCGTGTGGCTGACAGTTCACTCTTTCCGCAGATCACCAACGGCAACTTGAATGCCCCGTCGATTATGGTGGGTGAGAAAGTCTCGGATCATCTTCTGGGCCGAGATCCCTTGCCAAAGGCCAATGACCGGCCCTGGATTCATCCGCAATGGGCTACTGCACAACGGTAATTTGATCCGCGTCAAAGCGGGGTATGGGAATCATCTATAGTCTGAATCGCAACGACATATTCAAGGAGCGAACAGGAATGTCCCACACCCCGCATGAACTGGCCGAAGAGTTTCCGGACAAAGTTGACCTGATGAGCCAGCTCAAGCAGTCGGACGCGCATTTCGCGCGGCTGGCAGATGAGTATCACGAGATTAATCGCAGCGTTCACCGCGCGGAAACCAATGTTGAACCGATGGAAGAACTGGCCGAAGGCGAGCTGCGCAAGAAACGCGCAGCCCTGAAGGATGAGATCTGGTCGATCTTGTCGAAAGCCTGATCCAAAAGGGCGGGGGCTCTGCCCCCGTCGCGGCAGGCCGCGACTCCCCCGGGATATTTTCTTGCCAGGTGAAGATCAGGTGACTTCGTAGGGCAGCGTGCCACGTGAATGCGCGTCGATTGACAGACGGCGCTCCAGCGGTGGAACAGAGCGTTGATGGCAATTCTGGCGTTCGCAGATGCGGCAGGATATGCCGATGGGTTCGTATGCGCTGGCGTTGTTGATATCCAGATTGTCTGCGTAAACCAGTGCCTCGGCATGGCGCACTTCACATCCAAGCGCTATGGCATAGCGGCGCACTGGCGCGCCAAACGATCCCCCCGATTTGGACACGTCCCGCGCAAGGGAGATATACTGGACGCCGTCTGGCGTTTCGGCAAGTTGTCTTAGGAAGTGGCCGGGCGTTTCAAAGGCACGGTGCACGTTCCACAGCGGACATGCGCCTCCGAACCGGGCAAATTGCAGTCGGGTGGCTGAGTGGCGTTTGGTAATCGTTCCGGCCTGATCCACACGTACGAAAAAGAACGGAATCCCCTTGGCGCCGGGGCGTTGTAGGGTGGAAAGTCGGTGGGCCACCTGTTCAATCGACGCGCCAAAACTGTTGCTGAGCAATTCCAGATCGTGCCTGTATTCCTGTGCCGCCGCTAGAAATTTGCTGTATGGCATCAGGGAGGCGCCCGCGAAGTAGTTGGCAAGACCGATTTTCGCGATTGCGCGGGCCTCGTCACTTTGAAATTTTGCAAAATCCAGTGTCGCATCGAGCAGCTTGTCCTGGTCGATCAAAGCGACCTGCAATAACAACTGGAACACCTGAGTCTGGGGCGCAATGCGTGACGACAGGAAAAGCGTTTTACTGTCTGCGTCGTATTTCCGCGTTTCTGCGATATCCGGAAACTGAACTCTGATACCGCGTTCGCTCAGGCTTTCTATGGCGGCTGTGCGAATATCGCCGGCGTCTGAAGCCCGGCTGGAAAACCTCTCGGCGGCGCGGTCGACGGCGTCGATGTAGTTGTCGCAGTAATGAAAGAAGTCACGAACTTCTTCCCAGGGACTTGCTTGTATCTGGGCGTCCTCACGCCCCAGCGCTTCGTCAAGCGACGCCAGTCTTTCGTGGGTCTGCCGGTACGTGCGGTGTAGCGCAATAAACGCACGAGCAAGTGCGGGCGCATTTGATGCCGTCAGGCGCAGGTCTGCCAGCGGAGGGGTCGCGTCATCGAACACAGGGTCTGCCAAAGCCTCCCGCATGTCCGAGACAAGCCGTTCGCTGTCACCTGTGCTGAGTTCGGTCACGTCCATTCCAAACTCTTGCGCCAGAGCCAGAACAACCGTCGTCGATATCGGGCGGTTGTTGTTCTCCATTTGGTTTAGGTATGGCAGCGAAACACCCAGTTTGGTTGCGAATTCCTTTTGAGTCAGCGCCAGACGTGTGCGCATTTCGCGCAGTTTCGCACCAGCATATAGCTTTTGGGTCGCCATGGTCTGCCTTTGCAACTTTTCTGTCGCGCTAGGCTAACTTTGCAAACTATTGGGTGCAAGCCGTCTTATAGGCCCAATTGCCGCTCGCGTCGGATCACCGTTGCGATTGCGCAAACCGCGAGTGCAGCGGTGGCGAGCATTAGCCACAACAAGGGCATCGCGCCGGTCTCATGCGTCAACAAGGTGCCAGCCAGTGCGCTAAGGCCAGCGCCGCCGCCGAGCATGATGGCACCGCTGAGGCCAGAGGCTGTGGCGGCCAAATGGGGGCGAACGGACAGGGCGCCCGAGGTGGCGTTCGGTATCGTCATGCCATTGCCAACACCGACGAAGGTCATGAAGCCAAAAAAGCTGAGTGCAGTACCGAAACCGGCAAGGAACAGTATAGCGGACAGTAAGACTCCCGCGGCGTTCAATGCGCTCCCCCAAAGAACCATGCGGTTTACGCCAAATCGAACCGAATACCGCCCGCTGATAAAGTTCCCGAAGAAATACCCGATTGCGGGTGCGCCAAAGTAAATTCCAACCTCGGATGCGGTCAGGCCAAAAAGCTCGGTGCCGATAAAGGGCGCGCCGCCGAGATAGGCAAAAAAGGCACCTGATGACAGGGCCGATGACAGCGAATATCCCCAGAACCGTGGCGACGTCAGCAACTCGGGGTATTCCTTGAATTGCTGTCCCAACGTTTTGCCGCTTTTGGCGCTGGTTTCGCCAAAGTCGAGATATACAAGCAGCAGAGTCAACGCGCCAAGGACGAATGGCAGCCAAAAGTTTGCCTTCCAGCCGAAGCTTTCTTCCAGAAGGCCACCGACTGCAGGACCGATCATGGGAACGACGGCCATCCCCATAGTGACATATCCGATCATTGAGGCGGCTTGATCCTGATCATAAAGGTCGCGCACGGCTGCACGGCTAAGCACCATTCCGACGACAATGACCGCCTGACACATGCGGAAGGCCAAGAAAACTTCGACATTGGGTGCGTAGATGCTGCCGAGTGTGGCAAGCAAGAACAAGGATAATCCCCAAAGCAGGACTGGCCTGCGACCGGCCTTGTCCGCGATCGGTCCAATCAGAATTTGCAGAACGGCGTTGACCAGCAAGTACAGGGCAATTGACAACTGCATGACCTTGTAGTCCGCGTTGAAATACAGCGCCATATTCGGAAGGCTGGGCAGGAACAGGTTCAGGCTTAGCGCAGACAGCCCCGACAAAAGGACGAGTGTTGTAATCGTGGGCGGCGAACGTCGCGTCGAGGGTGAACTGAACTGCATGGTTCACATGTATAGTGAGCGGCGTCGCAATTACCATCCGTCTTGCCGAACTCGATACAATATTAGCAAATTTACAATTTTCCGAAAGGATATTTCCAAAGATTTGCAAATTTGCCGAATGGTGCTTTGGTCCTTGGTGCGATGCGTATAGTGTCCCGACAAATTTTAGAGGGGATCATCGTCATGAAAGACATCCTGACCGAACTAGAAAGCCGCCGCAACGATGCCCGTCTAGGGGGCGGGCAAAAACGTATCGACGCACAGCATGCAAGAGGCAAACTTACCGCGCGTGAGCGGATCGAGTTGCTGATGGACGAAGGCAGCTTTGAAGAATTCGACATGTTTGTCAGCCACCGTTGCACTGATTTCGGGATGGAGAACCAAAAGCCCGCTGGCGACGGTGTCGTGACTGGATGGGGCACGATTAATGGCCGCATGGTTTATGTGTTCAGTCAGGACTTTACCGTTTTTGGCGGATCCCTTTCGGAAACCCACGCGCAGAAAATCTGCAAGATCATGGACATGGCGATCCAGAACGGAGCACCTGTGATTGGTATCAATGACTCGGGTGGTGCGCGGATTCAGGAAGGCGTTGCGTCGCTGGCCGGTTATGCAGAAGTTTTCCAGCGCAACATCATGGCCTCGGGCGTGGTACCGCAGATCAGCGTGATCATGGGGCCATGTGCCGGTGGTGCGGTCTACAGCCCGGCGATGACCGACTTTATCTTCATGGTCAAAGACACCTCCTACATGTTCGTGACAGGCCCCGACGTTGTGAAAACTGTCACCAACGAGGTCGTCACAGCCGAGGAATTGGGCGGCGCTTCGACCCACACCAAGAAATCCTCGGTCGCGGACGGAGCGTTCGAGAACGATGTTGAAGCGCTGGCCGAAGTTCGCCGCTTGGTTGACTTCCTGCCGCTGAACAACCGTGAAAAACCACCGGTCCGCCCCTTCTTTGACGAACCTGACCGGATTGAGGCTTCTCTGGACACGTTGATCCCAGATAATCCGAATACCCCCTATGACATGAAAGAACTCATCACCAAAGTGGCGGATGAGGGGGATTTCTACGAAATTCAGGAAGACTACGCCAAGAACATCATCACCGGCTTTATCCGCTTGGAAGGCCAGACCGTTGGTGTTGTCGCAAACCAGCCGATGGTTTTGGCGGGCTGTCTGGACATCGACAGTTCCCGCAAGGCGGCTCGGTTCGTGCGTTTCTGCGATTGCTTCGAAATTCCGATCCTGACGCTGGTTGATGTGCCGGGCTTCCTGCCGGGGACCAGTCAGGAATATGGCGGCGTCATCAAACACGGTGCAAAGCTGCTGTTTGCCTACGGTGAGGCGACCGTTCCGAAGGTTACCGTGATCACCCGCAAAGCCTATGGCGGGGCCTATGACGTTATGGCGTCCAAGCACCTGCGCGGGGACTTTAACTATGCGTGGCCGACTGCCGAGATCGCTGTGATGGGTGCCAAGGGCGCGACCGAGATCATTCACCGTGCCGATCTGGGGGATGCTGAGAAAATTGCACAGCATACGCAGGACTATGAAGACCGTTTTGCCAATCCCTTTGTCGCTGCTGAGCGTGGCTTCATTGATGAGGTGATCATGCCGCAGTCAACGCGCCGCCGCGTGTCCCGTGCCTTTGCCAGCCTGCGGAACAAGCAGCTCAAGAATCCGTGGAAAAAGCACGACAATATCCCGCTGTAAGGTATTGGTGCAGAACAGGTTGCTTGGTTCGAGGGCCGAACTTGAACCGGGCAACTAGGCTTAATGAAAGTCAAGTTTGACTTTGAGGTCAAAGCTGTTAAATGAATGTGGTTATCAGAAATAGGAAAGCGCGGGCCAAAAGCCATGCGCGCACGATCCCGGAGAGAGGAGCTTGCCATTGGCAGGTCTGGGGTCGTGCCTTTATTCTGACCCTTCTTGCGCAGCCCGCTACGACTTTTGCCGAGACTTCGGCGCTGTTGCCGGTCCCGTCAGGTCAGCCCGTATACCTGCGCGATGTTCTTCTGGACAACAACCCCGGAGAGCTGTGGGTGCGGTTTCGGTTTATCGCGCCAAAGATCGGGTCTGATGTCGGGCGAATTGGCTATGACGTCGCTTCGGTTGATATGGAGCATCTATGTCAGACACTGGCTGTTGCCTACGTCGCGCAGTACGAGCTTGAGCCGGCTCGCGTCGTTATTTCCCTATCTGATCGTCCTACGGAATTTGGCCGCTCTGCTCCTGATGCCACGCAGTTTTTCGAGGCCTACCGGCTGGAACAGTCCCGGTGTATCTGGGAGGGGCTTTGACCATGATGACCGTGTGTAAACCAGTCAAAGCATTTCTGACCAGTAAAGACGCTATGGGGGTGTTTGAAATGGCTTCGTCCTGCAACGGATGTGCGTTTTGTTCTTATTTTCGCGAGGTGACAGCATGTTGAAACATCGCGGTTTCCCGGGCCGTTTGGCCGGAACGGATTTTCAGTTCACCATCCGTCGAGCCAATCCAAAGGGGGTGACCCCAATAACCTCCCGTGAACGGTTTCGTGACCGCAAACCGGCGGACAGGCGTGCAGATACAGCTTTCATGCAGGCGCTGTGGGAGCATTTCGGGGATCAACCATTTGAGCGTGGAAATCTGGATGCAGGGCGGCTGAGCTGGCTGTTCCAGCGCGAGGTGATCCCGGCCGAAGATCCGTTTGACCCCGCCAGCTATGATGCGCTTTTGGTGATTGACGTCGACGCTGCGCGGCAGTCATTTCCCGATATTTTCGATGGGGTGCGCTGAACGTGCCTTTGGCCGCCACATATCAGCGGACGTCAGGTCCTGACTGGTTGACCCCGCCCCGTGTGGGGCAGGGTCAGGTTCGTGCGTCAGAAGTTAAGCTGCGCGGCCACCTGAACACGGTTGGCGTCGAACGTCCGTCCGGTGGGGGCGTCGTTGCGTCCGCCAAAGATGTATTCGGCGCTCAGCGTCAGGTTGTCGGTCGCCTGATAGAAGGCGTTGACGTGGATCGTCTCAAGCTCGGTAAAGGCCAGCGTACCGGTCGAGGTCGCCAAGTCATAGTCTTCATAGCCGTAGGCGATGCCCACATTCCATTTGGGGTTCAGCTGCTGACGCAGTTCGACGGTGAATCCGTCGACGTCGTTCGCCTCGCCTCCGACGACCGCATCACCAAGGCCGATCAGCCACGGGCCAAGCGCCTCACCGGTGACGTAATTGACCTGGAACAGGCCGCCTTCCCACAAGCGCGCCGAACCCGACAGGGTCAGACCGGTCTGATCGACTTCGACACCGCCGCCCTCGGCCTTACCGTAAAGCAGGGCACCGCGCGCGATGAACCTGCCATCATTATACTCGGCCGAGGCCGTCAGGACCGGATCATCCGAATTCGAACCGCCGACATTTTCCTCGATGGACAGTGCGAATTCAGCGTTGCTGGAGAACGAATTGGTATAACGCACCTGTGGAACACGGGCGAAGGCAATACCAACCGGGCCGTTGAATTCGACCGAGGTCGGGTAGGTGTCCAGTGGCTGGAAGTTGGTCCAGAACTGACCGATCAACCATTGTTCGCCAATGCGGATGTTGGCGTGACGCAGGCGCAATTCGGCGGCACCTCCACCTGCGAACAGGTCAAGTTCCAGTTGCCCGCCGATATCGCCAATCGCGCTGGGCGTACTTGTCAGAAGCCCGAGTCGGGATTGCCGAACGGTTGCACCGAACGTCCCGCTGGTCGCGGCAGAGGGCTCACCCACGACGTTCACGAAGGCCGTGTCGCCCTGATCAAAGTCAAAGTCGTAGAAGAAATCAGCTTTGACATAGCCGTACAGGTCCAGGGTCGTGTTCCCAATCCGGAACTCGCCGGGGGTCGAGTTCGGATCCTGCGACTCCAGCGCCTCGACCCGGAGTCGCAGGTTCTCCAGTTCGGCCTGGGTTTCAGCATCTTGCGCCAAGGCCGGCACGCCAACCGCGCAGAGCGCGCTGGCAGCAAGCAGGCGAGCGTATTTACCCTTTGTTTTCATGGGGATAATTCCTTGTATGCGAGTGTGCAGGGCCAAGGTTTCACGCAAGCTTTGCGGAGGGAAATCACCAAGTCGGGAGGATTTGGGCCGGATTTCTCATGCGACTGTGTTATTTCGCTCGCCGGCTTTCACGGCGGGGTGAACGCAAATACCAATGCGTTGCAAAACATGGGTTTTGTTATCTTCGCACCCGCAGCACGCCGTGAGGTCGATTTGGCGCGAAGTGTCGAATTGATAGCTTTGTGTAACGGCTACGTGACGGCTAGCAGAGCGTCTGTGAACACATGTCTACAAATTCCCGTCGGCGCATATTTGCGCGAGGTTTCGATGTATGGGCAGGATTCAGCCGGAAAATCAAAAGGAAACGATGAGTGGTTGGCGGCCGAATTGGTGGCGTGCATGGTTGATAGGCCGTGCGGCTCTACTTTGCCTGCGCCGCACATGCACCTACTATTCCGTACCCCTTCCTTCCGCGGGCAGGCTTGTGAAACTCACAATTCCCTGCCCGCGTTTTTCTTTGCGCATGAATTGCGCAAAAAGCGGCATAATTCTGCGCAAACGCCAAATTTGATCCGCCTGATATTGAATAACAAGGCGCAAATCCGACATGTGCCCCCGAATGCATCAAATAACCTGAAGGGGCAGATAACATGCGAATTTCAAAAGTCGTCCTCGTATTGGCGACCTGTGCGGGCCTTACGGCCTGCGGTGAAAACACGGGCGAACAGGCGCTGCTTGGTGGCGGCGCGGGCGCGTTGGGCGCGGCCGTCCTCAGCGCCGACCCGTTTGTCGGGGCTGCGGTCGGTGCCGCAGGCAACGTGCTTTTCTGCAAAACACAAAGAAACTGCTACTAACGTAGTCTTCGGGGCGCGCGTCGCCTCGACCGTCATCGCGCATCACGCCGTCGTGGGGATTAGACCCTGCGGCGGCGTTTTGCGTTCCCAGAACACCAAGACAAAGGACGTCCCATGTTCAACAAGATCCTGATCGCCAACCGGGGCGAGATCGCCTGCCGGGTCATCAAGACCGCGCGTAAAATGGGTATTGGCACTGTCGCCATCTACTCGGACGCGGACAAGAACGCATTGCATGTGTCGATGGCGGATGAAGCTGTCCATATCGGCCCGCCCCCCGCGAACCAGTCCTATATCGTGATCGACAAGGTTATGGATGCGATCCGTCAAAGCGGCGCACAGGCGGTTCATCCCGGTTACGGCTTCCTGTCGGAAAACGCCAAATTCGCCGAGGCGCTGGAGGCCGAGGGCGCGGCCTTTGTTGGCCCCCCGGTCGGTGCGATTGAAAGCATGGGTGACAAGATCACCTCGAAGAAGATCGCTCAGGATGCAGGCGTTTCGACAGTGCCCGGATATATGGGGCTGATCGAAGACGCCGATGAGGCGGTGAAGATTTCCAACGACATCGGCTATCCGGTTATGATCAAGGCCAGCGCCGGTGGCGGTGGTAAAGGCATGCGGATCGCGTGGAACGACGACGAAGCGCGCGAAGGCTTCCAATCCTCCAAGAATGAGGCTGCGAATTCCTTTGGCGACGACCGGATTTTCATTGAGAAATTCGTGACCCAGCCGCGCCATATCGAGATTCAGGTTCTGTGTGACAGCCACGGCAACGGCATTTACCTGGGCGAGCGCGAATGCTCGATCCAGCGCCGGAACCAGAAGGTTGTGGAAGAGGCCCCGTCGCCGTTCCTTGATCCCGAAACCCGCAAAGCGATGGGCGAACAGGCGGTCGCTTTGGCCAAGGCCGTGAACTATGCCAGCGCCGGGACAGTTGAATTCATCGTGGATGGGGAAAAGAACTTTTACTTTCTTGAGATGAATACCCGCCTGCAGGTGGAACACCCGGTGACCGAGCTGATTACCGGTGTTGATCTGGTGGAACAGATGATCCGTGTGGCGGCTGGTGAGAAACTGACCATTACCCAAGATGACGTGACGCTGACCGGCTGGGCGATTGAAAACCGCCTGTATGCCGAAGACCCGTATCGCGGGTTTTTGCCCTCGATTGGCCGTCTGACCCGGTATCGTCCGCCGATGGAAACGGCTGCCGGTCCCATGTTGGTGAACGGCAAGTGGCAAGGCGACGCGCCCGAAGGCGAGGCCGCGGTGCGTAACGATACCGGCGTTTATGAAGGCGGCGAGATCAGCATGTACTACGACCCGATGATCGCCAAGCTGTGTACCTGGGCCCCGACCCGCGATCAGGCGATCGAGGCGATGCGCGTGGCGCTGGACAGTTTTGAAGTCGAAGGCATCGGCCACAACCTGCCGTTCCTGTCTGCCGTGATGGATCACCCGAAATTCATTAGCGGCGACATGACCACCGCATTCATCGCCGAGGAATACCCCGAGGGGTTCGAAGGCGTGACCCTGCCCGAAGCGGACTTGCGTCGTATCGCAGCGTCTTGCGCGGCCATGTACCGTGTTGCTGAAATCCGCCGGACCCGAGTGTCAGGCCGTATGGATAACCACGAACGTAAGGTCGGCGCACATTGGAATGTCGCGCTGCAAGGGCACGAGTTTGACGTCAAGATCGAGGCCGACAAAGAGGGCGCGACTGTCGCCTTTACAGACGGAACGACGCTTCGCGTCGCTTCGGACTGGACGCCGGGTGATCAATTGGCCGTGCTGGATGTCGATGGTGATCCGCTGGTCATGAAGGTCGGAAAAATCTCGGGCGGGTTCCGCATCCGCAACCGGGGTGCGGACCTGAAAGTGCATGTGCGCCGCCCGCACCAGGCGGAATTGGCCAAGCTGATGCCTGAAAAGCTGCCGCCAGACACCTCGAAAATGCTGCTTTGCCCGATGCCCGGCCTGATCGTGAAGATCGACGTCGAAGTAGGGCAGGAAGTGCAGGAAGGTCAGGCACTGTGCACCGTCGAGGCGATGAAGATGGAAAACATCCTGCGCGCCGAGAAGAAAGGCGTGGTCGCCAAGATCAACGCTGGTCCCGGCGACAGCCTTGCCGTGGACGATGTGATCATCGAGTTCGAGTGATCATGGTGGCGTTTTTGTCATATCCCTTTGTTGTCCCGGCGTTCTGTGCCGGGCGGCTTGGGTGTGGCGAAGACGCTCAACCGCCCTCGCGCCGTTCGCGAATTTCGCGTTCGCGTAAGGGGGTCTTGTCGATGGAGCGGCCAATCTCGCGCACGCTCCACGGGGACGGTTTGCGCAGTTTGACCACGCCGTCCTTGTCGACAAATACCATCTGGAACCCGCGCGGGCGCAACTGCGACCGGATCGGGGATCGGGCCGATGGGTCGGTGTCGGTCAATACCACGACGTCGCGGTCCCGCATGGCGGCTTCGCCCTCGACCAGCATGTCGATCTGCTGCTGGAAACGTGGATCCGCAGGGGTGTCGGCAAAGACGACGATGGGTCGGCTGACCCACAAAAACTCGCTGAGGTCGCTGTCACCAGCGGGGCGGACGAATTCGTCTTCGGCAGGTGCAGACCCGTCAGCGGCAAAGGCCGCCAGCGGGATTAGTGCCGAGAAAACAAGGGCAAGCGTTCGTGTCATTGGGCCTCCTGTCCCATCGAATATAGCCCCTGTGTCGATGAATGCGACCAGTGAAATGCACTGTGCGCTCAATTTGTTGCGCGCAGCCCGAATGGACCGGGCAATCCGAAACATAACTGCGGGCAGGTTCCTCTCTGCGCGCGATCCTAAATAGGAAAAGGAATTCGCCATGACCGATACCAAAGACTGGCAGGCGCTGGCCGAGAAAGAGCTGCGCGGTCGTCCGCTGGAAGACCTTACCAAGGAGACGCTTGAAGGCATCGACGTCAAACCTCTTTATACAGCCGAGGACACCGCCGATCTGCCGCATATGGGCACGCTGCCGGGATTCGGCCCGTTTACCCGGGGCGTGAAGGCCACGATGTACGCAGGTCGTCCGTGGACGATCCGCCAGTATGCGGGCTTTTCGACGGCTGAGGAATCGAATGCCTTTTATCGCCGCAATCTGGCCGCCGGTCAGCAGGGTGTGTCCGTAGCCTTCGATCTGGCTACGCACCGCGGCTATGACAGCGACCACCCGCGTGTGGTTGGCGACGTGGGTAAGGCTGGTGTTGCCATCGACAGCGTTGAAGATATGAAGATCCTGTTTGACGGTATCCCGTTAGACAAGGTCTCGGTCTCGATGACCATGAACGGTGCGGTGATCCCTATTTTGGCGAATTTCATTGTCGCCGGTGAGGAGCAGGGCCATGACAAATCCGTCCTGTCCGGCACCATTCAGAATGACATTCTGAAAGAGTTCATGGTGCGGAATACGTATATTTACCCGCCCGAGCCGTCGATGAAGATCATTTCGGACATTATCGACTATACCTCGAACGAGATGCCCAAGTTCAACTCGATCTCGATCTCGGGCTATCACATGCAAGAGGCTGGCGCGAACTTGGTGCAGGAACTGGCCTATACGCTTGCCGACGGCCGCGAATATGTCCGCGCCGCGACGCAAGCCGGGATGGACGTCGACAAGTTTGCGGGCCGTTTGTCGTTCTTCTTTGCCATCGGCATGAACTTCTTCATGGAAATCGCCAAACTGCGCGCCGCCCGCACCCTCTGGCACCGTGTGATGACCGATTTTGGCGCGAAGTCTGAACGCTCGAAAATGCTGCGCACCCATTGCCAGACCTCGGGTGTGTCGTTGCAGGAACAAGACCCTTATAACAACGTGATCCGGACAGCGTATGAGGCGATGAGCGCGGTTCTGGGCGGTACCCAGTCGTTGCACACCAACGCGCTGGATGAGGCGATTGCCCTGCCCACCGATTTCTCAGCCCGCATTGCCCGGAACACGCAGCTTGTGCTGCAGGAAGAAACCGGCGTGACTGATGTGGTCGATCCGCTGGCGGGGTCCTACTACATCGAAAGCCTGACTAATGAACTGGTCGAAAAAGCCTGGGCCCTGATGGAAGAGGTCGAAGAGATGGGCGGCATGACCAAGGCCGTCGCTTCAGGCATGCCCAAGCTGCGGATCGAAGAAAGCGCCGCGCGCCGTCAGGCCATGATCGACCGGGGCGAAGAGGTGATCGTCGGTGTCAACAAGTACCGCAAGGAACAGGAAGACCCGATCGACATTCTGGACGTCGACAACGTAGCTGTGCGCGAAGCGCAGGTCGCACGTCTGGAGCGTATCCGCGCCACGCGCGACGAGGCCGCGTGCCAACAGGCGTTGGGCGCCCTGACCAAGGCCGCCCAAGAGGGCGGAAACCTGCTGGCTGCTGCGGTCGAAGCCGCGCGCGCCCGCGCATCCGTAGGAGAGATCAGCATGGCAATGGAAAAGGAATTCGGTCGCCACCGCGCCGAAGTGAAAACGCTGGCCGGTGTGTACGGAGCGGCCTATGAGGGTGACGAGGGCTTTGCCGCGATCCAGAAGTCCATCGAGGAATTTGCCGAGGCCGAAGGCCGCCGTCCGCGTTTGCTGGTGGTCAAGATGGGGCAGGACGGTCACGACCGGGGTGCCAAAGTGATCGCGACCGCTTTTGCCGATATCGGGTTTGACGTGGATGTTGGTCCACTATTCCAGACACCCGCCGAGGCGGCGCAGGACGCGGTAGACAATGACGTGCATGTGGTCGGTATTTCCTCGCAGGCAGCGGGGCATAAGACCCTTGCGCCGCAACTGGTGGAAGAGCTGAAAAAGGCTGGAGCCGAGGATATCATCGTGATTTGTGGCGGCGTGATTCCGCAGCAGGATTATCAGTTCCTCTATGATCACGGCGTCAAGGCGATCTTTGGTCCGGGGACAAACATCCCCGAGGCAGCGCAGGACATTCTGGGCCTGATCGGCAAGACCAAGGGATAATGGGGGTTTCCCGCCGAAACCTCTTGTGATCCCGCGTCTTTGACGGAAACATGCGACCAGATCCGCTTGGGTCTGGTCGTTTTTTGCAGGAGGGCGCGCATGTTGCTCGATCATCTGGCTGTTGCGGGTGAAACGCTTGAAGAAGCCGCTGCTCATGTCGAGCAGGCACTGGGTGTTTCCCTACAGGACGGCGGAAAGCACGAGAAATTAGGAACCTATAATCGGCTTCTGGGTCTGGCGGATGGTCTGTACCTTGAGGCGATCGCGATTGACCCGTCCGCACCTCGCCCCGAACGGACGCGCTGGTTTGACCTTGACCGGTTTCAGGGAAGCCCGCGACTGACAAACTGGATTTGTCGTGTCCCGAACATTGAAGCATCGCTGGATGTGTTCCCTGACGGCGTTGGGCACCCCATTGACCTGACCAGAGGCGCGCTGCGCTGGCGTATGGCTGTTCCCCCAAGCGGGCGGCCACCGTTTGACAATCTGTTTCCCGCGCTAATCCAATGGCACGGTGACCTGCACCCGGCGCAGATGCTGCAAGATAGGGGATGCCGTCTGCGGCAGTTGATTGTGTTCCATCCCGAAGCACTGGAGCTGGCAAAACTGCTGGGTGCTTTGGACCGCGTGGTCTTTGATTCCGGCCCTGCCGCGATGCGTGCGGAATTTGAAACGCCCCATGGTCTACGCGTGCTGGAATGATCATCCGTCAGGCAAAAGTCGCGGACGCTGATGCCATTGCTGAGATCACCAATCAGATCATTCGGGATACGCTTGTGACCTTTACCACAGCTGAGCGGGATGTGGGCAGCATAGCAAGCGACATCCAAGCCCGTGGACCCGCTTTTCTAGTGTCCGAGTTGGAAGGGCAGGTTGTGGGTTTTGCCACTTACGGCCTGTTTCG
Source organism: Ruegeria sp. HKCCD7221 (assembly GCF_013031225.1). NCBI lineage: Bacteria > Pseudomonadati > Pseudomonadota > Alphaproteobacteria > Rhodobacterales > Roseobacteraceae > Ruegeria > Ruegeria sp. HKCCD7221. Next base: position 154,982 of record NZ_WPZE01000001.1, read on the forward strand.
CTCAGGTCCCGGATACGCCCAATGCCGGGAACACTCTATCCAACTGTTGCCCATGGCGCGTGGGCATGGCACTGGTCGCGCGTTAATGGCCGCGCTAGAGGCCGTGGCCAAGGACGAGGGCGTCCACGTTCTGGTTGCGGGAATATCGTCGGCAAACCCGGCGGCAATTTCGTTTCACGCGGCCGTCGGATTCGAAAAAGTTGGGTGCATGCCAGAAGTTGGGTCCAAGTGGGGCAAAAGGCTGGATCTTGTGCTAATGCAGAAAATTCTTGCCGCAGACCCATTGGTTGCACCTGACACCGGCGAATTGGGGCGCTAGGGTGCCCTCATGTCGATCTGGACCCGCATATCCGACGCGCTAAGCGCGCTTGCACAGGGCGAAAGCCTGACCGCTGTTTTTGAAATTCTTCGCACACCGCCTGAACGGTCGGTCGTGTTTACTATTGCTGTTATTGCGCTTGGTGCAAAAATGGCCAAGGCCGATGGGCAGGTGACGCGGGACGAGGTCACAGCCTTTCGTGATGTGTTCCAAATCGCGCGCGAGGATGAAGCCGACGCCGCCCGCGTTTTCGATATGGCCCGAACCGACGTCGCTGGGTATCAGGAATACGCCCGCAAGATCGCCGGAATGTTCGCCGATGACAGCACCACGCTCTGCGATTTGATGGAAGGGCTGTTCCATATCGCGATGGCTGACGGGTTCTATCACCCGAACGAAAATGAGTTTCTGGAAGAGGTTAGTCGTATATTCGGGCAGACCGAAGCCCAATTCCTTGCGCTGCGGGAAAGATTTGTACCGGATGCGCCCAAGGATCCCTATACGGTGCTGGGCGTCCCGCGCGACATGCCTTTGCCCGATATCCGCAAGGTCTGGCGGCAGTTGGTGCGCGAAACTCATCCCGATGCAATGATTTCCCGCGGGGTCCCCGAAGAAGCCATTCGCCTGGCCGAAAAGAAGATGATCGACATCAATCGCGCCTGGGATCAGATCAACGGCGCCCGAGCCTGATACCCATGCGGTTGGCGACCTACAATATCGAGTGGTTTGCCAATCTTTTCGATCGTAAAGACCGGTTGATCTGCGATGATACATGGTCAGGCAGACATGATGTCACGACCGCCCAGCAGGTCGAAGCGATTGCCAAGGTCCTGACCGCAATAGACGCCGACGCCATTTTGATTGTCGAAGCGCCGAATACCGGCAAAACTCAGAATACAGTCCGTGCCTTGCAGCGGTTTGCCGAGGTTTTTGACCTTCGAACAAGTCATGCGGTCATGGGGTTTCCGAACAACACGCATCAGGAGCTGGCCTTGCTGTATGATCCGGCCTGTCTTTCGGTACGCCACGATCCGATCGGTGATGATGGCGCGCGATCGGATGCACCCCGTTTCGATTCGGTGTTTGAAATTGATCTCGATATCGACGCGACCGAGGATCAGGTTCAATTTTCAAAGCCTCCTATGGAGTTGGCCGTCAAAACTCCGGCCGGTGCTTTGTTTCGATTGATCGGAGCCCATTTGAAATCCAAGGCCCCGCACGGGGCCGGCAGTCGGGATGAAGCGGTCCGAATTTCAATCGCCAATCGCCGCAAGCAACTTGCGCAGGCGGTTTGGTTGGCGCGGCGGATCAAGACCCATATCGCCGATGACGAAGACGTCATTCTTTTGGGTGACCTGAACGACGGGCCGGGGCTTGATGAGTTTGAGAACCTGTTTGGGCGGTCTTCGGTCGAGATTCTGCTTGGGGCGGGGCTGTTCGACCCGAATGCAGCCACGGCATATGGGCCAGAGCCGGGTGTCGCGCCCTCGACCGCGCGTTTTCCAAGACCCAATACTGGTGGGCATCTTGAGGCGCTGCTGGACTACATCATGATCAGCGACAGATTGCGCGCGCACCGTCCCGAGTGGCGTATCTGGCACCCATTTCATGATCCGATCTGTAAAGCCCAAACAGACCTGCACGACGCGCTTTTGACAGCGTCGGATCATTTCCCGGTCACTTTGGATATAGACCTTTGATCTTTAATCAACTGCCTCAAACGCATATATCTTTTAGTATGAAAAACCTTGTTTCGATTTGTGCAGTCACACTGGCTCTGGCGACGCCTGCGTACGCAGAGGATCAAACCGGGCCGTCCTTGATGGAGCAGGGCGCAGAACTGTTCTTTGAAGGGCTGCGTCAGGAAATGGAACCGGCGCTGGAGGATTTGCTGGGATTGGCGGATCAGTTCGGTCCGGCCATGCAGTCGTTCTTTGAAGAAATGGGGCCGGCTTTGGCAGAGTTGGCGAGTGAGATTCAGGATTGGAGCGCATATGAAGCTCCGGAAATTCTGCCTAATGGTGATATCATCATCCGGAAAAAGCCGCCCGTGTCCGAAGATACTCCGGAACCAGAAATTGCCCCCGATCAATCCGAAGACCTACCCGAAGGCGCGACCGATATCTGAGCTTTAGCCTTTTGTGATGACGCGCGTGTCAGATTTCAGCGCGGACGCTAGCGAATTCAGCCGCGCTTCGGCAACTTCGTTGAACAGCAGACAGGCTGATTTCGGCAGATACAGATCTAGCTGCCGCTTTTTGGGATAGAACCGCAATGTTCCCATTTTTGCGTTGCTTTGCATCCAGAGCATTGCGCCAAACCGCATGGCCTTGCCCAAAATTTCGGCCTGTTTCTGGTCCTTCTCGTTCAGCAATTCATAAAGGGGCGCGAACCTGTTGCCTTCGCGCTTGTTGCGGTACCTATGCTGCAGCGCAAGGCCGATGAAAACGCGTTCAGAATGTTTCAGCCCGCCTAGATTGGCACGTGTAACATTGTCAAAACAGACTTCCGCCCGATAGTCGGGATGGGCGCGCCAGCTTACGTCATGCAGAAGGCACGCAGCCTTGATCAGCCTGACCTGTGCAGGGGGGGCCGATTTGAAAAGCGGCATCACAAAGTCAAAGAGGTGTTTGCCAAACCCGGGAAGACGCGCGTCTTTGGCCTCGGAAAACCGGCTGGCTTCAATGAGCGGGTCGCGGTCTCGTAAGACTTGCGGCATTTGCTCGTAAAGCAGGCCCTCGCGGATACCATAGCTGGATATGGCGATGTCTTTGGGTTTGAACGTCCGAACCAGCCGCGCAAGCACGTCCATCGCATAGGGGATGAGAGACATCCGAGATCCCGAAACCCCGGCCAGGCTGCGCAGTTTCTCAGGGTCGCCCTTTTCGATGAACTTAATGGTTTCGCGAACTTGCGACGTCGTCATGCGGTATTCGTGCAAGACGTTCAGCGGATACCCCCGGCGCAGCATGTCCAGACGTGCGAACGCCCGCCAACTGCCCCCGACCAGAAACAGACGGTCACGTTGCGGGCCCATCTGGGCGCGCAGGTCTTCCATTGTCTCTTTGATGTGGGCCTTGCGCGCGCGTCGACCGCCCTTGATATCCCTCAGTTTAAGCGGGCCAAGGGCCGAGGTGACACGTCGTCCGACCTCTCCTCCGCCGATTTCGGCCAGCTCCATGGAAGACCCGCCAATGTCACAGATCAAACCATAGGCACCCGGCCACCCCAACAGGACACCCTGCGCAGACAGGCGCGCCTCTTCTTCGCCGTCGATTACCGATACCGTCAGGCCAGTTTGGTCGTAAACCTCTGCGCAAAACTCGGGTCCGTCCTCGGCCTCGCGCACGGCGGCAGTGGCTACGACATGTAACCCCGGAAGGCCCAGATCATCGGCCAGTTGGTTGAACCTCTGCAAGGCAGACAGCGCACGCACGCGCCCACGCGGGTTCAGGCGACCGGTTTCAGAAAGGCCAGCGCCAAGTTCGCACATGACTTTTTCATTGTAGAAATACGCCGGAGATCGCGCGGCCCCGTCAAAGATCACCATCCTGACCGAGTTTGAGCCGACATCAAGAACACCCACACGCGACAGGGCGCGGGCCTCGGGGTCATCGAACAGAGGTTTTCCGAAAGGCCCCCAGTCGGGGATGTCGGTTTCGACGGTCTGATCCATGTCTCTTCCAGATATTCCGGGCTTAGAATGCGAAATCGCCGTGTGCGGGTCAATTACCAGATTGGAATTCATCGCGCTCTGAACTTAGGGCACGCACGGCCAAAGCCCGCGTAATTTCACGTTTTTCCGACAACGCCAATTGGTCCAGTTGCGCCACGACACTGGCGGCTGTCTCGAAGCGTCTGTCCATGTGCTTGACCAGATAGGCAATGACCTCGGGGCCGGGGTTCAGTTGCCTGTCGACAAATAGCTTGGCCAGAACCGCCCCCAACAGCGCGTCATCCGGCGGGTCTAGGGCGACATGATGTGCGCCTTCAATTCGGCTTTGCAGATCGGGCAGGGGCAATTCCCAGAACTTCGGAGCCATACGCCCTGTCATCAGCAGGGCATTTCCTTCGGCCAGAACCAGATTGTGCAGGTGAAACAGCGTTTTCTGCTGCTCGATATCACCAGCGATCATGGGCACATCTTCGACGGCAATCGCTGATTGGGCAAGGGTGGGCACGTCGTCGTGCGTGATGTCCTTCGCCTGTACAATGCGCCCGCCCGTTTCGGCAGCCCAGACATGGGCCAGATGCGTCTTGCCTGCCCCGGCGGGACCGCTGAGGACCAGCTTGTTTCCCGGCCATGACGTTGCCGAAATCATGGCAACGGCCAGCGCGTTTGCTGGGGAAACGAAAAAATCCTCTCGCCCCAGCGCGGTCTTGGCCGGAAGATCAAAGCTCAGTTGTTGGGCCATTTATTCGTCTTTCTGGTCAGCCTGTTCGGCGCTTTCTAAACCGGTGTATAGCCGGCTTTCCAGATAGATCGACGTGGCAAACCGTGCCAGTACGCCCAACGCCGCCGCGACCGGGACGGCAATCAGCATGCCGACAAATCCGAACAAGGCCCCGAAGACCGACAAGGCCAGCAGCAACCACACCGGGTGCAGCCCGACTGAATTGCCGACCAATTTCGGGGTCAGAAAGTTGCCCTCGGTCACCTGACCCAACGCAAATATCCCGGCGACCAGGCCAATTTGCACCCAATCCCCCCAGAACTGAAACAGGGCCAGTCCAATGGCCAGCATGCCGCCGATGAGCGCGCCGAGGTAGGGAATAAAGGTCACCAGCCCGGCGATGAATCCTACGATAAGGCCGAATTGCAATCCCACGGCCATCAGCGCCACGGCATAATATGTACCAAGGATCAGGCAGACCGTGCCCATGCCGCGCACGAACGAGGCAAGGACGTCGTCAATTTCCCCGGCAAGTCGTTTGATGGTGGGGGCGTGATCGCGCGGCAGCAGTTCTCCGATACGAGCGACCATGCGATCCCAGTCCAGCAGCAGGTAAACGGCCACAACCGGCACAATCACCAGCAGGACAACCACATTGATGGCCGAGCTGAACGATGCGGCGACAGACTGCAGCACGTCGCCGGACTTGGATTTCAGCGTTTCCCCCAACGATACAAGGAACTGATGCGAGCTGGATTCGCGGTCCAGAAGTGAGGGGAATTGTTGTTCGATGAAACCGCGCAGTTGCTTGATCAGGCTGGGCAGGACCTCGATCAATTCGATCAACTGCGTGACGAGCGCTGGCACGACCATCAGCACCATCAGGACAAAACCCAATACGCCAACGACCGTTATCAGTCCGGTTGCCGCGATCCGCGACAGGCCCCACCCCTCAAGCCGGTCGGCGACGGGATCCAGAAAATAAGCAATTGCACCACCGATTACAAAAGGCAGCAAAACGTCGCCAAGTGCCCATAACAGAAGCACAAAAATCGCCGCAGCAATGCCCCAGTATCTGAGTTGATCCTTCACGGGCAAAGCCATGCTCATCCCTTTTTTATCGGTTCTTGGACAAGTTATTGGCTTATGAACGCCTGCGATGCAAGCGTTTCATTTCTTTGGACTATTGGCGCGGTTAATCGCCTAGCGTGCCCAGTTCGGGCGTCTGATCGTAGGCCGTTTCGTCGGGCCAGTTGGTGCGCCAAATTTCAGCAGACCAATGGCCGCAATGGACCGAGGGACGATCAAAGCCGTCGACGGGGTCCAATAATGGCGAAACAACCACATCATGGCGTGGTACTGCGAAATAGGGGAACGAGTATCGCTCTTTTCCCGAGCGATTAACGACCCGGTGAGGCGTCGACTTAAGCCTGCCGCCTGACCACAGCTCAAGCATGTCGCCGATATTCACGATAAACCCATTCGGTGGGCAGTCCGGGGTGATCCATCCTCCGTCGCGGGTCTGCACCTCCAACCCGCCGACCGGATCTGGCGCGATGATCGTCAAGGCGTCAGTATCCTTGTGCGGATGAATGCCGTAACCGCCTTCGTCAGCGGCCTGTGGCGGATAGTGTAGTAGGGTCATATTGGTCATCGGAGTGTGAAATGCCTTGCGTAACACCTTGTCTTCCAATCCAAACCCCGCTTCTAGCGCGGCCAGCAATACGTCAGTGACATCATCCAGTTGGGCCCAATAGTCCAGAATGATCCCACGGGCTTCTGGCACTTCCCTAGGCCAGATGTTGGGGCCATACAGACTGCATTCCGTCCGGACAGTTGCGTCAGGGGCAACGTCATAGTGCAGCTTATAGCCTTCGTATTTGTCTGCTTTGCCCGTCCCGTCATTTGGGGTGAAAAACCCCATGGGGATATATCCCCTGTAATTCTCGCGCGTGATCGCCTGATCCCATTTCGAGGTTTCTTCGACAGCAAAGATTTCCCGAACACAGGCGCGTACTGTCTTTACGGTCTCGGGCTCAATTCCAGTGCCGGTGATGGACAGAAAACCGATGCCGGTGCAGGCGTCGATGACTCGATCCACTGTTTGCCCATAGAGCGGGTGGTCCGGTTCAAACAGCGGTGCGATGTCTATCGTCGGGATGTGATCCATCAGTGTATCCTGACGCCCTGGCGGTCCAGTTCCTTGTGAACGGGGGTCAGGTTCATGTCGTGAACGTCCTGATTGCTTTTCAGTGATAGCGCGGCGGCGATTCCCGCGCCTTGCCCCATAACGGCGCAGCACGCCATGTTGCGTGTAGCCGCATGTGCCACCTTGTCTGATCCGTGCGAACGCCCCGCGACCAGCAGGCCCTTGATCCCCTTGGGCAGCATGGACCGGTACGGTATCTGCATATACCGCCCCGTCGTTGGCAGGATCAGGATGCCGTACCCGTCGATGAATTCGGGGTAGATGCCGATGGTATCTTCGAACCGACCCTGATGGCGGGCGTCATCCTCGGTCATGTTGTAAACGGCGTCGATCTTGCGGGTGTCGCGGATGCCGATGGTCATACCGAAATTCCGCAGACGGGCGTTTTCACATCCCGGCATGAAGCGCCGTAGCGCCTCGATGGCCAGCATGGATTGGCGGCGGCCCTCGATCTCACCCTTAGTCAGGCTGTCGGGATCGGTGCCGTCAATCTCGGCCAGATGGATGAGGTTCATATAGGTCAGCTCACCCGTATCGTGCATCGCGCCCCACGTGCCCGCGATGGTGTTCAGATGCGGTGGGATCATCCCCGCATCAATCGCTTGCTGGAACGGTTTGTGAACGAAGGGCGAGAACATGTCGTCTTCTTTGCCCGAGGTCTCGATGTTCCACTCACCGCCGCCGCCCCAGTCCTTGTAGGTCTGCGGATCGGCCTTCACGCCTTCCATAAAGGCGCGTTTGTCGACACCGGCCAGATGGAACATGACCGAGGCGGCCATCATATCCTCGCGCGCCGTTTTGTGGGTGGGGGCACCGGCGCGGTGGGCGACATCGGCGTCGCCGGTGGCGTCAATTACCACGCGGGCCAGAATCGCCTCACGCCCGGCTTTGGATTCGGTGATGATGCCGGTGATCCGGTCGCCGTCCATGATCGGGGCCACGAACTGACGGTGCAGCATGGGATGCACGCCCGCCTCTTCGACCAGTTTGTCAGCCACCAGCTTGAAGCCTTCGCTGTCCAGCTCATAGCTAAGTGACTGGCTTTCCGGCACTGCCGCGCCCATGTCCTTGGCTCGGGTCTCGAACTCCATACCGATACCGCCTGCCTCGACTGTTTGTTCATGGCGATACCACGCGAACCCCTCAACCCCCACGGCGGTGATATTGCCGCCCATGCAGCCGAACCGATCGACCAAAGACACCTCGGCTCCGGCACGCGCTGCGGCCAGCGCAGCGGCAAGCCCGGCAGGGCCGGAACCCACAACCAGAACATCCGTCTGGTGGACAACAGGAATTTGGCGGGCGGGTTCCGAGATTGTCTGCATCGCGGCCTCTTGCTTTTACATTCCCGTCACATTTGAGTTTCCTGACTGGCGGGTCAATAAAAAATGCGACTGACCCGAGGTCGCAAAAACACCAATGCGTGATTGCCCCCGGCGAGGCTTTGGCATAATCACCTTGCAGCGAAATTCTCACCTTTGAAGGTCACCCAATGCGCCTCAGCCGTTACTTTCTGCCCGTTCTCAAGGAAAACCCCTCCGAGGCTCAGATCGTCAGCCACCGGCTGATGCTGCGCGCGGGAATGATCAAGCAGGCATCCGCTGGGATTTATTCCTGGTTGCCGTTGGGCTTCAAAGTGCTGCGCAAGTTGGAAAACATCATCCACGAAGAGCAGGCGCGCGCGGGTCACATCGCGATCCAGATGCCGATCATCCAATCGGCAGACCTGTGGCGCGAATCCGGGCGCTATGATGACTACGGTCAGGAAATGCTACGGATGAAGGACCGGCACGACCGGGATATGCTGTTCACACCCACCGCCGAGGAACTGGTGACCGATATCTTTCGTGGGCACGTCAACAGCTACAAAGACCTGCCGCTGACGCTCTATCAGATCCAGTGGAAATTCCGCGACGAAATCCGTCCGCGTTTCGGCGTGATGCGGGGGCGCGAGTTCTACATGAAGGACGGCTACAATTTCGACCTGACCAAAGAAGACGCGCTGCACGCTTATAACCGCCATCTGGTCAGCTATCTGCGCACATATGAACGTATGGGCCTGCAAGCCATCCCGATGCGCGCGGATTCTGGCCCTATCGGCGGCGATGATACCCACGAATTCCTTGTGCTGGCCGACACCGGTGAATCCGAGGTCTTCTATGACAGCGCCGTAACCGACCTGAGTTTTGGTGATCGTCAGATTGACTATGACGACCGTGATCAATGTCAGGCGATTTTGGAGGAGTTCACCTCGAAATACGCGCGCACCGATGAAACCCATGACGAGGCGCTGTTCAACCAAGTGCCGGAAGACCGCCGCCGCGTGGCGCGCGGGATCGAAGTCGGGCAAATCTTCTACTTTGGCACCAAATATTCCGAGGCGATGGGCGCAACTGTCCAAGGCCCGGATGGCAAGCCGACGCCCGTGCATATGGGCAGCCACGGCATCGGCGTCAGTCGCCTGATTGGCGCGATCATCGAGGCCAGCCATGACGACAAGGGCATCATCTGGCCCGAGGGTGTGACGCCGTTCCATTGCGGGATCGTGAATCTCAAGCAAGGTGACGAAGAAGCCGATGCCGCTTGTGACAAACTCTACGCCGCGCTGACCGCTCTGGGGCTTGAGCCGCTTTATGATGACCGCAACGAACGGGCAGGGGGCAAGTTCGCGACTATGGACCTGATCGGTCTGCCGTGGCGCATCACCGTTGGTCCGCGCGGTCTGAAAAACGGTGTGGTTGAGCTGACCTGCCGCCGTACCGGGGAAAGCGAAGAGCTTAGCCCAGAGGCCGCCGTTACGAAAGTTGCCAAAATCTATGAGCAAATCGCCTGAACAGCATCCCGGGCCGCTGATCTCGGTCGTTACTGTAACCAGAAACCTGATCGAAGCGGGGCGGGGTGACCAAGTCCTTGCCGCGCTTGACAGTGTGCAGGCGCAGACGTTCCGCAACGTTGAGCATGTGGTCTGGGACGGTCAGTCCACCGATGGCACGCAAGAGCTGCTTGAGGGCGCGATTCAAAAGATCGAAAAATCAGGCGATCTGATCCCGGTGCGGTATTTCTGTGAGGCGGACAAAAGCCTTTATGATGCGATGAACCAGGCGGTTGCGCGTTGTACCGGGGAATATGTGCTGTTTCTGAATTCTGATGACTTGATCGCGGATGCAGACAGCCTAGCGAATGTCCAGAAAGCCATCGTGCCCGGGAAGCCTGATTTTGTTTATGGGGAAACGGTTTTCTTTGACGATGAAGGCAACCGGCGCCACGCGCGCCGACTGACGCCAAAGTCCATTCTTCAACGCCTGCCATTCGGTCACAATGCGATGGTCCTGAAAAGATCTCTGTTCTTGGAAATGGGTGGACATGACCTGCAGTTTCAGATTGCTGCGGATTACGACATGGTTTTGCGGATGATTTTGTCCGGCCATTCCGGTCATCGGTTACAGATGCCGGTGTCTCTGTTTCGGATTGGTGGGGTGTCTGCGGACACCGATGCCGCGGGTGCTGAAATGGCCGCGAGTTGGTTCAAGAACTATAGCCAGTTCTGCGATATGTCCCGATATACGGATGAAGATCGACTGGGGTGGTACAGACAAGGCCATCTGCCGGTTCGGGTGTCCGGTGCTATTTTGATGAAATCCCTGTCGAAGCCTGCGATCGCACGCGCTGCGCTATACAGCCTGTCAAAGACACTAAGACGCAAAGCTCAATTCTGGCGCAGCTACTAGCCGCGCTGTGCGTCCGGCCGTTCAGAAAGAATTTCGCCATCGGCGCTGTTGTTGCCACGTGCAACGACAATCGGACGTCCCAGACGTTTGACCAGTTCTTTGAACTCGAACCCTAGAAAACGAATCCCGCAAACACGTTCGTCCGTCGTGCGATCTGTGATGCACATCCGCCCTTCGCGAAAGGCGAGGCGGTAACCTTTATCTCTTAGGATATCGGACAAATTTGCCCAGCTTGCCGCAGTATCGAATATCGGGCGGATGGTTGCGCGCAATAGCGCAGCAGTTTCGCAATCCAACTCTGAAGATGCATTTCGGACCAATATCGGGTCCATCAATTCCGTACTACTCTTTACTAACATGAGCGTCTCCCGCTCTGAAAATGGTATCCCCCTTAAATCTAGGGTGACAAAGTTTCTGAAAATAAGCAAAAGGCGAAACAAAGTTGCTTGATGAATGTTGCATTTCGAGTTCAGTCGTTCACGCAACTGCCACATTAGCTTCATAGCTGAAACAATTGGTGTTTGTCTGTGAAGGGCGTCACAACCAAAGGTGTAGGAAGTAGCGTGACCCTCTCCTTTTGGCGGAGAGGGTGTTCTGGTTTCACGGGTGATTCGCGCCGGGTCAGAAGGCGCTGTTGCCCATCCGGGCCCAGGTGGCGCATAACGAACTTGACCATCGGGTGAAATGCCGAAAGGGTCGCGCCAAGTAATAAGAACCGGAGCAGACATGGCCACGACGCCCCCGCCCTTTGCCCCCTTTGAATGGAAGATCGCCTGGCGGTACCTGCGCGCGCGCCGTGCGGAAGGTGGCGTAAGTGTCATGACGTGGATCTCGCTGATCGGGATCACACTGGCGGTCTTCGCTCTGATCGCGACATTGGCGGTGCGGTCTGGTTTCCGATCAGAATTCGTGGGGACCATTCTGGGGGCCAATGCGCATGTCACGGTTTACTCGGCCGGAGAGATGGATGCGCAAGGCCGCTTGGACCGCACCATCGCGGATTATACAGACATGGCTGGGCGTATTGCAGTGGTCCCCGGAGTGAACCGAGCCGCGCCTTTGGTCAAAGGGCAGGTGTTGATCACCAACCGCGACCGCAGCAGCGGGGTCGAAGTGTTTGGTATTCAGCCCGATGACCTGCTTGATCTGCCGGGGGTGGCCGAAAGTGAGCAGGCCGCCGGGGATCTTTCGCAATTTCAGAACGGCGAGGATGTGATCGCCATCGGATCAGGGGTGGCCCGCAGCATCGGCGCGACCGTTGGGGACACGGTCAAACTGACGTCGCCCAACGGCGTGAAAACCGCGTTTGGTACGTCGCCGCGGGTTAATGCCTATCGCGTGGTCTATGTGTTTTCGGCCGGGCGCTATGACATCGATCGCACACGGGTCTACATGCCGTTCGAGCAGGCGCAGGGCTTTTTTAACCGCGAAGGTGTCGCTGACGAGATCGAAGTCATGGTGGATCAGCCCGAAGAGCTGGACCCGACCATATATCTGATCTTGCAGGCCGCTGGAGAAAACAGCCGCATCTGGACATGGCAGGACGCATCAGGCGGGTTTCTGCGCGCGCTTGAAGTCGAGGACAACGTCATGTTCATCATCCTGTCGATCCTTGTGCTGATTGCCGCGATGAACATTGTGTCCGGGTTGATCATGCTGGTCAAAAACAAGGGTCGCGACATCGGAATTCTGCGAACAATCGGCCTGAGTGAAGGGTCGGTGCTTAGGGTGTTTTTTATCTGCGGGGCCTTTACGGGGATCATCGGCACCGGGATGGGTGTGGCGTTGGGGTGTTTGTTCGCGATCTATATCGATCCGATTTTCAGTTTTGTGAACTTTGTCATGGGCGGTGGGGTCTGGGATCCTTCCATACGCGGGATTTACGCTTTGCCCGCCGAGTTGCACTTGGTCGACGTGTTGAAGGCGGTTGGATTGTCTCTGGGTCTGTCCTTTTTTGTCACCTATTTCCCGGCCCGTCGCGCGGCGCGGCTGAACCCGGTAGAGGCGCTGCGCTATGAGTGATATCACGTTGCGGTTGGACGGTCTGACCAAGACCTACCTGAAAGGAACGCCGGGCGAGGTGCAGGTTCTGCGTGGTGTTGATCTGGACCTGCGCGCGGGTGAGGCGGTTGCGCTTGTCGCGCCGTCGGGTGCCGGTAAATCGACCCTCTTGCATATCGCCGGTTTGCTGGACACGCCCGATGCGGGGACGGTGGAAATAGCCGGGCAAAGTGTCACCGGAAAAGGCGACCGCACCCGTACCGCGCTCAGGCGGCAGGATGTCGGGTTCGTCTATCAGTTTCACCATCTGTTGCCCGAGTTCACGGCGCTTGAGAATATTATCCTGCCGCAACTGGCCAACGGCGTTTCGGAAAAAGTTGCTCAGAACAGAGCGATGACCCTTTTGGACCGCGTAGGTGTTGCCGCCCGCGCGGATCACCGCCCCGCAGCCCTGTCGGGGGGCGAGCAGCAGCGGGTGGCGTTTTGCCGTGCTTTGGCCAACAAACCCCGCGTTTTGCTGGCCGATGAACCCACAGGCAATCTGGACCCTGAGACATCGGATCAGGTGTTCGACGCGCTGATGGCGTTGGTGCGTGACGAGGGGCTTTCAGCCCTGATCGCGACGCACAATATGGATCTTGCGGCGCGGATGGACCGCAAGCTGCGGCTGGATGGTGGTGTGCTTAAGCCAGTTGAGTAATTGCGACCCCGGCCGCCATAACTGCGATGCCGCCCGCGCGAATCCAGCTCAAAGGTGTGACCTGCGCGCCAAACAGCCCAAAGTGGTCGATGGCGGCCGCGCTGATTAGCTGCCCCACAAGCACGAAAAACACCGCGTTGCCAACGCCGAAATGTGGCGCGACATGGGTGATCGACAGGACGTAAAAGGCGATCAGGACGCCGCCCAGCAAAAGGTGTTTGGGGGCGTCAGTGACTTTGGACAATGCGCTGACACCGGGAAACAACAGCATCACCAAAGCGGATGACAGAAAGGCGATGGCAAACAGGATCACTGCGGCGGTGGTGGGTGAGCCGATCAGCTTTCCCAACGCCGCGTTCAGGGCCGCAAGGATAGGCACACCAATCCCGGCTGCCAGCATAATAGCTGCGTATTGTGTCATCGCCCGAACCCTCCTGCTTCGTTGATCTGGATCATTGCGCCAAGCGGGCCTTCGGGCAAGCCTGCAAATGTCAATCGCGACAGGAGGATAGGATGACCAGACGGATACTCGGGGCTGTTTCTTTAGGGCTGATGGCGGTGGCCTCTCAGGCAGTCGCCCAGGACGTTGAGACCGGGGCCGAACTTTATCAGCACTTTTGCGCGACCTGTCACGGGATCGACGCAACAGGTCATGGGCCTATGGCCGGCGTTTTGGTTATTCAAGCGACCGACCTGACCCAGCTTTCCGGTGACGGCGGAGTGTTCCCGACGGCCCGGGTTGTGGCCCGCATTGACGGGCGCGACCCTCTGGTCAGCCACGGCAGCCCGATGCCGGTATACGGGCCTTATTTTGACGGGCAGGACACCTCAATGAAAACACCTGAAGGTCAGCCTATCTTAACCAGCCAGCCGATTGTTGATCTGGTCGCGTATCTTGAGACGATTCAGGGTGGCTGATTTTTAGCGGCAGATGCCTTCAACCTTTGCCTCGGACCAAGGGATAACCACGGCCCGTTCCCGTTCTTGCTTTGGCAATGGCGACAGGTCGAAATGCTGGCCCAGCATTTCGTGCAACCGCATTGTACGCGGAGCGGTCGGGTCCAGCGCCCGGCAGCACACATATTCCTCGACAATCGCGCCCTGTTGTTCAAACCCGTAGGAAAGGAAATCAGGCGAGGTATCCAGATCAAACAGGTAGGGGTCCTTGTTGCCGCCATGCTCGGCCGCCGCCCGCAACGGGTGATATCCCGTTGTCTTGCGGTTCTGCCATTGCCAAACATGGGTCAGTTCGTGGGCCAGAAGCATCGCGGCGATCAGGTCCATTTGTTCCGGAAAGTCAGACATATAGTCTTCCAGATACCATTCGCGTGTGAAGTAGACGCGATTGAACAGGGCAACGGCTGCGGGTTTCGCTGTTACAACACCTTCCTCAGCCGGGGGTAGAATACGTTCCCGGCAGGCAAGGCGTGGTCGCTTTTCACGATAAAACGTAATTGGCGCGACCGGGGCGCCCTCGACCAGTCGTACGCTTTCAAGATTCAGCGTGTCGCCCTGAACAGCGCTGGCAAAGGCTACCTCCTGATCCGTCAGCGGCCGTCCACAGGAGGCAAACAGCAATAGAAACGTCATCAAAATAAGGCGCATCATGTTCAAAGCCTAGTGCGTTGCAATCACTCTGTAACCCGTTTTCATACACTCATTGCCAAAACACGGCTGATTTCGGTTAGCGACCGGCCCGATTGGTCCATCCAGACATTGAACGCATCCTGAACGGCAATCATCGCTTTCTTGGACGTCGGGGCCTTGTCCACAACCCCTTCTGCAATCAGCCGGGCGGTCACGTCCTGCGAAAGGATGAAACTGTCGCGCCCTGCAAACCGCATGGCGTATTGGGCCGAGGCCCCACCCAGACGCGACCCTCGCTTGCCCAGCATCGTTAGCAATCCGATGAAATCTGTCGAAGGCCATCCGCCCAGCACCTTGCCTGCACCCCCTTCTTGCCGCAGTTCAAGAAGAAAGGCCGCATTGTCTCTGACGGTCGCGATTTTTGTACCGTTTCGCACGATTCGGGTGTCTTGCAGCAGCGAGTCGAACTTTTCGTCATCCATGAAAGCACAGCGCCCGACATCGAACCCATCAAAGGCCGTTTCAAAGCCATCCCATTTGGCCTCAATGACTTTCCAGTTGAACCCAGCCTGAAAGATGCACTTGGTTATGATCGCAAGCCAGCGGTCATCCGGAACCGCAGCAAGTTCGTCTATGGTTTTGGGTTTGCTGAGTTTTTGATCCAGCGCGCCGTGACCGCCATGCCGTTTAGCTGCTATGGAAAAGATCTCGTCGAAATGATGCATAAAAAACGCCCTCCGACCACAGGGTCGCGTTTAAGTGCCGGTGATGCAAGGCATGTACGGAAGATCAATTCTTGGGCGAGGGTCAGAAAATCACTCAATACGTAAAAGAAATGCTCGACAAACTGTACGATTTTGGTTTGTGATTGACTCGTCAATCAACTTCCTGCCTCGATGAATATGGCGTAAACACAAGGGGTGGGGCGCGGCGCATAGTGAAAGGCGGGGAATCAGGTGGGATTTCGATCATGGCGACCCAGCCATGCATCAAACTGTTCACTTTCCTTTCCCAGCCAAATTTGTGCATGTTGCGACATGGTATTGTCATGCGACAAGCTTTCCGGCGCGCGATCGCGCCGGTCTGGGCAAAGAATAGAAGACAGGGAGAATGTCGATGAAAAAACTGAGTGTAAGCCTTTTGGCGATGACGGTAGCCGGATCTGCATACGCAGCCGATATGGGCGCTGTGGACGAACCGATCAAACTGGCGATCAATGAATGGACCGGCCAGCATGTCACGACACATGTTGCCGGTGAGATGCTCAAGGCCGCGGGCTATAACGTGGAATATGTCACTGCAGGCATGATGAACCAGTTCCAGGCGTTGGCCGATGGCGATATCGATGCAACGCTGGAGATCTGGTCGTCGAATGTCTCGGATGAGTATGCCAAAAAGGTTGAGGAAGGCACCGTCGTTGAAATCGGTGATCTGGGCCTCGATGCCAAGGAAGGCATTGCGTATCCTGCGCACGTGGCCGAACTGTGTCCGGGCCTGCCTGCCTGGGAAGCCCTGAAAGACTGCGCGCAGGTCTTTGCAACTGCGGAAACGCTGCCCGGCGGTCGTTTGGTGGATTACCCGGCCGATTGGGGCACCCCCGGCGCGGACCGGATGACTGGCCTGGAACTGCCGTTCAAAGCCGTTCCTGCCGGGTCTGAAGGCGCGCTGATTGCCGAACTGCGTGCCTCGACCGAGCGTAAATCGCCGTTGCTGATCACTTTCTGGCAGCCGCATTGGGCGATGTCGGCCTATGACGTGCAATTCGTCGAGCTGCCAGCAGGTGAAGAAGCGTGCTTTAACGACCCATCCTGGGGGCCGAACCCGAACGCGGTAAACGACTGCGATTTCTCGCCCTCCCGCATCTTCAAGGCAAGCTGGAGCGGCATGGAAGACAAATGGCCTGCTGCTTATGAGATCCTTACCAACTATCAACTGGCGGTCGAAGACCAGCAGCCGATGATGGGAGCGATTGACGTCGACGGCGGTAAAGTTGAAGAAGTTGTCGCGGCATGGATGGCCGAGAACGAAGGCAAGTGGCGTCCGGTCGTTGACGCAGCAACGCAGTGAGCCAGCCTAAGTGACTGACGCTAAAATGCCAGCCATCGCCTGCCAGAACCTCTGGCAGGTTTTTGGCCAAGGTGCTGACAAGGCCCTGACCGACGCGCTGTCTCGGTCAGGGAATGACGCCGACAAGGCCGCCTCGGATCTGAGGGAACATGGCTTTATCCCCGCCGTGCAAGACGCCAATTTTGAGGTCAAAGAGGGCGAGCTGTTCGTCATCATGGGCCTGTCGGGCTCAGGCAAGTCGACGCTGATCCGCTGTATCTCGCAATTGCTTCCCGGCACGGGTGGCGAAATCCGCGTGGATGGTGAGAATGTCATAGGCGCGTCGAAAAAGGTGCTGACGGACTTGCGCCGCAAAAAGCTGGGCATGGTGTTCCAGCATTTCGGCCTGTTCCCGCATATGACCGTTGCCGAAAACGTCGCTTACCCGCTGCGCGTGCAGGGCGTGGGTAAAAAAGAACGTCTGACCCGCGCGCAGGAAGTGATCTCGTTGGTCGGTCTTGAGGGGCGCGAGGACAGCTTCCCCCGGCAGCTGTCCGGAGGTCAGAGGCAACGTGTGGGCATTGCGCGGTCTTTGGCCGTGAACCCCGATATCTGGTTTTTGGATGAGCCGTTCTCGGCACTCGATCCCCTGATCCGTCGCCAGTTGCAGGATGAGTTCCTGCGCATTCAGGCGACGTTGAAGAAATCCATCGTCTTTATCACTCACGACATTCAAGAGGCGCTGAAGCTGGCCGACCGCATCGCCATCATGCGCGATGGCAAGATCGTTCAGATCGGGACACCGACGGACATCGTTCTGCGCCCGGTCGATGACTATGTGCGCGAATTCTCGAAAGACGTCGCCAAGGGCCAACACGCCAAGGTCGCCTCGGTCATGCGTGATGAATCCGAGCGTGGCCCGGATGATCCCGGTTTGACCACAAGTATGACGCTGGACGCCGCGCTGGCGCATTGCATGGAGCTGTATGAGCCCGTACCTGTGCGGGATGAGGCAGGCAATATCGTTGGCACGGTCCACCCGTCCGACCTGGCTGCGGCACTTCAGGTGGACGAGACATGACCGCGATGACCGACGTTCCCGCGCAGGCGCGTCTAAGGATTGGGGCCAAGGCCGCGCTTATTACCGCTGTGGTCGGCGCGCTGTGCCTTGCGCTTGAGGGCATTGCCCCGTGGTTGGCCAAATGGCCCACCGCGTGGGAGCTGCCCGCAACCCAGTGGGTCGGAGCCTTTCTGGACTGGTTCCTGAACGGCATCAAACCGGCGATGCGATTGTTCTCGGACCTGATGACCTATCCAATGGATGCGGCCAATTTCGTGCTGGGGAATACCCCGTGGCCGATCCTGATCGGGCTTGTCACCGCGCTGGGCTGGTATCTTGGCGGGTTGCCCATGGCGGCGCTTGGGTTTTTTGGCCTGACATTCGTACTTGCCTCGGGCTATTGGGCCGAAAGCATGAACACACTGGCGCTGGTTGCTGTCTCAGTTCCCGTGGCGCTGGTTGTGGGGGGCGGGATCGGTATTCTGGCCAATGAAATCCCCCGCGTGAAGAGCTTTGTTCAGGCGGTGCTGGACGTGATGCAGACAGTGCCGACCTTTGCCTATCTGACGCCTTTGTTGTTGCTGTTCGGCTTTGGCCCGGTGGTGGGTCTGATCGCCTCGGCCATCTACGCCGCACCGCCCATGGCGCGGAACGTGATGCTGGGGCTGGAACGGGTCGAGCCCGAAATCAAAGAGGCTGCCATCATGTCTGGCGGCACGCGGTTCCAGCAGCTGTTTCAGGTGGAAATCCCGGCGGCGGCAACGCAGATCATGGTCGGTGTGAACCAGTGCCTGATGGCGGCGCTTTCGATGGTGATCATCGCGGCCGTAATCGGTGGCTTCAATGATATCGGTTGGGAGGTTCTGCTGACCATGCGCAAGGCGCAGTTCGGCGAATCCCTGATGGCCGGTCTGGTGATCGTGGTTTTTGCCGTCGTCATCGACCGGATGAGCGGGACGCTAGCGACCGAGCGCAAACGATATGACCAGCGTGTCGTCTGGGCGGTTCTGGGCTTTACCGTGCTGTTCACGGCCGCCTTCTGGCTGTGGCTGCCGAACCCGTCAGAACTGACCCTGCTGGACCCAATGGCCGAGGCGATCGACAGTGGCTTGACCGCCTTTACGCAGGCCAACGGCCCGTGGCTGGATGCGCTCAAGAACAATTCTCTGTTCTACGTTCTGTTGCCATTGCGGATTGGCCTGGATCAGGCGGTGTTGCCGTTCACATGGGGATTCCAGTGGACGCAGGGGATGAGCTATGGCCTGTTCGCCGCTGCCGCTGTCATCGCCGCACTAATGGCATGGCGCGGGCATCTGACCGGAGGGTTGGTCGTGCTGATCCTGATCGGCATGTTGGAAACCGGCATCGCAAACCTTCCGTGGCCCTTCGTTCTGACCGGGGCTGCCGCGCTCAGCTATGTCGCGGGCGGCTGGCGACTGGCGGCGCTCTCGGTGGGGCTGCTTTGCACCATCCTTGTGTCAGGCCTGTGGGAGCGCGCTTTGCTGTCGCTCTACCTCAGCGGTGCGGCGGTGTTTTCCTGTGCTGTGGTCGGCGGGCTGATCGGTCTGGCCAGCGCGGTTTGGAGTCCGGTGTGGAAGGTCGTTCGACCCGTTTGCGACATGTTGCAGACAATCCCCCTGTTCGTGTTCCTGATCCCGGTTCTGATGGTGTTCCAAATCGGAGAATTTTCGGCGTTTCTGGCGATCTGCGCCTATGCGATCGTACCGATGATCCGCTACACCCGTCACGGGCTGGTCAACACACCCGAGGAAATGATGGAGGCTGCAATCTCCAGCGGCGCGACCGAGTGGCAGATCATGCGCGACGTGCGCGCGCCCTATGCCGCGCCGACAATCCTGCTGGGGCTGAACCAGACCATCCTTTACGCCTTTGCGATGCTGGTGATTGCGGCGCTGATCGGGACCACCGGTCTGGGCCAGTCGATTTATCTGGCGCTGGGGCAGGCGGATGTCGGGCTTGGCATCTCGGCTGGTGCTGCGATGGCGATTCTGGCGCTGATCGCCGACCGCATGGTGCAGGGCTTTGCCGAAGAACGCCGCAAGGCGCTGGGCCTATAAAAAGGGCAGGGGCAGCGCGACTGCCCCGCCCCCGACTTGATTTCGGACAAGTTTCGCCCAGCCGCGCTGCCGTAAATCAAGTGCAGAACTTACGGAGTCTATGATGATGGGCTGGGGACCTTTCTTTGCCGCGCTGATTGTTTTTCTTCTGAGCCATATGATTCCAGCCCGGCCCGCTGTGCGCGGGTATCTGATCTCATTGCTTGGTCGGCGGGGGTATTACAGCGCATATTCTGTCCTGTCTCTGGTGGTTCTCGTCTGGCTGATCGTCGCAGCCGCCCACGCGCCTTATGTTGAGGTCATTCCGCCACTCGCGATCCTGAGGTGGATTCCGCTATTGTGTATGCCCGTTGTGTGCTGGTTGGCTGTCAGTGGTATGTCTGTGCAAAACCCGTTCTCTTTCGGTGGCTTGGGTCATCGTCCGTTTGATCCCGAGAACCCCGGCATATTGCGCACCACCCGCCACCCTGTTCTGGCCGCCCTGATGCTGTGGGCTGTGGCACATCTGTTGGCCAATGGCAGCCTGTCGCATGTGATCCTATTTGGTCTGTTCGCTGGGTTCGCAGCCATGGGGATGGCCGTGATTGATCGCCGCAAATCTCGCGAGATGGGGCCGGAATGGGTTCGTTTGTCGCGCAACACCGCGCGGCTGTCTCTGCGAGTCCCGCAGCCATGGCCACGTGCTTGGGTTTGGGGCGCGTCGCTGGCGGCGTACCTGGTTCTGCTTGGTGCGCACGAGTCTGTGATCGGACTTTCACCGCTGCCATAATGCAAAGAGTGGTCCGAGGGCGACTTGCGTGCTATCTGGAATGTCACAGTTTTATCAAGGGGTCTTTGAATGTACCTGGCCTACGTAACCACGACAGAGCGTGGCGCAACCGATCGACTGCTTAGCGCGGCGGCTGAGCAGTTGCTGAAAACCGGTGCACAGCTAGCGGGTGTCGTGCAAACCAACACCGAATGCGCGGACAGCAGCAAATGCGACATGGATGTTCGTGTTTTGCCCGCAGGCGAAACGATCCGCATTTCGCAGTCGCTGGGCGAACAGTCGCGTGGATGTCGTCTGGACCCCGCCGCACTAGAGCAGGCCGTGGGGTATGTCACTTCGTCACTGGCCGATGCACCTCAACTCTTGGTCGTGAACAAGTTCGGCAAACACGAAGCCGACGGGCGCGGTTTTCGCCCTGTTATCGCCGAGGCGCTTGCGCTGGACATTCCGGTTCTGGTTGGAGTGAATGGGTTGAACAGGGAAAAATTCGAAGCCTTCACCGATGGGGCCGCCGAACAGATCGCACCTGAGGTCGACGCGATCATCGAGTGGTTCGCCCGCGTAACAGCAGAGCGCGCAGCGGCCGCCTGATCTTAGTTGCCGTTGGGTAACCTGCTGGAAACCTGACTTGTTTTGGGGTCGATGTGCTGCAATCCTTCAATTGGGAGGAGATTGCAGATGTGGACTAACTGGGCAGGTGGCCAAAGCTCAAGCGCACCCATGTTGCGCCCTTCTACCCTTGCCGAACTGCAACACGCTGTCGCACAACCTGACGGTATGCGCGTTGTTGGTGCGGGGCATTCCTTTACGCCGATCGTGGCTGGTGCGGATCGCATTCTGGATTTGTCCAACTTGAATTTACCGACATTGGGACAGGTCAGCGAAGACCGTGTCTGGGTAAACGCCAACGCGCGTTTGCGCGATCTTTCTCCGGCGTTGGCCGATCACGGGCTGGCCTTTCGCAACCTTGGGGACATCAACGCGCAATCGCTGGCGGGTGCGGCCGCGACCGCAACACACGGAACCGGCCGGGAATTACCCTGCATTTCCGCCGAAATCATCGCGGCCAGTTTTGTAGGGGCATGTGGAGACATCCTGTCGACCGAGGATATCCCCCTTGAGATGGCTCAGGTCTCGCTTGGGTTACTTGGCGTACTGACCGACGCGCAAATCGCCGTAATTCCGAAGTATAACCTGCGTCGTCGTGTAACCTTGGTACCGCTTGAAGAAACGATTGCCAGCATGCACCAAAAATGGGCGGAGTTTCGGAATTTTGAGTTTTTCTACATCCCCTTCACCGGAAAGGCCGTTGAGATTTGCCATGAAATGACAGACGCGCCCGAGACCAAGGCCCCGCGCGATCTGGACATGATTGCGGTCAAGGTGCTGAAGCTGGCTAGAAACTCAGGACGCTACAGCAACGGTCTGCGCAGTGCGCTACTTAAGCTGCTGACGCTGGCCCAGTCGGATGAGGATTACGTCGGCGAAAGCTGGCGCGTGCTGTGCAGTGATCGCCACATTCGGTTCAATGAGATGGAGTATCACCTGCCGCCCGATGTCGCCGGGGATGTACTTAGGGATGTGTTCACGCGTCTGCACCGTGACCATCCGGACATATATTTTCCGATTGAGGTCAGGCAGACCGCTGGCGATACGGCCTGCATTTCTCCGTTTCAGGGTGGCCCGCGTGTTTCGGTTGCGATCCATACCGACGCCGCCGAAGATCACACGCGTTACTTTGCCGATATCGAGCCAATACTCCTTGAGGCCGGAGGGCGCCCGCATTGGGGTAAGATTCATAGTTTGACGTACAAAGAGCTTTCACGCCTGTATCCCGACTTCGACCGTTTCTGCGCGGTGAGAGAGCAATTGGACCCAAACGGAAAGTTTCTTACGCCCGCTTTGAACAAACTGTTCCGACCATGACGGCGGAATACCTACAAAACTTGTCCGCAGCGCTGCGTGACTATGGGGTGGATAAACCAGTGGCCGTGGTCGATCTTGATCGGCTCGACGCTAATTGTTCTCTGGCGGTTAGTTTGGTTGCTCAGGGCTTGGCAAGCCGTCTTGTGGCCAAATCCCTCCCATGTCTGCCGTTGCTGGATCACATTCGGGCGAAAGTTCCGGCATCAGGGCTCATGACCTTCTCCGAGCCTATGTTGTCGACGCTGCTGGACGCAGAGCCTGATACTGACCATTTGATCGGTAAGCCTTTGCCAGTCAGTTCGGCGGCACGTGTACTGAAAAAGAACCCGACCGCGGCGGAACGTGTCCAATGGCTCATCGACACGGCTGAAAATCTGGATGCCTATCTGGGGTTGGCCCAAGCTCTCAATCTTCGGCTTCGCCTGTCGCTTGAGGTTGATATCGGCCTACACCGGGGCGGGTTGCGTTCTGAAGACATTCCTCAGATCGCGCAACGTATTGGCAGCCATCCCTATGCGACGTTGGCCGGGGTCATGGGGTATGAGGCACATCTGGCCAAGCTGCCGCATGTTCTGAAATCCCGCGCCATGCGGTCCAGCGCAAGCGCATTCCAACGTGCAATAGTAGGGCTGCCAAATGCAGGTGAGGGGCTTTGCCTGAATACAGGGGGCAGCCTGACGTTTCAGTCCTATGCTGCTGGCAGCGCCGCAAATGAGGTCGCCTTTGGGTCCGTTCTGGTAAAGCCCACGGACTTTGACCACCCGACGACGGCAGCGTTTCAACCAGCGGCCTTTATCGCCTCGCCAATCCTGAAAGTGATGCAGGGCAACGCGTTACCGGGTTTGGACTTTCTGCCCAGACGGAAGACGGACTTGGCGATATTCGGCGGGCATTTTCTGGGGCAGCCCGTGTTCCCAGACGGTTTTTCCTATTCGTCGATTTTCGGCCGATCAAGCAATCAGGAAGTATGGACCGGTCCCTTGGATTCCAGCGTGACACCTGGGAACATCGCCCTATTGCGACCAACACAAAGCGAGGCGGTACTGAACCAGTTCGGGCCACTTTTGGTTTTGAAAGGGGGGCAGGTGGTGGATGAATGGCAATGCCTGCCGAATTAACGGCCTGTTGAACTTTTTCACCATCTGAAGAAGATGGTGGGCGACCCTGGAATCGAACCAGGCGTGCGTCTCCGCGAGGGAGTTACAGTCCTCGTCTTGTGAGAGTAATTTCTAAGCTTGCAAAGGTCTTTTCCAGACGTCTTCCAGATAATACAAGTTCTCACACTAAGGTACCGGAGTAGTGTTGCTGTCTGCTACACAGGCTTCCAGCAAATCCGTGTAAGCCGGACGCCATAGGCGTCGGCTATTTTCACGGCACAGTTTCTCGCTACTTCTTCCTGAAACTTAAAGCTATCCGTCTCATCTGGCCTGAAGTCACACCGGTCGGACCACAAGATGGAACCCTCGTCAGCCCTTTTGAGCTGTACAATCAAACGCAGGCTTTTTTGGGCGTCCCTCACAGTACCATCCAGAACATAGTCGCAACGCGGTACCGTTTTCTCCGAATTCTCGCTGAAAGGCGTATCGCCATACCCCGTGAGAACGCGGATATGGGTAAATCGTGCCAGCTCAAGCCCCAGTTCCTCTGGGAACCCCTCGCGCAATAGTTTGGCAGGTGGCGTATCCGAGCCTGAAAAGACGCCGATTCCCAAAACAGGCCAATCAGGCTCGTTTTCCAGCGATTGACCTTTCTGTTCCCTTCCAGAATTTACGTCAAAATGAGGACGATACTGCCCCTTGGGGATCGATATACGAAACGGGTCAGCAGCCCCTGAAGTCAGATAACAGTAATCCAGAGATTTTCGCAGCTTGACGGCCTCGATCCGTACGATTGGATCGACATTGGGGTCAAATTCAGCACCTCGCCCAAAGACATCCATGGCCAAAGCGGTTCCCCTCAATTCCTCGCCACGACCTTCAAGTTCACGTTGTACAAGATGCTTCAGAAACGATTTCGTCCTCGCACTGCCTTCAAAATCCTTGGATGCCAAAATGCGTTCCAGTTGCTTTAGAATATCCGCTTTGTCGACATTTTCGGGCACGGCTATTCTCCTGCTTGGTCACGTCACAAAGTTTGCCAATGTAGAATACTGTAAAGCAACATGTAATTTCCTTTCGCCAAGCCTTTCCTATGCCCACCTGAGTACCATCAAAGAGACTATTTAAGACCGAAGGAGGCTTTGGATGACTCACAGATGGACGATAGCAGGAATTGTCACCCTGGCGGCATTGGTTACTGCTGTTTCAAGCGCGCATTCAACGGATTTGCGTCAAGACAATGCGCCCCGAACTCATTATGGAGGGCCGGTCCAAAACACTCGCTACAATCAAGCCGCGCCCACCAACGGCGGTGCTGTGATGAAAGCTGTTTTTCACGAGGTGGAGGTTTAGGATACAACTCGGTGTCCAGCGCAGGGTCTCAGAATTTTAGGGCGACACCGACTGAGTAGCCCTCAATATTGTCGCCCTTAGCAACACGCGCCATAACGCGAAATTCTTCGATCCAGGCCGAGTCATTTCTGGACAGGTCCAGTTCTATTCCTGCACCCAACTGTGCAAGCCACTCACTGTCCAGAACGATTCCCTGATCACCTGGAAGATAAGAGGCGGAAACTTCACCAACCCACCGAGTAGGCTGGGAAAACACCCGCACACCCGTCGGAACTCTGACCCGGGACCAAGCTACGGTCGAAATTGCTTTGGCCTGCCCAACAAGGTCGGTGTCCATAGGTTCAAGAATGATATGCGTATGTCTAAATCGCAGGTCGATTTCGTGGTTACTCGCCCAACGGCGATTATATTCCGCAACCAATGAACCGCCGTATCCCAGTGCCGTTATGCCGCCGTCGCTCAGGAAATCCAAATCATCATCCAGGATAATGTTGACCAAATGGGCCGCAATGGAACTATCACTTTGAACTCGGCCAATCGAAAAATTGACCATGGGACGAATTTTCCAGCCCTCGCTTATATCAAATTGCCAACCTACCCCGCCGGTGGCGGCTATACTTGTCCAATAGGACGGTATGTCTGTGTTTGTGCCGCCCTCGGACAACAAAAACACCGGGTCATAATTGGTAAACCCAACGTATCCTTCTAGAAAAACCGGAACGTCACTGGAAGCCCTGAAGCCGCCACCGATTTGACCACCTCGAAGGTCATAATCGTCGCCATTTTTTACATTCTTGTCTAACAGGAGAACACTTGCAGATTCATTTGGCGCGGCCGAGATACCCAAAATCGCAAGCGCGCCTTTGATATTCTCGCGCACGTCGAATCCGCTTCCGTCGTCAATCGATTGCGCCGCTGATGGATCTGCCACGGCTACTAAAACCGCGCCAATCGACGCCACCTGCCTAAAGCCGTTGGCCAATTTCCCCTTTAGCGTAATTCGCATAGACGCCCCCATAGCAGTACCAGAGAACCTTTGAACCCAAAACACACCTGCTATTCGGCCTTCTGATCGACGCGGGAGCATTTGAGCCAGAATCCAAACCAAGAGGCAACCTCAGAAGCGACACCAGGTTTATCTGTGGCGATTTTGCATCCTGTTTAGGGGGCTTACCAAGTCGCAGAAGGTTCCTTCGTTCAAGCGTACCCCGAAACAACAAAGATCATTTCTCCATTGGCCTTGGTGACATCATTTAGAACCACCGCTCTCAAAAAAGCGCATTCTACAATTTATGGATGTCGAACTTCGCGGCTATTGGGGATTGATAGCCAGCACCGTCAGGAAGACTAGAGACAGTACTTTTCCTCGATCAGGTTAACAGCACAGGCCACCCCGTCTTCTTTGGATAGAGCATTGCCCAACGCGGACGCGTTTTCGACAAAGGATGTCGAATGACAAAGCTCGACAACTCGATCTGTCAAAGCGGCGGCCGTCAGGTCCTTCAATCGCAAGGGCCGAGGACCACATTTCAACTCGGCAACGCGCCCCGCCCAAAATGGTTGATCAACACCCGCGGGGCATATCAGTGTCGGACGGCCGGCAATCAGGCCGGCAGCCGTTGTTCCTGCGCCACCGTGATGTACGACACCGGACACGCGCGGGAATAGCCAGTCGTGCGGAACATTGTCGATTGCCATGACGCTATCCGGCAATTTTTCATCGCCTAGACCAGCCCACCCTGACGACAGAACCGCCCGACACTTGGCTGATTCAATTGCCTCAACTATTCGATGCGTTGCATGTTCTGGGCTATCTACAGGCATCGAACCAAATCCCACGTAGATAGGGGCCAAACCGCCGTCCAAAAAAGAACTGAGCCTCTGATCAGCGCGCCAGCCCGTATCTTCCGGCAGTGTCCAGTACCCGGTCATTATTGTGTTTTCGTCCCAATCCGAAGGGGGCGGTACTACGAGTTTGGAAACACCTATCAGTCGCAAATCTGCCCCGTAAAAAGGGTCTGCCCCATTTCTGGGTCGGTACGTCCTCGAAAGGCCCAGAGTTTGCTGTCGCCATTGGGACAATTGCCGGCCATAGAATATCCTAACCCAGTGAAGCGGCAACCACGTCAGCTTGTTAACCAACTTCCCATAATCGTGGGACATGGTGATTATTGGAAACTCAGATGTTGGCATCATCGGGATCGGGGACGCCAGGACAACCGGAGCGCCTGTGACCTCAGCAATATCAGCAGCACCTATGACCTTTGGATGGTGAACCAATATGTCGGCATTCTGCCCGACCTCCCACAGGGTCCCGAGCGACTTTTCGAGCATCGGTATTGCAGTGCTTTTCCAAACTTTTCCAATGCCAAACGGATTGCCCGCCAATATTTTCCGGATTTCACTGGATTTGAGAAGATCCTGTATATTGGTCCCCATCGCGGCGTACGACAAACCGAAACTGCCGATCCAACCCGCAAAATCATCGGGTGCCGCGAGTACCACGTCGTGCCCACGCCGCGCAAATCCCAGGGCCAATGCTATATATGGCTGAACGTCTCCACGAGAGCCCTGTGCGAATATGGCAATGCGTTTTTTTGTAGCCAAATCCGTCCTTTCCGATCTCGCGCCCAAATATCAAATACGTCTTTTCCGCAATACTAGCAGTCTACAAAAAAGAGCACTGTTGTAGTTCGCGCTATGTCACTCGAAATTGTCATGTGAAAGTAAGCCGGATATCTTCAAGTACGAATTCGTTTCTGTCCCAGAGGCTTGGTGCAAAATCACATGTTGTCCAAAGTACGTTATTTTAATGCACCGAAGATCTACAGGTACAGATTTCTGTCCGCTCTTTTTCCCGCCTACAAGAACAAAGCGCATCTGGGAAAACTAGACACAGAAATCCAGGAGTTGGCACGTCGATCGGTCTTTTCCAACAATGGGGCGTACGTCTATGTCAAAAACCCCAAGTGTGGCACAAGTGCAGTGGCCGCAAAGATATATGAATGGCAGTACGGAAGAAAATACATCGGCGACATACATCAATGCCCTGAGTTAGTACGAGGGAAAGACTGCCCGCACGAGCTATTGAGTGGCCTACTAGACGACAAGGTTTTCAAATTTAGCTTTGTGCGAGATCCGAAAAATCGGGTCGAAAGTGCATTCAAGAACTTTTTTCTCGATTTCAAAAACCCAGAGCACAGCCGCCATTTGCCCTACATCAAAGGCTTTGGGTTCAATTCCGACCGCACAAGCAGCCAAAAGTTCGATATTTTCCTAGACTATATCGAATACGGTATTTCAGAAAATCCACGGCGTTTCGATCCACATTTTCGCCCTCAATTCTTTAATCTCCGCCCCGACATCATAAAATATAGCCGTATTGGAAAAGTGGAGGCTTTGAACAAAGAACTGAT
The DNA here is from genome assembly GCF_013031225.1 of Ruegeria sp. HKCCD7221. Taxonomy (NCBI): domain Bacteria; kingdom Pseudomonadati; phylum Pseudomonadota; class Alphaproteobacteria; order Rhodobacterales; family Roseobacteraceae; genus Ruegeria; species Ruegeria sp. HKCCD7221. The sequence goes on from NZ_WPZE01000001.1 coordinate 183,665, forward strand.
CAATCTATCAGAGCAGTTCAGCGAACATGAGGTTGAAAACGGGACGGTCACCGCAAAACGCATAAACCAATCTACCTCTGAGTTCTCGTCTACTCCTGAACAAGCCGATCGGATTAGACGCTTGTTCGATATCGACTATTCATGGTTCAACTACTGATCGCTTCAGAGCTCGCGGTTCAACTATCGCTCACCAACGGCATCGGGCTAGTGGGTTTTGACAGCAAGATGTTCATAGCGAGCCATGTCTGGAATTGGCTGTGCAAGTATTTATAAATTCAGTGGTTAGCTTGGGACAATAAGTCCTTCGATTATATTTTTGCGCGAATTTTCGCATCCCTTAAGACTACCCCACCCGGGGGGTGTCCAAGGGGTTCGCCGAGTTCGTCGAGGTTGTCATAGTAACGGCGCATCTCGTCTATTGTCGGCTTGTAAGCATCGACCTTGCGTGAGGGCAGGGGCGGCACCCCTGACATCGGGTTGGCGATGTCCTCGGGCAACCACGGCTCAGCAATCTTGATTTTGCGCGTCTTGCCTTTGGCCACATTGAACATCGTCGACAGGCAAGCCAGCAGTTTCTCGGCTTCCCGAGGTGCCCGGTCGTGAAGCGAGTGCACAATCTGGGTGATGTCCTTAGCCTCGACCCCTGACACCGCTTGTTTGCCGAGCTTTGGCACAATGTGTTTGTCCAGCAGCCGTTCGTCGACAGTCCACGACCGCTTAACCTTTTTGGCGTAGTCCTCGATGTATCTGCGCATCAGGCGCTCGACCGTCATCACCTGGTCGGTCGGCTCATTGCCAAGCAGCTTATCCGCGTGCATCGGCCTCGGCTTGCCATCGACCACCTCGGTAAACTTTGCGTTCGCATCCCTACGCAGGTCGCGCAGTTGTCGCCACATCTCTCTGGCCTGAGTGATGCTGACACCCGGGTAGCTGCCCATCGGCACCTCAATCTGGTGGCGTGTCATTGGCTCGGTGGTGCGGAAAACCCACCGGCGACCATCCAGCTTCCCATGTCGCATAAGCAGGCCGGGCCGTTTGGGGTCAGTGAGTTTTTGGCCGGGTCGTAGCTGGTCGTATGACAGGTTGTTAAGGTCGGTCCCGTTGCCCTGTTCTCCGACCTCGATGGCGGCTGCAATGGCGGTCCTGAGCGGCCCCCTGACCATATCGTGAGCCTGATAGAGCAGGTCGATGGCATCACGCTGGCCTTTTGTCTTGCGTTTGTTCATCTGCTCGCCTCCAACGCAGCGCGGCGCTCGCGTGCCTTGTCAAAGTCGATGCGGATTGCGGCGAGGTGCAGCATGTCGGTGATAGGGTTGTCGTCCTGAGATTGGATGACCGGAAACAGCTCCCACAAGTCGCCGTTCCACCGTTTCGGCTGCGCGTATGGCTCCAGCGTCTTTTTGAGTTGCACGATGTTCTTTAGAGAGCCGAAAAAGACGGGTTTGCCCTCCGTGTCGATGCAATAGGTGCGAAGTCGGCTGGCTGGCAGGTCAACATCGACGACCTGGTTGAGAGCGTTGTCGTAATTCAGCACACGCGACTGATGTTGGGCAAAACCGTCTAGGTCATCCTTGGACAGTGGCTCGACCGCCTTCCCAAGTAAAAAATCCCGGTGAGCATCCAATGTGCGGTCAACAGCGGGCTTGCCCGTTATGAGGTAGCCGACCAGCCGATCGATAATCGGGTTGATGTTTTGGAGTAGATGATTGGTGCCGTCAAAAGCTATAGTGTCAGCGTTCATTCCGTCTTTCCTTTCAGCTGGACGGGTGGACGACTCAGGGTGTTACAGCACCCTGGGTCACTAAAATGAACATAATACTTTTCCAGACTGAGGAAGTCGTCGACGCGCATTCAAGGGCATTGGTGTGGAAATGATGGGAACACGGTGTAACCACCGCAAACACCGAAAGGCATGCAAATGAGCTATATTTTATTGGTGGATTGGAAGTGGTGGGCGACCCTGGAATCGAACCAGGCGTGCGTCTCCGCGAGGGAGTTACAGTCCCCTGCCACACCTTGCGGCCTGTCGCCCACTGTCAGGCGTTGCACCTGACGTGGAGGCGTGATTACTAGCGCCTTAAAGGAGCGTCAACAGGAAAATATCGCTTTGGCGCAGGAAACCGATTTCCCGGCCCGGAGGCCCAAGAAATGAAGAAACCCAAGTGGGTCGTTGAAAAGGAACAGGCGCGCAAAGCTGCGGCGTCGGAAACCGTCTGGCTGTTTGGTTTGCACGCTGTGCGCGACGCCCTAATGAACCCGGATCGGCAGAAGCTGCGCTTGATTGTGACCCGAAATGCGCGGGACAAGCTGACCGAAGCCATTGAGTTTGCAGGGATTGAGCCCGAGATGGTCGATCCACGCAAATTCACCGCCCCGATTGATCCGGGGTCTGTGCATCAGGGCGCGGCATTGGAAGTGAAGCCCTTGGACTGGGGTGGGCTGGCCGAGAACTGTATCGGGCGAGAACATCCGCGCGTGATCCTACTGGACCGCGTGACAGACCCGCACAACGTCGGGGCGATTCTACGCTCGGCCGAAGTGCTGGGGGCCAGCGCAGTTATCGGAACGCGCCATCATTCGGCACCGGAAACGGGGGCATTGGCAAAAACTGCAAGTGGGGCGCTGGAAAGGCAGCCGTACCTTCGTGTTCGCAATCTGGCCGACGCAATAGGCGAGTTGCAGGGTATGGGCTTTTTGGTGCTGGGGCTGGACGGCGAAGCGGACCTTACGATCGAGGCCACTTTGGACGGCAAACTGGATCACCCGGTGGCGTTGGTGCTTGGCGCCGAAGGGCCGGGTTTGCGCCAGAAGACCAAGGAAACCGTCGATCATCTGGTGAAAATCGACGCAGCGGGTGGGTTCGGGTCCTTGAACGTCTCAAATGCGGCTGCGATTGCCCTATATGCCTCAAGGCACAGATAAACAGGAGAGCACCATTTCCACGCCCTCAAAAATCGCCACCTGCTGCTACTGTGGAACCCGCGCGGCGCTGGTTCTAAAGGGAAAGCAGCGTCATGAGCTAAGTTGTTCAAGCTGCGGCGCGCCTCTGCACGACCTGAAAATGGTGCCCAAGCGCAAACTTTCGGACAGCAAGCCGGTTCGCAATGCCGCGAAAACCCAGCACCCGTACAAGAACAAGAAGAAAAAGAGGAAAAAGGGTTTGTTTTCGCGCGTTCTGGATGAAGCCTGGGACGTTGTTGAAGATATCTTTGATTGAGGGGACGTATTCGCATCTCAGGCGATCACAACCTCGTTAATGGGGGTTTCGGATGTGTCAAAAAATTGCAAATTGATACACTGAACCTCAAACCATGACTTGGTGATTATGAACCGACGTTTCCTACTTGGCGCGATGGCCGCCACCCTGTTTGCTCCGGCGGCGTTTGCCCAGGACATGCCCGTCTTTTATCAGACGGACGGGGCAGTTATGGCCGGATATGATGCGGTTTCGTATTTCACCGAAGACACCCCGCGCCTTGGGCTTCCTGAATTTTCGGTAAAGTGGAAGGGTGCCGAATGGCACTTTGCCTCGGCCGAGAATCGCGATGCTTTCGAGATGAACCCAAGGGCCTATGCGCCCCAGTTCGGCGGATACTGCGCGTATGCCATGGCGATGGGAGAGTTGGTGAGTACAGACCCGAAGCTTTGGACAGTGATTGACGGACGGCTGTACCTGACGCACTCACCCGGGATCGAGCAAGTATGGAACACCGACACTGCAGAATACATCCGCATGGCCGAAGCACATTGGCCCACCGCGCTTTACGAGCAATAGGCGGGTTTCCGCTTTTTGTGATCTGTCATCACAAAATTGCGTACCCCCTCTTTTTTTCTCTCAACTTATGCCTAAATGTCACAGTGACCGCGGAACGGAACTGCCGCGGGTCATTTCACTGTCCCTCGTTCCAACAACTTGCGCTCAGGTTTTTACCTGGGCGCTTTTTTATTCTGTATCGTCCGAATAGGGTGGGCGCATGACCGAATACTCTGATGCGTTTCTGAAAGACATCCTCCAGCGAACCAAGTCGATTGCCGTTGTCGGTGTTTCGATGAATCCGGTGCGGCCAAGTTACTATGTGGCGCGTTACCTGTCGCTTAAGGGGTACACCGTTATTCCCGTGAATCCGGGCCATGCAGGTAAGGAGCTGTTTGGTCAAACAGTGCGGGCTTCGCTGTCTGATATTCCAGAGCAGGTGGATATGGTGGATATTTTCCGGCGCTCAGAAGCAGTTCCGCCAATCGTTGATGAGGCGCTTGGGGCATTTCCTGGTCTACGCACAATTTGGATGCAGATTGGCGTGGAAAATGACAAAGCCGCCGCCGTAGCCGAAGCGCGCGGCGTTGATGTTGTGATGAATCGTTGCCCGAAAATCGAATATCAACGCCTTTTCGGAGAACTGCGCATGGGTGGCTTCGCGACCGGGGTCATATCGTCCAAGCTTTGAATGTTCAGGTGCCGGGCAGGGGCTTCAGTCGCGCGACCTGCTCTAGCCGCCGTTTTTCCAAAACAATTTCGCGTGGCACCCACTCGTATTTCGTATCTTCCGGCAACGGAGACCAGAATAAGGTGCCACCGTACCGCCAGGGGTCCAGTACGACACCATCATACATAGTTTCCCCTTTGCGGCTGATGATGGCGGTACTGTGGTCGATGCGGAACGGGTTATCTGCATTGGCGATGGCGCGATGCATCTCCAGCGTTTGGAAGCCTTCCTGATCCAGCCGCCGTTCGATGTCTTCGGCCCAATGCCAGCACAACCCCCGGGGGCGCAAACCCTTGTTGACCTTGGCGTTGTGAATCAGTGGGGGATCGGTGATTTCGTATTCCTGTGCTAACTGCGCGGTATAGGAATAAGCGATGCGCGCCGCGCGCTCTGCTTCTTCGGGGTCGATATCCGGGCCAAGGCTGCGAATTTCGGCCGCAAGCCGCTGAACCTCGTCTCCGGTTGACGGCGGTGCGACTGAACAGGCACCCAGTATTCCAAGCGCAAATACAAACGCCAAAGCTTTGATCATATCCGCGCCTTCAATCCGTGAACCTTGCCGAACCACATTACGAGATTGCGAGGGCAGGCGTCACCCCTTTGGTCGCGCTGCCTTTTCTTCCAGGCCGCTGACGCCCTGACGCCGCGCCAGCTCATCCAACACATCGTCCAAAGCGACGTCACGCGCGGCCAGCATTACGAGAAGATGATACAACACATCCGCAGCCTCAGACGTCAGTTTTGCCTGATCGCCTTTGACAGCCTCGATAATCGCCTCGACGGCCTCTTCCCCGAACTTCTCGGCGCATTTTTCCGGGCCTTTGGCCAGCAGCTTGGCGGTCCAACTGCTGTCTGGATCAGTCTTTTTGCGGGCCTCAATGGTTGCGGCCAGATCTTGCAGGATGCTCATGTCAGCCTCATCGGAATGCCTGCGGCGGCCATATGCTCTTTGGCCTCGCGGATTGTGTACTCGCCGAAATGAAAGATCGAGGCGGCAAGAACAGCGCTTGCGCCGCCTTCGGTCACGCCTTCTACCAGATGGTCGAGATTGCCAACACCACCAGAAGCGATAACCGGAACGTCTACGGCGTCGGAAATGGCGCGGGTCAGAGGCAGGTTGAACCCAGCTTTCGTGCCGTCGCGATCCATCGAAGTTAGCAGGATTTCCCCGGCACCCTTGGCGACCACGGTTTTCGCGAATTCAACTGCGTCGATACCTGTGGGCTTGCGCCCGCCATGGGTGAATATCTCCCATTTTCCGGGGCTGACGGTTTTGGCGTCGATCGCGCAGACGATGCACTGGCTGCCAAACTGATCCGCCGATTCCGCGATCACATCCGGGTTCGCCACAGCCGCCGAATTGAAGCTGACCTTGTCAGCACCGGCCAGCAGCAGGGCGCGCACGTCTTCTTTGGTGCGCACACCGCCGCCCACGGTCAGAGGCACAAAGCACTGTTCGGCAGTCCGTTGGACCACATCGAACATGGTGCCTCGGTTTTCATGGGTGGCGTGGATATCGAGAAAACAGATCTCATCGGCTCCGGCCGCGTCATAAGCTTTTGCCGACTCTACCGGATCGCCCGCATCACGCAGGCCAACAAAATTGACGCCCTTGACCACACGGCCATCGGCGACATCCAGACAGGGAATGATGCGGGTTTTTAGCATGTGGTATCCTCTATAGCGGGCACCTCTAACGGCAAAGCCCCGCCGATGCCAGACTTGTGATTGCCGCACGGCGCAAAGCTGTGAAAACTGGGGTAAAATTCAATAAAGGAATTCCGATATGCACAAACTGATACTGGCAACGTTTCTGATTTTCGGAGGTACTCTGTCCGCTATGGCTGACGATATTATCAAAATCCCTACAGACAAATCTGTCGCTGAAGCACTGGATGCGCTCGAGGCAGCCGTTGGCAATGCGGGCGCAACCGTATTCGCCCGGGTCGACCATGCAGCCGGTGCCGAAAAAGTTGGTACCCCGATCCCCGCCAATCAGGTTCTGATCTTTGGCAACCCTGCGTTGGGCACACCCGCGATGCAGATCGACCCGAGGGCCGGCCTGTTCCTTCCGTTGAAGGTTCAGGCTTATCAAGACGCTGAGGGTCAGGTTTGGCTGGCCTATGAAGACCCCAAAGAGACAATGGACGAGTTGGACGAGGTCGAGAATTCGCCGGTGATCGACAAAATGCGCGGCGCATTGGCCAAGTTGACTGCTGCGGCCACGCAGTAACCTAGTTCAGGGCGCGGATGGCTTCGGCCAGATCAATCGCGCCGTCGTAAAGTGCGCGCCCTGAAATCGCGCCGTCCAGCTCCACGCCGCAATCACGCAGAGCGATCAGATCGTCCAAAGAGCTGACGCCGCCTGACGCGATCACTGGAATTGACACGGCCCGGGCAAGGTCGGCAGTTGCCTCGATATTGGGGCCCTGCATGGCTCCGTCGCGGTTGATGTCAGTATAGATGATGGCCGCAACGCCCGCGTCCTCGAAGCTGCGGGCAAGATCGGTTACTTGCACGTCCGTTTCTTCGGCCCAGCCTTTGGTGGCAACCATGCCGTTGCGGGCATCGATGCCCACGGCGACCTTGCCGGGGAATTCACGCGCCGCCTCGCGCACCAGGTCAGGGTTCTCAACTGCCACAGTGCCCAGAATAACCCGCGCCAGTCCTTTGCTGATCCATGTTTCGATGGTGGCCATGTCGCGGATGCCGCCGCCCAGTTGTGCGGGTACGTTGCAGGCCGCCAGAATCGCCTCGACCGGTGCAGCATTTACAGGCTCGCCCGCGAAGGCACCGTTCAGATCAACCAGATGCAGCCAGTCACAACCGGCATCAACGAAGGCTTTGGCCTGCGCCGCAGGGTCTTCGTTGAATACGGTTGCCTTGTCCATTTCACCGCGCAGCAGGCGCACGGCCTGGCCGTCTTTGAGGTCGATAGCGGGGTAGAGGATCATTTTAGGCGGCCCTATATCAGAGTTGTACGCGCGGGATATCGCACAAGCTGGATAGGGGATGCAACGCGACGTGGGGTTAATCTTGCCGGTTCGGTTGCTGCGCGACACAGTACCGCCATCTAAGGGAGAACATCATGAAACACTCAATCATTGCAGCGGCAGCCCTGTGCGTTTTTTCCACGGTTGCATCGGCTGACCCAGTTGACGGTCTGTGGAAGACCGAACCCGGCGACGAAGGCGGCTATCTGCACGTGACGATTGCACCGTGCGGCAGTGCGATCTGCGGTACCATCGACACCGCGTTTGATGGCAACGGCAATCAGCAACTTTCCTATGAGAACCTGGGCAAAAAGATCATCTGGGACATGGAGCCCGAGGGCAACGGCGCTTATGACAACGGCAAGATCTGGGCGCCGGACCGGGACAAGACCTATAACTCGAAGATGACGCTGGACAGCCAGAATGCGCTGACCGTCAAGGGTTGTGTCGCGGGTGGTCTGGTCTGCCGTGGTCAGACCTGGACCCGCGTTCAATAAGGGCTCAGGGGGCCCAGGTAAGGAAATTCCCGATCATACGCAGGCCCACATCCTGGCTTTTTTCGGGATGAAATTGCATACCAATCATCGTGTCGCGGCCGATCACGGCCGTGACTTCCTGACCATAATCCACATAGGCCAGCCGTTGCGCCGGATCGGTGACGCGAAAATGGTAGGAGTGGACGAAATAGGTATGGTCGCCCGACTTCACCCCGTCAAAGACCGGGTGATCACATTCGAGAACCAGATTATTCCAGCCCATATGCGGCACCTTTAGCGCGCTGTCAGAAGGGGCGATGCGCACCACGTCCCCGGCAACCCAGTTCAGACCGTCAGTCTCGGTGTATTCATGGCCTTTTGACGCCATCAGCTGCATCCCGACGCAGATACCCAGAAACGGTCGCCCCTTTTGCTCAACCGCCTCGACCATGGCGTCATAAATACCTTTGTGGCCCCGCAACTCGGCAGCGCAGGCGGGAAACGCGCCGTCGCCCGGCAGAACCAGACGATCCGCGCGCGCAACGACGTCTGCGTCCGAGGTCACAACCACCTCGCCCGCATTCAACTCGCTCGCCATGCGTTGAAACGCCTTCTCTGCCGAGTGCAGATTGCCGCTCTCATAGTCGATAATGGCTGTCAGCATTTACAGCGCGCCCTTGGTGGACGGAATCGCATCGGCCTTGCGCGGGTCGGTTTCTACCGCCAGACGCAACGCGCGCGCGACCGCCTTGAACGCTGCCTCGGCAATGTGGTGGCTGTTGAACCCGTGCAATTGGTCGATATGCAGTGTGATGCCGCCATGGGTGGCCAGCGCCTGAAAGAACTCACGCACTAATTCGGTGTCGAACGTGCCGATCTTGGGCGTGGGCAGGTTGACATTCCAGATCAGGAACGGACGGCCAGACAGGTCCAGCGCGCAGCGTACCTGCGCATCATCCATAGGCAGGTGGCATTCGCCATACCGGCGGATGCCCTTCTTGTCACCCAACGCTTGCGTCAGCGCCTGACCCAGCGCAATCCCCGTATCCTCGACGGTGTGGTGGTCGTCGATGTGGTAATCACCCTTGGCGCGGATCGTCATGTCGATCAGCGAATGGCGCGCAACCTGGTCCAGCATGTGATCGAAGAACCCGACGCCTGTCTGGTTGTCATACTGGCCGGTGCCGTCCAGATTGACCTCGACCGAGATTTCGGTCTCGGCGGTCTGACGGCTGATCTTTGCGCTGCGCATGGGCGAATTCCTTTTGCTACAGCCGCGCTTATAGACGCGGAGGGGCAGCACTTTCCAGACCGCATCTGTCTTTCCCGCCAAACTGTTGCAGGGGATTGCACCCCGGCGCGGCCCGTGCCAGCCTGCAAGCAACCTGAACAACCAAGGCTCGGCCCATGTCCACCTGCGTCTTCATCCAAATCCGCTGCAAACCCGGCACAACATACAAGGTGGCCGAGGAAATCGCCCTGCGCGAAATCCATTCCGAGCTGTATTCGACCAGCGGCGAATACGATCTGCTGCTAAAGCTCTATATCCCCGAGACCGAAGATGTCGGGCATTTCATCAACGAACATCTGCTGGTGATACCGAATATAGAAAGGTCGCTGACCACGATGACATTCAAGGCGTTCTAGATCAGGCGACAGTCTCGGCGGGCGGGTCCATCGGTATGGTCCCGCTTAGTAAAACGCCTCTGCGCGATTGACGGTCTGTTGCGCCCGCACGCAGGAAGCGCTGACATCCAAAAAGCACCATGAGCGGAACCGCCAGCGTTATCAGGTAGTTCTGTCCCATGGCTGCGGACCAGACAATCCCGGCGACGCACAGCGCCAACATTGCCGTGGAATGGATGCGCATTTGCTTGGCGCTTTTTGCGTCATAGGTCAGAAAGCCTTTGGCTGTGAACAGGGTCAACACAACGCCCGTTACGAAAACACTGCCTAGCACAAGTGAGTCGATATTGCCGATCAACAGATCAGCCGAGTTCCGACTGCCGGACAGCACCAGAATTTCGATCAAAGGTGTTATGACCACCATGAAGATATTGATCCCCAACAAGATGGGATGTGCGCGCAGAACCCGTTTGACATACGCCAGGCACACAAGGGTCGCGAGCACGGTTCCGACCCACCCGGCCAGGCGCAAATCGTCAGTGGCACGGGACAGGATCAAAAAGCTGATCCCCGGCAGGTTCTCGAACATGTCCTGCAACAGCCGTTTTTGGTGTTCTCCCAGCATGCATAAAGTCCCTGCGCATAAGGTTGGACGTCGAAGCGGGGTTTCGAAACCTGGCGTTAGCCAAGTTCGAACGTGGTCACTCCGAAGATTCGGTTGAGGTCAATTTCCGGTTCGTGATCGGAATACATCCGGGCGGTTTCGAAGACTTTGGTCAACCCTAACTGTCTGGCCATTGCAAACGCGGCATCGTTGGGTTGTGGCATGTCGACAAAGACGTCGTGATCGTGATGATCTTGGGGTACAGCGGCCAGTAAGCTGGCCAAAAGTGCCTGCGCGATGCCAACCTCATCCGCAAAAAGTGGACCAACCTTGTAACCCGATCGGCAGGGGCGCAGGGTGGCATAGCCCTTTATCTGACCGTTCTCGGAATAAACGCGTGAAATATGATCCGATGCGCCCAGCCAGCTTTGCAGGAACGCGTCGCGCGGGGCAGGGAACAATTTACGATCATAGGCGCGCAGCGCGTTTGTGGCAGATTCCAGTGGTGCAACGCCGTTACCCAGCACCTGACCAAGTTCCGGTAGGACTTCACCGATGGTCCCGCCGAACCGATAATTGTTATAGGCAAAGGAAAAGCCTGACTTTCGGTAGTTGTCCTGCTGCTCGACCACGCCATCCAGCCCCATATTGCGCCCCTCGCAATGCGCTAGAGCATGCTGCGCGATCTCTAGCCCGTGACCGTGGTGACGAAACTCGGGGCGCACGATGTAAAAACCCAGGAAGGCAAACGCGTCATCGTAGTTCACCGCTGAAACCGAGGCGATCATATCCCCATCAAGGAACCCGCCCAAGAACCCTTCCGGGTCGGTGGAGCGGAAACATTCTGCATCGCGCAAGCCCGGATTCCATCCTTCGCTGCCTGCCCAATCGACGGCATACTGCAACTCTACGGCCGAAAGGGGCCGGATAGAATAATCTGACATCGTTAAAATCCTGCAATCGTTAATGCCAATACAATGGCGCAACATTCGGCAGGAAACCAGAAAAGTTTAGGAAACAATCGTATCTGGAGCGGGCGAGGCGATTCGAACGCCCGACCCTAACCTTGGCAAGGTTATGCTCTACCCCTGAGCTACGCCCGCATCAGATACATATGTATCGGTCCTAAAGACCTCTCAATGGAGCGGGCGAGGCGATTCGAACGCCCGACCCTAACCTTGGCAAGGTTATGCTCTACCCCTGAGCTACGCCCGCGCCGTTGAGTGAGGAGGGATGTATAAATTCCCAAGCGGGGCTGCAAGCGGAAAAACGCATCTCTTGGAAAATTTCTTTTTTGGCGACGGAACTCTTCTGTGAATGCGTTGAAGGTTCAGAGAGTTGCAAAAAACGACGGAGGTGACAGGTGAAACCCAAAGAAAGATACAAAATCACGGCATTGGCCATTTTAATGACAATTGCCGCGATCTTATCGCATATTCCAGCAGAGCAGAGCGTCGAGCCAACTCAGGTCTGGACGTCGGCCCATACGATAGTGTCCAAACCTCTGACAGGTTGAACGCCTTTCGGCGTTTCAGCCCGAGAACAACTCAAAGCGCTAGAACAAGGTTGGCGACAGCAGCAATCAGCAAAACAGCGAATGTCAGAATCATGCCCATCTGACGCAGAATGACGATCTGCGGTGTTTTGCCGAACCCATAGGCGTGGAACACCCTGCCCGTCAGTAGGCCAAGGCCCAGAATGTTCACCAATACGGCCCCGGCACCCTGAAGCTCGACCATCGCGATCAGCAACAAGGCAAACGGCGCGTATTCCGCAAAGTTGGAATGCGTGCGCATGGACTTGAGCATACTGTCGTCACCAGAGTCGCCGTAGGAAATCTTCTGTGTCCGGCGCGTATTGATGACCCATCCGCTGAGAAAGACATAAACGATTGCCAGCAAAGCGGCGTAGATCGGTGTAATGGACAACATGGCTTCCTTCCTTAACTTACGAAAAAGGCCGCCCGGTTGTCCGAGCGGCCCGTCACTTGATCAAGAAACTAGAGCGTTCACTCCAGTTCGACCAGCAGGTCCTTTGCGTCAATCTGGCCACCGGGCTGGACATGAGTGGCCTTGACCACCGCGTCACGTTCGGCATGGATGCCGGTTTCCATCTTCATGGCTTCGATGGTTAGCAACAGATCACCTTCTTTAACCTCTTGACCGGCGGATACGGCTACGGTCGCAACAACCCCCGGCATTGGCGCGCCGATATGGTTGGGATTGCCCGCCTCGGCCTTGGGTCGGGCCTGTGTGGATGACGTCACCAGTCGGTTGGGAACCCGGATCACGCGGGGTTGGCCGTTGAGTTCAAAGAACACTTTGACCTCACCATTCTCGTCAGTCTCACCGATCGCCTGACAGCGGATTTCCAAGGTCTTGCCGGGGTCGATTTCGGCCGTGATCTCTTCGCCGGGGTCCATGCCATAGAAGAAGGTGCGCGTGGGAAGGGTCCGGACCGGACCATAGACCCGGTGGCGGCCCATATAGTCGAGGAACACCTTGGGATACATCAGGTACCCGTTCAGATCCTCATCATCGACCTCTTTGCCTTCCAACTGTTTGGACAACTCGGCGCGGGTGGCCTCAAGATCGACGGCGGGCACGTCCTTGCCGGGGCGTTCGGTGTTGGGTGCCTCATCCTTCAGCACCTTTTTGATGATCGTTTCGGGGAACCCGCCCGGAGGTTGGCCCAGATTGCCGCGCATCATATCGACGACCGAGTCGGGGAATGCCACATCCGTGTCCGCGCTTTCCACGTCATCGCGAGTCAGGCCCTGGCTGACCATCATCAGCGCCATGTCACCCACCACCTTGGACGAGGGCGTCACTTTCACGATATCACCGAACATCTGGTTCACGTCCGCGTACATCTGCGCGACCTCGTGCCAGCGTTCCTCCAGCCCCAAAGACCGTGCTTGCGCCTTGAGGTTGGTAAACTGACCGCCGGGCATTTCGTGCAAATACACTTCAGACGCCGGGGCCTGAAGGCCGGATTCGAAGGCCGCGTACTGACCGCGCACGGCCTCGAAATAATCGCTGATCTCACGGATCGCCTTGATGTCCAGCCCGGTGTCGCGATCGGTGTGGCGCAGGGCCTCGACCACGGTGCCCAACGTCGCCTGAGAGGTGTTGCCGCTGAAACTGTCCATGGCGCAATCCACCGCGTCCACGCCCGCCTCGGACGCCGCCAGAATGGTGGCGCTGGCGATGCCTGCGGTGTCGTGGGTGTGGAAATGGATCGGCAGCCCAACCTCTTCTTTCAGCGCGCGGATCAGAATCTTGGCCGAGGCTGGCTTCATCAGCCCCGCCATATCCTTCAGTCCCAGCACATGCGCGCCCGCGTCGCGCAGCTCTTTCGCCATGCCGACATAATATTTCAGGTCATACTTGGCACGATCGGGGTCCAGAATATCGCCGGTATAGCAAACGGTGCCTTCACAGATTTTGCCGTTCTCGACGACTGCATCCATAGCTACTCGCATATTCTCGACCCAGTTGAGCGAGTCGAACACACGGAACACGTCGATGTTCTGCGATGCTTGCCGGACGAACTCCTGCACCACATTGTCGGGATAGTTGGTATACCCAACCCCGTTCGCGCCACGCAGCAGCATCTGGGTCATCAGGTTCGGCATCGCCTCGCGCAGGTCGCGCAGTCGTTGCCACGGGCATTCCTGAAGGAACCGATAAGCCACGTCGAACGTCGCACCGCCCCAGCATTCGACGCTGAACAGTTGCGGCAGGTTCGCCGCATAAGTCGGAGCGACCTTGATCATGTCGATCGACCGCATCCGGGTGGCCAACAGTGACTGATGCCCGTCGCGCATGGTCGTGTCGGTGATCAGCAACTGCCGCTGGGCCTTCATCCAGTCGGCCACAGCGTGCGGACCTTTTTGTTCAAGCAGGTTGCGCGTGCCCATCTGCGGCTCGGCCTTCAGTGCGGGGGGCTTAGCCTCTTTCAGATCGGCGCGGGGTTCGGGGCGGTCCTTGGTTTCGGGATGCCCGTTCACGGTGATGTCCGCGATATAGGTCAGAACCTTGGTGCCCCGGTCGCGGCGGCGCTGAAAGCTGAACAAGTCGGGCGTCGTGTCGATGAATTTAGTGGTGTATTCGTTCGACAGGAAGGTCGGGTGTTTCAGCAGGTTGATAACAAAGTCGATATTGGTGCTGACGCCGCGAATACGGAATTCGCGCAGGGCGCGGTCCATCCGTGCTATTGCGGCTTGCGGCGTGGGGGCCTTGGCCGTCACCTTGGTCAGCAACGAGTCGTAATACCGCGTGATCACCCCACCTGCGTAGGCCGTGCCTCCATCCAGACGGATGCCCATCCCGGTGGCCGAGCGATAAGCAGTGATGCGGCCATAATCGGGGATGAAGTTGTTCTGCGGGTCCTCGGTGGTGACGCGGGTCTGCAGCGCGTGGCCGTTCAGATGCACATCCGACTGGCTGGCCGCTCCGGTGGCCTCGGCCAGAGTCTTCCCCTCGGCGATCAGAATCTGCGCCTGCACGATGTCGATACCGGTGACTTCCTCGGTGACGGTGTGTTCGACCTGTACGCGGGGGTTCACTTCGATGAAGTAGAACTTGCCGGTTTCCATATCCATCAGGAATTCGACCGTGCCCGCGCATTCGTAGTTCACATGGGCGCAGATCTTGCGGCCCAACTCACAGATCTCTGCACGCTGTTCGTCGGAAAGATACGGGGCAGGGGCGCGTTCCACAACCTTCTGGTTGCGGCGCTGCACCGAGCAGTCGCGTTCATAGAGGTGGTAAATCTCACCATGCTTGTCGCCCAGAATCTGCACTTCGACATGGCGGGCGCGGGTGATCATCTTTTCCAGATAGCCTTCGCCATTGCCAAAGGCGGCTTCGGCCTCGCGGCGGCCTTCCAGAACTTTTTCTTCCAGCTCATCCTCGGATTCGATGGGGCGCATCCCGCGTCCACCGCCGCCCCAAGATGCTTTCAGCATCAAGGGATAGCCGATCTCGGCGGCCTCAGCACGGATCGCATCCATGTCGTCACCTAGAACCTCGGTCGCCGGGATGACCGGCACGCCTGCCTCAATCGCAACGCGCCTGGCACTGGCCTTGTCACCAAGGGCGCGCATTGTTTCGGCCTTGGGGCCGATGAAGGTGATGCCGTTTTGCACACAGGCATCCACGAAATCGGGATTTTCCGACAACAGGCCGTAACCGGGATGGATCGCATCAGCACCGCATTCCTTGGCGACGCGAATGATCTCATCAATGCTGAGATATGCTGCAACCGGGCCCATCCCTTCACCGATGCGATATGCCTCATCCGCCTTGAAGCGATGCAGGCCCAGCTTGTCTTCTTCGGCGAAGACAGCGACGGTGCGTTTGCCCATCTCGTTGGCCGCGCGCATCACGCGAATGGCAATCTCGCCGCGATTGGCGATCAGGATCTTGTTAAAGTCGGTCATGTCAGGTCCCGGTCCTACTTCTTTGGCCGTGTTGATAGGCGGACAATACGCGCACGTAAATCAGTCGTTCTGGGTAGAACCGGCATGTTAACGCTCGCAAACGCCTTCTGTTAGCGCTATCTTACTACACGCGCTGCGCTGCGGCATCAATCCAGTGTTAGGCTAGGTGGGATTTGCCCCAGATTTTCGGCGCCCAGTTGGCCCATATTCGCCTGTAGATCCTGCCGCAAAATGTCGATCACATGCGCGGGTCCATTCTGACCTAATGCGGCCAAACCGTACATGAAGCCACGGCCCAGCATGACAAAATCAGCCCCAAGTGCCAGCGCACGCAGTATGTCCAGCCCGCTTTCAACCCCGCTGTCGAAGATAAGGGGAAGGTCGGTCGCCGCCCGGATCGCTGGCAGGGCCTCAATACTGGATGGTGCTCCATCAAACTGCCGCCCGCCGTGATTCGAAATCCAGATCGCGTCAACGCCGGCCTTCTTAAGGGGCTCTGCGTCCTCGGCCCGCATCACGCCTTTGACGATTAGGTTGCCATCCCATGCATCCCGCAGCCAGTGCACATACTCCATATCCGGCGATGTTCTGAGCAGATACCCGACATGCGCCGTCGGGGGCAGGTTGCTGGAGTTGTCGGTGTATTTGTCCAGTGTCCGCATCCTTGGCGGGCCACTACGTGCCATTGCCATGGCCCATGCCGGACGCTGCGCAATCTGCATCAGCAAGCGCGGGGTCAGTTTAGGTGGGTTGGTCAGGCCAGACCGCGTCTGGCGTTCGCGTCGTGACGCAACGGGAACATCAGCAGTCATTACCAGTGTCGAAAATCCCGCCTGTTTTACTCGATCCAGCAAGTCCCGGCGAATGTCGGGGTCTTTTGGCGGGTAAAGCTGAAACCACGCATTCTGTCCCAGATGAGGGGCCACATCCTCGGGGCTTTGCGTGGCGACGTTTGACAGGGTAAAGGGCAGGCCAGCCGTCGCTGCCGCCCGGGCTAACAACCCCTCGGCGTCGGGCCAGATCAACCCCGCCATGCCGATCGGTGCGACTCCAAACGGCAATGGATAGGTTTGACCCAAAAATTGACGTTGTGTGTCAAACTCCAACGGGCCATGCAGGATCGACGGCAGAAACCCCATGCGATCCAGTGAGACCCTGTTGCGTTGCAAAGTTGCCTCGGATCCGGTTCCGCTATCCAGATACTCCCACACGAAATGCGGAATCCTGCGTTTGGCGCGGCGTTTTAGGTCGGCAATTCCGGGATAGCTGCTGTGTAGGTCCATACGGATTGATCAGACCTAAGGCGCGATTCGGCAAGGACATTAGCCTTTTGGCGCGTTTGGTTTCACTTTCTGGCACCCGTAAATCCGACGGTAAACATCGGACACAAGCGTTGAAAGAAGGCCAATGTTCTGTCGGACCACCATACCAATCCGAGTAGAATTGGTGTGAAATCAATGCGGAATGTCTTGTGAACAAGGCGTGAACAAACTCTTTCCCTCGCGGCGTAACCAGCGTAGTTTGACGATATGAGCAGTTTCGACGAAATGGACGCCTTCGAAGGCGCATCGCTGTCCGCGCGGGCCATGGCCGCGCGGCCTATGCCTTATCTGGACGAATTGAATCCAGCGCAGCGTGAAGCTGTCGAGCGGTTGGATGGTCCTGTGCTGATGTTGGCTGGTGCCGGGACAGGTAAAACCAAGGCGCTGACGGCGCGGATAGCCCATCTGCTCAGTACTGGACGCGCGCGACCCAACGAAATTTTGTCGGTCACTTTCACCAATAAGGCCGCGCGCGAGATGAAAGAACGTGTGGGCCGCCTGCTAGGACAACCCGCCGAGGGGATGCCGTGGCTGGGGACGTTTCACTCGATCTGCGTCAAGCTGCTGCGCCGTCACGCGGAACTGGTCGATCTGAAATCGAATTTCACCATTCTGGATACGGATGATCAGCTCCGGCTGCTCAAGCAACTAATCCAAGCGGCCAATATTGATGACAAACGCTGGCCCGCGCGAATGCTGGCGGGGATTATCGACGATTGGAAAAACCGTGCTCTGACACCCGATAAGGTGCCCGCTGCAGATGCGGGGGCGTATAACAACAAAGGTATTGCGCTGTATGCCCAATACCAAACCCGCCTACGCGAGCTGAACGCGGTCGATTTCGGTGACCTCCTGTTGCACATGGTCACGATTTTTCAGACCCACGCGGATGTTCTTGAGCAATATCAACGCTGGTTCCGGTACATTCTGGTGGACGAGTATCAGGATACCAACGTCGCCCAATACCTGTGGCTGCGGCTGTTGGCCGGGGCGCATAAGAATATCTGTTGCGTGGGCGATGATGACCAGTCGATCTATGGCTGGCGCGGGGCCGAGGTGGGCAACATCCTTCGGTTCGAAAAGGATTTCCCAGGCGCGTTCGTGGTGCGGCTGGAACAGAATTACCGCTCGACCCCGCATATTCTGGCCGCAGCTTCGAACGTCATTCGCGGCAATGAAAACCGTCTTGGCAAAGAGCTGTGGACGGATGCCGAAGACGGCCACAAGGTCAATCTGATCGGCCACTGGGATGGCGAGGAAGAGGCCCGTTGGATCGGTGAGGAAATCGACGCCTTGCAGGGCGGAACGCGCGGAATTCGTCCTATGAATCTGGATGAGATCGCCATCCTTGTCCGTGCCTCGCACCAGATGCGCGCCTTCGAGGATCGGTTTCTGACCATTGGCCTGCCCTATAAGGTGATCGGTGGCCCTCGGTTCTATGAGCGGATGGAGATTCGCGATGCCATGGCCTATTTCCGGCTGGTGGTCAGCCCCGGCGACGATCTGGCGTTTGAGCGAATTGTGAATACGCCGAAACGAGGTTTGGGCGACAAGGCGCAGCAGACGATCCAAATGACCGCGCGTGAACACGGTGTTTCGCTGGTCGATGGCGCGCGGATTGCGGTCGACAATGGGCTAATTAAGGGCAAAGGCGGCAAGGCGCTGCGCGAGCTGATCGAGGGGCTGGCGCGCTGGAATGCGATGACGCGCGGCCCGAGGATTGAGGTCGAGGATGATACGGTCATCGACGACGGCGCACCCCTTCGTTTTGGTGAGCCTGAAGTATCGCATATCGAACTGGCGCAGATCATTCTGGATGAATCCGGCTATACGGCCCATTGGCAGAATGAAAAGACGCCCGAGGCACCGGGGCGGTTGGAAAACCTCAAGGAACTGGTCAATCAGTTGGACAATTTCGAGAATCTGCAGGGGTTCTTGGAACATGTCAGTCTGGTTATGGATAACGAGCAGGACAGCGACGGCGCCAAGGTCTCGATCATGACTCTGCACGCGGCCAAGGGGTTGGAGTTTCCAGCCGTGTTCCTGCCGGGCTGGGAGGATGGCTTGTTCCCGTCACAGCGGTCAATGGACGAATCCGGTATCAAGGGGCTCGAGGAAGAGCGGCGCTTGGCCTATGTGGGAATTACCCGCGCCGAAGAAGTTTGCACGATTTCCTTTGCTGCAAATCGGCGGGTGTTCGGGCAATGGCAGAACTCCATGCCTTCGCGATTCATTGATGAATTGCCGGAAGATCACGTGGAAGTTCTGACGCCTCCGGGTCTTTACGGTGGGGGGCAGGTTACGGCCAGCATCGAAAGCCGAGCAGCCGAAGCGAATGTCTATAATTCCCCGGGCTGGAAAAGGATGCAGGCGCGTCAGGGGCAATATGGGACGTCTCAGCCCCGCGAAAGCCGGAACACTGTGATTGATGCGACAGCGGTGGCCAGTTTCACCTTGGGTGAACGGGTGTTTCACCAGAAGTTCGGCTATGGCGCGGTGATTGGCATTGAGGGTGACAAGGTCGAAGTCGATTTCGACAAGGCCGGGGTGAAGAAGGTCGTCTCGCGGTTCTTATCTGCCAAGGATGACGTGCCGTTCTGAGTTTTTGCGAGGCTCTGCCTCGCGCTCCGAAGTATTTTGAACAGAAGAAGCTGGGGGCGTTTGCGTCCCCTTTTTTGTTGTTGGGCAAAGAAAAACGGCGGTTTCCAGGGAGGAGGAGAGGAAACCGCCGTTCTTTGCAACATCGAGACAGGGAGGAGGAGAGTCTCGATGTATCCGAACCCGGGTTTGATCCCGGTATGTGTAAGTCGCGACGACACCAGGGAGGAGGAGAGGTGTCGTCGCGCTCTTTCAACATCAGGGCAGGGAGGAGGAGAGCCCCGATGTATCCGTCTCCGGGTCTGATCCCGGTATCTGTAAGACGCGGCGACGTCAGGGAGGAGGAGAGACGTCGCCGCGCGCTTTCAACACCGGGAAAGGGAGGAGGAGTGCCCGGTGTGTCGGTTTCCGGCAGGTTGGGCCGGTATTTGGTGCAGCGGCATCAGGGAGGAGGAGAGATGCCGCTGCTGTAATACAGGTCCTAAAGGGAGGAGGAAGGACCTGATCTCGGTTATGTCGTGCCGCGACTAACGCGCGGCGAATTCTTCTGCGGCCTGAAGTGCCAGCCGGCGGATCATCGAGCGGTGCAGGCCCAGATCGGCCAGTTCGCGGTTCGAAAGTTCAGACAGTTCATTTACAGTCTGACGATAGACGCGGTGACGCGCGTACCGGGCCTTTGCGGCCTCGATCAGCGAAGCCAAGCCGGTTGCGGGCGCGTTCTTCAGCGCAGTATGATGTGTTGCTACAGCCATGTGCGTAACCCGGTTTGTATGTTGTCGCCGGAGTGTTCCAGCGCTTGCTTGGTTACAAAAATAGGCAAATGCTGCGCCTGCACAATAGCCTACGTAGTCATTGCCGCTATGCAGCAAACGCATGGATATCAACAAGTTGTAAACCTTGCGGTGAAAGTGCCTTTAAAATATGACTTTTGGCCGCTTGCGCATGAGGGGCGTCGCCTCGGCGCGATTTCAGGGTGCATGGGTTTGCCCCTTGATTGGGCGGCATATTCCGAAATTTGTGCATATTGTAAATCCCGTCTTGAGAGTTGAGGCGCGGGCTGGGAGAAATTTAGAGCTATGGGAATTCGTGGGCCGCGCCGTGGGCTGCAGTTGAATTTAGGTGGTGCAGCCATGTCTGAGGCTGGGTGATTCGACTAATTTTGTGCGGTGTTGCCGTGTGGTTGGGCTGGGAATCACAAAAATTGAAAAATTTTTGGGAAATCATGGGATAGATTGGGCCAACGTGAGCTCAACTATATGTGGTGTGTAAATTCTGTATGAAGACAATTTGTGGTGCAATTAGTGGTCTTTCCTTTTGGTTGCGGCCTTATTAGGATGGGTCTTCAGTCTTGAGTGGGCGAATTTTTCTATTGATTTCCATGAATTCCCATGTCATCCCTTATGCATCCGATGAGGACGAGGCATATGGGGCACCAAACGACCCCGAACCAATAAAATTCAGGTTTCATACAGGCATCTCGCTTTCATCACTCAAGAGATCCGGCGCGCGGGCGAGCAGACATCCCCCCAGGTGGCGCGCGCAGCTGGACTTCCCGCTCAGCGGGTCAATGCGGCGGGTTGATCAGTGGCAGCAGATCAACCCGCCGTTTTTCATCCGGGGGGAACGTGAATTTTAGGTGGGGCGCAAGCGAAAGGGACAGTCGTCTTGGCGCGCAGGTTTAGAGGTGAAAGCCACCATAAGGTGGACACGAAGGGCAGGGTCTCGATCCCGGCCTCTTTTCGCCGTGTGCTTGAATCCTGTGACCCCAATTGGCAGCCCGGCGATAATCCAGAGCTTGTTATTGTCTACGGCGATCACCGCCGGAAGTTTCTTGAATGCTATACGATGCGGGCGATCGACGAGGTTGATGACAAGATCGACGCGCTGCCGCGTGGTTCGATGCAGCGGAAACTGCTGCAACGCATGTTCCACGGTCAGTCTTTCCCGACCACGGTGGATGAGACCGGTCGTCTGGTATTGCCTGCTAAGTTGCGCAACAAGATCGGACTTGAGGGCGAGGCGTTCTTTATTGCCGCCGGGGACACGTTCCAGATTTGGAAGCCCGAAACATATGAATCGGAAGAACTGGCTTCGGCCGAAGAATGGTTGGACGAACAGCCAGGGGACTTTGACCCTCTGGAGTTCCTAGACGGCACCGGGGATGCGTAACGGCATGGCCGGCGCTGAAACCCCCACCGAAAAACCCCACATCCCTGTCCTTCTGCGTCCGTTGCTTGCGACCGTGGCGCCTGTCTCGGGCACCTGGCTCGACGGCACCTTTGGAGCGGGAGGGTACACGCGCGGCTTGCTGGAAGCCGGGGCCGAGAAGGTTATCGGTGTGGACCGTGATCCGCTAGCATTTGAGATGGCCGCTGACTGGGTGGGTGGATACGGTGACCGACTGGCGATGCAGCAGGGTGTGTTCTCTCGCATGGATGAATACGCACAGAATCTGGATGGGGTGGTGCTGGACCTTGGGGTCTCGTCCATGCAGTTGGATCAGGCGGAGCGTGGTTTTTCCTTCATGAAAGACGGTCCGCTGGATATGCGGATGAGTCAGGAAGGCGAGAGTGCTGCCGATTTGGTCAACACAGCGACCGAGGCGCAACTGGCCGACATCCTTTTCCATTTTGGCGAGGAACGCGCTAGCCGCCGGATTGCCAAGGCGATTGTGAAGGCGCGGGCCGAGGCGCCGATTACCACAACACTGCGACTGGCTGAGATTATCGAATCCTGCCTCCCGCGTCCGAAACCGGGTCAATCGCATCCGGCGACACGCAGCTTTCAGGGCCTGCGGATCACGGTGAACGCGGAATATGAAGAACTGTTCCAAGGGCTTATGGCTGCGGAACGTGCTTTGAAGCCGGGCGGGCAACTGGCTGTTGTGACATTCCATTCTATCGAGGACCGCATGGTCAAACGGTTCTTTCAGTCGCGTGCTGGCAAGACCGGGCGTGCAAACCGCTATGCGCCTGAGGTGGAGCAGGGCCAGCCGCAGTTTATGCTTAAGACGCGTAAGGCTGTTGGACCGGATGAACAGGAATTACAGGAAAATCCGCGCGCGCGCTCGGCCAAGCTGCGTGTCGCTGTGCGGACCGAGGCACCGGCGGGGGAAATTGATGCCCGCGCCATTGGGATGCCGCAACTTGGGGGAAGGGCAAAATGAAAAGTGTTTTGTATGCGTTGACTGCCTTGGCCGTGTTCGGATTGGCGCTTTGGGCGTATCAAGAGAACTATCGCACCCAGCAGGTCGTTAAGGAAACGCAGAAGTTGCAGCGCGAGATTGGCGTGGCTCAGGTCCGGCTTGCGGTTTTGAACGCGGAATGGGCGTATCTTAATCGCCCTGATCGACTGCGCGAACTGGCCGATCTGAATTTTGAACGTCTGGGTTTGCTACCCCTTCGTGCCGAGCAGTTCGGGCGCGCTGACCAGATTGCATATGCAGAAGACCCTGACTTGCCGATCGTAGACCCGTTTGAGCTGCAGTCGCTGACTAACATTCAGGCTTTGGGCGAGGTGCAGATCCCATGACGCGCACGCCCCTCCGACCTCTGGCCCGTATCCTTGATGCACGCGCGCGCGGGGATAACCCCAAGGCCATCGAGCGTGAAAATATCAGGAAGCGCCACGAAGACATGAAGGATCACGCCCGCGCCCGTGCAGAAGGGCGGCTTCTGGTGCTTGGCCTGTTCTTTTTCTGTGCCTTTGCAGTGGTTGGGTTTCGCATGGGGATGCTGGCAACATCCGAGGCGCAAGAGCCGCTGGCCAGCGCCCCCGGTGCCGCGATTGCCATGCAGCGGGCCAATATCGTCGACCGCGAGGGGCGTATTCTGGCAACCAATCTGGACACCTATTCGGTCTATGCCCAGCCGCCCCTGATGATCGACCCGGTGGCCGCCGCTGATCAGTTGGTCGCGATTTTCCCTGATCTGGAAAAAGAACGTCTGGTCAAGGATTTCACCGGCGACCGCAAGTTCCTGTGGATCAAAAAGCGTATCTCGCCGGAACAGAAACAAGCCGTTCACGACATCGGTGATCCCGGCATTCTGTTCGGCCCGCGTGAGATGCGGCTGTACCCCAACGGCAAGCTGGCCGCGCATATTCTTGGCGGATCGGGATTCGGGCGTGAAGGCGTCAGCGCAGCCGAGGTGATCGGTGTTGCCGGGGTCGAGAAACAGTTTGATGACTATCTGCGCAACCCGGCCAATGGGAACAAGCCGCTGCAACTGTCATTGGACCTGACCATTCAGGCTGCGGTCGAGCAGGTTCTGTATGGCGGCATGAACATCATGAACGCCAAGGGTGCCTCGGCCGTTTTGATGAACGCGCATACGGGTGAAGTGATCTCGGCGGCGTCGTTGCCGTCATTTGACCCAAACGACCGTCCGCGCCCACCGACCTCGGGGTTTGATCCGTCTGACAGCCCCTTGTTCAACCGCTACGTGCAGGGCGTGTACGAGCTGGGATCAGTTTTCAAGATCTTCACGGCCGCGCAGGCGGTGCAACTGGGGCTGGTGAATTCTGAGACAATCATCGACACGTCTGGGCCTATGCGGATCGGACGCTTTCCAATTGGTGAGTTCAACGGCAAGAACTACGGTAAAATCAGCGTCGCGGATGTGATTGTTCACAGCTCGAACCGGGGTACCGGACGGCTGGCGCTGCAAATCGGCGCGCAGCGTCAACAGGAGTTCTTGCGCGCGCTCGGCATGTTTGAACCCACCCCGTTTGAGATTGTCGAAGCCGCGGGTGGCGAGCCCCTCAAGCCCAAGAAGTGGGGCGAGCTGAGTACCGTTACCATTTCCTATGGTCATGGGCTGTCGACCAGCCCAATGCATCTGGCAGCCGGTTACGCGGCGATCGCCAATGGCGGGCACTACGTCAGTCCAACGGTGTTGCGTAAGAACGGCCCTCAGTATGGTCCCCGTGTGCTGTCACATGGTGCCGCGCTTCAGGCGCAAAAGATGTTGCGCAAGGTGGTCACGGACGGGACGGCCAGTTTCGGGGACGTGGCGGGGTATGATGTCGCCGGTAAAACCGGCACAGCCGACAAGCCGAAGCCACGCGGCGGTTACTATGACGACAAGGTCATCGCGACGTTCGCGACGATCTTTCCGGCCTATGATCCCAAATACGTTCTGATCGTCACGCTGGACGAGCCGTCCATCGTTGCCTACGGCGAAAAGCGCCGGACGGCGGGCTGGACAGCGGTGCCCGTGGCGGCCGAATTGATTGGTCGTGTCGCGCCCTTGCTGGGCTTGCGTCCCCGGCTTGAGCCTGAGGCGCGCGCTGCTATAACGCTGACCTCAAATTAGACTGTCCGGCAAGAGGTGGGCGATGGGCACAAGGACAAAGAAACTCAGCCAACTGGCCCTGACCGCCCGAGGTGGCGCAAACCCGGAAATAACCGGGTTGGCCGTCGATAGCCGAGAGGTCAAGGACGGCTACTTGTTCGCAGCCCTTCCCGGTACGCGGGTTCACGGGGGCGAGTTTATCCAGTTCGCCCTGCGGATGGGCGCTGCGGCCATCCTGACGGATGCCGAGGGTGCTGCGGTTGCGGCGGATGAGTTGTCGGGCTCGGATGCTGCGCTGGTCGTCGTTGAAGACCCTCGTCAGGCGCTGGCGGGATGTGCGGCGCTTTGGTTTGGCTCTCAACCGCAGACTATCGTTGCCGTGACCGGGACAAACGGCAAGACGTCGGTCGCGACCTTTGTACGTCAGATCTGGATGGAGCTGGGCCACGCCGCGGTCAATCTTGGCACAACCGGTGTCGAAGGTGCCTGGACCGCGCCTCTGGCCCATACCACGCCAGAGCCTATAACCCTGCACCGTTGTCTCGCAGAAGCGGCAGTAAACGGTGTGACCCATGCCGCGATGGAGGCGTCGTCGCACGGTTTGGAACAACGGCGCCTGGACGGGGTGAATCTGACTGCGGCGGGCTTTTCAAACTTCACGCAGGACCATCTGGACTACCACGAAACGTTTGAGGCCTACTTTGCGGCCAAGACCGGTCTGTTCGATCGCGTTCTGCCGCAGGACGGAACCGTCGTTATCAACATGAGCGACCCCAAAGGGCTGCAAGTCCGTAAGATCGCCGAAGACCGGGGGCAGGATGTGCTGACCGTGGGTCTGGGTGATGCGGACCTGTGTCTGATGAACCAGCGTTTCGATGCCACGGGTCAGGACCTGCGCTTTTCATGGAAGGGAAAGGTCTTTCAAACGCGCCTGAACCTGATTGGGGGGTTTCAGGCCGAGAATGTCCTTTTGGCCTGCGGGCTTGTGATCGCGGGCGGAGATGATCCCGAGCGCGTTTTTGAAACCTTGCCGCACCTGACAACCGTGCGTGGACGAATGCAACTGGCTGCAACGCGAGAGAATGGGGCGGCGGTGTTCGTGGACTACGCCCACACGCCGGATGCGGTTGCGACTGCGCTCAAGGCGATGCGCCCGCATGTCATGGGTCGGCTGATTGCAATCGTTGGCGCGGGTGGCGATCGGGATGCGGGAAAGCGCCCTTTGATGGGCAAGGCTGCGGCGAACAACGCTGATTTGGTGTTCGTGACGGATGACAACCCGCGCAGCGAAGACCCCGCAGTGATCCGCGAGGCCGTGATGCAAGGGGCACCGGGTGCAACCGAAGTCGGAGACAGGGCCGAGGCCATTCTCCGCGGTGTCGATGCCTTGCAACCCGGCGACGCGCTGCTGATTGCAGGCAAAGGGCATGAAACAGGCCAGATTGTTGGCGATCAGGTTCTGCCATTTGACGATGTGGAACAGGCCAGCATAAGCGTCGCTGCACTTGACGGGAGGGTCGCATGACTTTGTGGACCGCATCCGAAGCCGCCGAAGCAACTGGTGGGCGTGCTACAGCGGATTGGACAGCAAACGGCGTGTCCATTGACACGCGAACCCTGCAGCCCGACGATCTTTTCGTAGCGTTGACAGCGGCGCGTGACGGGCACGAATTCGTTGCGCAGGCATTGGAAAAAGGGGCAGGTGCAGCGCTTGTGTCCCGTGTGCCCGAAGGTGTGCCCGAAGATGCGCCGCTGCTGATCGTGGACGACGTTCAGGCAGGGTTGGAGGCGCTGGGGCAGGCCGCGCGTGCGCGCACGGATGCGCGGGTGATGGGCGTTACGGGCAGCGTCGGGAAAACCTCGACCAAGGAAATGCTGTCTACTATCTTGGAAACGCAGGGAAAAACACATGCCAGCGTTGCCAGCTACAACAATCATTGGGGTGTTCCTCTGACATTGGCCCGGATGCCGCGCGACACCGACTACGCGGTAATCGAGATTGGCATGAACCACCCCGGAGAGATCGCGCCCTTGGCGCGGCAGGCCCGCCCGCACGTGGCGTTGGTGACCACTGTGGCGGCTGTCCACCTAGAGGCGTTCGAGTCCGTTGCCGGGATCGCCCATGAAAAGGCTGCGATTTTCGAAGGTCTGACCAAAGGTGGCGCGGCGATCGTCAACGCGGATGTGGAACACGCAGAAATTCTACGCGAGTGTGCAATGGAAAACGGGGCTGGGGTCGTGGAGTTCGGGCGATCCGCTGTGGATTATGTGCTGAAAGATGTCACGCAGGCCTCGGATTCGGTACATGCGTCGGCGACCGTGGGCGATGTCCCATTCAAGTTTGACGTACAATCTGCCGGAACGCATTTTGCGATGAACGCGCTGGGGGCATTGGCCGCCTGTGTAGAGATGGGCGTTGAACTGGACGACGCGATTACTGGGTTGGCCCGGTGGTCTCCGGTCAAGGGGCGCGGGGTGCGAGAGCAGATTGCGCTGATTGCGGGCGGTCAGGTCGAATTGCTGGACGACAGTTATAACGCCAACCCAACCTCGATGGAGGCCGCGCTGGATGTGCTGGCCGCGTCGCAGGGTGACCGTAGGATCGCGTTCTTGGGCGATATGAAAGAGTTGGGCGCACAAGAAGCCGAAATGCACGCCAATATGGCCCACGTGGATGCCATGCAACGTGTTGATCGTGTTCACTGTATCGGCCCACTGATGAAGACGCTTCACGACGCTTTGCCGGACGAAAAACGCGGCCTCTGGTTTGAAACCAGCACTGAAATGGTCGCGCGTTTGCCAGAGCTGATCCGAGCCGGTGATACCGTATTGGCCAAAGGCTCTCTGAGCATGGCTTTGGCACAGATTGTTGACGGTTTGCGGAAAATGGGGCAAGGGAGCGCGCCTGACCCATGATCGCCGCACGAGAAAGGTTTTAAGATGCTTTATTGGTTGACCGGCCTGTCGGACGGGGGGGATTTCTTTAACCTCTTTCGGTACATCACGTTCCGTGCAGGTGGGGCCTTTATGACTGCGTTGATCTTTGGGTTCCTGTTTGGAAAACCGCTGATCAATGTGTTGCGCCGCAAGCAGGGCAAGGGTCAGCCGATCCGGGATGACGGTCCCGAGGGGCATTTCTCAAAGGCCGGAACGCCAACCATGGGCGGCCTGCTGATAGTCGGGGCGCTTGTGACGTCTACTCTGGTCTGGGCGCGGTGGGACAACCCCTATGTCTGGATGGTGCTGTTCGTAACTTTGGCTTACGCAGCCATTGGTTTTGCCGACGATTACGCCAAGGTGTCCAAGCAGAACACTAAGGGCGTTTCGGGTAAAATGAGGCTTGCTCTGGGGATCATTATTGCGGTTCTGGCTTCGCTATGGGCGACTTTGCACCATCCCGAGGCTTTGCAGAACCAGCTTGCCGTGCCGGTTTTCAAGGACACGCTGGTCAATCTGGGGATATTCTACATTCCGTTCTCGATTATCGTGATTGTGGGTGCGGCGAATGCCGTGAACCTGACCGACGGGTTGGACGGGCTTGCGATCATGCCTGCAATGATCGCGGCATCGACGCTGGGGATCATCGCGTATGCGGTGGGCCGGGTCGACTTTACCGAATATCTGGACGTGCACTATGTGCCGGGAACGGGTGAAATCTTTATCTTTACCTCGGCGCTTTTCGGCGCGGGGCTTGGGTTTCTTTGGTATAATGCGCCGCCTGCCGCCGTGTTCATGGGTGATACCGGGTCACTGGCCTTAGGGGGCGCGCTGGGTGCAATCGCAGTTGCCACCAAGCACGAATTGGTACTGGCCGTTGTCGGCGGTCTGTTCGTCGTCGAGGCACTGAGCGTGATCATTCAGGTCCTGTACTTCAAACGCACCGGGCGTCGGGTGTTCCTGATGGCGCCGATCCACCATCATTATGAGAAAAAGGGGTGGGCGGAACCGACGATCGTGATCCGGTTCTGGATCATTTCCCTGATCCTCGCGATGATTGGTCTGGCGACGCTGAAGGTCCGGTAGCCCTCCCGCCAGGTTCGGCGGACCTTCGGTCCACCTGCCACCTGTTGGGCCCGGCTCGCGCTGGCGCGCGAGCCTGTCTATCCCCTTGCCAATGAGGGGGTCTTCTGTGCAGGGTGACGCCCAAGCCAAAGTCAAAAAAGGGTGGGCAGCATGATCCCGGTCAAAGGGTTTTCAGGACATAAAGTTGCGGTTCTGGGGCTTGGTCGGTCAGGGCTGGCCGCCGCACGCGCATTAAGGGCTGGCGGCGCAGAGCCGGTCTGTTGGGATGACAACCCAGCGGCCCGCGAGAAGGCGGAAGGCGAAGGTTTTGCCTGCGCCGACCTTTTGCGCCATGGCGCGTTTGACGACATCGCCACGCTGATCGTCTCGCCGGGTATTCCGCATCTTTATCCTGACCCGAACCCTGTGGTGGCCGCTGCATTGGATGCGGGCGTGCCGGTAGACAACGACATCGGGCTGTTCTTCCGCTCTTTCGCGGGTGCGGAATGGAACAACTACGATATGCCTCCGCGCGTGATTGCGGTGACGGGGTCGAACGGTAAATCGACCACGGCCGCCTTGATCCATCATATCCTTACCGAAGCGGGGCGAGAGGCTCAGTTGGCGGGGAACATCGGGTGGGGTGTTCTGGATATTGAGCCGGGCGGGGATGGCTCTGTCGTGGTGCTGGAGCTGAGCAGCTATCAGACAGAACTTGCCCGCGCTTTGACGCCGGATGTAGCGGTGTTCACCAATCTTTCACCGGATCATCTAGATCGCCACGGCGGGATGGGCGGGTATTTTGCGGCCAAGCGCCGGTTGTTTGCCGAAGGCGGACCAGACCGCGCTGTGATCGGCATCGACGAAAAAGAAGGAGCGTTTTTGGCCGGTCAGCTTGCCGAGGGGCCCTCTGACGACCGGGTGATCCGCGTATCGGTCGCACGCAAATTGACGGGCCCCGGATGGCAGGTCTTCGCGCGCAAGGGGTTTTTGTCGGAATATCGCAAAGGTCGGCAGGCCGGGTCGATTGACATGCGTGGGATCAAGGGACTGCCCGGTTCGCATAACCACCAGAACGCTTGCGCAGCTTACGCAGCCTGTCGCGCGCTGGGATTGGCCCCCCGCGTGATCGAGGACGCCTTGCACAGCTATCCCGGCCTGCCGCACCGTAGCCAGATCATCGCCGAAGCAGATGGCGTTACTTTTGTGAACGACTCCAAGGCCACCAACGTGGACAGTGCTCTGAAGGCGCTGAACGCATTTGGAAAAATCCGCTGGATTTGCGGTGGGCTAGAGAAAGAGGGCGGATTGTCGGCATTGAACGCAGCATCGGACAGAGTCATCAAAGCCTATGTGATCGGGCGCGAGGCGGCCGGATTTGCCATGCAGCTTGACGCGGAAACGCTGGTTTGCACGACGATGGCCGAGGCCGTGGCGCAGGCCATGTCGGATGCGCAGCCGGGTGAAACTGTGCTATTGGCCCCAGCGGCGGCTAGTTTTGACCAATACGACAGTTTCGAGCGACGCGGAGAAGACTTTGAGGCGCAGGTTCGGCAGAGGCTGTCAGAATAGAGGTTTGCAATTGATCGCCGGTTGAGCGAAGCTGAGTTGCTATCAGCTTGACGCGCCAAGATTATTGGTTTTGCCTGCCTTCAAATTCAACGTGAGGTTATGATTATGCCATACCGTAAATTCTCTTTGATCCTGCCCGCTATTTTGGTGGTTGGAGCCTGCTCCAATGTCGGTGCCAATTACCAGCCGGTCGTCGATGGACCGGTTGGGCCAAACTACAACGCGGATCTGGCCCAGTGTCAGGCGCTTGCACGGTCTCAGCCGACAGTGGATAGCCGGACGGCTGGCGCTGCTGCCATCGGCGCGGCGGGTGCTGCCGGCACCAAGGCGATCATTGACGACAGCGCCAGCGATCTGGGACGTGCCGCCGTTGCGGGTGCGCTGGTAGGTGCGGGTGCGAGCGCGATTAACAATACTCAAAATCAGGAAGTGATCGTGCGCAACTGTATGCGCGGACGTGGGTATAACGTCGTAGGTTAACGGCCCGCGATCGCAGTTCCGGCGGCGTGGCCCGATGACCACGCCCACTGGAAGTTGTATCCGCCCAGCCAGCCTGTGACATCCACTGCTTCGCCAATCGCATAGAGGCCGGGGACATCCCTGGCCTCCATCGTTCTGGACGAAAGGTCGTCGGTGTCGATCCCACCCAACGTGACCTCGGCGGTGCGGTAGCCCTCAGTGCCGGATGGGGTCAGTTGCCAGTCTGACAGGGCTTTGACCAGTTCGCTCAGCGCGGCATCAGATTGGTCGGCCAGATTGCCTTGCATGGGGATGATGTGGCTGAGGAATTCCACCAGACGACCGGGCAGGTGCCGGGCCAGTTCGGTGGTCAGAGCTTTGCGCCCTCCGGCCTGCCGCCGATCGCGCAGCACGTCAAACAGCGCGAGATCAGGGATCAGATTGACGCTGATGTCTTCGCCCTCGCGCCAGTAAGAGGACAGTTGCAGGACAGACGGTCCGCTGAGGCCGCGATGGGTGAACAGCAGCGCTTCGTCAAAGCTGGTGCGCGTGTTCGACAGTCGGGCAGGCAGGGAAACGCCTGAAAGCTCTTTGAATTTTGCGTCCGAAAACGTGAATGGCACCAGCGCCGCCCTTGTATCAGTAATGCCCAACCCGAATTGTCGCGCGATGTCATAGGCCAGCCCGGTCGCACCCATTTTGGGGATCGACTTGCCGCCCGTGGCCAGCACCAGATTGGCGCAGGTCAGGGAAACGCGCTGTCCTTCGCGATCGACGTCAAGGGCGAACCCGCTTTCCGTCTTGCGAAGGTACCTCAACTCGGCCCGGACCCACAATTCGGCCCCTGCATTCGCCATCTCATCCATCAGCATCTGAATGATCTGTTTTGAGGAACCGTCGCAGAACAACTGCCCTAGCGTTTTCTCGTGCCACGCAATCTTGTGCCGCCCGACCAGATCGATGAAATCCCACTGGGTGTACCGGGCCAATGCGGATTTGCAAAAATGCGGGTTCTGCGACAGGAAGTTGCCAGGCCCTGCGTACATGTTCGTAAAGTTGCAGCGCCCGCCGCCCGAGATACGGATTTTCTCACCCGCGGCCTTCGCATGGTCGATCACCAATACGCGCCCACCGCAATGGGCGGCGCACATCATACCGGCTGCCCCGGCACCAAGGATGATCGTGTCAAAGTCCATGTGTTGCGCATGGCGCGGATTACCTGGGATGGCAAGGGGGACTTGGTGCGTGCCATGTTTGTCGCGGCCCTTTCTTTGATGCTATGAGCTGTCGGGTATTCTCTGCACCGATGCGTGACGTATTCAGGAAAGGTCCAATATGCCCCAGACAATAACAAAGGGAATCAAGGCACTGCTGGCCGAAGCGAATGCCGTTGTTTCGTCGGTTTCGGTTGAGCAGGCCCAAGCCATGCTAGACAGTGACGACCACGTTCTGATCGACTTGCGCGACTTTCGCGAATTAAAACGGTCTGGCAAGATCCCCGGAGCATTCTCATGCCCCAGAGGGATGCTCGAGTTTTGGATCGACCCCGAAAGCCCATATCACAAGGACGTCTTTGATCAGGATAAGACCTACGTGTTCTATTGCGCCAGCGCGTGGCGGTCGGCGCTTAGTGCCAAAATCGCGATGGAGATGGGGCTAAAGCCGGTTGTTCATATCGAAGGTGGGTTTACCGCTTGGGCCAAGTCCGGTGCACCGGTTGAAGAAGTGGAGTAGTCAGATTTAGGCGAACATCATTCCGCAAACCCCCGTCCCGGCGGGACTTTGCTGACGGCGGTTTGTTTTTGCTCAAACCCCTCATTTTACTGGCCCAAAGGCAAAAACCGGGATAGACTCTCAATCAGATCCCGAAAACGGGACGTGAACGAGGCAGAGAGTGGCGGTATCTCATGACTGAGATGGTGTATGGCGCGGTCCAGGACCAGCGCGGCGAACCGATTCTACCAAAGTGGTGGCGCACGATTGACCGCTGGACGATGTCCTGCGTTCTGATCCTGTTTGTCATCGGCTTGTTGCTGGGGTTGGCGTCTTCGCCGCCGCTGGCAAGCCGCAATGGGTTTGATCCTTTTCACTACGTTGAGCGGCAGGCGTTGTTCGGCGGCTTAGCTCTGATTGCGATGCTGCTGACCTCGATGATGTCGCCGACTTTGGTGCGGCGACTGGCTGTGCTGGGTTTTCTCGGCGCGTTTGTGGCGCTGGCCTTTCTGCCTGTCTTCGGGACCGATTTCGGTAAAGGGGCGGTGCGCTGGTATTCGCTGGGCTTTGCCTCGCTGCAACCGTCCGAATTTCTGAAACCCGGTTTCATCGTCGTGGCTGCATGGTTGCTGGCCGCGTCGCAGGAAATCAACGGCCCTCCGGGGCGGTTGTGGTCTTTTGCGCTGTGTATGGCGATCGTGGCGATGTTGGTGCTGCAACCCGACTTTGGTCAGGCCTGCCTGATCCTGTTTGGTTGGGGCGTGATGTATTTCGTGGCCGGTGCGCCGATGCTGCTGCTGGTCGGCATGGCGGGCGCGGTCGTTCTGGGCGGGATGTTCGCTTATTCGAACTCGGAACATTTTGCGCGCCGCATTGACGGCTTCCTGAACCAAGAGGTCGATCCGACCACCCAGCTTGGCTATGCTACCAACGCGATCCGCGAGGGCGGCTTGTTCGGTGTGGGCGTGGGCGAGGGGCAGGTGAAATGGTCATTGCCCGATGCGCATACGGATTTCATCATCGCTGTGGCGGCCGAGGAATACGGCCTGATCCTGGTGTTGATCATCATCGCACTTTATTCTCTGATCGTCGTGCGCTCGCTCCTGCGGCTGATGCGTGAACGGGATA
The DNA here is from genome assembly GCF_013031225.1 of Ruegeria sp. HKCCD7221. Lineage (NCBI taxonomy): Bacteria > Pseudomonadati > Pseudomonadota > Alphaproteobacteria > Rhodobacterales > Roseobacteraceae > Ruegeria > Ruegeria sp. HKCCD7221. The sequence continues at coordinate 217,382 of NZ_WPZE01000001.1, forward strand.
TGTTCATTCGTCTGGCAGGGACAGGTCTGGCCTGCATGTTCGGCGTTCAGGCGATGATCAACATGGGGGTGGCCGTGCGTCTGCTGCCCGCCAAGGGCATGACATTGCCGTTCGTCAGCTATGGTGGTTCCTCGCTGATTGCGGGTGGAATTGCGGTTGGCATGTTGCTGGCCTTTACCCGCACCCGGCCACAGGGCGAACTGGGCGACATATTGCGCGGACGAGGTTGATGACAGCACCTTATCTTCTGATTGCGGCGGGCGGCACCGGGGGTCACATGTTCCCGGCACAGGCGCTGGCCGAGGCAATGCTGCACAAAGGCTGGCGCGTCCGTTTGTCAACTGATGCGCGCGGTGCGCGTTATACGGGTGGCTTTCCTCATTCGACCGAGATTGTCGAGGCCAGTTCCGCCACTTTCGCGCGGGGCGGTTTGGCCGCCAAAGCGATGGTGGGCCCAAAGATCGCGGGCGGCGTGACCAGCATGGCAATGCAGATGATGCGCGACCGACCTGACGTGGTTGTCGGCTTTGGTGGATACCCCTCAATCCCTGCGTTGGGGGCGGCAACGTTGCTGAAAATCCCGCGCATGATCCACGAACAGAACGGTGTGCTGGGCCGCGTGAACCAGTTGTTTGCCAAGCGCGTGGCGCAGGTGGCTTGCGGTGTGTGGCCCACGGACCTGCCAGACGGCGCGCAGGGGGTCCACACCGGCAACCCGGTCCGCGCCGCCGTGTTAGAGCGTGCAGCGTCGGGGTACATCCCCCCCGGCGACTACCCGATGTCTGTGCTTGTTATGGGCGGCTCGCAGGGGGCACGTATTCTCAGCGACGTTGTGCCCGGTGCGATCGCGGCATTGCCCGAAGCTCTGCGCGCCCATATCCGCGTGGCGCATCAGGCGCGGAATGAGGATGGCGAACGTGTCACCGCGTTTTATGCCGATAACGGAATTCGCGCCGAAGTCTTGCCATTCTTCGATGACGTCCCACGACGCATGTCCGATGCGCAACTTGTCATAAGCCGCTCGGGTGCCTCCAGCGTTGCCGATATCTCGGTAATCGGGCGGCCTTCGATCCTGATCCCTTTTGCCGCTGCTGCCGGAGATCACCAAACCGCCAATGCTCGCGGGTTGGTGCAGGCCGGGGGCGCGATCATGATCCCGGAAAACCTGCTTGACGTTCCAGCGCTGACCGAGCAAATCACCGCAGTTCTGACAAACCCCGAAGCCGCGCAAAAGATGGCCCACGCCGCCCTCTCGACCGGCGCGCCCGATGCGACCGAGCGTCTGGTGCACCTCGTCGAACAGTTGGCGCAGAAGGAGACCACATGAATCCAGCAACTAAACTGCCGCAAGACGTAGGGTCGATCCACTTTGTCGGGATCGGCGGGATTGGGATGTCCGGGATCGCAGAAGTTCTGCTGAACCTGGGCTACCGTGTGCAGGGCTCGGACCTGAAAGCGTCCAAGATCACCGACCGTCTGGCCGGTTTGGGGGCTGAGATTTTCGTGGGCCAGCGCGCCGAAAACCTTGAAAATGCAGCCGTTGTTGTGGTGTCTACCGCAATCAAGGCGGGGAACCCTGAATTGGACGGTGCCCGTGCGCAGGGCCTGCCGGTGGTGCGCCGTGCCGACATGCTGGCAGAGCTGATGCGCCTGAAGTCCAACATTGCCATCGCCGGAACCCATGGCAAAACCACTACGACCACCATGATGGCTGAACTCATGGTCGCCGGAGATTTCGACCCCACCGTGATCAATGGAGGCATTATTCACGCTTATGGCTCGAACGCGCGGATGGGGCAGGGCGAATGGATGGTGGTCGAAGCCGACGAATCGGATGGCTCGTTCAACCGTTTGCCCGCAACCATTGCTATTGTCACCAATATCGACCCCGAACATATGGAGCATTGGGGCGATTTCGATAAACTTCGCGATGGGTTCTATGAGTTCGTCTCGAACCTGCCTTTCTATGGGCTGGCGGTCTGTTGCACGGATCATGCCGAGGTGCAGACACTGGTGGGTCGTATCACCGACCGCCGCGTGCGCACTTATGGGTTTAACGCGCAGGCCGATGTGCGGGCGGTGAACCTGACCTATAAGGGCGGCGTCGCGCATTTTGATGTTCATCTGCAATATGAAGACACGGTGATCGAAGGCTGCACGCTGCCGATGCCGGGCGACCACAATGTCTCGAACGCATTAAGCGCCGTGGCCGTTGCCCGTCATCTGGGTATGAAAACCGCGGAAATCCGCGAGGCTTTGGCCAATTTCGGCGGCGTCAATCGCCGTTTCACCAAGGTTGGAGAGGTCGACGGTGTCACCATTATCGACGATTACGGCCACCACCCGGTTGAAATCGCCGCCGTACTAAAAGCTGCACGTCAGGCTTCCGAAGGCCGCGTAATCGCAGTGCATCAACCGCACCGGTATTCACGCCTGTCGAACTTGTTTGATGATTTCTGCACCTGTTTCAATGACGCCGACGTGGTCGCCATTGCCGAAATCTTTGCCGCCGGAGAAGATCCGATCGAGGGGGCATCCCGCGATGATCTGGTGCAGGGCCTGATCCGCCACGGCCACCGCCATGCCCGCGCGCTGCTGGATGAAAACGATCTGGAACGGCTGGTCCGCGAACAGGCCCGTCCGGGCGACATGGTCGTCTGTCTGGGGGCCGGTACGATCAGCGCTTGGGCCAATGGTTTGCCGGAACGGTTGCTGCGCAAGCAGGCTGGATAAGGTAATGGACTCTGCCGACGCGCAACCTTAAAGAGCGTGGTTGGACTCGCCAGAAAGCGTCCTTGGAGGGGCGAATGGTTTATTCAGTGGTATTTGCAGGATTGTGGGTGGTGGCCTCGACCGTCGTGGCCATGCTGCCGATGCGTCTGCAATTTCCACCCGGCGTTGTTCTGTTCGTGGCGGCACCTGCACTTATCGTCTGGTTAGGCCATGATTTCGGCTGGTTCTTTTCAGTGCTGGCCTTTGCTGCCTTTGCGTCAATGTTCCGCAACCCCATCCGTCATTACTGGCGGCGTTGGACAGGGCAGGAGGTAGAAGAGTGAACTTGTCTCTTGCTCTTGCTTTCATGTGGGGGATCGCTGCGAATGTGCTGGCGATGATCCCAAGCAAAGACAACCACTGGACCAGGGCTTATGTTCTGATTGCTGTTGGCATTCCGATCCTTGGCTATGTGACGTTGCAAAATGGTCCCTGGATTGGCTTGGTCGTTCTGGCGGCGGGAATGTCCGTGTTGCGCTGGCCGGTGATCTATCTGGGGCGGTGGGTGCGCAAAGTACTTGGCGCGACGCTCTGACCAATACAGCTTGCGTTGCAGGTTCAAATCCGCGAATTAGCAGGCATGACAGCTCTTCCCACGCCACGCGGCAAACTCTCTGAAAACCGACCTTTGAATGATCTGACATGGCTGCGCGTCGGCGGGCCGGCGGACTATCTGTTCCAACCAGCCGATTTGGAGGACCTGCGGGATTTCCTGCGGCGGCTTCCCGGAGACATGGCGGTTTTTCCGATGGGTGTCGGCTCTAACCTCATTGTGCGCGACGGGGGGCTGAGGGCGGTTGTGATCCGTTTGGGGCGGGGCTTCAATGGCATTGGCGTCGAAGGCAACCGAGTAACGGCAGGGGCTGCTGCGCTGGATGCGCATGTTGCGCGCAAAGCGGCGGATGCGGGGGTTGATCTAACGTTCCTGCGCACCATTCCCGGGTCTATCGGTGGTGCTGTGCGGATGAACGCGGGGTGTTATGGCAGCTACACGGCGGATGTCCTGCGCAATGCGACTATCGTGACCCGTCAGGGCGACGTTGTGGACCTGACCCCTGACGAGCTGAACTTTAGCTATCGCCAGTCGGACCTGCCCGAAGGTGCGGTGCTGATCTCGGCGACGTTTGAGGGGCCTTCCGCTGATCCGCAGGTCTTGCATGATCGCATGACCGCGCAACTCAAGAAACGCGACGAAACCCAGCCCACCAAGGACCGCAGCGCGGGGTCCACTTTTCGCAATCCGGCGGGGTATTCCTCGACCGGCCAAGCCGATGATGTGCATGATCTGAAGGCGTGGAAGGTGATTGACGATGCGGGAATGCGCGGCGCGGCCAGAGGCGGCGCGCAGATGAGTCCCAAGCATTCGAATTTCATGATCAATACTGGCACCGCAACCGCCGCCGACCTTGAAGGTCTGGGTGAAGAGGTGCGAAAAAAGGTTTACGAAACAAGCGGCATCACGCTAGAGTGGGAAATCATGCGGGTCGGTGATCCGCAGACAGATTAAGACCCCAACCGTCAGACCAAAACAGGCAAATTCAGGCGACGGATCAAGGGTATAAACGTATACGGACCACCAGATAAGGTCCGGGGACATTGAGGCGCTAAGTGGGTAAGTCGAGCAGGACACACCCCAAAGTGGCGGTATTGATGGGCGGCCCCTCGGCAGAACGCGAGGTGTCACTCAGCAGCGGGCGCGAATGCGCAGCCGCCCTCAGGGGAGAAGGCTTTGAAGTGGTCGAGCTGGACGCGGGTCCCGACCTTTACGCGCGCCTTTTGGACATCAAGCCAGATGTTGTTTTCAACGCCCTGCATGGCCGCTGGGGTGAGGATGGCTGCGTGCAGGGTCTGCTGGAATGGATGCGGATACCCTATACGCATTCCGGCGTGCTGGCCTCGGCTTTGGCGATGGACAAACAGCGCAGCAAGGAAATTTACCAGACCGAGGGTCTGCCTATCGTACCCAGCGTGATCGTGCCCAAGGTCGAGGTTGTCGACGTTCACGTGATGGAGCCGCCCTACGTGGCCAAGCCCAATAACGAAGGGTCCAGCGTAGGGATCTACATCGTTCACGAAGGGTCCAACGGACCGCCGAAACTGTCGGATGATATGCCCGAACATGTCATGGTCGAGAAATACGTGGCCGGGCGTGAATTGACGGTGACGGTGGTGGGGGATCGCGCCCTTACAGTGACCGAAATCATGACGGATGGCGGCTGGTACGACTATGACGCCAAGTATAAGCCGGGCGGTTCGTGGCACGTACTGCCTGCTGATATTCCGCAGAACATTTTCCAACTTTGCATGGAATACGCAATTAAGGCCCACAATGCTTTGGGTTGCCGGGGCGTAAGCCGTACTGACTATCGCTGGGATGACAGCATGGGCGCGGATGGGTTGTTCCTGCTCGAGACCAACACGCAACCGGGTATGACGCCAACGTCTTTGGTGCCCGAGCAGGCAGAACATTGCGGTATGACGTTCGGACAGCTTTGCGCCTGGATGGTGGAGGATGCCTCATGCGACCGTTAAGAGCCACCCGCGCACCTGTCATACACCGGTCAAAACCATTGTCGGGGCCGGATGCGGATTTCGTGTCGGGCGAACATCACGATGTTGAGCCGAAACTGCGTTTGCAAGGCGCAAAGCTGTTTGGCCGCAAGTCCCGTCGCTTTGACCCCGCGCCCTCGCGCCTCAGCTACCGGGTGCAGCGTTGGATGCTGACACCGGGTGTGCGGCGTGGCCTGAAGGTTGGGTTGCCGATTTTTGCGATCTGCGCGGCTGTTGGCCTTTATTTCAGCGCGGCAGAGCGGCGCGACGCATTGGTGGCTTATGCCAACGATATCAAGACTTCTATCCAGCAACGCCCCGAATTCATGGTCAACCTGATGGCGATCGATGGGGCAGGCCCCGGTCTGGCGGATGATATCCGTGCGGTGGTGCCGTTGGATTTCCCGATCAGTTCTTGGGATCTGGATGCCGATCAGATCCGCGACACGATCACGGGGTTGGACCCTGTCAAATCAGCGACTGTGCGCGTGCGCCCAGGTGGAATCCTTCAGGTGGATGTTGTTGAGCGCCAGCCTGTTGTCGTCTGGCGTACGCGGGGCGGTATCGAGCTGCTGGATGACACCGGCGCGCATGTCGAACGAATTGTCTCGCGCAAGGACCATTCCGGTCTGCCTTTGATCGCGGGCAAGGGTGCCGATGCCCATGTGCCGCAAGCGTTGGAACTGTTGGCGACGGCGCGCAGCCTTGGCAACCGGGTGCGCGGGCTTGTGCGTATAGGCGAACGCCGTTGGGATCTGGTGCTGGATCGGGGTCAGCGCATCATGCTGCCGACAGAACGCCCCGTCCGGGCGTTGGAGCGCGTGCTGGCCGTAAACGAAGTTCAGGATCTGCTGGAACGCGACGTGGCCGTGGTCGACATGCGTCTGGGTCAGCGACCAACCATCCGAATGACCAAAGCTGCCAGCGAAGACTGGTGGAATACAAAAGTAGATGTAAGTAGCGGGCAGTAACGATTATGATGACCGACCTTTATCAGTCTCAACGGGCCATGCGGCAAATGCGCAGACAGGCAATGCAGCGCGGTGTGGTTGCCATTCTGGATGTCGGCAGCTCAAAGATTGCCTGCCTTGTGCTTCGGTTTGACGGCGCCGGTCGCCTGAACGAAGACAGCGGGATCGGATCGCTCGCCGGTCAGTCCGGCTTTCGAGTGATTGGTGCTGCAACGACCCGGTCTCGTGGCGTGCAGTTTGGCGAAGTCACGGCCATGCAGGAAACTGAGCGCGCCATTCGGACGGCGCTGCAAACAGCGCAGAAGATGGCCGATATCCGCGTGGATCACGTGATCGCATGTTTTTCGGGGGCCAATCCCCGATCTTACGGTTTGGACGCTCAGGTCGATCTGGAAGGGCAGGTCGTGACTGAGGCCGAGGTTGGTCGCGTTCTGAATGCCTGCGACGTTCCCGATTACGGTGCGGGGCGCGAAGTGCTGCATGCGCAGCCGGTGAACTTTGCTTTGGACAACCGCTCTGGCCTGATCGACCCACGCGGTCAGATGGGGCAATCGCTGGCCGTTGACATGCACATGCTCACCGTTGACGCCGTTGCAATCCAGAACATCGTGCGCTGTATCAAGCGTTGTGATCTAGAGCTCGCCGGGATCGCGAACTCGGCCTATGTGTCGGGTGTTTCGGCCTTGGTCGAGGACGAGCAGGAACTGGGCGCGGCCTGTATTGACATGGGCGGTGGCACGACCAGCGTGTCGATCTTCATGAAGAAACACATGATCTACGCCGATTGCGTGCGTATGGGCGGTGATCACGTGACCTCGGATATCTCGATGGGGCTGGGTGTTCCCGCGCATGTGGCTGAACGTATCAAAACATTCAATGGGGGGGTTCATGCGACAGGCGCAGATGATCGTGACCTGATCGACATCGGTGGCGATACCGGCGACTGGGAGCACGATCGCCGGACCGTAAGCCGGGCCGAATTGATCGGGATCATGCGTCCTCGTGTGGAAGAGATCCTGGAAGAGGTCCGCATTCGTCTGGATGCTGCGGGGTTCGAACACATGCCCAGTCAGCAGATTGTGCTAACGGGCGGTGGCAGCCAGATCATGGGCCTGGATGGGCTTGCGACCCGTATTCTGGGTCAGCGCGTCCGCTTGGGGCGCCCCCTTCGCGTTCATGGGTTGCCGCAATCGGCAACCGGGCCGGGATTTTCGTCGGCGGTCGGCCTTAGCCTGTTCGCGGCGCATCCGCAGGATGAATGGTGGGACTTTGAAATCCCGGTCGATACCTATGCGGCGCGCCCTTTCAAGCGCGCAGTGCGCTGGTTCCGTGACAATTGGTAAGGTCCTGATCGCGGCGCTTGTCGCTGCGATTCCCACTACCCCATCGGCCCAGACTCGCATCACGCCTGAGGCGTTTCTAAGCGCAGTCGAGGGCAAAACCGTCAAGTTCCACGACTACCCGAGCGGCGATCTGGTGGGGACTGAAGAATTCCTCAGCCCGACTCTCTCGGTTTGGCGAATGGAGGGCAGGGGTTGTGTCTATGGTCAGATTACAACTCCTGACGGGCAGATCTGCTTTCTCTATGACGATGATGTCGACGGCATTCCGGTTTGCTGGTGGCCCTTTGCGCACGAGGATCGGCTGATGGTTCGTCTGGCCACATTCGCTTATACTGAAATCCAAGAAGTTCGCGATGTATCCGAAGACGGTCTGAACTGTCCAAGTACCCCAATTGGCTGAAGAAATGTGTTGCGGACGCCGTTGAAATCCCGCAAAATATCCACAGGGCCCGTCAGAGGCCCCGCGGCAGGACCTGAGCAGTTTTCCGCACACAGAAGATGATGGATTTTCAGGTGACGCGCCCGTCAATTGCGGTGTGCCGGTCGCATTTTTCGTGGTGCTTTGAGTTCAATCCGCAACATCTGGCAATCAATGCAAAATACGGCGGTGATCCGCCTTATTTCCTCCATATTTTGTGGATTCTGGCGATTTTTGGCGTGACCTTTGGCGTTTCGGTCGGTAGGATTGTTGAAGGATAGGTAAGAAAAACACCGCTTTGGCGGATCATATAAACAGGCGGACAGAGCATGACATTGAATCTTTCGATGCCCGGGCACGACGAACTGAAGCCTCGGATTACTGTATTTGGCGTTGGTGGCGCAGGCGGTAACGCTGTCAATAACATGATTGAAAAACAGTTGGATGGCGTGGATTTCGTGGTCGCCAATACCGACGCACAAGCACTTCAGCAAAGCCATTCCTCGGCGCGGGTGCAATTGGGCGTCAAAGTGACCGAGGGTCTGGGCGCTGGCGCGCGGCCTACCGTTGGGGCTGCGGCTGCAGAAGAAAGCATCGAACAGATCGTCGATCATCTGGCGGGCGCACATATGTGTTTCATCACCGCCGGCATGGGCGGTGGAACCGGTACAGGCGCTGCTCCGATCATCGCTCAGGCTGCGCGTGAGTTGGGCGTTCTGACTGTTGGCGTGGTAACCAAACCCTTCCAGTTCGAAGGGGCCAAGCGGATGCGTCAGGCCGAAGACGGTGTTGAGGCGCTGCAAAAGGTCGTTGACACGCTGATCATCATTCCGAACCAGAACCTGTTCCGTTTGGCCAATGAAAAGACCACGTTTACCGAGGCGTTCTCGATGGCCGATGACGTTCTGTATCAGGGCGTGAAGGGCGTGACCGACCTGATGGTGCGTCCGGGTCTGATCAACCTCGACTTTGCCGACGTCCGCGCCGTGATGGACGAGATGGGCAAGGCGATGATGGGTACGGGCGAGGCGACCGGTGAAGATCGCGCGGTTCAGGCGGCCGAGAAAGCAATCGCCAACCCGCTGCTGGACGAAATCAGCCTCAAGGGTGCCAAGGGCGTGCTGATCAATATCACCGGTTCGCACGACCTGACCCTGTTCGAATTGGACGAAGCCGCCAACCGCATCCGCGAGGAAGTGGACCCCGAGGCGAACATCATCGTTGGTTCGACCCTGGATACCGCGATGGAAGGCGGCATGCGCGTTTCAGTTGTCGCAACCGGTATTGACGCCAGTGAAAAGCACGATGACGTCCCCGTTGCCCGTCGTTCGATGTCAGCCCCACTGACACGCACAGTTTCGGCAGAGGAACCGCTGCAAGAAGAGACCCCCGTCGCAGCGGAAGAGGTCGTTCCTGAGCCTCAGCCCGAAGTGAACCGCGAACCGTCTTTGTTTGAAACGACCGAGGAACCGACGGAACCACAGTACCAGCCGCGTGCCGAACAAGACGATGATGGCCTGCCCCCCCCGGCCTATCAGCCGCAGGTCGCTGAGTTCGAACCGACCCCCGAGCCGGTTGAGCCCGCCTCGGACAGCTTTGTCGCGCCTCAGCCTCAACCAGCGGCGGGCACCCCGTCGCCAGAGGCCCTGCAGCGCCTGCAAGCCGCAGTTCAGAACGTTCCGGCGTCCGAGCGTGGCCACCCAGCGCCGCGCCCAACGGCACCGCAGCCCGCACCTCAGCCGACGGCCCATGCTGAGGCTGATCGTCCCCGGTTTGGCTTCAACCGTTTGATCGACCGGATGACCGGTCACGCGGCCGATACACCGGCGCAACCACCGCGCCAACAGCCGGTTATGCGCCAATCTGACGCTACGGCACCAGCACAGGATGAGGCCGATCCCGAACAGGATCGCATCGAAATTCCGGCATTTCTGCGGCGTCAAGCGAACTGATCGCGGTAACAATATACGTTTAAGGGGTCGCCGTTTGGCGGCCCTTTTTAATTTAAATACAGTACCTTAGGTGGATATAAGCAGTCTTTTGCCGATCTGTTACATACATGTTTCATTCAGTTACAAAGAGTGAGTTGAGCCTTTTGCCCGTGTTCCTTAACTGAATGTCCAACACGGCCGGGATGGGCCGGACACCACTCACCGAGGTTCACTTTGCAACATACGCTCAAAACTCCGATCACGTTTACAGGCGTCGGGCTGCACAGCGGCAAACCAGCGACGATGGTCCTGAAGCCAGCGGCCGCCGGTCACGGCATCTGGTTCAAGCGGTCGGATATCGAACTGGGCAACGCGCTGATCCCGGCGATCTACGACGTGGTGGAACGCACCCCGCTATGTACCCGTCTGGTGAACGACGCGGGTGTGTCGGTGTCGACCATCGAACATATAATGGCAGCTTTGGCCGGGTGCGGTGTTCATAACACTCTGATCGAGATTGACGGCCCCGAAGTTCCGATCATGGACGGATCGTCGATCGACTTCGTGCGCGGCATCATGACCAAAGGCGTGCGTCGGCAGGCGAGCCCGGTTCTGGCCTACGAAGTTCTTAAGCCCGTAACAGCGACCCGCGAAGGGGCAAGCGCCTCAATCGCGCCCGCCGATGGCCTGATCATCGACTTCCACATAGATTTCGAAGACGCAGCGATTGGCAGTCAGACCAAGACATTGGATATGCGTAACGGATCCTTTGCACGCGAGCTGAGCGATTGCCGTACGTTCTGCCGCCGCACAGACGTAGAGGAAATGCGCGAGAACGGTCTTGCGCTTGGCGGAACATTGGAAAACGCCGTGGTTGTTCAGGGGGACGAAGTGTTGACCCCCGGCGGACTCCGCCACGCTGATGAAGCCGTGCGTCACAAGATGCTGGACGCTCTGGGTGACCTTTATCTGGCCGGAGGGCCGATCCTGGGTCATTTCACAGGCGACAAGTCGGGCCATGCGATGACAAACACCTTGCTGCGCAAACTGTTTGAAACGCCGGGGGCCGTTCGTCCGATCCTTTGCACGCCCGAACAGGCCGCGCGTCTGCCGGGGCAAGGCCTTGTGTGGGACGAAATCCCCGAAGTCGCCTGATTGGATCAACTCTGTCGACAATTGCGCCAGAGGGCTTACTAAGGCGTTTTGCCCCGCAATTATATGTGCTAAACCAAGGCCAAATCCGGGGTTTGCCCCAATAATCAAGACGACAAGGATAGGCGGAATGGTTGGCACCAAAGCGGCAGTCAGATTCGCAGGGGCGATTCTTCTGGCAGCAGTTTTGACGGCTTGCGGCAGACAAGGCGCAGACCGGGATCAGAACCTGGAAGGGTTCACTCCGGAACAGATTTTCACGCGCGGCGAATATGAGCTGTCGCAGAATCGTTCGGATGATGCGGCGTGGTACTTCTCGGAAGTTGAACGCCTGTATCCTTATTCCGATTGGGCCAAACGCGCGCTGATCATGCAGGCGTTCTCATACCATTCGGACAAGAACTATGAAGAAAGCCGGGCGGCGGCGCAGCGGTATATCGACTTTTACCCCACTGATGAAGATGCAGCCTATGCCCAGTACCTGCTTGCGCTGAGCTATTATGATCAGATTGACGAGGTCGGGCGTGATCAGGGCCTGACATTTCAGGCGCTTCAGTCCTTGCGCACGGTCATCGAAGTTTACCCCGACAGTGAATACGCAACGTCGGCGGTGTTGAAATTCGATTTGGCTTTTGACCATCTGGCCGGAAAGGAAATGGAGATTGGCCGCTATTACCTGCGCCAAGATCATTATTCCGCAGCCATCAACCGGTTCCGTGTTGTGGTTGAGGATTTCCAGACCACGTCGCACACAGCCGAGGCGCTGTATCGTTTGATCGAAGCCTATCTGTCGCTGGGTCTGGTGGACGAAGCGCAGTCGGCCGGTGCGATTCTGGGATACAACTATCAGTCGTCCGAGTGGTACGACGCGGGTTACAAGCTGTTGACCTCGCGTGGGCTGGACCTGAAGAGCCGAGGAAATAATTGGCTCAGCCAGATCTATCGCCAGACGATCAAGGGTGAGTGGTTGTAATCGCCATGACCAAAGGCGTGGGACGCTAAGACCCGATGCTGCGCGCCCTCGATATCCGCGACATGCTGATCATCGACCGGTTGGAACTGACGTTCCAGCCGGGTTTGAACGCGTTGACCGGCGAGACAGGGGCAGGCAAGTCGATCCTGCTGGATTCCCTTGGCTTCGTTCTAGGGTGGCGCGGCCGGGCTGAACTGGTGCGTCAGGGCGCTGTGCAGGGCGAGGTTGTAGCCGAATTCGAGCTGTCCCCGGACCATCCAGCCCATACGATCTTGGCGGAGGCCGGATTGCCTGCCGGAGAGGAGTTGATCCTGCGCCGCGTAAACACAGCCGAAGGGCGCAAGACAGCCTGGGTCAATGACAGGCGCTGCTCGGGCGAGGTGCTGCGAGCGCTGTCTGAGACTCTGGTGGAGCTGCATGGTCAACATGATGATCGCGGATTGTTGAATCCGCGCGGTCACAGGGCCATGCTGGACAGCTATTCGGGCGCTGGTGAGCAGCTTGCCGACGTTCGCACCGCGTGGTCTGAAGTGTCGCGCGCCCGCAATGCTCTTACCCAGACCGAGGCCACTTTGACAGCGATGCGCGCAGAAGAAGAGTTTCTGCGCCATTCGGTAGCCGAACTTGATCAGTTGAACCCGCAACCGGGCGAAGATGCTGATCTGGATGCACGTCGTCGATTGATGCAGGGTGCCGAGCGCATCCGTGACGACGTTGCCCGCGCTTTTGATTTGCTGGGCGGCGACGGCGCAGAGGGCGCGATGTCTGACGCCGTGCGTTGGCTGGAAGGTGTATCCGATAATGCTGGTGGGCAGTTGGAGGAACCGATTGCCGCGTTGGGCCGTGCCTTGATCGAACTGGGTGAGGCACAAGACGGTGTCAGTGCCTGTCTTGACGCGCTGGAGTTCAACCCGGCCGACTTGGAGCTGACCGAAGAGCGTCTTTTTGCTATTCGCGCGCTGGCCCGAAAACACGACGTTGCCCCCGATGATCTGAGTAGCTTTGCCGAGACTTTGCGCGATCGTTTGAACCGGCTGGAAGCAGGGGATGCAGATCTGGCCGATCAGCGCGCTGCGGTTGCGGCCGCGCAGGAGCGCTATGACGCTGCTGCTTCGGCTCTGAGCGCCGCTCGGCAAAAGGCTGCCGTCGAGTTGGACGCAGCCGTAATGGCAGAACTGGCACCGTTGAAAATGGAGCGTGCGGTGTTTCGGACCGAAGTGACCCCAGGTGACCCCGGCCCCGAAGGTATTGACGTGGTTGCCTTCACGGTTGCCACCAACCCGGGCGCCCCGTCCGGCCCGCTGAACAAGATCGCGTCCGGCGGGGAACTCAGCCGATTTCTGCTGGCACTCAAGGTGTGCCTGACCGGGGAAGACAGTGCGCACACCATGATCTTTGATGAGATTGATCGGGGTGTGGGCGGTGCCACGGCAGATGCTGTTGGCCGTCGACTGGCGTCTTTGGCGCATGGCGGGCAGGTTCTTGTGGTGACGCATTCACCGCAGGTTGCCGCCCGAGCCGCGCATCACTGGCGGGTTCAGAAACATGTCACGGACGGTCAGACGCTTTCTACGGTGATCCCGCTGGCTGACCTTGACAGGGTGGACGAAATTGCCCGAATGGTTGCCGGCGATACCATAACTGACGAAGCACGCGCCGCCGCCCGTGCCTTGTTGGACGCATAGCTGCTCACACCCGCGCGATCCGCCTTTTATATGTGCCCACCGTGGCTTAGTAAGGCATATGAATTGATCCCCGAGGGCACATGACTCAGTCGACCCGTACCGTTTTGCGCAACCAGCTCAATCAGGCTCTGGCCGCGATGAAGGATGCGTGGCGGGTGATGCGGCGTCGGGGCCCCAGCCAAATTCAGTTCTGGTTCATTGCTTTGGCCATCGGGATCGCGGCTGGCTTCATGGCGCTGGGATTTCGCAAGGCAATCCGAGCACTTCAGGCCTATGTCTATGACACCGAAGACATCCTGCTGCTGCATAGCCATGCGGAAAAGCTGCCGTGGTTCGTGATCCTGATCACGCCCATCATTGGCGGTCTGGTTGTTGGCATCATCCTGCACAGGTTCACCGATGACGGGCGCGTTCGTTCCGTCGCCGACGTGATTGAGGGCGCGGCGCTGACCGATGGCCGGGTTGAACGCAAGGCCGGGATCGCGTCCTTGTTCGCGTCCCTGATTACACTAAGTACGGGCGGATCGACGGGCCGCGAAGGTCCGGTGGTGCACATGGCCGGTGTCATCTCGACATGGGTTAGCGACCGTATTAACGCCGACGGCATTACCGGGCGCGACCTGTTGGGATGTGCGGTTGCGGCCGCAGTATCGGCCAGCTTCAATTCTCCGATCGCGGGTGCGCTTTTCGCGCTCGAGGTCGTCTTGCGGCATTTTGCGGTGCATGCATTTGCGCCGATCGTCATCGCGTCGGTCGCGGGCACGGTGATCAACAGGTTGGAATATGGCGACGTCACCGAGTTCGTTTTGGAAACGCCCGGCTCGTTGCAATTCTATGTCGAGTTACCCGCATTTCTGATCCTTGGCCTGATCTGCGGGCTGGTTTCCCTGCTGCTGATGCGATCAATCTTTTTCGCCGAGGACTTCGGCAACCACATTCAGGCCCGATTGTCCCTGCCGCGTTGGTTGCGGCCAGCCGTGTCGGGCGCGATGCTGGGGCTTCTGGCGATCTGGTTCCCGCACATCATCGGGGTTGGATACGAAACCACGGTCCGTGCCTTGACCGGAGATTTGGTGCTTTCCGCTGCTATTGTCTTTGCCGTGGTCAAAACCGTTGCGTTGGCCATTACGATGGGCGGACGGATGGGGGGCGGGGTGTTCTCGCCTTCGCTGATGATCGGCGCGTTGACCGGGTTGGCCTTCGGCCTTGTCGCGACGGGTCTACTGCCGGATGTATCTGGCACGCATACTCTCTATGCGTTTGCGGGGATGGGGGCCGTTGCCGCCGCGGTGCTGGGTGCGCCGATATCGACCACGATGATTGTTTTTGAGCTGACCGGAGACTGGCAAATCGGTCTAGCCGTAATGGTTTCGGTGTCCATGTCGACCGCGCTAGCCTCGCGCTTAGTCGACAGATCGTTCTTCCTGACACAGCTTGAGCGCCGCGATGTCCACCTGGCCGCTGGCCCGCAGGCTTATCTGTTGGCGATGCTCCGCGCCGGATCAGTGATGCGCCCGATCGGTGATCCACGGTCAATCACCAAGGACGAAGCACAGGAGCTGATAGAACAAGGCCTGTGCGTTCAGGCCAGCGCCACGTTAGAGGCCGCGATGCCTTACTTCGACCGGGTGGACATCTCGTGCATTCCGGTCGTCGTGGTGGATGAGGACGGCTGCGAAAACCCTGTTGGTGCCCTGTATCACATTGACGCGCTCAAAGCCTATAATCGGGCTTTGGCGGCGACGGCGGCCGAGGAACATTCTTAACCGGGATACACAGTCGCGGCGTCCCCCAGATAGTTGTCCCACGCAAACCAGTACGAGATATGTCCCGCGACGCGTGGCAACCGGGTGCCGTCAGGCCCGATCAAGGCCTCTTCGGTCATTGTCCATTTCCGGCCCGCCTGATCAACCAAACCGCTGTCAGACGCCGTGAATTGGTTTGACTTCCTCTCGTAGGCCCGGACCGTGCGCTTGTCTGGGTTTCCGACCAAAACCAGCGCCTTGTTGTCGATTGCGTCATTGATCACGCGGGTCTTGCTGAACGCGTTCAAAGGCCAAGCCCTCGCCGCGCCAAATTGACGAATGGCGAACACATAGTCCTTCTGCTGATGTCTGGATTGATCGACCAGCGCCGGGAACATCAACTCGGGCGATGCGAAGTAATCGCGATAGACTACGCCCGATCCATAGTTTCTGCGGTGCCCGGTTTTGAGGGACAGAACCTTGGTGTCCGGGTGCGAGGTTTTCCAGCTTTGCCATGTGGTGATCACAACTGGTCGCTGCTTCAGTTCAATCCCGCTGCTGACCAAGGGGCCAACAACCGGTTTGCCGGTGTACTGGTTCCATAACGAGTGTGTCTCGCGGTCGAACATCAGCTTGTTCGAGCGGTATAGAAAACCTGATGAGCCAAAGACCAGAGGCTTGCTCCGCCCGGCCACTTGCGTTTCAAATAGAATTCCAGAACCACACAGCGTACAATAGGCCAGCGCGACAGGTACGCCGCCGATGACTTCATTGAACATTTCGTGCCAGCCCATAATCCGTAACGGATAGGCGCGTGTGTCTCCGTTGATCGAGACCCCGAAAACCAGATCGCTGTCTTTCAGGTATTCCGCCCGAGACACCGGCACCAGTGTCGGATTATCCAGAGATGGGATACCATCCTTGTGAACCCCACCCCATGTGATCTCTTCCAGCCGGATTTTCATCTTCTCGGGCTGAAGGTATTCAGGGCGCAGAAAATCGTCGAAATTCGGATCGATTCCCAATAGCACTTCGCGCTTGAATGGGATCAGCGACGGATGTGGGGTCAGTTGCGGGTTGTTCTCTTGCCACAGCATCCAATCGAACCAATCGGTTCCGATAGTCTCGCCCGTAAGATCGCGCATCACGCCGGTGATCTCGTTGCTTCGCTGCCGCCCGTACCGCATCGCGGTCAGCAGGGCAGGGACGACATCCGGATTTCCACGCGCGACCAGATAAGCCATACCTTCGGCAAACTCGGAATTGCTGCCATACAGGGTGGAACGCACCGCCTGCAAAACAGGATCGGATTGTGACCACAACGCTGTGGGCAGGGCAAGCCCGGCCCCAAATGCTCCGACGAAACTGCGGCGGGTGATCGACATGGCGTCCTCCGATGGTGTGTTGTGCCATTTTGCCCGCAAATCGGTTCACTTGCATTGAACAGGCGCGTGAGGAACGCGTGAAGTTTGTTCGATTTGGGGCGTGGTTGAAGTCTATTGACCGCAATCGTTCGCGGGAATTGGCAAGCCGGGTTGATACTGTTGAAGTTTCCGGTTTCTATGAGCCCGAGCAGCACCCGCAGTAATGGCGGATAACAAAAAAACTTGGTTGAGGTCAGGCAATGAGCATCGTGAAACGACTGTTGAGTAGCCCCGTTATCACGGTGACGTTGGCAGGTTCGCTGGGCCTGATGATGTGGGAAGTCCACCAACTGCGCACAAGTCATGTTGGGATAACTCATTCCGCTCCGATCTGGTCTGGGGATCGCGTTGCGCAAGTCGAAACCATTTTCACCGCCCTCAACATGAAAGAACTGGACGTCCCCGTGGACCGTGCGGGCAGCGGTGGTGCGTTGACCAGTTTGGGAAAAGACTTGATCGTCATGACCCATGAAGGCGGGTTTTTCGAAGTCAGCGGCGACGAAGCCGTGACGCTTGATATTGCGCCGCCGCCCAACGGGTGGGAGACCATGCTTGATTTCGAAGAGGCCAACCCGGATTATAACTTTGCGCATTTTTACTTTCGCTATAACGACGTAGACGTCGTCGACGGTAAGCTGATTGTCTCATTCACCGAGTGGGTAGAAGCCGACAATTGCTATCGCACGACCTTGTCCACTGCTCCGCTGAACGGCACCTCTGCCGATGCGGTTTCAATCAGTTCGGATGACTGGACCATTCTATACGCAACGGATCCCTGTCTTGCGCCCAACCCGGACGGGCGCGCGATTCAGGGCCATATGGCAGGCGGTCGGTTCCGTGTCGACGATGATGGGACATTGTATCTGGCCGCTGGCGACTATGCGATGGACGGAACCTATTCGCCGGTGGCGCTGTCGCAGGATCCTGACCAGATGTACGGCAAGGTACTTGCCGTCGATACGGCAACAGGTGAGCACCGCGTTCTCAGTCAGGGTCACTCGAACATGCAGGGGATCGCGTTTGATGCCGATGGCCGCTTGTGGACGGTCGAGCATGGCCGTCGCGGAGGGGATGAACTGAACCTTATTCGTGAGGGCTCAGATTACGGGTGGCCGCAGGTTTCGCTGGGTACGCGGTACAATAAGTTGCCTTTGCCGGATACGCTTGATTACGGACGCCACCCGGAATTCCAGCTTCCAGCCTATTCGTGGTTGCCCTCGGTCGCCGTAAGTTCATTAGCGCCGGTGGATGACTTCCATCCAGCGTGGGATGGTGACATGCTGGCGGGGTCCTTGGCCGGAAACAGCCTGTTCCGCATTCGCACGAACGGCGAAGGCATCCTGTTCGCCGAGCGCATTCCGCTCGGCTTTCGCATCCGCTATGTCCATCAGCATGGAGACACGATCGCACTTTGGACCGACCAGAAAAAGGTGCTGCATCTGACGGTTGGAGAGTTTGATCCAAGCTACCAGTTCGCTGTTGCCAAAATTGGCGATCTTGGATTGTCGAACAGAACCGTCGGCGCGGTCGAAACCGCGTTGGACGGTTGCGCCGAATGTCACGGTTTTGGCGTACTTCCTAGCGCAAGCGCCCCGTCATTGGGCGAGGTCTACGGCAGAAAGATCGCGGGTCTCACAGATTTTGACTATTCGCAGTCGCTTTCGTCGGTCGGAGGAGAGTGGACGCGCGAGCAGTTGGTAGCATTTCTGGACAATCCGCAATCTGTGGCCCAGGACACCTCGATGCCTGACCCGGCGCTGGACGACCCAGAAGTAATTAACGCCTTGGTGGATATCCTGATTTCTCTGCGCGAGCAGGCTGAATAACCTCTGATTTTTGTGTGAAAGAAGGCCTCGGGCGCGTCTGAAGCAGCACGGATTTTTGCTTGGAAACAGCAATCGCCGCAAAGTTGGGCTTTGGGCTTTCTTGCGTGCTTAAGAACGCACCGAGCCAGCAGTGGAACTTGTTCGACGCCCATTGGAATGGCTTGTTTTCTTGATTCAAACAGCAAATTTCAGCTATTATCGGCAAAGTTGGCCCGGCTTATTTATTGAGTTCAATTGGTATTCGTTCTTCTTAACCGGGTATCTGGCACTACGAATACACGTAATTTCAAACAACTAGACGACAAATATACGAACTTGCACCAAGGCTCATGAGATTTGGGGGCAACTTATTATGTTTTTACTGCGTCTCGCTTTGTGTACATCAAATTACACTACTGCCTCTGCGCGTGCATGGTGTCCGGCGCTTTTGGGGCCGCTTGGCAGAACTTGGGCCATCTATTGCTTGTGGAAGTTCCGAATACTCCGCTCTGAACCTTTCAGATGCGCAGAGTACCCTTTGGTTCACGCCCGTGTTCCGATGAATTGCCGGGGCGGAAAGCGAATTCTAAATCCGGTTTCGTGTAGAAAAGGGTCTTTGCATGCGCGTTTTTGATGCCGCATTGATCGGCGCTGGCCCTGCTGGTTATGCCGCCCTGACCGCGATGAAGGGTTATTCCGGATCGTTGGTTGTTGTTACGGGTGCGACGTCCCAACCCTTTGAGGGGGGGCCGGCCAAAATAGTTTCGGTTGCTTATGAACGGCGCGAGCCCGCCTATTTGGCCGAACGAACGGCAGTGTCCGGAGATGCCCCTCCAATGTTTGTTGCCGCAGAAATTGGTGGTTTGGCCAATTATTGGGGAAAACAGCTTCAGGTCTATGACAGGGATGACCCTTGGGGACAGGGACGATTCCTTGAAAACTGGCGGGCTTACCGCGAAGCGTGCGACGCAGTACAATCCGATTTTGAAGTGGTTGGCGGCGTTCGTCGGCAGAAACTGGAAAACGGATTTGAAAAAAGCGCACCGCGCCTTCTGACGGGAACCAAGGACGAGCCCGGGTCTGGATTGCGCGCTATGGCAAATGCGGTGGAAAAGCGCCTGCGTGAAATGCCGGATGTCGAAATCCGCAACGGTCGGGTACAGCGTATCGAAACCGAACAGGAACTTGTTCGGTTAGAGCTTGACGACGGTACCCGGATTAAGGCTCGTCGCGTGTTTCTGGCTGCCGGTGTTCTTGGCACGGCAACTTTGCTGGCACGTAGCCTAAGGGCAGCGACCGAAATCAGATTTCGTGATCATGCACCTTACACGATCAATTGCCTCAGGCTCGCCCGTATACTTGGGTCGCCGCGCAGCTATACGAACCGGGGGAATTTCAACGCACTGACGCTCAAGTGGAAACAAGACGGACTTTGTAAGCTGTTTGCCTCGGTCTATACGGTGTCCCAAGCCCCGCTGAGTATGCTGACGACCAGGTTTGGTCTGGGGCCTCACTTCCGTGGTCGACGCATTGGACGCATTATTGATTTTGTCCAGCCAGTGCGGATTTGGACACCGAAAACGCTGGTTCAGTTCCACCATTTACCGGGCCAGGACCGGATAGAGGCGATACAGACGCCGAAACCGGATATGGACGAATACTTGCAGCATCTTCTCGACTGGCTCGCCTCTCATGGCGTGCGCAGCGCATTGGGCATCACTGACCCCGGTCAAGGGTTTCACTATCACAGGCTGACCCTTGGGCAGCGTCATGAGCCCGTGGATCGGGTCGTGCGATCTGCTTTCGACGGGAAGGTCCGTGTGATCGACGCATCCTGCCTGCCTGAGATTGGCTGCCCGCCGCATACGTTGACCTCAATGGCGCAGGCGTTCGGACGTGTCCGTCATGACATGGCAACTGTCGAGGCGGTGAAAGAGGCGATCTAGATTTGTTCGACCTTGACCGACTCGATCTTATAAAAGGCAACGTAGCCCTTGATTTCGACGGCTGATGGGATTGGGTCTTCGTAGCTCCATGCTGCGTTTTCAGTGACAGAGGATTTGTTCACAATCGAAAAATGCGTGGCATCGCCCTTGTGCGGGCAATGCGTGCGTTTTTCGGTGCGATCCAGAAACGCCATGGCAATGTCTGAGCGAGGGAAGTAGATTACAGGGTCAAGATCGCCTTCTAAAAGCTCCAGCGCATTTGTGCTTTCACCAAGGACAGCGCCTCCGGACCGGACGCTCCATTTCCCCGGTGCTTTACGGATTGTGATCTTGGTCATACGTATTCCATCCCTTTGTTCTGGGCTTCTCCTCTGCCCGGTGTTTGTAACGGTCCGGTGTCAGACCGGCCCGGTTGCGGCATCCAACCACAGCTGCGCCTCTGCGCCCAGCCTAGGCCTGATTTTTTCCGCAACGTCGCGGTGATAGGCGTTCAGCCAATCGCGTTCGTCAGTGGTAAGCATCTCGACCACAATCAACCGTTGGTCAATCGGGACAAAAGTCAGAGTACGCCAGTTCAGCATCGCGCGTTCGGCATCACCACCGGGCGGGGCGGGCGCCTCTTGCACAGCCACCAGATTTTCGATCCGGATTCCGAAAGCGCCCTCGCGGTAGTAGCCAGGTTCGTTTGACAGGATCATACCGGGTTGCAGCGGGACAGAGCTGACACGCGACAGACGCTGGGGGCCTTCGTGAACGCTTAGATAAGCGCCGACCCCGTGGCCGACCCCGTGATTGAAATCCTGCCCTGCCGCCCAGAGCGGTGCGCGCGCGATACATTCAACGTCGCGTCCTGCCAAACCAACGGGCCAGCGCAACATGGACATGTTAATCATGCCCTTCAACACGCGGGTGAAGCAGGTTTTTTCCTCTTCGCCGACCTCTCCGACTGCGATGGTCCGGGTGATATCTGTCGTACCATCCAAATACTGGCCGCCGCTGTCCAGAACCAGTATGTGCCCGTCTTTTAGCAAGCTGTCGGTTTCTTCGGTCACGCGATAGTGCATGATCGCACCGTTGGGGCCGGTTCCGGCGATCGTGTCGAACGAGATGTCCTGCAGGGCGTTGTCCCTGCGCCGGTTTTCTTCCAGCCGGGTAACGACTTGGGTCTCGGTCACTGTGCCGGGGGTCTGTGCATCCAGCCAGCACAGGGTTTCGACAACCGCAACGGCGTCGCGCAAGTGCGCCTCGGCGCTGCCAGCGATTTCGGCCAGGTTCTTGCAGGCCTTGGGCAGGGCGCACGGGTCGCCGCCGTCAATCATCCGATCTGACAAGATATCCGCTACGGCTTGTGGCAGCGTGCCCAGATCGACCTGTACCTTGCCATCAAGCGCAGCGAGGCTGTCCAAGAACGCGTTCGGTTCGTGGATATTCACCCTGTCACCCAGAGGAATGACCAGTTTTTCCTTGGCCATGAACAGATCCACCAGCCCATCGGCATGTAGAATCGCGAATCCGTGTGCCACAGGATTGTAGCCGATATCTGAGCCGCGAATGTTCAACAGCCACATGATCGAGTCCGGCAGGGTAATCACAGCGGCCGAACATCCTGCATCGCGCAGGCCCTTGGCCAAGCGTGTGATTTTGCTTTCTGCGGTTTCTCCAGCGAATTCCAGAGGGTGAGCCTTGACGGGATTTAATGGCGACTCCGGTTGGTCGTTCCAAACACGGTCGACGAGGTTATCGCTGCGCATCAGTTCGATACCACTGCCGGACAGCTCTTTCTGGGCGGCTGAGATCTGCCCGGCGGCGTGCAACCAAGGGTCAAAGCCAACTTTTCCCCCGTTCGGCAGTTGTTCCTTCAACCACGCACTCAGGCCGACTTCGGGCCAAGGCACCGGGGTGAAGTCGGACGCGACCTGTGCCTTGACCTGAGTACGGTAGCGTCCGTCAACAAACACGCCTGCGATGTCTGACAAGGCAACACAAAATCCGGCTGATCCGGTAAATCCGGTCAACCACGCCAGACGCTCGTCCCGTGGGGCGACATATTCTCCCTGATGCGCGTCCGCGCGCGGGATCAGGAAACCATCCAACCCCGCTTGCGCTAGCTCCGTCCGCAGCGCAGCCAAGCGCGGTGGGCCTTGTTCCGGACGTGCGGTCACGGCAAAGGATTGAAACATGTCTCACCTCATTCAGATCGGAGTGCACTTCGTTTAGTTTTAGGATTAGGCGCGTTAGCCTACTTTCCTCATCCCCATGACCCTGGCGCGCGCCCTTGGGTCGCTGTCAAACAGTGCTGCCAATTGCTCGGTCATTGCTCCGGCCAGTTGTTCGACGTCCGTAATTGTAACCGCGCGGTCGTAATAACGCGTCACGTCATGGCCGATCCCGATAGCAAGCAGTTCGACCATCTTGCGCTTCTCAACCATTGCGATCACGTCGCGCAGGTGTTTTTCCAGATAATTTGCAGGGTTAACGCTGAGAGTTGAGTCATCGACTGGCGCACCATCGGAAATCACCATCAAGATCTTGCGCTGTTCACGCCGGGCCATCATCCGACGATGCGCCCATTCCAGCGCCTCGCCGTCGATGTTTTCCTTCAGCAGACCTTCTTTCATCATCAGGCCAAGGTTGGGGCGTGCGCGACGCCACGGAGCATCCGCGCCCTTGTAAGTAATATGGCGAAGGTCGTTCAGCCGCCCGGGTTGCTGGGGGCGACCATCGTTCAGCCACGCCTCGCGTGCCTGACCACCCTTCCAGGCGCGGGTGGTGAAGCCCAGAATTTCGACCTTAACATTGCAGCGTTCCAGCGTCCGCGCCAGAACATCAGCGCATATCGCTGCGATCGAGATCGGACGCCCGCGCATCGACCCGGAATTATCCAACAAAAGCGTCACGACGGTGTCGCGGAACTCGGTATCCTTCTCGATTTTGAAACTGAGCGGAGTTGTCGGGTTCGCGATGACACGTGCCAGACGTCCAGCATCCAAAATGCCTTCCTCACGGTCGAATTCCCACGATCGGTTCTGCTGCGCCTGCAGGCGGCGTTGCAGCTTGTTTGCCAGACGGCTGACCGCGCCCTTCAGCGGTTCAAGCTGTTGATCGAGATAGGCGCGCAGCCGTTCCAACTCGGCGGGTTCGGCCAAATCCTCGGCCTCGATCTCTTCGTCAAAAGTATTCAGGTAGACTTTGTAATCAGGGTCCGCCTCAGAGGCCGGAGGCGGGGCGGGCGGCTCTAGCGGGGCTTCGCCTTCGGGCATCTCTGCCTCTTCGCCCATCTCGTCGTCGGCCATTTCGTCCATCGAGACCTGGGCCTGAGATTGGTCCTGCTGCTCTTCCTGAGATTGCTCAGGGGTGGCATCGGCTTCTTGTTCATCCTGATCGTCCTGGCCGGTGCTATCAGGATCGGGCTGTTCTTCTGCGTCGTCCTCGGCCTGATCTTCCTGTTCTTCGTCCAGCTCGTCAGGGTCATCCCCCAATTGGTCGCCGTATCCCAGATCCTTGATCATCTGACGGGCAAACTTTGCAAACTCTGCCTGATCCGAGAGAATATCATCGAGGCTTTCAAGCGTTCCCCCAGCTTGTTCTTCGATGAATCCGCGCCAAAGGTTCATGATGTTATCTGCTGCCTGGGGCAGGTCACGACCAGTCGCCAGATGTCGGATCAGATAACCTGCCGCAACGGCCAAAGGCGCATCAGCAGGTTGTTTGCACTGGTCATACCCACGGCGGATAGCTTCGTGTTCAATTTTGACGTCGATATTGGACGCGGTGCCGGGCATGTCCCGTGCGCCCATCGCCTCGCACCGGGCGGTCTCCATCGCTTCGTACAGATCGCGCGCCATATCTCCCGGAGGGGCATAGCGTGCGTGCGTTGCATCGTCGTGGTACTTGCGTTGCAGCGCCAGTGCATCGGCGGTCCCGCGCGCCAGCAGAACCTCTTCGCGAGTCATGCGGCGACTGACTTGCGGCAGGCGCATAGATTCACCCGACATGCCCGACGGATCGACCGTGTATGAGACGTTCAGCTCGGGATCATCGGCCATCACTTTCGTGGCTTCGGCCAAAGCTTTCTTGAACGGATCAGCGGGGTTATCGATTGGTTTGCTCATCGGCGGCAGGTCCGGTTGTGTTCTGTCCCGGCAACCTAGAACCATTCCGGGGTCTTGACCATAGGGCCAGCCCTGTTTTCATGCAAACAGGGTTACAACAGGACGGCGCGGCACTCGGATATCCGGTGCTCCAATTGGAGTTCAGCCCCAGCGGCGATCCGGGCATCAAAGCTGTAGTCCATATCGGCCAATAGATACGCGACCTCAACCCAGCCACGCACACGCCAGCGTTTGGGCTGATGCTCCTCAACGCCTTCGGACAGCGCCCAAGGCAACACCGCTTCGAGCATCTGGTCAAATTGAACGCGAAGGATCTCTGCCGAATTCGCTTTGCTACCCAAGCGGGCCTTTTGCCGCGCAGCCAATGCTTCGAGCCGTCCTGAACATACGGCAAACAACTCTGCCCGGTCAGTGGGCTTGGAAGGGAGAGCCGCAATCGGCGAGGAAAACGTAACGACAATCGTGGCCACGATTAAAATAAATCTGAAACATGACATGTGGTGAATGTAGCATGGATATTGATTGTATATACTTTAATTATACAAAATACATCGCGCTACGTGATCAAAACACAACATTGATATACGGTTTTAACCAATGTGGTCGCTAAATCGGGGCCCGATAAGGCGGAAAATTTGACTAGGTTGCTCCCACGGGGGAGTTGTAGCCGTATTCCTCACAGTATTCATTCAGAAGCGCCCGGGCTTGTGGTCCGATCACTTCCCACTGTTCTGCGTCGATCTGAGGTTTTTCGTGATGCTTGCCCTTATACAGCTTCTCGGCGTTTACAGGGCCGATATCCAGATTGTCCTTGTGAACCTTGAAACCTTTGTCCTGAAGAAAGTCGATCAGGGCCTCAGAGTCGGTTTCAATTCGGAATACAAAGTCCGGGTTCTGCCCACGAATGATGGACGCCCACAAGCAAAGCGACGCGATAGCCCGTTCGATATCAGTCTCAAAACCGTTCAGATCAATCGCTGTTTCCGCAAGAATGTGGGTCCGGCGAAACTCGTATGATGCAGGGGCATGTGCGTTTTCGCGAATAATCGAGGGAATGGCTGTGGCCGGATCCCGAACCGTCTGGATCATGAATTGCCACTTTAGGGCTTTGCGCGTTTGGGCGACCGGGTCAGCGGCCCAAGGGTTTTCCGCCGCGTCCACCGCAAACATCCACGAACTAATGCCGTCCTTACCGTCAGCTTCGTGACCGACATCCAAGCCGGACTTGGTACACAGTTCGGCCACGAAACCAGTTCCGGTTCGAGGATGACCTACGCATAAAATTGGTCGTTGATATACATGCTGAACATGGTGCTTCAACCAACGCTCAAACTCGGCAAGTTCAGTGCCACGATTGTGTTTCTTCAGGTATTCCAAGCGGTTTTTCTTGGGGTGAATGTAGGAATCCGTTGCGCCTTCGGACCAGGACAAACCCGAAGCAACAGGCGGGAAAATCGTGAGAGAATCCTCGGGCGTCGCAACCTCGCCATGCAAAAACACATCCGACGTTGTGTCCACACGGTCGAAGCGATCAATGAGCTTTGCGGCAAACCCCGAAGTGAGCGCATAGCACGGGTTCGACGTTCTGACCTTGTGATTTGTGCGGAACCGCTTGAAACGACCATGATCCTTGGACAATGCCCACCCAAGTCGCAACATCATTGTTGATCTTGGGGTGAAGTCGATGTTTCCACGCTCGATCCCGTGCCAGAGCTTTCGCAATACACGCGACGTCCAAGGGTGGAGCACAATATCATCTTCCATCACGAGGACCCGACCGTCCTGCTGACTGGTAAGCCGCCATATGTCCAAGTGACTGGCAAAGTTTGCGACCTGCTGAGGAATCAGCACGTTGTTAGGGCAATCGCAATCGTTCATCCCGCACCGAAAACACGGCGGGAACGTCGCTATGCGTTGTTCTTCATAGAGCGACTGAACGGCTGGATGATCCGGCGTAAAAGCGTCATGCCATTCAAATGCAGTGATCCCGTACTCTGCCAGATGAGAAGGGATACGATCGCGACGTTCCTGAGCCTCGGGAAGGCTCAGGACCATGATCCGGTCGATAATGCCCTCAAAGACACCGAGTCCGGTGGACGGACGCGGGTCAGATCCGAACAGCATTTACGACTTATCCCAATGAGGCGTTTGCCGCGCTTTCAGGCAGTTCTTCGTCAAAGCAGCGCTGGTAGAACTCGGCAACCGTCTGACGTTCAAGTTCATCACATTTGTTCAGGAAAGACAGGCGGAACGCGTAGCCGACATTGCGGAAAATTTCGGCGTTCTGCGCCCAGTTGATGACCGTTCGGGGGCTCATGACTGTGGACAGATCGCCATTCATGAAGGCGGTTCGTGTCAGGTCTGCAACAGTGACCATCTGGCTAACGATCTTGCGTCCTTCCGCCGTGTTATAATGAGGGGCCTTGGACAGAACGATCATCGTTTCGGCGTCATGGCTGAGGTAGTTCAGCGTTGCGACCAGAGACCAGCGGTCCATTTGCGCCTGGTTGATCTGCTGGGTGCCGTGGTACAGGCCCGTCGTGTCGCCCAGGCCAACGGTGTTGGCGGTTGCGAACATGCGGAAATACCGGTGCGGCGTCAGGATTTCGTTCTGATCCAGCAGGGTCAGGCTGCCGTTGGCTTCCAGCACGCGCTGCAGCACGAACATCACGTCCGCGCGCCCGGCGTCGTATTCGTCGAACACGATCGCAACCGGATTGCGCAGGGCCCAAGGCAGAATACCTTCGCTGAATTCGGTGATTTGAACGCCGTCGCGCAGTTTGATCGCGTCTTTGCCGATCAGGTCGATCCGGCTGATGTGGCTGTCGAGATTAACGCGCACGGCGGGCCAGTTCAGACGCGCGGCAACCTGTTCAATATGCGTCGACTTACCCGTGCCGTGATAGCCTTGGATCATCACCCGGCGGTTGTGGGTAAATCCTGCCAAAATCGCCAGCGTGGTATCAGGGTCGAACTTATAGGTCGGATCAATCTCGGGCACCCGCTCGGTCACTTCGTAGAAGCGTTTGACCTGCATGTCGGTGTCGATGCCGAAGACTTCGCGAACCGAAATCTCTTCTGATGGTTTTGCGTTTGCGTCAATCGGCCAATCCATGCCTGTCGTCCTTATCCTGATACCGCAGCCTCACGAGGGGCCTTCGACACTGTGTGTGGTGCAACATATTGAGAGCAAGGGCAAGGGAAAGCCGCCTGAGCAGTGGCGCAGGCGGGTGTTTCTTCGGTGCTGGCCTGAAAGTCGTGTATTTTTCGTCACTGAGAAATGTAGCTGAGGGCCTTTGGGGCTGTGTCGCTTCACCAGCCCAGGGCGAGTTTGACATGTTTCCCAACCATTCATTCTGAGCCGGTCATCGGTCGTCTGTCGGGACGTTTTGGCAATTGTCGGATGGCTCTGCGGCAATCACCCGAATAGTCGCCTGCGCGCCTTTGATTTGCGTTAATTGACAATTAAGGTGATAATACATGGTGTTTTTTGTATGAGTGCAGAGTGTTGGTCATGGGTTCCAAGATCAAAGCCTCTTTTGAGCGCTGCGTCATGTCGGGCGGTTGTCGGACTGTTTTGATACCTTGTAGGGGCAGGGGCGCGGTCCATGCCATTTGACGTACTCCTTCATAATGTCGGGACCACCGGTGGTGGAGACTATATCGTTCGCAACTCGACCCAAACCGCGATCATTGATGGCCAGACAATTTCGTTTGATGGGGGAACGACCTTTCAGCCCTATACCTATCTTGGTCAAGGGAACTATCGGGGCACAGGGGAATCCGGTGAATTTATCCGAGTTGGCGGCAATATCTATGCCTGGGATACCGATGATCCGACTGGCCCAATGCAAACCGGAAATTGGAAGATTGATGAGGGCGATCTCGACCCAACGGACCCGCCATGCTTTGTGGCGGGAACATTAATCGAGACAGATCGGGGTCCACGCCCGGTAGAAGACCTGAAAATTGGGGAATGGGTTCGCGGGGCAGGGGGACAATCTCTACCCATTGTCTGGATCGGTCAGCGAACCCTTACTGCGCAGACCTTGCGTATACAGACAAAGTACCGGCCAGTGCGGATCCAACGGGACGCGTTGGGTGCGGGATTGCCCAACCGGGATCTATATGTGTCACCCCAGCACCGGATCGTTCTCGAGGGGTGGCGGGCCGAATTGCTGTTTGGTGAAGAGAGCGTATTTTGCGCCGCTATTCATCTGGTCAACGGAGATACGGTTCATCAAGTGCAAGCAGATAAGCCGGTGACGTACTATCACATCGCCTGCGAGGAACACGCTATACTGACTTCCCACGGTTTGCACAGCGAAAGCCTGTATCTGGGGGATCGCGCGCTAAAGTCCTTTCAGCGCGAGGACGTCGCCGAATTGCTTGCGTTATTTCCCGAACTGGAAGGTACCAGATCAATGCTAAAAACGCGGCTGCGTTGCCTCAAGCGGGCCGAAGCCAACGCATTGCAAGGTTTGTTTTAGCGATGTGCCGAATTACTTAAAATTCCGGCTGTCCTTGATCTGATCCCAGGCCCAGACGACTTCTTGCAGTTGTTCTTCCTGGGACCGGTCGCCGCCGTTCATATCCGGGTGCAGTACTTTGATCAGTTTTTTGTAAGCCTTACGCACCTCGGCTTTAGTCCAACTGTCGTTGGCTTCGAGAATCTCAATTGCGCGGCGTTCAGTGGGGGGTAGACGGCGGCCACCGCCGCCGGAAGTACGGCCAGGGTTCTTGGTGGCGTTTGCGCCCAGAACCTGATGCGGGTCTTCTATGCCCAAACGCGCCCATGCACGGGCTTCGGGGTCCCCCATGGGCTTAGTCTCGCGCTCCCACACTTTATCCTTGGATCGCTGCGCGTTCAGTTCAGCCTCGGTCGTGCCGTCGAAGAAGTTCCATTTCTGGTTATATTCGCGCACGTGCTGCTGGCAGAACCAGAAGAAATCGTCCAGCACGTCCGGCGCTTTGGGCGCGCGGAATTTGCCCGCCTCTTCACAGCCTTCATGGTCGCAGATTCGCACCGATGTCTCAGACGCGCCCGACATCCCCCGACGCCCGCGCGGGTTCTTTTTCTTGGCGTTGGAGACGGACATATCGAATCCGAAAGGGTCTGATTTCGTCATGCTGTGATCCTTAAGAACGCATCTTCTCGACTCGGAGGCAGCAGTTTAGTCTAAGCAGCCGAAAGTAGAAGAGGGGGGCGGTAAAATTTTTACCGCTAGGCGTAAAAATGACTGTGACCGACGAAATCCGAACCTGCCTGCAAGCTGCCTTTGATCCGCATGAGCTTGAGGTAGTTGACGACAGCGAAAGCCATCGTGGGCATTCGGGGTATCAAGAGGGCGGTGAGAGCCATTTCAACGTCCGTATCCGCGCGGCCGCTTTCAAGGGGCAATCCCGAGTCGCGCGTCACAGGGCTGTGCATAAAGCGCTCGGCGATATCGTGCCACGTATTCACGCGCTGGCGCTGGATATTGGGGAGTAAATGCGCCAACTCGTTTATTGAGGAGGGGGAGATGGAAGACACAGAGACAACCATAATTCTCGAGTCGACTTTGACTTGTCCCGCTTGCGGACATGCCGAAACGGAAACTATGCCAACAGACGCGTGCCAGTGGTTTTACGAATGCAAATCGTGTCGTGAAATCCTGAAGCCGCTGGAAGGTGATTGCTGTGTCTACTGCTCTTACGCGACAGTGCCATGCCCGCCGATTCAGGCGGGGCAGGCGTGCTGCGGATAAGTTCGAACTTGGCTAGGGTTTCTCTTGTTGCTCGGGTGCTTCTGCCCCTTTCAGCGACAGTGGGGGTTCTTTCACCTCTTCGGCAATTGGGGCTGGGGCAACAACGGCCTCGGGTCCGGGTAAGGGCTGCGCCAACGGTACACCCTCGGGCGTTTCGCTTGGGCCACGGGTTGAGACAAAGTTCACTTCAATTTCGCGCCGAAAGACCAAAACATTGCGCCAG
Source organism: Ruegeria sp. HKCCD7221 (assembly GCF_013031225.1). Classification (NCBI taxonomy): domain Bacteria; kingdom Pseudomonadati; phylum Pseudomonadota; class Alphaproteobacteria; order Rhodobacterales; family Roseobacteraceae; genus Ruegeria; species Ruegeria sp. HKCCD7221. The sequence goes on from NZ_WPZE01000001.1 coordinate 248,179, forward strand.
TTCACGGTAGAACTGGTCAGGCCCGAACGCTCTTCGCTGGGCAGTAATTCCGCGCGCTGGTATTCCCAGCCGTCCTGACCCATCTGGTTCAGCACCTGTTCAATCGAGACGGCAAACCGGTCTTCGGCGGTCTTGGCCCCTTTCGCTTTGCCGCCTTTTTGCGGGGCGGCGACAACTTTGTATTCGTAGCGCGGCATCGGTTCTTCCTACCTGTTCGTTCCCGGCAATCTAGCATGTTGAGGCTATTGGGAAAGTCATCTTCGCGCAGTCCGCAGCGTGTGTTGCCACGCCACAGCGCAAAAGAAAGGCGGCAGAGGGGATGCCCCTTGCCGCCCTTGCACTAATTTTCGATGACTTAGTCGCCTAGTTTCTTGCTCACCAGCTCGTTCACAGCTTTGGGGTTGGCCTTGCCGCCGGTGGCTTTCATCACCTGACCGACGAACCAGCCCGCTAGTTTCGGGTTCACCTTGGCCTTTTCAACCTGAGCGGGGTTGGCGGCGATGATCTGGTCCAACGCAGCCTCAATCGCGCCGGTATCGGTGACCTGCTTCATGCCGCGCTCTTCCACGATCTGCGCGGGGTCGCCGCCTTCGGTATAGACGATCTCGAACAGGTCCTTGGCGATCTTGCCTGAGATGGCATCCGAGGAAATAAGGTCGATGATCCCGCCCAACTGTGCCGGAGACACGGGGCTATCGGTGATATCGTGGTCTTCTTTTTTCAACCGGCCGAACAGTTCGTTGATCACCCAGTTCGCGGCCAGTTTGCCATTGCGGCCCTTGGCGACTTCTTCGAAATAGGAGGCGCTTTCCACCTCGGCAGTCAGGACCGAGGCGTCGTAATCCGTCAGGCCAAACGCCTCGATAAAGCGCGCTTTCTTGGCGTCGGGCAGCTCGGGCAGTTTGGCGGCGATGTCGTCCACCCACGCCTGCTCGATCTCAAGCGGCAGCAGGTCGGGGTCGGGGAAATAGCGGTAATCATGCGCTTCTTCTTTGGATCGCATCGAGCGTGTCTCGCCCTTGTCCGGGTCGTACAGGCGGGTTTCCTGCTCGACCTCACCACCACCTTCGACAATGGCGATCTGACGGCGGGCTTCAACCTCAATGGCCTGTTGAATAAAGCGCATCGAGTTCATGTTTTTGATTTCGCACCGTGTGCCCAGATGCGAGAAATCCTGTGTTTCCTGATATTTCTCATACGCACCTGGCAAACAGATCGACACGTTGACGTCCGCCCGCAGGTTGCCGTTCTGCATGTTGCCATCACAGGTGCCCAGATACCGCATGATCTGGCGCAGCTTGGCGATATAGGCGGCGGCTTCTTCGGGGCCACGGATATCGGGGCGGCTGACAATCTCCATCAGGCAGACGCCGGTCCGGTTCAGGTCGACAAAGGACATATGCGGGTCCATGTCGTGGATGGATTTACCCGCGTCCTGTTCCATATGGATGCGCTCGATCCGAACCATGCGCGCGGTGCCGTCGCCCATTTCCACCAGCACTTCACCTTCGCCCACGATGGGGTGGTAAAGCTGGGAGATCTGATAGCCCTGCGGCAGGTCGGGGTAGAAGTAGTTCTTGCGGTCAAAGGCCGATTTCAGGTTGATATCCGCCTTAAGGCCCAGCCCGGTGCGCACCGCCTGTTCAACGCAATATTCGTTGATGACCGGCAGCATCCCCGGCATCGCGGCGTCCACAAAGGCCACGTTCGAATTCGGCTCGGCCCCGAATTGGGTCGATGCACCAGAAAACAGCTTGGCGTTGGATGAGACCTGAGCGTGCACCTCCATCCCGATGACCAGTTCCCAATCGTGCTTGGCCCCGGCAATGGTTTTGATTTTGGGCATTTCGTATGTCAGGTCGAGCATGGAGCGCCTCTATTTCCGCAGAAGTCTAAGCCTGCGTATTAGGCGCGCTGCGCCGAAGGAGCAAGGGGGAATCAGTGACCTGACAGGTGCAGACCCGAAGGCGTAAAGGTGACGTCCATGCCGCTGCGCAATTCTTCACGGAACAAATCGCCAATCGCACGCAGGGCATCGCGGTGACCACGCGCCGCAAACCTCTCGGGCGAGTTGATGCGGACCGAGTTGTTGAACCCATTCGCAGCATGCGCCCAGATCAGCGGATGCAGCTCGGTCATGTGGTCACGGATCAGCCAGTTCGCAGCCTCATGAATTTGCGCGCGTACTTCATCGGCTTTTTCGTTCAGGCCAAGCCCGTTCTGAATGGTGATGGCGCAATAAGCGGCCAACATGTTGACGGTTTCCTGATCGGGGCGTTGACGCAGGATGTCACGCAGCCCTTCCAGGAAATATTCCACGTCCAGCCGGGCACATGCCTCTGGGTCAAGGGCAATCGCGTCGAACTGCGCCCAGGTATACCCGCCAGCACCCCAGATTTCGTGTGTCCGTGCGGCGTTGCGAAGGGCCTGAACCTCAAGCTCTTCATAGCTGCCGAACCAACGCGGCAGCAGGTGGGTGCCCATAGCACGCATGTGACGCTGATTGTGCGGGTCCAGAGTAATCAGACGCTCGTATTTGTCGGCCACCCGGATGTTCGACTTACGTTGCCCGGCCAGCAGAGCGCAGTCGGCCGCAGCAACAAGCGGGCTTTCGGGTGCGGCCTCGCGGCATTTCGGAAGGATTGCTGCCGCCCGGTCGAAATGTGCAGCGCAGCGCGATTGGTGCAAGGGCGGCAATTTCGCGTCCACGGAGGTCCCGCGCCATGCCCAGGCCAGATCAATATGTGCAAGTGCAACAACCAGTGCGATCATCGGATCGCCTTCGTGCTCTCGCATTTCGTCTTCCAGTTCGGAAATGCCACACAGCACGTCATAATCAGACAGCGCTTTCCAATCAGAAAGCGCGTGCTCAACCGCCAGAACAACGTCGGCGCGGGCACCAAACGCCAGAAGGTCTGCAATCGGCATACCGTCAGGCGCAGACTCCCGAGCCTCGTCCGCGGCCCGCATTTGCCGCGACAGCTCGGACCAGCGGCCCTGACGCGCCAGATGACGCCCGGCTTCGATCGTCTTGCGACCCACCAGATCCTCGGCCTGAAGCTCTGCTACAGGGATATTCAACTGCCCCTGATCAGGCATTGCCGCAGCGACCTCAGGCGAAAGCGCCAAGTCGGACGGCATCGGCAGAGAAGAAGCCTGTGCGTTGGATGAAGAGGTGCGGAACAACCGGAACATGGTGAAACTCGGAACTGTAAAAACTGGTAACTTAGGAACCAAGCTTCTCTGGAATTTGCATCAAATTCAAGATTTGGGGGGGTATTTGTGTCGTTTTGGTGAACAGTGAGACTTTTTTCCCGGCATTGCCGTCAGAATACACTGAAGTGATGCCGCTCCACTCGGATCCCGGCCCGCTCAAAGATGGACTCAAACTCTGTATGTGGGGGGATCGACTCATCCGGCAGCCGAATTCGTTTTCCCGAGATCGTAATCAACGAAACGCGCACGGAAAAATCCCAGCGGGTGTCAAAGCGGACATAGTCAATTTCCGACAATTTCACCTCGGCTGTTCGATTGCCGGTGAACCAATTCAGCTTGTTCTGATCAAGCGACAGGCCCGCGCTGGTATCCCGTACAACGTCCCAAAGGGCCGGCAGCGATGGAAGCGCCAGCAACCCAATCAGCCACCAGACGGCGTCAAACAGGATCACCAGCGAAATCAACGCCGCATACACAAGGATCAGAATCACGACCGTTCGGGGTGTTCGGTTATGACGTGTATAAGTGAACGGTGTCATGCGCCCAGAATACGCGAGACCATTTCGGTCGTATCACGCGACAAGTCCGCTGTATCGGCAATGCGCCTCAGGTGCGTGCGGATCAGGTCCTGACGGCCCGCGTCATAGCGTTTCCAAGTCTGAAAGGCCGAGCACATCCTTGCGGTGGTTTGCGGGTTGACCGGATCCAGCTTGATCAACCAGTCGGCCAGCAACGCATACCCAGCGCCGTCTTCGCGGTGGAAGCCAGCGTGATTCATCGCCAAAGACCCCATGACCGCGCGGAATCGGTTTGGGTTTTTCCAGTTGAAATCTGGATGCTCAGTCAGTTTGCGTGCTGAATCCGCAGCGGATTCAGGTGCGGCCATCGCGACCTGTAGGCCGAACCATTTGTCCACCACAAGCCGATCGTGCTTCCACTGATCGTAGAAGGCGGTCAATTCAGCCTCGCCTTTGCCAGCGCGCAGTAGGCAGGATAGGGCGGAAAGTTGCAGGGTCATGTTGTCAGCGGTCTCATAGCTGACAGCGGCCTTGGCTCCGCCATCCAATCGCGTGGTCAGCGCCAGTGCCGCCCCACCCAGCGCACGCTTGCCTGATTGATCGGCGTCAGGACTAAAGGGCGCATCAATCATGGTTTCGCTGTGCAGGCGCGGTAGCAAGTCCTGCACGTGTTGCGCCGTGACCTGCCGCAGGGTTTCTACTGCGGTCCAGATCGCCATTGGATCAGGTGTTAAACCGCGTTCGTGCAGAGCTGCCGCCAGTTCCGATTGTGTCGGTAGGCCCAGCATCAGTGCACGATAGGCCGGGTCAAGATCACGATCACGCAGCACGGCCAGCAGCCCGTCAAGATAGTCGGCATCAGGCGACGCGCCGGCTTGGATCATCGCCAACAGAGTGTCTTCGGCCAACGAACGCCCGGCCTGCCAGCGGTTGAACGGGTCCGTGTCATGGGCCAGCAGGAAGGCGCGTTCGGTGTTGCTCTGATCTTGTTCAAGAATGACCGGGGCCGAGAAATCCCGCAGGATCGAAGCCGTCGGTTTGGCGGCCAGCCCTGTGAAGGTAAAGCTCTGGCTGGCCTCTGTCAGTTCCAGCACCTCGGTCGCGCGGACCTCATCCCCGTTGGGGCTCAGCAGGCCCAAGGCCACCGGGATCACCTGCGGCAGTTTCTCATCCTGCCCCGGGGTCGGTTCGGTGCGTTGCGAAAGGGTCAAAGTATAGGTGCCGTCTGCCCAATCCTCGGCCACGGTCACGCGGGGGGTGCCGGATTGGCTGTACCAGCGTTTGAACTGTGACAGATCACGGCCCGTCGTATCCTCGAACACTTTGATCCAGTCTTCGATGGTGCAGGCCTGACCGTCGTGACGATCAAAATACATGTCCAGCGCCTTCGTGTACGCCTTATCCCCGACCAGCCGTTTTAGCATCCCGATGACTTCGGCGCCTTTCTCGTAGACGGTGGCGGTGTAGAAGTTGTTGATTTCCTGAAAGCTTTCGGGCCGAACCGGATGGGACAAAGGCCCGTTATCCTCGGGGAATTGCCGCGCGCGCAGGTCGATGGCATCGTGGATACGTTTCACCGGGGCCGAGCGCATGTCGGACGTGAACTGCGCATCGCGGAACACGGTCAGCCCCTCTTTCAAACACAGCTGAAACCAGTCGCGGCAGGTGATGCGGTTGCCGGTCCAATTGTGGAAATACTCATGGGCAATGATCGCCTCGATCCGTTCGAAATTCATGTCAGTTGAGGTCTCGGGGCTGGCCAGAACGGCGGAAGAGTTGAAGATGTTCAGCCCCTTGTTCTCCATCGCGCCCATGTTGAAATCGTCGACGGCCACGATGTTGAACACGTCCAGATCGTATTCGCGGCCATAGACGTCTTCATCCCATTTCATAGATTTTTTCAGCGCTTCCATACCAAAAGCGCATTTACCTTCGTCGCCGGGACGCACCCAGAGGTTCAGTTCGACGTCCCGGCCCGACATGGTGGTGAATCGGCCGGGATGCGCGGTCAGATCGCCCGCGACGAGCGCGAACAAATAGGCGGGTTTAGGCCATGGGTCGGTCCATTCGGCCCAGCCTTCGCCTTTGCCGCTTGGGTTGCCGTTGGACAGCAACACCGGAAGATCGCCGTTGATGCGCACGGTAAAGGTGGACATCACATCGGGACGGTCGGGGTAGTAGGTGATCTTGCGGAACCCTTCGGCCTCGCACTGGGTGCAGTACATGCCGTTCGACATATACAGCCCCTCAAGCGCGGTGTTGTTGCCGGGGTCGATCTCAACCTCAGCCTCCCAAACAAAGGGTGCATCGGGGGCAGGGGCGGTCAGACCCTTGTCGGTCACCTCGGGCGTGACATCGATGCCGTCAATGGACGCGCGGATCAGGGTCAGGTCTTCGCCGTGCAAAAAGAATGTGCGGTCCGTCGCCTCAGGGTTGGGGCGGAACGCAATGCGCGAGGTGACGCGGGTGGCGTGTGCGGCCAGATCAAAGGTCAGATGCACGCTATCCAAGATGTAGCCGAACGGCGTGTAGTCTTTCAGGTAGATCGTTTGGGGGGCAGCGTCGCGCATCGGGACCTCGCATCATTTGATAACTGGCGCGACGTTATGGTCTGAGGCGATGGGCTGCAACAGCGGCTTCATTGCCTTCTCGTATTTGAAGCAGCTTCGTGCAACGCCGAAGGGTTTAAATGTGACGTCGAAAGTTGCCTATCGGAAACAATCGTCCTAAATGCAGGCTGCATACAATGGCGCACAATGGCGGAGAGACACCAAATGAGCAGCAGACAGGCACGCAGCGGACTTCAGGTCGATACGGTTCTGGCCGAATTCATCGAGGGCAAGGCCCTGCCAAGAACCGGTGTATCCGCCGATACGTTCTGGGATGGTCTGTCGCGGATGGTAGCCGAGTTGGGACCGAAAAACCGTGCCTTTCTTGCCAAACGAGAAGAGCTTCAGGGCCGGATCGACGCATGGCACGTGGACCGCAAAGGTCAGGATCATGACGCCGACGCCTATCAAGCCTTCTTGCGTGAGATCGGTTATCTGGTCGAAGAAGGCGAAGAATTTCAAATCAAAACCGCCAATGTCGACCCTGAGATTGCCACCGTTCCCGGCCCGCAACTGGTTGTGCCAATCACCAATGCCCGCTTTGCGCTGAACGCCGCCAATGCACGTTGGGGCAGCCTGTACGATGCGCTGTATGGAACCGACGCGATGGGTGATCTGCCCGCCGCTGGAGGGTATGACGAAGCGCGCGGCGCCCGTGTGATTGCCTGGGCCAAAAGCTTTTTGGATGATGCTGTGCCGCTGACCGCAGGGTCGTGGGCCGATGTGTCCGATCTGCGCGTCGAAGGCGGTGCGCTGGTACCCGCGCTGGCCGACGCTTCGGCATTTGTTGGCTTTGGCGGTGAGGCTGAGAAGCCCGATTTCGTACTGCTGAAGAATAACGGGCTGCATGTGAAAATCGTCGTCGATGCCTCTAGTAATATTGGCGCGGCTGATCCGGCTGGAATTGCTGACGTTCATCTGGAATCGGCGCTGTCCACAATTATGGACTGCGAGGACTCGGTCGCCTGTGTGGATGCCGAGGACAAGGTCGTGGCCTATGGCAACTGGCTGGGTCTGATGAAGGGTGATCTGGCCGAAGAGGTAACCAAGGGCGGCACCACCTTCACTCGGAAGCTGGCTGATGACCTGACCTATACCACCGCAGGCGGCGAACAGGCCGTGTTGAAAGGCCGCTCGCTGATGCTGATCCGCAATGTGGGCCACCTGATGACCAATCCGGCCGTTCTGGACGGTGATGGCAATGAGATTGGCGAGGGCCTGATGGACGCGCTCTGCACCACGCTGATTGCGATGCATGACCTGCAGCGTGAGGGCGGAAACTCGGTCAAGGGGTCGGTCTATGTGGTCAAGCCAAAGATGCACGGCCCCGCCGAAGTGGCCTTTGCGGTTGAGATTTTCGATATGGTTGAAGACATCCTTGGTCTGCCGCGCAACACCGTGAAATTGGGCATCATGGATGAAGAGCGCCGCACCTCGGCCAACCTGCGGGAATGTATCCGCGCTGCGAAGTCGCGCGTGGCCTTTATTAATACCGGTTTTCTGGACCGCACGGGGGATGAGATTCACACCTCGATCGAGGCGGGGCCGATGCTGCCCAAGGGCGATATGAAGGCAACGCCGTGGATCGTGTCTTATGAGGATCGCAATGTCGATATCGGTCTGGCCTGTGGTCTGAAGGGCAAGGCGCAGATCGGCAAAGGCATGTGGGCGATGCCCGACCGGATGGGGGACATGTTGGATCAGAAGATCGGCCACCCGAAATCCGGCGCAACCTGCGCTTGGGTGCCGTCACCGACCGCCGCAACCCTGCACGCCACGCATTACCATAAGGTCGACGTTCTGGCCCGTCAGGATGAGCTTGCCGCCGGAGGAGCGCGCGGCACGCTGGATGATCTGCTGACGGTTCCGCTGTTGGGCGGGCGTAACCTAAGCGATGATGAAATTACGCGTGAGGTCGAGAACAACGCACAGGGCATTCTTGGTTATGTGGTGCGCTGGGTCGATCAGGGTGTGGGCTGTTCGAAAGTGCCGGACATCAACGATATCGGCCTGATGGAAGACCGCGCGACTTGCCGGATTTCATCGCAGGCGCTGGCCAACTGGCTGCATCATGATGTGGTCAGCGAGGAGCAGGTGATGGCCGCGATGCAGAAGATGGCCGCCGTGGTGGATCGTCAGAATGAGGGCGACCCAAGCTACCGCCCGATGGCGCCCGGCTTTGATGGCGTGGCGTTCCAGGCGGCTTGTGATCTTGTCTTTAAGGGACGCGTGCAACCGTCGGGTTACACTGAGCCGGTTCTGCACGCCCGCCGTTTGGAGCTGAAAGCCAGCTTGGGTTGAGTGGATAGGATGGGAACGAGGGGGCTGTCTGCCCCCTCGCGCTCCCCCGAGGATATTTTTAGCCAGATGAAAGGGATCAGGGATGGTTGTTACATTGCGTAAGGCGCGCGCCATTGTGCGCAAGGCTTTTGAAAAGGGCCGTGAGTTGGAATTAAAACCGCTTTCGGTTGTAGTTCTGGATGCCGGCGGGCATGTGATTGCGTTTGAACGCGAAGATGGTGCCGCGCCAGGCCGCTTTGCGATTGCGCAGGGCAAGGCCTATGGCTCGGTCATGCTGGGCATGGCGGGCACGGCGCAGATGGCGCGGGCCGAGGCGCAGGCTTATTTCATGGCCGCCGTGAACGGAGTGTATGGCGGGCAGGTCGTCCCGGTTCCGGGCGGCGTGTTGCTGCGCGATAAGAAGGGCGCTGTGATTGGGGCTGTCGGCGTGACCGGCGATACCTCGGACAATGATGCGGTTGCGGCGATGGCTGGGATTGAGGCTGCTGGTCTGGTCGGCGAAGTCTAATTGGTTGAAATATTCCGCGAGCAGCAGATGCTCTTTGATCTGCGGAATTCGCGGAACGACGCCAAAATGGGCAAGTGCCGTCACAGGTGCCCTAATGTGCAGGGGTGAACATGTACTTGCGCTGATACACAGGGGGTGTGCTATTGCACGCTTTTGACCCTGCGGATAGCTTTCGTGAAACGCGCAACAGATTAGGAAAGCGGAATGTCTCGGCCCGTCGTCGGTATCATCGGCAACTCTTACCTTATGAACGATGAATACCCGACCCATGCGGGCGGGACGATGAATTCTGAAGCCGTGGCGAACGTATCGGGCTGTCTGCCGCTGCTGATCCCGGCTGATCCGCGTTATGTCTCGGTCGAGGAATTGCTTGAGGTGTGCGACGGCTTTCTACTGACGGGTGGTCGGCCCAACGTTCACCCGGAAGAATACGGTGAGCCCGAGACCGAAGCGCATGGTGAATTTGACCGTGCGCGTGACGCGATCACCCTGCCGCTGGTGCGGGCCTGCGTCGAGCGAGGGCAGCCGTTCTTTGGTATCTGCAGAGGGTTCCAAGAGGTCAACGTCGCAATGGGCGGGACGTTGTATCCGGAAATCCGTGAGCTGCCGGGTCGGATGAACCACCGTATGCCGCCCGATGGAACGCTGGAAGAGAAATTCGCGCTGCGCCATATCGTGACCCTGTCCGAAGGTGGTGTGTTCCATCGGCTCATGGGCGCTTGTGAGGTGATGACAAACACGTTGCATGGGCAGGGTATCAAAACCGTGGGACATAGGATTGTGATCGAAGGCCATGCGCCGGATGGGACGCCAGAGGCGATCTATGTAAAGGATGCGCCGGGCTTCACCCTGTCGGTTCAATGGCACCCGGAATGGGATGCTGAAAACGATCCCGTGTCGCGACCGTTGTTCAAAGCGTTCGGAGCAGCCGTTCATGCTTGGTCTGAAGGGTCCGGCGCGAGGCTCATCCAGCAGAGCGCGTAATTCGTGCGCCGGTCCGGGAGGGAAGAACCAGACCGGCGCAACGCGATCAAACCAGGAGATTGAACTGATTGATCAGGGGTAGCGTCCGCGCGCGCTCGCCTGTCAGGTCGAAAAGCGCATTTCCCAAAGCTGGCATGGACGGAGGTGTTCCAGGTTCACCAACACCACCCAGACGCGGGTTGGTTTCAAGAACCTGAATTTCGGTGAGCGGAGCGTTGTGCATCCGCAGGGCGTCATAGTCGGGGAAGTTGTACTGTTCGACTTCACCGTCCGAGAAAGTAATCTCGCCCGTTACCGCCGCCGACAGTCCATAGATCATGCCGCCGACCATCTGTGCCTTGACTGTGCCAGGGTCAAGCGCGAGGCCAACGTCACAGGCAATCCACGCCTTAGCGATGCGGATAGTGCCATCTTCGTCAACAACTTCGATCACTTGTGCGACTGGCGTACCAAAGCTGTAGGTCATCGCAACGCCGCGCCCGACGCCATCGGGGGTTTCACCGGTCCAGCCGGACATGTCCTTGACGGCCTGCAAAACACCCGCAGCCGGGGCGAATTCGCCCTTGGCCAGTTCCAGACGGAACTCCAACGGGTCGCGGCCAGCGGCATGGGCCATCTCATCCATGAACGTCTCGTGGAAGAATCCGTTATGGCTGTTGCCTACTGACCGCCAGAATCCCACGGGCACGTCCAGATCGGCAATGTGACCGCTGATGCGATAATTCGGAACCGTATAGGGTTGATTGAACAGCCCCTCAACCAGCACCTTGTCAGGGCCGCCGCCCGGCATACCGGTATACCGCTCGACAGCTTGCTGGGTGCAGGATTGGGCCGCAACCTTGCCGTCGATCAGGACCGCTGTACCATCCTTGACCGCACCCCGCATCCGCGCCAGCGCGCCGGGGCGATAGAAATCGTGGCGCATATCTTCTTCGCGGCTCCAGGTGGTCTGGACCGGAACGTTGGGCATGGCCATCGCGACCTTGGTGGCAATCTCTGCAAAGTCCAACTCTCCGCGCCGCCCAAAGCCGCCGCCCAGATAGGTGGTGTGAATTTCGACGGCATCCTTGTCCAGATTGGCGGTGTTTGCGGCGCGGATCTGCAACAGGGTCGGGGCCTGATTACCGCACCATAGGTCCAGCTTGGTGACGGTGAACAGCGCGGTGGCGTTCATCGGCTCCATCGTGGAATGCGCCAGATAGGGCACGCGGTATTCGGCGGTGATCTCGGTCGCGCCGTCGGGCAACACGTCCGCATCGCCATCGTCCCGCATGGTTGAGTTTGGCGCGTCGTCAAACGCCTGGGCGATGGTGGTGAACAGGTCTTCGGTCTCGGGCGGGTAGGGGGCGTCGGCCCAATCAACGTCAATCGCCTCGACCGCCTGAATAGCCAGCCATGTGTTGGTGGCGACAACCGCCACTCCATTGCCCAGATCCACGACTTTTTCAACGCCGGGCATGGACTGGGCCGCGCTGGCGTCAAAGCCGTTCATCGCGCCGCCCAGCTTGGGGTTCATCCGAACCGAAGCGAATTTCAGACCTTCGGGGCGCACGTCTATGCCGAACTCGGCGGTGCCGGTGGATTTACCTACGATATCCACACGCGGCAGATTCTGCCCCAGCAGACGCCAGTCCGACGGATCGCGCAGTTCCGCATGAGGCGGGTCGATCCGGCCTGCGGCTTCGGCCAGTTCCGTATAGGGGATGCGTGTGCCATCCGGTGCGATCACCACGCCCGCTTCGGTTTTCAACTGCGCGCGGTCAACGCCCAACCGGTCCGCCGCCGCTTGTTTCAATGTTTCCCGCGCGGTTGCTCCCGCCTCGCGCATACGCTCAAATCCGTCTTTCATCGAGGTCGAGCCGCCGGTGACTTGCAAGCTGAGGGTTTTGCCGAGGACACCAAGGGCTTCACCCAGATTGTGCTGGAAGTCGGAGATGTCATATCCCTTGTTCGGCAGACCTTCGCCAACCAGAGCAGAGTTATAGTAGGCTGCCGCAGCAGGACCATGCAGAACGCGGATATCGTCCATCTCGACGTCCAGTTCTTCTGCGATCAGGGCAGCCCAGGTGGTCATCACGCCCTGTCCCATCTCGGCGCGTGGGGCGAACAAGGTCACGCCCTGCTGGTCAATTAGAATAAACGGGCTGAGTGCGGTTTCACCTTTTGCCGGTTTCAGCGGGTTCGCTGCCGGACGGGTAACGTAATACGCACCAAAAGCAACGCCGCCGACGATAGCTGCTGAACCGATCAGGAATGTGCGGCGAAGGATTTTACCAACAGATGCCATTGCTTACGCCTCCTTCAACTTGGAAGCCGCATCGTGGATTGCGGCCCGGATGCGTGGATAGGTTCCACAACGACACAGGTTGCCCTGCATCGCGTCGTCGATGTCAGCATCTGTCGGAGAGGGGTTCTCGGCCAGCAAGGCCGCTGCTTGCATGATCTGACCTGATTGGCAGTAACCGCATTGCGCAACCTGATGGTCGACCCAAGCTTGCTGGATCTTGGCCATCGCGTCCGGAGTGCCGAGACCTTCGATGGTTGTTACGTCGCCCCAGACATCAGACAACGCAACCTGGCAGGACCGCACGGCCTCGCCGTCGATATGGACAGTACAGGCACCACAGGCGGCAACACCGCAGCCAAATTTGGTACCGGTCAGGCCAACCTCATCCCTCAGAACCCAAAGCAGGGGAACATCGTCAGGCAAATCCACCTGGTACGACGTACCGTTAACGTTCAAATTGGTCGCCATGGTGTTCCCCTCTTGGCTTTGCTGACGTGCTGACATATTTAATACGAGATGTCAGTCAGTCAACTGACAAATGAAACAAAAAATGTCAAAGGTTCAGATGAGAGACTTTGCGCTCGACGAAAAAACCCGGGCTATCCTTGAATCCGCTCTGCGGGTCTTTTCGACCTATGGATTCAAGAAGACCTCGATGGATGACATAGCCAAAGGTGCGGGGATGTCGCGCCCAGCTTTGTACCTGTACTTCGAGAACAAAGAAGCCATTCTGCGAAAACTGACAGAGCTGCACTACGAGGAAAAGAAAGCAGCCGTTGCCAAGGCGCTGAATGCGGACGGTCCGGTGTCACAGGTTTTCGGAAATGCGATCCGCGTTCAGACGGACGGGATGGCAGAGATCATGTCTTCAGCACATGGGCTCGAACTGCTGGACGCGGGTATTTCCATGGCATCTGACATTGTCACGCAAGGCGAGGCGCAGTTGCTGGAGCTTTACGCGAATTGGCTTGAACGCGAGGTAGAAAACGGGCGGATACGCCTGTTCGACAGCCCGCGAGAAACGGCCAGAATGATTGGCGCTGCTCTGCGCGGTAACAAGATCGCCGCCACGGATTACCAGCAGTTCGACCGCATGAACTCGAACTTTGCCACGATTGTCGGCGCTGGGCTTGCGCTCAGGTAACCCGCTGGCGTTGCTTGTATTCCGGGGTGTCCCACAACCGGTTCGCCATAATATCGGCCAGAATGTCCACCGCGCGTTCAACATCCTGCTCGTCGATAAATAACGGCGTAAATCCGAACCGCATGATGTCGGGCGCGCGAAAATCTCCGATAACTCCGCGGGCGATGAGCGCCTGCATAGCCGCATAGCCTTCTTCAAAGCGGAATGAGACCTGGCTGCCGCGCTGCTTTGCGTCGCGCGGACTGGCAAGGCGCAGCTCGGGGCAGGTGGCTTCGACCCGGTTGATAAACAATTCAGTCAGCGCGATGGACTTGGCGCGCACGTCTGCCATGTCAGCCATGTCCCAGATATCCATTGCAGCGGACAGGGCGGTCATCTGGATGATCGGAGGGGTGCCTACCCGCATCCTCTCGATCCCGCTGCCGGGGCGGTAATCGAGATCGAAGGAAAAGGGGGCCTCATGCCCAAGCCAGCCTGACAGCGCTGGGCGAACACGGTCAGTCAGGCGTGGTGCAACGTAGATGAACGCAGGCGCTCCGGGGCCGCCATTGAGGTATTTGTAGGTGCATCCCACCGCAAAGTCGGCATTGCAGCCAGACAAGTCCACAGGAATTGCCCCGGCAGAGTGGGCCAGATCCCAGACCGTGATGGTTCCGTTGGCGTGTGCAAGTTCCGTCAGCGCCTTCATGTCGTGCATCCGGCCCGACCGGTAATCGACTTCGGTTAGCATCAAAACGGCCACGTCCTCGGTGATGTTCGCAGCCACATACTCGGGTGCGACAACGCGTAATTCATAGTCCGGCCCCAAAGAGCGCAGCAGCCCGTCCACCATATAAAGGTCGGATGGGAAGTTACCGTCGTCCGACAGCACGACCTTGCGATCCGGGCACAGTTCCAGCGCCGAGGCCACTGCCTGATAGACTTTGATCGACAATGTGTCGCCGGTTACAACGCTGCCGGGCTCTGCTCCGATCAGTCGGCCGATGCGATCGCCCAATCCGATCGGAAACCCCATCCATCCGGCCTTGTTCCAGCCGGTGATCAGCATCTTGCCCCATTCCTCGGTCATCATCTCAGCAACGCGCGACGTCGCTGCCTTGGGTACGGGCCCCAGCGAATTGCCGTCCAGATAAACCACGCCATCCGGCAGGTCGAACATAGCCTTGGTTGCTTTGAAGTCAGTCATTGGCGGGCCTTCGTCTTTGTGTGTCGACCAAGGGCTAGCCCATCCGACCTTGTCTGTCTATCGGCGTCGGTGAGGGTGAAAGGTGAGATAAATTTCCTGCGACTTTCGGCGATTTTGCGATTCCTGTCGGAAAGCGATAGATCATCATGCAAAAGCGACATTTAGCCTCGCTACCGAGCAGAAAGTTACTTAACCATGCGCAAGATTGACATACCTCCGGTCTGGTTGTTGGGCTGCTCGGTTCTGGCGTGGCTACAGGCCCGATACCTGTCGATGGGATTGTCGCTGGACGGTGGCTTTACGGATCTGCTGAGCGGCATTTTGATCGGAGGCGGGCTTATCCTTATCCTGCTTGCCATTACCGAGTTCCGCAAACACCGGACAACAGTTATCCCGCATGAAACGCCCAGTTCGTTGATTCAAAGCGGTATTTTCAAACGCAGCCGCAATCCGATCTACTTGGGTGACGTTCTGATTCTGACGGGGTTGGTTCTGCGCTTTGATGCAGTTTTATCGCTGGCACTGGTACCTGTTTTTGTCTGGCTGCTGGAGCGGCGTTTTATTCTGCCTGAAGAAGACAGAATGCGCAAAACGTTCCGCGCAGACTTCGCGCGATACGAGCGCAGCACGCGCCGATGGATCTGAGGACTCACGTAAAATGACACCACGTTAATATTGCTGCGCTTGCGAAATAATATTGCGCAGGATACATGGATGCTTGATGAACAATACCGACCACCCGCTCAATGTGAGTGAAAATTAGGGGGATAATGCCGGTGAAGATAGGAACACCAAAAGAGATTATGGACGGTGAAAACCGGGTCGCGATGACTCCGGACTCAGCCGTTCAGCTTCAAAAACTGGGCTATGACTGTGCCATTGAAACCGGTGCGGGTGCTGCGGCTGGATTCTCGGATGCAGCCTATGAAGCCGCAGGCGTTGAGATTGTCAAAACCGCTGCGGCCCTATGGAAGGCGGCGGATATTGTTGCCAAGGTACGTCAGCCGAATGAAACCGAGCTGAAGCGCCTGACCAAGGGCAAGACCTTGATTTCGTTCTTCAACCCGGCGGGCAATGAAGAAGGGATGGAACTGGCCAAGTCCAAGGGCGCGAACGTGATCGCCATGGAAATGGTTCCACGTATTTCGCGTGCGCAGAAGATGGACGCGCTGTCGTCGATGGCGAACATCGCGGGTTACCGTGCCGTGATCGAGGCCGGCAACAACTTTGGCCGTTTCTTCACCGGTCAGGTCACGGCTGCGGGTAAAGTCCCGCCTGCGAAGGTGCTGATCGTTGGTGCCGGTGTGGCCGGTCTGGCCGCGATCGGGACGTCGACCTCGCTGGGTGCGATCACCTATGCGTTCGACGTGCGCCCCGAAGTGGCCGAACAGGTCGAATCCATGGGTGCCGAGTTCGTCTATCTGGACTTTGAAGAGCAGCAGCAGGATGGCGCAGCCACCGGCGGCTATGCGTCGGTCCAGTCCGAAGAATTCCGCAACGCGCAGCTTGCCAAGTTCCGTGAACTGGCCCCTGAAATGGACATCGTGATCACCACCGCGCTGATCCCGAACCGCGAAGCGCCCGAGCTTTGGACCAAAGATATGGTCGAAAGCATGAAGCCGGGTTCGGTTATCGTTGACCTTGCCGCGGAAAAGGGCGGCAACTGTAAGCTGACCGTCGCGGATGAGAAGATCGTGACCGACAATGGCGTGACGATCATCGGCTACACCGACTTCCCCAGCCGGATGGCCGCGCAGTCCTCGTCGCTCTACGCGACCAATATCCGTCACATGATGTCAGACCTGACGCCCGAGAAGGATGGTCAGATCAATCACGACATGGAAGATGACGTGATCCGCGGCTCGACCGTGACCTTCGAGGGTGAGATCACCTTCCCGCCACCACCGCCCAAAGTGCAGGCCATCGCGGCGCAGAAAAAGCCCGAGGTCAAAGAACTGACCCCGGAAGAGAAAAAGGCGCAGGAGATTGCGGCGTTCAAGGCGCAGACCAAGCAGCAGTTCACCCTGCTGGGTGTCGGCGGTGCGCTGATGCTGCTGGTTGGTCTGGTCGCTCCGGCCAGCTTCATGCAGCACTTTATCGTGTTTGTGCTGGCCGTGTTCGTGGGCTTCCAGGTTATCTGGGGCGTGGCACACAGCTTGCACACCCCGCTGATGGCGATCACCAACGCGATCTCGTCGATCATTATCGTTGGGGCGCTTATGCAGATCGGGTCGGGTTCGTTCCTGGTCATTCTGCTGGCGGCGTTGTCTGTCTTTATGGCCGGGATCAACATCTTCGGCGGCTTTCTTGTCACCCGGCGCATGCTCGCCATGTTCCAGAAATCTTAAGGAGGCCGGGTAGATGATTGGCTTCACCACTGCCGCTTATGTTGTCGCGGCTGTCCTTTTCATCCTGTCTCTGGGCGGGTTGTCAAACCAGGAAAGCGCTAAACGCGCCGTCTGGTACGGTATTGTCGGTATGGCGCTGGCGGTTTTCGCCACGCTGGTTGGTCCGGGTTCCGGCCTGTGGCTGCTGTCGCTGCTGCTGATCGCAGGTGGCGGTCTGATTGGCTCTTACGTCGCCAAACGCGTGCAGATGACCGAGATGCCGCAGCTTGTGGCGGCGATGCACTCGCTGGTGGGTCTGGCGGCTGTGTTCGTTGGTTTCAACGCGCATTTTGAGATTGGCAACGTCGCGCAGGTCATGGCGATTGCTGACAGCGCGAAAGAGGCGGACCTGTCCGATCTGGGCGCATTTGCCAAGCTGATCGCCAAGAAAACGGCGGCGGAACTGACGATCCTGCATGTGGAACTGTTCCTGGGTATCTTCATCGGTGCGATCACCTTTACCGGTTCTGTCGTGGCTTATGGCAAGCTGGCGGGCAAAGTGACATCTGCGGCGACCAAGCTGCCTGGCGGTCATGCGCTGAACGCGGCGGCGGCGGGTCTCTCGCTGATCTGTCTGATCTGGTACACCGCGTCGGGTGGTCTGTTCCCGCTGATCCTGATGACGCTGGCGGCGCTGTTCATCGGCTATCACCTGATCATGGGTATTGGTGGTGCGGATATGCCGGTGGTTGTGTCGATGCTAAACTCGTATTCGGGTTGGGCTGCGGCAGCGATTGGTTTCAGCCTTGGCAACGACCTGCTGATCGTGGTCGGTGCGCTGGTCGGTTCGTCCGGTGCGATCCTGTCCTACATCATGTGTAAGGCGATGAACCGGCACTTTGTCAGCGTGATCCTGGGCGGCTTTGGCGGCACCTCGGGCCCGCAGATGGAAGTTGAGGGCGAGCAGGTGGCGATTGACGCCGATGGCGTGGCCGCTGCTTTGAATGACGCTGACAGTGTGATCATCATTCCAGGTTATGGTATGGCGGTTGCGCAGGCACAGCAGTCGGTTTCCGAACTGGTCCGCAAGCTGCGTGCCAAGGGCAAAGAGGTGCGTTTTGCGATCCACCCCGTTGCGGGTCGTTTGCCGGGTCACATGAACGTGCTGCTGGCCGAGGCGAAGGTGCCTTATGACATCGTTCTGGAAATGGATGAGATCAACGAGGACTTCCCGGAAACGGATGTGGCCATCGTAATCGGCTCGAACGACATCGTGAACCCTGCGGCGCAGGAAGACCCCAACAGCCCGATTGCCGGGATGCCGGTTCTGGAATGCTGGAAGGCCAAGCAGGTGTTTGTGTCCAAACGTGGTCAGGGAACTGGCTATTCGGGCATCGAAAATCCGCTGTTCTTCAAAGAGAACACGCGCATGTTTTATGGCGACGCGAAGGCTTCGTTGGACAAGCTGCTGCCGATGATCGACTGATCTATCCTTATAGGTAGATTGGAAAGGGCGCCGATGGGCGCCCTTTTCTTTTTGGTGAATGATGGGGGGCTTTGCCCCCCAAACCCCCCAGGATATTTCTGGCCAGATGAAGCGGGCGAGATGTGGTATCTTTGGGGAGAAGGTATTCGCGAATGGGTAGGTTTTGCAGAAAGTAAATGGGATAGGCGGCGTGTTCTTTCGCGCTCGTGATCCGGAGGCGCTTGGACGGTGGTATGAAGAGCATCTTGGTGTGAACCAGCTCAACCCGCTGCCTTGGAAACAGAGTGCCGGGTATACGGTCTTTGCGCCATTCGCGCAGGATACGGATTATTTCGGGCGCATCGAACAGCAATGGATGATAAATTTTCGAGTGGACGACTTGGGCGCGATGATCGCGCAGCTTGAGGTCGCTGGAATCCCTGTGGAGACTCGGGCCGAATGGGACAGCGAGGTCGGAAAATTCGCCAGACTTCACGACCCCGAGGGCAACCCGATCGAGCTGTGGCAACCAAATCAATGAGATAGCGGATTTGTATACCGTTGTATCCTTGTAAGCATATGAAATAAAAAGAGAATTGATGTATTTTTGAGGTGTCGTATAGTGCGCTGGTCAGACCCGGAGCCCAGAATGACGCCTATCGATGATCATCCGCTGCGCTATGCGCTGGCCAACGAACTGCATGCGCGCCCATTTCCGGTGGCATCGACGCCCTGCACGGTGGTGTTTCTGGCCATAAAGAAAACTACTGAAGCTGTCGGGCGGGATCGGCACGAAGATATGGTGCATTTGATCAATCTGCTGGATCGCCATGGCGCGCCGCATCCGCAGCCTGAGGCCACCCATTATGCGGGTCAGATTGGCCGTCATTGGCTCAAGTGGGAGCAGCATACCGAGTTTGTGACTTATACTGCGATCACGCAGAATGTCAGCGACCGTGTCTTCAATCCTCCCGATTTTGAGGTGTTTCCACAGGACTGGTTGATGGCAAGTCCGGGTCAGCGTGTTACCTCGGCCATGATGCGGGTGGTGGACCTGGAAAGCGATGCGGCTGCCAAGGACGCTCTGGCCGATTGGTTTGAGCCGGAAAGTCTTGCTGTGGCGAGAGTCTTGGATGATGCTGCCATATGCGCGAGCGACTTCCGGATTGATCCGGCTGGACATATGCGCTTTGCGCTGTTTGTGAACAAAGGCACCGGGCGGCGTAGGACGGGGCGGATCATTCAGCGCCTGTGCGAGATCGAAACATACAAGGCGATGTCGATGCTGGGTTTTGCCCGCGTCAAGCAATTGACGCCCCGGATTGGTGAGTTGGACGCGCAACTTACCAATTTGATGGGGCAGATGACCGACAATTCGGCCCATCCTGACGAGCTTTTGCCGGACCTGCTTGCCACGTCGATTGAGCTGGAGACATTGTCTGCCCGGTGTTCGTTTCGGTTCGGTGCAACGGGCGCATATGAAGCAATCGTAAATCAACGCATCGAGGTGTTGCGCGAGCAGAGGTTTGAGGGTCGTCAGAGCTTTGCCGATTTCATGATGCGGCGCTATGACCCCGCGATCCGCACCGTGAAGTCGACCGAGCGGCGCTTGCAGGCCCTGTCGGATCGGGCCATCCGCGCAGGAGAGCTGTTGCGGACCCGGGTGGATGTGGAACGCAGTGCGCAGAATCAAGCGCTGTTGGAAAGTATGGACCGTCGCGCTGATCTGGCCCTGCGTTTGCAGCACACGGTCGAGGGGTTGTCGGTGGTTGCCATCAGCTATTATGCGGTCTCGTTGGTCAGCTACCTTTTGTATCCTTTGACCAAAGCCGGGATAAGCAAAGGTATGCTGACGGCGATTGTCACGATCCCAGTTGTGCTGACCGTTTGGTTTGCGATCCGGCAAATTCGCAGGCGGTTGGAGTAAACCTCGTTTGCCATTCCGTGCCGTGTCTGTAGTACTGACCGGGGCAGGCGGAGAGCTGAGGGTAGACCGGTGATTGGAATCGTAGCCGCATGGCGGGCTGTAGCCGCCATGTTCATCCTAAATGGTGCGTTGTTCGGTATATGGGCATCCCGTATCCCCGCGGTACGGGACAGGCTGGACCTGACGCACGAGGCTTTGGGCCTTGGCTTGCTGTTCATGGCGGCTGGGGCCGTTTGTTCCTTTCCTATAACCGGTCGTTTGACGGATAAGTTTGGGGCGGTGTCCATCACGCGAGTCATCGCGGTTCTCTACACGCTTTCGCTGGTTCTGTTGGCTGTTGCCGGTAGTTTTTGGGCGCTGGCGGCCTTTTTATTCATATTCGGGGCGTTTCACGGGTCGATGGACGTCGCGATGAACGCATGGGCTGCTGAAGTTGAACAAGCCTATGACAAGCCCGTCATGTCTTCGTTTCACGCGATGTGGAGCCTTGGGGCCGGGCTGGGTGCGCTGAGTGGGTACGGTGCCGTGCAGCTTGGTATGACTGTAATGCAGCACTTTCTTTTGGCGGGCGGTGCTGTGGTTGGTTTGGCGCTGGTTTTGTCTTGGGTGCGCTGGACGTCGCGCAGGGCGGCTTCGCCCGGCGGGGCGGTTTTTGCCCTGCCATCCGGGGCACTGATCCTTGTCGGATTCACAGCCCTGTGCGGTGCATTGGGCGAGGGCGCGGTTGCAGACTGGAGCGCGATTTTCCTGCGGGACGTGACGGGCGCAGCCGAGAGTATCGCGGCCTTGGGGTACGCTGTATTCTCAGTCACCATGGTCGCCTTTCGGTTGGCCGGAGGCGTCGTCATCGCCCGGTTTGGGCCTGTTGCGACGGCCAGGTTTGGTGGCGTGTGCGCGGCATTGGGTGTTCTGGGCGTCGTTTCGGCGGTGCAGCCCCAATTGGCGCTGGCAGGCTTTGCACTGATGGGCATCGGTTATGCAGTCATTATGCCCTTAGCGTTCAGCCGAGCGGCCAACGATCCATATGTCCCGCCCGGCCAAGCAATCGCAAGCGTGGCCACATTGGGATATGGCGGGTTGTTGATCGGGCCTCCGCTTATTGGGTTTTTGGCAGAGATGCTTACATTGCGGTTGGCGTTTATGGCCCTGCTGCCGCTTGCAATCATGATAGTTATCTTGTCCGGTGCGTTGCGACCTGCTGCACTGGATTGACTGCCAAGAGCAGGGAACAAGAACAATATGGGAGGTAGACATGCCGATAAAGAACCGGTTCGCGGAACTGCAAAACGAAATCACCGAGTGGCGGCGTGATATCCACCAGAATCCCGAAATTCTGTTCGAAACCCATCGCACCAGTGCTTTGGTCGCGGAAAAGCTGAGGGAATTTGGCTGTGACGAGGTCGTGACCGGGATCGGGCGCACGGGTGTCGTGGGCATCATCAAAGGCAAGGTCGATACAAAGGGCAAGGTGATCGGATTGCGGGCTGATATGGACGCGCTGCCGATTCATGAGGCGACGGGGCTGAACTATGCGTCCAAGACTGAGGGCGCCATGCATGCCTGCGGGCACGACGGTCATACGGCGATGCTGTTGGGGGCGGCGAAGTACCTCTCGGAGACGCGAAATTTTGATGGCACTGTCGTTGTCATCTTTCAGCCCGCCGAAGAGGGCGGCGGTGGTGGTCGTGAGATGTGCGAAGACGGGATGATGGACCGCTGGGGCATTCAGGAAGTTTATGGGATGCATAACTGGCCCGGACGTCCGGTCGGAAGCTTTGCCATACGCCCCGGTGCCTTTTTTGCCGCGACCGACCAGTTTGATATCATATTCGAAGGTAAAGGGGGCCACGCGGCCAAGCCACATGAAACAGTCGATACGACTGTCCTTGCCGCGCAAGCGGTCATGGCCTTGCAGACCATTGCGTCGCGCAATGCTGATCCCATTGATCAGATTGTCGTGTCGGTCACGTCTTTTGAAACGTCTTCGACAGCTTTCAACGTGATCCCGCAGACGGTCAGGTTAAAAGGTACGGTGCGCACGATGAGCGAAGCGATGAGGGGGCTGGCTGAAAAGCGGATCGGTGAAATTTGCAACGGGGTTGCCGCCACATTCGGCGGAGCGGCAGAAGTAACGTATTACCGCGGCTATCCCGTGATGGTGAACAGCGATGAGCAAACTGATTTTGCAGCGAATGTCGCGCGATCCGTGGCCGGTGAGTGCGCTGAGGCACCGTTGGTCATGGGGGGCGAGGACTTTGCCTTTATGCTGGAGGAGCGACCGGGGGCTTATATTCTGGTTGGAAACGGCGATTCAGCGGCTGTGCATCACCCGGAATACAATTTCAACGACGAGGCGATTCCTGCCGGTTGCAGTTGGTGGGCAGAGATTGTTGAACAGCGAATGCCCGCTGCGTGAATGGCAGCGTGGGTGGGGGCGCTGCCCCCACACCCCCGGGATATTTTTAGCCAGATGAAGAGGGATCCTGAGGCCGTAGATCAAGCCTGGTACATAGGGTTTCGACGACATCATTCAGGGCCGATTTCTGCGTATTGACGCAGGATTTCGAGGCTGCCCGTGCTGAATTCAGTGCGCTTGGGTCAGATAGCCATTTGTCAACGATAGCTGCCAGTTGCAGGGCAGAGTTTATTTCCACCGCACCTCCGGTTTCGATCAGGGGCGCGAATGTTTCAGCGAAATTGTAATAGCCGGGCCCGGTGATGACTGCAGCGCCGGCTTGTGCGGGTTCGAAGGGATTGTGTCCTCCGATTTCCTTCAATGAGCCGCCAAGGAACACGATGGGGCAGATTGCGTACCACGTGCCGGTTTCCCCTAAAGTGTCTGCCACGTAGATTTGTGTTGTGTCCGTGATTGCTTGGTCAGAGGACCGAAACGCGGCCGTTAGTCCGGTTTGTTTGATAAGGGCGTGAACTTCGTCCCGGCGTTCCGGGTGGCGGGGGATCAGAAGCAATAGCAAGTCGGGGCGTTGTTTGAGCAACTGTGCATGTGCGGCAAGAACGGCGTCTTCCTCGCCCTGATGGGTGGAACTGGCGATCCACACGGGGCGGCCTGAAATCTGGTTTTGGATTTGCGATACAGTGTTCTGGTCAACAGGCAGGGGGTCGGACATAGCCTTGAGGTTGGTGCCTGATTGAACCCGTTCCGGTGCAGCACCCATTTGGCGCAAGTTTTCGGCCGCCTTGTCATTTTGGGTCAGGAACAGACTGAACTTATCCAGAATGAAATGTGCGGTTACTGGTCGCTTTTTCCATCCCTCGACAGATTTGTCTGAGAGGCGGGCGTTCAGTAAGGCCAGCGGGATCTTGCGATCTGCACTTTCAACGATGAGCCGGGGCCAGATTTCGCTTTCGACGAAAATACCAGCGTCCGGTCGCCAATGGGTCAGGAAGCGCTGAACGGGTCCGGACGTGTCAAGCGGTGGGAATTGGTGGCTCGTGCGCGGGGGCATCCGCTTTGCGATCAACGCGGCTGAGGTCGGTGTGCCGGACGTTATGAGGAACTCGGCCTGGGGCAAGCGCTGACCCAGGCGTTTGATCAGGGTGATGACGGACAGGGTTTCGCCGACGCTTGCCGCATGAAACCAGATCAGTTGGCCATTTGGTCGCGGCAGGCTTGCATGGCCCAGCCGTTCGTGTTGACGCTCAACCGGGACATCAGCGGCCTGTAGTTTCTTTCGAACCGTCTGCCAAACGATTGGCGCGGCAACGCCGGTCAGGCCGCAATACAGGGTGTATAGCAGCGTCGGCCGTTCTGAATGATCGGGCATGTCAGCCGCCTGTGTGACTCATGTGACGGCTCATCTTTCCGTCGACGGACTGGCGGGAATAGTCGAAATCGTGGCCCTTGGGTTTCAGATTGATGGCCGCGCGGATCGCGTGTTCCAGCGGCTCTTCGGTGTTGGGATGATCCCGAAGTGAGCTGCGCAAGTCGGCCATGTCTTCCTGACCAAGGCACATATACAATTCACCGGTGCAGGTCAGGCGTACACGGTTGCAGCTTTCGCAAAAATTGTGGGACAGCGGTGTAATGAACCCGATTTTCTGTCCGGTTTCCTCTAGCCGCACATAGCGCGCCGGTCCGCCCGTGCGCTCGGCCAGATCAGAGACTGTGTAGTGGTTTTCATACTCTTTGCGCACGTCCTTCAGCGACCAGTACTGATCAAGGCGGTCTTCATTGCCGATATCACCCATGGGCATGACTTCGATCCAGGTTAGATCCATGTCACGCTCGGCGCACCACCGCGTGATTTGGGGAAGCTCCTCTTCGTTGAAACCCTTAAGGGCAACGGCGTTGATCTTGATGCGCAGCCCGGCTTTCTGAGCTGCGTCAATGCCTTTCAAGACCTGTTTCAGGCGTCCCCAGCGTGTGATCTGGGCGAATTTGTCCTCGTCCAGCGTATCCAGCGAGATATTCACGCGGCGCACGCCGGCTGCGTAGAGGTCGTCTGCGAAACGATGAAGTTGCGATCCGTTGGTGGTAAGGGTCAACTCCTTAAGTGCCCCGCTTTCCAGATGGCGTGTCATCGCGTTGAAGAACGCCATGATGTTCCGGCGCACCAAAGGTTCACCCCCTGTGATGCGCAGCTTTTCGACGCCCATGTTGATGAAGGTCGAACACATCCGGTCCAGTTCTTCCAAAGTCAGAAGGTCCTTTTTGGGCAGGAACTTCATGTCTTCGGACATACAATAAACACAGCGAAAGTCGCAGCGGTCCGTGACGGAAACACGCAAGTAGGTGATTGCACGGGCAAACGGGTCGATTAGTGGAGCAGCAGTCATGCACCATAGGTAAAGCGGTGACCCCGCTGCGACAAGGGCGAACTGTGCTTTGGTCTAGATCAGAGGCCGTTGGAACGGTAGATTACCAGTATGAGGATTGCATTTATTGTTTTGTTTGCAGTTGTTGCGGGATGCGACACCGTCCGGTCCACGACAGATCGCGTCTTTGGCGGCGACGGTGAGAAGGCTCAAGCCGAGCCCGAAGCAGTAGAAGTCGCTGACGTAGCTGACCCCGAACCTGTTGCTGTGGCTGCCCCCAGTTGGGTTGGTCCGAAAACCACTGTGGCCAGTCTGGGTGACCCCACAACACTGGGGCGCTGGTTGGAAACACCGCTGGTCGACACCGAATTCACCGGGCGGGTGGTCGTTCCAAGAACTGGCGCTCAGGCCTACATTACGCTGGTGCCTGCTTCTGGGCCGGAAGGCGGGGGCAGCCGTTTGTCGTTGGACGCGATGCGGGCATTGCTGCTGCCTTTCGATGAATTGGTCGAGCTTGAGGTCTACTCAAACTGATCCTTCAGGTACTTTCCGGCCTCTTTGCGCGCAAAGGGTTTCATTGCATCCCCATATGTTTGTAGGAACGCGACAACACGGGATGGGTCGTGCTTGGAAAGCTCGCGCAACCACCATGCGATGGCCTTCTGGATAAACCAATCACGGTCGGGGACATATCCTGCGGCCCAGGTCAAAATACGATCCCGGCGGTCCAGATCATCCGGCTTGGGGTGGTTTTGCTTGGTCCATGGCAGGGTTGCCACCAATGCCGCGCGACGTGTCCACATGTGGTCTGAGGATGTCCAGCCTCCGACCTGATCCAGCCTTTCTGGGTCGGCTGACAGCCGCTTTTGCATGGCCATGCACGCGTGGTCCGCAACGGCCCAGGCATCGAAATCCGGCAACCAGCTTTGCAGTACTTCCCAAGCCGCATCATCCGGCCGAATGCGCGCCTGTGTCAGCAATTTGGCGGCGGCTAAGCGTGCCTCATGAATGTTTGTCTGCCACAGGTCATCGGCCAATTGGACCCGAGAGGCCACGTCAAGGTCTCGCCGCCACGCTTTTGTCAGGTCGTTCAAGATAGGGTTTGCGACCCCTAAGTAAGGACGGGCGGCCTTGTGATAGGCCGCCATCTGCGTGGCGCGCTCGGGATCGGCATGTTCCTTGATCTGATCCAGATAGGCGTCCACGGATCGCTACTCCACCGTAACAGATTTCGCCAGATTGCGTGGCTGGTCCACGTCTGTGCCCTTGGCGACGGCCGTGTGATACGCCAGCAACTGCGCAGGAACCGAATAGAGGATCGGGGCGAGGCTTTCGTGAACAAGTGGCATGCGGATCGTGCTCCAGACGCCGTCCTCAGCCTCGGCGATCCCGTCGCCATCCGATATCAGAATAACCTTGCCTTTGCGTGCCATCACTTCTTGCATGTTCGATATGGTTTTGTCGAAAACCGCGTCACGCGGTGCCATCACAACCACCGGCATATGTTTGTCGATCAGGGCGATTGGGCCGTGTTTCAGCTCGCCAGACGCGTAACCTTCGGCGTGTATATAGCTGATTTCCTTTAGCTTTAGTGCGCCTTCCATGGCCAGCGGATACATCAGGCCGCGCCCCAAAAACAAAACGTCCCGTGCCTCGGACAGTCGTTGGGCAGACGCGCGGATCGCGTCGTTCTGCTCTAACGCGACGTTGAGCACCGCAGGCAAGCCGCGCAATGCGGCGGCGTGGTCGGCCAGTTCTTCTGCCGTCAACGTCCCGCGATCCGAGGCGGCTTTTAGTGCAAGCATCAGCAACACGCTCAATTGGCATGTGAAAGCCTTGGTCGAGGCCACTCCGATCTCGACCCCGGCATGAATGGGCAGCGTCACATCGCTTTCGCGCGCGATTGAGCTTTCGGGGACATTGACCACCGAAATGATCTTGTCCGCCTTGCCTTCACAGTACCTTAGGGCCGCCAACGTATCGGCCGTTTCACCGGACTGACTAACGAACAGCGCCGCGGTCCGGTCACTGATCGGAGGTTCCCGGTACCGGAATTCACTGGCGATATCGACCTCAACCGGCATTTTGGCCAGTTTCTCGAACCAGTACTTGGCGGTCAAACAGGCATAAAAGGCGGTGCCGCACGCAACCATCGTCATACGGTCGAGTTTGGTAAAGTCCAGTTCTTCGGGAAGGGCAATCTCATCACCGCCAGTGGGCAAATACGAACTGATTGCTTCGGCCACGACCACGGGCTGCTCCGCGATTTCCTTGGCCATGAAGTGCTTATGTCCTCCTTTGTCAGCGCGCGCAGTTTCCAGCTTGATCCGGCGGACGTCGCGGTTGACGAGATCGCCCGCTTCGTTACGAATTTCCAACGTGGTGCGGGTCAGCACCGCGCGGTCGCCTTCTTCAAGATAGGTGATGCGATCCGTCAGCGGCGCCAGCGCGATCGCATCCGAACCAACGAACATCTCATCATCCCCATGCCCGATCGCCAGCGGCGATCCCTTGCGCGCGGCGATGATCAGGTCCTCTTGCCCTTCAAACAGAAATGCCAGAGCAAATGCGCCTTCCAACCGGTCGATTGTTTTAAAGGCCGCCTCAACCGGAGAAAGCCCCGTTGACAGGTAGTGCTCGGCCATCAGCGCGACAGTTTCGGTGTCGGTTTCGGTCATGAAGCCTACGCCATGTTCGGCCAGCTCTGTGCGCAGATCGCGATAGTTTTCGACGATGCCATTATGTACGACGGCCACTGGACCCGCCTGATGCGGATGCGCGTTCGTCACAGAAGGTGCGCCATGGGTGGCCCAGCGTGTATGGCCGATGCCGGACTTGCCGGGCAGGGGATCATGCACCAGCAGATCGCTGAGGTTCACCAGCTTTCCCACGGCCCGGCGACGCCCCAGGTCACCGCCGTTCACCGTTGCAATCCCGGCGCTGTCATAGCCGCGATATTCCAGACGTTTCAACGCCTCAACCAGAATGGGGGCGACTTCGTGCTGCCCCAGAACGCCTACAATTCCACACATAGGTCAGGCTCCTTTATCGCGGCGAGCCTTCTTCGCCTTGAGCATCTCAAACAATTTGCGCGCATAGCCGGGTTTGTTGTCCTGCTTGGCGCGCGCCACAGCCAGAGCGTCGGGCTCGACGTCGCGCGTGACCACGGTGCCGGTCGCTGTCATGGCTCCGTCGCCCACGGTCACGGGTGCAACAAGCATGGTGTTCGATCCGATGAAGACATTTTCACCTATCGTGGTCTTGTGCTTCATCACCCCGTCATAATTACAGGTGATCGTACCCGCCCCGATATTCGAATCCGCGCCAACGGAGGCATCCCCGATATAGCTAAGGTGATTGACCTTCGCGCCTTCGGCGATCTCGGCATTCTTGATTTCGACGAAATTCCCGATGCGTGTGTTCTCGGCCAGTTCCGCGCCGGGGCGCAGGCGGGCATAGGGGCCGATGACAGCGCCTCGGCTAACGTGACAGCCCTCAAGATGCGAAAACGCCCGGATCGTCGCACCGCTTTCGACCGTGACGCCGGGGCCGAATACCACATTCGGTTCGATAACCGTGTCGCGTCCGATGATCGTGTCAGCGGCAAGATAAACGGTCTCAGGGGCCATCAAAGTCACGCCAAGGCCCAGCAGTTCTGACCGCGCGCGGGTTTGGAATACAGCGTCGGCAGCGGCAAGATCAGCGCGCGAGTTGACCCCCAGCGTCTCGGCCTCGTCGCAGGCAATTGCGGTGACTTTCAGGTCACGGCTGCGGGCGATTTCCACGACGTCGGTCAGGTAGTATTCCTCGGCCGCATTGCCGTTACCCACCGCGTCGATCAGGGAAAACAACACCTCTGCGTCGCACGCCAAAAGACCGGAATTGCAAAAGGTTATCGCGCGTTCTTCATCTGAAGCATCCTTGAATTCGACAATCCGCTCAAGATGATCTTCGTTCATGACCAAGCGACCATAGCGCGCGGGATCGGCGGCTTCGAACCCGAGGATAACCAGATCGTTTTGCGCGCGCGCCTCGATCATCCGTTCCAGTGTCTCGGGTTGAAGGAACGGAGTGTCGCCATACAAAACCACCACGTCGCCCTTGAACCCCTCCAGCGCAGCGCGTGCCTGAGCGACGGCATGAGCGGTGCCCAACTGTTCGGTCTGCTCCGCGATCCGGGCTGTTTCGTCTTCGGCGGTCGCCACTTTCGCCACAGCCTCCGACCCGTGCCCGGTGACGATCACGGTGCGCTCGGGCGATAGAACCGATCCGGCGCGCATGGTGTGAACCAGCATCGGTGTCTGGGCAATTGGATGAAGGACCTTGGGGATGTCCGAATTCATCCTGGTGCCTTTACCTGCGGCAAGGATGACAAGGGCGGTGCTCATGAAATCGTTTTCTCTTTGTGTTTTGTTGCGGTCCGTTTTATCCGCTGAGGGCAAAGGCGCAAGCGGTTCAGCAATCAAACAAGATTGCCGTTTGCAACAGGATACGGCGAAAAACCGCCGAAGCAGGAGGCGCGATGCGAACGGTTATCTTCGATCTGGACGGGACATTGGCCGATACCTCGGGTGATTTGCTTGAAGCCGCGAACCACTGTTTCCGCCATATGGGGCACGGGGATGTTCTGGTTCACGGGCAGGATGCTGCGGTCGCGCTGCGGGGTGGCCGGATGATGCTGACGCACGGATTGAAGCGTGTCGGGGCTTATGATGAACAGGCGATTCAGGTATATTATCCAATGCTGTTGGACGCATATGCGCAGGCCATTGATACCCATACGCATTTCTACCCAGGTGCACTTGATGCGGTTGAGGCATTGAAGGTCGCGGGGTACGGCGTGGGGATTTGCACGAACAAGCCCGAAGCTCTTGCCGATCAGTTGCTGACCCAGATGGGCGTGCGGGAGCAGTTCGCATCATTGGTGGGGGCCGACACCCTGCCGGTTCGTAAGCCCGATCCCGAACCTCTGCGCGAGGCCGCGCGGCGGGCAGGGGGGCACCCCGATCTTTGTGTGCTGATCGGAGATTCCGATACTGACCGCAATACAGCGCGCGCCGCTGGGGTTCCTTCGGTGTTGGTGACGTTTGGTCCGTCGGGCGCGGATATGGCCGCGCTTGAGCCCGAAGCGTTGCTGCATCACTTCGATGATCTGCCCGAGGTTGTGACCAGCCTTATCGGAGCGGTGGCGTAAGCCCTTGACGCTGCGCACGCGCGGCCTCAGAACGGGCGTATGACCGAGACATTCACTGGCAGTTTCACGCAACAGGAACCCATCCCCGACGAAGCGATCGAGGCCGCATTGGCGGTTCTGCGTCACGGGCGGTTGCATCGCTATAACGTGACGCCCGGAGAGCTGGGCGAAACTGCTTTGCTGGAGCAGGAATTTGCCGCGCAGATGGGGGCGAAATACTGTCTGGCCGTGTCGTCGGGCGGCTATGCGCTGGCGACCGCATTGCGTGCGGTGGGTGTGCAGCCCGGTGATCCGGTTCTGACCAATGCCTTCACGCTGGCCCCTGTGCCGGGGTCGATTGCCTCGGTCGGGGCAAAGCCCGTGTTCGTGGGCGTGACCGAAGGGCTGGTAATTGATCTGGATGATCTTGAGAGCAAGCTTGATCAGGCGCGGGTGCTGATGCTCAGCCACATGCGCGGGCATCTGTGTGACATGGATCGGCTGATGCAGATGTGCGACGCCGCGGGTGTGACCGTGATCGAGGATTGCGCGCATACGATGGGTGCCGCGTGGCGCGGGCAACTGTCGGGGCGGCAGGGGGCCATCGGGTGTTATTCTTGCCAGACCTACAAGCACGTGAACTCGGGCGAGGGCGGCTTGCTGATCACAGATGATGAGGAGTTGGCAGCCAAGGCCACGATGCTGTCGGGATCCTATATGCTGTACGAACGCCATCTGGCCGCGCCGGGACCTGAGGCTTTTGAGAGGATCAAGTACACCACGCCCAATGTTTCGGGTCGGATGGATAATCTGCGGGCGGCGATCCTGCGGCCTCAACTGCGGGATCTGGATAGACAGGTCGCGCGTTGGAATGAGCGTTATGCCGAGATTGAAAAGGGGCTGCGCGGAACGCCCGGCTTGACGATTGTCGAGCGGCCCGAGGGTGAGACCTATGTGGGCTCGTCCATTCAGTTCCTGCTGTTGGACTGGTCATCCGAGCGTATTGCCGAAGTGATCCGCCGCTGTGCTACGCGCGGGGTCGAGTTGAAGTGGTTCGGCGGGGCCGAGCCCACTGGGTTTACCTCGCGCTATGATAGCTGGCGCTACGCCGACAGCGCGCCTTTGCCCGCCAGTGACCGGGTGCTGGCCGGGATCATGGACATGCGCGTGCCGCTGACATTCTCTCTAGATGATTGCCGACTGATCGCACGGATCATCCGAGCCGAGGTCGGGGCGGTCTACCAATCGTAATCCAAAGGAGTGCGCTGAAAGCGCACGCTTGATGCTTTGACATCACCACCCCTGACGGGTCGGTGGTGTGTTTCTGCGTGGCCGTCGTTGACCCGGAAAAGATTCGCTGATACTTATTGAACAACTGTTCATTAATGCGAGGGAGGAGATCGCGTATGTTCGCGGCTACCATGCAGTTTGATCTGGGCGAGGATGTGAATGCCCTGCGTGAAATGGTTCACCGCTGGGCGCAGGAGCGGGTCAAGCCGAAGGCCGCCGAGATTGATGTCTCGAACGCGTTTCCCAATGAGCTTTGGAAGGAAATGGGCGATTTGGGGATGTTGGGCATAACGGTGCCCGAAGAATTTGGCGGGGTGGGCATGTCGTATCTGGCCCATACCGTCGCCGTCGAAGAGGTTGCCCGGGCTTCGGCTTCGGTATCACTGTCTTATGGCGCTCACTCGAACCTGTGCGTCAATCAGATCAAGTTGAACGGAACGGATGAACAAAAGGCGAAATACCTGCCGCGCCTGATTTCGGGTGAACATGTGGGAGCACTGGCGATGTCCGAGGCGTCGGCAGGGTCCGACGTGGTGTCGATGAAGTTGCGGGCCGAGAAGCGCAATGATCACTACCGTCTGAACGGCAGCAAATACTGGATCACCAACGGACCGGACGCGGATACTCTGGTCGTTTACGCCAAGACTGACCCAGAGGCCGGGTCGCGTGGGATAACCGCCTTTCTGATCGAGAAAGAGATGACCGGCTTTTCCACCTCACCCCATTTCGACAAGTTGGGGATGCGCGGGTCGAATACGGCCGAGCTGGTCTTTGAAGACGTCGAAGTGCCGTTTGAAAATGTGCTTGGCGAAGAAGGGAAGGGTGTCGCGGTTCTAATGTCTGGCCTGGACTATGAGCGTGTGGTGCTTGCCGGAATCGGTACCGGCATCATGGCCGCCTGTCTGGATGAGATCATGCCCTATCTGGCCGAGCGTAAGCAATTCGGGAAACCCATCGGTAGCTTCCAGCTTATGCAGGGAAAGATCGCGGATATGTATACGGCGATGAATTCAGCCCGCGCCTATGTGTACGAAGTGGCCAAGGCGTGTGATCGTGGGGATGTGACGCGTCAGGATGCGGCGGCGTGCTGCCTTTACGCGTCCGAGGCGGCGATGACGCAGGCGCATCAGGCGGTGCAGGCGATGGGCGGGGCGGGGTTCCTGTCGGATGCGCCGGTCAGCCGGATTTTCCGCGATGCCAAGCTGATGGAGATTGGCGCGGGCACCAGTGAAATCCGCCGGATGCTGATCGGCCGGGAACTGATGAGCGGGATGGAGTGATGGAAAAGCGCCCCGCAGACGAGGGAACTGCGGGGCGTTTCTTCGAAGGATCAGAAGCGATGGACGTAGGAAACGCCGACCAGCCACGGATCAATCTCGGCAGTACCGAGGTTGTTTCCGTCGAGGCTGACATCAGAGTCGATGTCGAACCAGCGCACGTTCAGACGCACGGCGCCTTTTTCGGTGACCATGTAATCCAGACCAGCCTGCAGAGAGACACCAACCGAGTCATCCAGTTCCAGATCGCCCAGAGCCGAGCTTTCGTCAAAGAAGACGGTATAGTTGATACCAGCGCCAACGTAAGGCTTCCACGCGCTGTTGGTCGGGAAGTGATAGTTCAGCGACAGTGTAGGCGGCAAGTGCTTGACGGTCCCGCCGTCGATGCTGCCAGCCAGGGTAATGTCATGGCTGAAGGGCGTTGCAGCCAGCAATTCGATGCCAAGGTTGTCACGAACGAAGTATTCTACCGTGAAGATCGGGCGCGTGTCCGAGTCAACCTCGACGCTGGCGCCATTGCTCAGCGTGCCGTTGTCGGATTTCGGGTCGAGATAGCCCACACCAAGTCCGACGGTCCAATCACCCTGAGATTGGGCGAAAGCCGGGACAGCCAGTGCGACAAGCGCGGTGGAGAGGGTCAGAGCGGCGAGTTTGTTGGTCATTTTACTGCCTTTAGGTTTGTTGATGCTGGCGTTTTGCACAAACGGTCCGCTGCCAACTCTGATCTGTATCAAGTTCGTGTGATTGGCCAACGCGCCCATCGCCAAAGAAATGTCATGAAAACAAAGGGTTTCGGCAATGTGTCCCGCTAGGCGCATACCCGGAATGCAGCCCGGTGGTGGCTGGGTGATTCCCGACCGATTGAACATGGCGCGGCAATGTCTGTCGCAACCGGGTGATCGCGTGGCTATTCGCGACCTGACCGGGGGTACGCAGGACGACGTCACCTTTGACCGCTTGCAGCGAATGGCGGACGGTATCGCACGCCATCTTCTGATATCTGTGCAACGAGGCGACCGGGTGGGTGTACTTCTCAGCCAATCGCCATGGTGCGCCGCAGCGCATTTGGCGATCTGGAAAATCGGCGCGATCTCGGTTCCGCTATTTAAGCTATTCAAACATGATGCGCTGGCCTCAAGGGTTCGGGATGCAGGTGCGCAGATAGTTTTGACGGATGCAGAAGGCGAGGAACTGTTGGGCGCTTTGGCACACTCGGTGCGGGTTGACCGGATTGTACCTTCGGATGACCCGGTTTCCTTTGCTGATACGGGCCCCGAGGATCCTGCGGTGCTGATCTATACCTCGGGCACAACCGGAAGCCCCAAGGGGGCGCTGCACGGGCACCGGGTTCTGACGGGGCACCTGCCGGGCGTATCCATAAGCCACAATCACCTACGCGACGGCGATTGCCTTTGGACCCCTGCCGACTGGGCATGGATTGGCGGGTTGTTCGATGTGCTGATGCCCGGTCTGGCGCTGGGCATCCCGGTGGTTGCCGCGCGGCTTGAGAAATTTACCCCAGAAGTCTGCGCTGACGTGATCGCGCGCGGCGGAGTGCGCAACGTGTTCTTTCCCCCCACCGCGTTGCGGATGCTGAAAGCGGCAAGTCAGGCCGTCCCCGGCCTACGCTCGGTCGCGTCGGGCGGCGAGCCGCTGGGGGCCGAGATGCTGGCCTGGGGGCAGCAGGCATTCGGCCTGACGATCAACGAATTCTACGGCCAGACCGAATGTAACATGGTCGTGTCGTCCTGCGCCGAAGATTTCCCGGTGCGGCCCGGCTGTATCGGGAAACCGGTGCCGGGGCATGAGGTGGCGGTGATTGATGACATGGGCCAGCCAACGGACAAAGAAGGCAACGTTGCCATCCGGCGCGGCTCGGCCTCGATGTTGCTGGAGTACTGGAACCGGCCCGAGGAGACTGTGCAGAAATTCCGGGGCGACTGGCTGATCACCGGTGATCGTGGCGTGTGGGAGGGCGACTATCTACGGTTCGTGGGACGAGATGACGACGTGATCACCTCTGCCGGATACCGCATCGGCCCCGCCGAAATCGAGGATTGCCTGCTGACTCACCCTGCGGTGGCGACCGTGGGCGTGGTCGGCAAACCCGACCCGCTGCGGACCGAGATTGTCAAGGCGTATGTGGTGTTGAAACCGGGGGCTGAGACGACGGGCACGGAGTTGCAGGAGTGGGTAAAGGCCCGTCTGGCGCAATATTCCTACCCGCGCGAGGTGGCGTTTCTGGAGGAATTGCCGATGACGGTGACAGGGAAGGTCATTCGGAAGGAATTGAAGCGTCGTGCGAAGTTGGAATTGGAGACAACGTAAATGAAACTCACATCCAAAGCCATGCCCGCCTCTGAGGGCTTCAAGGCAAACCGCACCGCCCATCTGGACGCGCTGGCACAGATCTCCGAAGCCGCCGAAGCGGCCCGCATGGGCGGCGGCGAAAAATCCCGCGCGCGGCATGTGTCTCGGGGCAAGATGCTGCCTCGGCGCAGGGTGGCGAATTTGCTGGACGCGGGGTCTCCGTTTCTGGAGATCGGCGCGACGGCGGCGCATGGGATGTATGGCGACGCCGCGCCTTGTGCCGGGGTGATCGCGGGGATTGGCCGGGTGCAGGGGCGCGAGGTCATGGTGGTGTGCAACGATGCCACTGTGAAGGGCGGTACATACTATCCGATGTCGGTCAAAAAACACCTGAGGGCGCAGGAGATTGCCGAGGAAAACCATCTGCCCTGCATCTATTTGGTCGATAGCGGAGGTGCGAACCTGCCCAATCAGGATGAGGTCTTTCCCGACCGAGACCATTTTGGCCGTATTTTCTATAATCAGGCGCGGATGAGCGCCAAGGGCATTGCTCAGATCGCGGTTGTGATGGGGTCATGCACGGCGGGTGGGGCCTATGTGCCCGCGATGTCGGATGTGACGATTATCGTGAAAGAACAGGGTACGATCTTTTTGGCCGGGCCGCCTCTGGTAAAGGCTGCGACGGGTGAGGTCGTCAGCGCCGAGGACTTGGGCGGCGGGGATGTTCATACGCGCCTGTCTGGTGTTGCGGATTATCTGGCTGAAGATGACGCGCACGCATTGGCTTTGGCGCGGCGCGCCATTGGGTCTTTGGGCAGTGCCGGGCTGATGCCCGGCCTACGGTTCGAGGCTGTGGAAGAACCTGCTTATGATCCTGAGGAAATTCTGGGTGTCGTCCCCGCCGACCTGCGTACACCTTATGATATTCGAGAAGTGATTGCGCGTCTGGTCGACGGGTCGCGCTTCGATGAGTTCAAGCCTCGGTTCGGGGAAACGCTGGTGACGGGCTTTGCTCATGTCAAAGGCTGCCCGGTGGGGATCATCGCCAACAACGGCGTGCTGTTTTCCGAGGCGGCGCAGAAGGGCGCGCATTTTGTCGAACTGTGTTCGCAGCGCAAAACGCCGCTTGTGTTCTTGCAGAACATCACCGGGTTCATGGTCGGTCGGAAATACGAGAATGAGGGCATCGCGCGGCACGGCGCCAAGATGGTGACGGCTGTGGCGACGACCTCGGTGCCCAAGATCACGATGCTGGTGGGCGGCTCGTTCGGCGCGGGAAACTACGGCATGGCGGGTCGCGCCTATCAGCCTCGGTTCCTGTGGACCTGGCCGAACTCGCGCATCTCGGTGATGGGGGGTGAGCAGGCGGCAGGTGTTCTGGCTACTGTCAAACGCGACGGGATCGAGCGGCAGGGCGGCACGTGGTCGGCCGAGGAAGAAGCCGAATTCAAGCGCCCGACGCTGGATATGTTCGAGGAGCAGTCACACCCGCTCTATGCTTCGGCGCGGCTTTGGGATGACGGCATCATCGACCCGCGCAAATCGCGCGATGTGCTGGCCCTGTCGCTAAGCGCCGCCTTGAACGCCCCGATCGAAGAGACACGTTTTGGCGTGTTCAGGATGTGATCATCATGACCTTAAAGGACGTTTTGACTCGTTATCCCGGCGCGCAAACCTTCAAGTTCGGTGACAGCGCGCCGATGAGTGCTGAACTGTTGGGGTTGGTGCGCGCAGGCCGGAAAACTGCAACCTGTGGCGCGTTGCGTGACTATCCCGAAGGCAGCGCAGAGACCCCAGTGGTCGGGCGGCGCGATATTGCTCTGGAGTGGGATGGTCGTCCAGCTTTGGTGATCGAGACGCTTGAGGTTACGGTCAGCCGGTTCTGTGACATGACCGAAGCGTTTGCCTTGGCCGAGGGCGAGAACGAAACGCTTGAAGGATGGCGGGAGGATCACAGTCGATACTTTGAGCGCAACGGTGGATTTGACCCAGAGATGGAATTGCTCTGCGAACGGTTTCGGCTGATCGAAGATTTGGCGTCAGAGGAGTAAGAAATATGTTCAGCAAAATCCTGATTGCCAACCGGGGTGAGATTGCTTGCCGGGTGATGGAAACCGCTCAGAAGTTGGGTGTGACCTGCGTTGCGATATATTCCGATGTGGATGCCTCGGCCAAGCATGTGCAGATGGCAGATGAGGCCGTGCATATCGGCGGTGCGGCACCGGCTGAGAGCTATTTGAAGGGCGACGTGATCATTCAGGCAGCGCTGGACACCGGCGCGCAGGCGATCCATCCCGGATATGGGTTTTTGTCCGAGAATCCGGATTTCGTGGATTCGGTCGAAGCCGCTGGGTTGACGTTTATCGGGCCTTCTGCGGATGCGATCCGCAAGATGGGTCTCAAGGATGCGGCCAAGGTTTTGATGGAGCAGGCGGGCGTGCCGGTTGTGCCCGGCTATCACGGTGACAATCAGGACCCCGACCATTTGGCCGGTGCGGCGGAAACCATCGGCTATCCGGTGCTGATCAAGGCTGTTGCCGGAGGTGGCGGCAAGGGGATGCGGCTGGTTGAGCAGCCCGAGGAATTTGCGTCGGCCTTGGACAGCGCACGTGGCGAGGCGCGTACAGCCTTTGGTAACGATGCCGTGCTGGTCGAGAAGTTCGTCGCCAAACCGCGCCACATCGAAGTGCAAGTGTTCGGAGATGGAACGCATGCCGTGCATCTGTTCGAACGCGATTGCTCTTTGCAACGGCGACATCAAAAAGTGATCGAGGAAGCGCCTGCGCCCGGTATGACGCCCGAAATGCGCGAGGCGATGGGGCAGGCGGGTGTCAGGGCGGCCGAGGCGATTGGCTACAAGGGCGCAGGCACGGTTGAATTTATCGTCGATGCCTCGGAAGGGCTGCGACCGGATCGGTTCTGGTTCATGGAAATGAACACACGCTTGCAGGTCGAGCACCCTGTGACCGAGGCCATTACGGGCGTAGATCTGGTCGAATGGCAATTGCGGGTTGCCTCGGGCGAGACGCTGCCAAAGAAACAAAATGAACTGTCGATCACCGGCCACGCGTTTGAGGCGCGGCTTTACGCCGAAGATGTGCCCAAAGGGTTTTTGCCTGCAACGGGCAAGCTGACTCATTTGCAGTTCCCCACGGCTTGCCGGGCAGATAGCGGCGTTCGGGCGGGCGATACGATCAGCCCTTGGTACGATCCGATGATCGCCAAGGTCATCGTGCACGGGCCAACACGCCAGATTGCGTTGGAGCAACTGCATCGGGCGTTGTCGCGTACCGAAGTTGCCGGGACAGTTACAAACCTCGGGTTTCTGGGGGCTTTGACGCGGCATACTGGTTTTGCGGCGGGGGATGTGGATACAGGACTGATCGGGCGGGACTTGGACGCGCTCATCAGGCCCGTCCCAGTTACGGCGTCTACCTGTGTTTCGGCGGCGATGACGGCGTTGGGGCTGGTGGATACGAACGAAGAATGTGGGTTCTCTCTTTGGGCACCCCTGCATCGGGCGGCCCAACTGAAGGCCGAAGACGTGATTGATCTGGATGTTCAGGTTGAAGGGCCGGACCGACAGCTTTGGCGGGTGGGGGACGACTCGGTTCTGGCCGAACGAAAGGCCGGGAAATGGATCGTGGGTGGCAAGCCCATGCCGCGCGTAACTGTGGCAGGGTCGAGGGTCACGGTTTTCGAAAACTATGGGCAATCGTTCGATATCGTCGATCCTCTGGACCGCGACGCAAGTGCCGTTGGCGACACCAACGTGATCGAGGCACCGATGCCGGGATTAGTAAAAGCCATGTTCGCGACAGAGGGGCAAACGGTGCAGGAAGGCGATCGACTGGCCGTTCTGGAAGCCATGAAGATGGAGCATTCCTTGTTGGCAGCACGCGACGGCGTGGTTGCCGAAGTGCTCGCCGAAGCCGGGGGGCAGGTCGAAGCCGGTGCCGCTCTGGTCCGGTTGGAGGAGGAATGACCTGTCCTGCGCGGGGTCAACGTGGCAAGGTCGGGTTCATAGCGGCAATAAGGGAGGG
Source organism: Ruegeria sp. HKCCD7221 (assembly GCF_013031225.1). Taxonomy (NCBI): domain Bacteria; kingdom Pseudomonadati; phylum Pseudomonadota; class Alphaproteobacteria; order Rhodobacterales; family Roseobacteraceae; genus Ruegeria; species Ruegeria sp. HKCCD7221. The sequence goes on from NZ_WPZE01000001.1 coordinate 287,520, forward strand.
GCGCAGCCATGGGTGATCGGGTTGAAATCTTCGAAGTGGGGCCGCGCGACGGTCTGCAGAATGAAAAGCGGGAAATCCCGGTGGCCGAAAAGGTCGCGTTGGTCGATTGTCTGAGCCGGGCCGGGTTCAACCGGATCGAGGTGGCCAGCTTTGTTTCGCCCAAGTGGGTGCCACAGATGGCGGGCAGTGCCGAAGTGCTGGCTGGGATTTCCCGTGCCGATGGTGTGCGCTATGCCGCGCTGACACCGAACATGCGCGGGTATGACGACGCGCTTGCGGCCAAGGCGGATGAGATTGCTGTTTTCGCCTCAGCCTCCGAAGGGTTTTCTAAGGCCAACATCAACGCCTCGATTGCGGAATCCATCGAGCGGTTTACCCCAATTCTAGAGGCTGCTCGGCATATTGACCTTCCCGTGCGGGGGTATGTCTCTTGCGTGACGGACTGTCCCTATGATGGCCCGACAGACCCTGAAAAAGTTGCTGAAGTCGCGGATACGCTGTTTGCGCTGGGCTGTTACGAAGTGTCTCTGGGGGATACGGTCGGGCAGGGCACGCCCGATACTGTCGCGCATATGCTTTTGGCGGTGCAAAAGCGGGTGCCCGTCACCAGACTGGCGGGTCATTTTCACGACACCAACGGACGGGCGATCGACAATATAGACGCGGCCCTCGCTTTGGGGGTGCGCACGTTCGATTCCGCGGTTGGCGGTTTGGGGGGGTGTCCATACGCCCCTGGCGCGGCCGGGAATGTGGCGACCGAAACGGTTGTGTCGCACTTACATCGGCTGGGATATGAGACCGGTATCGCCCCCGAGATCGTGGACCAGGCCGCGCAGATGGCGCGCGCCATGCGAGGGGAATAAGTAAGGCCATGTTCGACACCATTTCAATCGCTGTGGACCCGCGCGGCGTCGCGACGCTGACGCTGAACCGACCGGAAAAACACAATGCGATGTCAGCGCAGATGATATCGGAACTGACACAGGCCGCAGGACAGTTGGGACAGGACGACGCGGTGCGGGTGGTTGTCCTGACAGGCGCGGGCAAAAGCTTCTGCGCCGGAGGCGATTTAAGCTGGATGCAGGATCAAATGGCCGCCGACCCCGAAACGCGCTTTGTTGAAGCGCGTAAGCTGGCCGAAATGTTGCAGGCTTTGAACACGATGCCGAAACCGTTGATCGGCGCCGTTCAGGGCAACGCTTTTGGAGGGGGCGTTGGAATGGCCGCAGTTTGTGACGTGGCAATTGGCGTCCAGTCGGTGAAAATGGGCCTGACAGAAACGAGATTGGGCCTGATCCCGGCGACCATTGGTCCCTATGTTGTTGCACGCATGGGTGAGGCACGGGCGCGGCGCGTATTCATGTCGGCACGTCTTTTTGAAGCGTCCGAGGCTGTGGAACTGGGATTGCTTGCCCGCGCGGTCAATGCCGATGATCTGGCCGGGGCGGTCGAGGCCGAGGTCGAGCCATACCTGTCCTGCGCGCCGGGGGCCGTGGCCTCGGCCAAAGCTTTGGTGCGAATGCTGGGACCGACGATTGACAATACTGTGATCGACGGGACGATCCGGGCGCTGGTGGATCGTTGGGAAACTGAAGAAGCGCAAGAAGGAATCGGCGCGTTTTTTGCCAAAAGAAAACCTGTTTGGAACAGCAAGGTCTGAATTCCAACAGTCACTTATCGCGCAAACAGAACCAACATACTCAATATCCCACGAGGGAAACGGAATATTAGGTGCCTGCGCGCTTCTGTTCGGTTGACCCTCTGATCACGCAGGGATAGAGAATGTCCAGTCAACACGCCAATTGACGGTGCGTCGCTGCGAGCGCTGCACAGGAAAGGAGCTTTACGTGGAAGACCTGTTGCGGGAGTACCTCCCGATTCTGGTGTTTCTGGCCGTTGCCGTTGGCCTTGGAATCGTTCTGATTCTGGCTGCTGTGGTTCTGGCCGTCCGCAATCCAGACCCTGAAAAGGTTAGCGCATATGAATGTGGCTTCAACGCCTTTGATGATGCGCGGATGAAGTTCGACGTTCGGTTCTATCTGGTTTCGATTCTTTTCATCATCTTCGATCTGGAAATTGCTTTCCTGTTCCCCTGGGCCGTCGGTTTCAAAGACATCAGCGATGTTGGGTTCTGGTCCATGATGGTGTTTCTGGGCGTTCTGACCATTGGCTTTGCCTATGAATGGAAGAAAGGGGCCCTGGAATGGGAGTGATGACGGGTGCAAATACCGCAGGCGTCGACAAGGAAGTTGCAACCCAGGCCCTGAATGCTGAATTGCAGGACAAAGGATTTCTGCTGACCTCGACCGAGGACATCATCAACTGGGCTCGCACCGGGTCTTTGCACTGGATGACCTTTGGTCTGGCCTGCTGCGCGGTTGAGATGATGCACACCTCGATGCCGCGCTATGATGCGGAACGGTTTGGCATCGCGCCGCGCGCCTCTCCGCGTCAGTCCGACGTGATGATTGTTGCCGGAACCCTGACCAACAAGATGGCCCCGGCGTTGCGCAAGGTTTATGACCAGATGCCCGAGCCACGCTATGTGATCTCGATGGGGTCCTGCGCGAATGGGGGTGGGTATTATCACTATTCCTACTCTGTTGTGCGGGGCTGTGATCGTATCGTTCCGGTGGATATCTACGTCCCCGGCTGCCCTCCGACCGCCGAGGCTCTGCTTTATGGTCTGATGCAGTTGCAACGGAAGATCCGCCGCACCGGAACCATCGTGCGCTGAGGGAGAGGGAAGATGAGCGAAGCACTCAAAGAACTCGGCGCGCAGTTGGAGCTTAAACGGGCTGATTGCGTTCTGTCCTGGGATGTGACCCATGACGAATTGAACGTCGATGTCGCGCCGTCGAGCCTTGTGGAGTTCGTAGAATTCCTGCGGTCTGATCAGAATTGCAAGTTCGCGACCCTTGTGGACATTACGGGCGTCGATTACCCCGAACGCGCCAAGCGGTTCGACGTGGTCTATCACTTCTTGTCGATGTATCAGAACCAGCGCATTCGCTTGCGGGTTTCCATTCGTGAGGAAGACATGGTGCCCTCGATCGCAGATGTTCACCCCTCGGCCAACTGGTTCGAGCGAGAGGTGTTCGACATGTTCGGCATTCTGTTCTCGGGACACCCGGACTTGCGGCGCATTCTGACGGATTATGGTTTCCGCGGCTATCCGCTGCGCAAGGATTTTCCCACCACCGGCTATACCGAAGTGCGGTACGACGAGGCGCAGAAGCGTGTCGTTTACGAACCGGTCAGCCTGGTGCAGGAGTACCGTCAGTTTGACTTCATGAGCCCCTGGGAAGGTGCGAATTATATTCTGCCAGGGGATGAGAAGCAGGAGTAGCCGCCATGTTTGAGTTCCTGATCTGGATTGTTCTGGTGGTGGCGACGGTTGTGCCAATGATCAAGCTGCTGCCGCATTTCGGGATCAACAAGAACTGGGCGTTTGCGTGCATCATTTCTCCGGTCGTGATTGTCCTGCTGTGGATGATGGCGCTGAAGCTGCAAGAGATGGAGCGACGCTGATATGACAGGCGAACTGATTGTTCTGGGCGTGCTGGGTGTGCTGCTTGCAGGGGCCGCAGCGAAGGCGGCCGAGGCCGAAAAGGTCCGGGTTCGGGCCGAAGCGAAGAAGAAACGAGGGCGTTGATGGACGGCTCAAGATACGATGACGGCAGCACGGACGCGCTGAGCGGAGAACAGAAGATCCGCAATTTCAACATTAACTTCGGCCCGCAACACCCTGCGGCCCATGGGGTTCTTCGTCTTGTGCTCGAGCTGGACGGCGAGATTGTTGAACGTTGCGACCCGCATATCGGTCTGCTGCACCGTGGTACCGAAAAGCTGATGGAAAGCCGGACGTATCTGCAGAACCTGCCGTATTTCGATCGTCTGGATTATGTCGCGCCAATGAATCAGGAACATGCCTGGTGTCTGGCGATTGAGAAACTGACCGGGGTCGAGGTACCGCGCCGGGGTTCGCTGATCCGAGTTCTGTATTCTGAGATCGGGCGCATCCTGAACCACTTGCTGAACGTGACGACGCAGGCGATGGATGTTGGCGCCCTGACTCCACCGCTGTGGGGGTTTGAGGAACGCGAAAAGCTGATGGTGTTCTATGAGCGTGCCTGTGGTGCGCGCCTCCACGCCGCCTATTTCCGCCCCGGCGGTGTGCATCAGGACCTGCCGCCAGAACTGCTGGACGATATCGAGGCGTGGAGCCACGAATTCCCCGCCGTTCTGGACGATATTGACGGTCTGCTGACCGAAAACCGCATCTTCAAACAGCGTAACGCCGATATTGGCATCGTGACCGAAGATGACATCCAGAAATACGGCTTCTCCGGCGTAATGGTGCGCGGATCGGGTCTGGCTTGGGATTTGCGCCGCGCGCAGCCCTATGAATGCTATGACGAGTTCGAGTTCCAAATCCCCGTCGGCAAGAATGGTGATTGCTATGACCGCTATTTGGTTCGGATGGAAGAGATGCGCCAGTCGCTGCACATCATCCGTCAGGCCATCGCCAAGATCCGCGAATGCCCGGGCGACGTTCTGGCCCGCGGCAAAATCACCCCGCCGAAACGCTCGGACATGAAGACCTCGATGGAAAGCCTGATCCATCACTTCAAGCTGTACACCGAAGGCTTCCACGTCCCCGCGGGCGAGGTCTATGCCGCCGTCGAAGCCCCTAAGGGCGAGTTCGGCGTCTATCTCGTCGCCGATGGCACCAACAAACCCTATCGCGCCAAACTGCGCGCGCCGGGTTTCCTGCACCTGCAAGCCATGGATCACGTCGCCAAGGGTCACCAACTGGCCGACGTCGCCGCGATTATCGGAACCATGGACGTCGTATTTGGAGAGATTGACCGCTAATGCTCCGCCGTCTTCATCCCGAACAACCCGAAAGCTTTGCCTTTACCGCTGCTAACCAGCAGTGGGCCGAAGCGCAGATCACCAAGTACCCCGAGGGCCGTCAGGCCAGTGCGGTTATTCCGCTGTTGTGGCGCGCGCAAGAGCAAGAGGGTTGGCTGTCCCGTCCGGCGATCGAATCCGTCGCTGACATGTTGGGTATGGCCTATATCCGCGTGTTTGAGGTCGCCTCATTCTACTTCATGTTTCAGTTACAACCCGTTGGAACAGTTGCGCATATCCAAGTGTGCGGCACGACCTCATGTTTAATCTGCGGGGCCGAAGATCTGATTGCGGTGTGCAAAGAAAAGATTGCTGCCAAGCCGCATGAGTTGTCCGCTGATGGTAAGTTGAGTTGGGAAGAGGTTGAATGCCTCGGATCCTGTGCCAACGCGCCCATGGCGCAGATCGGCAAGGACTATTATGAAGATCTGACGGCCGAAAGCTTTGGCAAGATCATTGACGATTTGGCCGCGGGCAAGGTGCCGGTGCCAGGTCCACAGAACGGTCGCTATGCCGCGGAACCGCTGAAAGGTTTGAGCAGCCTGACTGAGTATGCAGCAGACAAGCCCGAGCATAATGCGAGTGTCGAACTGGCTGATGATCTGGGCGACACGGTCAAACGCATCGACGGAACCGAGGTACCGATCCTGACCCCGTGGTTGGGTAAGGATGGCAAGGCGGCGGCGACCAAGGCTGCTCCTAAACCTCCGAAAGAGCGTGAGGTTGGCAAACCGGCGGCGAAGCAGGCTCAGGAAGCTACGGAAGACAAGCCCGAAACGCTGACGCAAGCGCGCGACGGTAAGGCGGATGATCTGAAAGTGCTGAAGGGCGTTGGGCCGAAGCTGGAAGAAAAGCTGAACGATCTGGGGATCTATCACTACGACCAGATATCAAGCTGGACGGCCGGGAATATTGCCTGGGTGGATACGCAGCTGAAGTTCAAGGGCCGGATCGAACGCGACGGCTGGGTCGAGCAGGCAACCAGCCTTGCCGCGGGGAACGAGGACTAAGATAGGTGCCCACTCGGGGCATCGGGATGAGATGGACAAGGACAAGGAACAGGCCATAGCCCGAAAGGGCCGTCACATCGGCATCGTCATCGCCGCGACGATGGTGCTGTGGCTTGTTATGTCTTTTGTTGGTCCGCAGTTGGGACTGCCGGGCCGCTATGCGTTGCTTTTTGATTTTGCCGCTCTGGCAGGATTCATCTATGCGGGCGTCAACATTTTTCAACTCTGGCGCATGCGTCAGGACAGCTGAAGGTAATACACGATGCTGAAGGATCAGGACCGGATCTTTACCAACATCTACGGGATGCACGAGCGCACATTGCGCGGCGCACAGGCGCGCGGGCATTGGGACGGCACCGCTGGCCTGATCGAAAAGGGCCGCGACTGGATCATCCAGACGATGAAGGATTCCGGCCTGCGCGGTCGTGGCGGTGCGGGCTTTCCCACTGGTCTGAAATGGTCTTTCATGCCCAAGGAAAGCGACGGTCGCCCGGCCTATCTTGTTGTGAACGCGGACGAATCCGAGCCGGGCACCTGCAAGGACCGCGAGATCATGCGCCATGATCCGCATACATTGATCGAAGGTTGCCTGATCGCGTCCTTCGCGATGAATGCGCATACCTGCTATGTCTACCTGCGCGGCGAATATATCCGCGAGCGTGAGGCGCTACAGGCTGCGATTGACGAAGCCTATGACGCTGGCTTGTTGGGCAAGAACGCCGCCGGTTCGGGCTGGGATTTTGATCTGTTCCTGCATCACGGCGCGGGTGCGTATATCTGCGGCGAAGAAACCGCCCTGATCGAAAGCCTTGAGGGCAAAAAGGGCATGCCGCGGATGAAGCCTCCGTTCCCGGCGGGTGCGGGGCTGTATGGTTGCCCGACCACGGTGAATAACGTGGAATCCATTGCCGTTGTGCCCACCATTCTGCGCCGGGGCGCGGATTGGTTCGCAGGCTTTGGTCGTCAGAACAATGCGGGCACCAAGCTGTTTGCGATCTCGGGCCATGTGAATAACCCATGTGTGGTCGAAGAGGCGATGTCGATTTCGTTCGAGGAACTGATCGAGACCCATTGTGGCGGTATTCGCGGCGGCTGGGACAATCTGCTGGCGGTGATCCCCGGTGGCTCGTCCGTTCCTTGCGTGCGCGGTGAAAACATGCGCGATGCGATCATGGATTTCGACTATCTGCGCAACGATCTAGGTTCGGGCCTGGGAACGGCGGCGGTGATTGTGATGGATAAATCCACCGATATCATCAAGGCAATCTGGCGGCTGTCGAAATTCTACAAGCACGAAAGTTGCGGCCAGTGTACGCCATGCCGTGAAGGCACCGGTTGGATGATGCGCGTGATGGATCGACTGGTGCGCGGTGAGGCCGAACTGGAAGAGATCGACATGCTGTTTGACGTGACCAAACAGGTCGAAGGGCACACGATCTGCGCGCTTGGCGATGCTGCGGCTTGGCCCATCCAGGGCCTGATCCGCAATTTCCGGGACGAAATCGAAGACCGTATCAAGGCCCAGAAGTCTGGTCGCCTTGGTGCAATGGCTGCGGAGTAGAACCTATGGAAGTATTTGCAGAATATGGCCATGCGATCGTTTCGCTGATGATCTTCACCCTGGTTGTGTTGTTACTTGCCCCATTCACGGCTTTGGCAAAGCAAGGAAAAGGCTTGGCTCCGGGTTCCACGCCCGAGCAGGACTATGCCGACAAAACCTATCGACTGAACCGAGCGTATCTGAACGGAACTGAGACCCTTCCGGCATATGCGGCTGTGACAATTGCGGCCATACTGATGGCGGTAAGCCCGTTCTGGGTAAATCTGCTGGCCTCGGTCGCGCTTTTGGCGCGATTGGTGATGCTGGTCATTCACATTCAGGGAATTGGCAAACCTAACACAGGCTTGCGGAGCGTTCTTTATGTTCTGGGATGGGCGTGCATGTTCATCATGGGGATTATGGCAATGGTGGCCGCGTTCTGATGTTAAGCGCTGTTCATCATGTCACCGGAAAAACGCGCCGGATGAAAACCTGTGGTCGGGCATTGGTGGTCTGTGCCGCGGCTGCGCTTGTCGCGTCTTGTGGTTTGGTGACACCATCGTCGGACCGCGTGGTTTTCGACGGTCAATACTTCCGCGCTAAAGCGAAAGTCGTGGACAAAAAAACAGCGCCAACAGATTTCACGGTCGTGGTGAACGGTGTTTCAGCTTCATTGGACGGAGCGCGCGAGGCGGGACGGTACGAAGGCACCAAGTTTTGTATCGCAAAATACGGGTCTTCGCGAATTGACTGGAAGGTCGGACCGGATACCGAACCGCAAAACCTGCGGATCACCGACGACAAACTGACATTCGCAGGAAAATGCCTTCGTCCATGACACGCAGTTTCGCATATCACGCAGCTATGCGCGCTGAATGCCGGGGGCCGGCAAATATGCGAGGGTCCGCATTGGGCGCGGCGACGTTGATTGCCGCGATATGCGTGTTTGCGTCGCCGGTGCCGGCTGACGCCAAGCCGCCTTTGCGAGATGTCAAAGAAATCGACAACGAGCTGTACTATATCGCGATTGCGAACGAGATTTCAGAGGTTTGCCCTTCGATCAGTGGGCGTCGTCTGAAGGCGATTGGCGTGATGTGGGATTTGCGGTCGAAAGCAAACAAGCTGGGGTACTCGGACAAGGAAATCCGGGCCTATGTGGAATCCGATTCTGAGAAAGACAGGATGCGCTCAAAAGGCGAAGCATACCTGGCGCAGAACGGTGTCTCGTATGACAACCCCAAAACTTTCTGCGCATTGGGGCAGAAGGAAATCGAAAGAAACAGCGCCATCGGCGTGTATTTGAGGGCGAACTAGACCATGTCTGACCTCCGCAAGATCAATATCGACGGGCAGGAAATTGAAGTCGATGGTGCGATGACCCTGATCCAGGCTTGTGAGCAGGCCGGGGTCGAGGTGCCGCGTTTCTGCTATCACGAACGTCTTTCGATCGCCGGGAACTGCCGGATGTGTCTGGTTGAAGTCGTGGGCGGGCCGCCGAAACCCGCCGCCTCCTGCGCGATGCAGGTGCGTGATCTACGTCCGGGTCCGGAAGGCCAGCCGCCCGTGGTCAAAACAAACTCGCCCATGGTCAAGAAGGCCCGCGAAGGGGTGATGGAGTTTCTGCTGATCAATCACCCGCTGGACTGCCCAATCTGCGATCAGGGGGGCGAATGTGACCTTCAGGATCAGGCGATGGCCTATGGAGTGTCTGGGTCGCGCTTTAAAGAAGCCAAGCGCGCTGTGGATGATCTGGATCTGGGGCCGCTGGTCGGCACCGCGATGACCCGGTGCATCAGTTGCACCCGTTGTGTGCGCTTCACGACCGAGGTCGCCGGGATCACTCAGATGGGGCAGACCGGGCGTGGCGAAGATGCCGAGATCACCTCGTACCTGAATGAAACGCTGCAATCGAACTTACAGGGCAACATCATCGATCTGTGCCCGGTTGGGGCGCTGACGTCTAAACCCTATGCCTTTACTGCCCGTCCGTGGGAGCTGACCAAGACAGAGAGCATTGATGTTATGGACGCGCTGGGATCCAACATTCGCGTGGATACCAAGGGGCGTGAAGTGATGCGCTTCTTGCCGCGCAACCACGACGGTGTGAACGAGGAATGGATCAGCGACAAGACGCGCTTTGTTTGGGACGGCCTGCGCCGCCAGCGGCTGGACAAGCCTTATGTACGCGAGAACGGCAAGCTCCGCCCAGCCTCGTGGCCCGAGGCGTTGGCCAAAGCGGCGCAAGCGCTGAAAGGGGCCGAAAAACCGGCTGGGATCGTTGGTGATCTGGCCCCGGTTGAGGCTGCGTTTGCGCTGAAACAGATGATCGAGGGGCAGGGCGGTGTTGTCGAATGCCGCACCGACGGGGCCAAGCTGCCAGCGGGCAACCGTGGGGCCTATGCCGGGACTGCCGCCATCGAAGATATTGACACGGCCGAGCGTATCCTGCTGATCGGCACCAACCCGCGGGACGAAGCTCCGGTTCTGAACGCACGTATTCGCAAGGCATGGGCGCAGGGGGCTGATATTGCTTTGGTTGGGCCTGCTGCAGATTTGACCTATCCCTATCACCACTTGGGCGATGACCGGGCGGCGCTGCAAAAGGTCGTCGATATGGGCGGTGATGATGAGATCAAGGGCAAGCCGTCGCTGGTTATCGTCGGGCAAGGTGCCCTGCAGGAGGCTGACGGGGCCGCCGTTCTGGCCGCCGCGCAAGCCATTGCCGCCAATACCGAAAGCGGGCTGATCATCCTGCATACCGCCGCCGCGCGTGTGGGCGCCTTGGATGTAGACGCGACGAACGATGCAGGGATGGACGCCGTAAATGCGGCGGACGTTATCTATAACCTTGGTGCGGATGAAGTCGAGATCGGCGAAGGCGCTTTTGTCATCTATCAGGGCAGCCATGGTGACCGGGGCGCGCACCGCGCCGATGTGATCCTGCCGGGCGCGGCCCATACCGAGGAAAACGGGTTGTTCGTGAACACCGAAGGCCGTCCGCAACTGGCGATGCGGGCCGGGTTCGCACCCGGAGAGGCGAAAGAGAACTGGGCCGTTCTACGCGCGCTTTCAGCCGAATTGGGTGCTGCGCTGCCTTTTGACTCGCTGGCGCAATTGCGCACGGCCCTGATCGAAGCGGTGCCACATCTGGCGCGCATTGACGAAGTGATTGAAAATGAAATTCAACCACTTGAGGCCGGGCCACTGGGCAAGGCCAGCTTCCGCCCCGCGATCAAGGATTTCTACCTGACAAACCCGATAGCGCGGGCCTCGCAGTTGATGGCCGAGCTGTCGGCGCAGGCGCAAGCCCTCAAGACTGACAGGATGGCCGCAGAATGATCCGACCCGCTGACACTTCCCTGACGACCCACGGTGTGAGGACCAATGGCTGATTTCTTTAACACCCCCGGCGGCATCGCCCTCATCATTCTGGCGCAGGTGCTGGCCGTCGTCGCCTTTGTGATGATTTCGCTGTTGTTCCTTGTTTATGGCGACCGCAAGATCTGGGCCGCCGTCCAGATGCGTAGGGGCCCCAACGTCGTTGGCGTCTACGGCCTGCTGCAATCCGTGGCGGACGCACTGAAATACGTGGTGAAAGAGGTCGTGATCCCAGCGGGTGCGGACCGCACGGTCTTTATGCTGGCGCCGCTGACATCCTTCGTGCTGGCGATGATTGCTTGGGCGGTGATCCCGTTCAACGATGGCTGGGTGCTGTCAGATCTGAACGTCGCGATCCTCTATGTCTTTGCCGTATCCTCGTTGGAGGTTTATGGCGTGATTATGGGCGGTTGGGCGTCGAACTCAAAGTATCCGTTCCTTGGGTCGCTGCGGTCTGCGGCGCAGATGATCTCGTATGAGGTTTCGCTGGGCTTGATCATCATCGGTGTGATCATCTCGACCGGGTCGATGAATTTTGGACACATCGTAGAGGCACAGGACGGTCGGTTTGGCTTCTTCAGCTGGTACTGGCTGCCGCATTTCCCGATGGTCTTCCTGTTTTTCATCTCGGCGCTGGCTGAAACCAACCGACCGCCGTTTGACCTGCCCGAGGCGGAATCGGAACTGGTGGCAGGCTATCAGGTCGAATACTCGGCCACGCCCTTCCTGCTGTTCATGGCTGGGGAATACATCGCCATCTTCCTGATGTGCGCGCTGATCTCGCTGCTGTTCTTCGGTGGTTGGCTGTCACCCATTCCGGGTCTGCCCGATGGCGTGCTGTGGATGGTCGCCAAAATGGCGTTCTTCTTCTTCCTGTTTGCAATGGTCAAGGCAATCACGCCCCGCTACCGCTATGATCAGTTGATGCGGTTGGGTTGGAAAGTGTTTCTGCCCTTCTCGCTGGTCTGGGTGGTGTTCGTGGCCTTCGCAGCAAAGTTCGACTGGTTCTGGGGTGCGTTCGCCCGTTGGAGCGTAGGAGGCTGATATGACACAAATCGACTATACCCGCGCTGCCAAGTATTTCCTGCTGCAAGACTTCTGGGTCGGCATGAAGCTGGGGCTGAAGTACTTTTTCGCCCCAAAGGCTACCGTGAACTACCCGCACGAAAAAGGTCCTCTGTCGCCTCGGTTCCGCGGCGAGCACGCCCTGCGTCGGTATCCCAATGGCGAGGAACGCTGCATCGCCTGCAAACTGTGTGAGGCGGTCTGCCCCGCGCAAGCGATCACTATCGACGCCGAACCGCGCGAGGACGGCAGCCGCCGCACCACGCGGTATGACATCGACATGACTAAGTGCATCTATTGCGGCTTCTGCCAAGAGGCCTGTCCGGTCGATGCCATTGTCGAAGGTCCGAACTTCGAATTCGCGACGGAAACCCGCGAAGAGCTGTTTTATGACAAGGAAAAACTGCTCGACAACGGTGAACGTTGGGAAGCCGAGATCGCTCGCAACCTCGAAATGGACGCGCCGTACCGATGACAGACAGTCCGACAAATCCCTTTGAGCTAATGATGAAGCAGGCTCAGGACATGGCCAAGGCGATGAACCCGGCGATGGAGAATTTCTCGCCTAAAGGGTTTGAGGCGTTGTGGCCGACCATGCCCAAAGAGGTCATGGAGATGATGTTCGGCAACACGGTCAACACCGACGGGCTGGACGCTAAGACCCGCCTTTTGCTGACGCTGGCCGGGTTGACCTGTCAGGGCGCGCAGGCGGATTCAGCGGTGCGGCAGACTGTGCGCCATGCGCTCGAGGCGGGTGCGAAGAAACAAGAGATCGTGGAAACGATCGGTCAGATGTCGGTCTTTGCCGGCATCCCGGCCATGACCCGTGCGCTGGATCTGGCGCAACAGGCCATGGGCGACAACAAGGATGAGGATCAATGACCGTCTTTGCCTTTTACCTGTTTGCCATCAGCGCTGTCACCGGCGGGCTGTTCACGGTGATCAGCCGCCAGCCGGTGCACTCGGTGCTGTGGCTGATCCTGTCCTTCCTGTCTGCGGCTGGGCTATTCGTTCTGCTGGGGGCCGAGTTCGTGGCGATGCTGCTGATCATCGTCTATGTCGGTGCGGTCGCGGTGCTGTTCCTGTTCGTGGTGATGATGCTGGACGTGGACTTTGCTGAGCTTAAGGCCGAAATGGCGCGCTATATGCCGCTGGCGCTGCTGATCGGTCTGGTCATCTTGATGCAGTTCGTCATGGCCTTCGGCGCATGGGACAGCGCGCAAGGGGCGGCGGCCAATCTGGCGCAGCCAGTCCCAACCGACCGCCACAATACCGAGGCGCTGGGTGTCATTCTTTACGATCAATACTTCCTTTTGTTCCAACTTGCGGGCCTGATCCTGCTGGTCGCCATGATCGGCGCCATCGTGCTGACCCTGCGCCACCGTCAGGACATCAAGCGTCAGGACATCATCAGCCAGATGATGCGCGACCCGGCCAAGGCGATGGAGTTGAAGGACGTGAAACCGGGGCAGGGGCTATAAGACGATGATCGGACTCGAACACTATCTTACGGTCGCGGCGACGCTGTTCGTCATCGGCATCTTCGGTCTCTTCCTGAACCGCAAGAACGTCATCATCCTGCTGATGAGCATCGAACTGATGCTGCTGGCGGTGAATATCAACCTCGTGGCGTTTTCGAGCTTCCTCGGCGATCTGGTCGGGCAGGTGTTTACGCTGTTTGTCCTGACCGTTGCGGCGGCTGAGGCGGCGATTGGACTGGCCATTCTGGTCTGTTTCTTCCGCAACCGTGGCTCGATCGCGGTTGAAGACGTCAATATGATGAAGGGGTAAGGGAACATGGAAACCACCATCCTTTTTGCCCCGCTGGTGGGCGCGCTGATCTGCGGGTTCGGCTGGAAGTTCATCGGTGAGAAAGCCGCGATGTGGACCGCGACGGGCCTTCTATTTCTGGCCTGTCTGCTGTCGTGGATCGTGTTCTTCTCGTTCGACGGCGTCACTCAACAGATCGAGATCATGCGCTGGATCGAGAGCGGATCGCTGTCGACAAGCTGGGCCATTCGTTTGGACCGGCTGACCGCGATCATGCTGATCGTGGTGACGACTGTTTCGGCGCTGGTACACCTGTATTCCTTCGGCTACATGGATCACGACCCGCAATGGCGCGAGGGCGAGAGCTATAAGCCGCGTTTCTTCGCCTATCTGTCCTTCTTTACCTTTGCCATGCTGATGCTGGTGACGGCGGATAATTTGGTGCAGATGTTCTTCGGTTGGGAAGGCGTGGGCGTCGCGTCCTACCTGCTGATCGGGTTCTATTACCGCAAACCGAGTGCCAATGCGGCGGCGATGAAAGCGTTCATTGTGAACCGTGTGGGGGACTTTGGTTTTGCGCTGGGGATTTTCGCGCTGTTCTTTCTTACCGACAGCATCAACTTTTCGGACATTTTCGCCTCGGCCCCGGCTTTGGCTGAGGAAAAGCTGCACTTCCTGTGGGGCGAATGGACCGCTGTTGAGGTCATCTGCGTGCTGCTGTTCATCGGTGCGATGGGGAAATCGGCGCAGTTGATCCTGCACACATGGTTGCCCGACGCGATGGAAGGCCCGACGCCTGTGTCGGCCCTGATCCACGCCGCAACCATGGTCACGGCGGGTGTGTTCCTGGTCTGCCGCATGTCTCCGCTGATGGAGTTCGCGCCGGGTGCGACCGGGTTCATCACCGTGTTGGGCGCCACGACCGCCTTCTTCGCCGCGACCGTGGGTCTAGTTCAGACCGACATCAAGCGCGTCATCGCCTATTCGACCTGTTCGCAGCTGGGTTACATGTTCGTGGCGGCAGGTGTTGGGATGTATTCGGCGGCGATGTTCCACCTGTTCACGCACGCCTTCTTCAAAGCGCTGCTGTTCCTTGGGGCAGGCTCGGTCATCCACGCCATGCACCACGAACAGGAAATGACCGAGTATGGCGGTCTGCGCAAAAAGATCCCCTATACCTTCTGGGCGATGATGATTGGCACGCTGGCCATCACAGGCGTTGGTATTCCGCTGACGACCTTCGGTTTCGCTGGCTTCCTGTCGAAGGATGCGATCATCGAGAGCGCCTATGCCGGTGGGTCTTCCTATGGCTTCTGGCTGCTGGTCGTGGCGGCGGCGTTTACGTCCTTCTATAGCTGGCGTCTGATCTTCCTGACCTTCTACGGCACGCCGCGCGGCGACAAGCATACACACGACCATGCGCATGAAAGCCCGATGGTCATGCTGGTGCCGCTGGGCGTTCTCTCGCTGGGCGCGGTCTTTGCGGGCATGATTTGGTACGGCAATTTCTTTGGCCACGCAGACAAGGTCGGCAAGTTCTATGGCATCCCGTTGGCAGAGGCGTCGGAACATGCCGAGGCCGGTGATCACAGCAAAGCTGACGCGCATGGCGATGATAGCCACGCAGATGAAAGTCACGGCGATGACCACGCGGATGACGGTCATGGTGAAAAGGATGCTCATGGCGATCATCACTATGTTTTCGCAGGTGAGCCGGGCGAGGGCGCGCTGTACATGGCGCCGGACAACCATGTGCTGGACGATGCGCATGCGGCGCCTAAGTGGGTCAAGGTTTCACCCTTTGTTGCGATGCTGTTGGGCTTTGCGATGGCCTATTGGTTCTACATCGTGAACCCATCGCTGCCGGGACGTCTGGCACAGAACCAGCGTCCGCTGTACCTGTTCCTGCTGAACAAATGGTACTTTGACGAGATCTACAACGTGATCTTCGTCAAACCCACCGTGGCGCTTGGCCGGTTCCTGTGGAAACGCGGTGATGGCAACACTATTGACGGCTTCCTGAACGGGATTGCCATGGGCGTTGTTCCCTTCTTCACCCGCCTCGCAGGCAAGGCGCAGACGGGCTACATCTTTACTTATGCCTTCTGGATGGTCTTGGGGATAGCAGCCCTTGTCACCTGGATGTCGATCGGCGGAGGCGCACACTAATGGATAATATCCTCTCGATCGTTACCTTCATCCCCGCTGTGGCGGCAGGCATTCTGGCCCTGTTTCTGCACGGCGATGACGATGCCGCGCAGCGCAACGCGAAATGGGTTGCGTTGGTGGCGACCACGGTGACGTTCCTTGTCTCCATCGGCATCTACACAGGCTTTGACCCATCCAACACCGGCTTTCAGATGGTGGAAGAGGGTGAGTGGCTGCTGGGCCTGAAGTACAAGATGGGCGTGGATGGGATCAGCGTTCTGTTCGTGCTACTGACCACCTTCATCATGCCGCTGACCATTCTGGCCAGCTGGAACGTGACAGACCGGGTCAAGGAATACATGATCGCCTTCCTGCTTCTGGAAACGCTGATGCTGGGCGTGTTCATGGCGCTGGATCTGGTGCTGTTCTACCTGTTCTTCGAGGCAGGCCTGATCCCAATGTTCCTAATCATCGGTATCTGGGGCGGTGCGAACCGGATTTATGCAAGCTTCAAGTTCTTCCTCTATACCTTCCTCGGTTCGGTGCTGATGCTGGTTGCGATGGTTGCGATGTATGCGGATGCGGGCACCACGGATATCGAGGCGCTGATGAGCCATCAGTTCTCGTCCGAGGGGTTCAGCGTGCTGGGCGTCTACATCGTTGGCGGAATGCAGACGCTGATGTTCCTGGCATTCTTCGCATCCTTTGCGGTGAAGATGCCGATGTGGCCGGTTCATACGTGGTTGCCAGACGCACACGTTCAGGCCCCGACGGCGGGCTCGGTGGTGCTGGCGGCGATCTTGCTGAAGATGGGCGGCTATGGCTTCTTGCGGTTCAGCTTGCCGATGTTCCCAGTGGGTTCGGCGGTGATGACCGATCTGGTGCTGTGGATGTCAGCGATTGCGGTTGTCTACACCTCGCTGGTGGCGCTGGTTCAGGAGGATATGAAAAAGCTGATCGCCTATTCCTCGGTCGCGCATATGGGTTTTGTGACCATGGGCATCTTTGCGGCGAACCAGCAGGGCATTGATGGCGCGATCTTCCAGATGATCAGCCACGGGTTTATCTCGGCCGCGCTGTTCCTCTGCGTCGGCGTGATCTACGACCGGATGCACACCCGTGATATCGACGCGTACGGAGGTCTGGTGATCCGGATGCCCGCCTATGCGCTGGTCTTCATGCTGTTCACCATGGCTAATGTCGGCTTGCCGGGCACCTCGGGCTTTATCGGCGAATTCCTGACCCTGATGGGCGCGTTCCAAGTGAACACATGGGTGACGGCTGTGGCTGCGACCGGCGTGATTTTCTCGGCCGGGTATGCGCTGTGGCTTTACCGCCGGGTGGTCTTTGGCGATCTGATCAAGGAAAGCCTGAAGGCGATGACAGACATGAGCTCGCGCGAGCGGCTGATCTTTGCGCCGCTGATCGTAATGACGATCCTGTTGGGCGTTTACCCGTCGCTCGTGACCGATGTGATCGGCAACTCGACCGCGGCATTGATTTCGAACTATGACACGGCTCTGGCCGCGGCAGAGGCCGTGACCCAGACAGCTGCTTCGCATTAAGGGGGCTTTGGAGACATGATCCAGGCTGATCTGACGATAATCCTGCCGGAAATAATTCTGGCCGTTTATGCGATGCTGGCGCTGATAGGGGCGGTCTATACATCAAAGGATGGGCTGGCACCCGTTTTGGTGTGGTCTACCGCTGGTTTGATGGCCTTGCTCGCGATTTGGATCGCGACGAACGGTGATGGCACCAATGTCGCCTTCAACGGCATGTTCGTGGATGACGGTTTCGCGCGCTTTGCCAAGGTTGCGATCCTTCTCTCTGCCGCTGCCGTTCTTTTGATGAGCCAGGATTATATGGCGCGGCGCGGCTTGCTCAGGTTCGAATACCCGTTGCTGGTCGCTCTGGCCGCAGTGGGCATGATGATGATGGTCAGCGCAGGCGACCTGATGTCCCTTTACATGGGGCTAGAGCTGCAATCCCTGTCACTTTATGTCGTGGCCGCCCTGCGCCGTGACAGTGCGAAATCCACCGAGGCCGGCCTGAAGTATTTCGTTCTTGGTGCGCTCAGCTCGGGCCTGCTGCTGTACGGTGCGTCGCTGGTGTATGGCTTCACCGGGACCACGCTGTTCTCGGGCATTATCCAGACGGTACACCACGGAGATGTTTCGGTCGGGCTGCTGTTCGGCCTGATCTTCCTGATCTCGGGTCTGGCGTTCAAGGTCTCGGCGGTTCCGTTCCACATGTGGACTCCGGACGTCTACGAAGGCTCACCCACGCCGATCACCGCATTCTTTGCTACGGCACCAAAAGTGGCAGCGATGGCGCTGTTTGCGCGTCTGCTGCATGATGCCTTTGGCGGAGTGGTCAAGGATTGGCAGCAGGTGATCGTCCTGCTCTCGGTCCTGTCGATGTTGTTGGGCGCAGTTGCGGCCATTGGTCAGCGCGACATCAAGCGACTGATGGCGTTTTCGTCGATTGCCCATATGGGCTATGCTCTGATTGGTCTTGCTGCGGGTACGGAATTGGGCATCAAGGCGATGCTGATGTATCTGGCGATCTATGTGACCATGAATATCGGCACCTTTGCCTTCATCCTTATGATGGAGCGTGACGGCAAACCTGTCACCGATATCGACGCTTTACGTCAGTTTGCAAAGCGTGATCCGGGTAAGGCGCTTGCTGTTTTGGTCCTGATGTTCAGCCTTGCAGGCGTGCCCCCGATGCTGGGATTCTTCGCCAAGTTCGGCGTCTGGCAGGCTGGCGTCAGCGCCGGGCTGACCGGTTTGGTGATCGTTTCTGCCATCGCTTCGGTTATTGGGGCGTTCTACTATCTGCGGATCGTTTTCTACATGTATTTCGGGGCCGAGAATGATGAACCGGTCGAAACCCACTCTTCGCCCGTGTTGTGGACTGCTCTGATGGGGTCGGCGGTGCTGATGCTGGTCGGGGTCGTATATCAGTTTGGCATCGAAGGCGCGGCTGCGGCTGCGGCGGCAACTCTTGTCAACTAAGATGCGCATCACACTTTTTTGGAGGGCTCGGTCAGCAGACCGGGCCTTTTTACAATGACCCAATGGCCGCAAGGATATGGCCTGCATATTCTGCAGGAGGTCGACAGCACGCTGAATGAGGCGGCCCGGATCGCTCCAACCGCGCAGGGGCCAGTCTGGATTCTGGCGCACCACCAAACAGCGGCCCGAGGGCGACGGGGCAGGGCCTGGGCCAACCCCAAGGGAAACCTGGCGGCGACCCTACTTTTGCGCCCCGAAGGAAACCCGAAACAGGCGGCGTTACGCAGCTTCGTGGCGGCGCTTGCACTATTTGATGCCTGTGTCGCCGTCACCGGGCGCGCGAGTGGTTTTTCCCTGAAGTGGCCGAATGACGTGTTACTGAACGGCGGGAAATTGGCGGGGATCCTGCTGGAAAGCACTGGCCACGGGCACGGTGTCTCGCATCTGGCTATTGGGATCGGCGTGAACCTGTCCGAAGCGCCCCTCCCGCATGCGGTTGAACCAGGTGCGGTGCGTCCGGTTTCCTTACTGTCAGAAATGGGTGTCGACGTCACGCCAGAAGACTTTTTGACAGAACTGGCTGCGGCGTATTCGAAATACGAGACGCAGTTTGTGACCTATGGGTTTGAGCCGATCAGGACGGCCTGGTTGGACCGTGCGGCCCGGTTGGGTGAGGTGATAACCGCCCGTACCGCAACGTCCGAGTCGGTTGGAACCTTTGAAACAGTGGACGCGGGTGGCAACCTTGTCCTAAACACCGCCAAAGGCCGCGTCAGCATTCCGGCGGCGGACGTGTTTTTCTGAAGGAGGCTCAAATGCTTCTGGCAATTGACTGCGGCAATACGAATACGGTGTTTTCGATCTGGGACGGGGAAACCTTTCTGTGCACCTTGCGCACGTCAACGCACCACTCTCGGACGGCGGATGCCTATTTCACATGGTATTCCACGCTAGTGAAACACTATGGTATTGAGGCGGACATTACAGACGTGGTTATCGCCTCAACCGTGCCGCGCGTGGTGTTCAACCTGCGCATATTCGCAGACAGGTTCTTTGGCTGCAGGCCGCTGGTGGTTGGTAAGCCCGAATGCCTGCTGCCTGTTGCCCCACGAATTGACGAAGGCACCATTCCCGGACCTGACCGGCTGGCCAATGCGGTCGGCGCGTTTGACCGTCACGGCGGCGATGTCGTCGTCGTTGATTTCGGAACAGCCACGAATTTTGATGTGGTCGCCTCGGATGGGGCATATGTCGGTGGGATCATTGCGCCGGGCGTCAACCTGAGCCTTGAGGCGTTGCATCAGGGTGCGGCTGCGTTGCCGCACATCGATATTACCCGTCCTGACAAGGTGATTGGTACGAATACGGTTGGCTGTATTCAATCCGGCGTGTATTGGGGCTATTCGGGATTGATCGAAGGGTTGATTGCCCGCATCAAAGCGGAATATGGAATGCCGATGAAGGTCGTTGGGACCGGTGGACTTGCTCCGTTGTTCGATCAGGCCGACGTTGGGTTTGACGCGATCGAGGATGACCTGACGATGCGCGGCCTGACTGTAATCCATCGCTATAACAAGGAAAATGGCTCAACATGAGCAGTGAACGACTGATCTATCTGCCGCTGGGCGGTGCAGGCGAAATTGGCATGAATGCCTATGTCTACGGCTATGGGAAGCCGGAGCAGGAGCGTCTGATCCTCGTCGACCTTGGGGTAACGTTCCCCGATATGGACACCACGCCGGGCGTCGATCTGATCCACGCCGATATCTCGTGGCTGCAGGAACGAGCGGATCGTTTGGATGCAGTGTTTGTGACCCATGCCCACGAAGACCATGTCGGCGCGGTTGCGCATTGTTATGAGGCTTTGGGCGCACCGATCATCTATGCCCGGGCCTTTACCGCGAATATTGCGCGCCGCAAGATGGAAGAGCATGGCCACCCAGAAGACGCCGTGCGAACGGTTTCCGCCTGGCCCGAGCAGGTATCGGTGGGCCCTTTCAAGGTCGCGTTCTTGCCGGTCTCACACTCGATCCCCGAAAGCGCGGCGCTGGTCATTGATACGCCCGAGGGGCGGATCGTACATTCCGGCGACTTCAAGCTGGACGCCAATCCGGTTGTAGGTGAACCTTTCGACCCCGACCTTTGGGCCGAAGTCGCCAAGCCCGGCGTTAAGGCATTGGTGTGCGACAGCACCAACGTGTTTTCCCCTCATGACGGTCGATCGGAATCCGAGGTCGGACCTGAAATTACTAGACTGGTCGAAAATGCCAGCAGCATGGTTGTGGCAACGACCTTCGCGTCGAATGTCGCCCGGGTGAAGACGCTCGCAGAGGCGGGGCAAAAGGCTGGGCGCTCGGTCGTTTTGCTTGGCCGGGCGATGCGTCGCATGATCGAAGCGGCAACCGAAACCGGAATTCTGTCGGACTTTCCGAAAGTGATCAGCGCGGAAGAGGCGGTGGATGTGCCGCGCCAAAACCTGATGCTGATTGTTACGGGCAGTCAGGGTGAACGCCGCGCCGCAAGCGCGCAACTGGCGCGTGGAAAATACCGCGGACTGGAGTTGAAAGAGGGCGATCTGTTCCTGTTTTCGTCCAAGACAATTCCGGGGAACGAGCGGGGTGTGATCTTCATCATCAATCAGCTCAGCGAAAAAGGCGTGGATGTCGTGGACGACAGTTCGGGCCTGTATCACGTTTCGGGCCACGCGAACCGGCCAGACCTTGAGAAAGTGCATGCGCTGATTGACCCGCAATTCGTCATTCCGATGCATGGTGAGCATCGTCACCTGCGAGAGCACGTGAAACTTGCCGAAGTGGGCGGTCGGACAGGTGTTTTGGCCGTGAACGGCACTATGCTGGACCTGACCGGCAATGCGCCAAATGCGGTGGATTATGTCGAAACGGGCCGGACTTATCTGGACGGCACCGTCAAAGTCGGCGCTTTGGATGGCGTTGTGCGCGACCGAATTCGAATGGCGCTGAACGGTCATGTGACTGTTACGGTCATTCTGGACGAAGAAGATGAACCGCTGGGCGAGCCATGGTGCGATACGATGGGATTGCCTGAGTTGGGAACCTCTCGTGCTGCCTTGGTTGAGGTTCTTGAAGAAGATCTGAACCAGCTCCTCGTGCGCGCCGATGCCAAGACTCTGCGCGACGACGACAAGCTGGAAGAGGCAATGCGTCGAATTGTACGTCAGACGGCCAAGGCAGAGATCGGCAAAAAGCCCGAAGTCACCACTGTTATCAGCAGGATGAAGTAAGCGACGGTCAGTCGCTTTCGGGCATCGGATAACCTTTGAGCTTTAGAAATAGGCTTTCCTCTTCCCGATTCAGCAGGAAGGGGACCGATGTCGGCGGCGCGGTGTCTGTCACCCGCGCCGTGATTTCGGCCAGGACAACTTCGGTTATGAAGGGAAGATCGAACTCGCGCGCGCGTTCCAAGGGAACCCATTGCAGATGGGACAGCTCTTCAGACGCGCGGCTGAAGTCATCCAAATTTCCTTGAATTGCTGAAGCATCGACAAGGAAAAACCGCGCATCAAACCGGCGGGGACGCCCAGGAGGGGTCACAGCGCGGAACACGAACTGCAACGCCTCGGCGGCCGGGCGATAGCCCAGTTCAGCGAAACCGGTCCAATCCACTGGGGCAGGCGTAGGCCAAGCTTCGGGGTGGCCCAGAACCAGCCCGGTTTCCTCCCACAATTCACGAATTGCAGCGGCGGCGAGCGCGTTTTGCAGGTTCGGCTCGGACCTTTCTGCCAGACGGTCCTGACACAGGGTTGGCATGTCAGAGGCCAGAGGGATCTCGGCATCTTCTTTGTCGACCGCGCCACCGGGGAACACGAATTTGTTGGGCATGAACGCAGCTTTGGCTCCGCGTTGTCCCATCAGGATTGACGGATTTGTCATACGGTCGCGCAGAACGATGACCGTCGCCGCGTCGCGGATCGCAGTTTTGTCAACCGTCATACTTTGAACACCTGTATCGTCGGGGTCATTGCGATTTTTCAAACCCATGCATACGGCGCGCCCATTGATAGGCGACAACAGCACCTTTCAAACGCGGCAACAGGAACAGGGACAATGCCGTGCATCCAATCGCGAATATCAGGAACATCGTCAAAGGCTCGGGCCGCCAATGCACGTATGAGACATGCAGCGCCGGTGCCAGTAGATGCCCGACCAGCAGAATCGTCAGGTAAGCCGGGCCGTCATCCGCCCTGTGGTGAAACAGTTCTTGCCCGCAGGACGAGCAAGTGTGGTTCACCTTCAGATAGTCGTGCAACAGCTTTCCTTCACCGCATTTTGGGCAACGGCAACGAAAACCCTTGGCCAAAGCCGGCCAAGTGGGCCGGTCTTCCTGAGCCGTGGTATCGATCGTTTGATCTGTCATCATGATACTCGCGCGTTTCGATTTGTGGGATATTGCGCATGTTTTGACGTGTAGAAAAGGGGGGTGCGTCGCTTTGTGTCCTTAAAGGGAGTGATGTTTTTTTTGAAATTCTGCGACGGAACCCACGCGCAGCGGCGTTTGAACCTATGTGAGCAGCGGCAACGACGCCGCACAAACAAAGGAAAACCGATATGAAAAGCGCGAAGTTTATCCCGGCGATTGTTCTCTCGGCTGTCGCGATTACAGGCACCTCGGTTCTGGCGGCAGGTCAGCGCGGTCACGAACCTGTGACGTTTGAGGAATTGGACGCGAACAATGACGGGCAGGTTACGCCGGAGGAAATGCAGGCCCATCGAAGCCAGCGGTTCCTGGATGCGGATGCCAACGGAGATGGTCAACTCAGCGTCGAAGAGATGCAGGCGGCCAGCCAGAAGAAGGTGAACGAACGTGTCTCGAAGATGTTTGAGCGGCACGATGCCAATCAGGATGGCTTTCTGAGCGAGGATGAGTTGCCCAAACCGCGCCGCGCTGACAAGATGTTTGACCGTATAGACGCGGACAATAGCGGTGTGATTTCGGAACAGGAATTTGCGGATGCAAAAAAAAAGATGGGTCGGCACCACAAGAAACGCGACAAGGGTGGTTCTGACGATAGCTGATGCGGAATGCAGGATCTGACCTCTTCACTGCAGGATGTTCGTGGTGCGGCCTGCACCGCGAACACGCTCAGCGATGATGCCCTGTTGGGTCAGTTCGCCCGTGGCGACGCAGCGGCCGCGCGCGTTCTGACCGACCGGCTTGGACCGCGAAGTTTTTCGGTTGCCCTTCGGATGCTGGGATCACAGGCAGAGGCGGAAGATATCACGCAAGAGGCAATGATGCGCCTTTGGAAGATGGCCCCGGATTGGGTTTCGGGGCAGGCAAAGGTTTCAACATGGCTGTATCGCGTAACGATGAACCTGTGTGTGGATCACCTGCGCAAGCAAAAACCTGACCGTCTGGCCGATGTTCCAGAGCCAGAAGATGGTCAGGCCAGTGTTGCCGAGCGTATGCAGGACAAAGCCCGTAAGGATGCGCTTCAGGTGGCCTTGTCACAACTGCCCGAGCGACAGCGACAAGCCGTTGTTTTGCGGCACATAGAGGAATTGCCCAACCCCGAGATTGCCGGGATCATGGGTATTTCTGTAGAAGCGGTCGAGAGCCTGACCGCGCGCGGAAAACGGAGCTTGGTGGCCATTCTGTCCGATAGGCGTGGTGAATTGGGGTATGACGATGACTGAAGACGAAAAGCAACTGGATCAGTTATTTACGCAAGCCCGTCAGAACCGACCGGAGCTGCCGGATACACTTGCAGTACGCATCCTGACAGACGCCGAAGAAGTGCGTTTGGGTCAGAAGACGCCCGCAGGCAAACCCGCTCGTTCGCTTTGGACGCGGATTGTTGATGGCGTCGGAGGCTGGCAGGGCATGGGGGGGCTGGTCGCGGCCAGTGCAGCGGGTGTGTGGATCGGCTTTGCCGCTCCGGGCTTTTTGCCGGACCCCGCCACCTACATTTATGGGCAGGAAACGAGCTTTGTTCTCGCCGACCTCGATACATCATTTCTGGAGGACACCGAATGAGCGATAGTCCACAACCCAAGCGTCGGTGGATGCCGATCCTGTTGGCCGTGTCCCTTGCGCTCAATCTTTTGATTGTTGGGATGGCTGTCGGAACCGTTCTGCGGGTCAAAGGCAACGATCACGCCAAGGCCCCGCCCGGGTTTGGCTCTGCTCTTTATCGCGCGTTGCCGAAGGATGATCGGAAGGCTTTGCGGGGTGATCTGTCGGATCGGCACAGAAAAGGGTCAAGCAGCCGCTCCAGGGATTTCGCAACGCTGAATGAGGCATTGCGCGCCGATCCCTTTGATCCTGTGGCCGTTCAGACGCTGTTGTCCCGACAGGCGCAGTCCATGGCCGATCTGCAAGTGGCCTTACAAGAGCAGTGGCTTGACCGCGTCACGTCGATGACCAGCGACGAGCGTCTGATTTATGCTGATCGTCTGGAAGAGGTCGTTCGTCGCGGACCGCATGGCCGCAAGAAAAAGGACTAATGGTTTCAGGCAGCACATTGTCTGACCCGCACCTGATTTCTGCCTGCTTTCTTTGCAGCGTACAGGGCGGAATCCGCTGACCGGATCAAGCCATCCAACGGCGCAACAGAGGACTTTTGAGGTTTTGTCGCGATAAGTCCGATACTGATTGTGACCTGTACCAATTTCCGATTGTCCGGGGGTGAAAACGGGGACTGACGGATGCAGTCACACAAGGTTCGGGCGATGGAAAGGGCGCCAGATTGTGTTGTTTCCGGCAGGCCAATCAGAAATTCCTCTCCGCCGATGCGCGCGACGAAACCGGCTGATCCAATCGCGCGTTCCAAACGTTTGCCCGCTTCGGTCAGCACAAAGTCACCAGCGACGTGACCGTAACGGTCATTGATCGATTTGAAATGATCCAAATCCGCCAGCATCACCGCAAAACCCTTGTTGGCTTGGGATGACCTGCGCGCAATTTGATCCATGGCGTGCATGGCATACCGGCGATTGTGAAGTCCGGTCAGGGGGTCGATCCAGGATTCGGCGACCCCGCGATACAGCGATGCACGCATCTGATCCAATCGGGATTTCCGGGCGATTTGATTTTCAAGTCGCAACGCAACTTCGTCGGCGCAAAATCCGCTCTGGCAAATCGCATCCACCCCGCGATCAAGCGCGTCGGCGGCAAGCTGCGCGCCGTCCTGAGGCAGAACGCCAATCAGAACCGTTCGCCTTGTACCGACCCTTGATCGCAAGTCGGCTAGGGTGCTTAGGGCCTTTGGGTTGATTTCAATGACAATTGCATCGGGCAGAGGGCCTGACAAAAGCCCCTGCAAATTCGAACAGGTATGCGTGGCCAGCGCGTGCCGCGTTTTCCCGGACAGTGCCTTGTGCCACAGCGCGCTTGTCTTGGTGGATTGTGTCAGAACCGCAACCCGGGCAGGCTTTTATGCTGGCGTGAAACCCGTTGCGGGTTCGGCAAACCCTAACGATTGCGACCCACTTCCTATTCTGAGTTCCTGAGTCTCGGCGCGTGCACGCATAAGGCTACGGACCCGGGCAAGCAAGAGAGTATCCTTGAAAGGTGGGGCAATGACATCATCCAGCTCATCCGTAAGCGCTTTCAGTCTGGCCGCCTTGTCGTTCTGGGCAGCAATTGCCGCCACTGGCACATCGGCAAGGTCTGGATCGGCTGCCACCAGTTTCTTGACCTCTGCCGCCGTGCCATCCGGCAGGGATTGCGCGGTCAGCACAAGGTCCGGGCGTGTGCGCCGCAACAGCCCGACCAGACCGTCCAGCTTTTCGGCCTGCACAACGTGATACCAGGCCGCCGTCAGCTGAACCTTCAGCATGATGCGATTGGTCGAGGTCCCGTCTAGGACAAGGATGGTTCCCTGAACCGACATTTGTGTCACCGTTGATTGCATGCGTTGCCAAAGTGTTTATGAGTCTGGTTAACAAACCCTTTCCAATGTCTGATCCGGGGCAATTTAATGGTATTATCTGCCCAATCCGCTGAAACTTTGGCCTTGAACGTGCTGGGTTGGCTCGTTGGGAACGAGGAATTGCTACCGGTTTTTCTTGGGTCAACCGGGGCGTCCGTTCAGGATCTAAGAGACAGGGCAGAGGATCCGGATTTCCTTGGGTCGGTACTTGATTTTCTTGTGCTTGACGATTCGTGGGTGATGTCCTTTTGTGACACCAATTCCGTGCCTTACGAACTGCCCGGTCAAGCCCGCGCAGTTCTGTCTGGCGGCGCGGACATGCACTGGACCTGAAGCTTTTTCCCTGCGGGAGCACGTAATGCCCATTGATGCGATTTTGTTCGACAAGGACGGCACTCTGTTTGATTTTACGAATACGTGGGGCGCTTTTGGGCGCAACGTGTTGCTGCGTTTGGCGGATGGAGACAATCAGCGCGCGGCGGAATTGGGCCGCATCATCGGGTTTGATCTGGAATCCGTGACCTATTCCGAAGACAGCATTGTGATCGCCGGAACCGTGGAAGAGGTGGCAGACGTCCTGGTTCCGCATCTACCCGACATGGAACACGAAGAGCTGATTGACTTGCTGAACGTAGAATCAGCCTCAGCGCCACAGGCCCCTGCTGTTCCCTTGGCGCCTTTTCTGAACGGGTTGCGCGATGCGGGGTTAAAACTGGGTGTGGCAACGAACGACGGTGAGATGCCCGCGCTCGAGCATTTGGCTTCGGCCGGGATAAGAGAACATTTCGATTTTGTCGCAGGATACGACAGTGGACACGGATACAAGCCCGGGCCGGGACAGCTTTTGGCCTTTGCTGCACATGTCGATGTCGCCCCCGAGCGGGTCGCGATGGTTGGCGACAGTCTGCACGATCTACAGGCCGGGCGCGCTGCGGGTATGACCACAATCGGAGTTCTGACCGGATTGGCCCCGGCCGAGACACTGGCACCATTTGCGGATGTTGTATTGCCCAATATCGGGCATATCCCGGGCTGGCTGGCCAAGGACTGAACGAGGTCGGGTCAAAATCGCCGATCTGAGTGTTGAAACCGACATAGCTTGTCGCAGACAGAGCGGCCAGCCTTCCGACTTCGGGGCTTGCTTAAAGCAACGCCAGTTTCGGGAGGGTCCAATGGCCGACACAAAAACGCGCAGACGCCGCAGCGGTGGACGTGCAGGTGCAGCCGAGCGCAGAGGCACCGCCGTGATTGATCAGATGCCGTGGAATCCACCTGTCAATATCGACAACCCCACCGAACCTTTGGATGCTGCCGGGATCGAAGCGATCCACGAAGGCGCAATGCGTATCCTCGAAGAGATAGGGGTCGAATTCTACAACGAAGAAGCTATCGGCATTCTGCGTGAAGCCGGGTGTACAATTGACGGCGATAACGTCCGAATGGGGCGGGATTTTGTGATGGAGATGGTGGGAAAAGCGCCGTCATCCTTCTCGATCACGCCGCGCAACCCCGATCGTAAGATCGAAATCGGGGGCAGGAATATGCTGTTCGGGAACGTATCCTCTCCGCCAAATTACTGGGACATGGAGATTGGAACCAAAGTTCCGGGCAACCGCGAAATGTGTCGAAAATTGCTGAAGCTGACTCAGTATTTCAACTGCATTCACTTTGCCGGGGGATACCCGGTGGAACCGGTCGATATCCACGCCAGTGTTCGGCATCTGGACGTGTTGTATGACAAGCTGACCCTGACGGACAAAGCCATGCACGCCTATTCGCTGGGCAAGGAACGGGTTGAGGATGTCATGGAGATGGTCCGCATCGCAGGTGGCCTAACCCATGAGGAATTCGAGGCCGAGCCTCGGATGTACACCAACATCAACTCGACCTCACCACTGAAGCATGATCATCCGATGATTGACGGATGCCTGCGGCTGGCCCGGCGCGGTCAGGCGATTGTTGTCACTCCGTTTACATTGGCTGGCGCCATGGCGCCCGTAACGATGGCCGGGGCCGTAGCACAGTCTTTGGCCGAGGCGCTGTGCGCTATTGCCCTGTTTCAATACGTGCGGCCGGGCATTCCCTGCGTCATCGGCACGTTTACCTCGAATGTCGACATGAAGTCCGGTGCGCCTGCGTTTGGAACACCAGAATACATGCGGTCCACCCAGATGACAGGACAGATGGCACGGTACTATGGTCTTCCCATGCGGTCCTCGGGTGTGTGCGCCGCAAACGTGCCTGACGGTCAGTCTGTTTGGGAGACGTCGAACTCTTTGTGGGCTGCCGTGCAATCGGGGACGAACATGGTTTACCACGCCGCTGGCTGGCTGGAGGGCGGGCTGATCGCCAGCCCCGAAAAGTTTATTATGGATTGCGAGGTCTTGCAGCAAATTCAAAGGTATATGCAGCCCGAGATCACGGCGACGGGACCTGATGAAATCGCATTGGAGGCAATAAAAGCAGTCGGAAATGACGGCCATTTCTTTGGCATTCAGCATACACAGGACCGCTACACCACAGCATTTTATCAACCCTTCCTGAGTGACTGGAAGAATTATGAAGGATGGAACGTCGCTGGTGGTGTCTGGACGGCCGAGCGCGCCCATCACATGTTCAAAGAAATTATCACCAGTTTTGAGCCGCCTGCGATTGACGACGGGATTCGGGAAGAACTTGCCGAGTTCGTCACACGTCGTAAGGCCGAGGGCGGCGCGCCAACAGATTTCTAAGTAGAGGCACGCCTTTTCACATTGAGACTAGGCTGAATTCTACCTATCGGGCTGGCCATCTTGGCTTTTTGTTAAGGTTTCTCGGAGCAGACTACGCATGTAACCACTTTGGGGCATCTCATGCATGGTCTGATTAATCGGGCGGTACAGTCATTTGTTTGCGAGACCTACGGACAATCGTGCTGGATAAACGTGACCGAGGCGGCTGAATTGGGGTTTTCCGAGTTTGAGGCCATGCTGGTCTACAACGACGAAATGACTCTGCGTGTTCTGGACATTTTATGCGCGAAGCTAAAGCGGCCGCGCGGGGAACTGCTTGAAGACCTTGGGACTTATCTGGTCTCGCATCCCAATATGGAAGGGCTACGCCGTCTTCTGCGGTTTGGGGGCGAAACTTATGTCGAATTCCTGCACTCGCTCGATGATTTATCTGACCGCGTTCGTTTGGCGGTCAGCGATCTGACCTTGCCTGTGCTCGAGTTGAGAGAGGTGTCGCCTGCGGAGTTCCAACTCTACTGCTATCCCGGCTTGAAAGGGTATTCGAGCGTTATGGTCGGGGTCTTGCGTGCCATCGCCGATGACTATGGTGCCTTGGCGATGCTGTCCCATGCAGGCACCGAGGGAGAGGTTGAGATTATTTCAATTGTTCTGATCGAAAGCGCGTTTGCCGAGGGGCGACAATTCGATCTGGGGGCGCGCGGTTGATGATGGAAGCATCGGATCTTTCTTCTTTGCTTGGACTATTGTGCCCCATGTTTGTGCTTGTTGACGAACAGGGACAAATCACAAGCGTTGGGCCCACTTTGCAAAAGCTCCGCCCCGAGCAGCCCATGCAAGGCCAAGGCTTTTTGGACCTGTTCGAATTGGTTCGCCCACGCTCAATCACCACGACTGCTGCATTGTTGTCGCTGGCAGGTGCCAAACTGCACCTAAAACTACGGGACGAACCACGCACCGCGTTAAAGGGGTTGGTTGCACCGCTGCCGGGGAACAAGGGCGCGATCATCAATCTGTCCTTTGGAATTTCGATTCTGGATGCCGTGCGTGATTATGCCCTGACCAGTGCTGATTTCTCGGGAACCGATCTTGCAATTGAACTGCTGTACTTTGTCGAAGCCAAGTCAGCCGCGATGGAAGCATCACGTTCCCTGAACCTGCGCTTGCAAGGTGCCATGCTTGCGGCTGAGGAACAGGCCTTTACGGATATGCTTACCGGTTTGAAGAACCGAAGGGCTATGGACGTTCTTCTGGGTCACATGGCGTCGGGCAATGCACCATTTGCGTTGATGCATCTGGATCTGGATTTCTTCAAGTCCGTGAACGACCGACTTGGGCACGCGGCAGGTGATTTTGTTCTGCAGCAGGCAGCGCGCATCATGGAGGAAGAAACCCGCAGTGACGATATGGTCGCGCGAGTCGGCGGAGATGAATTTGTTATAATTATCAAAGGCTTGACTGACGAGGGAGTGTTGTCCTCAATTGCGGGCCGTTTGATAGACAGGCTGAGGCAACCGACGGTATTCGAAAGCGAAACCTGCAGGGTATCTGCTAGCGTTGGCATAGCCTTGTCGACCCAATTCAGTAGCTTGAAGGCTGCAGAAATCCTTAAGGCTGCTGATCAAGCTCTGTATGACGCTAAACGATCTGGCAGATCCCGCTATAGCTTTTTCTCACCACCAGCAGGTTCGATAACCGATCCCCCAAAATTGCAGGGTTCCCCACAGCCGCGGTCCGGTATCTCTGGGCAATAGTGCTAGGTGCCCCCGAAGGCTTGCGAAAGTACGTTGGCAATCTGACGCTTCACGCGGGGAAGTTCGCCGACAACGGGCAAAACCCGGCCCTTGAACGCAGCGCGATCCAACTCTTGCGGGACGTCTTCCAGAACGTGGCCCCCGGTACAGGCAAAAAATGGCAGGCAGAGAGCCTTTGCCCCTGTGCCCTGCGCGGCCTTGGAGATGGAGGGTGGTTCTTCCACAAACCCGACCCGGATTGAGCGAAAATCCGTCATTTCCTCCAGCTTCTTGGCGAAATCTCGGGCTACTTTGGACGGGTTGCGGCTGCGCCCAGAGCCATGCGCGGCCAATACGATATCGGTGGTTGAGGACACCCATTTTAAATCCGTAACCGCGTCGCCTAGTGTGTCTGCAATCAGCGAAGGCAGGATGGCGTCGGTACCTAAAGGGTCAAGAACGCGCAGCGGCTGTGCCCCAAGGCGTTTGGGCAGGGCGCTTGTGACAAACCACCCTTTCGCCATGAACAGCGGAAAAACCACTGTGTCATCGGGCAAGTCCTGTAGTTTCACCTCAAGCGCGCCGGGTGCCGCCAAAGTCGCTGACGTCACCTTAACGCCGTCGCACATCCCGTCTACCTCGGTCGCGTATCGGGCAAGCGCGGCTTCAGCGGGGTCTGGATCAGAGGGCTGACCATGAGCGACGATAAGGGCGTAGGGCATGAGGGCCTTCCCGTTTTGAGTTATCGAAAGGTGTGTTGTACCGGGGCAAAGTCAACATGCATTTGGATAGAGTTAGCCCAACAACATGAGCCAGAACCAGACCGTAAGTATAGACGCCCCGGTTCCAACCAAAACCGACGACGCGGCGACTCTTTTGGCCCGCCCATACATGTTGGCAAAGATATAGGCATTGAACCCGGGCGCCATTGCCGCGTTGAGAACGCCGGATCGAAACAAGTCCTGCGGTAAACCGACGGAAGAGCCGAAAAGCCAGACAAGACTGGGGTGCAGCATCAGCGACACGCCGCACACAAAGGCAATCGTGCGCAGGTCGCCTTCGGGTTTGTACTTGACCAGAACTCCGCCCAACGCGAACAGCGCCCCTGGAAGGGCGGCACGGGTCACTAGGCCAAGGGCCTCATCCACAACGGCAGGAACCTGGATCCCGGACAGGTTGACGGCAAAGCCCAACGCGATCCCTAAGATCAGAGCGTTTCGGAACATCGCCGATAGAACCGAGCGCACCATACGAGTGCCACCGTGCCCACGATTGCGGACGAACTCCATCACCGTGATGCCCACGCAATAGCAAAAAGGCGAGTGAAACGCGATAATCGCGTAGTTTCCGGTCAGGTTTTCGGGGCCATAAGCGCGCTCGGTAATTGGCAGGCCCAGTAGAACTGAATTCGAAAATAGACAGCAAAACCCGATGGCGACACAGTCTTCCCAATCCCTGTTGAATATCAGCCGCGCGCCGAACAACCCGGCGCAGAAACACAGTGCCGCCGCTGTATAGAAACTGGCCAGCAGGCGCGGATCGAAACTGGCGCTGAGGTCAAGATTGGAAATAGCAAGAAACAGCAGGCAAGGGATTGCAAATCCTTGGGTGAACTTCATCAGCCCGTCGACATGGACCTCTTTGAAATACCCAAGTCGGGTCGACGCATAGCCAGCCCCGATAACCAGAAATACCGGAAGGATAACGTTGATCAGGGATTGCAGCATCTAAGGCTCCACCGGGGTCGCCAACCGGGGCGAGGATATGGCAGAGCAAGTCGTCAGGGCCTTACAGCGCCTGATGTATCACCATGCCGTCATAGGCTGGTGCGATGTGATCCGCAGTTTCCGCATCGACTGTGGCATAATCCAGGTCGATATGCATGTTGGTTAGGACGGCCTTCTTGGGTTGCAACTTTTCAATCCAGCCCAGCGTTTTTTCCAGATGTGCGTGGGTAGGATGCGGAGACCGGCGCAACGCGTCGATAATGAGACAGTCCAGCCCTTCCAACATTGTCCACGCATCGTCGTAAATCTCGGCTACGTCGGGCAGGTAGACAAGATTGCCCATTCGAAAGCCTAAAGCGTCAATCGACCCATGGTTCACTTTGAACGGATGAAAGGGGATCGGACCGCCGGGGCCTGTAACCTCGAACGGGCCATCAATGGTTTTCAGGTCGAGAATAGGCGGGTAGGGCGAATTTTCGGGTTGAATAAAGGCATATCCGAAGCGACCCAGCAGATCGTTCTGAGTATCTCCGTCAGCCCAAACTGGGACACGCTCGCGCATGTTGAAAACGATCATGCGCAGGTCGTCGATGCCGTGCACGTGGTCGGCGTGGGAATGGGTGTAGACCACTCCGTCCAGACGGCCCGTGCCTGTATCCAGCAACTGACTGCGCATATCGGGGGTCGTGTCGATCAGAACCGAAGTCGTCCCTTTGGGTCCGTCGCGTTCAACCAGCATCGAGCAGCGGCGACGGATGTTGCGCGGATTGTCGGGGTCACATGCGCCCCAGTGACCGCCCAGTCGCGGGACGCCGCCAGAAGACCCGCAGCCAAGGATCGTACAGCGCAGTTCCGTCATGCAGCCGCCTTGTAAGTTGCGGCCTTTGTGAACAGCCGGTCAAAATTTGCTTGCGTCTGTGCCGCGAATTTCGGGTACCCCATCCCGAAAACTTCAGCCCCTTTTCGGGCGGTATGGGCCGTATAAGCCGGTTCGTTACGCTTGCCGCGGAATGGGGGTGGCGCCAGATAAGGCGCATCGGTCTCGACAAGGATGCGATCGACCGGGGCGCTGGCGAATATGTCCCGAAGGTCCTGGCTTTTGGGGAATGCAGCGATGCCGGACATGGAAAGGTAAAATCCCAGATCCAAT
The DNA here is from genome assembly GCF_013031225.1 of Ruegeria sp. HKCCD7221. NCBI lineage: Bacteria > Pseudomonadati > Pseudomonadota > Alphaproteobacteria > Rhodobacterales > Roseobacteraceae > Ruegeria > Ruegeria sp. HKCCD7221. Next base: position 321,622 of record NZ_WPZE01000001.1, read on the forward strand.
GCGGCCTTGGCCAGTTCCGCCGATGATGAGAAGCAGTGCATCACGCAGGAATAGGGCGCGTTGCGATATTCTTCGCTTAGAATCCTCGCCATATCATCGTCAGCCGCGCGGGCGTGGATGATCAGCGGCAAGCCTGTTCGCTGCGCGGCTTCGATGTGGATACGCAGAGATTGCTTTTGTACTTCGGCACTGTCAGCGGTGTAGTGATAGTCCAGCCCGGTCTCCCCAATGCCCACGAATTTGGGGTGCCGGGACAGTTGCACCAGTTCATCAACGGTAGCTATCGGTTCATCCGCGGCGCTCATGGGGTGCGTACCAGCGGCGAAAAAGACCGGAGCATGTGCTTCTGCGATCGCGCGGATGGTGGGTTCATTGCGCAAACGGGTACAGATTGTGACCATCCGCGTCACGCCTGCTTCGGCTGCGCGGGCCACGATTTCGTCCAACTGGCCATCGAAATCAGTGAAGTCCAGATGACAATGGCTATCTGTGATTTGGGGCGTATCGCTCATCTGCTCTGACCGGCGGTTTCCTGTATCTTGAACACCGTATCTAGGACCAGCGCGGCAGGGTCAAGGTTCACCGCCTGACCATGTCGCGTACGGGCCGTGATCAGGGCTGCGGTATCCGCCCATTGACGCGCCATATGTGGGGACGCGGACAGGCGTGACAGGACTTCCGCCTCGCCCGGCGCGGCCTCTGGCATAGGGGGGGCACCTGTTGCACCCGTGAGGGCAAGCCGAGACAAAGCAATGTCTATCAAAGTCAGCAACAACTCAAAACGCTCGGCCGCGCCGCGTTGGGCTGCGGCCTCGGCCAAGGCCAAGGCACGCTGACGGTCCATTCTTGGAATCGTGCCCAAAATGGCGATGAGTTCTGCGTAAATGTCCAGGCCACTCAGGTTGATCAGGCGAACGGCACTGCCCACAGAACCAGCGGCGAGAGCGGCCAGATGATCCGGGTTGCTTGGCGGCTCGGCCCCGGTTTGTGCCAAAGCCGTCATCATATCTTCGGTGCCTAGCGGTGACAGCCTGAGCGTTCGGCACCGCGACCGGATTGTAGGCAACAGCCGCGATGGTTGGTGCGAGACCAACAAAAGCGTGGTGCGGGCAGGGGGCTCTTCGAGCATTTTCAGAAGGGCATTGGCTGCGCTGACATTCATCTCATCCGCAGAGTCCACGATGACAACGCGCCGCCCACCTTCGGCTGAGGAAAGCCCGAAGAACTTGCCCAGCTTACGGATATCTTCGACCACGATTTCGTTTCGCATCCTGCCGCGGTCGTTCTCGGACCGGGTGACCGAGGCAAGTCCAGGCTCAGCCCCGGCCAGAATGCGATGAGAGACCGGGTGATCCTCGTCAATATCCAGCGTTTCAGGTTGTGGGGGCGCTCCGAAAAGGCCATCCTCTTCGGCTGGAGGTGTCGCCAGCAAGAACCGTGCGATGCGCCACGCCAACGTCGATTTCCCCACTCCGCGAGGGCCGGTCAGCAACCAGCCATGGTGCAGTCGTTCCGAATTGTAAGCCGTCAGAAAGGCGCTTTCGGCCTCGGCCTGCCCGAAAAGCTGCCGGGTTTCGCGCGGGTGTGGGGCACCGGGTGCCTGATCCGGGGGCGGGGTTTCGTCGCTCATCAATAGTTTACCGCAAAGCCTGATTAACGATACCTGTCACATCGCTGGCGACTCTGTCCATGTCCCGATTGCCGTCGATCACGCGAAATCGTTCAGAAAACTCATCGGCAAGGGCAAGAAATCCGGCTCTCATCTTGAGTTGCAGGTCAAGGCCGAAATCTTCGAACCTTTCTTCTGTTCCCTGACGCCCCTTTGCCCGGTTCAGACCGGTCTGGGGGTCCATGTCGATCAGAAGGGTCAGATCAGGTTCACGACCAATCATCAGATTGTGCAACTGATCCACCAATCCGCGCAGGTCACCGCGAGAAAGGCCCTGATACATGCGGGTGCTGTCGGCAAAGCGATCACATATCACCACTTTGCCAGCGGCCAAAGCGGGTTCGATCGTACGTTCCAAGTGGTCGCGGCGCGCAGCGGTGAACAGCAAAATTTCCGTTTCAGCGGACCACCGATCGGGGTCGCCCTCAAGAACAAGCCTGCGGATTTCTTCAGCCCCGGCAGACCCGCCGGGTTCGCGGGTCAGGACAACGTCGTGACCCATGCCGCGCAGGTGATCGGCCAGCAAGCGTGCTTGCGATGACTTACCCGATCCGTCAATGCCTTCGAAGGTCAGGAATAACCCGGTGCTTGTCACAGGGCGTCCAACGGATTGCCGATAACGTCAGTTAACACGATGCTGCCTACGGTCATCATCCGAACAACAAACCCGCCGGTCGCAACATCATTCGCTGCCACCAGAGGGCGGCGAATTTCCGGCAGACCCTCGGGCTTGATGACCAGTTCGGCCAGCTTCTGACCCTTTTTGATCGGCTCACTCGATGCATCGACGGGCCCATCATAGACCACTTCGGCCTTTACATCCTTGTCGCCCAAAACCGGAAGAAGAATAGTCAGATCACCATCGGGAACCAGTCCAACCGTCTTTTCCGCACCCATCCAGACTTTGGCTTCGGCTATCGGCGCTTCGGTGTTGGCAATTGTCCTCTCGACAAAATTGCGAAACGACCAGTTAACCACGGCCTCAGCCTCCTCTGCGCGGCGGGCAGTGCTGTCGAGACCGGACAGGACAAAGATCACCCTGCGGTCGCCCTGTTTGGCTGAACCGACAAGGCCGTATCCCGCTTCTTGCGTGTGGCCGGTCTTTAACCCGTCTGCCCCAATTCCCAGTTTGAGCAGGGGATTGCGGTTGCGCGAGTTCGACGGCGCGCGACCGTCAAATTCAAACTCTTCCTCGGCGAACAGGGGATAGTATTCGGGGAAATCGGTGATCAGTCGGTCCGCAAGAACCGCCAGATCATGCACGGACATCATGTGCCCAGCCGCAGGCCAGCCGTTTGAGTTGGCGAAGTTCGAGCTGTTCATCCCCATCTGCTCGGCGCGCTGCGTCATATAGCGTGCGAACCCGGCTTCGGTTCCATCCGGGCTGAGTGCCTCGGCAATCACCACGCAGGCGTCATTGCCGGACAACACGATTATGCCCCGCAACAAATCCTCGACCCGGACCCGGTCCTGCGTATTTAGGAACATGGTCGAGCCGCCATAACTCATCGCGTGTTCCGAAACGGGCAGTTCTTCGTCCAGCGTCAGGCGGCCATCCCGCAATGCTTCGAACGCGACATACAAGGTCATCAGTTTCGACATCGACGCCGGTGGCAGCGGCTGATCTGCGTCTTTGGACAGCAGTACCGTGCCTGTTGTCTGGTCCATCACATATGCTGCGCGGGCCGTTGTATCGAAGGCCTGGGCAGGCAGGGCAAACAGCGCCAGCCCCAGGGACAAAACAGAAGATCGCAATGAGGTCAGCATCAGGGCCTCCCTTGTTTCAGTTCTTGACCAGGAAGGCATCCGAGAAGCCTAGGTCCTTTACGTCGCTTTGAAGGGCGGTGCGCTCTCCACGGGTTGAGGCGGGGCCTACAAGAACCCTCCAGACAGAATCATCGTCGGTTGCTAGCTCGCGCACTTCGGCAGGCAGCCCGTTGCGGCGTATCTTGTCAGCGGCGCTTTTGGCGTTGGCTTCAACGCCGAATGTCCCGACCTGAACATAAGGTTTGGACAATGGGCCAGAAGACTGTTCCGGCTGGCTTGCCGCACTTGCAGGTGTAGGTTCCGAGGCGTCGATCGCGGCCGCGGCGCCTGCGATAGGATCAAGCGGCGTTTCCGTGATTTCGTCTGCAGGTTTCTTCTGCCACCATTTTCGCTTTGCAGGTTGATCGCTGGGCGGGGTCACCTCTGGATCGCTCAGTGTCGCGGTTGGCGCGGCTTCGGCGGTAGCTTCAATTGTTTCCTCTGCGGCTTCGGTGGCTGTGTCTGTGGCCGCGTCTGCCGCGACCGCAGCTGCGCCTGCTGCACCAGCCGCGACTGCGGCGGTTTCTTTCTTTTGCCACCATTTCCGCTTGGCGGGCTTTTCTTCGCCGTCCTCTGCCGTGTCTACGGATGCGGACTGAGTATCGTCATCCTGTGGTGCAGGGGCGTCTTCCCCCGCGTCCGTCGGAGTATCTTCAGGCTCGGGTTTCGGGGGTTCCGCAGGTTTACGGCGCAGCGCAACGACCTGAACCTTGGTCGGGGACCCTGCCAGAATGCCCAATTCCGCAGCAGCGGCCGAAGAAAGCTGCAAGGCCGGTCCCGGCAGGTTTCTTTCCCGACGGAACAGCGCGCCGGTTACGGTCTTGTTGTTGCTGGCGTTCTTGATCCGTACCCGTTCGGGCTGTGTGACGTCCGGGTGAGCCACCCAAACTCCACCCAACGATGGGCGCCCATCCCACAATCCAGCCTCGGTAACTTCGAAGACCTCGGGCGCTTCGACATCGTCGCGGGGATTTCCGGTGGCGTCCGGGAACAGTTCGACCTTGTTGTCATCCTGAAGGCTTTCTGTGGCCGCTTCGGATGACGCGTTGTCAGGGGAAAGTGTCTCATCACAACCTGCGAGGGTTGCGGAAAACACGGCCAGAACCGCCAACGCTCGCGGTTTTGCGCGTGTCTGGGTCGCTCGATTCATTTTGTCATCCCTTGCCTGAAGGGGCCTCGTTTCCCGAGCCCCGCCGATTGCCGGTTCTGAATTGCCGGCCTGTTACGGTCTTTCGATTAGATCATAACCTGCACAAGGTGTCATGGAAAGGCCGCTGCAACCGCTTCGGCAAGATTTCCCTATTTGGTCTTGCCACCGGTTTCGGTTCGCCTTAGACCCAGCGTCACGCGGGGAGGTGGCAGAGTGGTCGAATGCGGCGGTCTTGAAAACCGTTGAACGTGAGAGCGTTCCCAGGGTTCGAATCCCTGTCTCCCCGCCACTCATCCACCCAAGTACCAGCTTTTTCCTATAGTCCCGATGTGGCCGACATTTTGTTTGGGTTTTCAGGGACTCAGCCCTTTGCCGCATATCGCCGTTCTGCGGGTTGGCGGACCGTGGTCTTGTTTACTTGAAGTAAACGTCGGGTTAGAACGATGTATTATTTCATTTTTGTGACAGCGCCGAGGCGTGGTCAGCTATTGTGTTAACGAGTGCAGGAGGCCCAAAATGCCGGGAGAAGAATTTGTCGTTCCTCTTGGCCAGAGCGCGTCGGTTCGTTCTAAGTACTTTCGTATCAATTCGTTGATTATTATTTGTTTATTTGCCCTCTCGATGATCTCGATTCTGATCCTTGAGAGCACGGACAACCGGGTTCTTAAGTTCTTCGCCTGGCGTTTTAATCACGATGTCGAGCAAAGCGTTCCAACGATTTACAACTACTTTCTGCTCGTCTCGAACTTTGGCCTGTTAACGTATGTTTTTTTGATTAAACGAACGCAAAAGGATAGCGACTCGGTCTATTGGTTGATCCTTGCTGTGGTCATGTTTCTGATGGGATATGACGAAGCGGCCCAAGTGCATGAGAAGTTTACGCAGCCCATGCGCTCTATCCTGCCCGAAAGCCCGCTTTGGCATTTTTCCTGGACGCCGATCGGGGCTTTTGTCGCACTTGTTGTGGCGGGGTTCTATTTGCCCTTTCTCATGCGCCTGCCAAAAGCAGTCGCCAGTCTGATGGCACTTGCTGGCGCCACTTACCTGTTTGGTGCGTTGATGATCGAAACTTTGGGCGGTTGGGTGGATTTCTACAATGACGACCGCGGCTGGAGGTTTTTCTTACTGGCGACGATTGAAGAATCCTTTGAGATGCTTGGAATGGTAATCTTCGGATATGCCCTTTTGCGGCAGATTTCCTTTTTACAAAACGACGACAACCCGGCCTCGGCATAGGATGCCTCCCGCCCGCTGGGTAGAATGGCTCAAATGTGTTCGAACAAGCGGCCCGGTAATGCGGCGTGGCGGTCAAGTTTCAACCTTTGGATCATGCAAAAGACCATTGCTTGATTGGAGGTGATCACTGGCTTTCCCAGATGCGCCTCAACTCTGTCGATGACCTCGACCGCGCGCATGTCAGTGCAACTCAGAACGATTGCCTGCGCATCCGGATGGTCTGCTTGGCAGGCTAGGTCAAACACCTCATCTGGGGTCAGTTCGCCTTGTCCGTAATTTCCCAATTCGCGCCCTATATCCGCGCAACACACGGTCTCAATCCCGTTCTGAGACAAAAAATCCATGGCCTGTGTGTTGATCTCACCAAGATAAGGCGAGGAAAACCCAACCTTTGTTGCGCCCAGAGCTTTGATACCAGCGATCAATGACCCCGCGGCTGTCAGCGAGTCTGCACCTGATTGTGTCTTTATCTGACCTGCGAGTTCTGTATCGAATACAGGACCATGCGTCAGGGTGGCTGACGTGCAGCCGTACAGCACAATATCTGGCCGAACGCCCGCGATCATCCGTAGATCATGGCTGATATCCGAGGCACCCAAACCTGCCATCTGTTCAGCCCCCGGAATCTCATCCACGTCATAGCCACCCATGCGTTGGAAATGAACCGTGGTATTCGGCGGACGCAACATCTCCATGTCAGGTTCAAGATTGGTGTTTGTGTAGGGGACGAGCACGCCGATCTTGGCTGCGGTTCGCGTCTCGGTCATGCCAATACTCCTTTCAACACGTTCAGGGCCTTGTCCATAATCGCAGGAGCGCAAATCGTTGCGCGCAGACAGTCCGGTAAGCCATAGCCTGCCATTCCGCGCATCAGTAGGTTTTCGGTCCGCAATGCGGCGTCGGCTTTTTGAGCGTCGTGTGGGGAACCAAAGCGGAGCAAGACAAAATTCGTGTGGCTGTCCGGCACGATCAGCCCAAGGGCACGGCAATCCTGCGCAAATTGGTCGCGAAGGCGTGCCGTTTGGCTGACCACATCGCGCATGTGGGATTGGTCGCGCATAGCAGCGGCGGCTGCAGCTTGTGATGCTGACGATATGTTGTTTGGGTTGAGAAGTTTCCGCAACTCAGCGGCGATGGGCAGAGGGAAATATCCCCATCCGACACGGGCGCTGGCCACGCCATAGGCTTTGGAAAATGTCCGGGTTATGACGGTATCACCTCGGTCCACCAGCGCGAAGATGTCCGCAGGGTTATTGGCTATATCCGAAAACTCGGCATAGGCTTGATCGACCACCAAAAGCACATCGTTCGGCAGGGCGGTGCGCAGTCTAAGTATGTCGGAGTTCGGGATAAGCGTTCCAGTCGGGTTGCCTGGATTGCAAATGAAAACAATGCGTGTCGCAGGCGTTACCCCGGCAAGAATTTCGTCAACTGATACGGTCAGGCCAACCTCGGGTGCCGTCCGATAGTCCGCCTGCGCTTGTGCGGTTGCCGACGCCACGAAAGCATATCCGTACTGCGCGCCCAGAACCTGATCGCCGAGTCCGGCGTATGCGCGGATCAGGCAACCTATCAGCTCCATTGAACCGGCTCCGCATAAGATGCGCGATGGGTCCAGGTGGTGCACGGTCGAGATCGCTGTGCGTAATTCTGTCCACTCGGGGTCAGGGTAAAGCGTCAGGTCAGACGCCGCAGCTTGGCCTGCACGTATCGCGGCGGGGCTGGCGGGAAACGCGCTTTCATTCTGCGCCATCGAGATGGTCTGCGCCCCGCCCAGATCGGCAAGGGCATAGGCCGCCATGTTAGCGACATAAGCGTTCGGGCGGATCATGTGCCATCTCCATAGGCTTTTGCCTGTTCCGCGGTCACCAAACCACGTTTTAAATCGAGGTCGAGGGACACGGGATCGCGCAGCTTTGGATCTCCGAACCCGCCGCCGCCGGGCGTTTCAAAGATCAGGTAATCGCTCGGTTCAACGCGCAGCTCACCTTTGCCCGGAATGTCCCCGGTAGAGTCCCGAAGGCGAATGCGGCCGGGGCTTCCGGCACCACCACCCATCCTGCCAAGGGCGGGGAATTTCAGCCGTTCAACCGATAGGAACACCACAAAAGGCGCGCCATTGGACGATGTCATTTCTATGCGCTGACCCAGCCCGCCGCGATATTGCCCCGCGCCGCCGGAATCCGGCCTAAGCTCGCGCCGCCAAATCGTCACGGGCGCGACGCTTTCGGTGATTTCAACCTGACTGCCAAAAACGCCGGACGGGTAGGCCGTCGCGGATAAGCCATCCGAATGAGGCCGCGCGCCTGTTCCACCATTATGTACTGGTTCGATCGCAAACTCCCGTCCACCGTCGCGGGCCACTTCGGGCGCGTGACGCATGGGCAGGTCAAACATGCAGCTTGCGCCCTCTGCCGGGACTTGATCAGGCAAGGCTTGATGCAAGCATCCCAGTACCAAGTCAGGTGTCACCTGACCAAGAGTATGCCGCATGGCGACGGGAACGGGCCTTTGGGCGTTCAGGATGCACCCTTTCGGCCCATCAACGGTGAAGGGCTCTAGTGATCCTGCGTTGTTCGGTATGTCCGACCCAACGATGCAGCGCAGCGCAAATATGGTATAGGCCGTGGCATAATTCAGCGGCACGTTGATCCCTTTGCGCGAACATCCAGAGGTGCCAGCGAAATCCACATGCATCCTGTCCTGATGGACGGTCAGCGTGGCGTGAAGTTCCAGTTCATTCTCATACCCATCCATTTTCAGGACGTTTTTATAGACACCATCAGGCACTTCGGAGATTGCAGCTTGGGTGCCACGGCGCGACGTGTCGATGATATAGGCGCCCAGCGTTCCCAGATCGTCGAGGTTGAATTCCTCCATCATGGATAGCAGACGGTCGACCCCAGACTCGCAACAGGCAATTAGTGCGTAAATGTCGCCCTCATTCGCGACGGGTTCGCGGGAATTTGCGCGGATGATGTCAAGAAGCAGGGTATTTGGCACGCCTTGATCGACCAGTTTGCAGGGCGGGATCAACAAACCCTCGTCATGGATATCGGACCCCTCAGGCCCCATTCCAAGCCCGCCCAAATCGACCAGATGAGAGGTGCATGAGGTAAAGCCAACGACCTGTCCGTTCCGGAAGGCCGGCATCATCAGAAGAAAGTCGTTCAAATGCCCCGAGGCCAGCCAGGGGTCGTTGGTCATATAGATGTCACCCGGTTTCATGTCTTGAACGGGGAAGGCCGCGCGCAGGTGCTGAACCGCTTCGGCCATTGTGTTGATATGTCCGGGCGTGCCGGTAACGGCCTGCGCCAGCATGCGCCCATTCGCATCAAAGATACCGGCGGAAATATCCCCGCACTCGCGCACGATTGGGCTAAACGCCGCCCTGATCAGGGTTTGCCCCTGTTCTTCGACAACTGCCAGAAGACGGTTCCACATAACTTGAAGTCGGGCCGGAGAGAGGGTCATCATTCTGTTCCTTTCCGGGTAAGGACAAGGTTCCCGATCGCGTCCACACAGGCTGCGAAGTCAGAAGAGACCAATGTGGTTGTCTGTGGCTCGGTAATCAGCGCGGGTCCGGGGACATAGTCGCCCGCGCGCAGGTCGGGGCGGGCGATCAAAGCTGCCTGTACGGTTTGTCCGGTCAGGTCGCAGGTGATGGGACGTGTCTGCGATGACTTGGTTGCGCGAGGTACCGGCGCATCTGTCAATGCAGCCGGTTCCTTTCCGACGGTTGCCACGCGCACCGACCAGTTCAGGATTTCTATCTGCATTCCCGGCACTGGGCGCGAGAATTGCTTGCGGTATTCCTCTTCAAACGCATGGGTAAGGGGGGCTATGTCTGCGCCAGAAAGAGGACGGTCGGGCAGGGGGATTTCGATCTCGTGGCCCTGACCGCTGTAGCGCATGAACGCGGTACGCTGCGTTTGAGTTGGCGCATCGCTTGCGCCTTGGGATACCACCTGTTTTGCTTCGGAAATCATTGCGTCGAAGAGCGTGTTGATTGCGTTAACTTCGATGCTTTCCAACAAAGAGTACCGAGACCGCACAATCTCAAAACTGACAGGCGCGTAAAGAAAACCAACAGCCGAGCCGACACCAGGGTTTGGTGGGATCACGATCTGGTTGACCCCGGCGGACCGGGCAACCCGTGTTGCGTGCAGGGGACCATTGCCGCCAAACGCGATCATAGTTCGGGTGCCCAGTTCCTTGCCGCTTTCGACGGCGTGCATGCGTCCGGCGCTGGCCATGCTTTCGTCGACGATGCGACTGACACCATCTGCGGCACCGGTTGCGTTAAGATCGAGCTTGGTCCCGATCACGCGATCCAAAGCATGTTTCGCAGCCTTAAGGTCAATCGCGATGTGCCCTTCGGCAAAGGTTTCGGGGGTGATGTAGCCCAGTGCGATATCGCTATCTGTGACCGTTGGCTCTGTGCCGCCGCGTAGGAACGCGACGGGGCCGGGTTCCGAGCCAGCCGATTTCGGCCCAACGGTCAGCCGCCCCAACCGATCCACCCCAGCGATCGAGCCGCCGCCCGCTCCGATTTCGATCATTTCGATCACGGGAATTCGCACAGGCATGCCTGAGCCCTTGATGAACCGGGCCGCACGCGCGATTTCGAACTGACGCGAGGTCTGCGGGCGCGCGTTGTCGATCAGGCAGAGCTTGGCCGTTGTTCCGCCCATGTCAAAGGACAGAACCTGATCCAGACCCGCGCGTGCGGCGATCCGGGCGGCCAAAATGGCGCCCCCGGCCGGGCCGGATTCGACAAGACGGATGGGGAATTGCGCCGCGGTGTTTAGGGTGCACATTCCGCCACCAGCCGTCATCATCAGGATCGGGCAGGCAAGACCTTCGTCACGGAACCGATCCGCGAAACGCGTCAGGTATGCCTGCATCAAAGGCTGGATATAGGCGTTTGCAACCGTGGTGCAGAGGCGATCAAACTCACGCGCCTCGGGGCTGACCTCGGACGAGATTGAGATGGCCAGTTCGGGGCGTTCTTGGGCCAGAGCTGATTGCAACTGCCGTTCGTGCGCAGGGTTGGCGTAAGCGTGCATAAGGCAGATGGCGACGGCGCCCACACCGCTTGCGTCGATCTCTTCCAGCACTGCGTCGATTGCGGACTGCTCCAGCGCGATCAAAACTTCACCGTCTACCGACATACGTTCACGCACCGTAAACGCCCGTTCCCGGGGCACCAGCAGGTCGGGCTTTTCCAGGTTGATATCGTATTGCGCATATCTCCGCTCGTAAGCGATTTCGAGGATATCGCGGAAGCCTTCTGTCGTGATCGTTGCAACCTTGGCCCCGCGCCGTTCGATCAGGGCATTGGTGGCCAAAGTTGTTCCATGAATGAAGCCGGAGATGTCGGATAATGAGCGTTCAGATAGCTCGATAACCCGCCTCGCGCCCTCCATCGCGCCGTCAGCGGGGTTTTGATGAGTGGTCAGCGTCTTGGTGGATGCAAGGATTGTGTCCTCACCCGAGAATAGAACCGTGTCGGTAAAAGTGCCGCCAATATCAATGGCGAGGCGCAGCGCATCAGGGGTCATTCTGTAGTCCGAAGTCAGAGTAATCGCAGTCCGTCGCAAAGGGCACAAAGCCCTTGGCTCAGGTGGCAACCACCAGATCACAACCCGTCGCGCGACGGTTCATCGGATGAGAAATACAAGCCATACGCATGCCGGAAGGTTGCAGGCGCAGGCGGTGCCTTACTAGCGGAAATGCGACGTGATTGCATGTAAGCGACATCAAAACGCGCAGTTTTCGGGAGGTATCAATAATGCGGCGGGTTGAGCCCGGCCTGAAACCAATCGACGAAGGTAACCATCGAAAACACCGGAAGGTTCGTAGCCTTTTGAATGTCAGCCGCATAGGGACACATGTTGGTGCATTCCAGAACGATCGCGCCCAAGTCAGGGTTCTTTGCCTTCAGGGATAACGCAGCGGCGATGTTATCCGCACGGGCCTTGTCCACATCCATCGTCAGCTCATTGCCAAGAATTGCGCGTGTGAATTCGTCACCCCCCTCAGTAGTTCCGATTGGAGTACCCAGTGGAACATGCGCGCCAGACAGATGTTCATCCGTCAGGGTGGACGCTGAAATCGTCAGGATGCCCGCACGTTTGCCCGCTGGAAGGGTGCGGTTTACCATTTCCACTTGCATCAAAGATGATGTCGCGACGGGGACGGGAATGGCTTCGGACAGTTCCTTTTGAAAGACCGAAAGAAAGCCGCAATTTGTGGTAATGCCGTCAGCCCCGTCCTTGACCAGATCCAGAGCCGCATCGACGAACGCGTCCAACATGCCTTCGGCCTTTTGGCGAACAACTCGGTCCGGTGACGCATCACGCACTATTCGGTAGAGCACGGGAAAGGGCCATGTCAGCGCGTTTCCCATATCTCCGGGAATTCGTGGAAACTGCGCATCCAGCATAAGAATGCCCACCGAGGCACCGTAAATGGATTTTCCACCTTGTGCGATCATGCCTCATGCCTCCTCAATGATGCGGGTCGCGATTTCGTCGGGCCCCTCCATATAGATGCTGGAAATTCCCTGACGTACTGCGTCCTGTACCTGATCCATCCGCCTGGAGATATGGGTGCCCATTATCCGCTCGGCCTCGTCCGTGTTTCGCTCAAGCATGGCGTTCATTACACCCTTGTGCTGATCTTTCGAGCGATGAATGCGGTCCGCAGTCATCGAAACCCACCGGATATACCGGATACGGTCATTGATCCGGCTGAGGGTTTGCAGCAATTCGCGATTGCCCGACAACCGCGCGATTCCGATATGGAATACCTCGTCGCGCGCTACGGCTTCTTCGACCGTCAGGCCAGTTATGTCGATGCCTGTGTCGTACAGTTCCTGTTCAAGCGCCTTCAGCTCTTGATCCGTTGCCTTGGCGCAAGCCGCACGTACTGCGGCCACTTCTATGATCTGGCGCAGTTCGAACAGGTCGTACACGCTCTGGGCATCCAAGGGTCTGCAAAAAAAACCCTGACCGGGGCGAAAGTCGAATAGGCGTTCGGCGACCAGACGGTTCAGCGCCTCGCGCAGGGGGGTCCGGCTTACGCCGAGTTCTTTGGAGAGTGCGACTTCGTTCAGGCGGTCACCCGGACGCAGGCGAAATGACACCGCCATCGCCTTTACCTGATCGTAAATGTCATCGACTCGTGGACCCGCCATCAAATATTGCCTTCCTCTGCTTCTTTTCAGGGGTGCCACAGGTCGATCTTGAATTCAATATGCAATACTGTATACAGTTATGTATTCAATCCTTGATGAGGGCAAATATGACGGGCGTGAACTACCTGACTGGGGCTGAGGCGATGGCAAGAATGCTTGAAGCCCATGGCGTGACTCACATGTTTGGTTTGTGTGGGGACACGACCCTGCCGTTTTATGATGCGTTGGCGCGGATGGATCACGGCATTCAGCACATCTTAACCCGCGACGAACGACACGCGGCATATATGGCTGACGGTTATGCCCGCGTTACGGGCAAACCCGGTATTTGCGAGGGGCCATCGGGCGGTGGGGCGACCTATATACTGCCGGGCGTGGTCGAGGCCAACGAAAGCTCGGTGCCGATTCTGGCGATCACCTCTGATGTCGCGACAACCAGCCGGGGGAAATACCCGCTGACAGAATTGGACCAGACAGCTTTGTTTAAGCCGCTGGCGAAGTGGAATGCCTCGATCGACGATGCCTCGCGGTTGCCTGCAATGATGCGGGCGGCGTTCCGGGCTATGACGACCGGAACGCCCGGCGCGGCACATCTTGCTTTGCCCTTTGATGTTCAAAAGGCCTCGGTGGACGAATCTGAAATCTGGGCGGACGCGCGGCATCGCAGTTATCCGGCTGAACGGGTGGGGCCTGATCCTGACGCGATAGACGCGGCCGCGGAAGTCTTGGCTAAGGCAAAATCGGCAGTGGCCGTTTGCGGGGGCGGGCCTGTTCTGTCGGGGGCCAGCGATGCGCTGCGCCGGGTGGCAAAGGCTTTGGATATGCCTGTGGCCACAACGGTTTCAGGTCAGGGCGCGCTGGCCGAGACCGAGCCTTTGGCGCTGGGCGTCGTGGGATCAAACGGAGGCGTGCCAGCGACTCGGGCGGTTGTAGATCAGGCGGACGTGGTTCTGTTTATCGGTTGCCGCGCAGGGTCGGTTACGACCGAACGCTGGAGAAGCCCGGCCCGAAACGCAACGATCATCCACATCGACAGCGACGCGATGGTGATCGGCGCGAACTATCAGACTGAGGTGGCGATCTGCGCCGACGCGCGGCTGGCGCTGGAAGCGCTGGCGGACGCGCTGGAGGGAAATGATGATCTGCCCGGCCAAGGCGGTGCAGCCAAGGCCAAGGCCGCCTGGGCTGCCAAAACCGCCGCCTTTGCCCCGCTAGCGGCAAGCCGCGAAGCCCCGATCCGCCCCGAGGCCGTCATGGCTGCGCTCATGGATGTTCTTGATGACGATGCCACGATTGTCGCAGACCCCGGGACCCCTTGCCCCTATTTCAGTGCACATTACCGGTGGCAAAACGCCGGGCGCCACTTCATCACGAACCGGGCGCATGGTGCCTTGGGATATTCGTTAGGGGCCGCGATGGGGGCGCATGTCGGCAGGCCGTCCGTCAAAACGCTGGCCGTCATGGGGGATGGCTCTTTCGGGTTCACGTGCGGAGAGTTTGAAACGATGGTACGGCACAAAATGCCGATCACTTCGATCGTGTTCTCAAACTCGGTCTTTGGGTGGATCAAGGCGGGTCAGAATGCCGGGTTCGGGCAGCGGTATTACAATGTCGACTTTGATCGCACCGACCATGCTGCGGTTGCTTCGGCCTTTGGGGTCAAGTCGTGGACTGTGAAAGACCCGGCCGACCTGCGCAGGGTGTTGGCGATGGCCGTGGAACATGACGGGCCAACCTTGGTGGATATACATTCCCAACCGCTTCACGAGGCCGCCGCGCCGGTGTCCGAATGGGTGGCGTAAGTCGCAATTGACGCTGTGAGTTGGGCCAGAAAGTCCTGCGCAACAGTTGAGAGAGGGCGACCCTTGGCCGTTATGATCGCTAGGTCCAGCATCACGGCAGGCCGGAAGGGGCGGGTCTGATAGCCGGTCTCTTCATCGAAATTAACTGTAAAGGGATCAATCAGGGCAACGCCCATGCCTTGTTTGACGAAGCTCAGTAAGTTTTCAGACAGATGCGTGTGGATTTGTGTTCGCCACGTGCGCCCCTGCGTTTGAAACGCATCCCTAGTGCGCCGGTGCGTTTGATGTTCCGGCCCCATGACGATGAAAGGCTCGTTCTCCAGCAATGCAGGCGTCAGGACATCGTGGGCGGCTAGCGGACTGCCTTCGGGGAACGTGGCCAGAGTTTCGAAGTGGAACACCTGATAATTCAGCGTGTCGTGAAGGATTGGCATCTCGACGACCCCGATCTCGAACAGGCCCGAGGTTACCCATTCTTGTATTTTTGACGAATACTGCGATTGAAAACTGACGGACAGGTTTGGTCGAGTTTTGGCAAAGCGGGCGACCTCGCGCGGGATAAAGCCGAAGGACAACAGATGAGGGGCCGCGATCTGAAGCTGACCGGGATGCTTGTTTTGCAGGTCAGAGACCGCTTGGGCGACGTGGTCCAGACCGCGCACGACGGTATCGACCTCTCGGTACAGCAGCTCGGCCTCGGGCGTGGGTAACAATCGGCCTTTGCTGCGTTCAAACAGCGGCAGTCGGGCCTCGCGTTCAAGCTGGGCCAGAAGATTGCTGATGCCCGGCTGCGAAATGCCCAGCACAGACGCCGCGCCAGTGACGGTTCCGGTTTCCATGATGGCGTGAAAAGCCTGCAATTGGCGAAAGCGCAGAGACATTGTTCACCCTATCACTTTTTCTGATGGAATTGCGAAAACATAGTATTTGAAATGATATACAGGTCAAGGCAGGCTTCTGTTCATCAAGGGGATGCGGCATGGGCGACCTGTTTCAGAAAATTGTTGGGTTTGACCTTTGGCATCTGGAGCTGCCGGTCACATCACGCCGTGATCATGGAATTGGCACTGTTGAAGGAAGTTGCGAAGTTGTCGTCTTGCGCCTGACGTCCGAGGACGGCTGTCATGGGTTTGGCGAGGCCTCGCCCTGGTCGGTGTTCACTGGAACGCCCGAGGCCACCTATGCGGCTTTGGACCGGTATATCCGGCCGCTGGTGATTGGCTCGTGCATTGCCGACCGGGCCACCATCATGGAGCAGGCGTCCCGCGTCGTCGCAAATTGCACCGAAGCGAAGGCCGCGTTGGACAGTGCGCTGCTTGACTTGGCTGGTCGGATCAGTGGCGTGCCGGTGTGGGCATTGTTGGGTGGAAAGTGCCGCGATACCATTCCGCTGAGCTGTTCAATCGCCAACCCTGAATTCGCGCAGGACAAGGAACTGCTGGATCGGCTGCAGGACGACGGCGTTCGGATCGTTAAGCTGAAGACGGGGTTCAAGGATCATGCCTTTGACATCATGCGGCTGGAATATCTGGCGCAGAACTACCCGGATATGTCTGTCAGAGTGGACTATAATCAGGGGCTTGAAATTACGGATGCCGCTGCACGGGTGCGGGACGTCGCGCAATTTGCACCGGATTTCATCGAGCAACCCGTGCGGGCGCATCACTTTGGCATGATGGCCCGTTTAAGGCAGATGATTGATGTGCCCCTGCTTGCAGATGAAAGCGTTTTTGGTCCTGAAGATATGGAGCGCGCCGCGCGCGAAAACATATGCGACGGCGTTTCGCTGAAAATCATGAAATCCGGTGGGCTACACCGCGCCCAGACAACTGCGCGTATCGCCGCAGCCCATGGGTTGAGCGCGTATGGCGGCGACATGTTCGAAGCAGGGTTGGCCCACCTTGCGGGCACTCACATGATTGCGGCAACGCCCGAGATAACTCTGGGCTGCGAGTTTTATCAGTCTTCATACTTCCTTGCGGAAGACATTCTGCAAGATCCTTTCCGCGTGGCCGACGGCAACGTGATCGTTCCCGTTGGTCCGGGGCTGGGCGGGTGTCCTGACATCGGAAAACTGAACCACTATGCAATAACCAAGGCGGTGGCAGCATGAACGACGCAAAAACCATCGCGATCATCGGGGCCGGTATTGTCGGCGTGTCCTCTGCAATCTGGCTTCAGCGCGATGGGCACCGGGTGATCTTGATTGACAAGGCGGGTCCGGGCGAAGGCACCTCATACGGCAATGGCGGAGTGTTGGCTTCTTGCTCAATCGTGCCGGTGACCGTTCCAGGGTTGCTTCGAAAAGCTCCGAAAATGCTGTTTAGCCCCTCTCAGCCGTTGTTCATGAAATGGGGGTACTTGCCCAAGCTTCTGCCGTGGCTGTCCCAATATCTCAAACACGCGAATGCAAATGATGTGGAACGTATTGCGGCTGCACTGACCCCGATCGTGGGGGACAGTTTGAATGACCACGAAGCCCTTGCCAAAGGGACGGGGGCCGAAAAGTGGATCGTGCCGTCCGACTATCTGTTTCTTTATGAAAACCGGGCGCAGTTCGAAAGTGACGCGTTTGGGTGGGCGATACGTCGAAAGTACGGGTTCAAATGGCAGGAGCTGGAGGGCGAGGCATTTCGCGCCTATGACCCTGTCTTTGGTCAGGAGATCGGATTTGCTGCAAAGCTTTCAGATCACGGCCACATCACTGATCCAGGGCGTTATGTGAAAGACCTTGCGGCACATGTCGAAGCGCAGGGCGGTCACATTATTCGCGCCACTGTCGAAGACATCGCTTATGAAAACGGTCGGGTGGTTGGTGTGCGGGCAGGTGGTGAGACCATCGCCTGTGATACTGCCCTGATCACTGCGGGTGTTTGGTCGGGCCCTCTGGCCGCGCGTCTTGGGGTTTCTGTTCCTTTGGAAAGCGAACGCGGCTATCATCTTGAATTGATAGAGCCTTCTGCGATGCCGCGTAGCCCGGTGATGGTGGCTTCGGGCAAGTTTGTGGCCACTCCGATGGATGGGCGAATTCGTTTGGCCGGTATCGTCGAATTCGGAGGGCTGGATGCGGCGCCGTCACGCGCGCCGTTCGAATTGCTGAAGAAAAACGCCCGAGCTGCCTTTCCGGGTGTAACATGGAAGGAGGAAGTTGAATGGATGGGGCACAGACCCGCCCCGGCGGATTCGATCCCGATCATCGGCGAAGTACCTAATATCAAAGGTGCGTATCTTGGCTTTGGGCACCATCACATCGGTTTGACGGGTGGGCCGAAAACCGGGCGCCTGTTGGCCCAGATGATCGCGGACAGAACTCCGAACACAGACGTGAGCGTCTATGCGCCCTCACGCTATGCAACACAATAATGTCGGTGAGAAACACCGGCGGTTCGATATTCAATAGGGAGAATACGATGAAGAAACTGACAAGTCTTTTGGCGGCAACCGCTTTGACAGCTGCTTCGGTCGCTCCGGCCGTGGCGGAAAAATGGGATATGCCCATGGCATATTCTGCTTCCAACTTCCATTCCGCTACGGGGGCCGAGTTTGCTAAGTGCGTTACCACCGGAACCGGCGGTGAGATTGAAATCGTAACGCATCCGTCGGGGTCCTTGTTCAAGGGCGCGGATATCAAACGTGCAATTCAGACCGGACAGGCCCCCATCGGGGAACGCCTGTTGTCGGGGCACCAGAACGAAAATGCGCTGTTTGGTTTTGACTCGATCCCCTTCCTTGCGACGTCATTCGATGACAGCGCAAAACTTTGGGAAGCGGCCAAGCCGTCCATTGAGAACCTGCTGGCAGAACAGAACCTGACGTTGCTTTACGCAGTTCCATGGCCGCCGCAGGGTCTCTATTTCAAGAACGAGGTGAACTCGGTCGCGGATATGGAAGGCATCAAGTTCCGTTCCTACAACAACGCGACCTCGCGCCTTGCAGAGCTGACCGGGATGCTGCCAGTCACGATCGAAGCGGCAGAAATCAGCCAGGCTTTTGCAACCGGCGTGGCCGACTCGATGGTGTCGTCGGGGTCCACCGGGTATGACCGTAAGGTATGGGAAAGCCTGAATTATTTCTATGAGGTGGATGCCTGGTTGCCGCGCAACTATGTGATGGTCAACTCAGATGTCTGGGGTGGTGTGTCTGACGCCAACAAGAATGTCATCAAGGCCTGCGCGGAGCTGGCGGAATATGCCGGTAACTGGCGTGCCAAAGAATATACTGGTTTCACCCTTCAAGGCTTGCGCGATGGTGGTATGACCGTTGGTCCGGCCTCTGAGCAGATGGTCAACGAGTTGAAAGAGATCGGTGTGACCATGACAAACGAGTGGCTCGAGGCGGCAGGAGACGAAGGCAAGGCCATCGTCGACGCGTTCCAGTCGCAATAAATCCCTCAAACGGGTGGCGGGGTATCCTGCCGCCCTTTGTCTGACCAATCATAACATCGCGGGGACGGTATGGCAGCATTGCGAGGGCTTCGGTCCGTATTGGATTTCATTTATCAGGCCGCAGGCGTTCTGGCCGCGCTGAGCCTGATCGCCATCTTGTTGCTGATTGTGGTGCAGATGCTGGCCCGCTGGACAGGCGAGGTTTTTCCCGGTGCCCCTGACTATGCCGGATATGCCATGGCTGCGGCGTCCTTTCTGGCCTTTGCGAACGCATTGAACCGGGGTAGCCATATTCGCGTGTCGATCCTGTTGAACGCCGTTCCCAATGGTGTCCGCAGGGTGCTGGAGATCTGGTGCTTTGCCGTCGGTGCTGCCGTGATGTGGTACTTTTGCTGGTATGCCTATCGGTTTGTCTACTGGAGTTGGAAATTCAACGACGTGAGTCAGGGGCAGGACAAGACCGCCCTTTGGATCCCTCAGTCATCTATGCTGATCGGCGCGGTGATCCTTGCAATCGCCCTGACGGATCACCTGATCCATGTTGTCGTGAAAGGTGATCACCGCATCACTCGTGATCTCGCAGATCAGAGCCACGGGGAGTGACGGCATGGAAAATATCTCAGTCATCATTCTTTTTCTTTTCGTTCTGTTCACCTTGCTCGGCACGGGCGTATGGGTTGGTCTTGCCCTGATGGGCGTGGCTTGGGTGGGGATGGAACTGTTCACCACTCGGCCGGTCGGCGATGTGATGATCACTACGATCTGGTCAGCCTCGTCCTCGTGGACTTTGACCGCGTTGCCCATGTTCATTTGGATGGGGGAAATCCTCTATCGAACGCGATTATCTGAAGACATGTTCAAGGGGCTTTCGCCTTGGATGGCCCCGCTGCCTGGCGGGTTGGTACACACGAACATCGTAGGCTGTACCGTGTTTGCTGCGGTGTCTGGATCGTCTGCTGCGACCCTGACGACCGTGGGCAAGATGTCCATTCCCGAGCTACGCAAACGCAACTACCCCGAGCGCATGATCATCGGCACCCTGACGGGGGCGGCGACGCTTGGCTTGATGATCCCGCCATCCCTGACCCTGATCGTCTACGGCGTGACGATAAATGAATCCATTACCAAGCTGTTCTTCGCTGGCATCCTTCCGGGTCTGGTTCTGGCCGCCATGTTCATGGGCTATGTCGCGATCTATTCAAAGTTGGGCAAGGATTGGAATCCGAACGACGAGGGCAAGCTTAGTTTTTCCGAGAAAATCAGGAACTCTCGGTTTTTGTTGCCCGTGATCCTGCTGATCATGGTTGTGATTGGCTCAATGTATTTGGGCTATGCAACTGCCACCGAAGCTGCAGCGTTTGGGGTGATCGGGGGGCTTCTGCTTGCGGCGGGGCAGGGGTCACTGAACTGGAAGACCTTTACGGAAAGCCTGATGGGAGCAACCCGCACAAGTGCCATGATTGCGTTAATCCTTGCGGGGGCGGCCTTTCTGTCACTGTCGATGGGCTTTACGGGATTGCCACGTGGTTTGGCCGACCTGATCGCAGGGTGGGAGCTGACACGGTTTGAGCTGCTCATGGTGCTTTTGGTCTTTTACATCATTCTGGGTTGTTTCCTTGATGGCATCTCGTCGGTCGTTCTGACCATGGCCGTTGTGGAACCGATGATCAGGGAGGCCGGTATCGACCTGATCTGGTTCGGAATATTCATCGTTGTTGTGGTTGAGATGGCGCAGATCACCCCTCCGATCGGTTTCAACCTGTTCGTCATGCAGGGCATGACCAATCATGAGATGGGCTATATTGCCCGCGCCGCGATCCCGATGTTCCTGATCATGGTCTTGATGGTCTTCGTGTTGATCTGGTTCCCGGAACTGGCCACATGGCTTCCGGACAACCTACGACAGAGCCCCGGTGGGTAGTCCGTCTTGAACCCCTTGCATTGGGCCGCACGCAACGGCCCGCTTGTTCTAGTGGCTGGACTGGTTGGTGGGTTGCTGCTGCCGGGACTGGCCGAACCGATGCGCCCGATGCTGCCCCCGCTGGTGGTTCTACTGTTGTTTGTGACCGTCCTGAGGATGGAGCCGTTGTCCATTCTGGGCTCGATGGGCGACTGGCGGCTTGTATCCGGGACTGTGTTGGGATTTCAGTTCGCCATTCCATTGGCTGTGCTTGCTGTTGGCTTTCTGTTTGGTTGGAACGCGGAGCCCGTGCTTTTGGCTTTGCTAATCATGACCGCAGCGCCATCCATCGCAGGCAGCCCCAATCTGTGCCTGATGATGGGGTACCCGGCGGAACACGCGATGCGTTTGCTTGTGGCCGGGACTGCCGTTTTACCGCTGACCGTGTTTCCAATCTTTTGGCTGATGCCCGAGATTGGTGATTTTCATACGGTGTTGCAGGCCGTGCTAAAGTTGTTCGTGACGATTTTCGCTGCGACATTTGCAGCGATAGCTCTGCGTCGAACAGTGCTAAAATCCCCGTCGCAAGGAATACTGATGAACCTTGAAGGGTTGGGCACGATCACATTGGCCGTTTTCGTCGTGGGGTTAATGCCTTCGGTCAGCAGCACAATGTTGGACCAGCCCGGTACTGCTTTGTTTTGGATCGCTTTCGCGTGTTGCGCAAATTTTGGCGCTCAGGCGGTGACATATGTCCTGACACGCAACAGGCTGTCCGCGGCTAAAAGAACGGCCATGGCCTTGATTGCAGGCAACCGGAATATTGCCATCTTCTTTGTGGCGCTGCCTCCGGAGGTTACCGCGCCGCTGATGGTGTTCATCGGCGCGTATCAAATCCCGATGTATCTGACGCCGACCGTCATGCGACGGCTATACCGCGCAGGATAGTCTTGCTGGGGTTAAGGAACCTCAGTCCACCAAATTACTGCAACTGCAAGATATCGGGCACGCAAAGTTTGCGCTTGGCGGGCATCTGATCGGCCCCGTCTGACCGTTTCAGGCGCTTCGGCCCGTCCTTGACCTTAATGTTTGGCTTTGCCAGCGGACCGGTCGCCGTCACTGGCCACGGACTGCGGGACAGGGGATCACCGATTTTGCGTGGTTGCAGGTTAAGGTCCAGTGCCTTGTTGTTCATATCCACCGCGCCAAAAACAACGACCTGAACCTGATCGGTCTCCATGGTGGTTTGTTTGGTCGAGATATTGCCGTTTGCAATAGCCAGCGGTGCGCGTAAACACACGATTGGCGCAACCTTCTGCTTTTCCTTTGAAAAGACCCAAGGTAGCAACCCAAGGCCCGCAAGATCCAATAGCTGGGTTTCAATCGACCCGTCGCGCATGGAAACGGTGGCGTTACCGCTCATGGATTTGACGAAATGTTTGGCCGAGTCGATCCCGCCAGTGACGTCGAAATCCGCGTAAATAGTTCCGCTGGCGCCTTTCTTGAAATTCAGGTTGTGCAGAATGTCGTTCAGCCGCCACCCCCCAGCCTGACCTTTAAGGTTCAGCCGGTGATCTTCGTCCGACAAGTCCATACGGCCACTGACGTCGAAATGGGCGCCACCATATTCAAACTTTAACGGCCCCGCTTTCAGTTCGCTTTCGTTCAGGGTCAGTTCGCTTTGCAAAGTGCTGATACCGTCCGAGCCTTCGATGTGACGCAGGTCGATATCAACATCCATATTCATTCCAGACAGAAGGATAGAGCGCCCAATCGGTTTCAGCGTTACGTCCCTTAGGGCGCCGGGTTCCGCCTGTGCGTCTGTTTCTGCTGTGGTATCCTCGTTGGCTACTCCCAGTTTTCGTAACTGAGCGGTCGCCAGAACGATGCTGCGGATCTGGTCAATACGGATCAGGTCGCTTTCGATTAACCCCTTAAGGACAGGGTCCGAGGTCGCGTCGTCCAGAGTGGCTGAAAAGGTCAGACCGGAATCGGCGACGGTCACATCCGCCTGGGCGCTCCAATCCGTACCATCGCTATGAAGGTCGATCGAAAATCCTGTATGTCCGGTATCTACCGGCTCTAGCGACAATGCCTGCAAAAGGTCGGCACCGGATGGGACGTCGATTTCGATGCCTAGGTCCAGGTTTTCGAACTTAAGAACGTTCTCGACAGAACCATGAACGTCCAGAGACCAGACATCCGTGTCACTTGTGCTTCCGTTCAAGTCCGAGAGCGAGAGCTGTTTGATATTGCCGGTCAGGGAAAACGCGCCGGAGAACTTTCCAAGTTGATCATCTTCGCCCAACAGTTCGGGGGAAATCAAACTGCTTGCCGGAATTTCAAGTATTCCTTCGCCTAAGACCTCCTGCAACTGCAACGCGTCCCCTACCGACCCGTTGAGAATGACAAACGGGTTCGCGGGGTCACCGATCCGCAGGTTCACATTGCCAACTCGCAGTTTTCCATCCGGCGTTCTGGACACTTCCGAGAATTTAACCGGGGGCGGGCCTTCTCCCGATGTGTCCAGCGTGAAGCCATTGGTTTCAATGACCATCTGCCGCTGCGGTATTTCACCGGGGACGCTGTCCATGACCATGTCCACCGAAATCAGTTTCAGGTCATAGCGCGATGCAGCCGGCGCGGGCTCGGCCCCTTCGGGGTACAACCGAATCCGGGTCGTCAGGGACACATCTTCCGGATTGCCAAGTTCTCCGATCTGACCGGTGAGCTCCAGGCTCTGCCCGCCTTCCAATTGTGCCTGTATGTTAAGGTCGTCCAGACGTGACACGCCCTCAGAGACCTTCAATACCGCTTCCGCACTTCCAGAACCTTCAAGAACACGGTTCAGCTTTAGAATATCGAGAAGTTGTCCAAGTTCATCAATCGTCGCGGTGGTAGCAATCGCCAAACCCGCATCGGCCTGAAGCTCGTTTGCGGCAAGTGAAACCTGATCGAACTTGGCCGTTACCTGAAAAGGGTCTTGGTCAGGGAATTGGGCGCTTAGTTCAAATGCCTGCCCATTCAATGTGCCGTGCCCGTTGGCCGAGGCGACCGCTACACCGTCGCCATACGCCAATGTCAGTTCCGGCAGGCGTAGATCGAAATCGAGACCATTTTGCGCACTTTGATACAGGACCGTGATGTTGGTTAGGCTAAGTTCACGGTCTGCAAAAATCTCTGAAACAGCATTCGTCGTTGGCATTGGGCCGCTTGCGTCGTCTGTCTTTTGACCGGTTGACCAGCTTGTCTTACCGTTTTCTGTTGCAATCAGGTTTAGGTGAATTCCGTCCACCATCAAATTGCTGATCGACAGTTTTCCCTTCACAAGATCCGCAGCGGCAACCGAAAACCTGAGAGTATCTATCTTGGCAAGGTCGGTTCCCTCCAGCGACGCAGAAGGCATCACAATGCCGGTGGCTGTGACCGACAATTGCGAGCCAAGCCCAACACTTATATTTTCGTTGATAACCAGTTGCTGACCCAGCTTGTTGGTCAGAACCTGTTGGGCCATGGCGGTGCGCGGGGTCGACAGAAACGGGGATGATAGAAACAGCCATGCGGCGGCAACGACGAAAAGGATAATTACGCCAATTATCAGCGCGCCTTTTAGCAAAACTCGCACTATATGCCCCTCTCAATTCATTCTTGCGTCCACTGTTGCTTGGTTCGCGGTGCGTCTTTCAGATCAAGTATTATCGGTTCTTCGTTAACCGATTCATTGCATCCACCTTATCATCAAAACCCGCTAACACGTTCAACCAACCAATATATCGACACGCACCCGATCGCGTAGCCTGCGATCGGCATGGAATAAGTCGCAAGTCGCCCCGATCCAGAGGGTGTCGTGAAACGCCATGCCATCAGAACTGCTGATAGGGCTGCGATAAACAAAAGCTGACCAGCTTCAACACCCAGATTGAAAGACAGCAAGGCGGCGAAAACGTCCTGAGGGGGGATGCCGATTTCGGCCAATGCCCCGGCAAAGCCCAAGCCGTGCAGCAGCCCGAAGCAAAAGCAAACGATCCACGGGTACTGTTCCGACAACCGCAAATGCCCGTCCTTTCGGCGCAGGATTTCCAGTGCGAGGAAAACGATCGACAGGGCGATTACTGCTTCCACAGGCGGGCCGGGGACGTTCAGCACGCCCAGAGTTGCCAAAGCCAGAGTGATCGAATGGGCAACCGTAAACGCTGTCACCGCGCCGACCAGACGCCACTTGTCACGCACCAGAAGGAACAGGGCAAAAACGAATAGCAGGTGATCCCAACCTTCCAGAATGTGTTCGAAACCAAGGCGAAAATAGCTTGTGAAGACGGCCAACGTCGTAGGTTGTCGGGGAATTTCCAGTTCTACGGTGTCAGGCGTGAACCTGAGAGTTGTTGTTGGTGCATCAAGGGGTTGAAGCCGCAAAAGCACGTCATTTCTTTGTGTTTCCAGCCCATCAATTTTAACTGAATTTCCCCCAAGGCCGGTTTCGCATTCAGCGACCCACACCGATACCCATGCAACGCCGTCTGATGTGGGTTCAGGGCCTCGCGCGGGCGTGCAGGACTCTGGCAAAACCGCATCAATCGTCATGGGGCGGCCTGTCACATCAGGTTTTCGCCACAACACTTGCCAGGTGTTCTGAGCCAATTGCCTCAGCTCCAGATAGCCCGGGTCCAGCGCATGTGCCTGCGCCGGCGCCCCCGAAAGTGCGGCCCAAACGGTCAACAACACAAACAGCGCAGCCTTCATTCCTGCGCCTTTTCGGTTTCCGGAGTGACGATCTGATAGGTCGCGGCCAAATCCTCGAACTGGGCCTGCGCCAATTCTTCACCCGTGTCCCTCCGCCATTCAAGCAAAACCGCATCATGGATATCCTCCAGTTCGGGCAATTTGGAGGGTTGCGTGTCGGTGATCCGAACCAGATGAAGACCATAACCCGACTGAATGGGGCCTTCCCACTCACCGAGCTTAAATTGGTTTACGGCGCCAGAGAACCCGTATCCGAACGCCGCATCGACTGAGCGTGCGGCAGATAAAGGCAGGGACAACGGCAGCAATGTGCGCGCGCCGACGCCGGTCCAGTCTTCGCCGGCTCTTAGCCTTGCTAGCGCGGAGTCCATGTCAGCAGGCGTCGGCGCTTCGCCCAGAAACACCTGATCAAATGCAATTAACCGAGGTGTGGTGAAGCGTTCCGCGTTCTGCTCCAGGTACGCTTGCAGAACGTCGGTTTCCGGCTCTACCGAGGACGCGATTGCATCTGTCAGAAAATCCATCTTCTGCGCCAGCCGCGCCCGGATTACCTGATCGCCACGGTCTAACCCAAGTTTGCGCGCTTCGCGAACAAGGACTTCTTCACGGATCAGAGCTTCAATCAACGCCTGTCGTTCGGTGTCCGTCGGTGGCCGTTTCCAACTGTCGGTAAAACGTGCAACCAGCAAATCCACATCATCCTGGTCGACAATTATCGTTTCTGCTGGCGGGGCAACTTCACCTTCCGGGGCAACAAGGAAGAACCATCCAAATATTCCGCACCCGATCAAGAGAAAGTGGAGCAGGGGGTCTTTCAATACACGCATGGGCTCTTTCTCGGAAGCGGAGGGCCGTGGTCATTACTGACCAGCGGCTCTGTTTCCGGTGACTTAATAGTGTTGATTAGTTGACGACTTAAGCCCGCGCATCACTCGCTGGGGGTGTACCATATTGGCGAGGAATAAGCGCGTTCCTGATGAACCAACTGGGCTTCTTCTGGCAGATCAATTCCAAAGCGCAATTTGTCATACAGAACCCAGCGTGGTGTCGGGATTTCCAACACTCGAACATAGTAGAATGCTCTTTGGCTCGGATCGAACTCGGGGTCGGTCCACACGGTCAGAAGTTCAGATGTCCCGATCGTATTGCTCCAGCTTGCGGTATCGAGATCGACTGTATTGCCAACCTCAGGCAACTGGCCATTCGAATCCAATGCGCGATCGCCGGACCAGGCGACATTGAACACTTTCTCCTGAAGCTCACCTTCAGCATCCAGCCAGCCCTTTACGACCTGTACCCGGTCCAGATTTGCACCAATGGGGTCGCGCAGAGCGCCAATCAGGAAAGATGGCGCGCCATCGCCCTCACGCGGGCGCAAGTCGCTGCCCATGGGCACACCTTTGGTATAACCGACATCCGCGACCAGCCGCGTCAGTAGGTCGTCGTCCTGAAAATCCCAGCCACCGAAAAAGCGTAGGCCGATGCGCGGCCCGGTCGTGGCATAGGTCTCCCGGCGTTTGAAGGCGTCAAAGATCGCCGCACGAGTGTTATCGGACGCCCAAACCGCAGTGTACCCAGACGCGACAAGCGTGTGTCCTTCGAATGCGCCCAGTTCACTTTCCACAAAGGGATGCAGAACGCGCGTTGCCGAAGGTTCAGCACTTACCGACTTGCCAAAGTAGTTTTCCTCTTCCGCGGTCGCCAGTGAGGTGTGGCTGTCCGTGGCGCCGCCCATGCCGAATTTGTAGGGGTTCACTCCGAACTTTTCCTCAAGCGCCAAGCCGCGTTTCAACGCTTCGCGCGCGTATTCACCGGCCAGCATGTCCTCGGTCTTGAGTTCGGTGATATCCAGATTGCCAACATCCCAGTTTTCGTAATCGGCAAACGGATCATCGGGGCTGAGATAGGGGTGAGCCTCGCCGTCGCCCTTGATTTGCGTGACTTCGTAATGCGGCTCCCACTTTGCGCGGTTTTGAACATACTCTTCGTCCACTTTTCCGCCGTGGTAGGTGTCTTCGGTCGGGAACATCCAGCCATTGGACAGGTTTCCGTTATGGGCAAAGGCAACGGCCCGCCCACCGGTTTTTTCCTGATACTCTTCCAGCCAGGCGTACAAGGCCTTGGGATCGGTATCCCCATAGGGCGGCTGCGTGACCGGTGGAACCATTTGCAGCGCACGAATTGGACCATCGCGCAGCATGACGTTCCGGTGCAGGTTGAACCCTTTCGGAACCGAGGTCCATTCAAAGCCGATGAACGCAGTGAACTTGCCCGGATCATTATGACGTTCGGCCGCCAAAACGATCTGTTCCCAGGTGAACGCAAAGGCATCCGCGCCGGGGCTGTAGGATTCAAGCAGGATTTCCGGCAGGGTCATCTGCGAAAAATTCGTAATGATGTCAAAAGCAGCCTTGGCCGCGTTCTCGCCACCTGCCTTGTACCCCTCGTACCACTCCAGTCCTTTCGGATCGGACAGAACACCGGGTTTCCCGGCTTGCAGGTCAGGTGCAAACCCCATCAGATCGGTATGATCCGTCAGAACCATCCAATCCAGGGGGCGCGCCAACCGAACGGGTTGGCCGGTGGATGAAATGACTTGCTCACCTTTTGCAAACCGCCAGGCTTCGTCGGGCAGCAAGGTATTCCCGAATGCGCCAGCATCCAACGACAGCCCGGTGTGAAGGTGCGTATCCCCCCACAAGGGGCGCTCGGGGAACGTGCGATTGGCGTAAGGTGAAAAGGGGCGTTCCGCAAACGTGCCTTCGGCGGCTTGCTTGCTTGGAACAGCGTCAGCAAAAGTAATGGTGGGCAGCGAAATAAAAGCCACCAAACACGAACGCAGTCTGACCATCGAAATCTCCCCAGTAAAAAAGTCGAAAAAAGACAGGCGATTCAGCCGTTTCCTAAGGATATTCTATTTTTCTAATATATCCGAATGAATTTTTGTTTGGGCGCGCCGGTAGGAGGGGTGAAACCAGAACCGCGCAACTGCGGCGTATCCTGCGAACAAAAAAGGTGCGCTCAGTTGTCCTGAACGCACCTAATTTCAGATCGTGTATTAGGCTTAGCCGAACCGTGCAATCGGGCCTTGCGGAATATCGGCCAATTCCACGGCTTTGTCGATCAGGAACAGCGCCTCCATCTTGGAGTGGGCCAGCAAAGAAACGTCGTCTCCAACATGGAACGAGAAGTTGGTCGGTGAATGCACACCTGCAAGTTCACCTGCCGGAATCTGGGACAGTCGGTGCGTCAATTGTTGAGCGCCCATACCCTTTTTCTTGTCATGGATAAGCAGGAATACCCCGTTGCCCCAATAGGTCGCAAAGTTGCGCCCTTCCTGTGTGACGGACAAAAGCGACGATCCTGCCGAAGCCAGGAATTCCCGGAATTCGCTGGACGGGCTTGACGCAAAAATCTCTTCTACATCTGCGACTTTTACGGCCACGATCTTGGAGGTTCTGGAGTGCATTGTCGCCAGTTGAACAACGTAGTTTTCGAACTCGGCCAATCCAATGCAACCTGTCAGATCTCCAAAATAGAGCGGGTCGGTCAGGCTGAAATTTGGATTAACTTCCGAGTCGTTATTCGCGTAAACATCGGCTTCCATCACTTCGATCGCTGCGCGTCGTTCCGCCGCCAACCTGTATGCATCAGAAAGCCGTTGCTTCAGATCGGCAAACTCGAAGGGTTTGGTCACATAATCTGTTGCGCCAACCTCGAAAGCCTCGTCGATATACTGCTTTTGCACCATGGCAGTTACCATGATGATCGGCGTAAACTTGTAATCGGGCAACTTGCGCGCTTCTTCGCACAACGTAATGCCATTCATCTCGGGCATTTGCACGTCAAGCAGCAGGCAGTCGAACGGCTGATCGGTTTCTGACAAAATTCGAATTGCTTCGTGACCGCTGTTTGCCGTCACAACATCTTCGTAGCCGAACGCTCCCAGAACGCAGATTAGCAGCTCCAGAATGCTTGGGTCGTCGTCTACAGCAAGTATCCGCATAACTATTCACCAGGTTTTGCCACCGAACCGACCTTTGGGCATTGCAGACGTCAGGCAAAGATCGGTTGGCGAGTGGATTATTTAGGTTTGGTCAGCCTGTCGGACAAAAGCGGCAAAACATTGACACTTGAAGGGCGCGCATGTGTCCCACCTTACATTTTTTCACGTTGCATCTTGGCACGGGAGAAATAGGCCGTAGGGCGCTATTGGTAGACTTGACCGCACCAAAACCAGGCATTCCAAGTTGTGAACGATGCTCAGTTGTAACCCGCGACTATTACGCGTTCCTTAATGTTTCCTGAAATTCTGACTGAGTTTGGCGACCGCAAAGAAAAGCGGAGGTAAGTCAACCTCTTGCGAGAATGATCATGCCCTTAAAGCTCATGCCTAGAGCGTAAAATGGTCAAGCAAATATACATATAGGTATCTTGCGTTTGCTCAACCCAAGGTATGGGAGGAGATTTGGTCACACATGCCATACAATCATAAGGAGAGCGCCACTAATATATAGACTTGCCGTTCAGCTTCTTGGCATAAGTGTGGCAAAATTAAGAGTAAAATATGGACCGACCACTCAGGTACGAGCAGGCATACCCGGCGTCGCAACTTCTGCCGGACCTTGAACCTGCCAATGATATTCCGGCTGGGCCGAAAGTCTCGGCGCGGCAGAAGATGTTCGCGCTCAAGCGTGGAATGTCCGAGCGTCAAAGCAAGCTCGGCAGCATTCGTGCAACCACGTTGAACTTCCGCAATATGCACGAGCACGGCACTCTGCTTGCAAAGTACCTTGAGACCCGAAAGGCAATTTTCATAGACCGGCTGAAGTGGCAGATCGGCGAAGTCGATGGGATGGAGTTCGATCAATACGATACCCCAGCCTGCCGCTGGGTGATCCTGCACGAATTTGGCGAGGTGATTGGCGGGGTGCGGTTGCTGCCGACTTCGGCGCGCTGTGGCATGTACACTTATATGCTGCGGGATGCGCAGAAAGGCATCCTTCCGGGAATGCCTACAGACGTTCTGTTTTTTGAGGCTCCGGTAAATCCGAAAGTTTGGGAGGCGTCGCGCTTCTTCATCGCTGACAGTGTTCCGTCAGCACGCAGGATGGCCGTACAGCACGAACTTTTTTATCAGATGACGGTGAACGCCGAAGAAGGCGGTGCATCACGGATACTGGGAATTGTGCCGTCCATCTGGGCGCGTTGGTCGCGGCGTTTGGGCGTAGGGGCCGCACCCGTTGGTGCCAAGTTTGCGATCGAGGGAAGCTACAGCCAATCCGTGCTGTTTAATATTAAGAACGATTCAGACTGATCCGCCGCGATTTCTCGATAACAAGAGTGAATTCTGGCGCTTTTCGACTGCGCCCGGATCTGCTAGAATACGCAGTAAGGTCAAGCCGTTTGGCATGCGCGCGCAGAAGCGCGTTTTGGACTTGAATTAACCATTTGATTTAACTTGTAAAAAATACGATCGGGGCACGGGATTGTCGAAATCCGCCCGTTGCCCGACAAAATAACGTCAAGAAATGAACAACATTTAGGGGCTTTTCCGGGCTTTTTGCCGCTGTTTCGTCCCACTCACTGCCTAGGCTAAGGGCGTTGATGAGGTCAAATGCGGTTCACCAGTCATGAAACATACGAACCCGGGAAAAGAACAATTCCAGCGTAAGCTGGAAACCCGCGCGCTGCAGAAAAGAACACTAAGAGTGCTTGCCGTCGACGACGAGCCGAGCATTTTGGAGTTGCTGCAGGCGGCACTGGCTGAATTCGAAAACTATGAAATCTCGGTCGCGGGTTCAGCCAGCGAAGCGTTGCAGGCCATAGAGTCGTCTGAGACACCGTTTGATTGTTTCCTGCTTGATATTCAGATGCCCGAAACAAACGGCATCGAATTGTTGCGCCGCATTCGACAAATCCCGGAACACGCGGAAACCCCGGCCATCATGCTGACCGCAATGAGTGGCCGCAAATACGTGGAAGACGCGTTTTTGCAGGGTGCGTTTGACTATGTCAGCAAGCCTTTTGATTTCTTTGAGCTGCGCAGTCGAATGCACGCGGCCCACTTGTTGATGCAGGAGAGGATCAAGGCGCGCAGGACATCTGCGTCGGTGAAAAATCTCCGCGAAGAACTGGACCATAATCAGCAATTCAGCTTCGAGGACCCGCTTACCATAGATGGGCTTGAACGCTGCTTGAAATATGTCGAGTTCGACAACTACATCGAGCAACTTTCAAGAGGCCGTCTTTTTGAATCCTGGGTGACCGCTATCAAACTTCAGGATGCAGAGTTCCGCTTTGATCTGAACGATTTCGGAGGCTTCCGGCGCACGATGGCCGATCTGGGCCGTAGTATCGAACTGACAACCGGGAACTCTGAGGCCGTGTTTTCCTACAGGGGAGGCGGCGCCTTCCTTGTGGTTGTTCATGGGCGGGATCGGGCGGCCGGGTTGCCAAAGGAAGACCAACTCAATCATGTTTTCAGTGACACACTCGGTCGACGGGGTGCTTCTGGCTATATGAGGGCTGTGATGAGCCCGCCGGTTTCAATGCGTTCAATTTCCAAGACAGGTGCGTTTGCTGCAATGAATAATGCTTTCGAAAAAGTTGACGGTCGCGAAAAGGCTCTTCGAAAGGGGGCCGAAGTCGAGCCCCAACAAAGATGCGAAGTCCGAGTAGGGCGCAAAGAAAAATCTCAGAAAAGACTTTTCGACACGGTTTTGCGCGAGATGTACGGAAACGAAACCTATCTGGCGGGTAAATAGTCTCGCCACCCTTGTTTCCATCAGGACCCTGCGGGGACTTCTTCCGCGTTCAAGATCAATGGACCGCTGGTCCGCATTGTAAATGTGAGAACAGGTTCCGGCATTTCGACATCTGACAGCGAAAAATGTATCCGCCTCAGGACTGAAGCCATCAAAATCATGATCTCGGTTTCAGCGTACTGCGCGCCAATGCAAATTCTGGGTCCGGCTCCGAATGGAATATACTGGCCGCGGGGTGGTGGAGTTCCCATAAATCGCTCGGGGCGGTATTGCGCGGGATCTTCCCACAACACTTCATTCCGATGCAGCGAATAAACTGGGAAGAAAAGCGCATCCCCTTCTTCAATTTTGACATCTTTGACCTGAATGGCCTCGGAGGCGTCACGGGCGAAGAAGGCCGCAGACGGGTAAAGGCGCAGGGTTTCCTTGATGTGGGCCCGAAGCAGCGGCAAATGCTCCAGATGAGAAAACTCAAGCTTGCCTTCAGGACATACCGTCCGAATTTCGTGCCGGATACGGGTTTGCATCTCTGGGTTCAGTGCCAGCAGATAGTATCCCCATGCCAAGGCATTGGCCGAGGTTTCGTGGCCAGCGACAACAAAGGTCAGCAGGTTGTCGACGGTTGTCTCGGCATCCTCAAAGTCTTCCTTCAACGCATCAATCATCAGGTCGAGGAAGTCTTCTGGTTCTTCGCGGTTTTCCGACCGGCGCAGTTCAATAACATGCCGAGCCAGATCGCGCATGTCCGTGACCGGAGCCTTACTGCTAAGCCATTTCTTGCGAGGAAGCCATTTCGGAAGCCCCATTAAATCGAACAAGGACAGGTCTGAAATATAGTTGAAATAGGCGATAAGCCCGACGCGAATTTGCTCGGAGCTGACTTCTTCGTTCCCCGAGAAGATGACCCGTGAAATGTTTGTCAGCGTAGAAGCGGGCGCGATCTGCGAAACGTCGACCGGCCCCTCGTTTTCGGCAAGAGACTCGGCAACTTCATACCCGGTCTCGGCAAAGTGGCGGGACAAAACAGGCAGGTTTCTGGCTGCAAAAAGCGGAGAATAACGGTGTCTTTGTTTGCGCCACTTTTCGCCTTCCGACAAGATCAGGCCGTTGCCGACCGCAGATCCGATAATGTCCTTTGTGAACTTTGCCTTTGGGAAATTACGGCCGCCTCCGACAAGCAGTTCGGTGACCATTTCCGGGTCGCAAATGTAGTGGATGTTCAGAGGCCCACGCACATAGGTCTGACGAAGCGTTTCGGCCGGAATGACTTCTAACATGTTCCTACCAGCGGATCGCGCGAACTGAAGCAACGTTACCGGCTTTTCAGCGAGCTTCGCTGAAACCGGCGTCACGTCGAACTGTTCCATCTGACGTTTCCCAATTGTGGTCAAAACGCGGTCCCTTTTCGCTTTTCGCCGGTTATTGGGAATATTTACGTGGAGAAAGTTCAAAAAAGCAATGAGTTAGTGATCTTAGACGAGATTGATTGGCCTATTTGGGGGAAACAATTCAAGACGTATGCAATTGTGCAACGTTCAACTAGGCGGGACAATTCTTAATAAGGTTCGGGAGTATTGCCAAACTGTGAACTAAATTCCGACCAACTACGTCCTCATTGTGCCGGTACAGACATCCTGAGAGGCAAAGTAATGAAGACACCGGGATGACGGCAATCGACGCATCGCAACAGGTTCGGGACTCGGGTGAGCCCGACGACAAGCTGCTGCAAAATATCAAAGACTATACCGCCATGAGCTTTGCGCTGCTGTGGCAGCGGCAAGCGATTTTTCTGGCGACCACGATACTTACAGGCTTTTTCTTCGACCCTCTCAACGCCCTGCTGTTTTATGGAACAATCCTGATCTGCGAAGCGCAGGACCTGTACCTGGCAAAACGGGTTGCGCGCCTAAACCCGGATGAACGCGGCGCAATCGCGGTGATGGTCGCCTGGATTTTGTTGAATACAATCCTCAGTTCCACCGCGATATGCTTGTACGCTGTTTCGGTGGCGCTTGAGCAGCCTACCGGCGGCCACTTCACCCCTTTGTTTTTCCTTTTTGCCGCTGCCCTGTTTGCCGCGATGAACAACCACCAGTTTGTGTGGGCGATGATCGTGCGACTGGCCATGTACGGTGTTTCGTTCATGGTCATCGTGGTTCGGGATATCTGGGTTGAACAACCTGACTTGTCTTCGGATTTGTGGCTGCACTTCTTCACAGTCGTTTTCGTGATGTACTTTTTGATCGACTGCTCGTTGGTCTTTCTCAAGCTCTACCGCAAAAACCTCGAACAGCTTGAAAAACTGAAAGAGGAACATGAGCGCACCAAGGCAGCTTACATCGCAAAAACTCAGTTCATCTCGACTGTGAGCCATGAATTGAGAACTCCTCTGACCTCGATAAAAGGCTCGCTGGACCTGATAAACTCCGGGGTCATGGGCGAGGTGCCGGAAAACATGCAAAACCTGATCGCCTTGGCGAGCAAAAACAGCGAGCGTTTGGCGTCCCTTATTAACGACGTTCTGGACATTCAAAAGATGGAAGCCGGCGAAATGGTCATGCGCCAGACGATGATTGAGGTCGCCCCGCTGGTTCAAGAGGCGATTGCCTGCAACCTTGGCTTTGCCAGCGCACATGACGTGGAACTGGTCGAGGACGCACCTGAACAGCAGGACCTGTTGATCAAGGGCGATGCATCCCGCCTTATTCAGGTTCTGACCAACATGATCTCTAACGCGGCCAAGTTTTCGTTCGAGGGCGGAACTGTGACAGTCGGGTTCAAGAAGATCGGACCACGGGTGCGGTTGTTCGTGAAGGACCAAGGTGTGGGCATTCCTGAGGGCAGCCGGGACAAGGTCTTTGATCGCTTCTCTCAAATTGACTCGTCCGATGAGCGCCACGCCGGAGGCACCGGGCTTGGGATGAACATTTCCAAGGAAATCGTGGAACAGTTCGGCGGAACGATCGACTACTACAGTACCGTAGGTGTGGGGACTGAGTTTTTCGTAGAATTCCCGATTGTTGACGGGAAAAGGGGCGCAAGTCGCGCGTTTTCAAGAAAGCCCGACGCCGCTTGATGAGGCTTCTCCGCGACCCACGCGGTGCTTTGTCGACGGTTTAGTTAGCGGCTTGCCGAGCCTACCCAAACCGTTGCCACGGACGAAGCCGACCTGTGCGCCTCGTAGCGAACAAGGCCAAAGCCGCTGACCTTGCTGCATTAGCGTGTCTCTTGCGCGAGCCAGCCAAAACCTTTCTTCTGGCGGTCTGAGCCCTGCTTGCAAGAGGTGGTCATATGGCAAAGTCTCAAGGGACGGAAACTCGGTTGCTGGTTGTTGTAGCGCCAAGTTTCAATTTGGCTGCAACAATGGGTTTCATTGATCCTTTTCGGGCCGCCAACTACTTGGATGGAAAGCCGTATTTCAAGTGGGAATTTGCCTCGGAAACAGGTGGTTACTGTGTTTCCAGTAACGGCAGCGGGATCGACACGGTGGCTTTGGATCAAGTCGCAACCAAGGGCTATGACGTTGTCATCATCTCGTCCAGTTGGACGCCGGAAAAACACGTGACAGCACATATCGCAAAAGCTCTGCGACAGTGGGCGCGCAATGGCGCGACATTGGGGGCGCTGGATACGGGTGCCTTCATTCTGGCGCAGGCGGGGTTGTTAAACGGAAAGAAGGCAACAGTGCATTATGAGCATATCGACGCTTTTCAGGAGTTGTTTCCGGACGTTGAGGTGGTCGAAAACCTGTTTGTGCTGGATGGCAACCGTATTACCTGTTGCGGGGGAACTGCCGCGGTTGATTTGGGGCTGCAAGTTCTGCAGGGCATCCATGGCAGCGCCTTGGCGAACGCTGCGGCGCGGTACGTTTTCCATGACAGATTGCGCGGTCCGTCGGACATGCAGCAACCGAAGACAAACGAGCCATTGGGGACGACTGTCCCGGCCAAGCTGAGAACGGCGATTCAGGTGATGGAAGCCAACCTTGAAGAGCCCCTACCGGTTCCAGAAATCAGCAGGGCGGCGGGCCTTTCGCAGCGTCAGCTTGACCGGTTATTCTCAACCTACATAAAGAAAACACCTGCCTTGTATTATAGGGACATTCGTCTGGACCGCGCGCGTGGGCTGGTCACCCAAACGGACATGCCGATCGCCGAAGTTGCGATGGCTTCGGGATTTGCCAGCCAAGTGCATTTCAGCCGGTCGTACAAGCAAAGGTTTGGGCTGCCCCCCAGTCAGGATCGGATCGAAGGCCGCGTTCCCTTTGAGTTTCGCGCCTGGCCTATGCATCGCAAGCCTCAGGCGGGGTGATCGGGCATCGGTTGATGTCTTGAAATATCAATTTTGTGGCCAGAAAAGTTTAGAATATTAGGGTTTTTCGGCAGAAAATAACTTCTACTATCCAACACCCAGTCAAGACATGGCCAAAATAAGCGGAGTGACCGATGAGCGAGCTTCCCTCGAAAACCCAGTTTGCGCGAATTTCAGATGGCTTCAGCCCTGATCCTTTGAACACCAGTTCCTTGAAGGCAGAAGCCTATGTTGATCCGGCATGGCACCAAGTGGACCTGAACGAAATCCTTGCTAAGACATGGCAATGGGTGTGCCATGTCGAAAAACTACGGGCGCCGGGGTCTTTTGTGACAGTTGAGATTGCGAACCGCCCGATTGCCGTTGTCCGCGACCGCGAGGGGACGCTTCGCGCATTCTACAACGTGTGCAAGCATCGCGCGCATCACCTGTTGTCTGGCGAGGGCGAGACCACTCGGATCATGTGCCCGTACCATGCGTGGGTTTACAAGCTGGACGGACAGCTTGTCCGTGCGCCGGAAACCGAAAACCTGACAGGGTTTAACACGTCGGACATCTGTCTGGATCAGGTTCAGGTCGAGGAATTCGCAGGCTTCGTGTTTGTGAACCTCGACAATGACGCGCGTCCGCTGACCGAAGTTTCGGGCGACTTGCAGACCGAGATACGCCACTGGGCACCGGATATCGAAGACCTAACCTTTGGGCACCGGCTGACCTATGACATCAAGTCGAACTGGAAGAATGTCGTCGACAATTTTCTGGAATGTTACCACTGCCCAACGGCCCACAAGGATTTCTGCGATCTGGTCGATATGGACACCTACAAGGTGACAACCTACGGCATTTACTCCAGCCACATGGCCGAAGCCGGTAAAAACAGCAACACCGCGTATGACGTGTCCAACGCAACCGTGCGAACGCATGCGGTTTGGTGGCTGTGGCCCACGACCTGCCTGATGCGGTATCCGGGGCGGTCTTCGATGATCGTGCTGAATATCATTCCGGTGGGCCCGGACCGGACGCTGGAGACTTATGATTTCTATTTGGAAACACCCGAGCCTGACGAGGCCGAGCTTGAGGCGATCCGCTATCTGGATGAGGTACTGCAACGCGAAGACATCGATATCGTTGAAAGCGTCCAGCGTGGGATGAGCACTCCGGCCTTCACGCAGGGTCGTATCGTTCACGACCCCAGCGGATCGGGCAAGTCGGAACATGCCGTTCACCACTTTCACGGTTTGGTGCTGGATGCTTATGCGAAGGCCGCGCCGTGAACAGGCCCAACATTGTTGTGATCATGGCTGATCAGTTGGCACCCCATTTTTGCGGAGCCTACGGGCATCCAACTGTGAAAACCCCGCATATTGATGCGCTGGCGCAGCGCGGGATGCGGTTTGATGCGGCCTATTGCAACTCGCCGCTGTGTGCTCCGTCGCGTTTTGCCTTCATGTCCGGGCAACTGATCAGCCGGATTGCGGCCTATGATAACGCCAGCGAGTTTCGCGCCTCGGTCCCGACCTTTGCGCATTACCTTATGTCTCTGGGATACAGGACGTGTCTGTCTGGAAAAATGCATTTTGTCGGACCGGACCAGAAGCACGGCTTTCAGGATCGGGTCACGACCGACATCTACCCGGCCGATTTTGCCTGGACGCCGGACTGGGAAACACCGGACGAGCGGATCGACAAGTGGTATCACAACATGCAGACCGTCAAGGAAAGTGGCGAGGCAATCGCCACCTTCCAGACGGATTACGACGACGAGGTTGAGTTCGCAGCCCGCCGCTGGCTGATCGACCGCGGGCGAGAGCGCGCAGGCGGGGATGTCGCGCCGTTTTGTCTGGTGGCCAGTTTCATACATCCGCATGACCCCTATGTCGCAAAGCCAGAGTGGTGGAATCTGTATTCCGATGCAGATGTGCCAATGCCGGAGTTTACGCTCGCACGGGACGAACAAGATCCGTTCTCTCGCCGCGTAATGGATGGGATTGAGGCAAGCTATATCCCTCTGACCCAAGAAGAAATTCAAAGGGCGCGCCGAGCGTATCTGGCGAATGTCAGCTATTTCGACAGCAAGGTCGGAGCAATGGTGCGTGCACTGAAGGATATTGGTGAACTGGACAATACGCTGGTTGTCGTCACAGCGGATCACGGCGACATGTTGGGGGAACGTGGCCTGTGGTATAAGATGAACTTCTTTGAACACTCGGCCCGCGTGCCGTTGATCATGACCGGGCCGGGTGTGGTTCAAGGTGTGGCTGGCAACGCCTGTTCTCTGGTCGATCTGCTACCAACCTTTGTCGATTTCGCGGGTGGTACGGCAGATATCTTCGGAGAGCCCATAGACGGCCGTTCGTTATTGCCCCTTGCGCGTGGAGAGTATGACCCGGTGGACGAAGCTATCGGCGAGTACTGCGCCGAGATGACACCATACCCGGTTTTCATGATCCGCAGAGGGGCGCTGAAATACATTCATTGCGACCCGGATCCACCGCAGCTTTATGATCTGGCGTTGGAACCGCACGAAAAGACCAACCTGGCCGCTGATCCTGCTTATTCGTCTGTTGCCAGGCAATTTGCTGCAGAGGTCGTAGAGCGTTGGGACAGCGAGAGCCTGCGCGCCGATGTGATCGCCACGCAGAAATCTCGCCGTGCCCTTCATGCGGCGATGGAGGCAGGAGCAGGCGAGACGTGGGATTACAATCCGCCACGCGATGCCTCGCAGGAATACGTGCGCAATCACATGGACTGGACAGTGGCCGCAAAACGGTACCGGTATCCGCCGTTGAAGGAGAACTCTGAATGATGCTGAAGGGGAAAACCGCACTGGTCACAGGCGGGCGCGGTGGAATCGGGCGGGCGATCGTGGCCCGGTTCCTGCGGGAGGGTGCGCGGGTCTATGCGGCCGACTTAACGCCAGAGGGGTCGCTTGCCACCCACGATGACGATGGCAGCATCTTCGTTAAACTGGATGTCACGCAAGAGGCCGACGCGGTTGCAGCAATGGCGCAAGTCGGGCGCGAAGCGGGGCAACTTGATGTGCTTGTAAACGCGGCTGGAATCGAGATCGAAAAGACCATCGAGCAAACGACGCTTGAGGAGTGGAACCTTTCGTTCGCTGTGAATGTGACAGGAACTTTCCTAACTGCCAAACACGCGCTGCCGCTGTTGCGAGAGGCGGCACAAGGGACAACCGCTTCGATCATCAATTTCGGCAGTTATGACGGATTTATTGCTGATCCCGGTCTTGCCGCATATTGCGCATCCAAGGGGGCCGTACATGCGCTGACAAAGGCGATGGCCTGCGATCACGGACCCGAGGGAATTCGTGTCAACGCCATTTGCCCGGGTTATGTTGATACCCCGATGCTGCAAAGTTTCTTTGCAGGCGAAGGCTCTGGCGGGGGCGGTCAGTCTATCGACCAGTTGCAACAGGCCGTTCGGGACGTGCACCCCATGCGCACTTACGGAACGCCCGAAGATATCGCCAATCTGGTCAACTGGCTGGCCTCGAACGAGGCACGCTACGCCAGTGGACAACTTTGGGTTCTGGACGGAGGGCTGAGCGCGCAGGTTCAGCAGATGAAGCTATGAGCACGCTACTCACTCATGCCGTGGAAGCATCGGTGAAGCGGGATCGGGCCGCGGTAGGTCCGTCGATGCGCAGCAAACCTGCACATTGGTTCAACGTATGAGGGTCGTGCAGTGATGCGGTTAGCAGGAAAAACAGCATTCGTGACTGGTGGGCGGCAGGGAATTGGCAGCGGAATTGTTGACGCTTTCGCACGCGAAGGCGCGTCAGTGACGACATGCGGCCGTGGGCCAAGACCGGACGGGTTGAAGGGCGACATCGTCTGGATATCGCTTGATGTCACAGACGCTTCTGCCGTGGACGAATTGGCAACCTCGATCAAAGACCTGAGCATCCTTGTGAACAACGCAGGCGTGCAGGTTGAAAAGAATGTGGTCGACAGCTCGGACGCAGATTGGGACGCGGTGGTTGGAACGAATTGTAAAGGCGTATTCAACCTCTGCCGCGCGATTATCCCCCGAATGGCAGAGGGCGGCTCGATCATCAATATCGGTTCTATCTCCGGGATGGCCGCGGATCCCTCGATGGCCTTGTACAACGCATCCAAGGCCTTTGTGCATGGGCTCACCCGATCAATCGCAGTCGATCACGGGCCGAGGCTGCGCTGCAATGCGATTTGCCCCGGCTGGATTGAAACAGGGATGTTGGACGCCGGGTTTGATCTGGCGAATGACCCCGACGCTGCGCGTCGCGACGCGCTGGCGCGGCACGCTGTTCGAAGGTTCGGCAAGCCACAGGATATTGCA
Source organism: Ruegeria sp. HKCCD7221 (assembly GCF_013031225.1). NCBI lineage: Bacteria > Pseudomonadati > Pseudomonadota > Alphaproteobacteria > Rhodobacterales > Roseobacteraceae > Ruegeria > Ruegeria sp. HKCCD7221. The sequence goes on from NZ_WPZE01000001.1 coordinate 362,927, forward strand.
AACATGGCGGTCTGGCTGGCTTCGGACGAGGCAGGTTTCGCGACTGGTCAGTTGTTCACTGTTGACGGTGGCATGACTGCGGCTTCGCCCCTAAATCCGGGATTGTTTTGATGGATATTCAGCATACGGCCTGTCTTGGCGGCGGTGTTATTGGCGCAAGTTGGGCCGCATTGTTCCTGGCTTCGGGGCGGTCCGTTGCGATGTTCGACCCTGATCCGCAAGCTGAAGGAAAGGTGCGCAGCTATATAGCGGACGTCTGGCCGTCTATGGAGGAACTTGGTCTTGTTCGAAACGGAAACCCGGACGCGATCACCTTTTGTCACCATGCGACGCAGGCCGTGGAAGGTGCTGGTTTTGTGCAGGAAAATGTACCTGAGCGGCTCGACATCAAGCACGCAACCTTCCACTTGATCGAACCTGCGTTAGAGCAGGATGCAATCGTCGCAAGCTCTGCCTCCGGCTTGACGCTGGGACAGATGCAAACCGGATGGGCGGACCCCTCACGCTTTGTCTTGGGGCACCCATTCAACCCGCCGCATTTGATTCCGCTGGTTGAAGTGCAGGGAAACGACAAGACAGCTTCGGGCGTTGTCCAAGCTGCACATGGTTTTTACGAAAGCCTCGGCAAAACGACGATCCGAGTGAACAAAGAGGTGCCGGGGCATGTGGCCAACCGCCTGCAGGCTGCACTCTGGCGCGAGGCCATTCACCTTGTTGTCTCTGGCGTTGCGTCGGTTGAGGATGTCGATAAGGCGGTCTGGGCTGGACCGGGCCTGAGATGGGCGGCAATGGGGCCGACCATGTTGTTCAATCTCGGGGCAGGAGAGGGTGGTCTGGAAGCGTTCTGCGACCACTTCTCAGACACGTTCAACCGATGGTGGGATGATCTGGGTCAGGTCCATTTGACGGATGATGTGAAACGGCAAATGACCGAGGGAGTTCAGGCGGCGTCACAGGGGCAGACGCCTGCTGAACTTTCCAGAAAACGCGATGCGCTTATCGTTTCCGTGCAAAAGTCCGTATCAGGGTTGCGATAAAGCACGGCCCTTATCCCGGACCTAGTCAGCCGTCGTCTGCCCACCGGTCTTGCGACGGCCAGCCGCGCGGAGTTTGTCGGCTGCGCTGTCGCTCCACTCTAAACGATCCTCGCGGCTTTCCAGCGTTTCAACCCGATCAGCATCCAGCATGAACGTCGCTCGCATTGGCATAAGACCGTCCACGACGACCATCTGGTGGTCGGTCGGATCAATGTTCAACTGACCCGTCAAACGGACAGGTTCGTGAAAATAGGCAGGTGTCCAATCACTGTTCAGCCTGACCCGGATCATCTGGTTCGGCGGAGGAGGGGGCATGTGGCTGCACATTCCCCGTTGGGGGACCAGATACGCAATCTGGCGACCTTCTGCGTCGGGCGGTGCCGGGATTGCAAATCCCGCAACGGTTATGTTTTTGCCATCAAATACCGGATTTCCCGCGTTCGCCGCTTTTTCCCGACGCTCCATGACGACGTGACGCTGGTCAAGCAACCAGTCGATGTCGATGCCGCCTGCGGCCAAGGCAGCTTCGGTTTCGTCCAGCATCTCTTGCCAGTTCTGACGTTCTTCTCTGGTTCCGCTATCCTGCTGTAGCCTGCCGCGCAGTCGGACGACAAACAGCACATCATCGAAATCTTCGGGGCTCAGGTCGCTGTAGGGGTCTTCAAAGACTTGGGCGACCGGGTCGGGCAGGTCCGCCCAGTCAACCGAAACACCAGCCGACGCACCGCTCGCATGAAGTGATAGCGCGACACTCGCGACAGCCAAACCTCGAACCCATTTCTTCAATAACAATGACTTTTCCCGCATTACTTGCTTTCGCTACTCATAATATAGGTCACTTTGAGCCTGGAGAAGGCGGATAATTTCACCACCCAAGGTCAAAACAATCTTTTGATCCTGCGAGCGCCCATCCAAAGGGTCGTTCACTCACCCGCATATTGGTCGGCCTGAGTATAAATCGCCGCCTTAACTGCGACTTCGCTTTAGTTTCGCGCGTGCCGTTTCCCGCCTGATTTTCGCAAAGACCGTCCTAAATCGAGGTAAATTTTTAGGTTTTGCCAAACCCCACTCAAAAAAAGTATAATTACCCAATGTTGCTCTGGCTGGTTTTGGCCGTTCGCGTATTTGTTGTTTGTAAGAGTATTGTGGTTACCGATGGCTTCACAGAAACGAACTGTTAAGCGGCGGCACGTTTTTGGTGTGCTGGCCGCCATTGTTTTGATACCGCCGATCACACGGGTTGGTTTTCTGCGGATTAAGGACAACCCTCTTCCACCTGTTGCAGACCCCAAACCTGTCCTTGTCGATGGCTGGTTGTTGGACGAAAGCGATCTCGACGGTGGAGAGGTGTCATGATCCTCGACGCACGAGGCGACATTCCCGCATTGGATGACCGCTACGATTGCTGCATCGTGGGTGCCGGGCCTGCAGGAATGACGCTTGCTTTCAAACTGGCAGAATCCGGGCAACGTGTTCTTTTGCTTGAAGCTGGCGATTGGGAAGTGACCTGGGAATCTCAGGACCTGTACGAAGGGGAAAATCTGGGGTTGGAATACTACCCCCTGTCCGCCCCGCGCCTTCGGGCCTTGGGTGGAAGCACGGGTCATTGGGGCGGGGTGTGCCTATTGTTGGACCGTTCTGATTTCCTGCCGCGCGATGATGTTCCGCTAAGTGGCTGGCCAATCCGCTTTGAAGATCTGGTGCCCTATCAGGAAGAGGCGGCAAACCTTCTGCAAACCGGTCGCTTCAGCGCGGATATTCGAAAGCCCGTTGATGACCTTGGAAATCTGGAGGTCGTTGAACAGCGTTTCAGTTCCGACCGCCAGTTTCATGATGTTCGAAATGAAGACCCCGTTCGTTTTGGTGTCTCTTTTCAAGACAGATTGAAGAACACTCCGAATATTGATCTGGTCCTGAACGCCAATGTCGTGGGGTTTGCGGTCGATGGTGATACAGGCCGTATCACCCAGGCGCAGGTTCGCAATTATGAAGATGGACAGGGCGTGGCCACGGCCGACCGGTTTGTGTTGGCATTGGGCGGCATCGAAACCAGCCGCATGTTGTTGCATCTGAATGCGGGTCACGAAAATCGCTTTGGCAACCAGAACGATATGGTCGGGCGGTGTTTCATGGAACACCCGATTATCGACAACGACACCTACTTTATTACCAAGCGGCTCTATTCGCACTCACCCACGTGGGAGCTTGAACGCCTGTTGCGCCGGTCCCGGCCTGAACTTTTGCTGAGCCCCAGTCACGATTACATGCTCAAGAATGGATGGCTGAATTCTGCTGTGCGGCTGCAACGTCTCAACCCTCTGCCGATCAGAGAAAAAGCAATCGGCGACGCCGAGTTTATCAAGAGCCTGCAATTCGAAGAGGACTACTTCTTTACCGGGACGTCCTTTGTGATGGGGGAACAGCAGCCCAATCCCGCAAGCCGAATTGTGCTGACCGAAAATCGGGACAGGTTTGGCTTGGGCATCGTCGGGCTGGACCTGCGGTTGACCGAGAAAGATATCGAAACCCTGCGCGGTTCCACAGCCGAAGCTGCCAAGTTCCTGATCCGCAGCGGGCTTGGTCGAATGCGCGTCGATCCGTCCCTTTGGAATCGTGAGCCGCTGGAACAGTTGCCGCTTGACTATTCCAGTCACCACATGGGCGGCGCGCGTATGTCTTTGACATCTGAAACCGGCGTGGTCGACGCCAATTGCAAGGTGCATGGTGCGCCCAACCTTTATGTTGCGGGGTCAGGGGTTTTCCCAACCAGTGGGCATTCAAACCCGACCTTCACGATTGTTCAGCTTTCACTACGTCTGGCCGAGCATTTGGCTGATCCAACCGCCTAGGGTACCGCAGACCGCAAAAGACCGGATGGCCCCAATAAACGGTTGCGCAGTCGCGGTGTCCGCTGGCAAATTGCAGTCGCAAGCGGGGGGACATCGAGCACATGCAATCAGGATCGTCGGGCAAGGCTGTTTTTCTGACAGGCAGCCTGATGCGGCACGTCACTCGGATGTCGCTGACCACTAGTATCGGGTTGATGGCAATTTTTGCCGTCGACTTTGTGGATATGGTTTTCATTTCGATGCTGGGTAATGACGCGCTGGCCGCGGCCGTGGGATACGCGGGCACTCTGCTGTTTTTTACGAATTCCGTTAATGTCGGTCTTTCGATCGCCGCAGGTGCGCTGGTGGCGCGGGAACTAGGTGCTGGGCGGCCCGAACGTGCAAGGCAGTTCGCGACCAGTGTTGCCATTCTGGGCATATTGTTTGGTTTAATCGTGTCCGCCATCGTGATGATTAAAATACGCTTTCTTCTGTCTGTCTTGGGGGCAGAAGGTGAGGTGCTGCGTCTGGCGGCGCGCTACGTGTCGATCATTTTGCCGACCATGTGGGTCATGGCCATGGCGATGGCTGGCATGGCCGTTCTGCGCGCGAACGGGGACGCCCGGCGTTCGATGATGGCGACGATTTATGGTGGGATCACAAACGCTGTCCTGGACCCGATCCTGATTTTCGCTGTGGGGCTCGGTCTGGACGGTGCGGCCATTGCGTCAGTGATCGCACGCCTTTGCATGTTGATCGCTGCGATCAGGCCCGCCGTGCGTGTGCACCGCGCGTTTGCGCGCCTGTCGTTCCAACAGGTTCTTGGCGATTTCCGCTCGGTACGGGCAATTGCTGTGCCTGCTGTTTTGACGAATGTGGCAACCCCGGTGGGAAATGCAATCGTCATCCGTGAAATCGCCCAATTCGGCACAGACGCCGTTGCCGGTATGGCCGTGATCGGACGGCTGATACCTGTTGCATTCTCGGTCATCTTTGCCCTGTCGGGGGCAATCGGGCCGATCGTAGGGCAAAATTTCGGTGCCGGACAACACGACCGCGTAAAAGAAGCCTTTTGGTCCGGGGTCAAGTTTACGGCCGTCTATGTCTGTCTCATGGCCGCAACATTGTATATCCTGCGGGCCCCTATCGCGGATTTGTTCCGCGCGCAGGGGGAGACGCGGGCCTTGATCTATCTTTTCTGTGGGCCTCTGGCGCTTGCGTCATTCTTCAATGGGGTGATTTTCGTCTCCAATGCCAGCTTTAACAATTTGGGCCATCCCGTGTATTCGACTTGGGTCAACTGGGGGCGACACACTTTGGGAACCTGGCCATTCGCCGTGGCTGGTGCCTATATCGCAGGCGCGCCCGGCGTTTTGATCGGGCAGGCACTGGGGGGCGTCATATTTGCGGCGATCTGTATCGTTTTAGTCCGCCGCGTCGTGTCGCGATTGAAGGAACCTCAGCCAGTTGACCCGTTTTCGGGACAAAAACGGCTTCAGGCTCTATTTGGACGGCGCGGTTGGTAGGCAAGGTCAGTCGGTCTGACTTCTGCGCGCTTCCAACCTTTCAAGGTTCACCACAGTGGACAGCATGATGCGGTCGTGGCTCCAATCATCTGCCTGACGCACCGAGGCTGCGGCCAATCCAAGCACCATCGTAAACGCGATCGTCAGGCCGAGAAACAGAAGCGGCATGGAAGATTGAACCGAGGGTGCTTCGGCCAAGGCGATTACCCGTTGACGCAGCACTCGTTTTGCCTTGCCTCCCGTTACCAAGGCTACGTTCAAGACGCGTGGGCTTCCTTGAACAACGTTTCTGGCGCAATAGTCCAATAGACAGGTTGTATAGTCACGCGCATTGATACCCCTGCGGGCAACAACGGATTGGTCGCAAGCAAGTTCGCGGAGCCGGTCAAACTGGTATTTCAAAACAACATAGGCCGGGTTCCAGAACAGGAGCGGGCGCATCAATTCAAAACCCAGTTCCCACTCAACATCTCCGGCGCGCACGTGCTGCAACTCATGTGCCAGTGCAAAGCGCAATTCGCGCGGGGTATCAAGAAGATGGCTGGGCAAGACTACATGGCGTCGGCGCAGACCGCGCACCGCAAAAGGTACGGCGATGCGATCAGATAGCCGGATATCTACCTTGGCAGAACGCCGCCATAGATAGCTGCTGTTGATCGTGTTGCGTATCGCCAAAGCGTCATACGCAATCCGAACCGCGTACCCCACCGATATGATTGCAAGAAGGACAAGCACAGCAGACACAACCGGATACTCGCCCGAGAAGACCAGATCGCCCCAGCGCTGACGTGTGTTGAGCAGCGCCTCAAACTGAGTGGCTGGCATGGCAATATCGCCTCGCAGATAAGCGGCGACAGCGATATCGCCGATCGCGACAACACCGCGGGCCGATGTCTGAGCGGCCAGTGCGAAAACGCCAAGGGCAAGCACAGGACTGAGAACAACGCACAGGCACAGCGCCTTAAGCGCACGAAGCTGGATTACAAACCCATGTTGCAAAGGCGTCTTTGCAAGGGCAGCTCTGACCGCCAACCAAACAAATGCTGCCAGAACAAGTACAAGGTTCAGTTCGAGATAGGCATCGAGAACCGGTTTAACCGCCGTCATTTTGCAGTCTCCTTTCTACCAATGCCCGAATTTCCTCTAGATCGGCTTCGCTAAGGCCGGCGTCGTCCACCAGACGCGCGACAAGTGTGGCAGGTGTGTCGTCGAACAAAGTTCGTGACAGGTTCTGCAACGACCGGGCCTGATATCTGTCTTTCTCCAGAAGCGGCGTATAGATCAGCGTCTTTCCGTCCTTGCGGCTTTCGACAAAGCCTTTTTCGTCGAGAATACGCAGGATGGTAGCGCCGGATGTATAAGCGAGATTGCGTTCAGCAGGCAGACGATCAAGCACGTCACGGACCGAGCCCTGACCAAGTGCCCAAAGCTCATTCATGAACTCGAGCTCTACTTCGGTCAGCAGGTTTGTTGTTTTTTTCTTTCGCATCGGTCTTTCGTGTCGCATTTTTTAGTATGCCTGACAGACAAGCATCCTTTCGCTGTTTCGCAAAGCTCAAACTTTCCAGAAGACGAAAATACCCCAGCCGATTGACAGGAACAGCGGTGTCCAGACGGGCTGTCCCACGAACCCCAGCCAGGCAAGAAAGATGTAGGCCGATCCCAATAGGGTGATAAACAGACGATCGCCCAGTGTGGTCGTCAGGCCCAGAACGCCGCGCCGTTCGATCCCGTCGCGGAACTTGGTGGCTTCGAGGACGCCGATCAAAGCAATAGCTGAGAAGATGCCAACAAACACGGCCAGTGTGGCCGGTGTCCATGCCATCCAAAAATCGGGCCAAAGGGGATCCGTCCAGGAAAAACCTTTCTCTTCTTCCTGTCCGACATTGCCCCAACCGGCTTTGGCTTGGGCGAAGGCCGTTGAAGGCAGGAAGGGGAGGGTAAGTAGTAGTTTACGCATATCGAACCTCACACACGGCCCATCGCGAACCCGCGCGCGATGTAGTTGCGGACAAACCAGATGACGATGGCGCCGGGGATAATGGTGAGCGTCCCGGCGGCTGCCAGCAGGCCAAGTTCATACCCAGCGCTGGAGGCGGTGCGGGTCATCACAGCGGCGATGGGTTTGGCCTCAACCGCCGTAAGCGTCTTGGCCAACAGCATCTCGACCCACGAGAACATGAAGCAGAAGAACGCCGCCACACCCACGCCCGCTTTGATGTTGGGCAGAAAGATCGTCACGAAGAAACGCGGGAAGGAATAGCCATCGACATAGGCGGTTTCGTCCAGTTCCTTGGGGATGCCGCGCATGAAACCTTCCAGAATCCACACCGCCAGCGGCACGTTAAACAGCGTATGTGCCAGCGCCACAGCCAGATAGGTGTCGAACAGGTGGATCGACGAATAAAGCTGAAAGAAGGGCAGCGCGAACACGGCTGCCGGAGCCATGCGGTTGGTCAACAGCCAGAAGAACAATTGCTTGTCCCCCAGGAACCGATAGCGCGAGAACGCATAGGCCGCGGGCAGGGCAACGCAGACCGAAAGTACTGTGTTAAGGGTCACATAGGTGATTGAGTTGATGTACCCCCAGTACCACGTCGGATCCGTAAAGATCGTGATGTAATTGTCCAGCGTAAAGGTCTGCGGAAACAGGGAAAAGCCCGACAGGATCTCGTTCGTGGTCTTGAAGGACATCGCCACTAGCCAATAGATCGGCAGCATCAGGAACGCGATATACAGGATCGGGATAAGGGACCGCTTCTTCATTGCGCGTCATCCTTTGTCATCAGAGTGTAGAAGAGCCATGAGACCAGCAGCGTGATGGCGAAATAGATCAGGCTCATCGCAGCTGCAGGGCCAAGGTCAAACTGTCCCAACGCGATCTTCACAAGGTCGATCGACAGTAAGGTGGTCGAATTGCCGGGGCCGCCTCCAGTCAGAACGAAGGGCTCGGTATAGATGTTGAAACTGTCCATAAAGCGCAGCAGGACGGCGATGGTCAGAACGGTTTTCATCTTGGGAAGCTGGATATAGCGGAACACCGACCACGGGCTGGCTCCGTCGATCTTGGCAGCTTGGTAATAGGCATCCGGGATCGACACGAGACCCGCATAACACAGCAACACCACCAGCGAAGTCCAGTGCCAGACATCCATGACTATGACCGTGATCCAGGCCGACAGCGGCTGTTGGGTCATGTCATAGTTGATGCCCAGAACGTCATTCAGGAAATATCCCATCAGGCCGATTTTCGGCAGGGTGAAGATGTTCCACATCGAGCCAACCACGTTCCACGGGATCAGCATCGGCAGGGCCATCAGCACCAGACAGACCGGGACCCAGAACCCTTTGCGGGGCATGGACAGGGCCACGATGATGCCCAAGGGCACCTCGATCAGCAGGATCAGGAAGGTAAAGAGGAACTGCCGACCGAGGGCCGCTTGGAACCGGTCCGAACGCAGGATTTGTTCGAACCAGCCCAGCCCTTCCCAGAAAAACTGGTTGTTGCCAAAGGTTTCCTGCACCGAATAGTTGACTACCGTCATCATCGGCACCAGCGCGTTGAATGCGACCAGTGCCAGCACGGGCAGGACAAAGAACCACGCTTTTTGGTTTTCCGTTCTCATTGCGACCGCTCCTCGGTTGCGATCCAGCCGCCGCGGTAGACGCGGGATTGTTCTGGTTTGAATTGCAGAAAGACCTCTGATCCCGGCTCGGGCACACTGTGTTCCGTCACCGCTTTCAGGGCCGTATTGCCGACCATGGCGCTGACCACATAGTGGCGGCCGATATCAGCCACCTTGGTCACATGGGCCGGGATACCGGTGTCGCCAAAACCCACATATTCGGGGCGAATGCCCAGATCGGTGCGACCTCCGTCGCCGTGAGTGGGGCCTTCCAGCATCACCTCATGACCCTCGAAAACGGCACGGTCGCCTTTGGCCTCACACGGCAGAACGTTCATGCCGGGCGATCCGATAAAATGACCCACAAACGTATGCTGAGGCCGCTCGAACAGTTCAACCGGCGTGCCAATCTGCACAACTTCGCCTTCCTGCATCACTACCACTTCGTCGGCAAAGGTCAGCGCCTCGGTCTGGTCGTGGGTCACGTAGATCATCGTTGCTTTGACGCGCTGGTGCAGCTCTTTCAGCTTGGACCGAAGTTTCCACTTCAGGTGCGGGTCAATAACGGTCAGCGGCTCGTCGAACATCACCGCGTTCACGTCATCGCGCACCAACCCGCGCCCCATCGAGATTTTCTGCTTGTTGTCCGGGCTGAGGCCACTGGCGCGGGTGTTCAGCATATCGGTGACGTCCAACATCTCGGCAATCTCATCGACGCGGCGCTTGATGGTTGCAGGATCGACTCCCCGGTTCTTCAGCGGAAAGGCCAAATTTTCGCCCACGGTCATCGTGTCGTAGATCACCGGGAACTGGAACACCTGCGCGATGTTGCGCTGATCGGGGGGCAGGGCGGTGACGTCCTGACCATCGAACAGAATCTGACCCTCGGACGGGGTCAACAGGCCCGAGATGATGTTCAGCAAAGTTGACTTGCCGCAACCCGACGGACCCAACAGCGCATAGGCCCCGCCATCGCGCCACGTCACGTCGATTTCCTTCAGTGCATAGTCCTCGGGACCTTTCGGGGCCGGCATATAGCTGTGCCTAAGGTTTGAAAGCTTGATCTGAGCCATTAGACAACCCTTTTTCCGTCTTGGCTGAAGTACCGGCAATGCGCTGGATTCATGTAGAAACTATGGTCTTCGCCAACCTGATAAGGGTGCACACCTGCCGCCAATGACACCCAGGCGTCGTCCCCATGTTGGAAATGCGCACTGGAATCCGAGCCCGAAAGCTCGGTCACGATCACGCGGCCCGTCAGTTCTACATCGATGTCAGATGTGCGGAATGGGGTCACCCGGTGCGGGCGGACGGCGACCATGTATTCGCCATCGGCCATGTCCGAGACTGCCCAGCCTCCACCACCTGCAAGCTGCGCCTGCGTGCCTGATACGGTGATGCGCGCCACGTTGATCGGCGGGTCTGAAAAGACGCGCGCAGCCGCGATGTTTTCGGGGTTGCGATAAATATCTGCGGTCGGGCCGAACTGCGTCACACGTCCATCTTCCATCAGGGCGGTGTAGCCGCCCAGCAGCAACGCCTCTTCGGGTTCTGAGGTCGCATAGACCACCACGGCCCCGCGCCCGGCGAACAGATCGGGCAACTGCTCGCGCAGTTCTTCGCGCAATTTGTAGTCGAGGTTGGCCAGCGGTTCGTCCAGAAACACCGCGCGGCTTTCCTTGGCAATTGCGCGGGCCAGCGCAGTACGTTGCTGCTGGCCGCCCGACAGCTCATGCGGGCGGCGGTGCAACATAGGGCGCAGTTGCAGCAGATCGGCTGCCTCTTCCACGCGGCCCTCGATCTCGGATTTCGCCATGCCCGCCACGCGCAGCGGCGAGGCGATGTTGTCGAATACAGTCATATGCGGGTAGTTCACGAAGAACTGGTGGACGAGGCTGATCTGCCGTTTTTGCGTGTTCAGCCGGGTCACGTTCTGCCCGTCCATCAGCACTTTGCCAGAGGCGATCGGGTCCAGCCCGGCCATCATCTTGATCAGAGAGGTCTTGCCTGATCCCGTCGCGCCCAACAGCACATTGAAATGGCCGGTCTGAAGCGTCAGGTTTGTGGGCTTGATGTGGATGACGTTGCCAACCCGTTTGGTGGCGTCTTGAAGTTCGATCATGTCCGTGGGTTCCGGTCCTTCAGTGCGGTGCACTGGTCTTGGTGTGGGGATGCCGCGCACGGCATCCCCGGTTTCATTGGCTTAGTTGGCCTGCCAGCGCGCCACCAGCTCGTCATAGTTGACAGTCTGGCCTTGCGGCTTTTCGTTTTCCAACTTGGCCTTTGGCGAACCGGCTTTCTCCAACCAGAAGGCAGGATCTTGCGGTTCGTTCAGACGCGGACCACAGCCGCCGTAGACACCGGCGCTTTCATCCGCAGCCTGCATCCGGGCCATGGTGATGTCCATTTCCTCGGCCAGACGGTCCATCGCCTCTTGCGGAGTGAACGCGCCCGAGTTCACATCACCGATCTGCTGCCACCAGATTTGGGCCAGCTTCGGATAGTCCGGCACGTTGATGCCGGTCGGCGACCATGCCACACGGTCAGGCGAGCGGTAGAACTCGACCAGACCACCCAGCTTGGGTGCACGTTCGGTGAACGACTCGTGGTTGACCGAGCTGTCGCGGATGAAGGTCAGACCCACATGGGACTTCTTCACATCAACAGTCTTCGACGTCACGAACTGAGCGTAAAGCCAAGCCGCCTGAGCACGATCTTCGGGGGTCGATTTCAGGAAGGTCCACGACCCCACGTCCTGATAGCCAACCTTCTGGCCGTCTTCCCAATAGGGGCCATGCGGGCTGGGGGCCATCCGCCACAACGGCGTGCCCTCGTCATCCACGGTGTTGTTGCCTTCGGATTTCGGCTTCACCATGTCGGCGGTAAAGGCGGTGTACCAGAAGATCTGCTGTGCCACGTTGCCTTGGCTGAGCGCGGGCAACGACTGGTAGAAGTCATAAGACGCCGCACCCGGAGGCGCATAGTTCCGCAGCCATTCGTCCCACTTGCGGATCGCATAGACCGCAGCCGGGCCGTTTGCGGCACCACCGCGCGAAACGGACGCACCAACAGGATTACAAGTGCCCGCTTCCATGCGGATGCCCCATTCGTCGACCGGAACACCGTTAGGCTCGCCCACGTCACCGGCACCGGCCATTGACAGCCATGCGTCGGTCATACGCCAGCCAAGGTCAGGCGCACGCTTGCCGTAATCCATGTGGCCATAGATCGCGACGCCGTCGATTTCTTTCACGTCGTTGGTGAAGAATTCGGCGATGTCTTCGTATGCCGACCAGTTGACCGGAACGCCCAGGTCGTAGCCGTACTTTTCTTTGAAGGCCGCCTTGTTTGCTTCGTCGTCGAACCAGTCCTTGCGGAACCAGTAAAGGTTGGCGAACTGCTGGTCAGGCAATTGGTACAACTTACCATCGGGACCGGTGGTGAACTGAATGCCCATGAAGTCATCCAGATCCAGTGTCGGCGAAGTTGTCGCCGCCCAGTCGCCTTCCATCATGTCTGTCAGCGGATAGGCCAGTTGCAGACGCGAGTGGGTGCCGATCAGATCACTGTCGTTGACATAGCCGTCATACAGGTTACGTCCGGTTTGCATCTGAGTTTGAACAGCCTGAACCACCTCACCCTCACCGAGGATCTGGTGGTTGACCTTGATGCCGGTGATTTCCTCGAACGCCTTGGTCAGAACCTCGGATTCATAGGAATGGGTTGGGATACCCTCTGACAGGACGTTGATTTCCATGCCGGCATAGGGCTGTGCAGCTTCGATGAACCACTTCATCTCACCCATCTGCTCGTCTTTCGACAGCGTTGATGGCTGGAATTCGTCATCAATCCAACGTTGTGCTGCGGCTTCGTCAGCCCAAGCAGGGCCGTGCCCCGCAATGACGGCAGCCGCCGCCACTGCGGAAAGTAGATGTCTCCGCATCTGTCTCCTCCCAAAGATTATGAGTTCCGGTATTGACCGGATGACGAACAGCATCAGCGATTTCGCGCTTAGCTGTCAAACTAATTTTTTAGTAAATGGCATAATTTCTCGGTAAGTTATTGTTTTGCATTGGAAACGCATCGTTGTTGCGCAATCTGAGGAGGCCGCGGATTAAAGCGCGCCTCATTCGGTCCTCAGGTTTATCTTTCCTTGCCAAGTCCTTGATTCTTTGTAAGCTGATCGTGATTTCGCTGGTTTCGAGCGGATATCTTGTCCAGAGAAATCGCTATTTCTTTTAGACGACTGAGGTTCGACGATGTCCCAAAGTCTTTTGAAGTACACTCGTGTTCTGGAAATTGTCGGGGACACGATCAAGGTCAGGGTCCCGCTGGACGGCGAAGCCGATGCGGCGGTTCGGTTCAACGACCTGGCCGTGATCGAAACGGTGGACGGGCACAAGACGCTGGCGCAGGCGATTTTCATCGACCGCGATGTTGTGACCCTACAGGTGTTTTCCGGCACCAAGGGTATATCGACCGAGGCAACCGCGACCTTTCTGGGCCACCCGATGCAGACGCCCTATTCGGCCAACATTCTGGGCCGCGTCTTTGACGGGGCAGGGGTGGCGATCGACGGTGGGCCGAACCTGTCCTCCGAGCCGCGGATCGACATTGGTGGGCCAACGGTGAACCCCTCGGAGCGGGCTGTGCCCAACAAGATGATCCGCACCGACGTGCCGATGATCGACGTGTTCAACACACTAGTCGAAAGCCAGAAAATCCCTATCTTTTCGGTCTCGGGCGAGCCGTTCAATGCGTTCCTCAGTCGGATCGGTATTCAGGCTGATGCCGATATCGTGGTCTTTGGCGGGTTGGGGCTGATCTTTGACGATTACCACACCTTCCGGACCTCGTTCGAGGATGCGGGCGTGTTCTCGCGAACGGTGATGTTCGTCAATCAGGCGATGGACCCGCTGGTGGAACGGCTGTTGGTGCCAGATATGGCGCTGGCGGTGGCCGAGAAATTCGCGGTTGAGGAAGGCAAGCGCGTGTTGGTTCTGTTGACCGACATGACCGCCTATGCCGATGCAATGAAAGAGGTGGGGATCAGTCAGGAACGCGTGCCGTCGCAGCGCGGTTATATGGGAGATCTCTATTCCCAACTCGCGCGGCGGTATGAGAAAGCGTGTGATTACGCCAAGGGCGGCTCGGTCACGGTGCTGACCGTGACGACAATGCCCGGCAATGACGTAACCCATCCGGTGCCAGATAACACGGGCTATATCACTGAGGGGCAGTTTTACCTGCATTCGGGGGTGATTGATCCGTTTGGCAGCCTGTCGCGCCTCAAGCAGAACGTGATCGGCAAGACCACGCGCGAGGATCACGGGCAGATCATGAATACGATGATCCGGTTCTATTCCGAAAGCCGAGACGCCGCGCAGAAACAGGCGATGGCGTTTGATCTGTCGGATTACGATCACCAATTGCTGAAATTCGGCGCGCTGTTTCGCAAGCGGTTCATGGATATCAACGTCTCGATCCCGCTTGAGGACGCGCTGAATCTGGGGTGGAAGACGCTGGCCGAGTGTTTCCAGCCTGATCAGTTGCTGATGAAGCAGGCCTTGGTCGACAAGTATTACCCAAAGGATGTCGATGGCGCGGTTGCAGCTGAATAAATCGTCGCTGGCCCGCCAGCAGACCCAGCTGAAAAGCTATGAGCGGTTCCTGCCGTCGCTGGACCTCAAACGCCAGCAGTTGATGGCGGAACGTGCCAAAGCCCGCGAAGACGTCCAACGCTTGCAGCAAGAGGTGCATAATCTGGCGCAGCAGGTCGGGGAAAAACTGCCGATGTTGGCGCAGCAAGGGGTCGATCTGGACGGGCTTGTTGAGCTGAAGGATTATAGGTTGAAAGAGGTCAACGTGGTCGGCGTCAAGATGCCCGACCTAGACCGGATCGAAGTTGCTGTGCGGCCCTATTCGGTGTTGGCGAAACCGCATTGGGTCGATGCCGCTGCCGGCCTGTTGCATGACATGATTGAGGCGCGGTTGCGCGTTAAAGTCGCCGAGGAACGGGTGCGCATCTTTGACAAGGCCGTGGCCACGATCACGCAGCGGGTTAACCTGTTCGAAAAGGTTCTGATCCCGCGCGCCAAGGCCAATATCAAGAAAATCCGCATCTTTCTAAGTGATGAACAGATGCAGGCGGTTGTGCGCTCGAAAATCTCCAAGCGCAAACATGCGCAGGAAGCGCTGACATGAGCGTTGCGCGGCTGAAGAAACTGTCCCTCGTCGGACCTGCCGCGCGGAAGGGCGATACGCTGGAGGCGTTGCAGGAGCTAGGCTGTATGCATGTGCTGCCGCTTGCGCCTCCGCCATCCGAGCCGGAAAAGATCAGCGAGCGCGGCGCGCGCAATGCGTATAAGGCGCTGCGCTTTTTGACGGATGTGCCAGAGCCGCGCCGACAGATACAGCGTGATCCGGTGTTCGATATGGATCAGTTCGTGCGTGACGTGTTGGACCTGATGCAGCGCACCCGCGATATGACGGATCGCCGGGATTTTCTGACCTACCGGATCGCGCAGGTTCGCCCTTGGGGGGACCTGGATTTTCCGCCGACCGATGTGCCGGCGGGTAATCGGCTATGGTTCTATCAGCTTCCCCTGAAACATCGCGATGCATTGTCAAACATCAATCTGCCCTGGGCGATTTTGCAGGAGGACCATCGGTACATTTACGCCGTTCTGATCGCGCCCGATGATCCGGGCGATGATATCCTGCCGGTGCCGCGTACGCATACCGGTTCTTTGCCGATTCACGAATTGGAAGCGCAACTGGAAGAAGCCGAGATCGCGATTGAGGCGTTGGAGGCTGAACGGGTTGCCCAAACACGTTATCTGACCCTGATGCGCCGTAACTTGTCGGCAGCAGAAAGCGCCGCGGAACTGGCTCATGCGACCCAGAAGGTCCGCGACGCAGAGGCGATGTTCGCCTTGCAGGGCTGGGTGCCCGAGGACCGTATCGAAGCGGTTCTGGACATGGCCAAATCCAAAGATGCCGCTGTTCTGATTGAAGAACCGGGGCCGGATGACAATCCACCGACTCTGCTGGAGCAACCGGAGGACCGAAGCGCGGCCGTTGATCTTGCGTTGTTCTATCAGGTGCCGGGGTACAAGGACTGGGACCCGAGTATCATCGTCGCGGCCTCATTCGCGTTTTTCTTTGCCATGATCGTGGCGGATGCAGGTTACGGAGCGGTCATTCTGCTGGGTCTTTTGGCATTCTGGAAACGGATGGGAAAAACGCCGCGCGAAAGGTCTTGGCGCCGATATGGAATAATTATTTCCGGCGCTACGATCATCTACGGTGTGCTGGTCGGCAGCTATTTTGGTGCATCACCAGCCGACGGCACGGTTTGGGCTAAGCTCAAGATACTGGACCTCAACAACTTTGGTGCGATGATGATGATCTCGATCGTAGTGGGCGTATTGCATCTGGTGTTAGCAAATGCTTTGGCCGCGCGCGCGGCGTGGGGGCAGCGGAGGGCCGTTGCAAACCTTGGCTGGATCGGAGCCTTGATTGGCGGGTTTATTCTGTGGCTCAGCTATATGAAGGGTGGGACGATGCTGCCGGGCTCGATTGTATTGGCTGCGGGTGTTCTGGCCATTGTCCTGTTTTCAAGCGAGCGGGTGGTGCGTAAACCAATCGACTGGCTGTGGCGGCTGATAGATGGGCTGCAAAGCCTTGCTGGTGCGATGGGGGCATTTGGCGATGTGCTGAGCTATATGCGTCTGTTTGCGCTGGGTCTGGCCTCGGCGTCGCTTGCGATCACGTTCAATGATCTGGCGGTTTCGGTGATGCAGGCGATGAAGGGGCCGGGCATTTTGTTCGGGCTGTTGATCCTGATCGTCGGTCATATTCTGAACTTCGCCCTCGCGATGATGAGCGGTGTCGTTCACGGTTTGCGTCTCAATTATATCGAATTCTTTAAATGGGGTCTGCCGGATGAAGGCATCGTCTTTCGCCCGTTCGCCCGCAAGGAGGTACAGGAATGAATGAGCTTGTATTGACATTGGGTTGGCTGGGTATTTACGCGCCAATGGCGTTGGGCGCGGCGGCAAGTGCCATTGGGTGCGCAATCGCTGGGCAGGCCAGCATCGGCGCGATGACTGAAACCGAAGGCGGCTATGGTCGGTTCGTCGGTGTCTCGGCATTTCCGTCAACGATGGTGATCTATGGGATTGTCATCATGTTTACCCTGAACCGCGATGTGACGCCCGAAAATGCGGGCGGGTTGTTCGGGATCGGCATCCTATCGGGCATTGCGCTGATGTATTGCGGCATCTGGCAAGGACGGGCCTGCGCCGCGGCGATCAATGCAACAAAAGAGAAACCAGAAATCTTCGGCTTGGCGCTTGCTCCGGCGGCGATCATCGAAGGGTTTGGCGTTTTCGCCTTCGTATTTGCCTTGGTCATCAGCGCGGGGATTAGCTGATGGCACAGGATGGAATGATTTCTCATGGTGTTGATGCCCTGATCGACAAGCTGCGAAATGACGGCGTTGCCGCAGGTCAGGCCGAGGCCGAGAAGCTACGCGCCGAGGCCAAGGCTGAGGCCGCCAAGATCCTTGCAGATGCCAAGCACGAGGCTGAGGCGCATCAGAAGAAAGCCCGCGCCGACTCGGACAATTACCGCGCGGCTGGAGAAGAGGCGCTGAATACCGCGATGCGCGATGCCGTTTTGACGATGAAAGCTGGCCTGACCGACCGTTTCCGCAAGGATGTCGAGCGCCTTGTCACCAAGGAAATGGCTGATCCCGAGATGCTGAAACAGATGATCCTTGAGGTTGTTGGGCGGGCCGCAGCAGGTGCCAAGCTGGATGGTAAAGTGCAGGTGATCCTGCCCGCGAAAGTGGCCACTCAGGAAGATATCAAGCAGAACGCCGACGATATCCAGTCTGGTAAATTGACCAAGTATGTGCTGGGTTTGACCGCCGAAATGCTGCGGGAACAAGTCGAGCTGCACGCGTCAGACGATACCCAGGATGGCATTCGCATTCAGGCCGAGGAGCAGGGCGTTGTTCTGGACCTCACCGACAAAGCCGTGGCCTCGCTGTTGATGGAGCATCTGCAACCCAGATTCCGCGCCGTGCTGGAAGGCGTGATCCGCTGACATGTCGGACCCGGACGCCTATATCGCGCTGATCAGCAGTTTGCCGGGCTCGGAGCGGTTGTTTGTGGCCAAGCAGCCGCCTCTGTCGCGACTGCGGCTGGATCTACGGTTGAAGGCGCTGGCACCCGAAGATGCCCGGGTTCTGCGCGTGTTGGAGCACGCTCTGAACTGGAACGATTACGACATGGATGTCACGGACGATCAAGCGATTGCGCGCTGCAGGAAGGCACTGGATAACATCCCGCAACCGACATTGAAAAAGTTGCTTATCGAACGGATGGACTTGCGCACCGTAGTTGCCGCGTTGCGACTTCGGCATCGAGGGGAACCACCGCCTGCGACGCCTTTGGGGTTTGGACGATGGAGCCGCCATATCCCTGCCCATTGGAATGACCCCGGTTTCGGGTTGGATGCGGCAATGCCTTGGATCAAAGACGCGCGTCAATTGCTGGAATCCAACGATCCACTGGGGCTGGAAAGGCTTTTTTTGTCGATTAGTCACAAGCAGTTAAAGCGCCACGCCGCACGACATCTTTTCGATTTTGAGGCCGTGGCGATCTATGTGCTGATCTGGAATATTTTCGACCGTTGGGCGCAAAGCAGCGCGCAGGAGGCGGCGGCACGATTTGAAAAACTGGCGCAACAGGCCATGGCCGACGCCGCTGATATCGACTTTGAGGGAGCTTACCCATGACCGCCCCAACCCCCGCTATCCAAACAGCCACCGCCCGTGTTGTCTCGGTCCAGGAAGGGCTGGTTCAGATCGAAGCAAAACAGGACGCAGAAGGTCACCCCGGACAGTTGGTCAAAAACGAGGTGGTGTTTATCCTGCCGACTCGCCTTGGGCCCGGAGGTCGACAGGAACGCCTGAAGGCCGAAGTTCTGCGTGTGCGTGGGAAAACAGCGGACGTGCAGGTCTATGAAAGCACGGATGGCGTTGCGGTGGGTGATCCGGTCGAGCAATCGGGGCAGTTGCTGTCGGTCGAACTTGGGCCGGGATTGTTGGGTCAGGTGTTTGACGGTCTGCAGTCCCCTTTGCCGAAAGTCGCGGCTGAGTTTGGCACTTTCCTGCCGCGCGGTGCGGATGTGGCCCCGTTGGACGATCAGGCAAAGTGGTCGTTTTCACCGTCCGTCAAAGTTGGTGATAGTGTTCGATCAGGCGACAGTATCGGAACGGTGCCCGAGGGCAGGTTCGAACACAAAATCATGCTGCCGTTCAACTGGGTCGGCGACTATAAGGTTGTCTGGGTCCAGAAGGGCGCGGCCACGATCCACGATATCGTGGCGCGGCTTGAGGACGAACAGGGCGGAGAGCATACTCTGACCCTTTCACAGAAATGGCCGGTGCGACGTCCATTGCCCGAAGGGGTTCTGAAACGCGCGCTGTCCGAAAGGCTTTATCCAACCGAACCGGTCCTGACATCTCAGCGCCTGATCGACACGTTCTTTCCCATTGCCCGGGGTGGAACAGCCTGTATTCCGGGGCCGTTTGGTGCCGGTAAGACAGTGTTGCAGAACCTGATCGCGCGAAACGCCAAGGTAGACATCGTCATCGTCGTCGCCTGCGGAGAGCGCGCGGGCGAGGTGGTTGAAACCATTAGCGAATTTCCAAAGATGACTGACCCGACCTCGGGTGGTAGCCTCATGGACCGGACGATCATAATCTGCAACACGTCCTCGATGCCCGTTGCGGCGCGTGAGGCGTCGATTTTCACCGGCATCACGCTGGGCGAGTACTATCGCCAGATGGGGTACGATGTTCTGCTGATCGCCGACAGCACAAGCCGCTGGGCGCAGGCCATGCGAGAGACCTCGGGCAAGTTGGAAGAAATCCCCGGAGAAGAAGGGTTTCCGGCCTATCTGGAAAGCTCGATCAAGGGGTTGTACGAACGCGCGGGCGCATTGAAAACTAATGACGGCGCGCTGGGCAGCCTGACCCTGATTGGAACGGTCTCACCCGCCGGAGGCAACTTTGACGAACCGGTCACGCAATCGACCTTGTCCACGGTTAAGTGTTTTCTCGGTCTGTCTTCCGAACGTGCGTATAAACGGTTTTACCCTGCGGTCGATCCGATGCTCAGTTGGTCGCGCTATCTGGACCAGTTGTCCGATTGGTATGACAAGAACGCAGAGGCGGGTTGGACCAGCAAGGTTCGTGATCTTCTGGCGTTGATCGAAAAGGGCGAACAGGTCGACCAGATGATGCAGGTGACGGGCGAAGAGGGCGTTACGATCGAGGATTTCGTCACCCAGCAAAAGGCCTTGTTCGTGGACATGGTCTATCTGCAACAAGATGCGTTCGATAAAGTGGATGCGACCGTACCGCTTGATAGGCAGAAGATGACTTTCAAGCTGGTCTACGGCGTGACACAATCCACTGCCGAATTCGCCGATAAAGCCGAGGTTCGACAGGTCTTTACGCAGCTGACGGGATTGATGAAGAACTTCCACTATGCGGCTGAAAACACGCCGGAATTCAAATCGACTTGGGGTCAGATAGAAGATTTGTGTCGCGAAAAATTCGGAGTGTAAGGGAAATGGTAGCCCGTAGGGAATTATAAAAAACACAATTTATCAATCGCTTACACGGAGGTTAGCCAGCCTTATTGTCGTTAACTGCGTTGAACTTCTTGCACCGCTTGGCTAACCGGATGCAGGTTTGTAAAGTTCCAGAAACGTCATATTGAGTTCTATTTGCATGGATGATTTGCCCGACTTGCATGGATGATTTGCCCGACAACCTGTTTGAACGAACTCTTTACTTAAAGAACATGGTGGAAGTACTAGGAACTGGCGGAGGTTTGGAAGAGCCCGCATACAGGTCCATCAGGGCGGAACTCTGTGATGACCCAGAAACGCGTGAACTGATCCCAATTTACATAAGAGTGTGCCGAGACAGCGGTAGTTTATGGGCACACTTGAAAGACTTCCATGAGGGAAGCGGCGCGTACGCCGCGCGCCGAAAGATGATAAACGACACTTTTTCGCCGATCTTAGAATTTTTAGAATTTGGGCGATCAAGGACAGACAGGCTTCTTACCATAGGTGTTCAGTCTTACGATGCGGATGGAGTCAGCCTCGCATGGCAAAAGGCGCTGGATAGAAGGGCGGCAGACCCAGAAGGAGCGATTACGGCTTCGAGGTCATTACTAGAAGAAGTTTGTAAACACATTCTTGAGGATGCAAACGTAGAGTATCAAGACAGATGGGACTTGCCGAAACTTTATAGCTCGGTAGCAAAAGAATTGCGTATTGCACCGTCGCAGCATTCTGAAGATGCGTTAAAGAAGATTCTTGGCGGTTGCCAGTCAGTTGTCGAAAATCTTGGGCAGCTTCGTAATAAAGTCAGTGATGCGCATGGTGGTGGTAGAAAGAAAGTAAGACCTGCACCCAGACATGCCGCGCTTGCTGTTAACCTTGCAGGCTCGATGGCACTCTTTCTAATTGAAACGTGGAAGTCGCGGTCAGAACAGGACAGCTAGCCAGTTTTTGTTCTCAATCAAGTATCGAATTGAAGGGGTAGGAAACTGCCAATATGCGAAATGAAATTGGTGTTTCTGGCCGAGGCCTGAGAAGCACAACCAGAAACACCAAGTCGAGTAGTGCAGTCTACAGGCTAACCTGCTCTACTTACACGGCTGACAATCGGATTGGTAAGTTCCCAAGGTTGTCTTGTCAATTTCAATTAACAGCTTAAGGGAGAACGTTTTCAAGCAAAGTATTTTTATTAAGTTATTGATTTTAAATAGAAAAATGGTAGCCCGTAGGGGAATCGAACCCCTCTTTCCAGGTTGAAAACCTGGCGTCCTAACCGATAGACGAACGGGCCATTTAGGCGATACAAGCACAAGTGGTAGCCCGTAGGGGAATCGAACCCCTCTTTCCAGGTTGAAAACCTGGCGTCCTAACCGATAGACGAACGGGCCACGTTAGCTTGTGGAGCGCCTTTTACGGTTTACCTATCACCCCCGCAAGCCGAAAAATGCAGGGATGTGAAAGTTTTTTGGCGGGGCCGGGTGCTGGCCTAATTGGCCTCGGCTGCATCCTCCAGCCGAAGCTGCACAGATTGCCGTCCGCCCCATGTGTTGACCTCAAGCCTGCCGGCGAAATGGAACCGCGCGCCGCCATGGTTGGACAGCTTTTCGCCCATCGGCCCGTCGAATGCTCCGAACGCGATGGCGTCCAACCCGGCGCCTACGCCATCGGACAGCGAAAGTTTGAGATGAGATTCGCCCACTCGTTTGGCAAAGCGCACTTGTAGATCAGGCAGGGCATACCGTGGGGCAGGGGCACTTGCCCCAAATGGACCTGCCTTTTCGATCTGTTCGATAAGGTCCACTGTGGCTGCGCCCGGCATCAATGTGCCGTCCAGTTTCAGGTCCGCCGGGCCGCTGTCGCCCGCGCCTTGTTTGGCCAGAAGTTCAGACAGCCGCGCCATGGCCGGTTCCAACTGATCGCGCATCACGGTCAGACCGGCGGCCATCTTGTGCCCGCCGCCTTTGACCAGCAGCCCCTCGGCAGCCAGTCGCTGAATCGACGCACCCAGATCAACGCCCGCGACAGAACGGCCCGAGCCTTTGCCCTCATCCCCGTCAAAGCCGATCACGATAGCAGGGCTGTTCGCGGCCTCTTTCAGGCGCGAGGCGACGATGCCGACGACGCCCGGATGCCAGCCCTCACCTGCTGCCCAGACCAAGGGTGCATCTAAGCCGCGTTCTTCAGCTTGTTCCATGGCGGCTACGCGCACGGCGTTTTCGATGTCGCGGCGCTCGGTGTTCAGTTCATCAAGTCGCTGGGACAGCGCTTCGGCTTCGTGCTGCGACTCGGTGCTAAGTAGCCGCGCGCCCAGATCGGCCTGACCAATTCGCCCACCGGCATTCACACGTGGCCCAAGCAGGAACCCCAAGTGATAGCTGTTGGGGGCAGAATCCATCCGTGCCACATCCGACAGGGCCACCAGACCGGGCCGCTGCCGCTGGGCCATCACCTTCAACCCCTGCCGTACCAGCGCCCGGTTCGCCCCGATCAGAGGAGCCACATCGGCAACCGTCGCCAGCGCCACCAGATCCAACAGTGAGATCAGGTCTGGCCCCGTTACCCCGGCCTCACGCAGTTGCCGCCCCGCTTCGACCAGCATCAGGAACACTACGCCCGCCGCACAAAGATAGCCAAGATCGCCGCTTTCATCCTGCCGGTTCGGGTTCACCACGGCCACGCAGTCAGGCAGGGTCTCGCCCCCCAAATGGTGATCCAGAACGATCACATCCGCACCCTTGGCAGCCGCTATCGGTTCATGGCTGAGGGTGCCGCAATCGACGCAGATGATCAGGTCGTGACGGGCGGCCAGGTCCTGCATGGCAGGTCCGTTGGGGCCGTAGCCTTCAGCAATCCGGTCGGGGACATAGAGCGTTGCCTGAAGCCCCATCTGCCGCAGCCAGACCAGCAACAAAGCGGCCGAGCTGCCGCCATCCACGTCGTAATCGGCAAAGACGGCAATTCGCTGTTTGGCGCGTACCGCCGCCAGAAACCGGGTCGCGGCGGCTTCCATGTCTTTCATCGCGCGGGGATCGGGCAATAATTCTTTCAGCTTGGGGTCCAGAAATCCGGTGACCTCCATCGCCGGAACGCCGCGCCGGGCCAAAACCTGACAGACCGCACGCGGCAGGCCCGCTTGTTGCACCAGCATCTCGGTCGCGCGTTCCACATCTGCCGAAGGGCCGACCCAGCGCCGCCCGGACAAAGACTGTTCAACCCCTAGAAAGCTCATGACCTGCCCCTGATATGCCAAGGCCGGACCCTCGCGGACCCGGCCTTTGTTATTGTATGGATCGACTTGCGCACGCGGTTACGCGTTGTCGTGCGACCACATTGGCGTGCGGTAGGACATGCGCCGAACCGACCCGGTTTTCGACCGCATCAGCAGGGTGGTGGTCTCAACCCAGCCTGGCTCGCGTTTGATGCGCGGCAACAGCGATCCTCCGGTCACGCCAGTCGCGGCAAAGATGACGTCCGCTGTCACCATCTCATCGCGCGCATAGACACGGTCCAGATCGGTGATACCCGCCTTGGCCGCTCGTCCGCGTTCGTCATCGTTGCGGAACAGAAGGCGGCCAAAAATCTGACCGCCCATGCATTTCAAGGCAGCCGCAGCCAGCACACCCTCGGGCGCGCCGCCTTGACCCATATACATGTCGATGCCGGTCACTTCGCTTTCGGCACAGTGCATCACGCCCGCAACGTCACCATCGGTGATCAGACGGATGGACGCGCCGGTCTCGCGCACCTCGGCGATCATGGCCTCGTGCCGGGGGCGCTCAAGAATGCAGACGGTGATGTCGGCGGGTTCACACCCCTTGGCCTTGGCCAACGCTTCAACCCGTTCACGCGGGCTCATGTCCAGGCTGACGACACCTTCGGGGAAGCCGGGCCCAACGGCAAGCTTGTCCATGTAGACGTCAGGTGCGTGCAGCATCGAACCGCGCGGACCCATTGCGATTACAGTCAGCGCGTTGGGCATGTCCTTGGCGGTTAGCGTGGTGCCTTCCAGCGGGTCCAGCGCGATATCAACGCCGGGGCCGTTGCCGGTGCCAACCTCTTCACCGATATACAGCATTGGTGCTTCGTCACGCTCGCCCTCACCAATGACAACGACACCTGCGATGTCCAGCAGGTTCAACTGTTCACGCATGGCGTTCACAGCAGCCTGATCCGCAGCCTTTTCGTCCCCGCGACCCACCAGAGATGCCGACGCGAGTGCGGCCTGTTCTGCCACCCGCGCTAGGCCCAATGACAGCAGGCGGTCGTTGAAATCAATCTTGGCAGCACTCATTTTTCAGTATCCTTAACTCAGTATCGGCGTTGTTTTGGGCATAGCCTGCGTTTTGGGCAGGCCGCAAGGGTCAAACCTCTTCGATCCGCAGGGCGACAGGCTCTCCGGCAACAACGTCTGTCTCGCGGAAGCCATCCAGCGCAACGTCGAGCGTGGCACGCGTTGTCTTGTGCGTAACGATCAATACCGGCGCGGTGCTTTCGGAATGCCCGTATTGGCGCATCCGATCGATCGACACACCTGCATCACCCAGAATTGCGGCAACTTTTGCCAACGCACCGGGTTTATCGAACAACGCAAGACGCAGATAATAGGGGGCTGGCAGGCCCGTGATCGCCGGGGCTGCATCCTGAAGCGATGTAGCTGGGCGCCCAAACGTCGGAATTTGCAGTCCGCGTGCCAGATCGCAGACATCACCCATCACAGCGCTGGCCGTGGGCCCTTCGCCTGCGCCGGGGCCGCGCAGAACAACCTGTTCCACTGCGTCGCCTTCGATCACGACCATGTTCGTTCCGCCTTCGAGCTGTCCCAAAGGTGAACCGCTGGGTACCAGACAGGGCTGCATCCGCTGTTCCAGCCCGCGCGCGGTTCGTTGTGCGACGCCCAGCAGCTTGATCCGGTATCCCATATCATCCGCCTGATGAATGTCATCGAGGCTGATTTGCTGGATGCCTTCGATCTCGATCCCGTCGAAATTGGGCTTGGTGCCAAAAGCGATTGAGGACAGCAGGGCCAGCTTGTGTGCGGCGTCGATTCCGCCGACGTCTAGATTTGGGTCGGCCTCAAGATATCCCAACTGCGCGCATTCTTCGAACAATGCGTTATAGCCAAGTTCCTGCGACTGCATTCGCGTCAGGATATAGTTACAGGTGCCGTTCATCACCCCCATCACGCGGGTAATCTCGTTGCCTGCAAGCCCTTCGGTCAGGGACTTGATGACGGGAATACCGCCTGCGACGGCGGCTTCGAAACGAATGACTCGGCCAGCGGCCTCGGCCTTTTCCGCCAATTCCTGACCATGGATTGCCAGCAGCGCCTTGTTTGCGGTGACGACGTCCTTGCCACTTGTCAGCGCCGCCTCGACCGAGGCTTTGGCGGGACCATTCTCACCGCCCATCAATTCGACAAATACGTCGATATCATCGCGTTTGGCCAAAGCGACTGGGTCGGTTTCCCAAGCATAGTCAGACAGGTTGACGCCACGGTCCTTGCTCGCATCCCGCGCGGATACTGCCACGATTTCCACAGGGCGGCCTGTCCGCGCCTGCAACAGGTCCGCATGACGGCGCACGATCTTGACGACGCCCACGCCGACAGTTCCCAAGCCCGCAATTCCAAGCCGCAGCGCCTGTGTCATCCCGTGGGTTCCTTTCCGCTCGTAATTCTTTAATGCCGGGTTGCCCCGTTCAACGCTGCCTTAGCGGGTTCGGCGAAGGGGTGCAATGCGTGGTGAGCCGCAGCAATCACTTGGTCAGTTGATTTGTTCGCTTTGTAGCTGATCCGCCTTTTTCTGCAGCTCTTTGCGCCTTGTCTCAAGCTCTTCCTCTACCTCGGATGCCTCGCTGATCGGGTCGATCGTAGGGCCAAGGTTTTCTTGCAGGGGGATCAGTTTTGGATAGCGCGCTGATTTCAGGCTGGCTGGTTCGCTGCCTTCCAACTCAGGAAAGTCGGCACAGGCCGCACAGCAAAGGGTCAGGATCAGCAGGGGCAGGGGTTTCATACTGCTCTTTCGAATACCATTGTCCCCGTGATGCACTTTTTACCGTGGGCATTCAAGCGGGGTTCTATCTGAACATCCGTTCATATACGGTTGGGGCATGGCACGCACACAAGGTTCCCATTCCGATATTACCGGCCCCCGCATCCGAAAGGCGGCTTTGCGCCTGTTCGCGCAGCAGGGCTATGCCGCAGTTTCCATGCGCCAGATCGCGGCAGACGTCGGCGTGCAGGCTGGCGCGCTTTATAATTACACGCCGGACAAGCAGAGCCTTCTGTATCGCCTGATGAACGATCACATGCAGGATCTTCTGTCGACCTACGCAAAGCTTGAAAGGCCAGCGACCGCCCTTGAGGCGCTGCGCCAGTTTGTCGGTTTCCATATCCGGTTCCATCTTGAGCGTCCGGATGAGGTGTTCATTGCCTATATGGAGCTGCGCAACCTGACCCCCGAAAATTTCGGTGAAATCGAGGCGTTACGCCGGGCTTACGAAGACTCGCTCGAACAAATCCTAAAGGATGGGCAAGAGGTAGGGGCCTTCTTGGTCGCCGACACCAAGATGGCGACCTTGGCCGTCATTGCCATGTTGAACGGCGTGATGACGTGGTATCGCGCAGGCGGACGCCTTTCGCTGGATGAAGTCGAGCAGGTCTATTGGGATATGGTCCGGCGATCCGTGACCGCCTGATCAATGCGCAGGCCGGATGAAGGTGCCGTTGCGCAATTCCCGGAATGCCTGCTCAAGCTCGGACCGTGTGTTCATGACAATCGGGCCGTGCCATGCAACTGGTTCGTCTATCGGTGCACCGGAAATCAGCAGAAATCGCACACCCTCAGGACCTGCCTGAACCGTGATCTCGTCGCCGGTTCCGAAACGAACCAAAGTTCGGTCGCCTGACATATCGCGGATATTGACCTCTTGCCCCGCGATTTCCTTTTCAAGCAGAACCCCGGTGGGTTGAGACGCATCCGCAAATGCCGCTTGTCCCTGAAAAACGTAGGCAAACGCCCTGCGGTAGGTGTCGATGCGAAACGTTTTCTTCACACCGGCTGGGATCTGAATATCAAGATACTGCGGATCGGCGGCGATGCCGTCTACGGGACCTGTCTTTCCCCAGAATTCGCCGACGATGACGCGGACCGTCGTGCCATCGTCATCCGTGATCTCTGGAATGTCCTTGCTTTCTACATCCTGATACCGCGGAGCCGTCATTTTCTGGCCGGACGGCAAGTTTCCCCAAAGTTGAAACCCGTGCATCTGACCCACAGCGTTCCCTTTTGGCATCTCTTGGTGAAGGATCCCCGAGCCTGCGGTCATCCATTGCACGTCGCCTGCGCCCAGCGTTCCGGTATTTCCAAGAGAGTCCGAATGCTCGACTGTTCCCGACAAGACATATGTGATCGTTTCTATCCCGCGATGTGGGTGCCACGGGAAGCCAGCCTGATAATCCTGCGGGTGTTCGTTGCGAAAATCGTCAAACAGAAGAAACGGGTCAAGTTCGGACGGGTCCTGAAATCCAAAGGCACGATGCAACTTGACGCCGGCGCCCTCCATCGTCGGGACGGATTTCCTGATTTCCAAAGTGGGTCGTAGCGACATTGCGGCCTCCTGTTACTTGGTCGATCATGTAGTCTGTGCGCAATGTGCGTCAATTTGCGATTGGGCACGTGCTGTGTGCAAAAATTAGTAATAAATCCGCCTCTGTCTTTCGCCGTGGAAAGCCGCTAAACCCGGTCGAAATCATGCAGGGGATGGACATGCAGCAGGAAGTTCTGGCCACAGTAAAAGCGTCGACGCCCAGGCGGTGGCTTGGGGTTGGTATGTTGGCCGTGGTCGGTGCCATGGTTCTGTACGTGGCCTTGGCCGCGCCGCCCGAACCCCATTGGCAGGTGTTCCTGATCGTTGTGGGCGCTGCTGCGTTTTGGCTGGCGTATCGCATGTGGAATGCGACCGAAGATTGGATTGAGCTGACACAGACCGAGCTGCGCACCGGAACAGGGCGCATCATTGCGCGCGTTCAGGATGTCGAGGCCGTTGACCGAGGGGTCTTTGCGTTCAAACCATCAAACGGTTTTCTTGTGCGGACAAATTCCAAGGAAAAGAACGTTTGGGCACCGGGTCTGTGGTGGCGACTTGGGTGTCGCGTCGGTATCGGAGGAATGACTGCCGCTGCAGAAACCAAGTTCATGTCCGAGATGCTGTCTGCGATGATCGCAGACAGAGCATAAATCAGACGTCAGCCGCGATCTCGTTTGTGAAACGGGGGCGGGTGAACACAAAGTTGCGAAACGTATAATCGTCAGAAATCCAACCGGACCCAAAAACAGGTTCATAGTTGTTGGCTGTTTCGACGATAATCAACGTGTCCTGATCGGGCATCGGGGGCAGGCTATCCCGCATGTCCTTGATGTTCCCGTCGGTCCAGACTTGATTGTACCCACGTTCGGTTGACCACCGGACGTAGTGGCGATCATCCACTTCATCAAAAACAATGAGCGTGACCCGCAGCTTCATTTCCGAGCCATTGTTGACCATGCGCAGCATCAACTCATACAGAGAATCCACATATGTGTCCGTAACTGTTTGAGTTTCCCGCGAGATGAGGTCGCCGATTGTATAGGCCGCCTTCAGGTTGGCCGCGCTTTGACGGAACCCGTCGAAAAAAGTAAAGGCCCCCGTCACAGTCCAGACCAGCATGGGGAATATCAAAACAGCTTCGACGGTCAGAAGACCGCTTTCGTCACGCGCGGTGCGGCTGAAGAGTTTTTTGAACTTGGACAGAAAGGACATGGGTCTATCAAGGCTCCTGAACAAATGCTGTGGTCGCGGTCAACGCGATCTGGCCAGTTTCGTCCGAAAGCGCACGACCCATCGCAGAGGTCGGGAACACCGGATCAACTTTTGCGCATGCGCGCAGGATCATCAGTTCGTTGGACTGGCCTTGTTTGAATTGACGCACGGGCTTCACTTCTTCGGAATTGTCAGTGCAATCTGGGGCAGGGGGCAGGTCGACGCCAACAAAAGCGTTTTGGATGATCATCTCGAGCCGCAGGTTCTTCCCGCACTCTCTGACCATAATCGCCTTGTTGCAGATCGAGTCCTTGATCTGATCGTGGGTCAAGTTTGAGCCTGTGCCCAGGCGAATGTCCCGAACGGACTGATCGACCGCGCGCTCCAGCATCGCCTGCTGCAGGGTGACAAGCGAATACTCCACCGCGCTCAGGATGAAAAACAGGAACGCGGGGAAAATCAGCACGAACTCTACCGTCACAGAGCCGGACTCTGATTTTCGGAATTTCAGGAGTTTTGCCAGGGCCTTCATGCTCATTGTGTCAGCCTCAGTTTTTTGATCGACGAAGCGATGGAGACAAAGGCGTCTCCCAGCGATATACCTTCTGGATCATCGAATTCGTCGACTTTGTAGACATGACTGTCCGAACTCGCACAGTTCTTGATGGTCGTCAGACCTTCGTCCGGTGCTTCGAACGCGATACCGTAAACGATCACGCCCTTGTCTTTGGCAGCGCCGCAGATGTTGCTGGTGCGCGTGTTCTTGGTTGTCGCACCCACCGATGAGCGAATGTTATAGTGCCAGTTACTCTCGTGGTTGTTCTGCCAGTAATAGTTGTTCTTGGCATTCCACCAGGTCGAAGCAAGGTTGAAGAGTTCAGGATAGGTCAGGCGCACAGATGTGCCGACTTCTTCGTTCGAAGCGTTTTCGTCGGGCGGATTGCCAAACGGATGCGTTGCCGTGACATAATAGCCCGCCGCATCTGTGTGCTGCATCCAGACCCAGCGATCCGGATTGGTCGAATAGCGAACACTGTATTCACCCAACTTACCATCGCCCCGGTCGTATTCGGGGTTGAACCAGACATTCGAATTGCCGCTGCGGTAATTTGAATTCAGCATATACTGCGTCGTGTTCTTACCGTCGGTCATGACGATGATAACTTTCAGAACATCATCCTCATAGCGCAACGGACGGTCGTCGAATTTCACAGGAACCGCGCCTTCGGTCGACAAGCTTTTGATAATGCCCTTGAATTTTGGGTCCAACATTGCGGATCCCCACTTCATTCCAACGTCGATTGACGTGTTGCCTTTCGCGGTCAGGGCATCAATGCGGTTGTGAAGTACGTCGATATCGTCTGTGACGGCCGTAATTTCACTGCCGACGCGGGTTGGGCACACAGGATATCTTGGGAATTGCTCTGCGCCATTGGTGTAGCGGAACGGGTCAAAATGCGCGGTGCGCTGGAATGCCGAAGTCGGATCCATTGACGGGTCGTCAAATTGGGTCGACGAAAAGTTCACGCAGTGCGAATAGCTGTGTTCAGAGGTGACATTGCTGAACTTGCTCAGAATATCCTCGCCTGCATTTACCTGCGTCGCGTAAGGAACAATCGACATGGAAACTTCTGTCGCGTCTTGCTTCGACAGCATCAGCGTAACGAATTCTTTCGCGGCATCCCGCAGAACTTCGATCTTGGTTTTGCCGGCCTCGGCCGACGGGTTGTCCATCGAACCCGACATGTCGAGGACCAGCGAGATTTCGACAGCACCCACTGATTCTTCCGCAGTGCTCGCGGCGCGTGCGGTCAGTGAGTTGACCCCCGAAAAGCTCATGAAATGCGTTTTGACGACGGTTTCGGCGGTGGCCGAAACTGTTCTTGATCCCAATCCTTCAATCACGACGGGTTCGCCGACAAGTTTGCCTTCCAATCCGGCTTTTTCCAAATATGAAGCAACAACCTCTTTCGGGGGCAGTTTCTGATCAAGGTCGGCCGCGGCCA
The DNA here is from genome assembly GCF_013031225.1 of Ruegeria sp. HKCCD7221. Taxonomy (NCBI): domain Bacteria; kingdom Pseudomonadati; phylum Pseudomonadota; class Alphaproteobacteria; order Rhodobacterales; family Roseobacteraceae; genus Ruegeria; species Ruegeria sp. HKCCD7221. The sequence continues at coordinate 394,401 of NZ_WPZE01000001.1, forward strand.
GCACGGCGCGATCCAGCGTTGACTGCAAATTCGCGCGGTCACGCTCATAGTTCATCAAATCGACGCCCATCCCCGTTGTGGCGAAGATAACCAAGAAACCCAATAGTACGAAAATCGTGAACGTCCCGTCTTCGCGTTCAGCGAAATCGCGGACCGGTGCACTCTTTTTTCCAAATTTTCCAAATCCGCTGACAATAGCGTTCTTAATCATAGTGCTGACCTCGCTGAGCAGTGGCTTGGCCCTGCTAAGGAAAAGTTAACGCCAGAAAATTAGCTGGGAAACGTGGCGGGAATTGGGCGAAAAAACCTTAGATTAGGCCCTTTTCCTGTCGAATGGCGGATAATTCACAGAGTTCACGCCGCTCTGTATTCTGTTTGGGGACAATTCCGGGCGATGATCGAAAAGACTGCGACTCACCGCGGTTCGTTAAAAAAGTGTGAGGATTTTGAATTTTATTTTTGCTTAAATATTGATCGTTTACGCAAGGGGTGCGACAAAAAGTCAGAGCGTAGATCGCTCTTTGGCACGGAGGATTAAATGACGGCCACAAACGAACCCAGCTTTCGAGAGAGTGTTGATTTGATGTTCAACAGGGCGGCGTCCCTGATGGACCTCCCTCCGGGGCTAGAGGAAAAAATCCGGGTCTGTAACGCCACCTATACCGTGCGATTTGGTGTGCGGCTACGGGGCGATATTCACACGTTCACTGGCTACCGTTCTGTTCATTCAGAACATATGGAGCCGGTGAAGGGCGGTATCCGCTTTGCGTTGGCCGTGAACCAGGATGAGGTTGAAGCACTGGCGGCCCTGATGACCTATAAGTGCGCTTTGGTCGAAACACCCTTTGGCGGGTCCAAGGGGGGATTGTGCATTGATCCTCGGCAGTATGAGGAACACGAGTTGGAGCAGATCACGCGCCGGTTCGCATATGAGTTGGCCAAGCGTGATCTCATCAACCCTTCGCAGAACGTCCCGGCGCCGGATATGGGCACGGGTGAGCGTGAGATGGCATGGATGGCGGATCAATACGCCCGTATGAACACCACCGATATCAATGCGCGCGCCTGTGTGACTGGCAAACCCCTGAACGCTGGGGGGATCGCCGGGCGGGTCGAGGCCACGGGCCGGGGTATCCAATATGCGCTGCGCGAATTTTTCCGGCATCCCGAGGACGTCCAAAAGGCAAACCTGTCCGGAAAGCTGGATGGGAAGAGCATTGTCGTACAGGGGCTGGGCAACGTGGGCTACCACGCCGCCAAGTTCCTGAGCGAGGAGGATGGCAGCCGTATTGTCGGTATCATCGAGTGGGACGGAGCACTTTATAACCCGGACGGAATTGATGTTGAATCGGTTCGGCAGTGGATCGTCAAACACGGCGGCGTAAGCGACTATCCCGATGCGACCCATTCGGCAGACGGTGCGGCGGTTCTTGAGGCCGAGTGCGACATCCTGATTCCCGCCGCCTTGGAAGGTGTCATCAACCTGACCAATGCCGATCGCATCAAAGCCCCACTGATCATCGAGGCCGCAAATGGTCCGGTGACTGCGGGCGCGGACGAGGTTCTACGCAAGAAAGGCACGGTTATCATCCCCGACATGTACGCCAATGCGGGCGGTGTGACCGTTTCTTATTTTGAGTGGGTAAAGAACCTCAGCCACATCCGGTTTGGCCGAATGCAGCGCCGGCAGGAAGAAGCCCGCCACGAGCTGATTGTAAGTGAGCTTGAGCGGTTGGATCGCTATCTGGGGGATGCCTGGTCAATGTCACCGGACTTTAAGTCCAAGTATTTGAAGGGCGCCGACGAATTGGAGCTTGTACGCTCGGGCCTGGATGACACGATGCGTATCGCCTACCAGTCCATGCGTGAAGTCTGGCACAACCGCGACGATGTCGAGGATCTGCGGACAGCAGCCTATATCGTGGCCGTGGACCGTGTGGCGAAAAGTTATCGCGCCAAAGGTCTCTGACGCATATGAAATCGGGGCGGTCGATTAAATGTTCGGCCGCCCTTATGTTTTCGGAAAGTACTCCGGGCAGGTGCAAATGGGCGATGGCGGGGATGCCCAGTGGCGGGTAAGCTGCCCGGAAGGAATCAAATCCGGGAGACAACCGTGTTGCGAATAGCAATGATTGCCTTTCTTGCGGCCACGCCTTTGGCTGCGCAGGAAGCCAAGAAACAAGACTGCCAATATCAGGCCGACGTCGTCGCAGCGATTCAGAAAGCGCGGCTTGATAAGGTGAAAGAGCGGGACGTGCCGGAGGCCGTTGCTGCATCAGCCCCGACTTGGCCGGATAATTACAATGCCGCAATTCCGCTGATCACACCGTGGGTCTATGAGCAAAAGATGCGCGATATCCGCAAAAAGGACCTTGCTGCCGCATGGCTGGAGCTGTGTTTGCAGCAATAATCCACAAGTTCAGTAATTCGCTGTGGACAAACGCGCGTCATCCCCTTGGCGCGCGTTTTCATTTCTGTCAGGTTTGACCCATGTCGTTGCCCCCCGGATTTCTTGATGAACTGCGCACACGCCTTAGCCTGTCTCAGGTCGTTGGGCGCAAGGTCATGTGGGATCAACGCAAGTCCAATCAGGGCAAGGGTGACATGTGGGCGCCGTGCCCGTTTCACCATGAAAAGACGGCCTCGTTCCATGTGGATGATCAAAAGGGGTTCTATTACTGCTTTGGTTGTCACGCCAAAGGCGACGCGATCAGCTTTGTGAAAGACACCGAGAATGTCTCGTTCATCGAAGCGGTTGAGATTCTGGCACGCGAGGCCGGGATGCCGATGCCACAGCGTGACCCCAAGGCGCAGGAAAAGCAGGACCGCCGTGCGCAACTGGCTGAGGTGATGGAGCAGGCTGTGCAGTTCTTCCGCCTGCAGCTTAAGACCGGTGCAGGAAGTGCTGCGCGCGACTATCTGACCGGCAGGGGGCTAGATGCGCAGGCGTTGGACCGGTGGGAGATCGGCTTTGCCCCCGATGGATGGCAGGCGTTGTGGGACCATTTGACGGGTAAGAACGTCACCGAGGACTTGATCCTTGGGGCAGGTCTGGCGAAGCCTTCGAACAAGGGCAAAAAGCCTTACGATACATTCCGCAATCGGATTATGTACCCGATCCGCGACCCGCGCGGGCGCTGCATCGCTTTTGGCGGCCGGGCGATGGACCCAAATGACAACGCCAAGTACCTGAACTCGCCCGAGACTGAGCTGTTCGACAAGGGGCGCAATCTCTATAACCACGGTCCCGCGCGGCAGGCTGCGGGTAAGGGGCAACCTCTGATCGTTGCCGAAGGGTATATGGACGTGATTGCGCTGGCCGAGGCTGGGTTCGGCGCGTCCGTTGCGCCTTTGGGCACGGCGATTACCGAATATCAGTTGCAATTGCTGTGGCGGATATCGGACGAGCCGATCATTGCACTGGATGGCGATACAGCCGGTCTGCGCGCCGCGATGCGCGCGGTTGATCTGGCGCTGCCGTTGCTTGAGGCTGGCAAATCCCTGCGCTTTGCCCTGATACCCGAGGGCAAAGACCCCGATGACCTCCTGCGGGCCGAGGGGCCGGGGGCTGTGCAATCGGTGTTGGAGGGCGCAATCCCCATGGTCAAACTGCTGTGGCAGCGCGAAACCGAGAGTAAAGTGTTCGACAGCCCCGAGCGCAAGGCTGCGCTGGACAAGGTGCTGCGCGACAAGATCAAGCTGATCCGCGACCCGTCGATCCGGTCGCATTATGGGCAGGAAATCAAGGATTTGCGCTGGCAGCTATTCCGCCCACAGCGCCAGTCGCAGAATCGCCCTTGGCAACCGCGCGGCAAGTGGCAGCCCAAACCGGCGGCGACACCGGGTGCGCGCGCTTCGTTCCTTGCTTCGTCAGAGGGCGCGGAAATCCAACTGCGCGAAGGTGCGATTTTGGCGATCGCGGCGCTGAACCCGCAGGTCGTGGTGCAGTTTGAACATCAATTGGAAGAGATGGAGTGTCGTGACCCTGATCATGCCGCCCTGCGCGGCGCGATCTTGCGCCATGCTATTGATGATCCCGAAAACCTGAAAGACCACATTGCCGAAACTTTGGGGCCGGACGCCCTTGAAAACCTCCTGCGCCTTCGCCATGTCGCAGTGATCCCCTGTGTGTTCAAACCGGGCGACGTTGAAAAGGCCGAGATGACACTGGCCGAGGAACTCGCAAAAATCAAAGCTCTCAGGGGGTTGGACGCAGAGATTGCCGAAGCCGAGGAGGAACTGTCTGAACTGCCGGATGAGGCGCTGACATATCGGCTGGCTCAGGCCGCCGAAGAGCGAAACCGCACAAGCCGCAGTCAGAACGAAGACAGGGCGATTTTCGACGTGGCCGACAATGGCGCGCGAATCAACCGCGACGAGAAAGACGCGTTCGAGGCAATCATGTCCGGAATCAATTTTGAGCGAAAACGCCGGTAAAGTGGTGTTTTCGTAAGGCACTGGAAAAGAAAAACGGGTAAACGGGTGGCCGAATCACTTCTACGCGCTAATGATTCGGCTCAGACGAATCACCCATCCCTGCAGGAGCATTGAATGGCCGCCAAGGATACCAACGAAGACCGCAAATCCGACGAGCAGGAACAGGAAATCTCGCTGGACATGAGCCAGGCCCAGGTCAAGAAGATGATCGCCGAGGCCCGCGAGAAAGGTTATATCACCTACGACCAGCTTAATCAGGTGCTGCCGCCGGATCAGGTCAGTTCGGAACAGATCGAAGATGTGATGTCGATGCTGTCCGAGATGGGCATCAACATCATCGAGGATGAAGAAGCCGAAGAAGAAGAAAACAAAGGTTCAACCGAACTCACCACGACCGAAAGCAACCGCGAAGTTGCCCTGTCAGGGGCAGCAACCGAGAAGCTGGACCGCACCGACGATCCGGTGCGCATGTACCTTCGCGAGATGGGCTCGGTTGAACTGCTGAGCCGCGAGGGTGAGATCGCCATCGCCAAGCGGATCGAGGCCGGCCGCAACACGATGATCGCCGGTCTGTGCGAAAGTCCTCTGACCTTCCAGGCGATCACCATCTGGCATGACGAATTGCTGTCCGAAGACATTCTGCTGCGCGACGTCATTGATCTGGAGGCCACCTTCGGCAACCAGATGGACGAAGACGGCGATGTCGAAGAACCGGTGGTCGATACCTCGAACGTGCAGGCTGCCAAGCCCGCGAAAGAGAATACCGGCCCCGAATTGGATGCCGACGGCAACCCGCTGAACAATGACGATGATGATGACGACGACGATCAGGCCAACATGTCGCTGGCCGCGATGGAAGCCGCGTTGAAAGATCAGGTTCTGACGACACTGGAGCGGATCTCGACCGACTTCTCGATGCTGTCTGAAATGCAGGACAGCCGGATTTCGGCCACCCTGAACGAAGACGGTTCATTCAGCGAAAAGGACGAAGAAACCTATCAGAAACTGCGGGCCGAGATTGTTGAGCTGGTGAATGGTCTTCACCTGCATAACAACCGGATCGAAGCTCTGATCGACCAGCTTTATGGTATCAACCGTCGCGTCATGTCGCTGGACAGTGCGATGGTGAAACTGGCGGATCAGGCGCGGATCAACCGTCGGGAATTCATCGACGCCTATCGTGGCCGCGAGCTGGACCCGAACTGGCTGTCGGATATGGCCGAAAAACCGGGTCGGGGCTGGCAGATGTTCATCGAACGCTCGACCGCCAAGGTTGAAGAACTGCGCAATGATATGGCTCAGGTCGGGCAATACGTTGGTCTGGATATCCCGGAATTCCGCCGCATCGTGCAGCAGGTTCAGAAGGGCGAGAAAGAGGCGCGTCAGGCCAAGAAGGAAATGGTCGAAGCCAACCTGCGTCTGGTGATCTCGATTGCCAAAAAGTACACGAACCGTGGCCTGCAATTCCTTGATCTTATTCAGGAAGGTAACATCGGCCTGATGAAGGCGGTGGATAAGTTTGAATACCGTCGCGGCTATAAATTCTCGACCTATGCGACCTGGTGGATTCGTCAGGCGATCACGCGGAGCATCGCGGATCAGGCGCGCACCATCCGTATTCCGGTGCACATGATCGAAACGATTAACAAGCTGGTTCGGACCGGCCGCCAGATGCTGCACGAAATCGGCCGCGAGCCGACGCCGGAAGAATTGGCGGAAAAGCTGCAGATGCCGCTGGAGAAGGTTCGCAAGGTGATGAAAATCGCCAAAGAGCCGATCTCTCTGGAAACGCCGATTGGCGACGAGGAAGACAGCCAGCTGGGCGATTTCATCGAGGACAAGAATGCCGTGCTGCCGCTGGACAGCGCCATTCAGGAAAACCTCAAGGAAACCACAACGCGCGTTCTGGCCTCGCTCACGCCGCGTGAGGAACGGGTTCTACGGATGCGTTTTGGCATCGGCATGAATACCGATCACACGCTGGAAGAGGTGGGCCAGCAGTTCAGCGTGACCCGCGAACGTATCCGTCAGATCGAAGCGAAAGCCCTGCGGAAACTGAAACATCCCAGCCGATCGCGTAAACTTCGGTCGTTCCTGGACCAGTGATCAAAAAAGGCGCCTGACATCAGGCGCCTTTTTCTTTGGGCATCCGCCATAAACACGAAGTCTTGTTCAAACCTCAAATTGGCGAGAACTCACAAGTTATAAGGTCTCGGGGTTTCTATATCGCGCTTGTCCACTCATGGGACGGGCCGGGGCGAGGCGTTTGCGCCAATGACCCCCGGTCTCAGGCTTTGGTCGACACATCCAGCCTGCTTCGAAACGCACTGGGGGCTTGCCCTGTCCATCTTTTGAATGCGGTCGAAAACGCGGGTTGATCGGCATACCCCAACGAGAACGCAATCTCGGACAGAGGCATTCCATTTGTGATAAAGGTCTGGGCCAAATCACACCTCAGGTCCTCGACGATTTCCCGATAGCTTGTGCCTTCTTCCTTGAGCCTGCGGGCAAAGGTCCGGGTACTTAGCCCCAAATTTGCGGCGGCGTCTTCGGATTGAATGATCGCGCCGGGCAATGAGCGGGTGATCAGCCCTTCGACCTGAGCGCGCAGCTTTTGTTTCGGTTGCCGCTTTTCGGCGATGACACGGTCACCATATTCCAGCAGATGTTCGCGCAGTTTTGGGTCGTAGGTTGGAACCGGAAGATCCAGCGAAGACAGAGCCAGAACGATTTCCACCCTCTCAGCCCCAAACAACACGGGAAAACCCGCCAACCTTTGGTATTTGTTTCTGCTGCTCCCAACTTCGTGCTGAAAGCGAATTTCAATAGGAAAGAAGTTTGATTGCGTCAGGTCCCGCAGGCGGGCAAGACCCGCGAACAAAAGAAACTCGGTTCGCCGATGATAACGGGCATAACTTGCATCTTTCCATTCAGCCTCAATCGCGGCGAAATTTCCTGCAACCCTCAGGCTGAACATTAGGGCAGGGTCAATGAGACCGTGAAACCGGGACGCGTTTTCCAGTACCTGCTTCAGATCGCGGGAGTATTTACTGATATATGCCGTCAGGCTTGATGAAGATTTGAACTGTAGGCCGGCCCTGGCCGCAAATGTAGCGTCTGCCAGCACATCGCAGGCGAACCGCACAAAAAGCGCCTCTTTTTGGGCGCTATAGGTTGCTGATGTCTGGTCGTCGCGAGTTAGGCCACTTTTTTCCAGAACCTGATCCACAATAGCCGGATCGTTCGCTTGATCTTCAAGCATTCTGGTCAACAATTGAAGGCGAGCAATATCAACGTCCATAATGTGATTTTAGCGCATACATTGTGATTTCCACCAGTTTACCTGCTGGGGTTCTCGTGTGAACTGTCTTTCAACTGACTGTAAATCGTAAAAGGTTGGCAGGATTCAGCAAGACCTGTGTTGGCGATCCATCTAATATCCGCGCGTTGTCGGGTCCGTACCTTTATGGGGATGAAGGTCAGAGCCCAGCCAAATTGTCGCGCAGACGACCAGAGGCTCCCCGACACGTGACCTGCCAATTATCCAGTGTACTTTGGCGCTTTCGGGGCGAAGCCCTGTAAAGAACGCGTGCAACTTGATACCATTCTAACGCGCGCTCACGTGAATTTTGGGCGCGCCTGAATTGATTGTGAACCGGTCTTGCTCGCTATGAATGTACACTATTTCAAAATTCACCTCGTAACAGGAAAGAGTATGATTATGAAAAAGTTTATCACCACGGCAGTGACCGCTGCGGTCTTGCTGAGTACACCAGCTTCTGCCTCAGCGGCGCGGAACGGATTTCAGACAGTTGCGCTGAACAACTCGGTTTTTGAAGTGATCCCGCGCTCACGCAGGGATGTTGATGGATATTGGTGCGCAGCTGCGGATTTTGCGCGTCGAACTCTGGGAGCTGGCTGGCAGGATCGCATCTATGTCGTGCGTGGCTATGGCCCCAGCGAGGCAACGGGCCGCCGTACAGCCGTCCAGTTCTCGACCCAACCGCCTGCGGGTGGGGTGCCCCAGCAAGGCAGTTTCATAACTTCGGGTTTCAACCCCGGCGAAAGCATGTCAGTTCAGGGTGCCAATGGGCGTTGTAATGTCCGCCCTTTCTTGAACTGAGGTTAAGTCAACCACTAAATGCAGACCGAGTTTATTATTTCGACGAAAGGGCCGGGGTTGTATGAATTCACCTTGGACCTGCGCAACTGGCTTAGCTCGGTCTCAGGTGACGGTTTGCTGACATTGTTTGTGCGGCACACGTCTTGTTCGCTTGTGATACAGGAAAACGCAGATTCCGAGGTTCGGACCGATTTGCAAGCCTTCTTTGAAAGGCTGGTGCCGCCATCTGATCATCCGTCTATGTCTTACCTGCGTCATACCTACGAAGGCCCCGACGATATGCCTGCGCACATCAAGGCTGCTCTTTTACCGGTTTCCCTCAGCATTCCGGTAACAAACGGGCAGCCGATGTTGGGAACGTGGCAGGGCGTTTACCTGTTTGAGCATCGTGCGATGGCACACAATAGAAGGGTCGCTGCGCATTTTGCCTGAACCCTTTATCTTGCGGTGATAAATTCCGACTACCCAAACCCTAGCGGCTGCCCTATAGTTGTGGATAAGTAAGCCGTAGCGCTTACAAAAAGAGGTGGACAAAGGGACGAGGAGACGGCGGATGCGCTGCCCGTTTTGCGGAAATATCGACACTCAGGTGAAAGATTCACGTCCGGCTGAGGATCACGTTGCGATCCGCAGACGTCGCTTCTGCCCGGCGTGTGGCGGACGGTTCACGACGTATGAGCGTGTACAGTTGCGCGACTTGGTTGTAATCAAGACCAACGGCAAGCGCGAAGATTTCGATCGTGACAAGCTGGAACGTTCTATCCGCATTTCGATGCAGAAACGCCCGATTGAGCCGGATCGCATTGACCAGATGATCTCTGGCATTGTGCGCCGTCTGGAAAGCATGGGTGAAACCGATATCCCCTCAAGCAAGATCGGCGAGATCGTGATGGAGGCTCTGGCGCGGATTGACACGGTGGCTTATGTTCGCTTTGCCAGCGTGTACAAGAATTTCCAGGCGGCCGATGACTTTGAGGAGTTCGTCCACGAGTTGCGACCGCCGCAGCCTTCGTCAGACGAGTGATCGAAACAGATAAGCGATATATGGCGTTGGCCCTGTCCTTGGGTCAGCGCGGTCAAGGAACGTGTTGGCCAAACCCGGCTGTTGGTTGCGTTGTCGTGCGCGACGGTCGGATCGTTGGGCGTGGCTGGACGCAACCGGGCGGACGGCCCCACGCCGAAACCGAAGCTCTGAGTCAAGCCGGAGATGCAGCGCGCGGAGCGACAGCATATGTGTCTCTGGAGCCATGTTCTCATCACGGAAAGACGCCGCCCTGCGCCGAAGCTCTGATCGCGGCGGGTGTTTCACGCGTTGTCTCCGCGATCGAGGACAGCGATCCGCGCGTGGCCGGGCAGGGCTTTGCGATGCTTCGTGATGCGGGAATTGAGGTGACGACCGGGGTTCTTGCCGATCAAGCGGCGCGGGATCATGCGGGGTTCTTTTTAAAAACCGAACAGGGGCGGCCTTTTGTGACGCTCAAACTGGCCAGTAGTTTTGATGGCCGGATCGCGACCTCAAGCGGTCACAGCCAGTGGATAACCGGCCCCAAGGCTAGACGTGTGGTTCATGCGATGCGCGCCCGGCATGATGCGGTGATGGTCGGGGCAGGAACCGCGCGGGCAGATGACCCGTCGCTGAATGTCCGCGATCTTGGAATAGGCAACCAGCCTGTCAGAGTTGTTGTCTCGCGCCATCTGGATATTCCGCTGATCGGTCAACTTGCCAGAACCGCCGCTCAAATTCCGCTGTGGCTGTGCCACGGCCCGTCGCCGGACCCCGAGCGTGCACGTGCGTGGGAAGGGCTTGGCGCGACGCTGATCCCTTGCGCGTTGAATGATCACCAGATTGATGCCACGGACCTTTTGCAGCAGTTGGGGCAGGCCGGTCTGACCCGTGTCTTCTGCGAAGGAGGGTCTGCGCTTGCGGCGTCACTACTTGCCGAAGACCTTGTCGATGAGTTGGTCGGATTCAGTGCTGGCCTGACAATCGGTGCAGAAGGCTTGTCGGCAATTGGTTCACTGGGGCTAGAGACTTTGGACACCGCACCTCGGTTCGAATTGTTGGAGGTGCGGGCCGTTGGGCCGGATGTGCTGCACCGATGGACGCGATCTTTCCGCTAACCTCTGCGCCAGAAATGCGCGTGCGTGGCAAAAACGCCCTGTAGTTTGGACAGCAGTCGAACAGACGTGCCGCCTGTCGCCCCATAACCGTCCACCAAACGTTGTAGGGCGACTTCAACGGGGCAGGGTTGGTCGGTGACGGGGTCCAGATAGCGCGGATAATCTATCAAAGACGCGTGCACCAAACCCAACAATGATGGGCGCGCTCCGCGTCTCGCAGGAACGGACCCCAGATCTTGGGTCAGTCCCCAACCGGCATAGAAAGGTCCGCCAAGCGTCGTAACGCTGACATCGCGCAAAAGCGCCTCGAAGCCCAGCAGCGACGTCATGGTCCAGACTTCTTGCACTTTGGTAAGCAAAAGTGCGGGGTCGGAGTTCACTGCAACGACGTCAGCAAGTCCTGCCGTGTCAATCTCACCTTCGCGCAGCTTGGCTTCGACATCCGGGTGAGGCTTGTAGATGATGACGGCGTCTGGGTTCGCCTCGCGCGTCGTTCGCAATAGTTCAAGATTTGTCCGCACGTTGTTGGTGCCCAAAAGGATTGACGCATCATCCTCTACCTGACCGGGGACGAGTATCCGGTGACCCTCGGGCAGTTTCGGGCATGACCCACCCGTATTGTACTTGCTGAGGTTCGCAGACACGATGCGCGAGATAAGCTTTTCAGCTCGGATTTGCTGATCGGGACGCAGGGTTTCCCGCCGGGCGATCATCTCCTCAAGCTGGCTCGGACGGGTAGGGTCGTAGTAGATTCCGATGTCGTCGGTTGCCAGAGACAGGGGTGGCACAAGACGCGCGCCAAGCCCTCGGGACCGGAGAAATCCATCTTCGACCCGCGTGACATGCCCGGCATCGCGTGCGTGATTGCCCCACACCATGTGCGGCCGGTCCGGATTTTCAGGAATCTCGGTCGTGAACCGCATTTTCTTTTCGCGCCCGAACATCTGTTGCAGGTGTTTGCGCTTCCACAGCCGCATACCCGAGGCTGTCCAACCTTTGTGATCCTGCCGCCAAGCGCGCGTTTGCGCCTCAAGAATGTCGAGAACCGTTTCCAACTCGCACAATTGATCCTGAAACGGATCATACCACTTCGGGTACAGAACCATCGCAGCCGCAAACAACTGCGCGCGGGTCAAGGTGCGCTGCCTGCGGGGAAAAAAATGTTCGTCCTGCGTCAATCCCCAACCGGCATAGAACGGCTCGCCAAAAATGCGGGGTTTGTGCCCGGCGAGGATGGCTTCGAACCCCAACTGGGACGACAGGGTATAAACGCCGACGGCACCTTCCAGCAGCGTCCAGGGGCTGAGTGGTGCGTCAAAGAGTGTGACCCGGTCGGACAAGTCCTGTTCAGAATAATACCCGGCGCGATGCCCTTCGATCGTTTCAGGGTGGGCCTTAATCAAAACGCGTGCGCCCGGATTCTCTTCCTGCGCCATGACAAGCATCTCACGGAACCGGGCAGCGTCGCCTTTGCTGGCGGTGACGGATGCGTCGTCGCGCGCCTGATCCACGACCAAAACATATCCGGGGTCGGGTGGCGAAAGGGCCGTATCAAACGCAGAATACTTGCTGATGTTGAGCTCTTTCATACGGGCGATCCCGCCGCGCGCCCTGTTCAGCAGGGCGGTATCGTCCAGCGGGTGCGTGCTCAGAAGCGTTTCAATATCCGACGGTTGGGCCGGATCGAAGTGCAACCCGGTTCGATCCAGCAGCAGGCCCAGCGGCGCCTCGCCACTTCGGCCGGGATGCAGCGATCGTATAAAGGCATCCTCGACCCTGAGAAGGGGCGCGTTATGCTTCTCGGCTATGTTTAGGCCGCGATGGGCCGTTGGGCTGTTGCCCCAAATGCCGACAACATCGCCGTCCTTGGGAAGGCCTAGTCGGATGTCATACCTGGCAAGCGTCAGAATTCGGCGTATACGTCGCCCGGTCAGAAAACCGCCATTGTACACAAACAATCGGGTGCGATCCGCCCCGGCCGACGCTTGGGAATACATCAGCCGCCCGTAAGAGTGGCGACGTTTGCGAAGGGTGTCAGCCCGCCCGCGATGAGGGAAATTGACTTACTCCACTGTGAGTAGGGCGCCTCGGTCACATAGATCGTGTCGTCGTCGCGAATGACAAAGTCTCTGGCCACGAAAAGCCCGTTCGGGGCAGTCAGATTCAGCAGGTAGATCATACGTTGATCCCCCTGCAAATCCGCACGCCCCATAACTGTGCGAGCGATGTCCTGTCGCTCTCGCCGCAGAACGAAAATGCCTGTTGGGTCCGAAGACAAGGACTGCAAGCCGCCAACCTGAGCAAGCGCTTCAAGCGCGGACAGGTCCTGACTGTCAAAGGCAACACGCGACTGTCCACCAGTGGCGCCCAATGCGATATAAGACCGCGCGTCAGCCTCAACCAGAATACGGTCGCCGCCGCGCAAGGCCACATCCATCCGAGGGTTGCTAAACAGGTCCTCGTACCACACCGTGCCCCGTTCGTTGCCGCGAATAAGCGTCACCAGTGCAATATCCGACCCGACAGCAACACCACCAGCTTGGGACAGCATGCCCGTCAGGGTGCGCGTCGGACGTTCAATTGGGTAGATGCCCGGCGCCCCGATAGTGCCTGTCAGTGAAACGGTTGATCCATCACCCGCGATACGGCGCACTTCGACCTGCGGGTCGGGCGTTTGATCCTTGAGCTCTTGGGTGATCTGCATGCGCAACTGTTCCGGGGTGTTCCCGGCTGCACGGACGCGCCCCGCGTAGGGCACAAAGATAAACCCGTCGCTGTCTACCTGAACCTCGTTCAGCGCAGTTGCGGCCCCGGTTGGCCCCGTCAACAGGCCGTCATCGACGTTTTCCCATACGGTCAGTCCCAACACGTCACCCGGTCGCACTGTGTCGGCGGCCAAGCTCTGCGCGCTTTGAAACGAGGCGGGAAAGCCAAATTGTGGAATCGCGGACGTGGCCTGCGCGACACGATCATCGACTTCTACAACAAAGGCGTTGCCACCGTTTTCGACGGACCCGGCCAGAATCTGGTTCTTGCTGGGGCCGGACTTTGGAAGTTGACACGCCGCCAGAAGGCCAAGCGCGGCCACAAGGGAAACCCCCCGTATCCATTGGATTGGAAAGCTCTGCACTGCCGAATATCCTCAGTCTTTTTTGTTTGCGTTACGCTATCTGTTTCTTCTCGCAACTTCCAGCATCAACCTGTTCGTTTCCTTCCACTATTCTTAACTGTGGCGTCTGAGTCTCTGTCACATCAAGGACCGAATGGTAAGGATCGTGCGGGCTGAGCATCATGTCTGTGACGCGGCGCAGCAACTGGCGCCGACCGTGTCTGGAATAGAAACCGCCCGGCACTTGGCAGGTTTTCAAAAGAAAGTCCCGATATACCTGATAGGCGTCGTGGTCGGGCGGATCAGGGCGCGCAAAGAACTCTGCAATAGGCTGTTCTGACACGAAATCCGGTTTGTCATAGACCGATGTGCCGAAGGTGCGAATAGAGATGCCACGCCACAAAACTTGCTGACCTGCTGTCGAGTTGATCGTAACTGCGGAATTCGCATCATCCAGCAGTTTCGCCAATTTTCCGCCCGGAACATAATGGACCCGATCCGCGATCCCGTATTTGTTGGCAAAAAAGCGGGTTTTGCGTCGCAAGGGTTCGCGATGGTTTTCCAGCGGATGCTCTTTTACGACAAGCTGGTGATGCCGGGGTGCGCCTTCAGCAAAACCTTGGATTGCATGTTCGAGAAAGTCGGACATGCAGGTGTAATCCGAATGAGTCTGAACCGAACTGTCATGCCCCAACTGAAGCAGGACCAGATGATACGGCAATCCACTTCTGCGTGCTCGCGCCGTGGCCCATCGCCGCTGAACCCTGTGAAACGGCATTAGCATCAACCGTTTAAAGTACAAGCGGAATTCTTTTGAGACCGGCAGCTCTCGGTGCCGTCGGAAGTTGCTGTAACGATGGTTCAGAAACAAAAGGAACCAATGGTAGAGCGCGCCATAGAAAATGTGCTGCCGCATATCACCCCAATGCGACGGAGGGGGCGGCTTCGGCGCGTCAGAGCGATCCAGCGCCCGCTCCATCTGCCTGACATTCAGTGTCATCAGACGCGAATTGCCGTTGGAACCTGAACGCTCATAAGTGATCCACCATGGGCGAAGATATCCCTCTTCGAACACATGCACGGTGATGCCGCGGGTGCGCGCGATTTCGACCGCTTGGGCGTGGACGGGCCGGGTGTCTCCGTACAACACGATATCGGTGACGCTCAGGGTTTCGACGAAATTGCAAAACCACTCAGGCCATGTGCCGGCAGGGTCGGGGAAGGGAACGAAGCTGCTCCGGTCGAACCAGAACACCTCATCCCCGGCATTGAAACCCACGCGCCAGACCTTGGCCCCGGTTCCGCGCAGCGCGCGACCCAGAGCGCTGAAGAACGGCCCATGTGGCCCCTGTAGGAACAGGAACACGCGGCCATCGGCGCCGGAATTGAGTGGTGGCATTGGTACTGCTCGTTTCATTTTGGTGCGGAAATTATGCCTATTTGTGTCTATCACGGCAAGGCGGGGCTTGCCCCTACAGTCGGTTACGCTTACCTCGGCTTGGAAAACTGGTCACAGGTTAGAAGCTGAGGGTTAAAGCAATGTTTACCGGGATCGTCACAGATGTTGGCACTGTTACCGAGTTGGACCAGCAGGGCGATCTGCGGGCGCGGATTAAAACGGCCTATGATACAACCGGCATTGATATCGGCGCCTCGATTGCCAGCGACGGTGTTTGTCTGACTGTAATCGCGTTGGGTGATGACTGGTACGATGTCCAGATCAGCGCTGAAACCGTGTCGAAAACCAACTTGGATAGTTGGCAGGTTGGCAAGCGTGTAAACCTGGAGCGTGCTCTGAAAGTCGGGGATGAACTGGGCGGGCACATTGTATCCGGTCATGTCGACGGTGTGGCCGAAGTTGTCGCGGTGGAAGACGAGGGCGACAGCACCCGTGTAACTCTGCGTGCGCCTAAGGACTTGGCGCGTTTCATAGCGCCCAAGGGCTCGGTCGCTCTGAATGGAACGTCCCTCACAGTCAATGACGTGGCAGGCTGTGATTTTGGCATCAACTTCATCCCGCACACCAAGGAAGTGACGACTTGGGGCGGCGTTTCTGTCGGTGACAAAGTGAACCTCGAGATTGACACGCTGGCCCGCTATGTCGCGCGTCTGGCCGAAATGTCCTGACCAGACGCCGCGTTCTGGCCGGTTCGGGGCGTTTGCAGACTGGCCTTTGCGCGCGTGGTGGTCTATCCACCCGTGCAAACTTGCTCAGCGAAAGGCTGCCCAATGAGCTTTGAAACCCCCGGACCCGTCGAGGCGCAATTGCGCGACGCGATCAGCCCGATCGAAGAGATCATCGAAGAGGCGCGCAAAGGCCGGATGTATATTCTGGTCGACCACGAAGACCGCGAGAACGAGGGCGATCTGGTTATCGCCGCCGAGTTCGCGGATGCCGAGGCGATCAACTTCATGGCCACCCATGGGCGGGGATTGATCTGCCTGCCGATGACGGCCGAACGTGTGGACGCATTGGGTCTACCGATGATGGCGGTCAACAACTCGTCGCGTCATGAAACAGCGTTCACCGTATCGATCGAGGCGCGTGAAGGTGTGTCGACCGGGATTTCCGCCGCTGACCGCGCGCTGACCGTGGCGACCGCGATCAACGAACAGAACACCATGGCGGCCATCGCCACCCCCGGCCATGTCTTCCCCCTGCGCGCCAAGCGGGGTGGGGTGCTGGTGCGCGCAGGCCATACCGAGGCCGCAGTGGATATCTCGCGCCTGGCCGGGCTGAATCCCTCGGGCGTGATCTGCGAGATCATGAAACCCGATGGCACCATGGCGCGGCTGCCCGATCTGGTGGAGTTCGCCAAAACCCACGACATGAAAATCGGCACGATCAGCGATCTGATCACTTACCGCTCGCGCAATGACAATTTGGTGGTCGAGACCTCGCGGGAAACCGTCACCTCGGAATATGGTGGCGAATGGGAGATGCGGATTTTCACTGATCAAACCCACGGCATCGAACACGTCGTCATGGTCAAAGGTGACGTGACTACACCCGAGCCGGTTCTGACCCGTACTCACGCTTTGCATGAAGCGCCCGACATTCTGGGCCTTGGACCCAAATCCTCGCGCGAATTGCCGCGCGCGATGGAGAAGATAGCCGAAGAAGGCCGCGGCGTGGTCTGCCTGTTCCGCCAGCCGCGCAATTCACTTTATGCCGCCGAGGACGAAGGCCCGCGCACCATCAAGCAAACCGGCCTGGGCGCGCAGATCCTGTCCAAGATGGGTATTCAGGAACTGGTGCTGCTGACTGACTCGCCCGAAACCGTATATCTGGGGCTCGACGCGTTTGGCCTGTCCATCGTCGGCACCCGCTCTATCCTCAAGGAAGACTGATCGTGGCTGAACAAGATAAACACGGCGTCCTGCCGACCCCGACCTTCGACAAACCGGTGAAGCTGCTGCTGGTGGTGGCCCCGTTCTATCGCGCTGTCGCCGACAATATGGTCGCAGGTGCCAAGGCCGAGATTGAAGCAGCAGGTGGTACCTGCGACGTGGTCGAGGTTCCCGGCGCGCTGGAAATCCCGACCACCATCGCCATGGCAGACCGTCAGTGTAACTATGACGGCTATGTCGCGCTTGGTTGCGTCATTCGCGGCGAGACCACACATTACGAAACGGTGTGCAATGACTCCAGTCGTGCCATTCAGTTGATGGGCCTTCAGGGTCTGCTGATCGGCAACGGCATCCTGACCGTCGAGAATGACGAGCAGGCCGAGGTTCGTGCGAACCCAGAAAAGATGAATAAAGGCGGCGGAGCAGCCGCTGCGGCCTTGCATCTGATCGCGCTCAGCCGTAAGTGGGGCTCTTCCAAAAAGGGCGTGGGCTTCAAGCCGCCGTCCGAGTCCATCCTTGTGGCGGGCGACAGCAACGGACCCACGACAGCATGACCCAGACAGACGCGCCGAAACCGGCCAACCAGAAACGCCTGATGAAATCCGCCGCCCGGTTGTATGCCGTGCAGGCGCTGTTCCAGATGGAGCAGTCGGATCAGACCACCGAACAGGTTGTCAACGAGTTTCTGGATCACCGGTTTGGTGCCGTCTATGAGGGTGAGGAAATGCTGGACGGCGATATCCGCCTGTTCCGTAAACTGGTCGAAGACGCCGTGAACTATCAGGCACCGATCGACCAGATGACTGACCGCGCGCTGGTTGCCAAATGGCCTATCGCGCGCATCGACCCGACCCTGCGCGCCGCGTTCCGCGCCGCAGGCGCCGAGCTGACCCAAAGCGACACGCCGCCCAAGGTGGTCATCACTGAATTCGTCGACGTGGCACGGGCGTTTTTCCCCGAAGGGAAAGAGCCGAAGTTCGTCAACGCAGTTCTGGACCACATGGCGCGCGAGGCCCAGCCCGAGGCGTTCTGACGCCTTTACGCAGGGCCCATATGCGCTAGGCTGAACGTCGGAGCGCAAGGAGGCCCGCAATGCCCAAACTGATCCGTCTGTATATTACTCAGGTTGCCTGGGGTTTCGCGATCTCGGCAGTGTTTGTCGGTGTCTTGCTGGCGTTTAACGTGGCCAACCTGCGCAGCCTCATCACTGGGTCGGATATAGGACTGATTGCGCTGTTGATGATCTGGTTCATGAACGGCATCGTTTTTGCCGGTGTGCAATTCGCTTACAAGATCATGAGCATGGCTGAAAAACCCGGTGGCCCGCGCCGTGGTTCTCCGGTTGTGCACAGCTTTGAGCCTGCTGTCGTTCGTCGGGACGCCCCTGCGGGGAAATAAGCTAAGCTTGGAAAAATGTGGCGGGACCGCCAGTCAACCGTGCGGTGTGATTCCCGAGGACCTGTATGTACAGGTGGGCGCCAGGTAATCAGGCCAGGACCTGAACAGAGCCAGCCCCCTCGGAATTGCTTAAGGCCACCAGAATGCTACCAATCACAAGAAGCGCAGAACCCGCCAAGGGTCTAACTAGGTGTTGCTGACTGGATAAGCAAGGGGAGGCGGGTTGATTTTTGTTCTCTAATTGTTCACATTCCCCGGATGGTATTGGACTTGCAGCCAGGACAGAAGCTTGCACGCGGTGTCGCGCGCCATCTCAGTGCGCATGGATTCGTCTCTGTTGAAGAGTTTGTGCCCGTGCGCGGGTTGCGTGTGGATGTCATGGGGCTGGGCCCCAAGGGTGAGCTTTGGGTGGTTGAGTGCAAGTCCAGCCGCGCGGATTATCAGTCGGATGCCAAATGGCAGGGCTATCTTGAATGGTGTGATCGGTTTTTCTGGGCCGTGGATACTGATTTTCCAACAGACCTGCTGCCTCAGGAAACCGGCCTTATTATTGCTGACGCCTATGATGCCGAGATTGTGCGCATGGCGCCCGAAGACAAGCTGGCCCCGGCGCGACGCAAGAAAATGATACAGAAATTTGCAACGGACGCGGCACGTAGACTGCACGCGCTTCGCGATCCAAGGCTTTGAAAGATCAACCTTTTACCGCGCGTGCGGCTTGCGCGGCGGCTCGGATTTCATCCGCAATCTCTTCGGCTTCTTCGGGGTCAAAATCCATCGGGACTTCCAGACCGTCGGCTTCGATGAACAGGCGCACCATGCCCTGATCGGTCGGGCCGATTTGCAGGTTGGCCTGAATGTCACGTTCGGTGTTGATGCCCATATTAGCCTCCGGAGATGAGCATTCGTGCTATCGCGCAAAGGCTTGAGAATCAAGACGCTGATGCGGTCAGATGCATTATGAACAATGCAAAGATAAGACCCTTTTGCGCTTTGGACGTGCCGTGGCTGGTTGAACAGCACGGGACCCTCTACGAGCGTGATGAAGGATTCGACGAAACCTTCGCACCGCTGGTTCAACGGATTCTTGAGGATTTCGTAGCGACCCATGACCCCGAGTTTGAGCGAGGCTGGATTGCCGAACAAGAAGGTCAGCGTTTAGGCAGTATTTTCTGCGTCAGACTGGACGATAGCACCGCAAAGCTGCGCCTGTTTTTTCTTGTACCCGAGGCGCGGGGAATGGGGCTGGGCAAACGCCTGTTGTACACATGTATGGACCACGCGCGCGCTGTAGGGTTCGCTCAGATGTCATTGTGGACGCACGAAAGTCACCGCGCCGCCTGCGCGCTTTACAAGGCGACAGGCTGGCATTTGGCAGGCAGCAAACCGGTCCATTCCTTCGGTGTCGATCTTGTCGAACAAAGCTGGAAAATTCGGCTTTAATCCTCTTGCATTCCCCGGGCGCGTTCGGTAAATCGCCCCTCACGAGTGCCGCCTTAGCTCAGTTGGTTAGAGCGCTGGATTGTGGATCCAGAGGTCCCCTGTTCAAGCCAGGGAGGCGGTACCACTTCTCCCTGATCAGAGATTGGTGACACGGCAGGCTAGGCCGTTCATTCATGCATTGAAAATGAAGTAGCGCGCCGAAAATCAGCGCGCCAGGTTCAGCCTCAGCTTCATTTTGCTGCGCTTGGCGGCAGGCAGGTGCCGGTTCAGGCGCTTGTTGACCAGCCCGAACGCCCAGATGACCACCAGTGTCAGCAGGATGAAGTAGAAGGCCAGAATTGGGTAGGGAATGAAGGGGTTGAAGGTCTTGTCTGCAAAATACCCTGCGTAATACAGCGCATCGCCTCGTTGCTGCCAGACCGGAAACGCCGAGAAGAAGACCAGTGTGGTGGCGTGGAACAGAAAGATTGCTTCGTTCGTATAGGCAGGCCACGCCAGTCGCAGCATCGTGGGCCAGATGATGCGACGGAAGCGGGACCAACCTGTCATGCCATAGGCGTCTGCAGCCTCGATATCGCCCTTGGGAATTGAACGCAGCGCGCCGTAAAAGATCTCGCCCGAATAGGCGGCCGTGTTGAAGAACAGCACGATTAGCGCGCCCAGCCAGGCCGAGGTCAGCGCATCAAGGAGCGGAAAGCTCTGCTTGAGAGACAAGAAGAAGAAATAGGCAAAGAAGAACTGGATGAACAGCGGCGAGCCCCGGAACAGAAAGATGAACCATTCCGACGGTTTACGCAGCCATACATTTGTTGACGCTTTGCCCAGTGCCAGTGCCGTGGCCAGAAAGAACCCCGTGACCAGCGCCATGATTCCGAAATAGATGTTCCAGATCATGCCTGAACCGATCAGGGTGAACTGTTCGCACAGGGTGAAATCAGCCTTGGGAATGGCCCGCTCGCCAATACCGATTGAGCGCAGGCCATAGTCCTGAATGGTCTGGATACAGCTCATGCGGTGGTCTCCTTGCGCAGCAGCTCTCCGCCTGATGTGGCCTGACCGTGGGACAGGCGGCGCATCAGCCGTTCAAGACCAATTTCAGAAACTCGGGTCATGCCCAGGTAGAACACCAGCAGGGCAAGGAAATACCACATGCGCCAGTCGCCATGCGGGTATTGCGTGAATTTCGGGTTCTTGAACGCGCCCAGTTCGCGCGCCCAATAAACGATGTCTTCGATACCCAGCAGGAACAACAACGGCGTAGCTTTGATCAGCACCATCCATAGGTTCGACAGGCCGGGCAGGGCATACACCCACATCTGGGGCACAAGGATACGCCAGAAGGTCTGGCGGTGTGTCATCCCATAAGCCGCCGCCGTTTCCAATTGCGCATGGGGAACCGCGCGCATCCCGCCAAACAGGACGTTGGCGGCGAAAGCTCCGAATACGATGGAAAAGGTGATCACGGCCAGAAAGAAGCCATAGGTTTCGTGCACCCATTCGGGGGCTGTGCCCAGCGGCAATTTCGCCGACTGACAGACGATAAAATCATTGCCCTGCCGGATTGGGTCCGTCCATTCAGGACACAGTATCTTGTGCCGCGTCCATTCAAACGCCTGATCCAGCGCGATTACGAAGAACATGAAAAATGCGATATCCGGCACGCCACGCACGATGGCGATATACCCTTTTCCCAACCAGGTCAGCGGCAGGATATGCGACCGGGCAGCCATGGCCCCCAGAAAGCCGAATCCCAAGGCTACGGGCGCGGTAATGGCCAACAGCAGCAGAACCTTGAAGAAGGACAGGTAAAACAGCCAATGAACGCCGTTGGTCAAATAGCAAGAGAACCAACGGACAGTGCCGAGCGTTTCGGGATCAGTGCAGAACGAGAAAATGGCGGGCCTCTTTGACTGGCAAAGGCTCAGAATGCGGCGCGCCCGGTTGTCAGGCGCGCCGCAATTAGCAATTTAGAAGGTCGAGGACACTTCCCACTTGGTGATCAGCTCGTTCAGGCTGCCATCGTCCTTCATGGACTGGATGGCGGCGTTGAACTTCTCTTTCAGCTCACCGTCGGACTCGCGGATGCCCATGCCGACGCCACCGCCCAGCGGGACTTCGTCACCGACAAAGACCATGCCCGAGCCGTCTTCGGTGAAGGGCACCAGGAATGATTTGTCAGCCAAAACCGCATCAGCTTCGCCATTGCGGACGGCTGCGATGGTTTCTTCGGGGCTTGCAAACTCCACCAGAGTTGCGCCGGAATCAGCAATGTAGCCAGCCTGAATGGTGCCTGTTTGGGCCGCGACGACGCCGCCTTCCAGATCAACACCATCGGACATGGCAACATAAGCCGACGGATCTGGCGGGGTGTAGTTCTGGGTGAAGTCGATGACTTCGTCCCGCTCATCGGTGATCGACATGCCGGCGATGATGGCATCATAGTTGCCCGAGACCAGGTTCGGGATGATCGAATCCCAGTCGTTCTTGACCCATTCGCAATCCAGGCTGGCGCGCTTGCACAGCTCGTCGCCCAGTTCGCGCTCGAACCCGTCGATCTCGCCCGCGTCGTTTACGAAATTCCACGGTGCATAAGCACCTTCAGTGCCCAGACGGATCGTGTCCGCCATGGCCATGCCCGCGCCAAGCGCCAGCGCTGCTGTGGTCAGAATCAGGTTTTTCATTGGTAACTCCCCAGTTTAGTTCTGTCCTGAGTTTATGCCGCCTTGGTGGCGGATAGAAAGCCCTGAAGCCGTGCGGATTCAGGGGTGGTGAAGATGTCTTCCGGAAGGCCCTCTTCCTCGATCAGCCCTTGATGCAGGAACACCACGTGGCTTGAGATATCGGCCGCCATTTTCATGTCATGGGTCACGATGATCATGGTGCGGCCTTCAGCGGCCAGATCCTTGATGACCTTGATGACTTCCTGCTCCAACTCAGGGTCCAGCGCCGAGGTCGGTTCGTCAAACAGCAGCGCCTCGGGCTCCATGCACAGTCCGCGCGCAATCGCGGCACGTTGTTGCTGACCGCCTGAAAGTTGCGCCGGATATACGTCGCACTTGTCGCCGATACCGACTTTTTCCAGATATTTCCGCGCGCTGTCCTCAACTTCGGCCTTGTCACGGCCCAACACGGTGACTGGGGCTTCCATGACGTTTTGCAGGATTGTCATGTGGGCCCACAAGTTGAATTGCTGAAACACCATCGACAGGTTGGTGCGGATACGCAGAACCTGTTTCGCGTCGGCGGGACGACGGTGTTGACCTTGGCCTGCCCAACGGACGGGTTCGCCCTTGAACAGAATTTCCCCCTGCTGACTGTCTTCCAGCAGGTTGCAACAGCGTAGAAGCGTGGATTTACCAGACCCGGACGACCCTATCAAAGACACCACATCGCCGCGTCTGGCCGTAATATCCACCCCTTTCAGCACTTCTAGATTGCCGAAACTCTTGTGTAGGTTTTTGATCTCGATGACCGGAGTGGAATCTGTCACGGGAGCCCTGAGTGTTATTGGTGTTGGTGCGGTACTAGGGCTTAAATTTTTGAGCAATGCAATGCGCAAATGATGCGTTACCGCTCAGAAACTGTCAAAATGACCAGACGTTCTGGCCAAATCGGTCAGGGATTGAGCAACTCGGCAGCCGCTTGCGGTGGATTGGGAACAGCCAGATAGTCATCCGCCGGGATGTAGATAAGGTCCCGCAGAAGCAGCAGTTCTGCGTCCTGATCAGACAATTCGGTTATCGCCTTTTGAGTCGCCCGTGCGATGGCGGCTGCGTCTTGCCCGATGGCCGTGATGAAGGGAAGGGCGGGTGTCGGGGATGTTTCTTCAACAGGGCGCAACGCTGTTCCCAAGTCTGAGTGTTTCTTCAACAACGCCCAAGTGACGGCATCCAGACAGGCATAGTCGGCGCGACCATCCGCAACCGCTTGGGCTGAATACGCGTGACCGCCAGTCATAAGCAATTCAGACGGAAACTGGGCGTCTTTGGCAAGGTGAACCATAGAAGCAGCCCAGCCGGACTGCGAAAGCGCCTCGTTATAGGCAAATGTCCCGCCTGCAAGCTCTTTCAACCCACGGGGGTCATCCTGCCGGGCAACAAAGACCGAACGATAATGCCCCGGTGGACATCCCGGCAGCCCGTAATCCGGTGTTCCAACCAGTTGCACATTGCCGTGCAATCGGGTTCGGTAGGGCATCCCGCACGTCTGGGCAAACAGAAGGTCGGGACTCTGCCATATGCTCCATGCATCTTCGTCCCGTGTCAGGCTGGCGGGGCCGAAGCCAAGGTTTTCACGAATCAAAAGCCAGAAACGATCATTCGCGGATCGAACAGCGGGCATGTCATACATGCCCAACGCAGCGATCACGCCTTGGCTGCCTTTTGCCGCGCCAGGGCCGAGTCGACATCGCTGACCCCCAACAAGCTGACCACCAGTCGCAAAAGGGAATCTTCCTCTCCCGTGCGGTGCCCATCGGCCAGCGCAACCGACCACATTGCCTGAACCACGGCAAGCCGATCTTCATATTGGACGGCTTCCTTGATCGCGCGGGTAAAGCGGACGGTGTCCGGGGCTTCGGCCTCAAGATCTTCGGCGCGAGCGCGCAGGGCGGCCGCTTCGAACGGGGACAGGCCATAGCGTTCGGCGGAAATACGGTCGATCCGCGCCATCTCGCTGTCGGCATAGTCGTTGTCTGACCGAGCAATGCGGACCAATAGGGCGGTCAACGCCAATCGCGCATCGTCATCGGCAAGCGGGTCGGGCTGAGGCTGAGTAAGCCGGGACAGGAATTCACTGAACATGCGAAAGATATAGAGGCCGACTAGGTTTCTTCCAAGCGCCTTTGCACGCGGCCGCGTGCAGCTTGGCTGTCGTTGAAGCTGAGGCCCATCGCAATACGGGCTTCCTCGACGATCTTCATCTCGCCTTCGTCGGAATTGCCGTCGGCCAGAACGACCTCCCACAGGGCGTCTAGGGCGGCCAGTCTCTCGTGCAGGTCTGTGGTTTCGCGGATCAGTTTGCCGAACGTGTCAGTCTCGGGGGCCGCCGCGTGCAGTTTTTCGCAAGTGGCGCGGACCTTGGCGGCCTCAATCGCGTTGTGCTGGTACAGACGGGCAAGTATCCGATCAATCAGGCTGATTTCTTCCAGCTTATAGTCGCGATCCGCCTGCGCCACGCGCACCATCAACGCACCCAACGCCAATTCGGCGTCCGGGTCGGGCAGATTCGTATGCTGTGGCGGGCGAAACGCCTGAAAGAACTTCTTCAACATAATTTTAGAATATTCCATATTTTGTAGCCCGCCAAGCACGGACTACATGTCATGGACTGGAATCGTCAAAATCCCGCTGTGTGGGTTTCAGCGGGCCATAAGACCCTGAAGTTTAGTTCAGAGCCTTTGTCGCCTGTTCTTGCAGCCATCCCAACATCTGTTTGTAGGGCACGGGGCCATAGCTGATGCGCGCCACGCCCAGTGATGCCAATGTTGCAGTGTCCGGTGTTCCGGGCAGGGCGATGATGTTTACAGGCAATTCGGTCGATTCGCATAACCGCGCGATAAGCACCTCATCCTTCAGTCCCGGCGCAAAAAAGCCGCTGGCCCCTGCTTCGGCATAGGCTTTGGCGCGTGCGATTGCATCGTCCAACATGTCATCGCTATGTGTATCGGGCCTGGCCTTGAGGAAAATATCTGTGCGCGCGTTGATAAAGGCGGGAATCCCGGCGGCATCACAGCCCTCGCGCATTGCCCGTACCCGCGCTTCCTGAGTCTCGATGTCATACAACTCTTTCGTGCCGACGATCTGATCCTCGAAGTTGAAACCGATCACCCCGGTTTCCAAGGCACGTTCGACATTTGCGGCCACGCCAAGCACGTCCGATGCGTAAGCCCCTTCGAAATCCAGTGTCACAGGAAGATTGACGGCCGACACAATGCGACGGGCATTGTCCAGCGCGGCCTCCATGGGAATGTTCTCACCATCCCCGTACCCCTGCGCCATCGCGACCGGGGCGCTACCCGTGGCAATCGCTTTGGCCCCGGCATCACGCACGGCACCGGCGCTGCCAGCGTCCCAGATATTGTGCAGAATAACCGGGTCGCCCTTCTTGTGCAGGGCGGCAAAGGTTTCTGCGCGTGTGATCTGATCTGTCATGGCCGGTCTCCTGTCGTTGTTGTGACGACAGTTAAAGGCGCAAACAGCCGATGCGTACAGAATTTTTCGCATCGGCTGTCACAAGGCAGTGATCCTGTGAAGGTCAGACCAGACGAGAGGTATCCTTGGCCGCGCGCACAAACTCGCGGAACAACGGATGCGGGTCGAACGGCTTCGACTTTAGTTCAGGGTGATACTGAACACCGATGAACCACGGATGGTCCGACCATTCGACGATTTCCGGCAGACGTCCGTCAGGAGACATGCCCGAGAATTTGAGCCCGGCCTTTTCCAATTGCTCGCGGTACTTGATATCGACCTCATAGCGGTGGCGGTGGCGCTCTTCGATGTTGGTGCCGCCGTAGACCTCGGCCACTTTCGAGCCATCGGCCAGAACCGCATCATATGCGCCCAGACGCATGGTGCCGCCTTTGTCGTCGCCGACTTTGCGTTCGACCTTGTGGTTGCCCTGAACCCATTCCTTCAGGTGATAGACCACAGGTTCAAAACGCTTTTTGCCGGCTTCGTGGTCGAACTCTTCGGAACCCGCCTCTTTGATGCCAGCCGCGTTCCGGGCTGCTTCGATAACCGCCATCTGCATGCCAAGACAGATACCCAGATAGGGAACCTTGTGCTCGCGCGCGTATTGCGCGGCTTTGATCTTGCCTTCCGTGCCGCGCTCGCCAAAGCCGCCGGGGACAAGGATGGCGTGGAATCCTTCCAGATGGGGCGCGGCGTCTTCTGTATCGAACACCTCGGCGTCAACCCACTCGACCTTGACCTTGACGCGGTTGGCCATGCCACCATGAGTCAGCGCCTCGGCAATCGACTTATAGGCGTCTTCCAGTTGGGTGTATTTACCGACGATGGCAACCTTTACCTCGCCTTCGGCGTTGTGGATGCGGTCGCTGACATCTTCCCATTTGGCCAGATCGGGTTTCGGGGCAGGGCTGATCTGGAACGCGTCCAGAACTGCCTGATCCAGACCTTCCTTGTGATAGGCCAGCGGCGCGTCGTAGATCGTGCTAAGGTCCTGCGCCGCGATCACGCTGTCAGGGCGCACGTTGCAGAACAGGGCCAGCTTTTCACGTTCTTTCTTTGGGATAGGACCTTCCGACCGGCAAACCAGAATGTCAGGGGCCAGACCGATCGAGCGCAGCTCTTTGACCGAATGCTGGGTTGGCTTGGTTTTCAACTCGCCTGAGGCCTTGATGTAGGGCAGCAGCGTCAGGTGCATGAACAGGCACTGGCCGCGCGGCTTGTCCTGGCTAAACTGACGGATGGCTTCGAAAAAGGGCAGGCCCTCGATATCGCCAACGGTGCCGCCGATCTCACACAGCATGAAATCAACCTCATCCTCGCCAATGGCAATGAAATCCTTGATTTCGTTGGTGACGTGCGGGATCACCTGAATGGTCTTACCCAGATAGTCGCCGCGGCGCTCTTTCTCGAGCACATTCGAATAGATCCGCCCCGAGCTGACCGAGTCGGTCTTGCGCGCGGCGACTCCGGTGAAACGCTCGTAGTGGCCAAGGTCCAGATCGGTTTCGGCCCCGTCATCGGTGACGAACACCTCACCATGTTCAAACGGAGACATAGTGCCGGGGTCGACGTTCAGATAGGGGTCCAGCTTGCGCAGCCGGACCGAGTATCCGCGTGCCTGCAACAAGGCACCCAAAGCTGCCGAGGCCAACCCTTTGCCCAAGGACGAAACCACACCACCGGTGATGAAAATAAAACGCGCCATGTTGTTCGGCTAGCTCCCGTGAGACGTCAAAATCAGCTGCCCGACGGTTCCGAAAAACCGTTGCATCACGGGACTCCATACATAAAGGATTCGCGCCCAAAGCGCAAGAGAACCGCAAGATGCTGTTGCAGTTCTCTGTCAGGTTTCTAGGTTTTGTGGATCAGTCGGCCTGCGGGATCAGCGGCGCGTTGTCGCCCTGTACCGGAGGCAGAAGATCGTCCGCCGACGGAACCGCCGGTGCGCTTTCTTCAGTCGCAGCCGGGGCGGGAACGCCCAACCGGTCGATAACCGAGCTGCCCGAGGATTTCTGAGCCGCCAGAATCGTCAGCGTGATCGACGTGACGATAAAGCACGCCGCCAGAATCCATGTGACCTTGCCCAACGCAGTTGCAGCCGCGCGGCCGCTAACGGCGCCGCCACCGCCGCCACCCATGCCAAGACCACCGCCTTCGGACCGCTGCATCAGGACGACGGCGATCAGGCCCAGAGCCAGAAGAAGATGGATGATGAGAACGACGTTTTCCATGGTGGTCCTGTGCAGCGTGGCGTGTATCGCGTGGTACTTATGCAAGTTTGGTTCCGGGGGCAAGTCACGAGTTTCCATCAGGATCAATGATGTGCCTTATCACGGCAAAGGGACTGGACAGATCGGCGGATCGTGGCGCAACCTGCGGCCATGCCCCATGATGATCACGACCACCCGCATGCCCTTTTGCCACCCGAACCTGCCTTGCGCGTCAAGGCGCTCGAGACGATTCTGACTCGCAAGGGGCTGGTTGACCCCGCGGCTTTGGATGAGATTATCGACACCTACCAAAACAAGATAGGCCCTCAGAATGGTGCACGTGTCGTCGCAAAGGCGTGGACGGACCCGGAATTCAAACGCGCTTTGCTTGAGGATGCGACCCCGGTTGTTGCTGATCTTGGATTTTATGGGCGGCAGGGCGAACACATTGTAGTGGTCGAGAATACGCCTGCCCAACATAATATGGTAGTTTGCACCTTGTGCAGTTGTTACCCGTGGCCGCTGCTCGGTATCCCCCCGGGGTGGTACAAGTCCGACGCATATCGCGCGCGTGCCGTTCGGGAACCGCGTAAAGTACTGACCGAGTTCGGCGTGACGCTGCCATACGAAACTGCCGTTCGGGTTTGGGACTCGACCGCCGAGATCCGCTATCTGGTTTTACCAATGCGGCCCAAGGGCTCTGTATCGCTTGACGAAGACGCTCTGGCCGCCCTGGTGACACGCGACAGCATGATTGGAACCGGTTTGCCCAAGGTGCCCTCATGACACGGGTTCACGACATGGGTGGGCGGTTTGGCGATGGCCCGGTAGTCCCCGATGCCGTAGACGCGCCGGTTTTTCCCCAGGAGTGGCATGGTCGCGCATTGGCTGTAACTCTGGCAGCAGGCTTTCTAGGCCAGTGGAACATCGACATTTCGCGCCATGCGCGTGAGCGCTTATCGCCGAAGGATTACACGCGGTTTTCCTATTGCGAAAAATGGATATCTGCCTTGGCTGACTTGTTGGTCGAGCAAGGTGTTCTGACATTGGCCGACTTGAGAGGGGCGGAACAAGAGGGGCCGCATCCTCTGGCATCAAGGACGCTCAAAGCTGAAGCCGTTAGTGCCGCGCTATCCAAAGGTGGTCCAGCGGATCGACCGTCCAACGTGCCAGTGCGATATGAAATCGGCCAGAACGTTCGGACCGTTCACCCTGCTTCCAATCGGTTGGTGGATGGCGGTCACACACGATTGCCAGCCTACGCCGCTGGAGCCGAGGGGCGGGTTCTGCGTGTTCACGGCAGCCATGTCTTACCGGACTCAAACGCGCACGGCCTCGGAGAATCGCCCGAGCCGCTTTATGCAGTGGTTTTCGCCGCATCGGAACTTTGGGCAGCGCCCGAAAATCCCAAGGACGAGGTCGTACTAGACCTCTGGCAAAGTTATCTGGAGCCATCATGACCGATTGCATCGCGCATACAGCTCCCGAGCCGGTATTTGCCGAACCATGGCACGCTCAAGTCTTTGCCGTGACAGTTGCGCTGAACGAAGCGGGGCGATTCGATTGGCCGGAATGGGCGACACGATTTTCTGCTACGTTGAAGCGTCACGGGTTGAAGAAGGAACTCGATGGCGGCGAGGATTATTTTCGCGCTTGGCTTGAGACACTGGAAACGCTTCTGGCGGATGGTGGTGAAACCAGTGCCGGCGATATCGACGATGTATCAGCGGCATGGGAAAAAGCGTATTTGACCACACCCCATGGCAGCCCTGTTGAATTGAGTGCCGACTAGGGGGCTCTGCCCCCGCCGCGCGTTCCGCGCGCCTCCCCCGGGATATTTGTAGCCAGATGAAGCGGGGGATCCGTTCTTCATCTGGCTATAAATATCCCCGCCGGAGGCATCGCGCGCAGCGCGGTTATGGTCTGCGGCGAATTACCGGTTTCCCTGCCGCTTTCTCCTCGTTATACGAGCCGAGTTTGATATCTCAGCGCAAAAGGACCGGATATGGCCAATGTGGTTGTTGTCGGCGCCCAGTGGGGTGACGAAGGAAAAGGCAAGATCGTCGACTGGCTCAGTGAGCGGGCAGATGTCATCGCGCGTTTTCAGGGTGGGCATAATGCCGGGCACACGCTGGTCATCGATGGTGAAGTTTACAAGCTGAACGCGCTGCCTTCAGGTGTGGTACGTGGTGGCAAGCTGAGCGTGATCGGCAACGGTGTTGTTCTGGATCCTTGGCACTTGGTTAACGAAATTGCCTCGATCCGCAAACAGGGGGTCGAGATCACCCCGGAAACGCTGATGATTGCCGAAAACACGCCTTTGATCTTGCCCATCCATGGTGAGCTGGACCGAGCGCGGGAAGAAGCGGCAAGCAAGGGTACCAAGATCGGTACCACAGGGCGCGGCATTGGCCCGGCTTATGAGGATAAGGTGGGGCGCCGCTCGGTGCGCGTTGCTGATCTGGCTGATGAGGCAACGCTTGAGGCACGGGTTGATCGGGCGCTGCAACACCATGATCCGTTGCGCAAGGGTCTGGGGATCGAAGCAGTGGATCGTGACGCGCTGATCGCTCAGTTGAAAAAGATCGCCTCGGAAATCCTACCTTTTGCTGCTCCGGTCTGGAAAGTGCTGAATGAAAAGCGCAAGGCAGGGAAACGCATTCTGTTTGAAGGGGCGCAGGGGGCGCTGCTGGATATTGATTTTGGCACCTATCCTTTCGTGACGTCTTCGAACGTGATCGCAGGGCAGGCCGCAACGGGCGTAGGCATTGGGCCGGGGTCGGTGGATTTTGTTCTGGGTATCGTCAAAGCCTATACCACCCGCGTCGGTGAGGGACCTTTCCCGACCGAGCTGGATGACGAGGACGGCCACCGTCTGGGCACTCGGGGTCATGAATTTGGAACGGTGACAGGACGCAAACGCCGCTGCGGGTGGTTCGATGCCTGCCTTGTTCGGCAGACCTGTGCCACCAGCGGTGTGAACGGCATCTCGCTGACCAAGCTGGATGTGCTTGACGGGTTTGAGACGCTGAAAATCTGCGTGGGTTATGATCTGGACGGCGAGCGACTGGATTACTTGCCGACCGCCGCAGATCAGCAGGCCCGCTGTAAACCGATCTATGAAGAAATGCCGGGTTGGAGCGAATCCACCGAGGGCGCCCGCAGTTGGGCAGACCTGCCTGCCAACGCCATCAAATATGTGCGCCGGGTCGAAGAACTGATCGAATGCCCGGTTGCCCTGTTGTCGACAAGCCCGGAGCGGGACGACACCATTCTGGTGACTGACCCGTTTGCAGATTGATGGGCACCGATCAGAAACCAGGACTCAGCTATAAGGCACGCCGTCGTTGGTCGATGGTGTTGCTCCTGGTTGGTCTGCCGGCCTATATCGTGGCGGTGGTGACAATTGTGAATTGGCTCGACCGACCGCCGATCTGGTTGGAACTGCTGGTCTATGTCGTGCTTGGCGTCTTGTGGGCTTTGCCGTTTAAGTTCGTGTTTAAGGGCGTCGGCAAAGAAGATCCGGATCAGCCATCGGAATAGGCGGTCTTTACTGCCTGTTTCCGTGCTCGGGTAATGGCCAAGTCAGGATTGCGCTCGCTAAGGCGTGATACTCGCCCGAAATTTCTTCGGCGAGGCTGAACGGGCTTGGCCATGGTGTGGTCAGTGTGGCCTCGACCTGTCCGGTGACAAGCTTCAATTCAGCTTTGTGTTTTGCCGCCAGACGGCGCATTTTCTGGTTCGTCGCCAGGCACAGCATATGAACCTCGCGAATGCCTCGGTTTCGCGCGGCTGCAATGATCCGAGAGAGTAGGGCGTCGCCGATACCGCGGTCTTGCCAAGATGCTTCGACTGTCATCGCAACTTCTGCCACGAAATTCTGGCTATCGGGTACAGTCCGAAGCTCTCCAACACCTCGCAGGCAGGAATCTGGAAAGGCCCCGAAAACAAGCGCGGCATTGTCAAATATTCCGTCCAGATAGTTTTGCACGAATTCCGGTCTGACAGGGACGCCAAACCGAGAGGTCAGCGTGTCTTCGTTTAAGTTTCTGTAATGGCTTACTATTTTCGGTTTGTCGTATATTCGAAGGCGCCGTATTGGGAGTTCATACATGGCACGACTCCTGTTTTAACGAATGTGGGCATCAAATTAGATGGCGATAGGTTACCATTTTTCTGCAGTGCAGCAAAAAGGACGTTTCGTCACAATCGGGCGCGGAGGTATCAGTTTGAATAGGCAAAAGAAAAGGCCGGTGCATAGCACCGGCCCTTTGATTTCAAGCTTGTATATGGTCAGCCAGCGGCGCGTTCGTCATTCGGGCGAAAGCCAATCTGGTTTGACGCTGCAAATCGTCCGCCGCCTGCTTTCTCGATCTTGCCGTCGCGCAGCAACTGACCGAAGGACCGCAGGCTTTCTTCGCGGTTGAACTCATCTTGCTTGAGTGAGCGAATCTTATTCATCAACTGCGGGCGCGAGAATTGCTCCTGACCTTCGATGAATGACAGGTAGGCCGCTGCGGCCTCAAGCAGATCGGGCAGGGACTGCGCGCCTTGCTCTTGCGCGAAGGATGCAAATCCACCTTCCTCGCTCGCCTGATCTTCATCCTCGGACTTTACACGGCGGGGCGTAACGGGGCCGGCATCTTCGTCGTGAGTGTCAATGCGTTGTTCTGCCACCAGCTTCAACGGAGCCAGCGTATTCGATTGCGGGCGCATGCTGGTCACCTGAACCTCGGGGCGGCGAGGGTTGACTACGGACGATGTCAGGTTGCGATATTCTTCTTCCTCATCGTCTGCCTCGGGCTGTTCTTTGCGCTCTGCTTCGGTTGCAGCTACAGCCGCGCGGAGGTGAGAATAGGTCTCGCGCTGTGTGTTCGCCGGATCGTCCATCTGAACACCGGCTTTGTCCATCAGGCGCGTCAAGTCCTGGTCTGATGCCGCTGAATCGGCTGCGGGTTCGTTCGCACGATTGGCAAGAAACGCCTCAACCTCAGAGATTTCGCTAAGGAGGTTTTCTTCGTCCTGCGCGCTCAGAACACCTTCTTCGGCAGCGGTCTCTTCAATTTCGACATCGTCGTTGTCCGAGGCATCCTCGCTGAGGATATTGAGGATCTCTTCGTCTTTGTCCTGTTCGTCATCCGAAAGCTGGATTTCAGTCTCGGCAATCTCTTCCTCGATCACGTCCTCGGTGGGCAGCACCGAGGTTTCGTCCAGATCTTCGACGGCTTCAATCACCGCCTCAATGGACGGATCGTATTCTTTGGCAAGCTCGTCCAGTTCAGCAACAGGTTCCACGGCTTCGGGAGCCGCCTCGGCCGTGGGCATCTGGTCGTCTTCGGCAATTGGTGCGGTGTCCTCTGCTTCGAACGGCGCTGCGTCGGCTTGGGCAACATCTTCTGCCGGGACGTCTTCCTGCAGGTCTGCCGCGCTCAACGAACCGGCTTCAAAGGCGGCAGCGACGGCATCCGAGGGGCCAGCGGCCTCTCTCATCAGCGTCGTTTCTTCGTCCTCAGCGTAAATGACCGAATTCTCGTCGGTATGGGATACGACGGCACGGATGCGCTGCAGCTTGGCGGCTATGCTGTCAGCGGCCGGGGCAGGGGCGTTTTCAACCGCTTCCGCGTCATCAAAGAAAACAGCGGGGGCTTGTTCCGGCTCTGCCGCGCTCGGCGCTTGTTCTACTGGCGTTGCAGGTTCGGAAGGCGCTGCCGCAACTTCGGTTGCACGCAGCAACAGGCCGCTTTCGTTCTGGCGGGCTTCCACGCGTGTGGATGCGTCGCGCTGCGCGATGCGGGCCAACATCTCGGCGTCGGGCTGGGGAGGTTCTGACCCAAAGTACCGGTCTTCCGCAGCAAGGTCGCGAAAGTACTCGGCGATGGCCTTCATCGTTTCGAAGGAATCGTCAAAGCCTTCCAAAGTGCATGAGAAGGTTCCGTAGGAAACGGTTAAAACCTTGTTATTCTGTACCATCAGACGCACGTCCTTTACAAACTACCTGAACCAACCTGCCCAGGTCCGGGCACCCCTATTGGTTCGAAACTTTGCTTATAAACCTATCATTTTGTGGTCTGAATGTGTCCAAAACCGGGAAAAATGATCAATCTTAGAAAAAATATGCCAATTGTGCGCTCTGACGAGCCAATTGTGCTGGTCGGAGGCGGGCAAATTGGGCCCCGCGATCTGGAAATCGCGCTGATTCGCGCAGGTAGGGTCGTAGCTGCCGATGGCGGAGCGATACCGGTGCTTGAGGCCGGACATATCCCCGAGGCCGTGATCGGTGATTTCGATTCGTTGGAGGCATCCCACAAAGCGCAGATTCCATCCGACCGTCTGTTTCCAATTCGTGAACAAGACAGCACGGACTTTGACAAGGCATTGCGCAGCCTAGACGCGCCGCTGATCCTGGGGGTCGGGTTTCTTGGCGGGCGGTTGGATCACCAATTGGCCGTGCTTAACGGGTTGGTCAGGCGGCAGGATCGGCCCTGCGTCCTGTTGGGGGAGCATGAGGTCGTGTTTCACGCACCGCCAAACATCAGGCTTGCGCTTGCGCCGGGTGACGTCGTCTCATTGTTTCCATTTCAGCAGGTAACGGGGCGGAGTACGGGATTGGAATGGCCGATCGACACGCTGGTTCTGGAACCTGACGGAGTGGTTGGGACATCGAACCGGGCAGTGTCTGAGGTTACGCTAACCATGGACACGCCGGGGTTGTTGGTAATGGTCCCAAGGACGGCTTTGGATACGGTTATGCAGGCGTTTCAGTCGGGGCAGATCGGGCGCTGGCCCGTTCGCGCAGAATGACATAGAGGCCGGCCAGAACAGTGACCGCAATACCGATCGCGGCCATGCCGTTGGGCAGGTCCGAAAAGACCAGCCAGCCGAACAGGGTGGCGACTGGTATCTCAAGGTACTGCATCGGGGCCAGCGTCGCCGAGGGCGCATAGCGCAGTGACCACGTCATAAACAGATGCGCGACGGTCCCAAGCAGGCCTATCGCCAAGAACAGGAAATGGGTGCCTTCAGTTGGGACGACCAGCGAAAGGTGCCAGACCTCCGTCGCGGTTCCAGCGATCAGGACGGGCAACATGATGATGGTGGCCATCGCACCCGAAACAGCTTGAAGGGCAATCGCGTCGCCCAAGGGGGCGAGCACGCAAAACCCAAGCATCAAGACGATGCCGAAGACGGGGCGATCCTGTGTCATGCCCGCGACGCTAAGTTGAATGGGGGTCTTCGGGCAAGGGCTGTACTTGGGTGTAGTCCGGCCCAATGCAGACCGGCAGATCGTCATTCAGCCTAAGCCATTCCAGCTTTTCTTCGTGGGCTACATGCAGCGTCGGCTGCAAAGCGTCGGGATTGTCCAGCGTCGCGACGTAAAGATGCAGGATGCCCGACATCGCCTGAGACCGAAACGAGATCGGCGTGCCGCATTCCGGGCAGAAACTGCGTTCAACGCCGGGCGAAGACGTAAAGGTCTTTGGTTCCTTGCCTGTCCAGCGCCACTGGCCGTCGCGCACCCCGAAATATGTTGTCATTGGTGCGGCGCATTGCCGTCGGCAACTGTCGCAGTGGCAGGTCACGCAGGACAGGGCAGGGGGATCGACCTCAAAGGTTATAGAACCACATAGGCAGTGTCCGTGCATAAGGCTCCTCCGACTCGGGGCTCAACAATTGGGCACGTTCACGGCCAGACCACCCAACGATGTTTCTTTGTACTTTTCATGCATGTCATGCCCGGTTTGGCGCATGGTTTCGATGACTGCGTCCAAGGGGACAAAGTGACGACCATCACCGCGCAACGCTAAAGACGCTGCGGAAACTGCTTTGATTGCGCCCAACCCGTTGCGCTCGATGCAGGGAACCTGAACCAGCCCTGCGACCGGGTCGCAGGTCATGCCCAAGTGGTGCTCCAACGCGATTTCAGCCGCGTTTTCCACTTGCTCAGGCGTGCCACCCATCACAGCGCACAGCCCCGCCGCAGCCATTGCCGAGGCGCTGCCAACCTCGGCCTGACACCCAGCTTCGGCACCCGAGATCGACGCGTTGAACTTGACCAGCCCGCCAATGGCAGCCGCAGTCAGCAAGAAATCCTCAATATGCGTTTCCGAAGCACCGGGCACGTGATCGAGGTAATAGCGCAGGACCGCAGGCAGAACCCCGGCAGCGCCGTTTGTTGGCGCTGTTACGACCTGACCACCGGCGGCGTTTTCCTCGTTTACGGCCATGGCGTAAACGCTCATCCAATCGTTGATGGTGTGCGGGGCATTCAGGTTCATCCCTCGTTCAGCCTGAAGCGCGTCGTGGATACCCTTAGCGCGGCGGCGCACGCTCAGGCCACCGGGCAGAATGCCATCGGTGTGCAGGCCGCGCTCGATACAGTCGTTCATGACTTGCCACAGACGGGCCGAGCCTTTGGCAAAACTGTCGGCACAACCGCGCGCGATTTCGTTGGCGCGCTTCATCTCGGCGATGTTTTTGCCGCTGGCCTTGGCCATGTCCAGCATTTCGACCGCCGATTTGAACGGAAAGGGGACGGGGGCGCCTTCGTCGGTGGCTTTGCCTGCGGCCAGTTCTTCTTCGGTCAGGACAAACCCGCCCCCGATCGAATAGTAGACCTGCCGCAGGATTACGTCGCCTTGTGCGTCCGTGGCCATCAGGATCATGCCGTTGGCGTGGCCCGGTAGGGTGTGATCGTAATCAAAGACCAAATCCGCCTTGGGGTCGAAATGCAGCGTCGGCAAACCATCGGGGGTAACGCTGTGGCTCTCTTTGATGGCCAGCAGCGCGGCTTCGGCTTTTTCATTGTCGTAAGTATCGGGAACAAATCCAGCCAGCCCCAGTATCGTCGCGCGGTCCGTGGCGTGCCCAACACCTGTAAAAGCAAGAGAGCCGTGCAGCGAGCCGCGCAGGCCCGCAAATTCGAACGGAGAATCGCGCATAAGGTCCAGAAAACGTGCCGCGGCCACCATCGGACCCATTGTGTGCGACGAGGACGGGCCGATGCCCACTTTGAACATATCGAAGACAGACAGGAACATATCAGGTAGCGGAGCCTTCTGGAGGGTTAGCATAAGTCGGAGAAGTAAACGGTGTAACCCCCAACCCTTCGGCTTTGATAACCGCGCGGGTCGCAGGGCGGGTTTCCAGGTGCATAAGCACGTCCCGCAGGCGCGGTGTATCGTGCACCTGATACCAACTGCGGTCGGA
Source organism: Ruegeria sp. HKCCD7221 (assembly GCF_013031225.1). Lineage (NCBI taxonomy): Bacteria > Pseudomonadati > Pseudomonadota > Alphaproteobacteria > Rhodobacterales > Roseobacteraceae > Ruegeria > Ruegeria sp. HKCCD7221. The sequence continues at coordinate 431,994 of NZ_WPZE01000001.1, forward strand.
CTGCATCGGGTAGAGGGCCATCCACCGCATCTGGCAAGCGAGGTAATACGTTAGAACCGAGGGTTTCTCGGGGTGCAGCCAGTTCGGGGTTTGCTCTGCTGTGGCTTCCAGAACCTGAAGGTGCTGGCGCAATCTCTGGCGTATTCCTGCGCGCAAAGGATCGGTCTGCGTCGCCTCAATGTATTTTTCTGCATAAAAAAGGATGCGCAGGTCAGCGTGTAGAGTGTTCGATGCAAAGAACAGCCACTTCAAGAACGCGGCCCGGTCGGGGCTGTGCGGTGCAGGTGCAAGTTGTGAATGGGTGTCGGCCAGCCAAAGCAAAATCGCGGCCGTTTCAAAAATCGGGCCCTGAGGGGTTTCGAGCACCGGAATCAGACCGTTGGGGTTCAGCGCGCGATAGGCCGCACCGTCTTGTGCATTCTGACTGCGATCGACCAGAGCCGTATCGTAGGGCAGGCCCATCTCTTCCATCGCCAGCCGGATCACCAGCGAGGCGTTGTCGGGGGCATAGTGCAGACGGTAGCGCGCGTTCATAACGCTTGTGTACACCGCTGCGCAGAAGGCGAAACCTTCGATTGCGACGTTTCCAATCGGAAACGCGTAGTTTTCAGCCGTGCAAGCATTGCGAAATGTTTTATTCGCTCTCGCAGTTGTCGCAGGCATTCCGTATAAGTCCGGCAGCAAAATAAGGATTTACGGCGATGATCGGAGAGTTGTCACCCATCGACAAAGCCAAATATGTCGCCGCGCGCCACGCGGCTGACATGGTGCAGGACGGAATGCGCGTCGGGCTTGGCACCGGGTCGACTGCCGACTGGATGGTGCGGCGTTTGGGGGAACGGGCGCAGCAAGAAGACCTGAAGATCAAGGGTGTGCCAACTTCGACCCGCACGGCGCAACTGGCCCGTGAGGTCGGGATTGACGTTGTCTCTCTGGATCAGGCTGGATGGCTGGATATCACCATTGATGGCGCGGATGAGTTTGACGGCGAACTGAACCTCATCAAAGGCGGTGGCGGAGCGCTGCTGCAGGAAAAGATCGTCGCCACAGCCAGTGATCAGATGGTCGTGATCGCAGATGCCGGCAAAGAGGTTGAAACGCTGGGCGCGTTTCCCCTGCCGATCGAAGTCATTCCATTAGGCTGGCAGACAACACGCACTTTGATCGAAGAAGTGCTGGATACGATGGATGTGTTGGGCACCTCGACCGCGTTGCGCATGATCGGGCAAGCACCGTATGTGACTGACGAAGGCAACCACATTCTGGATCTGCACCTTCAGCGTATTGGGAATGTGCGGCAGTTGGCATTGGTCTTGAACCAGGTCCCCGGTGTGGTTGAGAACGGATTGTTCGTGGATATCTGTGACCAGATCGTGATCGGTTATGGGGATGGCCGTGTCGAAGTGCGCGATATCAACGAAGGGACAACCGAAGTGGATCAGCCCACTGAAGGCGGAGAAAACCTGTTCGCGGATCTTGCGGATTAACAAGGTGGTGAAGCTGAACTTTGCGCGAACGCGAATAGCTCAGCGAACTTTCTGAAACATCAAGGGTTGGCAGTTTGGTAATCGACCCCAGATACTCAACGAATTTTGGCTTGAAAGAACAAGGGAACTCAGGATGAGCTTTGACTATGATCTGTTTGTCATCGGCGGAGGCTCGGGCGGGGTCCGCGCGGCGCGCGTTGCAGCCGGGGAAACCGGAGCAAAAGTCGCACTTGCAGAAGAAGACCGTTATGGCGGTACATGTGTCATCCGGGGATGCGTGCCCAAGAAACTGATGGTGTTTGCCAGCGAATTCTCGGGCATGGTCGAAGACGCGCAGGCGTATGGCTGGGACATTCAGCCCGGTGCATTCAACTGGAACACCTTTCACGGCAAGCTGGTCGCTGAGCTTGACCGGCTCGAAGGTATTTATCGTAATATCCTGAAGAACAACGGCGTCGAAAGCTTTGACCAGCGCGCTCATGTAGTTGATCCGCATACTGTCGAGTTGGCGGACGGAACGCGCAAGACCGCCAAGCATATCCTGATCGCCACTGGTGGCCGCCCGGTTGTGCCGGAGTTTCCGGGGTCGGACCTGGCGATCACATCGAACGAGATTTTCCATCTGGAGAAGCTGCCCGAAAGCATCCTGATTGTCGGAGGCGGCTATATCGCCAGTGAATTTGCCGGGATCATGAACGGGTTGGGCGTGAAAACCACTCAGTTTTATCGGGGTGCGCAAATCCTGCGGGGCTTTGACGAAGAAGCCCGTGGCCTGATCTGCGAAGAAATGCGCCAGAACGGCATCGACGTCCGTTTGGGGACCAACGTGCTTGAGATGACCAAAGAGGGCGAGCAGATCCGTGTGAAAGCCACTGACGGTACCGAGGACCGGTTCGATGTGGTCATGTACGCAACGGGCCGTGCCCCAAATGCCGACGATCTTGGACTTGAAGCGCTGGGCGTTGCGCGCGGACGCAAGGGTGAAATCGTCGTTGATGAATACAGCCAGACCGCTGTGCCCTCGATCTATGCCATTGGGGATGTGACTGACCGGGTGAACCTGACGCCGGTAGCGATTCGCGAAGGCATGGCGTTTGTTGAAACGGTCTTCCGGGGCAATCCGACCCCGGTAGATCATGAGCTGATCCCAACGGCGATCTTCACACAACCTGAAATGGGAACCGTCGGCCTAAGTGAAGAAGAGGCTGCCGCACAGGAGCCAATCGAGGTTTATGCCACGTCGTTCAAACCCATGCAGAAGGCTTTTGCAGGTGGAACGCAGCGGGTTTTGATGAAGCTGATCGTCAGTCAGGAAACCCGTAAGGTGCTGGGCTGTCATATCGTGGCACCGGGCGCGGGCGAGATGATCCAGCTTGCAGGTATCGCCGTTAAAATGGGCGCCACCAAAGAAGATTTCGACCGCACCGTCGCCGTTCACCCGGTCATGGCAGAAGAGCTGGTGACAATGCGGCAACCTGTACGCACTGCTTGATTTGCAACTGCGCGCACACAAGTTACAAGGGAACCCGTGATCACACGGTCCAACACAAGGGAATATATACATATGGCGGGCAACAGCGGCGGCCCCTGGGGGGGCGGAGGCTCTTCGGGTGGCGGAGGAAATCGGGGTAACAACGGGAACGGGCAACGCCCGCCCGAAGGCGATGGCCCGCAGATCCCCGAGATCGACGAATTGATGAAAAAAGGTCAGGAACAACTGCGCGTCCTTATGGGCGGTCGCGGTGGTTCAGGCCGGGGCGGAAACGGGCAGGGCTCTGGCGGGGGCGGTCCCATTTTCACCAAGGGAACCGTTTTGATCGGCGTGGTCGTTGCGGCGGTTCTTTGGGGTGCGGCCAGTTTTTATACCGTCAAACCCGAAGAACAGTCGGTTGAACTGTTTCTGGGTGAGTTTTCGGCTGTCGGTAATCCGGGTCTGAACTTTGCGCCTTGGCCCTTTGTTACGGCTGAGGTTATCCCGGTAACGCGCGAACAAACCGAAGATATGGGAGGTACGCGCGGAAGCGATGATGGCCTGATGCTGACCGGCGACGAAAACGTTGTCGACATCGACTATCAGGTCGTCTGGAACATCAGCGACCCGGCCAGGTTCCTCTTTAACCTGCGTGACCCGCGCCAGACGATCCGCGCCGTGTCGGAATCGGCCATGCGCGAGATTATTGCGCAAAGCGAGTTGGCACCGATCCTGAACCGTGACCGTGGTGTCATTGCCGAACGCCTGCAGGAACTGATTCAGACAACGATGGACAGCTACGATTCGGGCGTGAACATCATCCGCGTCAACTTTGACAAGGCCGACCCGCCGCAGGACGTGATCGCCGCCTTCCGTGACGTTCAGGCCGCCGCGCAGGAACGTGACCGTCTGCAGAACGTGGCCGACGCCTATGCCAACCGCGTTCTTGCCGAAGCACGTGGTGAAGCCGCGCAGGTTCTGGAAGAGGCCGAAGCCTATCGCGCGCAGCAGATCAACAGCGCACAAGGTGAAGCCAGCCGCTTTAGCGCGGTTCTGGAGGAATATTCCAAAGCTCCGGACGTGACGCGCAAGCGTCTGTATCTGGAACGGATGGAACAGGTGCTTGGCGACGTGGACAAGATCATTCTGGACGAAAACTCGACCGGTCAGGGGCAGGGCGTCGTGCCTTACCTGCCGCTCAATGAGTTGCGCCGCAATCAGGCTGAGGAGAGCAACTGATGCGTAAATCACCCCTTATCCTCATTGCCTTGGTGATCATTGGCGTTGTTGGTCTGTCTTCGATTTTCATCGTGGATGAACGTGAACGTGCGCTGGTTCTTCAGTTCGGTCGCGTGGTCGCCGTTAAAGAAGAGCCCGGACTGGCGTTCAAAATCCCGTTGATTCAGGACGTTGTCCGCTATGACGACCGCATCCTTTCTATTGACGTGCAACCGCTGGAGGTCACGCCTCTGGATGATCGTCGTCTGGTGGTTGATGCCTTTGCCCGCTACCGGATTTCCGATCTGGAGCAGTTCCGTCAGGCCGTTGGTGTCGGCGGAATTCCGGTCGCCGAAGATCGTCTGGACCGTATCCTGCGTGCTGAAACGCGTGAGGTTCTGGGTTCGGTGTCGTCCCGCGATATCCTGAGCTCGGACCGTGCCGCGCTGATGCTGCGTATCCGCAACAGTGCGATTGCTGAAGCCCGTGCGCTGGGCGTGAACGTGATCGACGTGCGCCTGAAAGCGACCGATCTGCCGCAGGCCAACCTTGAGGCGACATTCGACCGGATGAAGGCCGAGCGTGAGCGTGAAGCGACGGACGAACGCGCCCGTGGTAACGAGGCGGCGCAGCGTGTGCGCGCGCAAGCTGATCGTACCGTGGTCGAACTGGTCTCGGACGCCAACCGCGAGGCAGAGATCATCCGCGGTGAAGCTGACGCTGAACGTAACGCGATCTTCGCCGAAGCATTTGGCAAAGACCCAGAGTTCTTTGAATTCTATCGGTCTCTGTCCGCTTATGAGCGCGCGTTGGGCGGCAGCAACAGTTCGATGGTTTTGAGCCCGGATTCAGAGTTCTTTAACTATCTGAAGTCACCAACAGGGCAGGCATCCCAGTAATGGGTATGATCCTTCTGGCCCTCGGGCTGGTACTGATTGTCGAGGGGCTGGCCTATGCGCTGGCCCCTTCGCTTATTGAACGGATGCTGGAAGCATTACGATCGCTGCCTGAACAGGCGCGACGACTGGCGGGGCTGCTGTGCGTGGTCAGCGGCTTTATCCTGCTTTGGGGCGCGTATCAGGTCGGGTTTTAGTGTCGTGGTTTCAATTGCAGGTGATTTCCCCGCGATCCTCAGTTGCGGGCCTGATTAAACCGACTACATTGGTTGCCAAGAGGGAGGCGTTCATGCGCGATCCCGCAGAATTGACGACAAGGAGTACCCAAGTGCAGGCACAAGCGCGCAGTATTTCCGTCCGAGCGGACGACAGGGTTGGTTTTTTGCGGCTGATGTGGCTGGCATTTGCGGGGATGTTGATAATCCTGGCGCAGACATCGGCAGCATTTGCGCGCGGGGAAAGCCTTGCGCCGTTGGCCGAAAAGATCAGCCCGGCGGTGGTGAACATCACAACCTCGACCCTGATCGAAAATCAGACCGGGCCGCAGGGCATCGTTCCCGAAGGGTCGCCCTTCGAAGATTTTTTCCGCGAGTTTCAGGACCGGGGCAATAATGGCGAGAACGCCCCGCGACGCAGTAATGCACTTGGATCGGGGTTCGTGATCTCAGAGGATGGTTACATCGTCACCAACAACCACGTGATCGCCGAAGCGGATGAGATTCTGATCGAATTCTTTCCGGGTGACGGGCAGCCCAAGAAGGAATTGCCTGCAAAGGTAATTGGCACGGACGAAAAAACCGATATTGCGCTGCTCAAGGTCGAGGCGACGGGGCCGCTGCAATATGTCAAATTTGGCGATAGCGACGTGGCCCGCGTAGGCGATTGGGTGATCGCGATGGGCAATCCGTTGGGGCAGGGATTTTCGGTTTCGGCCGGGATCGTGTCGGCCCGCAACCGTGCGCTGAGCGGATCTTATGACGACTACATTCAGACCGATGCGGCGATTAACCGAGGTAACTCGGGCGGGCCGTTGTTCAACATGGACGGCGAAGTGATCGGTGTGAATACGGCCATCCTGTCGCCCAATGGTGGTTCGATCGGGATTGGGTTTTCGATGGCATCGAATGTTGTCGTTAAGGTTGTGGACCAACTGCGTGAGTTCGGTGAGACCCGCCGCGGCTGGCTGGGTGTGCGCATACAAGACGTGACCGAGGATATGGCCGAAGCCATGGGACTGGACAAACCGGGTGGCGCTTTGATCAGCGATGTGCCGGACGGGCCGGCAAAAGACGCCGGTTTGTTGGCTGGTGACGTGATCCTCAGCTTCGATGGGGTCGAGGTCGAGGATACGCGCGGCCTTGTCCGTCAGGTTGGCGAAACCACAGTGGGCAAGTCCGTCCGCGTGGTCGTGCACCGGGATGGTGGAACGCAGACTGTACTGGTGACACTCGGACGGCGTGAAGACGCTGAGCGGTCTGAGGACGGCGAGGAAGAAACGTCAGAAGCGCCAGTTGAGGAAAATGCCGACATACTGGGTCTTACGATCTCGCCTTTGACGGATGAGATGCGTACCGACATGGGCTTGGATGAAAACGTCGAAGGTTTGGTTGTAACTCAGGTTGACGAAGCCTCGGAGGCTTACGCAAAGGGATTGCGCTCGGGTGACCTCATTACCGAGGCTGGCCAGCAAAAGGTCACTTCGGTCGAAGATCTGGAAGCACGGATGGACGAAGCGCGAGAGGCTGGGCGGAAATCCCTGCTGCTTTTGGTGCGCCGTGGCGGTGACCCGCGATTTGTGGCTCTAAGCTTGGAAGAGTGAAATTCGGGTCTACTTGAATGATTGGGCCGGGGCGTTTGCTCCGGCCTTTTTTCTGTTCTGCAAAGAAGTGAGCCACACGCCGGGGAAGGCGCGTGGCTCTGATACAGGGAGAGGTCAGTGGACAGATATCGGGGATGATTCTCTGACCTCCTACGGTAACAATTACGAAGATAGTCTTAACGCGGCCGGTCGTATGTGAAGCAGGTCACAACGGATCAGATCAGATCGGATTCCGCCAATTCGCGCAGGGCTTCGAAGTCATGGATCATCAGACCGCCGCGTGATGCCTCGACCACGTTATCGCGCTTCCAGGTCGAGATCGTTTTGGATACCGCTTCCCGTGTCGCGCCAACGAACTCGGCCAGTTCGCTCTGCGACAGGGTAATCCGTTTTGCAGGGTCGTCCTGAAGGCCGGACAGGTGCAGCAGCTTACGCGCCAAACGGATGGGCATTGGCAGAAAGACCTGCTCATTCATTTGCGATCCCATCCAACGCATACGCAATCCCGCAAGGCGGATCAAATCGACCGCAAGATCGGGATGCTGACGGATTTGGTTCATTACGTCGCTGCGCCGGACGCGTAGAACGCGGGACGGTTCAGCAGCCGCAATCGTGGCGGTGCGCGGTCCGTTGTCGAACAGGGCGATTTCACCGAAGATTTCGCCCGGCTTCATCAGGCTCAATGACAGTTTTCGACCACTCATGGCCAGAAAGGACACTTCCAATGTGCCCTCAGTGAGGGCGTAAAGTGAGTCACCTTCGTCACCTTGTTCAAACAGGGTCTCACCCTGTTCAAGCGAAATTTCTGTCGCCTGGGCAGAAAGCATGGCCCTGAGCCTGTCAGACGCCTCGGCCAAAAAGCCGCTGTTTGGGATGGCCGTCATGTGGATATGGTGCTCCGGCTGCCAATGGTGAGTGGTCCCACAACTTTCCATAGCTATGACGTTTAGCCAAGGATTTTATGCGAATTCCGAAAGTTGGCTGTGCGTTGGCGCTCCACAGGACCGGTTCGACCACCCGGTTTACTGATGGTCGGGGTCGTCCATATAGCTTTGTAGCATGCTGAACTGAAGCATGAGAAAGACCATCAACGCGATCGGAAACCCGAACGTTTCGATCTTGACCCAAAGGTCGGTGGACATCGTGCGCCAGACCAATTCGTTGGCCACGGCTAGAACTGCAAAACACCCGCACAGTCGGCGCGTGAGGATCATCCAGCCCTCGTTGCGCATGGGAAGCATTTCATCGAGAACATAGGCGAGATAGGATTTACCCTGCAGCAATCCGATGCCAAGGATGATCGAAAAGAATCCGTAGACCAGCGTGGTTTTCATTTTGAAAAACCGTTCGTCATTGAACCAGGCTGTCAGGCCGCCGAAGAAAATGACCATGAACGCGGTGAATATCTGCATCCGGCTGAGTTTCCCGGTCAGGTACCATAGCACGGCCATTGCAGACAGCATCAGGGGCACGAAGATGATGGTCGCGACGATGAACCCGGAATATTCAGTTCCGGCAAGCTCGAAACTGTCATCCCGCAAGCGTAGGTAGATGAAGAAAAAGGCCAGCGGAGGGCCAAGTTCCAGCACCTGCTTTAGAAATGGATTGATTTCTTTCTTGCCTGTCATGTCAGTTTCCTGCTGTTTACCCGCCCATTTCAACTATTACGGCGCCCAATGCAATCAATGCCATCAAAGCGATCCGCCTTGGCCCAACGGTTTCTTTCAGAATCAGCCAGCCGATCAGGGCAGCAAAGACGGTCGAGGTTTCGCGCAGAACGGCAGCCTCGCCAACTTTGTCCAATCGCGTTGCCAGCATGATAGAGCCAAAGGACAGCGGGGCAATGATGCCGCCAGCCAAACCGCGCAGCATCAAAGGACCGATCGCGGGCCGGTTGACCATCGCACGCCATCTCAGGAAGGCGTAAATGGGCATGGTGGCGCCGTCGATCATGAAGAACCAGGCCAAAAAGGTGAAAGGGTCGGCGGTCGCGCGTATGCCATAAGCGTCATAGGTTGTGTAAAGCGCTACGAACAATCCGGTGGCGATTGCCAGCGCCAGGGCGATCCCAAGCGTTTCGCGGTTGGTTTCGAGAAAGCGGAAGTTGTAGGCCGCCAGTCCGAATATGCCGGCAAGCAAAACCGCGACACCCAGCCATTGGATGCCGGTAAAAGTCTCACCGAACAGCAGGTAGGCGCCGATAACGGTGAACAAGGGGCCGGTTCCACGGACGACCGGGTAAACGACGGTGTATGAGCCTTTGGTATAAGCCATAGCCTGTAGCGTTTTGTAGACGATGTGAATCAGCCACACGACGGCGAAGATGGGCCACATGTAGGGCTTTGGCCACGGCACGACGAAAAAGGCAAAGGGCGCTGCCATCAGGCAGTAACACGCGTCGATGGCACCACGGGACAGCCAGGGATCGTGACGACCCTTCTGCAATGCTCCGAAAGCCGCGTGAAGGAACGCCGCCATCAATGCCAATCCCAGCGCGAGCTGATGGCCTGCTTCGGTGCCTTCGAGTGAGATCAGCCAGTCGCTCAAGTGTCGGATCTTTGCGTTGGGAGGTGAGTGTGGGGGGCTGTCTGCCCCCCCACACCCCCCGAGGATATTTTTAGCCAGATGAAGCGGCGGATCAGCTTTGGTCAAGGCCGGTGAGGGCGGCGGCGAATTCTTCCGGGTCAAAGGGGGCGAGGTCGTCGATCTGCTCCCCAACGCCGATCGCGTGGATCGGTAGGCCAAATTTGTCCGCGAGCGCCACCAGAACGCCGCCTTTGGCCGTGCCGTCCAATTTGGTCATCACAAGACCCGAGACATCGGCCAGCTTGCGAAATGTCTCGACCTGACTGAGTGCATTTTGCCCGGTGGTCGCGTCCAGCACCAAAAGGGTGTTATGCGGAGCGGTTTCGTCGACCTTGCGGATGACGCGGACGATTTTGGCGAGCTCTTCCATCAAATCGGCGCGGTTTTGCAGGCGGCCAGCGGTGTCGATCATCAGCAGGTCTGCTCCGTCCTCTTGCGCGCGCGTGAGGGCATCGAATGCGAGAGAGGCGGGGTCGGATCCTTCGGGCGCTGTAAGGACGGGCACGCCGGCACGTTCGCCCCAGACTTGAAGCTGTTCGACCGCCGCAGCCCTGAATGTGTCGCCCGCTGCAATTACGACCTTTTTGCCTGCAGCTTTGAACTGGCTTGCGAGTTTGCCGATTGTTGTGGTCTTTCCGGATCCGTTCACGCCGACCACAAGCACCACCTGAGGGCGCTTGGGGTAGATCGGCAGCGGTTTGGCGACAGGCTCCATCACGCGGGAAACTTCCTGTGCCAGCAGCTGTTTGATTTCCTGTGTTGAAAGTTTGCGGCCCAAACGCCCTTCGGCCATGTTGGAGGTGACGCGCAAGGCGGTGTCTACACCCATGTCCGAGGCGATCAACAGCTCTTCGAGTTGTTCCAGCATGTCGTCGTCAAGCGTGCGGCGAATAACGGTTTTTGCCTCGTTCCGGCTGAACATCCGCGCCAGAACACCTTTGGACGGTGCGGCCTCTGGTGGCGGGGGGGCTGGCATTGGGTCTGCTGGAACTGGTTCAGGGGTTTCAACAGGCTGCGGTTGAGGCTGTGGCTGCGGAACTTCAGGTACGGGTTCTGGCTGCGGCTCTGGCTCGGGGATGACAGGGTCAGGGGCTGTTGTTTCTTCGCCGCCATCTTCGATGATGGCGTCCAACCCCTGTTCGAGTCGGGACGAGGATTTGAACAGCTTGTCCTTGAGCTTTGAGAAAAACGCCATTTTTGGTCTCCGCAGATGTTCCTCTCACCTAATGCGGATTTGAACCAGTTGCAAAGGGTCACAGAAAGGCAATCAGCAACCCGGCCTGAGCGCCCCAGTACAATATCCACACCATGTAAGGCGTGAAGCGGAGGCTTGGATGATTTTGGGGCAGCAGGAACTTTTCCGTCGCTAGGATCAGGTCGGACGCGATAAAGGCCAACGCTGCGGGCAACGCCCAACGCAAAGGGCCGATGTCGGGCACTGCCAAAACGGTAAGACCCATACCGAGGATAATCGGGATATATCCAAGAACGGGCACCTTTAACTCTCCGGCGCGGGGGGCGAGCAAGGTTACGGCAACGATGCCAAATATAATCAGCGACCAGAAGAAGCCGGGCCTGTCGAAGATAAGCGCTGTTTCGCTGGACGGATGGGACAGAAACAAAGCGATATAGGCCAAGTGTCCGGCAGCAAAAGCACCGATGCCGGCCATGAATGTGGCGTCGGAGTCCCGAGACAGTAATGCGTCGCCGGCCGCGCAGAGAGCCAGAGCTGTGGTCAGCAACAGTGGCGCGCCCTGTCGGGCTGCGATAAGCGCAAGTATGGCAACCGACAGCGTCTTTAGGACTGACCTCGGCCAACTTGCGGGTTTCGGTGACATCGGCAGATACACAAGCGCGCAGGCTGCGGCGATCAGAAACAGGGCGGTCATTTGGCGGCTCTTCCGTAATATGGTTATTTGAACAGCGTCGCCGGGAACTCGGCATTACCTCAACCTGTTACGTTGGGTAAGTCGTGCGTTGCGCGCAAAGTTGGCGTTGCTGCACCACATCTGCGAAGATGATCATATGCTGAGGTCTATCGCGATTCTGATGGTAATGTCCGGTCCGGCTGTAGGCGCGGAGCCTGGTCTTTCGGGATCGGAATTTGATGCATACACACGCGGGAAAACTCTGTTCTACGGGTTTCAGGGGCAGGTTTACGGGGTTGAACGTTACCTGCCAAACCGCAGAGTTATATGGTCTTTTTTGGATGGGGACTGCAAGGAAGGTGTTTGGTACGAGCAAAGCGGCCAGATATGTTTCCTGTACGAGGATCGTCTGGACCCGCAATGCTGGTTGTTCACAGAATCGGGGAGCGGCTTGATCGCTCAGTTTGAAGGGAACCCGGACAGAACCGAACTATATGAAGCCGATGAGATCGACGAGGAAATGGTCTGCCACGGCCCCGACGTCGGCGTTTAGCGCGCCCCTTAAAATAGCGATCCCTGATCCGGAGTATTCTTGGCTGGCGTTTTCTTCTGCGATGAACGTGACGGGTTTGACCGACCTGTACATAGCACACCGTCCGCGAACTCGATCTCGAAGGAAGCGTGCTTTCCAGCCTGTTCTTTGGTCGTCAGGACCTGACCTTCTGCGCGCACCACTGCGTAGCCCCTTTCTAACGTCGCTTTGTAGCTGAGTGTTTCGCGCAGACGGTCCGTCGCCTCAAGATTCTGGCGCATCCGGTCGAGACGTGCGGTCTGCGCGCCGCTCAGGCGTTCCGCCAGTCGGGTGACGTTATTTCGCTGCGCTTCGATCTCGCGTTGGATTGGCCGCAGGGACAGCCGGGAAGACAGGTTGCGAACGGCCTCTTGCCGCGCCGCCACCAGATTGCGCAGCGTGGCCGGACGCAGATGTGCAGAGATCTCAACGACACGCAAACGCCGGTTCTGAACACTTCGGTCAAGCGCGGGTGCCAGCCTATCTGCAACAAGATCAAGACGTTGGCGTGGAATGTTCAACAAGGTATCCGGTCGTGGCAAGGCCCGGGACAGATCGCGCAAACGCTGGGCGCGGCGTTGAACCGCGTCTGTGGCCGAACGGGAAAGACGCGCGCCTTGTTCTCCGGTCCAGGCCAACAGTTCCATACGAACGGGAACCGCCAGTTCCGCTGCGGCCGTCGGCGTGGGTGCGCGTCGGTCAGAAACGAAGTCGATCAGTGTTGTATCTGTTTCGTGCCCCACGGCCGAAATCAGTGGAATATCCGAGGCGGCGGCAGCGCGCGCGACGATTTCTTCGTTAAAGCCCCACAGGTCTTCGATCGACCCACCGCCACGGGCGACAATGATCAGATCGGGGCGCGGCAGGGCGCCTCCGGGGGTCATTCGGTTGAATCCCTGAATGGCGTTCGCCACTTCGGGTGCGCAGTTTGATCCCTGTACGGCCACCGGCCAGATCAGCACCTTGCGCGGAAACCGGTCGCGCAGACGGTGTAGGATATCGCGGATCACAGCGCCTGATGGGGATGTCGCAACGCCGATGATCTGCGGCAGGTAGGGCAGAACCTTCTTGCGCTCTGGCGCGAATAGCCCTTCGGCCTCAAGCTGTTTCTTGCGTTTTTCCAGCAGCGCCATCAGGGCACCTTGTCCGGCGACCGCGACCTCATCGACATTCAGGTTGTACTTGGATTGTGCACCGAAAGCTGTGAGGCGACCGGTTACAACAACCTCAAGCCCTTCTTCCGGCACCACGGACAAGCCCGAGATTTGGCCCTTCCACGTGGTGCACGCCAGCACGTTTCGGTCATCCTTGATGTCGTAATACAGATGGCCCGAGCGCGCTTTGAACACGCGTCCGACCTCGCCGCGCACACGGATTCGGCCAAACGCGCCTTCAAGCGTGCGCTTAACCTCACCTGAAATGTCCGAAACGCTGTATTCGGGGGTGTTATGGCCGGGAATGGGGTCGTCAAGCAGGTCGGACATTTCAGCGCCTTGTGTCAAATGCCTGCCCAGCTTAGAACGCGCGGAAGGCGAGGCCAAGCAGATCGGAGAGCAGTCATGAATATCCTCATTCTCGGCAGTGGTGGGCGGGAGCACAGCCTGGCCTGGGCAGTGATGCAGAACCCCAAATGTGATCGGCTGATCGTCGCGCCGGGAAATGCCGGAATCGCGCAGATCGCCGAGTGCGCGGCGCTTGATATCGAGAATGGCGGCGCAGTGGTCAGCTTTGCCGAGGAAAACGCGATTGATTTCGTGATTGTCGGCCCCGAGGCGCCTTTGGCAGCCGGGGTTGCAGATCGGTTGCGAGAGGCAGGCGTTCTGGTCTTTGGTCCGTCGGCAGAAGCAGCCCGGTTGGAAGCCTCTAAAAGCTTTACCAAGGAAATCTGTGATGCCGCCGGTGCTTCGACTGCGGCTTATGCACGGTTTACCGAAGCTGACCCCGCCAAAGCCTATATTCGCGAACAGGGTGCGCCGATTGTAGTCAAGGCCGATGGTTTGGCCGCCGGTAAGGGGGTGATCGTTGCAATGGACGAAGAAACCGCGCTGGAGGCGATCGACGATATGTTCGGCGGCGCGTTTGGCGGGGCCGGCGCCGAGGTGGTGATCGAGGAGTTTATGGAGGGCGAGGAGGCCTCTTTGTTTGTGCTATGTGACGGAGAAAACATCCTGTCAGTCGGCACAGCGCAGGACCACAAACGCGTCGGCGAAGGCGATACCGGCCTGAATACCGGCGGAATGGGGGCGTATTCTCCGGCACCGGTTCTAAGCGCCGAGATTGAGGCACGCGCAATGGATGAAATCGTGCGCCCGACCATGGATGAGATGAAGCGTCGTGGCGCGCCGTTTCAGGGCGTGCTTTATGCCGGTCTCATGATCAAGGACGGACAGCCGAGGCTGGTGGAATACAACGTGCGCTTTGGCGACCCGGAGTGCCAGGTGCTGATGATGCGTCTGGGCGGGCAGGTGATGGACCTTATGCATGCCGCGGCCGAGGGACGCTTGGCAGAGGCGCGCGTGAACTGGGCGGATGACCATGCGATCACCGTTGTGATGGCGGCGAACGGGTATCCGGGGTCTTATGAAAAGGGAAGTATGATCAACGGTTTGGACGCACTTCCTGAAGACAGTAAGAACATGGTCTTCCACGCGGGAACCAAAGCTGAGGATGGTCAAATTCTGGCGGCGGGCGGTCGTGTGCTGAACGTGACTGCACGGGGGGAGACTTTGCAGGACGCGCGTGACCGGGCCTATGCGATGGTGGACGGGATAGACTGGCCCGGCGGATTTTTCCGCCGCGATATCGGCTGGCGCGCGTTGTAATCCAATTGCCGGGCTGCGCCCGTCTTGAATTCTTGGGGCGAGGGGCGCTGCCCCGCCGCCATTGGCGCTTGCACCAATGGCGGCTCCCCGGGATATTATAGCCAGATGAAGGGCGGATCAGCAGCTCGGGGTTTGGGTAAGGGTCTTGCGGTCTTTGAGCGGACCGAGATCGCTTTTTATCCAGCCGTTTCTAAAGGTGACGCTGATGATGCGGGACCAGTCGGCGCTTGCCAAGATCAGTTCGGGACCTGTCGTGCAATAGACTAGACCGCCAGCGATAAATGCATCTCCGATACGGTGATTGGTCAGGCCGGGAAGAGTAGCGATTTCAGTAAGTTTGCCGTCCGAGTAGCGCCAGATGCGCAGGGTTTTGACCAAGTGCGGGCGATCTACATAGGCGATTTCGATTTGGCCGTCATTGTCCAGATCCCAAATCCCTGCAGGGGCAAGCCAGCGGTTGCGAGTGCCAATATGAGGCGTGGCAGCTATCTTTTCGCCGCGTGCATTATAGATGGCGAGTTGTGCACCGGTGCTTTCCTGCGATTCCACGACGATGACCTCGTTTGTTCCATCAAGGTCAACGTCTGACAATCGGGGGGCGAGGTCCTCGAACACCCGGTCCTGCGGCAGTCGGATCGTTAGTACCGACTGTTCGTTCGACCGTTCCTTGGGGTCGGTGCTTTCAACGGTGATTTCCAGTGCACCATATTCGATATCGTCCCCCAAAACGCCATGGGCATAGCGTGTGGTGGGTTCGGTGTACCGTGCGGCAGTTACAGTGTCGGCGGCGGTGGCGAAGCCAACTCCGGAAAACCATAACCCAAACGCCAGCAGCGCGCCGCGGGTCCCGCGTTGCCACAGGCGAGCGGGCAGGCGCGGCGCTTTGGACTGCATTAGATCTGTTTTTCCGGCATCTGAACGACCAGACCGTCCAGCTCATCCGTGACCTTGATCTGGCAGGTCAGGCGCGAGCGGGCAGGGTCGGGTTCAAAGGCAAAGTCCAGCATGTCCTCTTCCATGTCATCCTTGGCGGGAACTTTCTCGACCCAGTCGGGATGGACATAGACGTGGCAGGTCGAGCAGGCGCAGGCGCCGCCGCAATCGGCCTCGATGCCGGGGATGTTGTTGTCGCGGGCCCCTTCCATGACGGTCAGTCCGTTGGCGACCTCGACAGTATGCTCGGTACCGCCATGCTCGACATAGGTGATCTTTGCCATTGCGTGCGTCTTCCTTTTTCGATTGTCGAATTCTTCCTTAGTGAAGGCATTTAGGTCTGACCAGCCTCATTTGCGACTTGGCGCGCTATGTCTGGACTTTCTGGCTGTATGTTCTATTTTTGTTCTCATGCTTGTTGCCCCTGTTCGCCCTACGGTTTCAAACCGAGACTGGCCGCGCCCACCTGCCTGTCTGCCAGCCAAGCGGCTGGACGACCCACCCGAAGGCGCGCGGGTGGCCGTTGCCGGGTTGGTGATCCTGCGGCAGAGGCCGGGGACGGCCAAGGGGGTGATCTTTCTGACGCTTGAGGATGAGACCGGTATCGTGAACGTGGTGGTCTGGCGTGCGATCTATGAACGCTTTCGCCGCGCCGTGATCTCGGGGCGGTTGTTGCGGGTCACGGGGCGTATGCAGCGTGCGCATTCGGTGACCCATGTGATCGCCGAAGAGATCGAAGATATCTCGGAAATGCTGGATGTGTTGGTGGGGGGAGTATGCGGGCGCGACGGAAAACCCGTGCAAAACGCTGAAATCCGACTTCGGTCATATTGCCGCCCTAGTTGAATGATAGACATCAATTCAACTATTGGAAAAAGAAATATGAAAAACAAATATTTATACCGCATTTTTCGATTGAGACGGCTGATTGTCGTCAGCTTGGCACTCCCGTTCTTAGGATGGTTTGCTGGGATATCTCTGTTTGGGTCTGCGGATTTAATTGCGAACCCGATCATAAAGGCAGGGGTCGCCTTGGCGTGCACGACCGCTATTCTGAGTTTGATCATGGTGTATCCACGCGTCTGGTGGGATACGATTTGCGCGGCGACAGTGTTGGGGTTGCTGCTCATGTTCCTGCCGCTGCTGGAAACACTGCCGGAATATATGCCCAGAGACCAAGGCGTCATGGCGGTATTGTGGACGATATTCATTGTCGTTTTCGGTGGCATATTTCTGTGGTTGGGCCTGTACATGTCAATGTTTGTCCTGATCGCGATCCCATCCCGATCCATACGTGACAAGTCCCGCGTGTCGGTTCCCTTGTCTGCCGATGCGGCATTTGAAATCCTGAAGGCGAAACCGGATGCGGATGACGGATTTCATGCCACCGGGCCAGCAGACGCCGACGGTTTTTTCACCACTTCCTTCGAGATGAACACGTTTGACCCCGCGACATATTTGCCGACCACGGAAATCATGACAAAGCGCACACGAATCCAAGAGCAGGGTGCGTGCTTTCAGCTTATTATGTACGGATACGATATCGAAGGTGATATTAGGTACGACCTTCAGGAACTGCGCGTAGAGCAGAGAAAGGGCCGGTCGCTCTGTTCAACCATCACACAGAAAAGCGAATCCAACCTGTTTGAGTCCATTGGGTTCTGGATCGAGGACTTTGGCTCAGATCACCTGCTGTCACACCTTAGGCAATCTCAAGGGTTGGACTCAGTCTGCATCAGGGATTTGCCGTATCGCAGCCCGATTAACGATCTGGCGCGGCATTTCGGCGGTGGTGAGTCCGACGCCGGTGATCACCGACCACAATATTAGCAGTTTCAAGTCGGGCGCGGTTCAAAAGTCTGCCAGCCTCACCGCTTGAACAAAACCCCCTGCGATTGCTTGTCCCGGTGATCTCCTCGCAGCTCGGCGTGTAGTGCGCGACCAGCTTGAACACCGGGGCGGGCGCTGACGGTTTCCAGCCAGCGGGTGAAATGAGGTTTGTCTTCCAGCACCTGCTGTTGTCCTTCCCACAAGCTAGCCCATCCCCAGATCGAAATATCGGCGATAGAATAGAAGTCACCTGCAACATATTCATTCTCAGCCAGTCGACGATCGAGCACCCCGTACAAGCGGCCAACCTCAGCGCGATACCGATCTTTCGCGTAGGGCAGGTCCTGAGGCGGGTCCAGTTGTGGGGCGTATTTAAGGAAATGGTGCGCCTGACCCGCCATCGGTCCGACGCCGCCCATTTGCCACATCAACCATTCTTCAACCGCCACTCGATCTCGTTCCGTCGTGCCATAGAACCGGCCGGTCTTGCGGGCCAGATACATCAGGATCGCGCCGCTTTCAAAAACCGAGATCGGCTGTCCGTCCGGTCCGTCTGGGTCGACGATTGCAGGCATTCGGTTGTTCGGAGCGATCTTCAGAAACTCGGGGTCGAATTGGTCGCCCTTACCGATGTTGATCAGATGAGTTGTATAGGGCAACTCCATCTCTTCCAGCGCGATGGAGGCCTTCCAACCATTTGGCGTGGGCCAGAAATACAAGTCGATCATGATGTCTCCTCAGGTTGAGAGGATCATGGGGCTTTCTGACCGAAGGGCAATAGCTGTTGTGACTGAGATAAGGCAAAAAGCCGTGACCAGCGGCGGTATGCCCGGCACAAGATATTGTGGCACCGTTTTGCCTGGGCGCTATGGCGCTTGGGTGAGCGGGGCGAAGCGGACCCGTGACGTTGCACCGGTCAGGGTTGACGCGCTGACAACTGAGGCGTAAGCGCAAGGTAATACGTGGCGATTTGTTACCGGATTGCGGGCCACGCTAAATAACACCGCTAAAAGGTCAGGATGAAAGGCCCCTTTCGCTTGACCGCGTCTGGGGTTTTTTTGATGCCCTTGCTAGGCAAGGGCCGAGAGGAATGAGATGAGCGAGAGCTGGAACAAACGCACCCAAGCCGTCCACGGCGGCATTCGTCGCAGCCAATATAACGAAGTGTCCGAGGCGATCTTTCTGACGCAGGGCTTTGTTTACGAAAACGCTGAACAGGCCGAGGCACGGTTCATCGAAGCCGGCCCGGATGAGTTCATTTATGCCCGCTACGGGAACCCGACCGTGTCGATGTTCGAACAGCGCATCGCGGCGTTGGAAGGGGGCGAGGACGCCTTTGCCACCGCGTCTGGTATGGCGGCGGTGAATGCTGCTTTGACCTCGATGCTGAAAGCGGGCGACCATGTGGTTTCGGCCAAGGCTTTGTTTGGTTCTTGCCTGTATATCCTTGAAAACATCCTGACCCGCTATGGGGTCGAGGTGACGTTTGTAGATGGCACCGATCTGGACGCGTGGCAAGCGGCGATCCGCCCGGATACTAAAGCCGTGTTTTTCGAGTCCATGTCGAACCCGACGCTCGAAGTGATCGACATTTCGGCTGTTGCCAAACTTGCTCATGCTGTCGGCGCGACCGTGATTGTCGACAACGTTTTTTCGACCCCGGTCTTCTCGCGTGCGATCCAGCAAGGTGCGGATGTGGTGGTTTATTCTGCAACAAAGCACATTGACGGGCAGGGGCGGGCGCTTGGCGGCGTCATCATAAGCACCAAGGATTTCATTCGCGGAACTATCGAGCCGTATCTCAAACACACCGGGGGGGCGCTTAGCCCGTTCAACGCGTGGGTGATGTTGAAAGGTCTGGAAACGATGACCTTGCGGGTCAACGCGCAGGCCGAGTCTGCCCAGATCATTGCCGAGGCGTTAGAGGGGGATGCCGCGCTGGAACGCATATTGTATCCCGGCCTGAAGACACACGCGCAGAACGCTTTGGTTCAGTCTCAACTAGGCGGCAAGGGCGGCACGGTTCTGTCATTGGACATCAAGGGTGGAAAAGAGGCTGCATTTGCCTTCCTCAACGCGATGACGATTCCGGTGATCTCAAACAATCTTGGGGATGCAAAGTCGATTGCAACCCATCCGGCTACGACGACCCATCAGCGCCTGAGTGACACGCAGAAGGATGAATTGGGGATCACACCGGGCCTGATCCGTTTTTCGGTTGGGCTTGAGGACGCAGGCGACCTGCTTGCCGATATCAGGCAGGCATTGGCCGCTTCTCAGCGATAAGGAAGCGTCCAGACCTGATAGGGTTTTGTCAAAGGTTAGTGTGCGGGGTGGTAAATTGCTTTTCCCGCACCGAAATTCGATCCGGACTGTGTTTTCCGACGTATAGAGAATAATTGGTAAACACGCCAAAGCTGTATATAGTCCGGCGACCAACCCCAAGGAAACCCGATCGATGAACGTGCATCCCCGTGACATTGACGAAGCCCCAAACAATGACGAAGCCGCAGCCGCGCTGAAGACGCTGCGCAAATGGGCCCAGACCGCGACCGAGGCCGAGATCAGCCAGCTTGATCCCGCAATCGCGCGCCTTGTTCCGGGGCTGGTGCCGGTTAACTATCCATCGCTGTCGCGCGAGTATCCCGAAGGGTTCGAGGTTGACGCAGCCTATCGCTCCACGCTGCCCGATCTTCAAAACGGACCGTCCAGCCTGATCCGTGGGGCAAAGCAGCAGATTCAGCACGTTGGCATCTCGAACTTCCGCCTGCCGATCCGGTTCCACCGTAAACAGGGCGATGATCTGACGCTTGAGACCTCGGTCACCGGCACGGTCAGTCTGGATGCCGAGAAAAAGGGCATCAACATGTCCCGGATCATGCGGTCTTTTTACAGACATGCCGAGCGGACATTCAGTTTTGAGGTCATGGAGGCTGCGTTGAGCGACTACATGACCGATCTGGACAGCTTTGACGCGCGGATACAGATGCGGTTTTCCTATCCCGACAAGGTGAAAAGCCTGCGTTCGGGACTTGAGGGCTATCAGTACTACGATATCGCGCTGGAACTGGTCGAACAGAACGGCGTGCGCCAGAAGATCATGCATCTGGACTATGTGTATTCCTCGACCTGTCCCTGTTCGCTGGAACTGAGCGAACACGCGCGGTCCACGCGCGGCCAATTGGCAACACCACATTCGCAGCGCTCGGTTGCGCGTATTTCCGTTGTGGTGGACTGTGATGCAGATTGCCTGTGGTTCGAAGATCTGATTGCGTTGTGCCGCCGCGCGGTGCCCACGGAGACGCAGGTCATGGTCAAGCGCGAGGACGAACAGGCCTTTGCCGAGCTTAATGCGGCCAACCCGATTTTTGTCGAAGATGCCGCGCGGCTATTCTGCGCCGAGTTGCTGGCGGACCATCACGTGGGTGATTTCCGCGTTATCGCCAGCCATCAAGAAAGCCTGCACAGCCATGACGCAGTGTCTGTCCTGACGGAAGGGCCGACATTTGTGTCAGCCAGCCTGGACCCAAAGCTGTTTTCAACTCTGTTTCACGTCGGGTGAGGTTTTAAGGTCTCAGTATTGACCTTACGGCATGTTTTTGCCGCATCGCAGCGAAAAATGCTGCAACAGCACAATCTTTGAAGTAGGCTCATGTGGAATGCAGCCGTGGCAGGGCCGTTTCTTGGCGGTACGGGCCACTCCTGAAGGAAGCTGAGACGTGCGACGCCTGAAACTGCGCGACATCGCTTTCCGCCCGAAACTTCGCGGCGGGCAGGGCTTATTACTCTTCGGCTGGCTGCGTTGTTTTCAGAGGAGAGACTACGTATGAACCCGATTATCCAGCCATTGGAATTTCAGGCTGCCGCCATCAAGATGGCGGGCTATGCGGTTAGCAACCAAATGAAAATAATGCATATTTTGACGCAATCGGCATTGGAGTTGCCGTTTGTCTCGGTGCATGCGTTGCACACGTCTTCGTCTGCACCTGAGCCGGTTACACCCAAGCCAAAAGCCAAGCCAAAGGCAAAGCCAACCGTACGGAAAACGGCGCGCAAGGCCGCGCCGACTGTGAAAGAAAAGCCCGCTGTGGCTGCGAAGACAGTTGCAAAACCCAAGGCCGAATCATCTCAACCCAAAGCGGCGGCTAAAGCTAAACCAGCAAGTGTTGCGGCCAAACCTGATGCGAAACCTGCGGCGCGCGCTGGTCGGACAACAGTCGCAAAGCCTGCTGCGCCGAAAGCACCTGCAGCGCGTAAACCCGTCGCTAAGACTGCCCAGGCCAAACCCACTGTTGCAAAGCCCGCGCCCAAGGTGGCGGCTGCACCGGTTGCCCCGAAACCTAAGGTCAGCAAACCTGCACCCGCAAAACCTGTGACTGTTAAGCCTGTGGCTGCAAAACCGGCGGCCAGCAAACCTGCGGCTACCAAAACAGCCACCGCAAAACCGGCTGCCGCGAAACCTGCGGCTGCAAAACCGGCAGCGCCAAGCAAAGTGGTTGTAAAAACTGTTGCGCAGAAGGCCGAAGCGGAAAAGCCTGCGGCCCCTATGCGGCGAACGCGTGCCCCGTCCACACCTCCGGCAATGCCAGTGCCGACCGGCAAAACGACCAAGTAAAACCGGACTATTGCTTGACACCGTCGTGCAGGCGCGCCAACGCTGCGCCTCATGACGGATATGCGCCCGGTTGGATATGTGATTGGCCTCTTGGTCGCCATTCTTGGGGCGACCATGATTTTGCCGTTGATTGCGGACCTGATCGAGGGGCGCGGCGAATGGCACGTTTTCCTTGAAAGCGGCGTCATCACTGTCCTGACCGGAGTGGTTCTGGCAATGAGCTGTTCCAACGGGGTCGGGGAAGGTCTGACAATTCGACAGACCTTTTTGCTGACCACCGGAGTTTGGGTGGCTCTGCCCTTCTTTGGTGCCATTCCGTTTCTGTTCGGTGAGACTGAGCTGCGCTTTGTTGACGCCTATTTCGAGGCGATGTCAGGTCTGACAACGACCGGTTCTACCGTTATTTCGGGGTTGGATGACCTTCCTCAGGGGTTGCTGCTGTGGCGTGGTGTGCTCCAGTGGCTTGGGGGTATCGGGATCATCGTTGTGGCGATGGTGTTCCTACCCGAACTCCGTGTCGGAGGGATGCAGATCTTCCGCTCTGAAGGGTTTGAAACCATGGGGAAAATCCTGCCGCGTGCGCAGGAGATTGCCGGGCAGATTTCTCTGATCTACGTGTTTCTGACCTTCGTCTGCGTTCTGGTCTACGCGGGCTTTGGCATGAGCTTTTTCGACGCTTTGGTGCATGCGATGACGACGATCGCGACGGGCGGGTTCTCGAACTATGACGACTCGTTCGCAGCGTTTTCCGGGCCGACCGAGTACGCTGCGGCAATTTTCATGATCCTCGCCGCGCTTCCTTTTGTGCGGTACGTGCAGCTTGCAAATGGCAATACGCGGTCCCTTTGGCAGGATAGCCAAATACGGACGTTCCTGATCACCATCATTGTGCTGGTGCTGGTCATGACGGTGTTTTTGCTGTGGGTCTTCCCGCATCACTGGGAGCAGGCGTTTCGGCAATCCCTGTTTAATATCACCTCGATCATCTCGGGCACCGGGTACGCCAGTGTGAACTACATGACCTGGGGAAGCTTCCCAGTGATGGTCTTCTTCCTGATCGGCTTGATCGGCGGGTGCGCGGGATCAACCGCATGCTCCATCAAGGTTTTCCGCTATCAATTGTTGTTCGCCTCGATCAAAACCCAGATCAGGCGCATTCGATCGCCGCATGGGGTCTTCATGCCGCTTTACGATGGGCGCCCCATCGGAACGGACGTGCTGACTTCTGTCATGAGCTTTTTCATGTTTTTCGTCCTTTCGATGGGCATTCTGGCCTGGGCATTGGCCTTGACCGGGCTGGACTTTATCACGGCGGTGTCCGGGGCGGCGACGGCCTTGGCCAATGTGGGGCCGGGGCTGGGGGAACAGATCGGCCCGGCTGGTAATTTTGCAGGGCTAAGCGATACGGCAAAGTGGCTGCTTTCGATCGGTATGCTGGTGGGTCGGCTCGAATTGCTGGCCGTGTATGCCCTGTTCACCGTTCAATTCTGGAGAAGCTGATGAAACGACCGCTTGGTGCGCAGATATCGCATATGCTGAAAGAGCGTGGTGTGGATGTGATCTTTGGTATTCCGGGCGTCCATAACCAAGAGATGTATCGCGGTATCGAAGAGGCGGGCATAACGCACGTATTGGCGCGGCACGAACAGGGTGCGGGCTTTATGGCGGACGGTTACGCCCGCGCGACAGGCAAACCCGGCGTGGCCTATGTGATAACCGGGCCGGGCCTGTGCAACATCATGACTCCGATGGGGCAGGGCTATTCGGATTCAGTCCCGATGCTGGTCATCTCGTCCTGTCTGGATGAAACGCAGGCTGCGAGCGGTCAGTTGCACCAGATGAAGGATCAGCGCGCCGCGGCTGAGGCCGTGGCTGACTGGTCGTGTCAGGCCAACACCGCGCAGGCCGCTTATGGTTTGGTGGAGCGCGCGTTTGAAGAGTTTGCACTGGCCCGTCCGCGTCCCAAACATATTCAGGTGCCGATTGCTCAGCTTGAGGCTGAGGCTGATGCCGCGCCATTTCCAAACCAATTCGGGCTCAGGACCAGCGTCAAGCCGCCGGATGTTGCTCCGGTTCTGTCAATGCTTAACATCGCGCGGCGGCCATTGTTCATTTTGGGTGGAGGCACGCGGTCGAACCTTTGGCGTCAGATACTGACGCAATTGGGGGCCGCTTGTTTTACGACTTTTGCAGGTCGGGGCATGGCCGGTCTGAATTATGCGTTGGATTTTGGGGCCCACTTGTCGCGGCCGGGCAGTGCCGAAGTGATCGCGTCGGCCGATCTGGTCGTCGCGGTGGGCGCAGAACTGGGCGAAGTTGACCTGTGGCGTAACGAATTGGGCCACACGGCAAGCCTTGTCCGTGTGGATCTGGATCCCAAAGTGCTGTCGGATCACCATCGCGCTGCGGTCAAACTTCAAATGGATGGTGAGAGTTTCGCCCATGCTTTGTGGGCCTCCATTGACCATGTGAAACCCGCGACCGGTTGGGCGAAGGAAGAGGTGGCCGAGGCCCGGGCCCGTTGGAAAGCCGAAGTCGACGCCGTGCGTCCGGGTGTTGTGCCCGTGATCGACGCACTGCGCGACGCGTTGCCGGCTGATACGATGATTTATTCAGACATGACCCAGTTCGCCTATGTCGCGAAAGAGGTTTGGGATATGGCCTATCCCTATCTCTGGCATCACCCCACGGGGTTCGGCACCCTTGGGTATGCGCTGCCTGCGGGAATCGGTGGAGCCGTGGCCCGCCGCGGAAAGCCGACAGCCGTCATCGCGGGCGACTATGGTTTTCACTACACGATGATGGAGCTGGGCGTTGCGGTTGAATTGGGGCTCTCATTGCCCATAATCCTGTGGGATAACGGTAAGCTAAAAGAGATTGAGGACAGCATGGTCCGTGGCCAGATTGCGCCCAATGCTGTCGTTGCGCACAATCCCGACTTTTGCAAACTGGCCGAGGCATTTGGTGCGTTGTCGGCAGAACCATCCAGTCTGGATGAAATGCAAAAGGCTGTGCGGGCAGCACTCGACGCTCCGGTCCCGACGCTGATCCGAGTCACTCCGGACATTGTCTGAAAAAAACGCCGCTCGAATGAGCGGCGCTTTGGTTTACTGGGCTCTTGGTTAGTCCCAACAGTGAACCAATACCGTCATTCCCGTGGCCCGGCGATTCAGTTCATTCGGAGTAACCTGTGCCGTGGCCTGCCCGGACTGCCCCGATACGCCAGCCTTATCTAAAATTTCGTTCAGACGTGCCGCTGACGCTGCCAAACTGACCGAGGCGGGCAGGGTGCGCCCGTCTGACGGTGTTGGCAGCAACATGCCAACCACTTGGCCACTATCGTCAAAAACCGGGCCGCCCGCGTCGCCGGGTAGGGCGGCCAATGCCAGGCGTTTCACACCTTCTTCACCGTTCAGGCCGCGGATGTCTGCCACTTGGCCGTATGTCAGTGTCGGAGCACCCAATGCCCCCTCGTAAGAGAACCCCGAAACCGCCACTTCGGATTGAATTCTGGGCGTGTCAGAGTTGAATTCCGCAATGCTGATCGGCGCAAGATTGTTTTTGGGCCGCAGGACAGAGACACCTAAATCCGCGTCGGTCCAGGCAACCTGCAGCTCTTGCTCGTCGTCCAGTGTCACGCGTGCGCAAGTGTCGGCTGCCTCGGAAACGGTAAGAACCGTACCGCTGGAATCCGCGAAGAACCCCGAGCGTGAAAGACGCGGTTTGCGCACCTGCAAACCAGATACAAGGTCGACGCGCTGATCTGCGTTCGCCCCTGCACCCGCGTCCAGAACAGCGTCAGTTGTCGTGAAGCTGGCTTTCATCGCGGCCAGAACGCGCGCGCGGCGCGCCTCGTCCCCGTCGGGCCAGACAAGGGTAAAGCCTTTGATTGCGCCGTCTTTCAATTGTGCTTGTGTATAGGACACGATGTCGTTTCCGCGCCCTTCGATCATAAAGCTGTCTGCGCGCAACTGTCTTGGGCCCTCCAAGGGGATGATCTCAAGCGATTGCATAACTTCGTAGAGCGCGCGCAGCGTGTCCTTGCCGCCGTCCTGACTGATCAGCAAGGCTTTGGCGTCCAGACTTGAGGTGCCGTTGAAATGAGCGAATGGCGCCTCGTACCGCTCGAATTCAACCACGCTCAGTGGCATGTCCATATTTATCCCGGCCTGCGGGTCGTTATGGCGTGCCATGCCTACACTGATCAGGGGTGCATTGTAGGCATCCATCAGTGCCTGCCTTTGGGCGGTGGTCAGAACGCCTGTAGCCTCAAATCCATTGAATCGTTGCCAATCGCCCATCGACCGGCGTGTGCCCGGACCGAACGCGCCGTCGATTGTCGAGTTATAGAACCCGGCGGCCTGAAGCGCCGTCTGCAGGTCTTTACGTTCCTGTGCGGTCAAAAGACGCTCGCTCTGAAGGGCTTGCGCGCGGCTTTCATCTGAAACTTGGTGCGTTAGTCCTGTCACGGGCTGCTCGGCCGCAGGCTCGACAGGTGGCGTTACGACCCCTCGATCCAGAATGTTGACTCCGACGGGCCAGAACTGCTGCTCCAATGAGTTTGAGAACGCGATGTAGCTGTCAGCGGGGATTTGGCCCTCAGCGCGGTAAACCCTCAGGACCTGCTCGGCGTCGTTTTGCAAATATGGTCCGATTACAATGGCATACCAGCCAGAGTTGAGGCGAAATCCGTTCACGTCTGGCAATACGTTGGCGTAAACCTGCGCCCGTTCCTGCGCCTCACGAAGTGAGGGCTGTGCCTCGACCTGAACCCAGACGCCAGCGTCTTGCTGCGCAAATACGGCGCGCACGCCAAAGAAGAATAGAAACAGAATTGCAGTGAATATGCGTGTCATTGTCTGCCCGTGTCCGCAGTGTTTTATCTTTGGGTCAGACTAAGCGATTTGCACCATTGAACGCTATGCCCCGATTACGGGGAATTTCCAGTGTGGCGGTCCAGTGACAGCCAAGGTGCACTGGGACGTTGACGCCCATTGGCCCCTTGCATAGGAAGGGCAAAACCCATCGGAACCGGGCGCAAATCCGCCCAAAGGGAAAGTCATGACCGAACAGTCCAGCGCACCTCGTTCTTTTCAGGAGATAATCCTGCGGCTACAAACCTATTGGGCCTCGAAAGGGTGTGCCATTCTACAGCCCTACGACATGGAAGTTGGCGCAGGTACGTTCCACCCGGCGACCACGTTGCGCGCATTGGGGTCAAAGGCTTGGGCTGCCGCCTATGTGCAGCCCTCGCGTCGCCCCACAGACGGGCGATACGGTGAAAACCCGAACCGGCTGCAGCACTATTATCAGTATCAGGTGTTGATCAAACCCAGCCCGCCGGACCTGCAAGAGCTGTATCTGGGGTCGCTTGCGGCGATCGGGATCGACATGGATCTGCATGACATCCGTTTTGTCGAGGATGACTGGGAAAGCCCCACCCTTGGCGCGTGGGGGCTGGGCTGGGAAGTCTGGTGTGACGGTATGGAAGTCAGCCAGTTCACCTATTTCCAGCAGGTCGGCGGCCATGACTGCGCGCCTGTTTCAGGCGAGCTGACCTATGGCCTTGAGCGTCTGGCCATGTATGTGCTGGGCATCGATCATGTTATGGACATGCCGTTCAACGATCCCCAATCCCCCAGCCCATTGAAATACGGTGATATCTTCAAGCAGACCGAAGAGGAATACGCCCGCTGGAATTTTGACGTGGCCAATACTGAGGTTCTGCTGCGGCATTTCGAAGAGGCCGAGGCCGAGTGCGCCACTATTTTGGCGCAGGAACATGACGACCCGAAAACCGGCAAGCGGATCGTGATGGCGCATCCGGCTTATGATCAATGCATCAAGGCCAGCCACATTTTCAATCTGCTGGACGCGCGGGGGGTGATCTCGGTCACTGAGCGGCAGGCTTATATCGGTCGTGTTCGGGCGTTGGCCAAGCAATGCGCCGACGCCTTTGTGATGACTGAGGCCGCCGGGTTCGAGGCCTGATGCCTCGATCACGCCAAACCGGGCAACAGAACCTTCAGGCCGTCTGCAATCATCCCGATTGCGATGGCCGACAGGATCATGCCCATGAAACGGCTCATGATGACGCGGGCGTTTGCAGACAGCCGCTTGGCAAATGCCGATGCGTTCCAGAAGGTGATGAACAGCAAGAACAGCACCGCCAGAAAAACGCCCGAGTAGATCATGGCGTCAACGGGTTTGGAAACGTGGTGCGCATACAGGATCAGCGTCGTGATCGTGCCGGGCCCAACAAGAATGGGGAAGGCCAACGGATAGAAAGCTACGGTTTCGGGCTTGGGGTAGGATTGTTTTTCTCCTTCCGTCCCGTGATGAGAGGTGCTTTCGTTCCCGTTCAGCATGTTCAGCCCAATCATGAGAACAACCAACCCGCCCGCGACACGCAGGTCGTCCACGCTGATGCCGAAAAGACCAAGGGTTTTGTTGCCAACAGCGGCAAACGCTCCACCCAGTATCAGGCAATAAAGTGCGGTCTTGGTCGCGACCTTTCTTTGATCGGCGGGCGACAGGCCATCTGTCACGCTCAGGAAGACGGGCAGGTTGGTGATGGGGTTCATGATTGCGAACAACGCGCCGAAAAAACCGGCGGCAAGGGTGGGGTCCATTCCGTGTGCCTCAACTCAACCTGTATTGGATTGAAACCTGTCGCATTTTTCGCAAGTTTGAAAGAGGTCGCGTGATCGGGGTGTGGAAACTATGACCGGAAAACTGCTTGCTATTTTGTTGCTTGTGTCGGCTGGCATCGCTGGTGCGGCCATGTACTACTTACAGGTCTATGGGTTTTATTATTCGGTCGAACCCGGTTCGGATCAGGATGTCGTTCTTTTGTCCGCGGATGGTGAAACGTCCATTCCCCTTGAACACACCGCTTTTCAGGCGATTGACGCCGACAGCTCGCCGATCCGGTATCGGGCCTGTTTTGAGACAGAAGAAAACGCTTCGACTTTGTCAGCCTTCTTGCCTGCCGAAAGCCCCGAGCCGTTGACGGCCCCAAGCTGGTTCGAATGTTATGATGCGATAGCCATCGCAGATGCTTTGAAATCGGGGCAGGCCCGCGCGTTTGTAGGGGTCAAAAACATCCACTACGGCGTTGATCGCATTGTCGCCATTACAGAAGATGGCAAAGGTTTTGTCTGGCACGCGCTAAATAATTGCGGTGAGAAAGCCTATGACGGAACGGTAGTGGGTGAGGAATGCCCACCCCGACCCGAGAGTTGAGGGCCCCATGAACGACGCCGCGCTGCACGTTCCTAATTTTCTTACCGCGACGCTTGGCATCGCGGTTTACCTGATCGGGGCCGAGATCAACGCGCGCTTCGCGTTGCTGCGTCAGTTCAACATACCCGAGCCGGTCACAGGCGGTTTGCTTGCCTCGTTCACTCTGCTGTTTTTGTATCTCATCACCGGCCTTGAGCTGAGTTTCGACCTTTCTGCCCGCGATTTCCTGTTGATCGTGTTCTTCGCAGGGATCGGGCTGAATGCTCGTCTGTCCGATTTGATTTCTGGCGGCAAACCTCTGTTTTTGCTTCTTATTTTGACGTTAGTTACGATTGTCGCTCAGAATGTGGTTGGAGCGGCAGGCGCGGTGGCGTTCGGCTATCCGGCACAGGCAGGGGTTCTGTTCGGCTCGGCTGCCCTGATCGGCGGTCATGGAACTGCGATCGCCTGGGCGCCTGAGGTCGGCGCGGTCACCGGTCTAAGCGGCGCCACCGAATTGGGGGTCGCCGTGGCGACTCTGGGTCTTGTACTGGCGGCGGTGGTTGGCGGGCCGATTGCCCGCTTTTTGGTTGAAGGCAAGAACCTGACGCCTGACCGCCCAAACGAAGAGCATACGGTCGGCCTGCCTGAGGACGCCACCGAGGCCGAGGCTAAGATCGACCACCTGACCATCATGCGCGTTCTGCTGTATCTGAATTTGGCGATCATCTTTGGATATATGCTGAATGGGGTCATTGAGGCGGCGGGGCTGAGGCTGCCTCTGTTCGTGCCCTGCCTGATCATGGGGATCGTCATCGCAAATATCCGCACGGCCCTGGCCCCCAACGCGCCACCCGTGTCGCGGACACCGTCACTGGCTCTGATCTCGGAATTCTCGCTGGGCGCGTTTTTGGCCATGTCGTTGATGAGCTTGCAACTGTGGACTATCGCTGAACTTGGAATGGCCATTGTCGTGATCATGGCCGCGCAGACGTTGTTTGCGGTGATGTTCGTAATCTGGGTGCTGTTCCCGGTGATGGGCAGCAACTACCGCGCCGCAGTTCTGGCCGCCGGGTTCGGAGGGTTCGCCTTGGGTGCGACACCTACCGCTATTGCCAATATGACCGCAGTGACCAAGAGATATGGTCCATCGCCTATTGCCTTTATCGTGCTGCCCCTTGTATCCGCCTTCTTTGTGGATATCGCCAATGCAATCGTCATCCAGACGATCGTCAATTTCTAAGGACTGACAATGCCCGACCTGCTGATCGAACTGTTCTCTGAAGAGATCCCCGCGCGTATGCAGACCCGCGCCGGTGAGGACCTGAAAAAGCGGATCACCGACGGTCTGGTCGAGGCCGGTTTGACCTATGCCGGGGCCGCCGCCCTGACCTCGCCGCGCCGTTTGACGCTGGCAATCGAAGGCTTGCTGGCGGAAAGCCCCACCATTCATGAAGAACGCAAGGGTCCCAAAGTGGGTGCCCCGGACAAGGCGATTGAGGGCTTTTTGCGTGGTGCAGGTTTGACCCGCGATCAGTTGGAAGAGCGCGAAACCCCCAAAGGCGCAGTCTATTTCGCCACCATCGAAAAAACTGGACGTCCGGCTGCCGAGATCGTGGCCGAAGTGCTTGAAACCACCATTCGCAATTTCCCGTGGCCCAAGTCGATGCGCTGGGGCAGTGGACCATTACGCTGGGTGCGCCCGCTGCACTCGATCCTTTGCATTCTCAGCGATGAAGCGGGCACAACAGTTGTTCCGTTAGAGGTCGAGGGGATCAAATCCGGTGACACAACGGCCGGTCATCGTTTCATGGCGCCGGATCGTTTCGCGGTTTCGTCGTTTGACGATTATGCCGCCAAGCTGAAACGCGCGTTCGTCGTCCTGAACCCTGCGGACCGGGCCGAGCATATCTGGAACGACGCGCAAAACATGGCGTTTGCTGCTGGTTTGGAAGTGGTCGAGGATAAGGGCCTGCTGGCCGAGGTCTCGGGGCTGGTCGAATGGCCCGTGGTGCTAATGGGCAAGATCGACGACGAATTCCTCGACCTGCCGCCCGAGGTATTGCAGACCTCGATGAGAGAGCATCAGAAATTCTTTTCCGTGAAGAACCCCAAGACTGGCCGGATCGAACAGTTCATCACCGTAGCCAACCGCGAAACTGCCGACAATGGCGTGACCATTCTGGCGGGGAACCAAAAGGTGCTGTCGGCTCGTTTGGCTGACGCGAAATTCTTCTGGGAGAATGACCTGCGCATCGTCAAATCCGACGGATTTGAACCGTGGGTCGAAAAGCTGGATGCTGTCACGTTCCACGCGCAGTTGGGCTCGCAGGGTGAACGGGTTCAGCGCATCGCCGCGCTGGCGCATGAACTGGCCGGAGCAACAGGTGCAACACCCGCGCTGGCGATGATGGCCGCGCAGGCGTGCAAGGCCGATCTGTCATCCGAGATGGTGTTCGAATTTCCCGAATTGCAAGGCCTGATGGGCCGCTACTATTCCGATGCCGCTGATCTGCCAGCAGAGGTGGGGCAGGCGAGTCAGGAACATTATTCTCCGCTTGGCCCGTCCGATGATGTGCCGACCGCGCCGGTTTCCGTGGCGGTCGCTCTGGCCGATAAGCTGGACACGTTGACCGGGTTCTGGGCGATTGACGAAAAGCCCACCGGATCAAAAGACCCGTTTGCCCTGCGCCGAGCAGCGCTTGGGGTGATCCGGTTGATCCTGACCAACGATCTGCGCCTGTCGTTGAATGATACTTTTGCAGGGGCGCTTGGCAAATTGCTGAAGCTGCCCGAATGGCAGGCTGCCTTGCTTGAGGCCAAGGCGAAACAAGCCAAGGCCGAGGATGCCGAGGCCGCCGCGCAAGAGGTTCACGGGCTGGCCCATCAGGTCGAAGCAGCGACCGCAATCGTTACCAATGCCCCGGCAGACCTGTTGTCTTTCTTCCACGACCGCCTCAAAGTGTTCCTGCGCGATGAGGGCATCCGACACGACATCATCGACGCCTGTATCGCGATGGACGGCAATGATGACCTCAACCTGTTGGTCAAACGCGCCCGCGCGCTGAATGCGGTGATCGCGACCGAGGATGGTGAGAACCTTGTGCAGGGGTTCAAACGCGCCAACAACATCCTGACGCAGGCCGAGGAAAAGGACGGTGTCGAATACTCGTACGGTGCGGACGTGAAATTCGCGGAAACCGACGGCGAAAAGGCGCTGTTTGCGGCACTGGATCACGCACAGGGGCAGATCGAGGCGGCGCAAAAGGCCGAGGATTTCCCCACCGCCATGACCGCCATGGCCGCCCTGCGTGGTCCGGTGGATGCGTTTTTCGAGGATGTTCAGGTTAACACCGACAACGATATCCTGCGCCGCAACCGCCTGAACCTGCTCAGTCAGATCCGGCAGGTTTGTGCGCGCGTGGCTGACCTCAGCAAGATCGAAGGTTAAGCTAGATCGCCCTTGCGCCACTGGTGCAGGGGCTTATGCTGCGGTGAAACCAAAAGGTGCCGCAGTGCAGAATAACCCGCATACCACGCTTATTACTCCGACAGCGCCCGTTGCGACCACATCTCATGGTGGCCGGGCGAAATGTCTGCAACGCCTTGTTCGTCTGGACTTGCCTGTGCCACGCACGGTGGCTTTGTCCTTTGATGCCGTGCAAAAGATCGCAAGTGGTCAGGTTCCGGACATTGACGCAATTCTTGAACAGTTTGATCAGGCTGCGTTGCTATGTGTCCGCCCAAGCTCTGAGGATCCTGACTGGGGCGGGCCTGGCGCTATCCTGAATATCGGGATGAATGACGCGCGCTATGTGGACCTGTCCGATTCAATGGGTGTCGAAGCTGCGGCGGCGCTTTACCTGCGTTTTGTCCAAAGCTTTGCCGTCCATGTCGCACGTTTGGATGCCGACGTATTTGACGATATCGACTCTGACGGCCGCGAAGGTCTGAAGCTATCGCTTCGCGCCTACGAAGATGAAACGGACGAAGCCTTTCCCCAGGATAGAGGAGAGCAACTGGTTGCCGTTCTCCGCTCGATGGCGCGGGCTTGGGACGGGACGTCCGCGCGCCTGTTGCGGCAGGCCAAGGGTGCCCCTGCGGATGCCGGGCTGGGTCTGGTCATTCAGGAAATGATCCCCGGTGTCGGGCAGGGTGAATGTGGGTCGGGTGTGCTGCAACTGGTTGATCCCACGACCGGAATGCCGCAATTGACTGGCCGGTACCTTAGTCAGAGCCAGGGCCGCGATGCATTGGGCGAAGGCGTTTCCGCACTGTATTTGGAAAAGGACCCGCGCGGGACGTCTTTGGAAGACGTCGCGCCCGAGGCTTTTGCCGAACTTAAGGCGCACGCTGCCCTGATGCGCATTAAATTGCGCGAAGAGATGCAGGTCGAGTTTGTCATTGAAAACGGCCACGTCCATATTCTGGATGGCGTTCGCGTTCAGCGCAGCGCAAGGGCTTCTATGCGGATTGCCGTGCGGCTGGCCGAGGATGGTATCATCCCACCGCAAGAGGCCGTCATGCGGGTTGATCCGCATTCTCTGAACGAACTGTTGCACCGTCAGGTTCATCCCGAAGCGCGCCGGGATGTGCTGGCCACTGGCATCGCAGCCAGCCCCGGCGCAGCCACAGGGAAAATAGTATTCACTGCCGCCGAAGCGCAGGCCAGCGCTGCCCGGGGCGAGCCGTGTATTCTGGTCCGCCGCGAAACCGCGCCTGAAGACGTACGCGGGATGCATGCGGCCGTCGCGGTCTTGACCGAGAAGGGCGGGATGACCAGCCACGCAGCCGTTATCGGGCGCGGTCTGGGCCTGCCCTGTATCGTCGGCGCGTCCGAGATGCGGTTTCAGACGAAAAAGAAACTGCTGACGGCATCTGACGGGCGTGTGTTCCAGACTGGCGATACGCTGACCATTGATGGGACCTCCGGTCAGGTTCTTGCCGGGCAGCCCGCGATGCTGGAAGCCGCGCTGGATGACTGTTTCCAAACGCTAATGGGCTGGGCCGATGCCGAACGCGACATCGCCATCCGTGCCAACGCCGATACACCCGCCGACGCGCAAACTGCGCGAAACTTTCTGGCGCAGGGGATCGGCCTGTGCCGGACCGAGCATATGTTCTTTGATCCCGGCCGCCTGATCGTGATGCGCGAGATGATCTTTGCGCAAACCTCGTCGGGCCGAGAGGCGGTGCTGGAACGGCTATTGCCGATGCAGCGCGACGATTTCGTGCAGCTTTTCCGGATCATGGAAGGTCAGCCCGTTTGTATCCGACTGTTCGATCCGCCTCTGCACGAGTTTCTGCCCACCACGCGCAGCGGTCAACGCGAGCTGGCCGAGGCGCTGGACCTGCCGGTGTCGGATGTCGAGCGCCGCGTCGCCGCCATGACCGAGTATAACCCGATGCTGGGGCTGCGCGGGGTTCGGCTGGGTGTCACTGTTCCCGAAATCTATGACATGCAGGCGCGAGCGATTTTCGAGGCAACGCTTGAGGCCAGCAAGAACGGTGCACCCGTTGTGCCCGAGGTGATGATCCCGCTGGTTTCGGCCAAGCGTGAGGTCGAGCTTGTGAAATCCCGTATCGATTCCGTCGCAGCCTCGGTTGCATCCGAACAGGGGCAGGAGTTCGAGTACCGTCTAGGGGTCATGGTCGAAACACCGCGTGCATGTCTGCGGGCGGACGAGATCGCGCCACAGACTTCGTTTCTCAGCTTTGGGACGAACGACCTGACCCAGATGACCTATGGGCTTTCCCGAGATGACGCGGGGCGCTTTATGTCGGCTTACGTTCGGCAGGGTGTTTTCGCCGAAGACCCGTTCCACGTGCTTGATCCGGACGGTGTGGGCGAGTTGCTAAGATTGGGGGCCGAGCGCGGCAGACAGGCCCAGCCGGACGTGACATTGTCCGTCTGCGGCGAGCACGGGGGCAATCCCGAATCAATTGCCATCTGCCGAGAGCTCGGATTCGATTATGTGTCCTGTTCACCGTTCCGCGTGCCGGTCGCTCGGCTGGCTGCCGCGCAATTAGCGATTTCGTCCAGACTTGGGGGTTGACACTTACCCTTTCCGCTAGGATTAGTAGGAAACAAAGCACGCCGTCGTCGATCATTTTTGACGTTACGGCGATTTTCCACTTGCTTTTCCGCGAAAACTGGACGTTTCCGTTTCAATTCGGTATGAGCCTCGTCGCGCCCGCCGGGGGAGGGTTTGGCGCGGAATGTGCCTGTGCGAGGTTATCTGATGCTACGATACATACTGGCTGTTGCCACATTGGCAGCAACCGTGCTGCCGAGTGTTTCCGTCGCTGAGAGGGAAACCACTGATACTGCCAAGCGTGAACTTGTGACGCGGAGCGAATTGCCCGGTCAGAATTTCCGTGAATATCTGAGTTTGTTCAAACCGCGAAAAACGGTTGAACCACAAAAAATGTCTTACTCGAAGTCATGGCTGGACGAACAGCCTGCGGCTGCGGGGGATGAACACTTCAAGTGTTTGGCCGAGGCGCTGTACTTTGAGGCCCGTGGCGAAAGCGTTCGCGGCCAGTTTGCTGTGGCCGAAGTTATTCTGAACCGTGTCAAAAGCAGCCGGTTTCCAAATTCGCTGTGCGGTGTGATCAAGCAGGGGACAGGCAAAAAGTACCAATGCCAGTTCACTTATACCTGTGATGGGCGCAAGGAAGTGATCCACGAGAAGAAGGCCTACGAGCGTGTGTCGAAAGTCGCGCGGGCGGCCATTGATGGTGTAGTCGGTGAAATGACCGAAGGTGCCACGCATTACCACACCACTGCGGTTCGCCCGTCCTGGTCGCGTGTGTACAAGGAAACGGCGCGCATTGGCGTGCACATTTTCTACCGTCACAACTATCGGACGGCGAGCAACTAACTGACGCACCCGCGCTGGAAGCTTGCTGGCGCGGGATGTTTTTTGACTTATGTTGCGGGCCGGGAGGCCCGTAATGACATTGAACCGCAGACAATTCATGCAAACGACTGCTGCGGCGGTCGTTTTGCCCAGCTTTGGGTGGGCTTCATACCCTGCGCTAGTGGCTCAGGAAGCTGTGCAACAGATTGCCCCGGAAGGGTTTTCTAAGACGCGCGTCTGGACCTATGGCGGTCAGGTGCCCGGTTCGGAAATCCGGGTATCTCAGGGTGCGCGCGTCCAACGAAGATTGTCGAACACTCTGCCGCAGCCGACAACCGTGCATTGGCACGGGATTCGCATCGACAACGCAATGGACGGTGTACCGGGGCTGACTCAGGATGTCGTTCAACCGGGATCTTCCTTTGACTATGATTTCAAGGTCCCAGATGCCGGAACATATTGGTATCACGCGCATAATCGCTCGATGGAGCAGGTTGCGCGGGGGCTTTACGGGCCGCTGATCGTTGAAGAGGCGGTCGCGCCGGATGTCGATCGCGATCTGACATTGATGTTGGATGATTGGCGACTGGACCCTGAAACCGCGCAAATCATGGACGATTTTGGGAATGGTCATGACCTGAGCCATGCGGGACGGCTGGGAAACCTTGTTTCCGTCAATGGGCGGTTTGATCCTGCCTATTCGGTGGGCAGCGGCGAGAGGTTGCGTTTACGACTGATTAACGCGTCCAATGCCAGGATATTTGATCTTAGGCTGGATGGCCTGACCGGTTGGATCGTTGCACTTGACGGTATGCCCTTAGAGGGTCCGCTAGAGGTCAGCGACAGATTTCCCCTGGCACCGGCGCAAAGGGTAGACCTGATCGTGGATGTCCGGGCAGAACCTTTTGGTACTGCGAACCTCGTGAGTTTTGAAAGGGACGGTAGCTATGGGCTGGTTCGGTTCGGCGTTTCCGGCCCGTCGAAACCTGCTCGAGCCGGAATTACGCCATTGGTCCCGAACCAAATGCCTAAGGTCTTGGTTGAGGATACTCCTCTGCATCGAATGGAGATGCAGGGAGGCGCGATGCGTTGGCTGGACACGGCAAGGATCGGAGAGACAGAGCTTTCGGGGCAGGAACTGGCTCAGCTCGGGCGGTTTTGGGCATTGAACGGCAATGCCGAGCGACCGGCAGAGCCGTTTTTGGATGTCCAAAAGGGGACGACCCATAGGATCGAGTTCGTCAACGAGACTGCGTTTCCACACGCGATGCACTTACACGGTCACCATTTTCGCCTGATCCTTCAGGACGGGACCTTGGGCCCGTGGCGCGATACTGTTTTGGTTGAGCGTGGGCAAACCCGTCAAATCGCACTTGTGGCGGATAATCCGGGCGACTGGCTGTTGCATTGTCATATGCTGGGACATGCTGCTTCGGGTATGATGAGCTGGTTCCGCGTCACCTGACGCCGCATTCGACGACTAGAAAGGCGTTTGTTGCGGTGTTATACGCGCCCGCATCGTTTAATTTGGGTAAGCCCGTCCCAAAAGCCCGAAAAGGTTCGCTGCATGAGTTCCGAAATCCGTCTTGCCTTTGCGCACCCCTCTGAGCGGTCCGAGGCAACTGCCACTCTGGGGCCGTTGGATCGCATTTCTCTGCGCGACCATATTGTCGAAGTTGAGATCGGCGCATTTCAGGCGGAGCGCGGTACGACGCAGCGCATCTGCTTTAACATAGTTGTTGAAGTGCGCCCGCTGACCGATCCTATCGACGATGATGTTGACCGGATTTTGTCCTATGACCGGGTGACAGAAGCAATCGCATATGAACTGGCCGCCGAGCGTCTAAACCTGCTGGAAACTCTGGCCGACCGGATTGCGGAACGGATTTTGTTTGAGCCTCAGGCTGTAAGGGCTTTTGTAAGAATAGAAAAATTGGATCGCGGCCCAGGTGCCTTGGGCGTTGAGATCGTGCGTGGCCGGGATATGGCCCATCATGATCTGGTCGAGGAAGAGCGCCCGCACCCGCGACTGGTATTCTTGTCGAACGAGGCCATTGCGTCCGACAATCTGACCGGTTGGATTGATCAGTTGGAGAACCGTAAACGCCCGCTGATCCTTTGTGTCGGGGCCGCAGATATGGCGGTTCCGCAAACAGGGCACGCGATGACACAGCGTCGGATTGACCTGCTGGCCATCGAACAAAATGCTTGGGTGCTGGCTGCGCGGGATCATCGCTGTGTCGTTGTGTCGACCCGAACGGAACTGGATTGGGCGATGAAGAACGGCCAGATTTGCGTATGGGCACCGTCCAAGATTGTTCTAGACGCGGTGGATGGACCGTCTGCTGCTCCGTCTGATGCAGTTGCATTGGCCGCATGGTTCGCCGCGACTTTTGAGGCCAGCGAGATGATGGTGATCGGTGGGGGCTTGCCCGAAGCGCCGAAAACCCCGTTGCGTGCAGTACCCGTGGATCAGGCGCGACTGTGACAGAATACTACCGCCCTTTGGTTCAGCATGGCCCGGCTCGTCCCGATGGGGCAGTAGCCTTGGCTGGGCAGCAGCTTTGGTTTTCTCACGTAGAGCGGCTTAGCCGCGTGGATGCCCCTGTGGTTCTTCCGGTAGGCGAAGTACCGGTTCAGGACTTGGATCGCTTGACGAGACCACGCCAGCCGGTTGCTGGTCTGGCGATGGACCGCCCTCAGATCATGGGTATCCTGAACGCCACGCCCGACAGTTTTTCGGACGGTGGGCTTCACAACTCGGTCCATGCGGCACAGGCGGCTGCGCGGGCTATGGTTGACCATGATGCAAGCATTCTGGATATCGGCGGTGAATCCACACGGCCCGGTGCCTCTTTTGTGCCTGAAGCCGAAGAAATCGCGCGGACCGAACCGCTGATCAGGGCAATTCGGGCTGAAACGAATGCGCTCATTTCCATAGATACGCGCAAATCTTCGGTTGCAAAGGCCGCGTGGAAGGCGGGCGCGGGGCTGATCAATGATGTCTCGGGCTTCACTTTTGATCCGCAACTGGCGCCGTTTTGTGCCGAGGTTGGTGCGCCGGTCTGCATTATGCATATGCAGGGTGATCCGGCCACGATGCAGGATAATCCCACTTATGATGACGTTCTGCTGGATGTGTATGATTTTCTAGACGGCCAAGTGAATTATCTGGAGCGGCTGGGGCTGGACCGCAGCAAGGTCCTGGTCGATCCGGGGATTGGCTTTGGCAAATCCGAGGCCCATAACCTGACTCTGCTCCAGAACCTCAGCCTGTTTCACGGGTTGGGCTGTCCGATTCTATTGGGTGTATCGCGCAAGGGCTTTATCGGCCAGATCGGCAAAGAGACGCGCAAGGATGCCCGTGCGCCGGGGTCGATTGCAGTCGGGTTGGCAGGTCTAGCACAAGGGGTGCAGATCCTGCGGGTACATGACGTAGCTGAGACGGCTCAAGCCTTGCGTCTTTGGGCTGCCGTCCGGTAAGCCATCTACAGGCAAGAATTTACGGAGTGACATCTATGCGCAAGCTGTTCGGAACCGACGGGGTACGGGGCACCGCGAACACGCATCCGATAACGGCTGAGATGGCCCTTCGCATCGGTGCGGCGGTTGGGCGGTATTTCCGCCGTAGTCAATCCGGAGCACACCGGGTGGTAATCGGTAAGGATACGCGTCTGTCAGGCTATATGCTGGAAAGTGCTTTGACGGCCGGTTTGACGTCGACAGGTATGAACGTGCTTTTGCTTGGGCCGGTGCCGACTCCGGCGGTGGGTCTGATGACCCGGTCAATGCGTGCTGATTTGGGGGTCATGATCTCAGCCAGTCACAATCCGGCGGAAGATAACGGAATTAAGTTCTTTGGTCCTGACGGGTACAAGCTGTCCGATCAGGCCGAGATCGAGATTGAGAAACTAATCGAAGAAGGTGTGCGCCCAGCCCAAGCGCAGAATATCGGGCGTGCGCGGAGGGTTGACGATGCGCGTTTCCGCTATGGTGAGCGTATCAAGTCGTCATTGTCCCGCGATTTACGACTGGACGGGTTGAAGGTCGTGGTGGACTGTGCAAACGGTGCCGCGCACCGGACCGCGCCCGAGGTTCTTTGGGAACTGGGGGCCGAGGTTGTTCCCGTTGGCGTTGCGCCCAACGGCAAGAACATCAATTTGAACTGTGGTTCAACCAAGCCGCAACTGGCCGCAGAAACGGTTGTGGCGCATGGTGCAGACGTTGGGATTTGCCTTGACGGTGATGCGGATCGCGTCGTCATGATCGACGAACACGGACAAGTGGCCGACGGCGATCAGTTGATGGCCTTGCTGGCAACCTCGTGGGCCAAGGCCGACAGGCTTAATGGCGGCGCTTTGGTTGCTACGGTTATGTCAAACCTTGGGTTGGAGCGGTATCTCATCGCTCAGGGGCTGCGGCTGGAGCGAACGGCGGTCGGCGACCGTTATGTGGTTGAGCGGATGCGTGAAGGCGGGTTCAATCTGGGTGGCGAGCAATCCGGCCACATCGTCATGAGCGATTTTGCGACGACCGGCGATGGTCTTATGGCGGGACTGCATTTCTTGGCCGAGATGGTCCATTCTGGCCGCAAGGCGTCCGAGCTTTCGGCGCAGTTCGAAACCGTGCCTCAGTTGTTGAAGAACGTGCGTTATGCAGACGGGCAGACGCCGTTGGAATCCGCAAGCGTTCAGGCCGCAATCGCGGATGCCGAGGCGCGTTTGAACGGGCAGGGGCGTCTTCTTATCCGCAAGTCCGGGACCGAACCGCTGATCCGTGTCATGGCAGAATGCGAGGACGATGCCTTGTTGGGTCAGGTCGTCGACGGTATCGTGGCCGAAGTCGAGGCTGTTACCGGTTAGTAACCAAATAGCATCTTGCGCAGGCTGAACCATTGGCTGATCGCCAAGCCGGTCAGGATCATGGCTAGGGCGACGAAGAACCGAAGTGGCAACGCTTCGGACAAAATCCATGCGCCAAAAACCATTGACCAGATTGGGACCTGGTAATTCACCAGCGTCAGAAAAACCGATCCTGCGCTGCGGATGATCGAAACGCGCAGCAATGTGGCAAGCGCCGTTGGCACGAGGCCAAGTGCGATGATGGCTAGGCTTGGTCGAGTACCTTCCCATGCCGGCAACCCTTCGGTCATCAACATGATGGGAAGCAAGATTATCGCGCCAACCAACAGGGTCAGGGCGGCCAGAACCACGGGGTCAATCGGTGGGCACCGTCGTGTGAAGATGGATGCGCAGGCGTAGCACAGCGCGGCGCTGACGCAGGCCAGTTGGGCCAGAGGTTCCGTGCCTTGCCCGATCTGCGCCAATCCCGGTCCGATCAGCACCAGCGCGCCGGAAAATCCAAGACATACACCCACAAGGCGGCGCGCATTCAGAGGCTCATCCGAGAAGAAATGCGCCAGCGGCAGAACCATCAGTGGAATTGCGGCCATCGACAGACCTGCAAAAGCCGATGGTACAAATTGCTGCCCCCAGCTCAACAACAGGAAGGGTAGGGCCGAGGACAGGATGCCGATGATCACAATCGACCACCACAGTGCCGCAGAAAATCCGGGCATCCGACGTTTTGTGACGGCCATAAGCCCCAGCAACGTCACCGCACCCAAAGTGGTGCGCGCGGTCGCGACTGTGATCGGTCCGTACCCTTCAAGCGCCATGGCGACGACCATGAATGTGCCGCCCCAGATCAGGCCCAGAGAGAATACACCGCTCCAGTCGCGGGATGTGGGTTGATCGACCATTTACGCCCTCCGGCCCGGACAAAAAGGGCGACCCGTGGGCCGCCCTTTCGCACTATCCCAAAAGGATCAGTTCTTTTCTTTGTCGACCATTTTACCAGCCGAGATCCAGGGCATCATGGCGCGCAGCTTGGCACCGGTTTCCTCGATCATGTGCTCGTCATTGGCACGGCGCGACGCTTTGATGGTCGGCTGGCCAACGGCGTTTTCCAACATGAAGTCACGAACGAATTTACCCTGCTGAATGTCGTTCAGAACCTCTTTCATGCGCGCTTTGGTCTCGTCGTATTTCAGGATACGCGGGCCGGTGACGTACTGGCCGTACTCAGCCGTGTTCGAGATCGAGTAGTCCATGTTGGCGATGCCGCCTTCATAGATCAGGTCCACGATCAGCTTCACTTCGTGCAGACACTCGAAATAGGCCATTTCAGGCGCGTAACCTGCCTCGACCAGCGTTTCAAAGCCGCAGCGGATCAGTTCGACCAGACCGCCGCACAGAACGGCCTGCTCACCGAACAGGTCGGTTTCGCATTCTTCACGGAAGTTGGTTTCGATGATGCCCGAGCGGCCGCCACCGATGGCCGAGCAATACGACAGGCCAATTTCCAGCGCCTTGCCGGTTTCGTCCTTATCGACGGCAACCAGACAGGGTACGCCGCCGCCTTTGACATATTCTCCACGAACGGTGTGGCCGGGGCCTTTGGGGGCCATCATGATGACGTCGACGCCTTCTTTCGGCTCAATCAGGCCGAAGTGGACGTTCAGGCCGTGGGCAAAGGCAATGGCCGAGCCGGGCTTGATGTTGTCATGCACATATTTCTTGTAGGTTTCGGCCTGCAGTTCATCGGGCATGGTGAACATGATCAGGTCACACCATGCGGCTGCTTCGGCGATGCCCATCACGGTCAGACCTTCGGCTTCGGCTTTCTTGGCCGAGGCCGAGCCTTCGCGCAGCGCAACGACAAGGTTCTTTGCGCCCGAGTCACGCAGGTTCAGTGCGTGGGCATGGCCTTGGCTACCATAGCCCAGGATGGCCACTTTCTTGTCTTTGATCAGGTTGATATCGCAATCGCGATCGTAATAGACGCGCATGTCGCTGGTCCTTTCTGTTTGACTTGGCGACGGTTCTACTTGCGATCTTTCGAGATAGCGATAGCGTTTTCCTTGTTATTCTGTATGGATTGTGAGAAATTATTCTCTCAATTGCCAGAATTGGAAAAAATCATGCTCGACGACGTCGACCGGCGAATCCTGCGCCATTTTCAATCTGATCCCACATTGTCGACCGCGGAACTGGCCGAGCGCAGTCGTATCAGCGCAAGCCTGTGTTGGCGTCGCATTGAAAAGATGCAGGAAGCCGGCGTGATCGAAGGGCAGGAGGCCATCATCGACTGGGCCGCGCTGG
Source organism: Ruegeria sp. HKCCD7221 (assembly GCF_013031225.1). Classification (NCBI taxonomy): domain Bacteria; kingdom Pseudomonadati; phylum Pseudomonadota; class Alphaproteobacteria; order Rhodobacterales; family Roseobacteraceae; genus Ruegeria; species Ruegeria sp. HKCCD7221. The sequence goes on from NZ_WPZE01000001.1 coordinate 475,360, forward strand.
GGTATGCCGTAGAGGTATCGCTTCGGGTCACGCTGGATAAAACGCAACCCCGCGCGTTTGACGAGTTTACAGCGGCCGCCCGTCAGGTGCCCGAGGTGATAGAGATTCAAACCTTTCTGGGCCGTGTGGATGTTCGGTTGTCGATATTGGCGCGGGATATGTCCCACTATCAGAAACTCTATCGGGATCAGATTCTGACTCTGCCGCATATCGCGGATATCGAGGCCCTGATGCACATCGCGCGCGTCAAAAGCGAAGTGGCTCTTCCAGTATGATCGAGTTGGATGAGATCGACCGCAATATCCTGCGCGCTTTGGTGCAGGAGGCATCGCAAAGCGCAGGGGCATTGGGGCGCAAGTTGGGACTGTCGCAACCCGCTACCTGGCGCCGTATTCGGCGACTGGAAGATGCAGGGGTGATAAAGGGTCGCCGCTTGCGTTTGAACGCCGAAGCTTTGGGTTTTGGCGTGACGGTCTTTCTTGGCGTCAAACTGGCCCGCAAAGGGCAGGTGAGCCTTGAGGACTTTGAACGCGCCGTCAGCGCAATCCCCGAAGTGCAAACCGTCGAGCACGTACTAGGGCTGTATGACTATCGGTTGCGGGTCGTTGCACGCGACCTTGCTGACTTTGAGCGTGTCCTGCGACGGCGAATCATGACCTTGCCCGGAGCCGGAGATGTCGAGGCCAATGTTCTTCTCAGCGAAGAGCGATTACCCGGGCCAATCGGCTAAATCAGTATTTTGTGCGGATGCGGTACCCCGGATGATGGGTCATCCGCGCAAAGGTCATGGGCTGACCGTTCTTCCATGTGGTGCGTTCAAGTTGAATCATGGATGCCCCTGCTGTGGTCCCCATGAATTCAGCCAGGCGACCATCCGCAGACACCGCGCAGAATGCGACCTCGGCCTCGGTGAAAGGAGCTGCATTCAACAACCACTCGTGCGGGCCATGTGCGTTCAGATCGGCGTGCTCAACTTCTGGGACGGCATCTATGTTGATCCAGCGTTCTTCCAGTTGGAAGGGGCGATTGTCGGCGTAATGCATGCAAATCACGTGCAGCACCCGCACGTCCGGCGAAACGCTAAGCTGTGATGCAAGCCAACCCGGACTTGCAACCACGTTCCGTTCGACCAGGGAATACCGGTAGGTAGAGTTTTGGCTTTCAACTGACTGACGCGCCAGCGAAAATTCCAGCTTTGCATGTTTGCTGGGCTCTTTTTTGACGCGCGTACCGCTTTTACGCTTTCGCTCGACAAAGCCTTGTTCGGCCAATTCACGCAAGGCCCGGTTCACGGTTGCGCGCGCGCAATTGAACTCTTCAGCGAGTTGCGTTTCCGTCGGCAGCAAGGATCCCTGTGGCCAAATTCGAGTTTCGATTCGCCTTTTAACCTCGTCCCGAACAACTTGAAAACTGATCCGTTTTTGCGCCGTCACGACCCGAATTACCTTTCTTCCATAAAGTGAGTGTATCTGGTCAGAAACACGCATCGGTGTAAAGGGGCGTTGACACTGTTTGGCGTCACATTTTGGGGTGTTTTTTGCCAAAAAAATCAAGTTTTCTATTGAACTTATGGGCTTCCCTGACGTCAATTGCGTTCGGCAGGTATCACTTGCCACCAAGTGCCCGTATTTGGGGCCGGCAATGCAAAGTGAAAGGACGTGTCATGCCAGCACTATTGGATACCGTTGACCCAAATGGGCTTGAAGAATTTTCGGTCGTCTTTACGGACCGTTCTCTGAATCACATGTCGGTACAGTTTCAGCAGGTCATGCGGGACATTTCGGCGATGCTGAAAGACGTCTACAACGCGGACGGCGTCGCGGTTATCCCCGGAGGCGGCACCTATGGCATGGAATCCGTCGCGCGTCAGTTTGCCCGGAATCGAAATGTTCTGGTCGTTCGCAACGGATGGTTCTCTTATCGTTGGAGCCAGATCATAGAAACCGGCGGTCTGACGGCCTCGACAACGGTGCTCAAGGCGCGGCAGGTCGGGAACTCCAGCCCTTCGCCTTTCGAACCAGCTCCAATCGAAGATGTCGTTGCGACCATACAAGATCAGCGCCCGGATGTGGTGTTCGCCCCGCACGTGGAAACGTCGGCGGGTGTCATTCTGCCCGACGACTACGTGACAAAAATGGCTAGAGCCGCTCATGAGGTTGGTGCGCTGATGGTGCTGGATTGCATCGCGTCGGGATGCACGTGGGTCGACATGAAGGCTACAGGTGTCGATGTTCTGATCTCGGCCCCTCAGAAAGGGTGGAGCGCGTCGCCCTGCGCCGGTTTGGTCATGTTGTCCGAGCGCGCAGAGGCGCGGTTGGAAGAAACCACCTCAGACAGCTTTGCGATAGACTTGAAAAAATGGCGTCAGATCATGGCGGCATACGAAAACGGTGGCCACGCGTATCACGCGACGATGCCGACGGATGCTTTACGCGCCTTTCGTGACACGATGGTTGAAACCCGCGACTATGGATTTGACAAGCTACGCCGCGCGCAATGGGCGCTGGGTGACGGTGTCCGCGCGATGTTGAAGGAAAAGGGCGTGATCTCTGTCGCGGCCGATGGCTTTGGCGCACCCGGGGTGGTGGTAAGCTATACGTCGGACCCGGACGTGCAAAACGGTAAGAAATTCGCCGCTCTGGGCATGCAGATCGCGGCTGGTGTGCCCCTTCAATGCGATGAACCGGACGGGTTCAGCACATTCCGGCTGGGTCTGTTCGGACTGGATAAGTTGTATGACGTAGACAGGACCATCGCACGGTTGAAACGCGTCTTGGATCAGGTTCTTTGAGCGTCGGCATTCACCGAACGCCAAGGCCCATCTGCATCAGTGTCTTTCGCACCGTCGGCAGCGAATAGAGGGCGTTCAGCCCCATCGCCCGAGCATCACGCAACGCCCGCGTTTCGATCATCGAGGCGCGGTTAAGAAGGTCGATGCCTTTGACCCTCATCGCGATCTCGGTGTGTCGGGCTTTGTGATAGGCATCCAGCATTTGCACGTCACCAAGGCCCTCGGGCCGTTCAGCGGCAAGGTCCAGCAGGCTGCGAAGATCACCCAGTGACATATTCAGACCCTGCGCGCCAATGGGCGGAACGACATGCGCAGCCTCGGCCATCAATGCGATCCGTTCCCCGGACAGACGTTCAGCCGACTGGCTGACGATCGGCCAGATGGTTCGCTGCGAGGCAAGTTTCAGCGGGCCGAACAACCCGCAAGAGCGTTCGGTCATGGCGGCCTCAAAAGCTTGCGGCTCGGTGTTCAGCAACTCGACCGCGCGCGGTCCACGTTCCATCCACACAACCGCGGAAGAAGGCTGACCCTGCCAGTCCGGTAGAGGGACCAGAGTGAATGGGCCACCGGACCGGTGAATCTCGGTCGAGACATTGTCGTGTGGGATTGGGTGCGTTACTGCAAAGGCCAGCGCCTTTTGCCCGTAGCGCGTTGTTTGCACAGAAATTCCAGCAGCTTCGCGCATCGGGGAATCGCGCCCATCGGCAGCCACAACAAGTTTGCAAGAAACACGGCTGCCATCACTCAGTCCGACGCGGGCGTAGGCGGTTCGGGTGAACAGGCTGGCGGTTCCGGTCCCCGGGCGGAAATCGACATTCGGAAGTTCAGCCAGACGGTTCACCATTTCGCGCCGAAGCAACCAGTTCGGCAGGTTCCAGCCAAAGGGTTGATCCGAAATGTCGGCGGCGTCAAAGTCCCGCACCACACGTGGTTCAGGCACGTCGCCGCCTGCATCCACGATACGCATGATCTGAAGAGGGGCGGCATGCGGGGCCAGCTTTTCCCACAGCCCACACTGTTCAAGCAACCCGCGTGCTGGTTGCAAAAACGCCGTGGTCCGCATGTCCGAGCCGTCGACATCGCGTTCGGTAACAGGTGGAACAGGGTCGACGCACACGACGTCAAACCCGGCTGTCCCAAAGGCTGCCGCAGCAGTCAAACCGGCAATCCCGCCACCAGAAATCAGGATGTCACAGCTTTCAGTCATGGCCTTGGTCTCCGTATCTTAGGCAGACCCTAGTGCGGTTCCAAGGCGTGTGCCAAGTGACATCCTGTCCCGTGTCTTAACCTCGGGTAATCAGCAAAAGGATCAAGAACATCACCGGCACCATCATCACGGCGGGGATGTAAAGGCCCGGCAGGCCGAACAACAGGGTCGAACAACCCCACATGCTGAAGATCGCAAGTGCGGCATAGCCCCAATCCTCGGCCTCGCCATGGGCAACGTCTTTGGCCATCCAGCCAAACAGGGGAATTGCAAACAACAGACGCTGCCAGATTGGCAGACGCCGAGGGGCCTCGATCGCGGTCATGGGTGTCTCCGTTTCTATTCGTCGCTGAGGCGCATATAGGGGCGATGCTGCGTCTGCGAAATACGCGGAAAGTCGTAGTGTGACAGCCTACCGCAGGCGGGACAGAAATGACGTTAGGTCGTCGGTATGATGGTGGATATGATCGGCCTCGTGCGGCTCGGGTGCGACGTGGACCGTCCGCATCCCCATCTCGTGCGGGGCAGCCAGATTGCGCGGGTCATCTTCGAACATCGCGGCTTTTTCTGCGTCAATTCCGTCGCGCTCAAAGATTGCTTCGAACGCGGCTTTCTGTGGCTTTGGGCGATACTCTGCGTGCTCGATGCCGTAAATCGCATCGAACAATCCGCTCAGGCCACGCGCCTGCAATACGCGCTCGGCATAAGGCGCGCTGCCGTTCGTATAGACGATCCGGCGGCCCGGCAGGGCGCGGATGTGATCGGCCAGATCGGCGTCCGGGTCCATATGGCTCATGTCGACCTGATGAACGGCATGAAGATATGGGTCCGGGTCAAGGTCGTGCTCGGCCATCAGCCCGGCCAGAGTGGTGCCGTATTCGCGCCAGTAATGCGACCTAAGCCGATCTGCCTCGGCCCGGTCGACGCCGATGGCCTGAACCACGTAGTCCGTCATCAGCACCTCGATCTGATCGAACAGGCGCATATGCGGCGGATAAAGCGTGTTGTCGAGGTCGAACACCCATTGGGTGACGTGAGCAAATGCAGGTTTGACCATGGCTTGGGTTTAGGCCGCCATGTCCCGGTTTTCAATGCCGGACTTGATTGCGGGGGTCTGAGGCGGATACACAGGTCCGAACGAGGAGACGATCCATCCCATGCCCCAGTCCAAACAGTCCAACAAGGACGCCTATAGCCTGATACTCGAAGCGATTGACGTGGGCGTCTACAAACCCGGAGACCGACTGGTCGAGAGCGAACTGGCCGAGCGGTTCGGCGTATCGCGCACCCCCATTCGCGAAGCGTTGCAGCGGCTTGAGACGCAGTCGCTGCTGGAACGGGATGGGCGGTCGTTGATCGTGGCCTCGCTGGATCACAACCAGATGGCCGAGCTTTACGTGGTGCGTCGTGAGTTAGAGGGATTGGCCGCGAGTCTGGCGGCGAAACACGCGACCGAAGAAGAGATCAAGGTGCTTCAGGATATGGTTGCCGCCGACGATGCATTGGTCGATGACCCGACCGCTTTGTCCCGTGCCAACCGCCGTTTCCACGAACAGATCCACCTGGCTTCGCACAACCGCTATTTGGTTCAGCAATTGGATTTGGTGCATCGAACGATGGCTTTGATGGCAACCACTTCTTTGGCGGTGCAGGGCCGAGGCGAGATCGCCCAGAGCGAACATAAAGGCATTGTCGAGGCCATCGCTGCCCGTGACGAAGCCGCTGCCGCCCGCGCGCTCAAAGAGCATATTTCCGTCGCCTTCATGACGCGTCTGAAACAGGATGCAGTGCGCCGCGAAAACTGACGTTTATTCTGGCTGAATCTCTTCGCAGGCTTGCCCGTGTTGGGTTTTGTCCCAGAAGAATGGGTTTCCGATCAATTCCCACAACGCTTTGTAAGCTGCGACAACCCCAAGCGGAAAGTACAAGGGCATAGTTGGCACCCAAGGTACAAGAAACCTTCTTTCCCGCGCCCAAACCGACAGGACTCCGGCGAAAAGGTTTGTGAGTTCTGCGGCAAGGAAGAGGGCAAATAACGAAAACAGCGCCCAACGCGGCAGCAGTGCCTCCATCGGGTTAAGCATCCCCAGCGCGGTCAGCCAGAACACCCAAAGAGCGGGTGCCAACAGAAATTGCCCTACCGTTCCAAGAAAGAACGCTTGAAAGCCTAGAAACTTCAAGGCTCCGAGGTCGTTCCAAAGCTGGACGGGGTCACGCATGTGAACGAGATAGGTGACCATGAAACCCTTTAGCCAGCGCGAACGCTGTTTCACCCAAGGCCAAGCGCGGAAATTAGCCTCTTCAAAGGTGGTGGTGTCGACCATCTCGGTTCTATACCCCGCGCGGCTTAGCCGCACACCCAGATCCGCGTCTTCAGTGACATTGTGGGCGTCCCATCCGCCCAACTCCAAAAGCTTTTTCCGGCGGAAAAAGAAGGTTGTCCCGCCCAGCGGAACCACAAGACCCAAGCGCGCGATACCCTGCAACAGAATGCGGAACCAGCTATTGTATTCGATTGTAAAACAGCGCGACCTCCAGTTGGTGCGCGGGTTGTAATAGTCCAGTCCCCCTTGCAGACAGACGACGCTATCGTCTGCATTCGCGAAATGCGTGACCACACGTTCGATCTGATCGGGCTGTGGAGCATCCTCGGCGTCCCAGACACCCAGAATGTCGCCCCTGCAAAAATCGAGTGCATAGTTCATTGCCCGGGGTTTCGTTGTCAGCCCGCTTGATGCCGGAACTTCGACGGACCTGATCCAAGACGGCAGGTCGACATGCGCAAGCGCCGCGCGTGTGACATCGTCGGATGCCTCAAGAACCAAAATGACGTCCAATAAGGCCTTGGGATATGTCAGGCGTTGCAACCGTCGTATCAGGGCGTCTGCTATTTCTTCTTCCTTGTACAGAGGCACCATGATCGACACACGGGGAAGGGGCTGCGGCAAGGGTTTCGGGGCGCTTTTGGGGGTCTGAAACCTCTGGTGCAGAAAACTCAGCAAGCCGCTTAACCGTAGTGCAAAAAACAAGATCAGTGAGCAGACCGCGAGTGTCACGAAGAACATCAGTCCAATTTTTGGTAACGCTGCGAAAATCGCCACCACAGCGATCAGGGCTGCAAGTGGTTTAATCCGTGCGCGACGTGCCCAGGATCGACAGCTATGCTTTGCATCCACTCGGGTCTCGGCATCCGCTGCCAGTTGGGGCGAAAACATAGCGGCAATCGTGCCGTCTATATCATCTGTCGCCGCAAGGACGGGCAGGACAGTAAGGCCGACTTTGTCCAAGTGCGCTCGAACTGTTTCAAAGCAATCCGGCTTGGCAGTCGCCACCAAAAGGAATGGGCCCACCTGTTTCCAAGGGATCGCGTTATGTTCAAGCCAGAAGCGAACGGGCTTTATCTGGCAAAGCTCAAGAGAAGGCGGGGATGCGATCAGATCAGCAAATTGAAGATGGTTTTGGTCAGCAAGCGCGTTCATCACGTCGCGGCGGTTGACCCAGCCTTCGGCCACAAGAATCTCGCCCAGTGGCACGTCCTGCCGGGATCTGAGATCCAGCGCTTTTTCCAACTGCGCCTGGGTAATCAGGCCACTCTCAAGCAGGCAGATGCCCAAAGGTTTTCTGACCTGCACAGGAATAGGCGCCGCCTGCGCAAAGTGTTGCAGGTTCAGTTCAACCATAAAAAAACCCTGACACGTAAAACCGGTGTCAGGGTTGGTATATTTAGGTTAACAGCGGGTTAATTCTAACTAAAGCAGCCGTTATACCTTTGCTTTTTGGTTCGCCATCGCCTCGGCGAACCGCTCGAACAGGTAGAAACTGTCCTGTGGACCAGGTGATGCCTCGGGGTGGTATTGCACCGAGTAAACAGGGCGATCTTTCATACGAATACCGCAGTTCGACCCGTCAAACAGCGAGCGATGGGTTTCCACGACACCTTCGGGCAGTGATTGCGCGTCGACAGCAAATCCGTGGTTCATCGAGGTAATCTCGACCTTGCCAGTATCCAGGTCCTTGACCGGGTGGTTTGCTCCGTGGTGGCCGTGGTTCATCTTGACGGTCTGACCACCCAGCGCCAAGGCCAGCATCTGATGACCGAGGCAGATCCCAAAGACGGGCAGGTCGGTGGTCTCTAGCACCTCTTTGATCATCGGCACGGCGTATTCGCCGGTCGCCGCAGGATCGCCCGGACCGTTCGACAGGAACACCCCGTCGGGTTCGTGCGCAAGGACTTCGGCTGCTGTTGCCGTGGCCGGCAAAACTGTGACGTCGCATCCTGCGGTGGCCAGGCAGCGCAGGATGTTGCGCTTGGCACCGAAGTCCAGGGCCACAACCTTGTGCGCAGGGGCGTCCTGACGGGCGTAGCCATCGGGCCAGGCCCAACGCATCTCGTCCCACCGATAGCTCTGGGCGCAGGTCACTTCCTTTGCCAGATCCATGCCTTCCAGTCCGGCAAACCCGCGTGCGGCCGCCACCAGAGCCTCGATATCGAAATTCCCCTCAGGGTCATGAGCCAGCGCGACATGCGGCGCTCCCTGCTGACGGATCTCGCGGGTCAGGCGGCGGGTGTCCACGCCGCCAATAGCAATACGTCCCCGACGGGCCAGCCAGGTTTTCAGTTCTTCCGCCGCGCGCCAGTTCGATGGCTCGGTCGGGTCCCATTTGACCACCATCCCGGCTGCAACAGGGTCAGCGGTTTCGTCATCTTCGGGGTTCACCCCGACATTGCCGATATGGGGGAAGGTGAAGGTGACGATCTGACCGGCATAGGACGGGTCCGTCATGATTTCCTGATAGCCGGTCATGGCGGTGTTAAAGCACAGTTCGGCCACGGTCTGTCCGGTGGCGCCAAAGCCCATCCCGTAGAACAATGTTCCGTCGGCCAATGCCAGACATGCGGTGGGCTTGGTCGGGGCGTTCTGCGACATGGGGCGACTCTCTTGCAGGGTAAATCGGCGCATACCTAAGGGGCTTGGGCGCTTGGGTCAAGTCTGTTCAAATTTTGTGCTATTGTTAAAAATCAATAGGTTAGCCATATTTCTTCCCTGTTGTATCACGCTTTTTGTTTAGATATGGTCGTGGTTCCTTTTCCATGGGGATGGACAGATCATATGGATATGCGATCAAGGGTGAACTCAGCCCTGAAGCAGGCAATGAAAGATAAGGAGGCCGAGCGTCTGTCGACGCTGCGGCTGATTAATGCCGCGATCAAGGATCGTGACATTGCGTCACGTGCCTCTGACAACGAAGAGGCGAAGGGCTGCGGCGATGCCGAGGTTCTTGAAATCCTTGGCAAAATGACCAAACAGCGCAAGGAAAGCGCGCGCGCCTATGAAGAGGGCGGGCGGTTGGACCTTGCCGAGCGTGAGCTTCGCGAAGTCGAAGTTATCGAGGAATTTTTGCCCAAACAACTGGATGAAGATGAGGTCTCTCAGGCCATCCAGACGGCAATCTCGTCAACAGGCGCTGGTTCGATTCGGGATATGGGCAAAGTGATGGGCGAGCTGAAGTCGCGCTACACTGGCCAAATGGATTTCGGCAAAGTGGGACCGATGGTCAAAGATCAGCTCTGCGCGGCTGCAAGCGGCAGCTGCTGACCGCTTTCGCCTCAAACACGACGTTACTGCGCGACCGGGTCGCGCAGTTTCTCTGTCAGATCGTCATACAGGGCGATCCGTTCTTCTTCGGTCAGGAAAGACCCGATTTCCACTTCGCGCCCGTCGCCCTTCAGCGTGACATAGTTGGGTACGGGGCCGCCATGCTTGTGCATCTCAGGGCGCGCCCAGTATCGGTTGCAGGTCCATTCCTGTGACCCTCGGCCGGGATGGTGATGGACAAGCCGGGCCTGCGTACCTGTCAGAGTGAATACCTCAAAAACGCTGCGGGAACGATAGTTCGCCTGTATTGCCAACCACAATCCGACCACTGTCAGCAGCAGGAATGGAAGTAAACCCCATAACAGCACGGAACCCAGAACTGCCATCATGGGGATGAGGCCGAACAAAAAGACCGCCAGAACAACACGCATAGCCCATTTTGGCGGCAGTGAGTTATGCGGCCACAGGCGCAGTTCCAGATTCGATCCAGAGGTTTGATTCCATCGGTAGGGCATGGTCAAAAAATAACGTCTTGCAATGCAAAGTCGACGCCAAATGATCACACAACGTGACCTACGCGCGACCATGACAAGGCGTCGTCCAGCCGGTCGTCGCCCCAGAAAACCTCGCCCCGCACGACAAGGCTGGGCGCGCCGAATACGCCAAGACGGGAGGCGCGGTCAGTTTCGAATTCCAGTGCTGAAACCGCATCAGGGCTGCGGGCACGTGCCAGAGTCAGACGAGGGTCTTGCTGGCACCGTAAAAGAGCCTCGGAAATTGCCGCCTCGCTGCCAGCTTCGATGCCGTCTTCGAACCAGATCCGGTAGAGGTTTTGTGTAAAGCTCTTGCCCCATCCATCCTGTATTCCCATCAATGCGACCTGATTGGCAAGTTCGAGGTCAGAAATTGGATAGGGCGCAGGCAGACGGGCGTGGATATGATACTTGGCAGCTCGCCGCTCGATATCGCGCCACATATACGCCGACTTAACAGGCTTACCAGCAAATGGGATGTTCTTCTGTTCGGACATGACGCTTCGGACATTGAAAGGGCGCCACGCAACTGCGACATCATTCTCAGCGCACCAGTCGTCCAAGCGCATGATCGTCAGGAAGCTGTACGTACTGCCAATGGAATACCAAAAATCAATTTCGGGCATTGGATCACCCCGATCTCAGAGTTTCAGTTTCCATAATAGCCTAATTTTTGGATTTTTTCGATCTCTGCCGTTTGACGACTTTCCACAAAGGTCAGTACAGGGTGCTATCCATGCGTCCCATGGGCATGACCTTGCTCACCGATTGCCTGACGCATGTCGATAGCAACGTTCTGCACATGGTGGACTGATGTGAAGGTCCGCCAATCATCTGAAACATCATGAACTTCAAATTGCGATCTTTTTGGGAGTCTCGGAGCATCTGTCCAACGCGCGTTACCGACGGGTAATGAAAAAGCCCCGCACGAGGCGGGGCTTTCTTTGTTCCTTAATGGAAGGGATCAGTGCGCGTGGCCTTTGTCCCAGTCTTCCTGCTTTGGAAGCTGCTCGAACGTGTGTTCGGGCGGCGGGGTGGGCAGGGTCCATTCCAGCGTGTCTGCGTATTCGTTCCACGGGTTCGGGCGTGTTTCTTTAGCGCCGCGCAGCAGGGCGTAGATCACGATGCCGAAGAACAGCAGGAACGAAGCGAACGAGATGAACGCACCAATCGACGAGACAAAGTTCCACTGAGCGAATGCCTCGGGGTAGTCGATATACCGACGCGGCATCCCCTGACGGCCCAGGAAGTGCTGTGGGAAGAATGTCAGGTTGGCGCCGATGAAGAACAGCCAGAAGTGAACCTTGCCCCAGAATTCCGAGTACTGGCGACCCGTCATCTTCGAGAAGTAGAAGTATACGCCCGCGAAGATCGCAAAGACGGCGCCCAGGCTCATCACGTAGTGGAAGTGTGCCACGACGTAGTAGGTGTCGTGATAAGCACGGTCGATACCGGCCTGAGAAAGAACAACACCGGTCACACCGCCAACGGTGAACAGGAATAGGAAGCCGAAGGCGAACAGCATCGGCGTCTTGAACTCAATCGAGCCGCCCCACATGGTTGCAATCCATGAGAAGACCTTAACGCCGGTTGGAACCGCGATGACCATCGTTGCCAGCATAAAGTAGGCCTGCTGACGCAGCGACATGCCAACGGTGTACATGTGGTGCGCCCAGACGACAAAGCCCAGAACACCGATCGCAATGATCGCCCAGACCATCGGCAGGTAACCGAAGATCGGCTTACGCGAGAAGGTGGCGATCACGTGGCTGATGATGCCGAAACCGGGCAGGATAACGATGTACACTTCCGGGTGGCCGAAGAACCACAGGATGTGCTGATACAGGATCGGGTCACCGCCACCGGCTGGATCAAAGAAGGTGAAGCCAAAGTTGCGGTCCATCAGCAGCATGGTGATCGCGCCTGCCAGAACCGGCAGCGACAGAAGAATCAGCCACGAGGTGATGAAGATCGACCAACTGAACAGCGGCACCTTGAACAGGGTCATGCCCGGGGCACGCATGTTCAGGAACGTGGTGATCATGTTGATCGCGCCGAGGATCGAGGAGGCGCCCGATACGTGCACGGCAAAGATCGCAAGGTCCATGGACATGCCGCCCTCTGTCGTGGACAGCGGCGGGTAAAGCACCCAGCCAACTCCTGAACCGAGCTGGTCATTGCCACCGGGGCTCAGCAACGAGGCCACACCCAGCGAGGTACCAGCGACATACAGCCAGAAGGACAGGTTGTTCATCCGCGGGAACGCCATATCCGGCGCGCCGATCTGCAACGGCATGAAATAGTTGCCAAATCCGCCAAACAGGGCAGGGATGACAACGAAGAACATCATCAGAACGCCGTGATATGTGATCATCACATTCCACAGGTGTCCATTGGGGGTACATGGGTCGGCCATGAACCCTTCGAGGCACATGTACTGCACACCGGGGTGCATCAGTTCGAGCCGCATATAGACGGTCATCGCCACCGAGATAAACCCGGCCAGCGCCGAGAAGATCAGGTACAGAATCCCGATGTCCTTGTGGTTGGTCGACATGAACCAGCGGGTAAAGAACCCACGCTGGTCTTCATGATCGTGACCATGAATGGCTGCGTCTGCCATTAGGTGCCTCCTGTTACAATTCTACCGCGCAGCCGGACCTCTCCGGCGCGCGGGATTCCTGCTGGTTTTAGAATGCGAAGAGGGCGCCTTCAATGGTCGAGTTTGATCTGGATCAAGATTAATTGTCGCGGGCAGGGGCCCGAAACGTGCATTGTCGGCTAAATTCACCTTTCAGTTGGGTATTGGCTGTCAAAATTCAAGCGCTGCGCGTGACAGAGGTTTCTTCGCTTGACCCTGGTGCGGACGAAACGCAGAACTGGGCGTAACGCCGAAATCGGAGATTTGACATGACCGCCTACGATCCAGAAAACATCTTTGCCAAGATCCTGAAGGGGGAGATCCCCGCGAACCGCGTTTACGAGGATGACGATACACTTGCGTTCATGGACATTATGCCCCGATCGGACGGTCACCTTTTGGTGATACCCAAAACACCGTGCCGCAATATGCTGGATGCATCTCCGCAGCAACTGGCATCAGTGATGGCCACTGTTCAGAAACTGGCCAAGGCGGTGGTGAAGGCCTTTGACGCTGACGGAGTAACGATCCAGCAATTCAACGAAACGGCCGGAGGGCAGGAGGTGTTCCATCTGCATTTCCACGTTCTTCCTCGCCACGAAGATGTTGCTTTGCGTGCGCCCGGAACAATGGGGGATTTCGACCTGATCGCGGAGCACGCCGAAAAAATCAGAACTGCTGTTGGCTGAACGTCACGCACTTGATCACCGGGTAGTCGGAACTTCTTGCGGGCCTTGGGCAGTTGATGCGGCTTCGGCCAAAGTGAGAAAGTTTGGGAAAGCCGGATGCGCGAAGTACGGAGGGTGGATGCCCCAGAAATGAATTGCCGTTCCGATTTGGGGTCGGAACGGCAGACTCGTAAAAAAAACTTTTCCGTTTTCGCAGAAATCCCACGATTACCGGTTTAACACACCACTCACTCTAGAACGGTGAAATCAGTCTAACCGCAAATCTCGGGCCTGTATTCATTTGAGTGGGGTTGAACAGACAATTGTCATGATTCACTCGGCTTTTGTGCGAGTTTTGGGCGCGCTTTGGAAACAGAGCGCAAGCTGGGGTGTGGATTGTTAACCAACTGGAGTCGCGAAACGATTCGGTTTGTGACGTCAGGCCCTGATCGTTTCGAATATTTGGGAAAAGGTTTTCTGTAGCGCGGCATCCATGTCTGCCATCGTGACAGGCAGCCCCAAGTCGACCAAAGACGTTACACCATGTTCGGAAATCCCGCAGGGCACGATCCCTGAGAAATGATCAAGATCAGGTTCCACGTTGATCGAGATTCCGTGAAAGCTGATCCATTTGCGTAGTCGCAAGCCAATCGCTGCCACCTTGTCCTCGGCAGGGGTGCCCGAAGCCGTCAAGGGCTTGTCGTCCCGGCGCACCCAAACACCGACGCGACCATCCCGGATTTCACCTTTGACATTGAATTCCGCAAGTGACGCGATCACCCAGGCTTCTAGCTGTTTTACAAAGTGCCGGACGTCTTTCCCGCGTTTGTTCAGGTCAAGCATTACATAGGCAACCCGCTGGCCGGGGCCATGATACGTGTACTCACCGCCGCGCTTGCTTTCGTAAACGGGAAACCGATCAGGATCGGTCAGGTCTTCGATCCGGGCGGATGTTCCTGCGGTATAGAGCGGGGGGTGCTCGAGCAGCCAGACGCATTCACCTGCTTCACCGGCCGCAATTGCCGCTACCCGCGCCTCCATAAAGGCCACGGCATCGTCATAGTCGGTCAAGCCGTCAGTGATTTTCCATTCCATGAGGTCTCTTACCGCGCGGTATCAGGCAGGAAAAGGGGTTACGCCGCCTCTGCCAAACAGCGCCTAAGGATTTGCGCATAGGTATCTTGGCCCTGCGCCCCTGTCACAAGGTACTTGCCGCCAAACACCATCGAAGGCACGCCCGAGATGCCGCGACTGGTCCAGAATTCCTGCTTCTGTCGCACTGGTTGCACGTGGGCACCAGAGGAAAGGACCTGCTGTCCGGCGACCCTGTCCAATCCGACGGCTTCAACACCGTCGAGAAGGACTTTGGGATCGGAAATATCCTTTTGGTCGGTGAAATATGCCTGAAACAGAGCCATCTTTAGCGGGTGTTGACGCCCTTGGGCATCGGCCCAGTCCAAAAGCTGGTGTGCGGCAAAGGTATTGTAGATTCGGGACTCTTCGTTGAAATTAAATAAGAAACCCAACTCTGCGCCGAGCTGCGTCAACCGATCACGCGCTTGCTGACTTTGCTCGGCCGTAGACCCGTATTTCTCAGCCATGTGCTCGCGCAGGTTTTGCCCTTCGGACCCCATAGCAGGGTTCAATTCAAACGGGTGCCATCGGAGTTGCGCAAGCACCCCCTGTTGCTGCAGCGCCAGATCAAGCTGCCGGAAGCCGACAATACACCAAGGGCATACCACATCCGAGACAATGTCGATCTGGATGATCGGGCGCGTGTCTGTTGAAGTCATGATGCGTCTCCGGATCAGGTGGCAAAGTGAAATCTGTGATACAGATATGAAGGTCGAAAAGGAATTCAATCCGGCTTGTTTTTTGCCTCTTCACATCCCGTTCCGCACCGTCTATACGCGCCTCTACCAAGTCACATACAGTGCGGTCGTGGCGGAATTGGTAGACGCGCAGCGTTGAGGTCGCTGTGGGGTAACACCCGTGGAAGTTCGAGTCTTCTCGACCGCACCAAATTCTTGATTTTCAACAGGTTTCTTCGCCGAATGTAACGGTAAATGGAGCCTTTTGAGATGGATGTACGGGTGCCAAAGGGCCTCTTTAGGAGAGGCAAGGGTTACGCGGTAAGAGTCGCGGTACCCAATGAATATCAAGCTATCATCGGCAAGAAAGAGATCGTGCGGGGTAACAGGCGACGGTTCGGGACATCTGGTTCGAAGCTGCAACAGGTCAGTTGACCAGAGACGAGGCGCTTGAAGCGTTTGATCAACTTTGGGGGCCGTATGATGGCTGAGGATAGCATCAAGAACGCGACCCAAGGTGAACTCGAAGAACTCAACGGGCTGTTTGTTCGGGAATTGATTGCAAAGATTAAGGAAGGTACCGCCACAGGTACCGACCTTTCAACGGCGGCAAAGCTAATGAAGGAACATAAGGTTCAACCGATTGACCCTAGGGTTCCAGCTACTTCTTACGCCAGCCAGCGTCTGGATGCAGAATTGGACTTCCCGGTCAAGGTTGAAGCTTGAGTGAAAGCTGCCGCGAGCAACACTCTGAGTCAATTGAATCATTTTTGCAGTCTTGACTAAAGGCCAACTACGACGCCAAGGACTATGATGTGAAATAAGCTTGCTTTTATCGATATGCTCGGCGGTGCAGGCGCCAGAGAAGATTTGGCCCGTTCGGCGCCGAGAGGATATAATAAAATGGCCCTAGGAAAGACGAGTTTCGGGCCAAAAAAAATCGTTGCGAATGTTCTGGCTAGGTAGGTGGATTCACGTCCCGTTGTATGCTAGCCAACGCCAGATGGGGAGTAGCACCAAATTAAGGTTTTGTTCTTGCATGCTGCCTGCCAGAAAAAGCAGAATTGCTTGAAGCGATAGGTATCTTAAGGCTCTTTGGCAACGGCTTGAAAAAATGATTATATCTCACAAGTTCAAATTTATTTTTATCAAGACAGTAAAAACTGCGGGAACTTCTATTGAGGTAGATTTGAATAAAATTCTGGGAGAGAGCGACGTTGCAACTCCAATTTTCCCGAAAGTAAGCGGCCACGAAGCGCAAAATTTTGAATATAAGAAGTTTGGCCTTTTTACGAAAAGATTTCGGAACCACATGGGCGCCGCTGAGGTTAAGGAAATTGTTGGGGGCAGTGTATTTAACAACTACTTTGTTTTCTGTGTTGAAAGAGAGCCGCTAGATAAGTGCATCAGTTGGTACAGTATGATAAAAAACAGCCCTGACCATAATTCCGGGAACGAAAATTTATCTTGGGAGAACTATCTGGAAATGAAAGATTTTCCCGTAGATACTGGGAAATATACAGACAAGTATGGCGCCCTTCTCGTCGATAAGATTTTAAAGTACGAAAACTTGCCTGAAGAGCTAAATGCGGTTGGAGAAATGCTTGGATTCAAGCTTGATTTGCGAGCAAGGGCAAAAGCAGGATTTCGTCAGGACATAGAAGTTTTGGAAAGTCATAAAAAAATAATCTATGACGCGTTTTCAAGCTCTAATCAGTTTACCGGATATTCACTTTAAGTTGTCGATCAACGTTTTTTACTTGTTGCAACTATTACGCTCTACACCACGTCTACAATTTTAGCCTATTGTCGCAGTTTTGCCGCCGGGAACGGAGTTGCAACGTGTAACACTGCTAGGAATACTCAAAGTAACCGAGCGGGTTTCTATTCGGTGCCCCATGTATTCCTCTCGTGCAATTCAGTGTAATCACACTGAGCCAATGTGACTCATCCTTACATGTACGGGTTGACCACCCAGATTCCGTTACAGTAAGTGTCGTACTCGCAGTACTTAACTGTGCGAAGAACCCAAGAATGTCACGCGGTCAAAGACACCAAGTTTTCAGTGCGTTAGACGGAATGTCGACACGCGGTTTACTTGAGGTCGCTGTGGGGTAACACCCGTGGAAGTTCGAGTCTTCTCGACCGCACCAGTACAATCCTCCAGGTTTTCGTAGGTTTTCATGCCATGCGTGACCAGACTGTCATAAGTCGTTATTTTGTCACTCTTTTCGCGCAGTGAATAGCGCTGATTGTTCATAGGACACGATTAAGCACGCCGTGCATGACGAATTGGTTGAGGCGGTCACGCGTCTTTATTATTAGTGCCTTAAATGCCTTTGGTATCTGACACAATTTCCAGGAAATGCCGCGTCAGGCGCTAGGCTCAACGCAACAGCGAATTGACGTGTTCAAAACATCAACTCAAGAGAACTTTCCGCGATGAAGCCTAGATTTTTGTGCGTCGGTACACATCACAAGACTGGCACAATTTGGATGCGAAAGGTTTTTCGTGAAATCCATCAAGATCAATCCATCCCATTTATGCAGTGCTACAGAGCGAAAAGACTTGCTGACGCGGCTGAGACAGGGCCACAGATTATTGTGAATTGGTCGTCTAAATTTCCTAGAGAGCTCCTGGAGCTGGGTCACGCCAGATTTCTGCACGTTATCCGAGACCCGCGTGATGTGCTGCTGTCCGGCACTCGCTATCACCAGATAGCGCCGACCGGCAATGAGAAGTTTCTGCGAGAGGTAAGAGCAGAATGGGATGGCAAGACTTACAAAGAGTATATTTCCAGCCTGCCAAATGAGCTCGACAAGCTCATGTTTGAAATGGAAAACAAGCACCATCAAACTCTGACCGAAATGATGGCTTGGCCATATGGTCATGAGAACGCGATAGACGTGAAGTACGAGGATTTGATCGAAGACTCGACGTGTGATTTGTTCCGAGAAATTCTTAGCAATTTTGACATTGAAGGATTGGATATCGACAAAGCCGTGCGGTCCTATTGGAAGCACTCTTTGTTTGGGGGCTTGAAAAAGAAAACTGACCGAGCGGAACGGATTTCGTTGCATATCGTGTCAGGGGCTAAAGCGCAGTGGCAAAGCAAACTGCCACGTGAAGTCGCCGAGGTTTATGAGGCGCGCTATGGTGGTGCTCTGAGGAAGCTTGCCTATGAAAGTAACTCGGATTGGGTGAAGACCTGCCCGCCAAGCAGTCAAATCTTCGTATAATTGCCGTCGAAAAACCGGAATAGCGTGGCTCGGTGTGTCGCGCCGCAATCGGTCGGATTCAAATGCGCCGTGACTTTGGCTTGCATCAAAGATGCAACGACCCATGCTTCATGAAGTTTCAGCTTCCGGTTTCGGAAAATACCCAGAATCCACAAACTCTCGAAACTCGGGCGCCTCAAGTTGATAATCCAGAACACGTCGCGCGCAGTCGTGGCAGGATCGAAGCAGAGCCGCCAGATCGCCATCTTTCAGCCAATCAGACATAATTGAACGAATGGCTGAGGTGTCGATTGAATCGTCATGGCTTGTGTTGATGTCGTATTTCCCAAAATACTCCATGTCGATGCGGTCTTTGTTTTTTGAATTGGCAGTTCCACGTAACCGCTTGAGCAAAAACTCTTCCCGGCTTTTGACCGCATAGTGATTTACTTGTGCAGTTTTGCCTGTGACGTTGTCTCTGTTGCCGCGCCATCCTTTTTGAAGAATATTCCCGCCCATTGGCTTTCCGTCCGCGTTTGTCCAACGCGCCATGTCTGGCTCGATCTCGCGGTGTTTGAAAAAGCGGGGGCGGTGCACTCCGAAATAGTCGAACGTTGAAGGGCGGAACAGCGTTTTGAAACCCCAGACCAAACCGTTTTCAGGGGCCTCGAAAGTTGATCCGCGCGTGAAGCGTTCCGTGACTAGGGCCTCTGGGTCCCAATGTTCCAGCCCACATGACCCCATAAGGCGCCAGTTGACGGATATCGCGTCTGGCGCGCCACAATTGTCGATCAGTGCATCTAAGCTGCGATCGCCTACGTGGACGTTAAGGAATTCATCTGCGTCAAGTATGAGCACCCAATCGGCATCCCGCACCCAGTCCATTCGGTTCGCTCGTGAGTAGGCAGCGCGCTGCGGGTCCATCCTCGGGCCGATGGGGTTATCAAAGTGACGGACCACCCCCAATTGATCAAGGCGGTTGAGCATTAGATTGGTGCCATCGCTGCAGTCGTTGGAAAAGATGCAGAAATCGTCAATGCCAATTGATTTGTGATAGGCCAGCCATTCCAGCAGGTATATTCCTTCGTTTTTTACCGTAGAAAGCAACAGCTTGCGGCCTGCGTTCGGGGGGGTGTCTTCAGTTTTCATCCTCATCCCCGTTGGTCGGTCGTTTCAATGCCCCCTTGGCACTGTATCTGCCAACTGCGTGTTTCACGGATTGGGCTTTACCTACCACGTCAGAAACGCGGTTGTCGGCCTCATCTGCCGCTTGAGCAGCCAACGCCATTTTAAGGGTGCGGTCCTTGGACAATGGTACACCCAAACCTGCGGCAGCCTCAGTGTTCATAAATGGATTGTCCGGGACGTTTTCGTCATCCATTCGGTTGTCGGCCCCCGGTTCGTCGCCTTCAAGGTCGTTTGCCGGGGTCTTGCCGGAAAGTTCAAGCAACTCGCGGCGCGTTTGACCTTTTTTCGCCGTCTGAGTCTGAGCGATCATTTTGGCAATCTCGCTGTCGGATACTCCTTGTGCCTGCAGCTCCTTGACCTTCAACTGCCATTCTTTTGGCAAGTGTTGAACAAAGAGAACTTCGTCAAGCTTATTCAGCGGAACCTGACCCGCTGTCTTCAACTCTTCCAGCCATCCTTCATATTCTTTGGTCTCGCGCAGTTGTCGAACGCGGTTCTCATGGTGGTGGATTGCTTTGTCCTGCAGTTCCCGCATGATCGGGTCGGCCAGGATCGCTTCGATTTTTCGCTTGGTCGCGCGAATATGTCGCTTCACGTTTGTGGCTTCGGACTCGTTTCGGTCAAACAACGCGAAATAGGCGGCGTTATACTTGTCTGGTTTGTTGTTAACATTGCCCCGAATGCGCCTGAGCAAATATGACTCGTAGGACTTGACCGCATAGTGGTTCATCTCGACCAAGTCATACCCCAAGGTCGGTTTTGTAGAGCGCCAGCCTGACAAAGAAAACTCGTGCGGCATGGGATCGCCTGATCCGTTTAGCCAGAACTGGTCCAACAGCAGTTTGGCGTTGGCGGGAAGTTTCTTGGCTTTTTTTATGTGCGGTCGGTGGATGCCAAGTTTCATGTCCCGATATGGCTTGAAGAGGGTTTTCACCCCCCAGCCTTTTGGAAACCTATCCGGCGCGGATCGGGTGTAAGATTCGATTGCCAACCCTGGGTCCCATCGCGTCAGGTCATTCGATCCGAAAAAGCGCCAGGTAATGGCAATCCCATCTGCCTTGGGGTCAATGTTTTCCACAAGGTCTGTGATCCAGCCGCGCCCAACTTTGATCGAAAGGAACTCGTCCGCGTCCATCGTCAGAATCCATTCGCTGTCGGTCACTTCCGGATTTCTGGTTCCAAGCGCAAGGGCATTTGGCTGCGGTTTGCGCCCCTCGGGTACGTCGTTGCGGAAGTGTTGTACCCATCCCAGCTCTTGCAGACGGATCAGCATGTCGTCTGTGCCGTCGGTGCAGTCGTTTGTATAAACGACGATATTATCGAAACCTATGTGCTTGTGATAGGCGACCCATTCCACCAACGAATGACCTTCATCCTTCATCATGGACATGATCGTGAAGCGGTGTTTGGGCATTAGTTCTCCATGCCTATCGGTTCCGGCGATAAACAGCTCTTACGAGGGTCTTTCCCGATCCAAGCGGTTCGAGGTTTTTCGCGCATAGTGATGTTCACGGACATTCAGTAGCAAATTCAATGCTCAAGTTAAATTCCACAATCTGGCGAAAGCGGGTATTTTTGAACCTTTTGATGGAAGCCTGATGGCGCAAGCTGCGGGGCATTCTGCCTTGAGGTTGTCAAAATGGTTCGATCAGACGCAGCCAGACCAAATCAAACACAGCCTGTCCTTCCAAAGCGTTACTCGACCTGAACTTCGCTGCGCAGCTTTCCGGTTGTTTTGTCAAATATCAAAATACGATTGTCATCGGTCACGACCGCGTACCAATTGTTGCCAATCGTCACAGCCTGTGCCTTTGCGCCGCCCGGCAGTTCAATCTGGTCGGGCAGAGTGGGGGTTCGGTCCGATAGCCGGATGACAATCAGGGCGAATGTCACTAGAACGCCGCCAATCATCACCGCGGTCAGCAGCATGACCATTCGCCGCAACAATCTGATCTGCGGCGTTTCCAGCGGTTCTTGGGGTTCGGAAGGGACAGTCATGGGCACTCGCCAGATTGAATTTCACATCGCGGCTGATCCGCCGTCACGCCTTGATAAGGCGCTTTCGCGTGATGTGCCAGCCGAGGAAAACCTTTCGCGTACCCGGTTGGGGCGTCTGATCGAAAGCGGCGCTGTGCTGGTTGACGGTTCTCAGGTCACGGACCCTAAGGCCAAGGTCACAGAAGGGGCCACGGTCAAGATAACCGTCGCAGAAGCCGAGGATAGCCATATCGGACCCGAAGAAATTCCCTTGGATGTCGTGTTTGAAGACGATGACTTGATCGTTATCAATAAACCGGCGGGGATGGTGGTTCATCCAGCGCCGGGGTCTCCGAACGGGACGTTGGTAAACGCGCTGCTGCATCATTGCGGATCGGATTTGTCTGGCGTCGGTGGTGTGAAGCGCCCCGGCATCGTCCATAGAATTGATAAAGAAACCAGTGGCTTGCTGGTCGTCGCTAAATCAGACGCAGCGCATCACGGTTTAGCCGCCCAGTTCGAGGCGCATACGGTCGAGAGGTATTACCGTGCTATCTGTTACGGGGTGCCGGATGCGAACGACCCCAGATTGCGGGGGGTCAAAGGGGTCAGTTTTGAGCCCGGCAATGTCATGCGTCTGACCACGCAACTGGCCCGCCACAAGACGGATCGTCAAAGGCAGGCCGTTCTGTTTCATGGTGGCAGGCACGCGGTTACGCGGGCGCGGGTCGTTGAGACTTTTGGCGCTCCTGCTGGGTTGGCCCTGATCGAATGCTGGCTGGAAACGGGGCGCACGCATCAAATCCGAGTCCATATGGCGCATGTGGGGCACGGTTTGGTCGGTGATCCGGTCTATGGAGGCAAGCGAAAGCTGGCCGTCAAAGCCTTTGATCCCGCAACTGCCGAGGCGGTGCGCGCCTTTCCCAGACAGGCCCTGCACGCGGCTGTTTTGGGTTTTGAGCACCCGGTCACAGGCGAATCTTTGCGGTTTGAGGCAAATCTTCCCAAAGACATGGAGAATCTGATTGATCGGCTTCGCGCGCCACTGTCATAAAGTGCAAACCATTGTGAGTAACGCGTTCTTATCTTTCCTTTATAGATCGTTAATTCCAAACTGTTAAAGGTACCTCTTGAATGGATCGGGATGACCTCCCATATCCTATGTTAACGAACTAAACATTTGTCGGAGGGACATGAAACATGGCAAATTACGCAAATCTCCCCGCGCCGACGCCGGAAGGCGGACTGAACCGCTATATGCAGGAAATTCGCAAATTTCCCCTGCTGGAGCCGGAAGAAGAATACATGCTCGCCAAACGTTGGGTGGAGGAGCAAGATACTGAATCTGCGCATAAAATGGTCACATCGCACCTGCGATTGGCGGCCAAGATCGCCATGGGCTATCGCGGCTATGGATTGCCTCAGGCCGAGGTGATCTCTGAGGCCAATGTGGGTCTGATGCAAGCCGTGAAACGGTTTGACCCTGAAAAGGGCTTTCGCCTGGCGACCTATGCGATGTGGTGGATCCGTGCCTCGATCCAGGAGTATATCCTGCGGTCATGGTCACTGGTGAAGCTGGGTACAACTTCGGCGCAGAAAAAGCTGTTCTTTAACCTGCGCAAGGCCAAAGCCCGTATCGGCGCGTTGGAAGAGGGCGACTTGCGTCCCGAAAACGTGACACAGATCGCCAACGATCTGGGCGTGACCGAAGAGGAAGTGATCAGCATGAACCGCCGGATGTCCGGTGGCGATGCTTCGCTCAACGCGACGGTTGGGTCCGAAGGCGAAGGCACCATGCAGTGGCAGGACTGGCTTGAGGACGAAGATGCCGACCAAGCTGGTGACTATGAGGCGCGTGATGAATTGGACGCACGGCGCGAGCTGCTGGCTGCTGCTTTGGAGGTTCTGAATGACCGCGAGAAGGACATTCTGACTCAGCGCCGTCTGATGGATCAGGCCGTCACGCTGGAAGAGTTGAGCACGCAGTACAATGTCAGCCGTGAGCGCATTCGTCAGATTGAGGTGCGCGCGTTTGAAAAGCTGCAGAAAAAGATGCGTGATCTCGCGCGTGAAAAGGGAATGTTGGGAACGGTTTAAGCCACCCTAATTCTGGAAAAGTCCGCCGAAGTTGGCGGGCTTTTTTTGTTACTGGGCAAGCTGTTGCCTGAACACGCGCACCATGTTTCCGCCCATCACCTTGCGGATTTGATCCTCGGTCAACCCTTCGTAAAGTAGGGCAGAGGTCAGAGCCGCCAGTTCGGATGTGTCAAACGCGGTCTCGACCGAACCGTCATAATCTGACCCAAGCGAAACATGGTCTTCGCCAACCGTTTCAACGGCGGCCTTGATCATCTTGGCGATACCGGTTGGCGTGATGTCCCCACAGGTGACGTCCGCCCAATATCCCATGCCGATGACGCCCCCGGTTTCGGCAATATCCAGCATCAGATCGTCAGGGTAGTTCCGTTTGACGGGGCAGAACCCATGCAACCCACCGTGGCTGACGATCAGGGGGACGTCTGTCATTGCGATCACGTCCCGCGCGACCTGCGGGCTGGAATGCGCAAGGTCGATCACAACTGGCATCGCTGCCAACTCTGCTACGACCTCACGCCCGAAATCTGACAGTCCGGTATTTGCCTGCCCGTGAAGCGATGCACCCAGTTCGTTGTCGAAAAAGTGGTGAAGCCCGAACACCCGATGCCCGGCGTCAAAAATGTCATTGAGATTGGCCAAATCACCTTCCAGTGGATGACTACCTTCGATGCCCAGAATTCCGCCTACGATTGGCTTGCCCGCGGCGCGCGCTTCAAGCACCTGTTCCAGATCACCGCGTGTCTTAACGACTTTAAGCTGGCCATTGGACGCGGCCTCGAACTGGTGGAGCTTTTCTGCCTGATATATCGCGCGTTCCTTCAGACTGCCCCATGTACGCAGCGGCCATAACTGACCGACGGCCAGAAGGGTGATGTTGTCAAACGACTCCGCGGAATTGGCTTCATAGTTCTGGCCCGCCGGGGATTTCGTTACAGCGGTGAAAACCTGCAGGGCCACGTTTCCTTCGATCAGGCGCGGGATATCGACCTGTCCGCGTGTACCACGCTCAGTCAGGTCCCGGCTCCACAGCAATGGGTCGGCGTGAAGATCACCGACGATGAGGGTCTCGTGCAAGGCGGCGGCATCATTCGTCACATCGTAGGGGGCGTGCGCAATAACATTGTTGCGTTCCGCTTCGATGTAAGGTGGTAGAAACACGAAGAAAACCAACGCCCCTATAACCACCGTGACGGCGATCAGGATACCAACCCATTTGAAAAACCTGCGCATTTGCTCTCCCTCTCGTTGTTGGCGCTAGGTTACGGAGAATGCCTGCCGAGAAAAGCCTGACTTAACGTCCACTGGTTGATAAAGAGGTCACGGCGGCACGGGCCGGCTGAGACTGGATTGGGAGGAGACACATGCAAAAACCTGTTCAATGGGGCGTTTTGGGCGCTGCCAATTTCGCGCGTCGCTATATGGCTCCGGCGATCCATGCGGCAAATGGTTCGCGTTTAGCCGGGCTTGCCACGTCCAGCGCAGAAAAAGCCCAGCCGTTTCAGGCGTTTTGCCCAGATCTGAAAGTCTATGAAGACTATGAGGCGATGTTGGGGGATCCGAACATCGAGGCCGTCTATATCCCGCTGCCCAATCATCTGCACGTGGAATGGAGCCTGAAGGCGCTCGAGGCTGGCAAGCACGTATTGTGCGAAAAGCCGATGACGATGCAGGCCGCTGAATTCGATGCGTTGATTGCAAAACGTGACCAAACTGGGCTGCTCGCGGCCGAAGCGTATATGATCGTGCACCACCCCCAGTGGCAGTTCACGCGCAATCTTATTGCGGACGGAGCGATTGGGAAGCTGGCGCATGTGACCGGCGCATTCAGTTTCGACAATCGCACCGACACCGGAAACATCCGAAATCGGGCTGAGACTGGCGGCGGTGGCCTTCGCGATATCGGCGTCTACGTAATCGGAAGTGCCCGGTTTGCAACGGGGCAGGAACCCGTTTCGGTGCAGTCCGCAATCCGCTGGGAAGACGGCATCGATGCCTTTACCGAAATTCGTGCGCAGTTCCCGGATTTCACCTATTCCAGCTATGTCTCCATCCGAATGCATCCGCATCAGGAAATGGTGTTTCACGGCGAAGGGGGTGTAATCCGCCTTACGGCACCGTTCAACGCGCGGGTTTTCGGCGAGGCGCGCGTGGAATTGCATCGCCCCGGTCTGGAAGTGCAGGTCACGCGTTTTCCCGGCGACGATCACTACAAGCTGCAGGTCGAAGCGTTCTGCCGATCGGTCCGTGACGGTGCAGATTACCCATGCTCACTTGAATTCTCGCGCGGCACGCAAGAGGTTATAGACCGCGTTTTCGAGGGCGCGGAACCCCTCTGACTTGCACGCCGCCGCGCAACTGGACTAACCTGTCGGGTACCGGATGAGGAGAGTGCAAATGGCTGGCGGCTGGGCGCGCGATGGCGCGGTTGGTGAACAGATCGAGGCGTCAATTTCAGACGAGCTTGCCCGCATGCAGGCCCAAAAGCGCCCTGTGGGGCAAAGCCTGACCCATTGCGCTGAGTGCGAAGAACCGATCCCTGAAAAGCGGCGGGCCGCCATTCCAGGCGTGAAACTGTGTCTGGGTTGTCAGCAAGACCGCGACGGGACCTACAAGTCGCGCGTTGGGATCAATCGGCGCGGGTCGAAAGACAGCCAGCTTAAATAACGCCGGAGGTGCCGCTTGTCCGACATCCGCACCCAGCAGTCGATATGGCAAAACGGGCTGGTTTTGGGGTTTATGGCGGCGTTCCTGTGGGGCACGCATAGTGTCATCGTTCGGTTTCTGACCAAAGATCTTGGTGGAATGCAGATCGCCGTATCACGCCTATTTATTGCTGCGCTGGCGATCTATGGCCTGCTGCGTGTTTTGAACGTTCCGGTGTCAGTCCGATGGCACGATCGCTATTTTCAGCTTGCTGTCTTGTCCACCGTTATCAACTACATCCTCTTTCACATAGGCCTGGAACATACCGGGGCCGCAAATGCCATGGTGCTCGAGAACACGGCACCGTTCTTCGTGTTGGTATTTTTGTACTTTTTCGCCGAAACACCCGTTACCCGAACCGATGTTCTGGCGACGGGCCTCGCGATTTTGGGCGTGTTTCTGACCGTTTTTCAAGATTTTCAGGGCGGTGGCGAACCGTTGTTCGGCGATATTCTTGAAATCGGCGCGGGCCTGAGTTGGGCGGTATTCCTGATCGCAAGCAGCCGGGCAATGCGAAACTCGAAATCCACTGGCGAGCGTTTGCATTTTCTATTCGGGATATTCTTGTGCTCGGGACTGCTGTTGCTACCATTCGCGGCACTGTCCATGCAGGTGCCGACGGCAACAGACCTTGTGTTCCTGATCCTTCTTGGTGTTTTGCCGACGGCGTTGGCATATTATCTGTGGTACGAGGCTGCTGCGCGTGTCTCTACTCTGACCGCGACACTCATGTTCGCGGCCTCGGTCGTGTTCACATTCATCAATGCGGCGATATTCTTGGGGGCCGCGATCACGCCAATCGCGGCCACAGGTGCTGTACTGATTGTGATCGCCGTCTTTTTGACGACCAAGAAACAGACGTGATCAGTCTTCCATCGCTTCCAGTTCGTCGATGAAGCCCGAGATCATGCTTAGCCCTTTGTCCCAGAACTTCGGATCGCTCGCGTCCAGCCCGAAAGGGGCCAGCAAGTCTTTATGATGCTTTGACCCACCTGCGCGCAGCATTTCAAAGTACTTGTCCTCGAACCCTTCTGATCCGCTTTCGTAAACCGAGTAGAGCGCGTTGACCAATCCATCGCCAAACGCATAGGCGTAAACGTAGAAGGGCGAGTGGACGAAGTGCGGAATATAGGCCCAGAAGGTCTCGTACCCCTCCATGAACTCGAACGCGGGCCCAAGGCTTTCGGCCTGAACGCTCATCCAAAGGGCGTTAATGTCGTCGGGCGTCAGTTCACCTTCGCGGCGGGCTGCGTGGAGTTTGCATTCAAAGTCATAAAACGCAATTTGGCGGACGACCGTGTTGATCATGTCCTCGACTTTTCCGGCCAGCAGCACCTTGCGCTGTTCTGGCGTATCGGCCTGATCCAGCATCTTGCGGAAGGTCAGCATTTCGCCAAACACCGACGCTGTCTCGGCCAGAGTCAGCGGGGTCGAAGACAACATCTCACCTTGATCCGCAGCCAGTACCTGATGAACGCCATGGCCCAGCTCATGCGCAAGCGTCATCACATCGCGAGGTTTACCCAGATAGTTCAGCATCACATAGGGGTGCACGTCAGTCACGGTCGGATGTGCAAACGCACCGGGCGCCTTGCCCGGCTTCACCGCCGCGTCGATCCAGCCTTTGGAAAAGAAGGGGGCCGCGATCTCACCCATGCGGGGATCGAATGCGTTATAGGCGTTCATCACCGTTTTCTCGGCTTCGTCCCAGCCTACGACGCGCGTATCTTCCATCGGCAGCGGTGCGTTGCGGTCCCAGACCTGCATGACGTTCAGCCCCAGCCATTTGCGTTTTAGCTCGTAATAGCGATGGCTCAGCTTGGGATAAGCGGCCACAACCGCCTCGCGCAGCGCCTCTACCACCTCAGGCTCGACATCGTTTGATAGATGGCGACCGGTTTGGGCGGTCGGCATGTTGCGCCAGCGGTCCACGATTTCTTTTTCCTTGGCCTGCGTGTTGTGAACGCGGGCAAAGGTCTTGATGTTGTCCTGAAAGACCGAGGCCAGCTCTCGTGCTGCTGCTTCGCGCTTGTTGCGGTCTTGCTCGGTCAAGAAGTTCAATGCGCCTTCGATGTTCAGTTCTTCGCCGTCGACCGTAAAGGTCAGTCCGGCGATGGTTTCGTCGAAAATACGTTCCCATGCGTCGCCAACCACACCGAGGTCATGCAGGAACTTTTCCAGTTCATCAGACAGTTGATAGGGTTTCATCGCGCGGATACGGCGGAATACGGGCTCATACCGGGCAAGATCAGCATTCTCCGCGAAATGCGTCTTCAGCACTTCGTCGTCGATGCGGTTGATTTCCAATGTGAAGAAGACCAGCGGGGTGGTGAAGATCGTGATCTTTTCCTGCATGTCCGACAGGAATTTTGCGCGCTCGGCATCCGTGGTCAGTTGGTAATAGCGAAGCCCGGCAAAGGACATGATCCGTCCGGCTATCGCGTTGATCTTTTCGTTGCGCAGAACGCATTGCAGCAGGCCGTCGGCATCCAAATCAGCCAGCTTACCTTCGTAATCGGCGGCGAAAGAAGTACATTCCCCTTCCAGCCATTCCAGATCGGCAGCCAGTTCAGGCGCGTCCTCAGAGCTGTAAAGGTCCGTCAGGTCCCATTCCGGCAGGTCGCCAAGATTGTCGGCTCCTCCGACTGCATTTGCGTCACGGACGGGAAAGGGAAGGTCGCACATGGATCACCTCGAAAATCTGCATTTGCAAACATCTAGGCGCGACGCTCAAGGATCACAAGCAGGGTCTTAGCTCGACAGGGCCGCTTTTGCCTCAGGGTCGGTGCTGGCTGCGCCGAAATGGGCTGCAAGCTGGTCAAATACGGGGCCGCGGACATCCGGCGCTTCCATCATCACTTCGTGTTCACCGTCTGGAATTTCGACCAGAGTTCCATTTGGCCAATTCGCCATACGCGCACGGATCGCCTTGCGGTCGACGATCTGCTCATGCGAGCCAAGGAAGGTCAAGCAAGGGGTGGAAGGGGCGGTCTGCGCCATCAGCCACGAACACTCATCCAGCGCCTCGCGCAGCCAGATGGTCGACGGCGCACCCAATGTCAGCTCAGGATGCGCGACCAGTTGATCCTGCATCATCTTGTACATGTCAGGATCGCGGGTCAGTACATTGCCGTCAAAGGGTTGGGACAGAACATAGCTATCCAGCGACGTAGTTGGAGGTGTCTTTTCACCAAGGCCAAAACGAGGTCCCCAATAAGCCGTCAACCGGCCAAGAGGTTTCATCAGCGGTGTAAAGAAGATTCCCCACATCGGCCCGGTAAAGGCGCAGGCGGCAAAGCAGTCGTTTTCCAGTACCGCCCGCAAACCGATTGCACCGCCCATCGAGTGGCCGATGACATACCAGGGTTTTGGCAGGTTCTGACGCTGGGCCAGATCAAGAACGGCCCTTACGTCGTGTTGGTAATCGGTGAACTTGTCGACATGTCCAACACGATTGTCATCCAGCAGGCGATCCGCCAGCCCCTGACCACGCCAGTCAACAGAAAGAACAGCATACCCACGGCCCACAAATTCAGATGCGGCTTCGCCATATTTTTCGATATATTCTGTTCGCCCCGGGAATATCATTACCGTTCCGCGGGCTTCGTCTTTGGGCGACCAATGGGCGGCGCGAATGCGCACGCCATCTTCGGTGTCCAACCAGTGCGCCACACCGCCAGAGGGTGCGCCGGCAACGTCTTCAAACAAAGGGGCCGGCGACATTTTCATCAGGCCAGAGCCGATGCTAGCTGCATGGCGATACTCATGTCGCCATCAACGCTGAGTTTGCCGGCCATGAACGCACCGGTCGGGTTCAGCTCACCGCTGAGAATTTGTTCGAACGTGTCGACATCCGCGCTCATGGTGACGTCGGTTTCTTCATCGCCAACGCGTGCACCGCTGCCGTCCAGAACAATCGAACCAAGACCTTCGATGGCAAATTTGGCCGATGCGCCAAAACCGCTGCCGTCCAGTTTTTCGTTCAGCGCTGCTGCGGCTTTCTCCAGAGTGTCGCTCATGATTCTCCTCAC
Organism: Ruegeria sp. HKCCD7221; assembly: GCF_013031225.1. Taxonomy (NCBI): domain Bacteria; kingdom Pseudomonadati; phylum Pseudomonadota; class Alphaproteobacteria; order Rhodobacterales; family Roseobacteraceae; genus Ruegeria; species Ruegeria sp. HKCCD7221. The sequence goes on from NZ_WPZE01000001.1 coordinate 505,823, forward strand.
TTTGATTTGAGCGCGAGGAATGGACATCCTTCTGCGCTACGCTACACTGAACGTTGTTATGGGCACTAATTACACAAATCTCAAAGGTATCGTTGCGGCAACCGCAATGCTAGTCACGTTTTCCATTCCTTGTGTCGCTCAGACCGCCGATTCCCGGGACGAAACCGAATTGCTTGAACAACTGGCGCAGTCGACGCCGGAACAGGCGCTGGGGTTAGACCGGCAGCTTAAGGCGCTGTGGGCTTTGTCAGGGTCTGCTTCGGCGGACCTGTTGCTGGAACGCGGGCGTGAGGCATTGGACGACGGTGACGCAAAGGCAGCGATTGATCACTTGACGGCTTTGACCGACCACGCGCCCGAGTTCGCAGAGGGCTGGCATGTCCGTGCCTCGGCGTTTTTCGGGATCGAGCGTTTTGGAATGGCTGCGGCCGATCTGGAGCAGGCCCTGACTTTAAATCCCAACAATTACGAGGCGATTTACGGCTTGGGTTTGATTTTCGAGATTGTCGGTCAGCCTGATAAGGCGCTTGCGGCTTATGAACGCGCGCTGGCTATACATCCCCATCACGAAGAAGTAACCAATGCCGTGAATCGACTGAAGCCTCAGGTCGAGGGCTCGGCCCTCTAAGGGGCAGGGGGCAAGAGTGAGCGGGTCATCCCGAATTGTGGCCGTACTTGGCCCGACGAACACAGGTAAAACCCATTACGCGATCGAGCGGATGCTGGGTCACCGGACAGGTGTGATCGGTCTGCCGCTACGCCTGCTAGCACGCGAGGTCTATGACAAGATCGTTGCCATTCGCGGGCCGTCTGTCGTGGCGCTGGTCACGGGTGAGGAACGCATTGTGCCCCCGCGCACCCAGTATTGGGTCTGCACCGTCGAAGCGATGCCCGAGGGCATGGGCGCTGATTTTGTGGCCATCGACGAAATCCAGCTCTGCACCGACCCCGAGCGCGGCCATGTCTTCACCGATCGCCTGTTGCGGTCGCGCGGCACAAGCGAAACGCTTTTTCTGGGCTCGGACACAATGCGCGGCCCCATCGCGGCGTTGGTCCCCGAGGCGCAGTTTGTGCGGCGCGAACGCATGTCTCAGCTTGTTTATGCCGGGTCGAAAAAGATTAGCCGGATGCCTCCTCGTAGCGCCATCGTCGGGTTCTCGGTCGATAGTGTTTATGCCATTGCGGAACTTCTGCGCCGTCAAAAGGGTGGGGCGGCGGTCGTCATGGGCGCGCTTAGCCCGCGCACGCGGAATGCACAGGTGGACCTCTATCAGAATGGCGAGGTCGATTATCTGGTCGCCACCGATGCCATCGGCATGGGGCTGAATCTGGATGTAAACCATGTGGCGTTTTCCTCGCTGACCAAGTTTGACGGTCGGCGGATGCGACCCTTGGCCCCCAACGAACTGGCCCAGATCGCTGGCCGGGCAGGGCGTGGCATGTCGGACGGCACGTTCGGCGTCACGGGCGAGGCCCCGCCGCTGGATGAAGGTGTGGCGCAGGCGATCATGGACAGCCGCTTTACGCCGATGAAAAAGCTGAACTGGCGGAATGCCGCCCTGCGGTTTGGCTCGATCGAGGCGCTGATCACATCGCTTGAGGTTGGCCCGGACAATGAAAACCTGCTCAAGGCGCGCCCGGCCGACGACCTGAACGTGCTGAAATCGCTGTCACAAGTGACCGAGGTCATGGCCCGCGCCAGCGATCCGCAATCCATCCGTCTGCTGTGGTATGTCTGCCGAATCCCCGATTTTCGCGGCATCAGCCATGCCGAACATGCCAGCCTGCTCGAGGTGATCTACGGCTATCTGCATGAACGTCAGTCGATCCCTGATGACTTTATGGCGCGGCAAATCCGCCGGATTGACCGGACAGACGGAGATATTGATGCACTGTCCAAACGGCTGGCATATATTCGCACCTGGACATATGTTGCGCAACGAAACGGATGGGTGCGTGACGAATCCCATTGGCGTGAGGAAACGCGCACTGTAGAAGACAGGCTGTCGGACGCTTTGCATGACCGTCTGACCCAACGATTTGTGGACCGGCGCACATCCGTTTTGCTGCGGCGGCTCAAACAGAAGGAGGCCCTTTTGGCCGAAGTAAATGACAAGGGTGAAGTGACCGTCGAAGGCGAATTCGTCGGTCGTCTGGAAGGGTTCCGGTTCATTCCGGACAAAGCCGCGCAGGGGGCCGAGGCGAAAGCCTTGAAATCGGCGTCCTTGCAGGCTCTCGCGCCGCAATTCCATCTGCGTGCCGACCGCTTCTACAACGCGCCCGATACCGAAATTGATTTCACCGAACAAGGTGGCCTGATGTGGGGCGAATATGCTGTCGGCAAGTTGGTCGCCGGGGCTGAGCCACTCAAGCCCATGGTTGAAGTCTTCGTGGACGAAGCCGCAGGCCCTGACGTTGAACAGAAGGTGCAGCGCCGTCTGCAACACTTCATCGACCGTAAGGTTGCCGCGCTGTTCGAGCCGCTGCTGAACCTGTCGCGGGACGAGGAACTGTCCGGTCTGGCCAAAGGCTTTGCCTTCCGCATGGTCGAAGCTTTGGGCGTGCTGCCCCGCGCGCAGGTCGCGCAAGAGGTCAAGGATCTGGATCAGGACGCTCGCGGTGCGCTGCGCAAGCACGGCATCCGTTTTGGTCAGTTCACCATCTTCATGCCACTGCTGCTGAAACCCGCGCCGACGCGCCTGCGTCTGGTGCTGTGGGCGCTGTCCAGTGGTCTGCAGGAATTCCCCGAGGCACCGCCTCCGGGCCTGGTCACTGTGCCGGTCGCCAAGGATGCGCCCAAAGGCTATGACACAATGTGCGGCTATCGTGACGCAGGTGAACGCTCGATCCGCATCGACATGCTGGAGCGTCTGGCCGATATGCTGCGGTCCGAGGACAGCCGGGGCGGGTTCGAAGCCAAGCCCGACATGCTGTCGATCACCGGCATGACGTTGGAACAATTCGCCGACCTGATGCAGGGTCTGGGCTATAAGGCCGAGCGTGGCGAGCGTGAAAAGATCAAAGTCACGTCTGCGGAACAACCTGCGGTAGATGCGCCCGAGCAACCTGCCGCCGAAGAAACCCCGGCAGATGCAGTCGCGACAGATAATGCAACTGTATCCGCCGAGGTGCCAGCCGAGGCCACGGAAAGCACCGAGGCGACAGCCGAGGCCCCGGCCGCAGAACCCGCAAGCGAAGAGCCCGAGGTTGAGGTCTTCTATACCTTCACATGGGGCCGTCAGCGCCAGCCGAACCGCGGCCCGCGCCGTGAACAGGGGCAGGGTAAGGGCAAGCCGCGTGGGAAACCTCAGGACGGTCGTGGAAAACCACACGGCAAGAAGGGTGGCAAGCCGCAGGGCGCGAAGTCTTTCTCGGCCCGTCCGCCCAAGAAAGAAAAAGCCATTGATCCCGACAATCCCTTCGCCGCTGCGCTGATGGGGCTGAAGGACGGCAACTAAGCGCGGATGTCCGAGAGCAAGCTGCGGATCGACAAATGGTTGTGGCAGGCGCGGTTCTTCAAGACCCGCAGCCTGTCTGCCAAACAGGTCAGCGGCGGCCATGTGCGCGTTAACGGCAACCGGGTGCTGAAACCGGCGACAGCCATCGGCACCGGTGATGTATTAACCTTCCCGCAGGGTCGCATCGTTCGGGTTGTCCGCGTGGAAAAGCTGGGTGATCGTCGCGGGCCTGCGACCGAAGCTCAAACGCTTTATGTTGATTTGACCGAAAAACAGGACACACCGCCACGAAATCCCGGGTTCGAGGGAAAAGGTCGTCCAACCAAGAAAGATCGGCGTGCTCTTGATCTTTCTCGCACTCAAGATAGCTGATCCTATCTTGAAGCTGACGCCAGACTGATTTAGCTAGACGCCCAAAGCGCAAACGGGAATCCGACCATGACCTACGTTGTCACTGAAAACTGCATTGGCTGCAAATACACCGACTGTGTCGAGGTATGCCCGGTGGATTGTTTCTATGAAGGTGAGAACACGTTGGTCATTCATCCCGATGAATGCATCGACTGCGGCGTGTGTGAACCCGAATGCCCTGCAGACGCCATCCGTCCCGATACCGAGCCGGGGATGGATCAATGGGTCGAGTTCAACCGGAAATACTCGGAAATGTGGCCGGTGATCGTAACCAAGAAGGACCCGCTGCCCGAGGCCGAAGAACGTGACGGCGAAGAAGGTAAGATGGAGAAGTATTTCTCTGAAGCTCCGGGTGAGGGCGGCTAACCGATTCGTTTTTATCAACCGGTCAGTCAATATCGGAAATACCGCCTAAGCTATTGGACACAAATAGTTTTGTAAGGCACCTGAACTGTGCTGCTTTCGTATGTCTCAGTTTTGTGATATACTCGAAAGCTGAATGATGACTGAGTTGGGGATGTGCTCCGTAAGTATGTGCGCTTTGGAGTTCTGATTTATTGACAAATACACCGCCTGACCGGGCCGAAGATGGCGCGGGCTGGTGTGTTGTTTTGTCTGTCCTTTGCTCTGGAAACAAGGATGAACCTGTATGTCTAAGTCGAAAAAGCTTGAGTTCCGCCCGAACGATTACGTTGTTTACCCTGCCCATGGCGTGGGTCAGATCATCTCGATCGAAGAACAGGAAGTCGCGGGATACTCGCTTGAGCTGTTCGTCATCTCGTTTGAAAAAGACAAAATGACCCTGCGGGTCCCAACCAACAAGGTCACCGAATCCGGTCTGCGCTCGCTGAGTTCGCCCGATGTGATCAGTCAGGCGATGAAGACCCTAAAGGGTAAGGCCAAGGTAAAGCGGGCCATGTGGTCGCGTCGTGCGCAGGAATACGAACAAAAGATCAACTCGGGCGATCTGATCTCGATCGCCGAGGTGGTTCGTGACCTGCACCGCACCGATGACCAGCGTGAGCAGAGCTATTCCGAGCGTCAGCTTTACGAAGCCGCGTTGGAACGTCTGACCCGTGAAGTTGCCGCTGTTTCCGGCGCCGGTGAAGTGTCTGCCGCCAAACAAGTGGATGAGGTTCTGACCTCGCGCGCAGCCGCCGCCTGACCTCGCAGAATGTCGATTTAAGGCCGCTCTGGTAACAGGGCGGCCTTTTTCGTGCCCGAGCGCTTGGTGAATTGCCTGATTGAGGGTAATTTCCCTGTAAACAGAGGCGGGTACATGGCCAAGGTAAAGCAGACCCTCAAGTATCTCTATATCGGGCGCGATCCGATCTCCGTCTGGTTCCGCTATGGGCTGATCCTGTTTGATCTGGTGACGATCGTGTTCTTTGTCGCTACGGCACATGTTCCGCACGGGCCGGGGCTGACGGTTCTGAGCATGTCTATTGGGCTTTTGATCCTGTGCGATTTCTCGGCGCGGCTTTGGATATCAAAGGATCGGTGGAAACTTTTCTTCAAGGTCTACACGCTTGCTGATCTGGTCGTGATCATTTCGTTGATGCTGGATCCCTTCGTTTCCGGCAATCTGGCGTTCCTGCGTATTCTGCGCGCGTTGCGATTGATTCACTCCTATCACCTGCTCAGAGATTTGCGCCGTGATGTTGAGTTCTTCCGAACCCACGAAGACGCCGTGATAGCGGCCATTAACCTGTTGGTGTTCGTGTTCGTGACCTCAACCGCTGTTCTGGTCTTTTTTATCCCCGAGGAGAGTCAGACTGCCTATATCGACGCGCTGTATTTTACGATGGCAACGCTGACGACCACCGGTTTTGGTGACATCACCTTGGCGACACCGGGGGGGAAGCTGTTTTCAGTATTCATTATGGTTGTTGGCGTCGCGCTGTTTGTTCGTTTGGCGCAAGCGATCTTTATGCCGCAGAAAGTGCGCCACAAGTGCCCAAGCTGTGGTCTGTTTCGCCATGATCCCGACGCAGTGCATTGCAAGCATTGCGGCGAAGTTCTGAAAATCGAAACCGGAGGCGTTTCTTAGGACGCTACGACCAGAACCAGCAGGAATGCGATTTCGGACACTTGTTGCGTTGCGCCCAGAACATCTCCGGTTTGGCCTCTGATCTTGGCTTTTGCGACAACGGCGATAACAAACAGGCATATGGCAATAACCAGTATCGCGGCCATTGCTGGGGCACCTACCAAAACCATCGCACATACCAGTGCAACCAACGCGCCCAATGCGACTGAACCAGCACTGGGTGCCCCGACCGAGTGGCTTAGGCCCGCGCGCCGTGCATTTGGAAGTGAGGCCATCAAAACCGGCATCGCTGCGCGGGAAACGATGCATGCGGCTAAGATGCCCGACAAGCCACCCTGGGACAGCAGCGTCGCTATCAAAACGACGCGCAGGCCTTGCGATATCAACAGAGCCAGGACGCCATAGGTTCCGATTTGGCTGTCTTTCATGATTTCAAGCCGTCGTTCGGGGGTAAACCCTCCCCAAAACCCATCTACCGTGTCCGCAAGCCCATCTTCGTGCATGGCACCCGTGCACAGTACCAGAACGGCAATGACGAGTATTGCGCTGGCCAAGGGCGGAAGGTTTACTGCAACGCTGGCCCACCCGATAGCGCTGGCAAGTAGGCCGACGACCAGCCCAACAACAGGGAAGGCCCAGGCCGCATCTGCCTGGCGTTCAAAAACGTGTTCAGGCAGTCGCGGAAGCGGTAGGCGTGTCAAAAGAACCAGCGCCACAGGAATATCCCATCTGGAAACGAGGTTGGTGTCGGTTTTTTGCACTCCCATGCCTTTCTGGGTCTTGCCGGATTGATCGCTTTGGTTAAACACGCAGGACCACTCTGATGCAACGAGGCTTTGAATGCTGCCCGAACTGACCGATCTGAATTCCTTTCGTCAAGCTCTGAGCGGGGCCCCCGGTCCTGACGATGATGCCGCGCAAGGTGCGGCTGAACGAAACGGTCAATTGACAAAACCACCGGGAGCGTTGGGGCGGCTGGAAGATCTGGCGATCTGGTATGCCGGATGGCGTCAAGATGCGCGCCCTCAGATAACCGCGCCTCAGGTCATCGTTTTTGCTGGCAATCATGGGGTCACTGCGCAGGGTGTATCAGCTTTTCCGCCTGAAGTGACCGTTCAGATGGTTGCGAATTTTGAGCATGGCGGAGCGGCGATCAACCAATTGGCCAAGGCCGCCGGTGCCACCATGGACGTACACGCGCTGAATCTGGATGTCCCGACAACGGATTTCACAACCGGACCAGCCCTGTCGGAAGATGAGTTGCTGCAGGCGTTGCAAACCGGGTGGAGCTCGGTGAACCCCAATGCTGACCTTTTGGTTGTTGGCGAGATGGGGATAGGAAATACCACCCCGGCGGCTGCGATTGCGTGTGCGTTGTTCGGCGGCGAGGCGTCCGATTGGACCGGGCGTGGAACCGGCGTTGACGATGCGGGTCTTGCAAACAAGACACGGGTCGTCGCCGAAGGTGTGTCCTTGCATGCAGGCACGGGCGATGGTCTGGAAATTCTGCGCCGACTTGGGGGACGGGAAATCGCGGCCATGGCCGGAGCGATCGCTGCCGCCCGTGCATTGCGCATTCCTGTCATCTTGGATGGGTTCATCTGTTCTGCTGCCGCAGCTTGTTTGGCTGAGACGGTCAAAGGCGCGTTGGAACACACCGTAGCAGGCCATCAAAGTGCCGAAGGCGCGCATGGGGCCGTTTTGGCAAAGTTGGGTAAAGAGCCGCTCTTGAACCTTGGCCTGCGTCTTGGCGAAGGCTCTGGAGGGGCGTTGGCAATCAATATCCTGAAAAGCGCCGTGGCCTGCCATTCCGGAATGGCGACATTTGCCGAGGCAGGCGTGTCGGACGGGTGATCAATGCAGCCTGATCCATGACGGATCAGGCGGACTTTTTCGCGTGTTTTTCGGAAAGCTCCAGCAACTCGGTCTCAAGGTCTTTTTCCAGTTGCTGTGCGCGTTCGATGTATTTCTTGTTTTCAGCCGTCGGCATTCCGGGAACCCAAAGTTCAGCAAGCTCGCGGACGGACATCCTGTCGTGGTGATAAAAGGTCTGTTCAGCGTGGGCTGCCTCGTACTCACTAAGTCCGATATTTTCGAGGACATACCGGCCCGCACGTAGTGATCCGTCGAACATCTCGCGCACGATATCGTCCGCGCCGGCCTGGTACAGCTCATAAACATGGGTACGATCATGCGCGCGCGCGACGATGTGCAGGTCGGGGCGCTGGCGGCGTGCAAAACTGACAAGACGGGTAACCGTCTTTGGATCGTCCATCGCCGCAACCAGAACCGCAGCTTTCTCAAGCCCCGCGGCCCGCAAAAGTTCGGGTCGGGTGGGGTCGCCTAGGAACCCCTTGACCCCGAAGCGGCGCATAAGCTGGATCGTTTCGATGTCGTGATCCAAAACGATCGTCTTAAAACCGCTGGCGCGCACCAAACGGTTTACGATCTGACCAAAGCGACCGATGCCTGCAATGATCACTGGGCCTTTCTCGTCGATCTCATCCGGTTCAGGGGTTGGTGTTCCTTCGCCGATACGCCGCGAGAGCAGGTCGAAGATGATGAACAAAAGCGGTGTGATCAGCATCGTCAACGCGATGATCATCAACAGTTTTTGCGACAGGTCCGGGGGGATCACGTTCTGCTGGGTCGAAAAGGCCAGAAGAACAAAGCCAAACTCACCAGCTTGTGCCAGACCTAAGGTGAACAGCCAGTGATCACGTCCCCGCAGCTTAAATGCGCGACCAACCAGATACAGAATGATCCCTTTGGCCAGGATGACCAGCAAGGCCAACCCGATCAGATCAAACGGGTCATTGAAGAAATAACCGATATCAATTCCGGCGCCGACCGTGATGAAGAACAGGCCAAGAAACAGGCCTTTGAACGGCTCCAGATCGCTTTCCATCTCGTGACGGAATTCTGAGCTGGCGAGAACCACGCCGGCCAGAAACGCACCAAGGGCAGGGGACAGGCCCACGAGGGTCATCAGGAAGGAAATGCCGACGACGATCATAAGGGCAAGCGCCGTATACATTTCGCGCAGACGGGTTGCGTGGATAAAGCGGAACAAGGGGCGCGTCAGGTAAATCCCGGCAAGAATGACAAATGCAACCGCGCCGATGGTGACAAGCGTCACGGCCCAACCCGGTAGCCCTTCAACCAGCGACAAGCTGTGATGCGCGGTATCGTGAAGGTCCTTCACCCCACGGTCGATAGAGCCGTCACCTTCGAAATGAGGCATGGCAGGCATGGCCAAAAGCGGCAGCAACGCCAGAATTGGGATAACCGCGATGTCCTGTGTCAAAAGCACGGAAAAGGTGGCGCGCCCCCCGTTCGTTTGCATCAACCCCTTTTCCGAAAGGGTTTGCAAGACGATCGCCGTTGAAGACAAAGACAAGGTCAATCCAACGGCCAGGGCAACAGACCACGGATGGTTTGCATAAATAGCAACACCCGCGATCACAGCCGTCGATAGCAGGACTTGCAGACCACCCAAGCCCAACAGCCTGTCCCGCATATCCCAAAGGGCGCGCGGCTCAAGCTCTAGCCCGATCAGGAACAGCATCATAACGACGCCGAATTCAGCGACATGCTGCAGGCTTTCTGTTTCAGCCCCGACAAGGCCGAACACGGGGCCGATCACAATCCCGGCTGCCAGATATCCAAGAACAGATCCCAAACCCAGACGGGCCGACAAAGGCACGGCGATCACCGCGGCGGCCAGATAGATTGTCGCCTGATAAAGGAAGTCGTCCATTTTGGTCCTTTCGTTCGGGTCAGGTGGGCAGCGGCGCGTCGCGCTTGAGCTGGTCCATCACAATCTGGCTTTGCACTCTGGCTACTGCAGGATGCGGCAGTATCACCTGGTGAAGCAAGCGGTTCAGGGCAGAAAGATCGTCGCAATAAACATGGAGCAAATAATCCGCTTCTCCAGTCATCGTCCACGCGCTGGTGATCTCTGGGCGGGTGTCGACCATGCGGGAAAAGCTTTCGGATTGCTCGGGGCCGTGGGTGCCCAGATGAACCTGTATGAAGCCTTGAACCTGTAGTCCCAATTTCAGCGGATCCAGCCGGGCAGCATAGCCTGTGATATAGCCTTCAGCCTCAAGCCTTTGCCGTCGCCGCCCTGCCTGACTAGGCGACAGGTTCAACATTTCCCCCAACTGATGCGCAGTCAAATGCGCATTCTTCTGCAGCTCGGACAAAAGGCGTGTGTCGGTGGAGTCCAGCATATGCGAAAATTCTCTAAAATATTCGTAAACCATGCGCAAATCGCGCGTTCTATATCAGGTTACACGAAAACAATGCGCAGAAAAAGCATTGGATAAGGCGTATTTTGGAATCAGCAAAGAAATTCCTGTTATTTACGGAGACGCGCCATGGGTCCTTTCCCGCACAACGCCCCGAAATCTGTCATCAGTTCTGAAAACCCCGCCGGAACCGACGGGTTCGAGTTTGTTGAGTTTGCTCACCCCGATCCTCAGGAACTGCGCGACCTGTTTGCCAAGATGGGGTTCGAACTGGTTGGGCATCACAAGGACAAACCGGCGGTTGAACTCTGGCAACAGGGGGATGTGACATATATCCTGAACGCAGACGAAGATAGCTTTGCCGCAAAATTTGTCGCCGAGCACGGCCCTTGCGCGCCTTCGATGGGGTGGCGGGTAGTGGACGCCCAAAAAGCGTATGAGCACGCTGTGGTCAAAGGGGCAGAGCCTTATGACGCCGAAGACAAGACAATGAACGTCCCTGCGATCAAGGGGATTGGTGGGTCGCTGATCTATTTTATTGATCAGTATTACGATACCTCGCCCTATAACGAAGAATTCACCTGGACCAAGCAATCAAAGCCGCGCGGTGACGGGTTTTATTACCTCGATCACCTGACGCACAATGTCTACAAGGGCAACATGGACAAATGGTTCAAGTTCTACGGTGATCTGTTTAACTTCCGCGAAATTCGTTTCTTTGACATTCAGGGCAAGTTCACGGGCCTTTTCAGCCGCGCATTGACGTCGCCCTGCGGACGCATTCGCATTCCGATCAATGAAGATCGTGGCGAAACGGGCCAGATCGTGTCGTACCTGAAAAAGTACAAGGGTGAAGGCATTCAGCATATCGCCGTGGGCAGCGAAGATATCTACGCGTCGACCGATGCAATCGCGGAAAAGGGTTTGAAATTCATGCCCGGGCCGAACGAAGCCTACTACAAGATGTCTACAAATCGGGTCGCTGATCACGAAGAGCCGCTGGACCAGATGATGAAACACGGAATCCTGATCGACGGAGAAGGTGTTCTGGATGGGGGCGAGACCCGCATTCTGCTTCAGATATTCTCAAAGACCGTCATCGGTCCGATCTTCTTCGAGTTCATTCAACGCAAAGGTGACGATGGATTTGGCGAAGGTAATTTCCAGGCCCTGTTCGAATCCATCGAGCGTGAGCAGATCGAAAGCGGCGAGATTTCCGCGGCTTAAAAGGACTGGCTAACGTAAGGCTCAGAGGGTGCGACTCAGCCTCTGAGCCTTTTCGTCAGCTTCGTGGCATTCGAAGGGTCACGTTCTGACCGCGTTTTTGATAGCGTAACTCGCTGTCACTAATGGCGACCACATTTCCGCCATCCAGCCGATCCCCGACCTTCAGCTTTTTGTAGCGGCCACTGGGAAGCCGCACCAGCGCGCGCCTGTTTGCCGGGGAGCCGTAGACGCCAATCAGATTAAGTTTGCGCAGGTTGATCGCATTGTCGATTGTCGCCTGACGGGCAACCGATGCAGAAGACGGAATTTTCGGAGCAACGGCCCGTGCCTGGAAAGAACCCGCCTCATCGTTATTTTGTGGAACTGCTGCGGCTGACCCCAACCGGGCCGTATTTGTTTCCTGTCTTTGAATAAGCCCTGCCGGGCGCGGTTTGGGGCGCGGTACGCGCACCACCGCCAGCGCCGTTGGCGTGTGATCAACCTGTGGCCGCTCTTGAACAGATTTGGGGCGCAGCTTGGGCCTGACGCTGGCCAGTTCTTCGCGCGTTCGTCCACCCAATTGCTGACGCTCGAAGCGCTCAATCAAGTCACTGGGCCGGGGTTTCGGGCGTAACTCTGCCAAACGCGAGGTCAGTTCTTCGACGATGGGTTCTTGTTCAAAGCGAACCGGAACGTCTGGCGGCACCTTCGCTGGGCGCCCTAAATAGACCACGATGCCATCGGGATTCAGTGTGCCGTCCACTGTGGCCGCAACAAGCCCCCGGTCGTCCAGATCGAAACGCGTGCCGGGCTTGGTCGGGTCGGCGACCTGCTCAAACGGGGTGTCTGTGTCAAAGCTGTCGACCTCCGGCAAGGCGATCGCATCCCGCGAAAGATCGGATTTGTCTATTGACGTAAGATAGACCGTCTCAGGTACGGCGGGTTCGGGCTCAGGCAGGAGGGCGGGGACGACGATCCGTGCACTGGCATGTACCTGTACGGGCTCCGGCTCTGGGTCTTTTGCGACATCTTCAACGACCGTCGGGGCGATTTTTAGCGCCTCAAGAATTGCGGCGTCTGTCGGTGTTTCGTTCAACGCCTCAAGGATCGCGGCGTCGGTTGGGGAAATCTCACCCGCCAAGTCTTCATCTGCCGGCGGCGCCTTGGGTTCCGGTAGGGTGACGCTTGCCGTTTCCGATTCTTCGACGTCCAAAGCTTCGGTTTGCAAAGGCAACGGCACAGGTTCAACCGGTTCTTCCTGTACGTCGGCAAGTTCCGTATCCAAAGGCACATCGCCATCAGAGCCGAAAACGCCCCAACCGATCAAAACCACCGCGATCACCGCCGCTGCTGCCAATGGAATCGCAAGGCCTTGGGGCAGTTTCATTCCTGCAGTAGAACCTTGACCAGCGGTCGCTTGCGACGGGGCCGAGCGGAACTCAGCCGGGGTCGAAGATGCGGCTATAGCATGAACCGCAAGGCCGTCAGGCTCCTCTGCGGTGATGGGGGCGGTAGGGTGCGCAATCGGTTGGTCTGCCAAGGAAAACAGAGGGTCGGCCGGATAGTCCAGATCGTCCACTTGTGTTGTAAATTCTACCGGGATGAACCCGTGATCGGCAGCAAATGCCTGCGCCTCTTTCAGGGTCTGCTTGGCGACCGCGGCGATATAAGTGGTTGAGCCGCTGCTGACGGTGTCGAACGCCAATTCGTCCAGTTCATAGGGCGTTGCCTCGGACAAAGCGTTGCGAACCCGTTGCTCCGTCCCGGCAGGATCGGACGCATCGGTTTCGACAGAAAGGAACCGGACCTGATCAGTTGGAAGGATCAGCCTACAACTCAGGTCGTTTTCCAGCGCGAAACCCTTGTTGCGCAGGTCTTCGATCTGCGCGTTCAGGTCTTCCACATCCAAGGAAACTTCGCCAACGCAGAACCATTCATCGTCCGCGAAGTGGTGCAAAGAAATCCCGGCAGAAGAAAAAGACAGCGCAAAGGCAGGTTTCATATTCCGGAGGAACCACAATTGTCATCATCAACGCGGTCGATGTCTCGTCCGCAGACTGACATTAAAGCAGGATCCCGCCGAGGGAAAGAAAAAGCCAATCCTTCCCCTTGTTCGGCAGACCGTTGCCACCCCATCTTAGTATAAATGAATTTGGAGGGAAGACCTTGAAGAACCTTGCTTTTCTGGCCGTCGTGCTGGCCATGACCACTGCGGGAATGGCACATGCGGAAGAACGTCGCATCTCAGTCGCCGCCGCTGGCACCGTTCAGACGGCCCCGGATATGGCGACGATCAATCTGGGTGTCACGAATGAGGATGCGCAAGCGTCAATCGCGATGCAGGCCACGTCGGACGCTGTATCTCAGATCCTCAGCAGGTTGGAGGAACTGGGAGTAGAAGCGCAGGATATCCAGACCCGAGATATCTCTTTGTCGCCTGTGTGGTCCGGGCGCGGCAACCAGGCCGGAGAAAAGGCAGAGATCACGGGATTTGTCGCCTCGAACCGGGTGATCGTACGTGTTCAGGACCTTTCGCAGCTTGGATCGCTCATGGACGCTGTTATTCAGGACGGGGCTAATGACTTCGGCGGCCTCAGTTTCGGTGTCAAAGACCCGAAACCCCTTGAGGCCGAAGCGCGCGCCAAGGCCGTGGCCGAAGCGACCGCCAAGGCTGAACAATTGGCACAAGCTGCGAACCTGACACTGGGTCCGGTCCAAACGATCAATGAGCAGGTGGCGAGCGTCCGGCCTGCCGCGCAAATGCGCGAGTTCAACATGGCGGATTCCGGTGGAGTGCCAGTCGCAGGCGGGGAAATCTCGATCTCTGTCACCGTTTCGATGGAGTTCGGAATTTCAGAGTAACCCTAGCTTTTGGCGCGGGCCTGCAGCGATTGGCGTTGCTGGCCCGTTTGGTCGAAATTGTCGGGCGACAGCCATGCTTCGAACGCTGAACGGACGCGGGGCCATTCAGTGTCGAGTATGGAATACCAAGCCGTATCCCGGTTGCGCCCCTTGTAATGCGCGGCCTGCCGGAAAATCCCTTCGAATGTGAATCCCAGACGTTCGGCCGCGCTGCGTGACGGGGCATTCAGTGCGTCGCATTTCCATTCATAGCGCCGGTAGCCCAGCTCATCGAACACGCGGCGCATCATCAGAAACATTGTTTCGGTCGAGGGCGGCTTGCGCTGCAATAGCGGCGAAAAGTGGATGTGCCCAACCTCGATGACGCCCGCAGCGGGGTCGATCCGAAGGAACGAGGCCATCCCAACCGGGGTGCCCTCGTGATCCAGTACCGTGTGAAACATCGGATCAGCGTCCACACACGATGCACGCGCCCAAACTTCAAAGTCTTCTTCGGCCTTGAACGGACCGTATGGCAGGTAGGTCCAGTTCCGTCCGTCAGTATCGTTGGCAAACGCCCGGTATAATCCGGGCGCATGCCGGTTCACGTCCAGTGGCACGACCGAACAATAGCGCCCCTCCATCGGCATGTAGGGCGGAGTCGGGCGTGGAAACTCGCCCGAAACCGGCAATCCGATGGGTTGGCCCAAGTCGTTCGTTACGTGCTCGACCATGATTTAGGCCGACGCTTTTGCCAGTGCTTGATCCAGGTCAGCGATCAGATCGCCGGCGTCTTCGATCCCAATGGATACGCGCACAACGCCGGGGCCGGCACCTGCGGCCTCTTGCTGTTCGGGGGTCAACTGGCGGTGGGTGGTCGAGGCCGAGTGGATGATCAGTGACCGTGCATCGCCCAGGTTGGCCACATGGCTAAAGATTTCCAACGCATTCACCAGCTTGACGCAGGCGTCATACCCACCTTTGACAGCAAAGGTGAACAGCGCGCCAGCACCCTTCTTGTACTGCGCCTTGACCCGGTCGTTGTAAGGCGACGAGGGCAGCCCTGCATAGGTCACGTATTCCACCCGGTCATCCGCTTCGAGCCAGGCCGCGATTTTCTGAGCGTTCTCGACATGGCGCTCCATCCGCAGCGACAGGGTTTCGATCCCCATCAACGTGTAATGGGCGGCCTGCGGATTCATCGTCATGCCAAGATCGCGCAGACCAATGGCGATGCCATGGAAGGTGAAAGCCAACGGACCGAACGTCTCGTGGAATTTCAAGCCGTGATAGGCGGGTTCAGGCTGGCCAAGCGAGGGGAATTTGTCATTCGCCGACCAGTCGAATTTGCCCGAGTCCACAACGCAGCCGCCCGTTACGGTGCCGTTGCCGGTCAGGTATTTGGTGGTTGAATGCACCACCAGCGTCGCGCCATGCTCAATCGGGCGGCACAGGTATGGGGTGGCCGAGGTGTTGTCGACGATCAGAGGAATGCCCGCATCGTCGGCGACATCTGCCAGCGCACGGATATCGGTGACGTATCCGCCTGGGTTGGCGATGGATTCGCAGAATATCGCGCGGGTGTTGTCGTCGATGGCGGCCTTCACCGCGTCTAGGTCATCCGTATCCACAAATGTGGCGGACCAGCCAAAGCGTTTGATGGTTTGGCTGAACTGCGTAACGGTCCCCCCATAAAGGCGCGTCGAAGCAACGATATTGCAGCCCGGAGTCATCAACGGGAACAACGCCATGATCTGCGCCGCGTGGCCCGAAGAACAGCAGACAGCGCCCACACCACCTTCCAGCGTGGCGATACGCTCCTGCAGAACGGCCACGGTTGGGTTGGTCAGGCGAGAGTAGATAAAGCCGACTTCCTGCAGGTTGAACAGGGCGGCCGCATGGTCTGCGTCACGAAAGACATACGCCGTTGTCTGGTAAATCGGGGTCTGACGCGCCCCCGTTGCCGGATCAGGGCGCGCACCAGCGTGAATTTGAAGCGTGTCAAAGCCGTAGGTTGGACCGTCTGACATCGTTGAACTCTCCCTCTGGAATGTGTGTTGCTGACTCTCTAGGCGATTGGGCGCTTGCGCACAACAACCCAGTCAACGCATCCAAAGGCCGCTAGTTTTGATCCTGTTGCGAATGACTTGTTCGCGTTGGGGCAGGTTGTTGCGATCGAACATCTGACGGATCTTATGCCCTTTGCGCTGGATCACCAGCTTTCTGATCGGCTCATACCCCTTGAGCACTTTCTTGATCTTGTTCGGT
Organism: Ruegeria sp. HKCCD7221; assembly: GCF_013031225.1. Classification (NCBI taxonomy): domain Bacteria; kingdom Pseudomonadati; phylum Pseudomonadota; class Alphaproteobacteria; order Rhodobacterales; family Roseobacteraceae; genus Ruegeria; species Ruegeria sp. HKCCD7221. The sequence goes on from NZ_WPZE01000001.1 coordinate 522,310, forward strand.
GCAACGACGGTTTCTAACACCTCGACCACATGGTTACTCTCGCGTGCGTATAGCAGTGGAAACAGGCGGTAATGGCAGCTCACCGATCCATCCAGCAGACCTTGGGGCAGGGTGTCACGCCCTCCGCCAAGCGAATGGATGACAAGGGGAAGTGCGATTTGATCCAACCAAGGGGTCAGCGTTTGCGCGGCCAGTTCGGGGATGTCTTCGTCCCGGATGGTGCGGGCATATTCCAGATAGCGTTCTCCGAACTCTTTGGGACACCGATAAAAGAAAAAACCGGCATTGAAATACAGATACCGCCGCCAGTAGTCGTGCGGCTGCGATCTGTCCAAAGAGCTGTCAAAATCCAGTCCGAACCGGCGGTACAATGCGCCCCAAATGCCATCAAAGCCGGGTCCATACAGTGTTGGGCGGGGCCATGTCCCCTCGACTTTTTGCGAGGCGCTTGGACGATCAAAATCGAATGCGACGCTGTTCAGATCCCCGGTGATCAGCGTGTCGCTGTCAAAAAACACAAACGGCTCACCCTCGGGCAGCGCGAGCAAGGCTTCAATCTTGTTGCCGTTGGGATAGCTTTCACCAAATACGAGGTTGTCGAATGGCAAAACCTCGGCGTCCAACTGCTTCAAAGCCTTAAGTACATCCTCGTTTTGTAGCCCGGGGTCTTGGGACCAGCGCGGCCCGGAATTGGGTGAGGCAACGAATAATCTGCCCGCAAAATCCGGTGAGCTGTGCCGCAACGAAGCGGCAAACAAAAGCGCCTCGTACTGTAGGCGGTTGTTCTGTCCGACGATTACGACGTTGAACTTTGGGGTCTTGGCCTGCATCGAGGGACTTTCGGAATCTGGCCGCTCATTGGCGCATTATTTGTGTTGCACGTACTGTACGCAGCAAGGCTCGTCAAAACCAGAGTTCACGCGGCACCGGAAATGGGAAATTTGAAATTGGCGGCAGCACGCCCATCTATTGGACACGGGACGAAACAGGAGAAGGCTCATGAGGGTCAACGCAGATTTCACCAGGCGCGTGGCAGTTCATTTCGACGAAAACGAATGGGTCGCGTCCCCGGCTGCTGGGGTTGAACGGAAAATGCTTGATCGGATCGGCGAAGAGGTCGCTCGTGCGACGACGATTGTTCGGTTTGCACCGGGCAGCGCGTTTGCCGCGCATACCCATGATGGGGGTGAGGAATACCTTGTTCTGGATGGCGTCTTTCAGGATGAAACGGGTGACTTCCCTGTGGGCAGTTACGTGCGGAACCCGCCGACATCGTCCCATACGCCTTCGGCAAAGGAAGGAGCGACGATATTGGTCAAGCTGCACCAATTCGACCCCGAGGACCGGACCCAAGTGCGGCGTTCAATCAACGGAGAGGGCAACATGCAACTCTTCAAAGACGCGCAAGAGGACGTGCGGGTTCTGACGTTAGGCCCCGGCGAAACGGTGGATTTGGACGCTGCCGGAGGGCTTGAGCTGTTCATAATCGAAGGCTCGGTGCAGGAATCGTCCGAGGATTTTGCGGTCTGGGACTGGCTCAGGCTACCACCCGGAGAGAAGTCTAGCGCGCAAGCCGGGGCATCTGGCGCACGTGTTTGGATGAAGTCCGGCCACCTGAACCAGATGATCTGAATTCCGCGATTGCTTTAAAAACAGGCATTAGAACGGTGAAGCCGGGCTTTTTGGCCCGGTTTTTTCATTTTTTGATCAATTGGCAAATTTTACCAATTGATAAAAAATCAGATTGTGGCAAGCTGAGATCATAACGAACATATCTACAGGGAGTAGAGCGATGGCACAGGGCCAGATGGTCCCCGGCATAGTTTCCGGGCGACTTTCCAGCGATGAGCTGACCTCGAATTTCACGGATCTGCATCCGCCATTGGCCCCGCATGAGGCTGCCGTGGCTGCTGATCGGTGCTATTTTTGCTATGACGCGCCGTGTGTGACGGCTTGTCCCACAGACATCGACATACCGCTGTTCATGCGACAGATTCAGGCCGGACAACCCGAAGCGGCGGGTGAAACCATTCTGGCGCAGAATATCCTTGGTGGAATGTGCGCCCGCGTTTGCCCGACCGAAACGCTGTGTGAAGAAGCCTGCGTGCGCGAAACCGCAGAAGGCTCGCCAGTGGAAATCGGACGTTTGCAGCGTTATGCGACAGATAGCGTGATGGTCGACGGGACGCACCCGTTTGAGCGTGCGGCACCTACTGGCAAGAGAGTGGCCGTTGTGGGGGCTGGACCTGCGGGTCTGGCCTGTGCGCATCGTTTAGCCATGCTGGGTTATGACGTTGTCATTCACGAAAGCAAACCCAAGCCGGGCGGATTGAACGAATACGGAATCGCGGCCTACAAATCGACCAACGATTTCGCGCAGGCCGAGGTGGATTGGCTGCTTGGAATCGGCGGGATCACCATCGAGACCGGTTCGGTTCTGGGCGAGGGAGTTTCGCTAGAAGGTCTGTCTGCAAATTATGACGCTGTCTTTTTGTCAATCGGTTTGGCCGGGGTGAACGCCCTGCGCGCGGATGGTGTCGACAAGGACGGTGTGCGGGCCGCAGTCGACTTTATCGCCGATGTGCGTCAGGCTGGTGATTTGGCTGACCTGCCGGTCGGTAGGAATGTCGTGGTCATCGGTGGCGGAATGACGGCCGTGGATGCAGCGGTGAAGTCCAAGTTGCTAGGGGCCGAGCATGTCACCATTGCTTATCGGCGCGGCCGTGATGCGATGGGGGCCAGCCGATACGAACAGGACTTGGCTGCTTCGCATGGGGTCAAAATTATGACCAACGTGCAGCCTGTGGCCGTGCACGGAAACGGGGCAGCCGCTGAGATCGAACTGGAGTATACTGCCAGCCATGACGGTCAACTGACCGGCACGGGTGAGATGGTCCGCGTTCCTGCTGATCAGGTACTCAAGGCGATTGGTCAGACATTGGAAGGCGCGCCGGAAGGCTTGGAACTGGACGGCAACAAGATTGCTGTAACTGGGGCCGGGCGTACTTCGATCGCAGGTGTCTGGGCCGGGGGCGACTGCGCTGCTGGCGGCGAAGACCTGACCGTGACTGCCGTGGCCGAGGGCCGCGATGCCGCAATGGATATCCACGCAAGCCTTACTGCGTGAAACCCACAGATAAAGATGCAGAACTGCATCAGGGAGGCCGGATAGATGGCTGATTTAAAAACAAACTTTCTGGGTATTGAAAGCCCGAACCCGTATTGGTTGGCCTCGGCGCCGCCGACCGACAAGGAATACAACGTCCGCCGCGCTTTCGAGGCCGGATGGGGTGGCGTGGTCTGGAAAACGCTCGGGGCCGAGGGGCCTCCGGTCGTGAACGTGAACGGGCCGCGCTATGGCGCGATCTATGGTGCCGATCGGCGGCTTTTGGGCCTGAACAACATCGAGTTGATCACGGACCGCCCGTTGGAAGTAAACCTTGAAGAAATGGCGCGGGTTAAATCGGATTACCCGGACCGTGCGCTGATCGCTTCGATCATGGTGCCGTGCGAGGAAGAAGCCTGGAAAGCCATCCTGCCGCGCGTGGCGGAAACCGGCGCAGACGGGATTGAGCTGAACTTTGGCTGTCCGCACGGGATGAGTGAACGCGGCATGGGTTCCGCCGTGGGGCAGGTACCGGAATATATCGAGATGGTCACGCGTTGGTGCAAAAAGTACTATGATCGCCCGGTCATCGTGAAGCTGACGCCGAACATCACAGACATTCGCAAACCTGCCGAGGCCGCAAAGAACGGCGGTGCCGACGCGGTGTCGCTGATCAACACGATTAACTCGATCACCAGCGTCAATCTGGATACGTTCAGCCCCGAGCCTTCGATTGATGGCAAGGGCAGCCATGGCGGGTATTGCGGCCCTGCGGTGAAACCGATTGCGCTGTCAATGGTGTCCGAGATTTCGCGGTCGCAAGCGACGCACGGCTTGCCGATTTCCGGCATCGGCGGCGTGACCACGTGGCGCGACGCGGCAGAGTTCATGGCGTTGGGATGTGGCACCGTTCAGGTTTGTACGGCGGCGATGACCTATGGCTTCAAGATCATCGACGAGTTGACCGCTGGCCTGTCCAAATGGATGGACGAAAAGGGCTATAAGGACGTTTCGGAAATTGTTGGTCTTGCCGTTCCGAATGTCACAGATTGGCAGTATCTGAACCTGAACTACGTGGCGAAGGCCAAAATTGATCAGGACCAGTGCATCAAGTGTGGCCGGTGCTATGCGGCTTGCGAAGACACCAGTCATCAGGCGATTTCCATGTCCGATGACCGCGTGTTTGAGGTCATGGATGACGAATGTGTCGCCTGTAATCTTTGCGTGGATGTCTGCCCGGTTGACGGCTGTATCTCGATGGTGCCGATGACGGCCGGAGAGGTTGACCCACGTACAGGACGCGAGGTTCAGCCAGACTATGCTAACTGGACGACGCACCCGAACAATCCCATGGCAAAAGCAGCTGAGTAAGCAAAGAAAGGGGCCAGCGCTGGCCCCTTTTTATGGCGTCAGTAGCTTACGATAGAGCGTATCAACGAACGGCTCGGCCCCTTCATATGGGTCTTCATCCCCTAGGATCGCCCGAACCTGAACGTCAAAATCCGCATAGTGCTGGGTCAGCGCCCAGATGGAGAAAATCAGGTGATAGGGGTGCAGTCGCGCAATCCTTCCCTGATCCATCCAATCGGACAATATCGCGGTTTTTTCATCGACCAGGGCCTTTAGGTCATTGGACAGCGAATCGTGAATGCGTGGCGCGCCCTGTACCAGTTCATTTGCAAACAGACGGCTTTCGCGGGGCAGATCGCGGCTCATCTCTAGCTTGCGTTGGATATACGCCAGGATTTCTTCCATCGGGTCGCCTTGTGCATCAAGATCGTGCAAAGGGGCCAGCCATGTTTCCAGAAGGCCAGACAACAGCGCGGTGTGAATCGCTTCTTTCGAAGGGAAATAATACAGCAGGTTGGGCTTGCTTAGTCCGGCTTCGGCGGCAATCTGGTCAACCGTTGCGCCACGGAATCCATGGGCTGAGAACACATTAAGTGCGGCGTCGAGAATTGCGGCGCGGTTCTTTTTCTGAATTCTGGTCGGGGCGCGGTCTTCAGGCATGTTTTCAGGGTGTCTCTTTTTCCGGCAGGCGGGTGCTGAATAGGGCAAAAAATCTGGCTGAGTCCTGCAATTTCTTGACTGATCTCGAACCCGTGATAGCGTGAGTTTGACCAGATGGTCAAATCAAGACACCAAAAGCGAGCCAAATCGCAAGCAACAGGGAAAAACAAGATGGCAGCTCCGGCGCAGAACCTCAGGATCAATGGCGACAGGTTGTGGGACAGCCTGATGGAGATGGCCAAGATTGGCCCCGGTGTGGCGGGTGGGAACAACCGTCAAACGCTGACGGATGAGGATGCCGAAGGCCGCGCGCTGTTCCAAAAATGGTGCGAGGACGCGGGCTGTTCGATGGGGCTGGACCAGATGGGCAACATGTTCGCGCGTCGCGAGGGGACGGATCCCGAAGTCTTGCCAGTCTATGTCGGCTCGCATTTGGACACGCAGCCTACGGGCGGAAAATACGATGGTGTCTTGGGAGTTCTGGGCGGGCTGGAGATTATCCGCACTCTGAATGATCTGGGGATTAAGACCAAGCACCCGATCGTCGCGACCAATTGGACAAATGAAGAGGGCACGCGCTATGCACCTGCGATGTTGTCCTCAGGCGTGTTCGCAGGGATGCACACGCAGGACTGGGCCTATGATCGCGAGGATGCCGAGGGCAAGAAGTTCGGCGACGAATTGCAGCGGATCGGTTGGCGCGGGGATGAAGAGGTCGGAGCGCGCAAGATGCACGCCTTCTTTGAGCTGCACATCGAGCAAGGTCCGATTCTCGAAGCCGAAGGAAAAGACATCGGTGTCGTTACCCATGGTCAGGGCCTAAGCTGGACGCAAATCACAGTCACCGGAAAGGACGCGCATACTGGCTCGACCCCGATGCCGATGCGCAAGAATGCTGGCCTCGCCATGGCGCGAATTCTTGAAAAAGTAGATGAGATTGCGTGGTCCCATGCACCTCATGCGGTTGGGGCGGCGGGGCATATCGATGTCTTCCCGAACTCTCGCAATGTGATCCCTGGCAAGGTTGTGTTTACGGTTGATTTCCGGTCACCTGAACTGGAAGTGATCAAAGATATGGAGGCGCGCCTTCGGGTTGCGGCTGAGGACATCGTGGAAGAGATGGGCCTTGAGATTGAGTTCGAAAAGGTTGGTGGGTTTGACCCGGTGAAGTTTGACGACAGTTGCGTCGCGGCGGTGCGGGATGCGGCCGAACGGCTGGGCTATTCGCATACGGATATCATCTCGGGGGCGGGGCATGATGCGTGTTGGATCAATCGGGTAGCGCCGACGGCCATGGTGATGTGCCCCTGTGTGGATGGGTTGAGCCACAACGAGGCTGAAGAGATCAGCAAGGACTGGGCGGCTGCCGGGGCGGATGTTCTGTTTCATGCGGTCGTCGAGACAGCGGAAATCGTGGAATAGGGGGCGCTGCCCCCGTCGCCCGAGGGCGACTCCCCCGGGATATTTTTAGCCAGATGAAGCAAGCGGCGCAGACCGCAACAGGGAGATCAAAATGAGCACTGTAATCAAGAACGGGACCGTCGTGACCGCAGATTTGTCCTATAAGGCGGATGTGATGGTCGAAGATGGCATGATCACTGAAATCGGGATGGATCTGAAGGGTGACAAGGAACTGGATGCGACCGGATGTTATGTGATGCCGGGCGGGATTGATCCGCATACGCATCTGGAGATGCCGTTCATGGGCACCTATTCAAGCGATGACTTCGAAAGCGGGACGCGGGCGGCTTTGGCCGGGGGCACCACGATGGTGGTAGATTTCGCGCTGCCTAATCCGGGCGAAAGCCTGCTGGATGCATTGAAACGCTGGGACAATAAGTCTACGCGCGCGAATTGTGATTATTCGTTCCACATGGCCGTCACCTGGTGGGGCGAGCAGGTGTTTGATGACATCAAGACCGTGATCGAGACGCGGGGGATCAACACTTTCAAGCATTTCATGGCCTATAAGGGCGCGCTGATGGTGAATGACGATGAGCTGTTCGCCTCGTTCAAGCGTCTGGCCGAACTGGGCGGGATTGCGATGGTTCATGCCGAGAATGGCGATGTGGTCGCTGAGCTCAGCGCCAAGCTGCTGGCCGAGGGTAATACCGGGCCGGAAGCGCACGCTTATTCCCGCCCTCCGCAGGTTGAGGGGGAGGCGACGAACCGTGCCATCATGATTGCAGATATGGCGGGGGTACCTTTGTATGTGGTCCATACCTCGTGTGAAGAGGCGCATGAGGCCATTCGCCGGGCCAAGATGCAGGGCAAGCGGGTTTGGGGGGAGCCTTTGATCCAGCACCTGACCTTGGATGAGAGCGAGTATTTCCACCAAGATTGGGATCATGCCGCGCGCCGGGTCATGAGCCCTCCGTTTCGGAACAAGCAGCATCAGGACAGCCTTTGGAACGGGCTGCATTCGGGAACGCTGAGCGTGGTGGCGACCGACCATTGCGCCTTTACGACCGAGCAGAAACGCTATGGCGTGGGTGATTTCACCAAGATTCCGAATGGTACTGGCGGGTTGGAAGATCGGATGCCGATGTTGTGGACCTATGGGGTGAATACCGGGCGTCTGACCCCGAATGAGTTTGTGGCCGTTACATCAACAAACATCGCTAAGATCATGAATTGCTATCCAAAAAAGGGTGCGATACTTGTGGGCGCGGATGCGGATATCGTGGTTTGGGATCCTGAAAAGACCAAGACGATCACTGCCGACGCGCAGCAATCCTCGATTGACTACAACGTGTTCGAGGGAAAAGAGGTCAAGGGCCTGCCGCGCTTTACTCTTACACGGGGCCAGGTTGCGGTTCATGATGGGGAAATTCGTACTCAGGAAGGACATGGTGACTTTGTGGCTCGAGAACCGAACGGGCATGTGAACCGCGCGCTGAGTACGTGGAAGGAATTGACGGCCCCGCGGCCCGTTGAACGGACGGGAATCCCGGCGACGGGCGTGTGATCTGGTTGGGCTGCTTTGGAAGCGGCCCATAACCGAACCTTTTCAAGGCACTGGAATGAATACTGAAAGCACTGCGCAGCCTGTAATAGAGGCGACACAACTGGATCTCACCTTCCAGGCAAACGACGGTCCGGTTCACGCGCTGAAGGACGTGAACCTGACGATCGAAAAGGGCGACTTCGTCAGCTTTATCGGCCCCTCGGGCTGTGGCAAGACCACATTCCTGCGTTGCATCGCGGCGCTTGAGACGCCGACAGCCGGGACGTTGACCGTCAATGGCATGACCCCGGATGAGGCGCGGCGGAACCGGGCCTATGGCTATGTGTTTCAGGCCGCTGGGCTGTATCCGTGGCGGACCATCTCCAAGAACATCAAACTGCCGCTTGAGATCATGGGCTATTCCTCAGCCGAGCAAGAGGATCGCGTCAAGAAGGTCTTGGAACTCGTTGACCTTGAAGGGTTTGGTGGGAAGTTTCCATGGCAGTTGTCAGGCGGGATGCAGCAGCGGGCCAGTATCGCGCGGGCATTGGCCTTTGATGCTGATATCCTTCTGATGGACGAACCCTTTGGCGCGCTGGATGAGATCGTGCGCGACCACCTGAATGAACAGCTTCTGGCGCTGTGGGCACGGACGGAAAAGACTATCGGGTTCGTGACGCACTCGATCCCCGAGGCGGTCTATCTCAGCACCAAGATTGTGGTCATGAGCCCCCGGCCGGGTCGGATTACGGATGTGATCGACAGCCCTCTGCCCAAAGAGCGGCCTCTGGATATCCGCGACACGCCGGAATTCATCGAAGTTGCCCATCGCGTGCGTGAAGGGCTGCGGGCGGGGCACTCGGATGCGTAGTTCTGGTTTCAAAGCGTTCTGGGCGGTTCTTACTGTCCTCGCCGTGATCGTGGCCTTCTGGTATGCGGCGTGTGTTCCGATGAATATCAAAGGGGTTCTGACCGAGCAGGAGCGCGCAGGTGCCGAAGTGCAGCCGCCTTCGGCCAAGGATCGCCGGGATATGTCCGAGCTGGGTCTGGTGCTGAACAACAGCTTTGCCATTCCCGCAACATGGGAACAGGATCGCCCCCGTCTGCCCGCACCGCATCAAGTTGCGATTGAGATGTGGGAGACGACGGTTCTGAAGAAGATTACCTCGAAACGGTCGCTGATCTATCACGGCTGGGTGACGCTCAGCGCGACGGTTCTGGGCTTTGCGATTGGAACAGGTTTGGGCATTTTGCTGGCGGTCGGAATTGTGCATAGCCGCGTTATGGATATGTCGGTGATGCCTTGGGCCATTGTCAGTCAAACGATCCCGATCATCGCTTTGGCCCCGATGATCATTGTGGTTCTGTATTCCGTAGGCATTCAGGGGATTATCCCCAAGGCCGTCATTTCGGCTTATCTGAGTTTCTTCCCGGTCGTCGTGGGTATGGTCAAAGGTCTACGAAGCCCCGATGCGATGCAGCTTGACCTGTTGCGCACCTATAGCGCCAGTCGGTCGCAAGGGTTCTGGAAACTGCGCCTGCCTGCGTCGATGCCGTACCTGTTCACCTCATTGAAGATAGGTATCGCTGCCTCGCTGGTCGGGGCCATCGTCGGAGAACTGCCGACCGGTGCTGTCGCCGGGCTGGGAGCGCGTCTGCTCGCCGGTAGCTACTATGGTCAGACGGTGCAAATCTGGTCGGCGCTGTTTGCTGCCGCGATATTGGCGGCCTGTCTTGTCGGTTTGCTTGGGCTGATCGAACGGACGGTTCTAAAGCGGATGGGGATAGCGCAATGATGTTGGTTTTGTGTGCAATCCTGCTGTGGCTGTTTGGCTGGTGGCTAAACAGTCGCCTCGCCAGCGGGCCTTATGCGGATACGCGAATGGTTCGGTTCCTTGCACCGTTGATCTTTGGCCTGACGATTATCGGGATTTGGGAACTGGTCGTCCGCGGGCTTGAGGTGCCATTGGTCATTCTGCCGGCCCCGTCGGTCATCGCCGTGCGGTTTGCCGACAGTTTGCCCATCCTGTGGGCTGACTTTGTGCAGACCATCATCAAGGGGGCCTTGAGCGGGTATATTATTGGGTGCGGCGCGGCCTTCCTGACGGCAATCGCGGTGGATCGCTGGGACTTTCTTCGCCTAGGGCTGCTGCCTGTGGGGAACTTCGTGGCAGCCCTGCCGATTGTAGGGACGGCGCCCATTCTGGTCATGTGGTTCGGGTTTGATTGGCAGTCCAAGGCGGCGGTTGTCGTTGTCATGGTGTTCTTCCCAATGCTGGTAAACACGGTCGCAGGGCTGCGCGAGGCGACTGCCATGCAGCGCGATCTGATGGAGACCTATGCCGCAACCTATTGGCAGAGTTTCCTCAAGCTGCGCCTGCCTGCTGCAATGCCGTTTATTTTCAATGGCTTGAAAATCTCGACGACCCTTGCTTTGATCGGTGCTATCGTGGCCGAGTTTTTTGGCTCGCCAACATTGGGAATGGGCTTTCGGATTTCGACCAGCGTTGGTCAGCTTTCGCTGGATATGGTCTGGGCGGAAATCGTGGTCGCGGCTTTGGCCGGAACAGCGTTCTATGGCTTGATGGCGATGATCGAAAAGGCGGTGACATTCTGGCACCCGTCGCAACGTGGATAACAACAAAACCTTAACAGACCCCGAAAACGGGGCATCAACAGCAACTAGGAGACATGAAGATGAAGAAGCTACTTAGCGGGGCGGTCGCCGCCTTTAGTTTGGCAGCCAGTGCTGCACTGGCAGCGGACGAAGTGACACTGCAATTGAAGTGGGTCACGCAAGCTCAGTTCGCGGGATACTACGTGGCCAAGGACAAAGGGTTCTACGAGGAAGAAGGGCTGGACGTCACAATCTTGCCTGGTGGTCCCGACATCGCGCCCACTCAGGTGATTGCGGGCGGCGGTGCGGATGTAACCGTGGAATGGATGCCTGCGGCGCTTGCTGCGCGGGAAAAGGGTTTGCCGCTGGTGAACATTGCGCAGCCGTTCAAAAGCTCGGGCATGATGTTGACCTGCTGGAAGGACGCAGGAATTTCCTCGCCCGAAGATCTTAAGAACCGCACACTGGGCGTCTGGTTCTTTGGCAATGAATTCCCGTTCATGAGCTGGATGAGCCAGCTTGGTATCGACACAGGCGGCAAGAGCGAATCCGGTGTCGAAGTTCTGAAGCAGGGCTTCAACGTTGACCCGCTGTTGCAGCGTCAAGCCGATTGCATCAGCACTATGACCTACAATGAATACTGGCAGGTCATTGATGCAGGCGTCAGCCCCGATGAGCTGGTGACCTTCAAATACGAAGATCAGGGCGTCGCGACGCTGGAAGACGGTCTGTATGTTCTGGAAGAGAACCTTAGTGATGATGCATTCGTCGATAAGATGGAGCGGTTCGTACGCGCCTCGATGAAGGGTTGGAAATACGCCGAAGAAAACCCGGATGAAGCAGCGGATATCGTTTTGGAAAATGATGCGACGGGCGCTCAGACCGAAGAACATCAAAAGCGCATGATGGGCGAGATTGCCAAGCTGACCGCAGGTTCGAATGGCGCGCTGGATCCGGCGGATTTTGAGCGGACTGTTGGCACGCTGCTGGCAGGTGGTTCAGACCCGGTGATCACCAAGCAGCCTGATGGTGCCTGGACCCATCAAATTACCGATGCAGCCTTGAACTGAACTTGTTCATTATACCAACACTACGCGGTCCCATTCGGGGCCGCGTTTCTTTTTTCAGTGTCGTAAATGTGCGTGTACTTAAGCCGAAAATGGCCTAGTATTATCCTGAAATTAGTGGCGTTTAGCGAGCATTTCACAATAAAAGGGAGAATATGCAAGGTTTTGCATCAGAAATCAGCGCAGCGATATCTCTGATCCTTGAAGGCGATTCAGAGCTTTGGGCGATTGTGTTGCTCTCCCTTAAGGTTTCGGTATTTGCGGTGCTGATTTCAGCGTTGATAGGGATGCCGGTTGGGGCGGCGCTGGCCGTTGCACGGTTTCCGGGACGAAGGGTTCTGATCATAGTCATGAACGCTTTGATGGGGTTCCCTCCGGTTGTTGTTGGCCTTTTGGTTTATCTGATGCTGTCACGATCGGGACCGTTGGGCGTGTTGGAGCTGCTTTATACGCCGACGGCGATGATCATCGCTCAGGTGGTTTTGGTCACACCCATCGTCGCTGCGCTGACCCGGCAGGTGATCGAAATGCTGGCCGAAGAATACTCGGAACAGTTGCGGTCGCTTGGGGTGTCGCGCCTGGCCTCGGTGCCAGTACTTTTGTGGGACGCAAGGCTGGCTTTGATAACTGCGCTACTGGCCGGTTTTGGACGCGCGATTGCCGAAGTGGGCGCGGTCATCATTGTCGGCGGAAACATCAACCATGTGACGCGGGTGATGACCACGACCATCGCGCTTGAGACATCCAAGGGCAATCTTGCGCTGGCGCTGGCCTTGGGCGCGATCCTGATCGGAATAGCTGTGGCCGTGAATGCGATAGTCAGCACGCTTAGCCTGCGTGCCGAGCAAGAGGGGCTGCGCCATGCGTGATCTGGCCCCCGAGATAGTCCGGCGTCTGTCCGTTCGCAATCTTGAGATAGCGCGCAACGGTAAGGCTCTGTTGACGGTGCCGCGTCTGTCTTTGGATGGCCCGGGGCCAACTTTGATCCTTGGCCCGAACGGATCGGGGAAAAGCCTGCTTTTGCGGTGCCTGCATGGGCTGATTGCACCAGATCGCGGGCAGGTCGAACAGGACGGAGCGCCACTTGGTCTGGAACACAAAGCTCGGCAGGCGATGGTATTTCAACAACCCGTTTTGTTGCGGCGATCCGTTGCGGCCAATCTAGATTTTGTTTTGAAGCGACAAGGCGTTCCACGCCGTATCCGCAAAGCCCGGATCGAGGAATTGCTGGGCGAGGGTGGGCTTGAAGGCAAGGCGCGCCAGTCTGCAAGATCGTTATCTGGGGGCGAGGCACAGCGCCTTGCTATCCTGCGTGCGCTGGCGTTGGACCCTGAAACCTTGTTCCTTGACGAACCAACCAGCGCACTGGACCCCAGTGCCACACAAATGATCGAAAGAATGATCCAGCGGGCCTCGAACCGGGGGGTGCGGATCGTCATGGTCACCCACGATATTGGACAGGCGCGCCGCTTGGCCGCTGATATCGTGATGATGCAAGGCGGGCGCGTGGTTGAACATGGGGCCGCCAAACAAGTACTGGATGCACCGGAAAGCGATGCATCGCGCCGTTATCTTGCCGGTGGGTTGGTAACATAATCAATTAGCGGAGATCAGAATGATCCGGAAGTTCGTTCGGGCAGCATTGGTAACGCTCGGCCTGACAGTTACGCCAGCCGTGGCCGAAGCACCTTTTATCGTGGTGCAATCAACAACCTCGACGCAGAATTCGGGTCTGCTGGATTATATCCTACCGGGGTTTGAGGCAGAAACCGGGATCGACGTCAGGGTTGTTGCCGTAGGTACGGGGCAGGCGATACGCAATGCGATCAACGGGGATGGTGATGTTTTGTTGGTCCATGCAAAGCCGGCCGAGCAGAAGTTCGTGGCCGACGGTTGGGGGGTCGAGCGGTTTGACGTGATGTATAACGACTTTGTCCTCGTCGGGCCAAAATCAGATCCTGCAAAAGTCAAAGGCGGGACAGATATTGCCGCCGCTTTGACGGCCGTATCACGGGCGGAGGCTGCGTTCGCCTCGCGTGGGGACGACAGCGGGACGCACAAGGCAGAACTAGATCATTGGGCGGCAGCAGGGATTGACCCGACCGAGGCGTCAGGCACTTGGTACCGCGAAACGGGGTCCGGTATGGGTGCGACGCTTAATGTCGCCAGCGGAATGGGGGCCTACGCTCTGACGGACCGCGCGACGTGGCAGTCATTCGGGAACAAGGGAAACCTTGATATTCTGGTCGAGGGCGACCCGCGCTTGTTCAACCAGTACGGAGTTATTCTGGTTAACCCTGAAAAGCATCCAGGCGTTCGGGCTGCCGCAGGGCAGCGGTTCATTGACTGGTTGATCGGTCCTGACGGGCAGGCTGCGATCGAGTCCTACAAACTAGACGGTCAGCAGCTATTCTTCCCGAACGCGCAGTAAGATCAGCCGCTGGCCCCGTTATGGTGGATCGAGCCCAGCCCTGACAGGTCATATCCACCAAACTCAGCAGCGCGTGTGGCAAACCTGTCGGATTGAACAAAGCTGAGGAGCTTGAGCATAGGCTCATCAAAATAGGCGCGCCGCCAGATGGCAAGGTCCAGCCGTTCACTGTGGGTCGGCACGAACTCAAGATCGTAAAGGCTGGCCAATGCACCAAGGCCAAAACCCGCTTCGGCCTTACCGTCATGCAGGGCGATGGCCAGTTCTTCTTCGGTTCGGGCACAGGTTGGAAGGGTGTCCAGATCATCGCGCGTCAACCCGAGGGTGGCGAGCTGAGTGTCAAACAACCTTTGGCTGGCCGCGCTGTCCTGCCTTAAAATGACATGTCGGCCTTTCAGGTCACCGAACTCTGAAATTCCAGTGACACCGGGGGCAAGAAGCAATCCGCGTTGCCGCTGTGCTATCTCGTATAAGACGACGGGGGCTTCACCCAACTGATCCCGCAAAGCGCCTTCGTTGAACCCGTCATCTTCGTGAATGTGGAGGGCTGCGGCCTGCGCGGTTCGGTCCCGGAGCCGGTTCAAACCGTCGAACGAGCCATCGTAATATGTCGCAAGGCCAGAACCGCTTTCACGCAAGGCCCAATCCAGCAATGGATCATGGCTGCCCGCGACAATCGGGGGCAGGGGCGGTTCAGCCACCTGCGGGCCAGTCCGTGACGCGTTCAACCAGGCGATAACCTCGGCTCGTGGAAACAACAGCTTTCCCATCGCGCGCACACAAGGCACTTCGCCCGAAGAGGCAAGGTCATAGGCTTTACGCTCGCCAATGCGCAGCAGGTCAGCCAGCTCTTTCGTGGTCAGGTATTCGGGCATCTAGTCCAATCGCACGGATGAGCCGGTCCCGGCATCTGCGGCACTGAAACCAAGCTGGCCCAAAGCGTACGGGGCTGCCACGGTAATCACGACCATCGCGGCGACGGCGGCAAGAAAGGCTTTCATGTTCTCCTCCGGCTCAGTTTTCGGGCGCCGTGGCACGACGCAAGAAAGCGATAAGGTCTGTCCTGTCGCTGGGTTGCGTGATCCGCTGCATCGGCATCTTTGACCCCGGAATGTAGTGGTCAGGCCCTTCGTCGAAAAGAGCATTTATCGTTTCGCTATTCCAAACGATATCAGAGTCTTGCAGCGTCTCCGAGTAGAAATATCCCGGCAGCGTACCTGCCTTGCGGCCGAAGACACCGTGCAACGTCGGTCCGGCGCGCCGCTGACCATCGGGTGTCAGGCTGTGGCAGATCGAGCATTTGCGGGCGAATTGGCGTTCACCATTGCCCATTTCGTTTGGGTTTTTCAGAAAGCTGGGTTCGGAAGACGCCATCTTTTCCTGATCGCCAAGATCTGAAACCGGCCAGCTATACATGGCCTCATCAATGCCTCCGGCGTGGATATTGCGGCCATCTGCGGAAAAGGCCAAGGCCCAGACCGGTCCGCGCAGGGTGGCGCGAAAATCCTGTGCAATGCGCCATTCGACTGTGTCGATGACCATGATATAGCCTTCTCCGTCACCCACCGCCAAAAGGCTCCGGTCTGGGCTGAGGGCCAGGGCGAGGATCGGGCGTCGATCAAGGGTAAAATCCTGTTCTTCCCCGGTGGTCAGGTCCCGGATGCGGGTAACGCCGTCAACGGCCCCATATGCGATCCAATTGTCCTGAGAGTTCAGAATAAGCTCGTTGATGCCGAAACCATGCTCTACCAAACGCAAGGTTTCCTGACCTGTGCTCAGGTCCCACACCCGTAGCGCGCCATCCATTCCTGCGGAATATAGTTTCGATCCGTCAGGCGAAAACACCACTGTATTCACACCACTTCCGGTCGGGCCAAGCACCACGGGGGCTGACCCGTCCACCGGCCAAACGCCTATCGTGCCGTCCCAGCTTGCCGTTGCAACATGGGTTTTTGAGGCCGCGATACTGACGATCTTGCCTTGATGTCGCCCCACTACTTCGCCGCCGGGCCAGCGTCTGAGTGTGAAGTCATCCCCGGCCGAGTAAATGGATGTACCGTTGAACACGACGGAATTCACCGCCGCTTCGTGTCCTTCCAGCCATTTGGGGGTTTGGTCAGACCAAAGCCCCACGGAATTGTCGAAACTTGCCGTTGCGATGCGCCCGTCTGGTGCCGTGGCTATGCCCATGATCGGGCCGCCGTGACCCTTGAGCGTAAAGAACTCGGCCCAGGCGGGCAGGGGTAGCAATACCAGTGCAAAGGCCAGAGCGCGCATCTATTCCGCAGGTGAGGCCGCTGCTTTTCCTGCCTCTTTTTCCTGCACCTCTTCCAGCCACAGAGAGTGGTGTTCCCGCGCCCATTGTTCTTCGACCTCTCCGGTGCCCATTGCGTCAAACGCACCTTCCATCCCGACAGACCCAAGGTAGATATGTGCGATGATTATGGCGATGAAGATATAGGCAACCATCACGTGCCATACCTGCGCATATTGCATCTCTTCTTGCGGGGACATCTGCGTCGGCAGGTCCAGACCCAGCAGTTGGGGCAATCCCGTTGCATTGGCAACCGAGAAAGTCTTTGCAAATAGCGGCATCTCAAACGGGAAGAGCAGGGACAGACCCGAGAGGCTGATCGAAATTCCCAACAGGATACAGGACCAGAAGATAATTTTTTGACCCGCGTTAAACTTCTTGGCGGGTGGGTGTGATCCCTTGGTGAAAAGCCCTCCGCCTGCGGCCAGCCATTTCAGATCGACGCGGTTCGGGATGTTGTGCGAAATCCAGTTGATAGTGACAATCACCAGCCCGATCATAAAGGCCCAGGCAAGGTTGTTGTGAAGCCATTTGCACCCCTGTGCGATCGTCGCAAATCCTTCCTTGCCGAAAATAGGCATCAGAAAATCTCGACCATAAAGCGTCAGCAGCCCGGTAATCCCAAGGATCAGAAACGACCCGGCAAACAGCCAGTGGCCAAAGCGCTCGAACCCATTGAATCGAAGAACGGTGCGCCCCGTTTTTTCTCCGTCGATGCGGATTTTTCCACGGATCAGGAAGAACAGCAGAATGATCGCGGCCATGCCAGCAATGATATAGCTACCATATTCGCGCAGGGGGCCGGTGCGAAAGTTCAGCCACCACATGCCTCCGTCCTGAATAAGGACACTGGCGGCGGGTCCCTTCGAGGATACTGTGACATCGGCCGACCCATAGCGCAGCGCGCGATATACATCGCTGTCGGACGCAACGCCCCGCGTGCCAAGCTGGCCCAAAAGGCCCTCGGCATTTCCTTGACCGGTGTTTTCGGACCGGTACGAGTTATCGACCTTTTCGCCGCGCTGTCTGGCAAGGATGTCCTCTAGCGTGGTTGCCCCGCCGGTCGAGGCGCGTTCGGGCGCCTGAGCTTCGGAAGTGTCCTGCGCCCAAGCGACCCCTGTTAGGAATATCGAAACAAGCAGGAAGTAGATCAGGCGCATTTGGACACCCTCCTGTGGGTTGATGGCTTAGCGGTCGAACCCGCCGATCTGTTGGTGAAAGACCGCGCCAACCGGGGATAGGGCCGCACGCAGGTCATCTTTCGCAGGTCCGTAGACTTCAAGTTGCACGGGTGTCAGTAGGGACATGAACCGCTCGGCGAAGTTGGCGCCGAAGTTCTGCATATGGATCAGGGCATCGTCAGAGCTGGCGTAACGCTCATAGATATGGATCGCATTGCCGCTCTGGTGCCATTCATAGCTTTTGGCGCCGTTTTCCTGAAGGGTGGCCGCCACCATCTCGGCCATCAGTGCCTCGAAATCAGATTGTTTTTCGGGGTTCAGATCCAGCTTCAGCAGCCAGTAGATATCTTCGGTCATTTCAACTCCGTCACGGTCAAGTCGTACGGCGGAACCAATCAGTGGATGCCGCGCATAATAGTGCGATAGCCCCCGACGTGACGCGGGGACTATCGTTTTGTTTTAAGACCTTAGCCGTCTTTCTGGTCGTAGGCGGTGCCCCAACCCCACGCGCCCGAGCCAAACCCGCGCGCAACAACGCGCTCGCGGTAGATGGCCGAGACCACGTCACCGTCACCGGCAAGCAGGGCCTTGGTGGAGCACATCTCGGCGCAGATGGGCAGTTTGCCCTCGGCAATCCGGTTGCGACCATATTTGGCGAACTCTGCGGTCGAGTGCGTTTCCTCGGGGCCGCCGGCACAGAAGGTACATTTGTCCATCTTGCCGCGCGATCCGAAGTTGCCCGCCTGCGGATATTGCGGCGCGCCAAACGGGCACGCGTAGAAGCAATAGCCGCAGCCAATGCACAGGTCTTTGGAGTGCAGGACGACCCCTTCTTCGTTCTGATAGAAGCAGTCTACCGGGCACACCGCCATGCAAGGCGCATCCGAGCAATGCATACAGGCCACCGAGATCGAGCGTTCGCCCGGGTTGCCGTCATTGATCGTTACCACCCTGCGGCGGTTGATGCCCCATGGCACCTCGTGTTCGTTCTTACACGCGGTGACACAGGCGTTGCACTCGATGCAGCGTTCAGCGTCGCAGAGAAACTTTGCTCTAGCCATTCGTTTTCCTCCTTACGCTGCCCAGATCTTGCAGAGAGTACACTTGGACTCCTGCATCTGGGTCACTGAATCGTAGCCATAGGTCTGGGCGGTGTTTGAACTTTCGCCCAAGACATAGGGGTCTGCACCTGCGGGGTATTTCGACCGCAGATCATCCCCCTGGAAATGGCCGCCAAAGTGGAACGGCATGAAGGCCACACCGGCACCGACCCTGTTGGTCAGCATCGCCATCACCTTGACTTTTCCGCCTTCGGGACCTTCGACCCAGACCTGTTGCCCATCACGGATACCAAGGTTGTTGGCATCCCGGGGGTTGATCTCGACGAACATGTCCTGCTGCAGTTCAGCCAGCCAAGGGTTTGACCGTGTCTCATCACCGCCGCCTTCATATTCGACCAGACGACCAGACGTCAGGATCATCGGATAATCCTTTGAAAAGTCGTTCTTCTGAATCGAAGCGTAAAGGGTAGGCAGGCGATAGGCCTGACGGTCCTCGTAGGTCGGATAGTCTTCGACCAGATCGCGCCGGTTCGTATACAGCGGTTCGCGATGCAGTGGGATCGGATCCGGGAAGGTCCAGACGACCGCGCGGGCCTTTGCGTTCCCGAAGGGCGCACAGCCATGCTTGATCGCAACCCGCTGGATACCGCCGGAAAGGTCGGTTTTCCAGTTGGTCTCTGGTCCCGCAACGGCGTCAATTGCCGCGCGTTCCTCGGCCGTGAGGTCGCCGTCCCAGCCAAGATCCATCAGCATCTGCATCGTGAATTCGGGATAACCATCCTGAATTTCCGACCCAACGCTATAGACCCCTTCGGCCAGCAGGTTGTCACCGTCGCGTTCCACACCGAAACGGGCGCGGAAGGTCAGGCCGCCTTCGGCCACCGGCTTGGACATGTCATAGAGGTTCGGTGTCCCCGTATGACCCATTTCCGGTGTTCCCCAGCAGGGCCAGGGCAGGCCGTAATATTCGCCGTCGTTGGGTCCACCAATGGCTTGCAGCGTGGTTCTGTCGAACGTGTGCTGGTTAGCCATATGGCTTTTCAGACGTTCCGGCGACTGACCGGTGTAACCGATGGTCCAAAGACCCGAGTTGAACTCACGCGTGATGCTTTCAACATTCGGCGTTTCCGGGTCTTCCATCTCGATATTGCGGAAGAAACGGTCCGCCCAGCCGAACTTGTTGGCGAACTTGGCCATGATGACCTCGTCCGGCAAACTTTCGAACAGCGGATCAACCACTTTGTCGCGCCACTGTAGCGACCGGTTCGATGCAGTGGCCGAACCACGTGTTTCGAACTGCGTACAGGCAGGCAACAGGTAGACACCGTCGGTGCGGTCATGCAGCACGGCGGAAACAGTGGGATACGGGTCGATTACGACCAGCATATCCAGCTTTTCCATCGCCGTCTTCATTTCCGTCATGCGGGTCTGCGAGTTGGGCGCGTGGCCCCACAGAACCATGGCACGGACGTTGTTGTCCTGATCCATGTTGGCCGGATCTTCCAGAACACCGTCGATCCAGCGGGAAACCGGGATGCCGCGCTCATTCATGAGCGGCTTGTCCTTGCCTTCCTTGTCCTTGATCGTGGCGAACTGACCTTTCAGCCAATCCAGATCTTCACCCCAGACACGGCTCCAATGGCCCCATGCCCCTGCGGACAGGCCGTAATAGCCGGGCAGGGTGTGGGACAGAACACCAAGGTCCGTCGCGCCCTGCACGTTGTCATGGCCACGGAAGATGTTGGTGCCACCACCCGAGGTGCCCATGTTGCCCAGCGCAAGCTGAAGAACACAGTAGGCGCGGGTGTTGTTGTTGCCGTTGGTGTGCTGTGTGCCGCCCATGCACCACACAACGGTGCCGGGACGGTTGTTCACCATGGTCCGTGCGACGCGGCGTAGCTGAGAGCCGGGCGTGCCGGTGACGCGCTCAACCTCATCCGGGTTCCACTTAGCAACTTCCTCGCGGATCTGGTCCATGCCCCAGACACGGGTGCGGATGAACTCTTTGTCCTCCCAACCGTTGTCGAAGATATGCCACAGGATACCCCAGACCAGAGCGACGTCGGTGCCGGGGCGGAAACGGACATATTCATCCGCATGGGCCGCGGTTCGCGTGAAACGCGGGTCGCAGACGATCAGGGGTGCATTGTTCTGCTCTTTCGCGCGCAGGATATGCAGCAGCGAGACGGGGTGCGCCTCGGCCGGGTTACCACCGATGATAAAGATGGCCCGGCTGTTGTGCATGTCGTTATACGAGTTGGTCATGGCGCCGTAGCCCCATGTGTTCGCAACGCCCGCAACAGTGGTCGAGTGGCAGATGCGGGCCTGATGGTCCACGTTGTTCGTGCCCCAGTAGGCAGCGAACTTGCGGAACAGATAGGCCTGTTCGTTATTATGTTTCGCGGACCCCAGCCAGTACACGCTGTCCGGACCGGATTCCTGACGGATGTTCATCATGCCGTCGCCGATCTCGTCGATCGCCTGTTCCCAGCTGATGCGCTTCCACTCTCCGCCTTCCTTTTTCATCGGGTATTTCAGGCGGCGCTCGCCATGGGCGTGCTCGCGGACCGAGGCCCCCTTGGCGCAGTGTGCACCCAGGTTGAACGGGCTGTCCCAGCCGGGTTCCTGCCCGACCCATACACCGTTCTGCACTTCGGCAACGACGGTACAACCGACCGAGCAGTGAGTGCAGACGGATTTGATATTCTCAACGGCAGTGTTGGCCGCTGTCTGGGCACTGGCTGGCGTCACGGTTCCACCCGTGGCGCTGATCGCGGCAAGGCCGCCGATCGTCAGGCCCGAGCCACGCAGGAATGCGCGGCGATCGACGGTTTTCTCGTCGACCTGGGACAGGATACTTGTCCGCTGGGGGCGTCTCGCAACCCCGTTGGTCTTTTTCCTAAGCATTTCTTTCCTCCCTTGCTGGCCATGTAAGCCATGGCTGGCTTGGTACTGTTAGTGCCGACGTCAGGGCCAATCGCAACCGTCAGTCGGGTGTGACGTCGTCCGGCTTAGAACCGGGCGCTGTCGAGATAGGCGCGTGTGTGCGCTGTGTCCTGCATCCGGGTTTCGTCCGTCGGCAGCTCGGCTGCTTCGGCTTTCCCGGTCAGGCTGGCGGCGGCTACGGCAGCGGGCGCTGCGGTTCCGGCCAGTTTGAGGAAGTCGCGGCGCGTTGCGCCTTCTTCCTTGGTCTTGCTCATGGGCTCCTCCTGTCCCAATTGCGGTTTGATGCCCATCGGGCACCGGCGAGCGGCGGGTTACGCCGACATTCGGAAGGCTTCGCGCTCGATCTCCATAAAGACCCGACCGGCAGTACCGACCGAGGCATAAAGAACCGAGTTCTCGGCGCCTTCCAAATCTGAATAGAAATGCGTGGCCCAGGGGCCAATGTGCTTGTTCCAGAACGCTTTCTGGTCGTCCAACGTAGCAGGCGGGCCGAAACGCCCGACGATCATGCCCGCCATCATCTCCATCAACGAGGCGATGTTGTCTTCTGGTTCAAACACGTTCTGCGCGCGGGTTATCCCACGCGCGGCCATGTCATTGCGAAGCTGGGCCAAAGGTTTTTCGTTCAGGAAACCTGTCAGGTAGTAACTTGCATAAGGCAGCAACTCTCCGCGTCCCAAACCGATGAACAATGCGTTGAACTCGCGCTCGGCCGCTGCGGGCTTGGTGACCTTTGCCACCCGTGCCATTGCCTGAACGGCCTGACCCAGATCTGTATCATCCCCGCTGAGGCCAACCACCTGATCCAGCAGCATCTGATCCGGTGGGCCGGCC
Source organism: Ruegeria sp. HKCCD7221 (assembly GCF_013031225.1). Classification (NCBI taxonomy): domain Bacteria; kingdom Pseudomonadati; phylum Pseudomonadota; class Alphaproteobacteria; order Rhodobacterales; family Roseobacteraceae; genus Ruegeria; species Ruegeria sp. HKCCD7221. The sequence goes on from NZ_WPZE01000001.1 coordinate 544,824, forward strand.
AAAAGCAGACCCAGAAAATTATAGAAATCCGCGCGCAGGCGATCCTCGGCCGAGACATCCATCTGTTGCGCTTCATTTGCGGTCATTCGGTCATCCTTCGAATTCAAATTTCATACGGCGCGGGGCAGGGGCCAGTTCGACCTCGTCCGGCTCATCAAGTTCTATTTCGGCCGCTATCAAAACGGGTTCCGCATCGGGCGTGTCGGTTTCTTCCAACTCGATCTGAGGTTCTTCAGCCTCGCTCTCGTCAGCCTCGGCCTCGTCAGCCTCGGCTTGGGCGGCCAATGCTTCGACATGAGCCAGCATTCCCTTACCGACCTGATAAGCGGTCTGCAGATTTTCGATGACACAGGCCGCGTCTGTGTAATCCTCGCCATAGTCAACAAGCCCGTCGACATTGGCCAGAACCGGGTTCAGCCGCCACAGCCGACGCAGCGCACGGCGACGCAGGCGGTCAGGCACAGCTTTGGCCATAAAGCCCGAGACGTCATCCCCGGCCTGCAATTGATCGGGATCGGGCAGATTGAACTCGGCAAGAATTTCGACGTCTGTCTTTTCTTCCAGTTCGGCCTTTTGCGCAGAAATTGCCTGTTCCTCGGCAGTCAGCAGTTCGGCATCGGCTTCGGCCTGAACAGCAGCCTTGCGGCGGGACCAGAAATCGCGCGCTTCGGTCACTGCAGAATCCTCCGCGGGGCACGGTAGACATCCGAGGTTTGCCGTATGCGTGCATCTCCCTTGCCATCTTCGACCAGATCAGTGCGTTTTTTGTCTCGCTTGCGTTTGACGAAGACCTCATCGCGGTGATGTTCCAACGCAAAATCCCGAACCCAGGCAATCAATCCTTCGGTCATCGGGATTTTTTCGACAATCTCTTCCCCGGTATCCGCATAGTCCTGCCCCTCGAACGGGGATGCGGTGACCAGAACTGCGTCCATCGGGCGCTTCCCATCCAGCGCATCACGCAAAACCAGATAGATCGACGGTTGCCCGTCCGACAGGTTCACCATGTAGGCTTCTGTTTCATCTGCCCAGAGGGTCAGTGGCAAGGTGGCGGCATGGTATTCAATGGCCTCACCTTCGCGTCGCATTTCAAGCCAATCAGCCGGTCCCGCACCGGGCAGAACGGCAACGGCGCGCCAGTTCCATTTGGCCCAGCGGGTTACACCGGGTGTTTTGCGCACGACGACGCCAATTGGCATTTCGATCTGGCTTGCGGCCTTCGCCACTTAATCCTCCCCGGAAGGCTCTCCCTTGCCTTCCCCTCGGTCCACTATGGTACACAAAATAGCTCTGTGCCAAGCCCGACATCTACGACCTTAGTCGTAACCGTGATCGCAAGTTTGCGAGGAACCCGTGGGATGCCTTGGTTTTAAGGCTTGAATGGGATCATAAACCTGCACCCAACCGTTTTTGAGGTGGGGTTTACATTGCCAGTTTGGGAATACAGCCTACTGTGCTGAGAAAAGGCGCGACGTCCGGGGAGGGGATATGAGCACCAAAATACTTCTTTGTGACTGCGCGGGGTCTCAATCCATTGACGCCGAAAAGCTGGCGTCGGCCTGTGATGTGGCGTGCTCAAAGGTTCACACCGCCCTATGTACCCGTGAGATCGAAGTGGCGGCTGCGTTAATGCAAGAAGGCGACACACTTATCGCCTGCGGGCAGGAGCAGGACGTATTTCGTGCGCTAGCGGAAGAATTGGAATTGGATGCGCCGGGGTTCGTCGACCTGCGGGATCGTGCAGGCTGGTCCGAGCAAGGGAAAGATGCAGCGCCCAAGATGGCCGCCCTTGCGGCCGAGGCTTTGTTGCCCCAGCCCATAACGCCAAGTATGGATGTTTTCAGCGAAGGGACCTGTTTTATTATCGGACCCGGAGCTGTCGCTTTTGACGTGGCCGAGCGGTTGGCAACCGCGCTGGCTGTAACGGTGTTGGTGACGGACGACTCTGAACCAATGTCGCGCGCCTACGACGTTGTGCGGGGGCGCATCAAATCGCTGAATGGGGCATTGGGTGGGTTCACCCTGTCGATGGACGCCTTGCAGCAACTTGAACCCGGTGGGCGAGGTGCCTTTGCCTGGAGCGAGCCGCGCGATAAGGCTAAATCGTCCTGCGACATCGTATTGGACCTTACGGGCGGGACCCCGTTTGTGCAGGCCCCCGCCAAACGTGAGGGGTATCTGAGTGCGGACCCTAAGGATGCTGTCGCCGTCGAACGGATGATGTTCGACGCCGCGCAATTGGTCGGCACGTTTGAGAAACCTCTTTACGTTCGGGTTGAGGAAAGCCTTTGCGCACATTCCCGGGCCGAGCAGGTCGGGTGTACGAATTGCCTGGACATCTGCCCGACCGGAGCAATCACACCGGCAGGTGAGCATGTGGCAATTGACCCGATGATTTGCGCGGGATGCGGAGCGTGCGCAGCACTCTGCCCATCGACCGCAATCACGTATGAAGACCCGCCTGTATCGGCCTTGCTGTCGCGGATGCATATCCTTGCGCGGACTTATCGCCGGGCCGGAGGGCAGGCCCCTCGGCTGCTGGTCCACGATTCACATGGGGCGGAAATGATCCGGCTTGCCGCTCGTTTCGGCAGGGGTCTGCCGTCAGATGTAATTCCGATCGAGTTGGCTGTGATTTCCGGTTTTGGTCATGCCGAAATGCTGGCTGCCCTGGCACACGGATTTGCACGGGTTGATGTCGTGCTTGCGCCGACAACGGAACGGGACGCATTGGATCGTGAGCTTGAACTGGCGCAGGCGATTGCCGGAATTGGCGCGCTTGGTTTGATTGACGAGGCAGACCCGGATGCGCTTTGCGATTCGTTGTACGAACAAAACGCCCCGGCTCCGCTGGCTGATCCGGTTCTGCCGCTTGGCAACCGACGGCAGATTGCGCGGTTGTCAGCTCAGGCCCTCAATCCACAAGCTGAGGCACCGTTGCCATTGCCCGAAGGCGCGCCCTATGGTGCCGTTGCGGTCAACACCGACGCCTGTACCTTGTGCCTGAGTTGCGTGTCGTTGTGCCCATCCGGAGCATTGATCGACAACCCGGACAAGCCGCAGTTGAACTTTCAGCAGGACGCCTGTCTGCAATGCGGGATGTGCAAAACGATCTGCCCCGAGAACGCGATTACGCTTGTTCCGCAACTGGACCTCAGCGATGCGGCCCTGTCTCAGCAGGTGTTGAATGAGGAAGAACCCTTCGCCTGTGTCGAATGCGGGGCGCTGTTCGGGGTCAAATCGACAGTCGAGCGTATCATGGAAAAACTGTCGGGCACGCACCCGATGTTCGCAACCTCGGACAAGGCGCGGATGATCCAGATGTGCGACAACTGCCGCGTGAACGCGCAGTTTCAGCAGACGGACAACCCCTTCCAGTCCAATCCGAAGCCAAAGGTCGTCACCACCGACGACTATTTTTCAAAAAGAAAGGATCACTGAAGCTGAAGCGGCGCGCCAAGATCGGCGGCTTTTATGACGGATACGAAAGCCAAAATAGCCTCCAAGTCATCCAGCGTCATTTCGACAGGATGGATGGGGGGCGGGCGTTCAGGATCGAACGGAGCAGTCAGCCCTTCAATTTGCGTGAAGGCCGGATGGGGGTTAAGGGCGAAAAACGCCTCAAACCGTTCAGACCAGTCAGGCATCGCGCGCAGCACCGCAAAAGATGGGGTAGAGCCCAGACCGTTCATTCGGTTCCTGGGGCCGATCACGTGGCACCGCCCGCAATGAGTCATCGACAGTTCTTCGCCCAATGCTGCATTGCCGTCGATTACGGTTTCCTGCTGAACGGCGGCGACCTCAAAGCTGGCAGAAAACGGCGGGCCGCTGTTGGGGCTGAACCCTTCCACGGTGCGTTTTCCGATATCCGAAAGCAGCCAGTCACGGAACCTTTCGTGTTTGGCGTCATCTTGGATACGCAAGTGGTAAATTACGCCGTTCCGGGCAAAGACAGGATCGCCCGGCGGTTCCGCCTCCAGAACAAGAACGCCCGTGTCATCCGTAATAACGCGTATCCCGGTCTTGAGAGAGAAGCGCGGAAGGATATGTTGCAACAGACCAGAGTCTGTAACCTCTGTGGGGGCAGCAAGTCCCAACGCCTCTTGCGACCAAGAGGGGGTAGCGGAGAGCGTCAGGCTCAGGCACAAAAGGACACGGCGCATGGCAGCAGCCTAAGGGCACCGCCCCGGATGCGTCAAATAAACAGAAAGAGACAAAGACACATGGTAGGTCAACTAAGTGGGTTTTCGGCATGAGCGTGCGTGACGCGGTTCTGGCGAACCTGAAGAAGATCACGGATCCTGTTTCCGGGCAGGATATCGTCAGCGCGGGTGTTGTACGTGCACTGAATGTCGAAGGTGATAGCGTCAGATTTGTTCTGGAAATCGACCCGAAACAGGCCGAGCGGATGGAGCCGGTTCGTGCTGCTGCGGAACAGGCCGCGCAGATGGTGGACGGGGTTGCCAAGGTTTCGGCGCTTATGACCGCGCATTCGGACAAGGCACCGCCCGATCTTAAGCCCAAGCCCAAACCGTCGCAGACCGGACCGCAAGCTGTGCCGGGTGTTGACCGGATCATTGCCGTGGCGTCGGGCAAGGGGGGCGTCGGTAAATCTACTGTTTCCGCAAACTTAGCCTGCGCACTTGCAGCGGAAGGGCGGCGTGTTGGCCTGTTGGATGCTGATGTGTATGGCCCGTCGCAACCCCGGATGCTGGGTGTTTCTGGTCGTCCTGCCAGCCCAGATGGAAAGACGATCCTGCCGCTGCGCAATCACGGCGTCACCATGATGTCGATGGGATTGATGACGAACGAAGGTCAGGCGGTTGTTTGGCGCGGGCCGATGCTGATGGGCGCACTGCAACAGATGATGAACCAGGTGCAGTGGGGTGCGCTTGACGTACTGATCGTCGACTTGCCGCCGGGTACCGGTGATGTCCAGCTAACGCTGAGCCAGAAGTTCAAGGTGGATGGGGCGATCGTTGTGTCGACTCCGCAGGATGTTGCCCTGATCGACGCCCGAAAGGGGATCGACATGTTCAACCAACTCAAGACACCGATCGTCGGGATGATTGAGAATATGTCCACTCATATCTGTTCGAACTGCGGGCATGAGGAACACGTGTTCGGTCACGGTGGCGTTGCCTCCGAAGCCGAGTCGCTGGGTGTTCCGTTGTTGGGGGAAATTCCCTTGCACCTGGACATTCGGGTCGCGGCGGATGGTGGAGCCCCCATCGTGGTCAGTAAACCCGACAGCCCTCAGGCCGAGGCATTCCGCAAGATTGCCCGCGACCTGATTGCCAAGGGCAACGTATGAGCGAACCGGTCTTTCCCCCATTGCTGACGGGTCACCCAGTTCAGGGCGGAGAGGACCCGTTCCAGCGTGCTCAGGCCATGGCTGCGCTGGGATGTGATGCGGGAACAGTGGTCTACAACATCCAGGCCGACCGCCTGCGGGTTGCCATTGTCTTTGCGCCCGAAGTTTCCTTGCAGGATGCAATGGCTATGCTGCCGCTTTGTTCGGTGGGATTCCAGAATGCGCTGGGTGCCTTGGCCCCGCCCGAGGTCGCGGTGCATCTGGATTGGGACGGACCGATCCGCGTGAACGGCGCCACGTGCGGTGTGTTTCACGTCGCGGCATCAACTAACGCGCCGGATGAGGAGCCGGATTGGTTGATTGTTGGTTGGGAACTGGCCTTGCTGCAAACCAGCGACGCGCCGGGCGAAAACCCAGATATAACAGCACTTTATGACGAAGGGTGTGCCGAAGTCACGGCGCCCCAGTTGGTCGAAAGCTGGTCGCGCCACACGCTGACATGGCTCAACCGCTGGCAAGAGGACGGTAACGCGTCGCTCCATGCTGAATGGATGGGTCTATTGCGTGGGGTTGGTGAGCCTTATGGCGATAAGGGCGTTTTTCTGGGAACGGATGAAAGATTCGGTATGCTGATCCGAGATGGGTCAGACACACACCTGGTGCCGCTGACGGAGTTATTGGAGAACGGATGATGAAACTGGCCCGAGCCATCCATTTCGATGAAAGCGACTTGAATGTGTTTCACTCTCCGGCCCGAACGGGTGAGTGGTGCATTTCCGGTGGGTTCGAGTTCTCGAACTGGGGCGAAGGCGATCTTGAAGGCAAGGCACGGCAGGCTTTTGCAAATGGGTGGTTGGGGCTGGAAACCTTTGGTCGTGTGACTTTTGTTGCCGTCACGCAAATTGAACAGGCCGAGATTGATCAGATCACCCGGAACCTTGCTGAACACTTCGTGCACCTCTACGGGGCACCGTCCGTCGATGCGGCGTTGGATGTCGCGCGGTCCGAAATCGCGCACATGACCGATTTGTGTGAAGAACACGCGCCCAATACGTTGCTGACGGTTGCCCGTGAATTGTCAGACACAGGTGTTCATGAGGCGTACCGGATAATCACGCCACAAGAAACGCAGCTTGAAGCATTGGCCGTTCACGGCTCGCTTGACGACTGACGCCTAAAGCAGGTCGGCGAAACCGCCAAATTGACCGCGTTTGAAGATCAGGCCTTTACCAGTGCGATACATGACTTTTTCGACCTGGCCCACAAGGATCAAGTGATCCCCTGCTTCGTGACAGGCGTGCAGGTGACAGTCGAACCGCGCCAGACAATTCTCCAGTTGCGGGCGGCCGATATGGTCAGAAACCCAATCCGCATGCGAGAAGTCCTCGCCATTCCGCGCGAATTTCACGGCTTGTTCCTGTTGTTCCTCGGCCATCACGTGAATGGAATAGTGCCGACAATCCTTGAACGCATCGTATCTGTTCGAGTCCTTGGCCAGACACCACAACACGAGAGGCGGGTCCAAAGACACGGATGAGAACGAATTCACCGTGATTGCCCGCGGCCCCTGTGCCGTATTGGTGGTTACAACGGTTACACCTGTGCCAAAGCACCCCAAGGCCTCGCGGAACGCGGTGCTTTGGTCTGTCGTTGGTGTAAAGGTGTTTTCCGTCATCTTCCGCTCAATCCGTGGCCGCGCATCAGGTGCCACGGCATGTGGGGATTGTCCACGAAAAGCTGAGTCTGCGGCGTATTTTTCCCGCTCAGTTCAGGTCTTCCAGCAGTCGACCGTGCTGACGCGTTGCTTCGATCACCGCCCCAAACGTGTTCATCCCGCGCGCCTGTAGCATCGGCAGCATTTTGACGAGGGCTTCAGCCGTCGCCACCGCATCACCTAGTGCCGTATGGCGCAGTTCAACCGGGATAGTGATGTCTAGCCTGTCGCACAAGGCATCCAGCGTGTGTTTGTCGCTGGCACCGAACAGCACGGCCGACAAAAGAACTGTATCAAGTATCGGGTGGTTCCAATCCACATCCATCCGTTTCGCGTGCCGTCGCAGGAACGCCATGTCAAACGGCGCGTTGTGCGCGACGATGACCGCGTCGTGCGCAAATTGGTGGAACACGCGCCCGGCTTCCGTGATGTCCGGCGAGTCTTGGACCATCCGGTCGTTGATCTTGTGCACTTTGGTCGAGGCCGGCGGGATGGGAATGCCGGGGTTCACCAGCATATCAAGATTTTCACCCGCCACGATGCGCCCATTCACAACCCGGACTGCTCCGATCTGAACGATCTCATCCTTATGCGGTAAAAGCCCCGTGGTTTCGGTATCGAATACAACAAAACACAAGTCCCGCAACGCCTTGGAGTCAAACTCGGTGTCAGTGTCAGAGTTCAACAGGTCAAAATCATACACAAGTGGTCGGGCTGCCTCGGGCGAAATGTTGGCCGCGCTGTCTTCGAGGATCAACATATATCCCGGCGCATCCCCCAGGGGTTTCATCCGGGCAGAAAATGTTTGCGTTCCGTCGATACTCGTAAGGTCGCAGATGACTTCCCGCCCTGTTTTTGCCAAGGCAGCATAGGCGTCTTCCAACGGGCGCGGCTTCAAGTATTCAAACAGCGACGAATTCAAGCGGGGGTGGGCGATTTGCGCCAGAACTTGCGCGGCCTGTCCGTCGTACAGAACGATCTTATGCGTCGGACTTGCCAGAACCATGGCAACCGGAATTTCGGTCAGAAGAGCGGTCAGCCTTTGCTTTTCGGCAGCCAGATGAGCGGTTTCGGCAGCGACAGCTTCGGCGACACCCATGGTTTTTTCCGACAACTGACCTGCCAACCCGGCGGCGGCCGGGGCCAGATCCCCAAGATACCTTGCGGCCTGAACGTCCATGTCGGTGCTGACCCCCGCATGGGCCCGGGCACGCAGTTCAGCCGAGAGCCGCTCAATCGGTTTTGCGACGTTGTCGTCGAACAACAGCCAAACCGCGACGATCAGAGCGACAAAGCCGAACGCCATGAGGATTTCCGCAAAGACAAACGCATTGATAAGTTCTGGGTCAGCGATGCGCTGATAACTGACCCACAGCGCGGTCGAACTAACCGCCAAACCACCAACAGCCAGCAGGCAGAAAAACAGGAAAATGCGCAGGCGCAGGCTTAGCCGGATCAGCATGTTACACTCCGCAGGTGGCCTCGATGATCGGGTCGTTGGTTTCCCCCTTGATCCAGTCAGCGTTCAGCAACTGGCCGTCCGCGCTGAATTCTGCGCCGTCTGCCAGATTGGCCCGCAGATTCTGAGCGCAGTCGACCGCGACCGGAAGTTTCGAGACAGGAGACCAGCGGCCAAAGAAATAGATATCAACCAGCCGTTGATCCGGCACTTGTTCGTTGCTGCGGACCGAGGCGGTGTCGATTGCCGCAAAGCGTTCCACATAAGGCACCGCATACGTCCACGGGCGATAGAAGGCACGACTTTCAACTTGTTGGATGACCTCCATGCCTTCGGGCAGGGTGTCAGACGTGCGGTCGTACCACGAATATTCGCTGCTGATCGTCGCCACGATCATGCCCAGCCCAGCGGCGACAGGGGCTATCCATTTGGGCAGACGCCCTTTGACCAGCTTGTTCACCAGCATCACGACGCCCGCACAGGCGATGCCGACAAAGATTGTGGCGATCAATTCCAGGAACATTCATTCTCTCCCAATTCCGGCTGGTTCAGCCGAGCATTCCTTTTCCATGCCCTACCGCGGATTGCATCGTTTTTACCACAACGAAGGCGTCGCGCAGATGGCTTCGCTCAAAGTCCGACAAGTCAGAGGGGGGCAGGAAATTGTCCGGTGCCTTTTCGCCTTTCACAAGTCGAACCTGATGCTCTAACCGGGTTTCGGCAATCAGATCGTAAGCGTCCAACAAGTCACGCGCGCCGGAGTCGCTGAGGATGCCGGCGCTGGCTGCGGCCTTGAGCCGGGCGCGTGTATTGGCTTCGGGCAGTTCCCCCTGCAGGCTGTAGATGCGCGCCAAATCCACAACTGGAACAACGCCATTATGCTTTAGATCCAGCGTGTTGCGATGCTCACCTGATCTAATTGTCGCGAAGCCGCGCAGCAGTCCTAGCGGCGGTGTGTGTTTCAGTGAATTCGAGATCATGTGCGCGACAAAAATCGAGTTTGCTTTGGCCGCGGCAAGCGTGTCGGCTTGCAGGTCATCAAACAATTTAAACGCGCCACCGATCGGACGCAGGTCGAACATGACCGAGGCCAGCATCTGTGCCTCGGGGTTGGGTTTGGCGATCCAGCCTTTGAAATAGTCGCGCCATACGCGCACCGGCTGACACCAGCGCGGGTTCGTCGCCATCATGTCGCCGGGGCAATAGAAATACCCGCAGGTGTCCAGCCCGTCCGAGACGAATTTGGCCAGAGCCGCGAAATAGGCCATATCGTCATCCGTGACGTCGTCATCCAGCATCAGGCAGTTGTCCTGATCCGATACACCCGTCTGTTCCTGTCGACCCTGCGATCCACAGGCCAACCACAGGTAAGGGACGGGCGGCGCGCCAAGTTCTGCTTCGGCCAGTGTCAGCAACCTGCGGGTTGCCGTATCCGCGATGTCCGTGATCAGGCGTGTCACGATCTCATGCCGGTTTCCGGCGGCGACCAATTGCACTAAAAGCTGCGGGATTTCCTCGGTCACCGCTGCCATTTGCTGCGCCGTCTGCGCCGAAGCGATCCGGCGGACAAGTTCGGCGGAATTCACCGCCTGATAGTGGGTCAGGTCGGTCTGCGTTACGATACCGACAAGCCGCCCACCTTCCGAGATCGGGATATGGCCAATCCCGCGCTCCATCATGATGTGCAGAACATCTGATCCAATGTCCGAGGGTAACAAGGTAATCGGATCAGCCGACATGATGCCCGACACAGGTGTGTCGTTCGGCAGCCCATCGGCCACGAATTTACCCGAGATATCGCGCAGCGTTACGATTCCAAGCAGCGCCTCGCCTTCGGTCACGCAGAGCGATGAGATGTGTTTGTCGCGCATCATCTTCGCCGCCTCGCGCACTGTTGTGGTAGGCGGGCAGGTGGCCGGGTTATGCGCCATCAAAACGTCTATGGCGCTTGTCGCCAAACTCTGAGGGCCAGACCGGGTGTCGCGGGTTCGATTGAAGAATTTGGATACGACCGGATGCCCGTCGATCAGATCACGCACCAGATCGGGTGGCAAAACCAGCAGCACCGAGGGCGTATGCGCCTTGGCCTTCGTCGCGGCCTTTCCACCCTTTAAAAGGCCTCGTTCGCCAAAGGAGTTTCGCAATCCCAGATGAGATACGACCGCGTCATTCCCATCCTTTATTTCCACCTGTCCTTCGTAGATCACAAAGACGCCGGGCAGGGTGTGGCCCAGCTCGTATACCGGGTAACCCTCTTCGACTTCCCAGACTTCGATCTGACGGGCCACCGCGTCTAGAACATCCGCTGGCAGGGCGTCATAAGGATGTACGGATTTCAGAAACCGAGTGATCTCGTCATGGGACAGGGGCATCGGATACTCCGCGGTTTCGGGGTTGAAAAATCCCGCCCGGTGGTGTGCCGGGCGGGAGTAGTCAGTCGAAAGATGCAGCCTTTGGCAAGAGGCCTTGGGGCCGCATCATGGTTCAGTGATCCTGAGCTGCGCCCGCGCCACGGGGAATGCGGATGCTTTCGACCATATCTTTGATCTCTTCCGGGGTCTCTTTGGTCGCGCCTGCTACAAAGTAGGCGACGGCAAAGTTGACCATGGCACCGATCGCACCGAACGAGGTCGACTTGATCGGACCCAGCAGCGGATCAGCATCTGTGAACGAGTTGGTGCCCGGAATGAACAGCCAGCCTTTGTGCAGGAAGATGTAGATCAGGGTCACAACCAGACCGGCCAGCATGCCCGCGACCGCGCCGACATTGTTGATGCGGGTCGAGAAGATCCCCATCATCAGCGCCGGGAAGATCGAGGCCGCCGCCAGACCGAAGGCCAGCGCAACTGTCTGCGCCGCAAATCCCGGAGGATTCAGGCCCAGATAGGTTGCCACGGCGATGGCAACAGCCATTGCGATCCGTGCCGACAGAAGCTCTCCTTTTTCCGAGATCTGCGGGTTGATCGCACCTTTGATCAGGTCGTGGGACACCGCCGACGAGATCGCCAGCAGCAGGCCCGCAGCGGTTGACAGAGCGGCCGCAAGACCACCGGCAGCAACCAGACCGATAACCCAGCTTGGCAGGTTTGCGATCTCGGGGTTGGCCAGAACCAGGATGTCACGGTTGAACTTGGTCAGCTCGTTTCCGACCCAGCCTTTTTCCTCGGCAAGTGCCTGCATGTCGGCATTTGCGTCGTTGTAGTACTGGATCTTGCCGTCGCCGTTCTTGTCTTCCCAGTCCAGCAGGCCGGTTTTCTGCCATGTCTGCATCCAGTCATAGCGTGCGTCATTGTCGATCTGTTCGACCGAAACGGCGCCACCTTCGATGCCACCATTGGGCCACATCATGTCGGTGATGTTCAGGCGGGCCATGGCACCAACTGCGGGCGCAGTCAGGTACAGCAGCGCGATGAACACCAGTGCCCAACCGGCGGACCAGCGTGCGTCAGACACCTTGGGAACGGTGAAAAAGCGCATGATGACGTGCGGCAGACCGGCGGTACCGATCATCAGCGACAGCGTAAACAGCACCATGTTCAGAGTGTCCGAATGGTGGGTGGTGTATTCGTTGAAACCCAGCTCGGTCACGATGGCGTCCAGTTTGGCCAGAAGCGGTTCACCGCTGGCGGTATCGCCAAACAGACCCAGCGCCGGAACAGGTGTGCCGGTCAGTTGCAACGAGATAAAGATCGCCGGGATAGTATAGGCCGTGATCAGCACGCAGTACTGAGCGACCTGCGTATAGGTCACACCTTTCATGCCGCCAAACACCGCATAGGCGAACACCACACAGGCACCGATCAGCAGACCGGCGGTGTTGCTGACCTCAAGGAAACGGCCAAAGGCAACGCCAACGCCGGTCATCTGACCGATCACGTAGGTCACCGATGCGACGATCAGACAGATCACAGCAACGATACGGGCGGTCTGGCTGTAGAACCGGTCGCCGATGAATTCGGACACCGTGAACTTGCCGAACTTGCGCAGATAGGGCGCCAGCAGCAGGGCCAGCAGCACATAGCCGCCCGTCCACCCCATCAGGTAGGTCGAGTTGTCATAGCCGGTAAAGGCAATCAGGCCCGCCATCGAAATGAACGAGGCCGCAGACATCCAGTCCGCCGCTGTCGCCATACCGTTGGTAACCGGGTGAACGCCGCGACCAGCAGCGTAGAATTCCGATGTAGAACCCGCACGGGCCCAGATCGCGATGCCGATGTACAGCGCGAAGGATGCGCCGACAAACAGCAGGTTGATGGTAAACTGGTCCATGGGACTTATTCCTCCTCAACGCCGTATTCGGCGTCCAGTTTGTTCATGCGCCAGGCGTAGTTGAAGATCAGCACCAGAAAGACCAGGATTGATCCCTGCTGGGCAAACCAAAAGCCCAGATCGGTGCCGCCCACGGAAATACCCGACAGCAGAGGACGCAGCAGAATGCCGAATCCAAAAGACACCAGCGCCCAGATCACGAGGCTGATGTAGATGAGACGCAGATTGGCCTGCCAATAGCCCTTGTCGGCCTCGGCAGTCTGCGCGGAGTTTGTTGATTGATCCGCCATCGCGGGGTCCTCCTTCGCTTCCTCCTGTTGCGACCCTTTGCCCAATCCACCGGTGCTTGGGGCCGCTTTCCGATACGCCCAAGGCCGGTTGGCATCAGGCAAAACCTCTCCGGCCCGCCAAGGCGGGTCCGATGAAGTATCCGTTTAGGAATTCAGCCCTTATTCAGGGCGGGCTGCATTCCCTTAGTTCATCGCGCTGCTGACAACTTTCTCAAGCTGGCTTGCGATGTCGTCGATATTGCCCATGGCGTTCAGTCCTTTCAGAACGCCATGGTCTTGGTAATACGTGATCAGAGGCGCAGTTTGCGCGTGGTAGGCCGCAAGGCGCGAGGCGACGGTTTCGGCGTTATCATCTGCGCGACGTTTAAATTCGGAACCGCCACACTTGTCGCATTTCCCGTCGGTCGCCGGGATTTTGAACGTGTCGTGATACCCTTCACCACACATTGCACAGGTGTAACGGCCCGATATACGCGTGACCATTTCCGCATCTTCAACCTCAAGGCTGATTGCGGCGTTGATCCTCTGGCTGGTTTCGGAAAGCAACGTATCCAGTGCCTGCGCCTGAACAGTCGTGCGCGGGAAGCCGTCAAGAATGACACCCTTGCCGCAATCCGGCTCGGCCAGACGGTCGCGCAGGATGGCGATGACAATATCGTCACTAACCAACTCACCAGCTTCCATGACGGCTTTGGCGGTTTTGCCTGCCTCTGTTCCCGCAGCGACCGCTGCGCGCAGCAGGTCGCCAGTGCTCAGTTGAACCAGTCCGAACTTGTCTTCCAGCATCCGGGCCTGCGTTCCCTTCCCGGCACCCGGAGGGCCGAGAAGGATCAGAACAGCGGGTGTGGTGATCGTGGCAGCGTCCATCACATCCTCACTTATTTGCGCGGTTTTCGATCAGGTCTTCAACCACCGACGGATCAGCTAGCGTCGAGGTGTCACCGAGCGAGCCAAAGTCATTCTCGGCGATCTTGCGTAGGATACGGCGCATGATTTTACCCGAGCGGGTTTTTGGCAGACCTGGCGCCCACTGGATCACGTCCGGCGAGGCAATCGGTCCGATCTCGGTCCGTACCCAAGTGCGCAGTTCTTTCAGCAGATCATCCGAAGGCTCACGATCATTCATCAGAGTGACATAGCAATAGATGCCCTGACCCTTGATTTCATGGGGATACCCGACCACAGCGGCTTCAGCCACGGCAGCGTGGGCAACCAGCGCGCTTTCCACCTCGGCGGTGCCCATGCGGTGCCCCGAGACGTTGATTACGTCGTCAACACGTCCGGTGATCCAATAATCGCCACCCTCGTCACGACGGCAGCCGTCACCGGTGAAGTAATAGCCTTTGTAGTCCGAGAAATAGGTCTTTTCGAACCGCTCATGATCGCCCCAGATGGTGCGCATTTGCCCGGGCCAACTGTCCTTGATGCACAACACACCCTCGACCCCGTTGCCTTGGATCTCGACACCCGACTGCGGGTCCAGAACCACGGGCTGCACACCAAAGAAGGGCTTCATCGCCGAGCCGGGCTTGGTCGCATGTGCGCCGGGCAGGGGGGTCATCATGTGACCGCCAGTTTCAGTCTGCCACCACGTATCGACGATCGGGCATTTACCCTGGCCGACCACGTCATTGTACCAGTTCCACGCTTCTGGGTTGATCGGTTCACCCACCGTGCCCAGCAGGCGCAGGTCGCTGAGGTCGTGCTTTTCAACAAACTCATTGCCCTGACCCATCAGCGCGCGGATCGCGGTAGGGGCGGTGTAGAATTGGGTTACCTTGTGCTTGGCGCAAACCTCCCAAAAGCGGCCTGCATCGGGATAGGTCGGGACGCCTTCGAACATCAGTGTAGTCGCACCGTTGGCCAGTGGGCCATAGACGATATAGCTGTGGCCGGTAACCCAGCCCACATCCGCTGTACACCAATAGATATCGCCGTCGTGGTAATCGAACGTCACTTCGTGGGTCAGCGATGCATAAACGATGTAGCCGCCAGTGGTGTGTACAACTCCCTTGGGCTGACCTGTCGAACCAGAGGTATAGAGGATGAACAGCGGGTCTTCGGCATTCATTTCCGCCGGGGCGCAATAGTCATCCGCCTCAAGCGCCATTTCGTTGTAGTCAAAGTCGCGGCCGCTGATCCACGTGGTCTGGCCGTTGGTGCGCTTGACCACAAGGCATTTAACAGTGTCCTTGCAGTGCAGCAGCGCCGCATCGGCGTTGGATTTCAGCGGGGTCTTGCGGCCTCCGCGCGGCGCTTCGTCTGCTGTGATGACAACTTTCGCGTCGCAGCCATTGATCCGCGCCGCCAGAGCGTCCGGCGAGAAACCTGCAAACACAATAGAATGGATCGCGCCAATCCGCGCACAAGCCAGCATCGCATAGGCTGCTTCGGGGACCATCGGCAGATAGATCACCACGCGGTCGCCTTTGCGCACACCCATTGACTCGAGGATATTTGCCATCCGGCAGGTGCGACGGTGCAGTTCCGAATAGGTGATATGCTGGGCCGCGTCATTTGGATCATCCGGCTCCCAGATGATCGCTGTCTGATCGCCGCGTGTTTCAAGATGGCGATCCAGACAGTTGGCTGAAACGTTCAGCGTGCCATCAGCAAACCAGTTGATTCCGACCGAGCCGAAATCATAGCTGACATCCTTGACCTGGGTGAAAGGTTTGATCCAATCGATACGCTTTCCCTGCTCGCCCCAAAAGGCGTCGGGATCGTTGACGGAGGCTGCGTACATTTCGGAATATTTGTCAGCATCGACATGTGCACGCGCAACGGTTTCTGCGGATGGCGGATAAACATTGGCATCTGCCTGGGCAGCGGTTGTCATTCTGAGGCTCCTCCCTCTAGGACTAAAATTTACGGGCCCGATTTTGCCTGCTGATTTGGCAATGTCGACCCGCATCCTCCCGGTACCGAATAATACGGAGAACTGAAAACAAGGGAATAAATTACAGAAAACTAAGGATTAGTTTGTAAATAAATTTCTGTGCATCTCGGAAAACAGAAAATGAATTTAAAAATTTTTTCTAAAAATATTTAAAAAACAAATAATTAGTTGTAATTGAATTGACGTGTAAAAGCTGACATCTGAACCATAGGCAATAGGTATTAGAAAATCATCTTTTGGTTGTTAGCGCCCAACAGATTCGAGGAACAAGAGGATGTACTGTGTGCCGGGGGTTGGCACGTTCATATGTTGGCGCTAGCTTTGTTCCCAAGCGCCCCGGTAGGAGGCGCAACAAAGGGAGAAATCATGATGAATAAGATGTTGAGCGGTGCCGCCGTCGCCGCTTTGACCGTTGCTTTCGTGTCCGAAGCCGCAGCAACCGAATGGAGCGCCTCGGTTTGGGGCAAGCGCCGCGCCTTTACCGAGCATGTTGAGAAGCTGGCCGAGCTGGTCAGCGAAAAGACAGGCGGTGAATTTACGATCAATGTCAGCTATGGCGGTTTGTCCAAGCCGCGTGAAAACCTGGATGGGATCGAGATTGGAGCCTTTGAAATGGCTCAGTTCTGCGCTGGGTATCACCGCGACAAGAACCGGGCGATCACGGTTCTGGAGCTGCCGTTCCTTGGCGTAAACACGTTGGACGAAGAAGTGGCCGTCAGCCATGCCGTTTACGACCATCCAGCAGTCCAGGATGAGATGGCCCAGTGGAACGCGCGCATCATCATGACCTCGCCGATGCCGCAGTATAACCTTGTTGGCACAGGCGATCCGCGCGCAACCTTGGCGGATTTCGATGGAATGCGGGTACGTGCGACGGGCGGTCTGGGACAGGCATTCGAGGCCGTTGGCGGCGTACCGACATCGGTTCCCGCGACCGAGGCGTTCAATGCAATGGAATCAGGTGTTGTTGACACTGTTGCATTTGCCCAGCACGCACACCTGTCCTTTGGAACCATTAACGAAGCAGACTGGTGGACCGCAAACCTGAACCCCGGCACTGTTAACTGCCCCGTTGTTGTAAACATCGACGCGTATGAGGCACTGCCGGCCGAGCACCGTGAAGCGCTCAACAGTTCGATCGACGAGGCGATTGAACACTACCTTGCCAACTATGGCGGGCTGTTGGAGCAGTGGGACGGCGTTTTGTCCGAAAAGGGCGTTGAAAAGGTCATGATCGACGATGCGGTGATCGAAGAATTCCGCACAAAGGCCGCCGATCCGATCCGTGAACAGTGGATTGCTGACATGTCTGCGCAGGGTCTGCCTGCACAGGACTTGTATGATCTGGTTCAAACCACGTTGCAACAGCAGCGCAGCGGAAACTGATCTGCATGTTCCGGGTGCCTGGCAGGGCACCCGGATACAAATAAAAAACAAGGGGATCACCGGAATGGCAGGACAGGCCACGGTGCTGGAAGATGGCAGTCGCCTCAGCCGGCTTGATCACCATCTGCTTAGGATAGAGCGGTTTCTTGCCCTGATAAGCGGCCTCGCTGTCTTTGGCCTGATGGTTCTTGCGGTTGTGTCAGTCAGCGGACGCAACGCATTCAACGCGCCTTTACCCGGCTATGTGGACTGGATCGAACAGGCCATGCCACTGATTGCGTTTCTTGGCGTGTCTTTCGTTCAGCGTGACGGGGGACATATACGTATGGATATCGTGATCTCTCGCCTGCATGGGCGGGCGTTGTGGCTGTTCGAACTGATCTCGGTCGTCCTTATCCTTGTGTTGATGCTGGCTCTTGTCTGGGGGAGCTGGTCGCATTTCGACCGCTCATTCGATTTCGGCGCACCATTGTGGAGCCGCGACAGCTCGATCGACATTGGTATCCCGCTTTGGCCTGCGAAACTGTTGGCACCTGTCGCGTTTTCTGTGCTGTGTGTGCGTTTGGTCCTGCAAATCTGGGGATATGGGCGGGCCTTTATTCTTGGGTTGGAAAACCCCGTGGCCGTGCCCTTGATTCAGGATGCCGCCGCGCAAGCCGCAGCCGAAGCCGAGCAATTTGAGGGGCAGGACGAGTAGATGGACAGTATTGACATCGGGCTCTGGGTCACCGGTGGCCTGCTTGTATTGGTCGTCACAGGTATGCGCGTGGCCTTTGCTGCTGGTCTGGCCGGATTGGTGGGGTTGGTTTGGATTTTCTGGGCCAAGTTCGGTTACGACCCGGACCGGTTCGGCAAGGCTCTGACGGTTGCCGTCAAAACGGCGGGGCAGGTGCCGCATTCCAAAGTCGCAGCCCACACCCTTAGCCTGATCCCGACTTTCATCCTGATCGGGTACCTTGCTTACTATGCAGGCCTGACCCGCGCATTGTTTGAGGCGGCCAAGCGTTGGGTCGCCTGGGTGCCGGGAGGGTTGGCCGTATCGACCGTATTCGCGACGGCGGGCTTCGCGGCTGTATCCGGCGCCTCGGTTGCGACGTCAGCAGTATTCGCACGCATCGCGATCCCCGAGATGCTGAAGGTCGGGTACAACAAGCAGTTCGCCGCGGGTGTGGTTGCGGCTGGCGGAACTTTGGCGTCATTGATCCCACCCTCTGCGATCCTTGTGATCTATGCCATTATCGTTGAACAGGACGTTGGAAAGCTCCTGTTGGCCGGTTTCATTCCGGGCGCGTTCTCGGCCGTGGTCTATGGATTGCTGATCGTGGGGATTGCGGTTGTGTTCAAGTCCGTTGGCCCACCGGTCACCGGCTTTTCATGGAAACAGCGTTTTGCCGCGCTGCCGGGTGCATTTCCGATCGTGGCCGTGATCCTGATAATCATCTGTTTCGTCTATAACCCATTTGGTGAAAAAGCATGGGGCACACCGACCGAAGGCGGAGCAATCGGCGCATTTATCGTGTTCTGCTTCGCTCTTTTCCACGGGATGCGCTGGACCGAGCTGAAGTCCGCACTGCTCGAGACCGCAAAGCTGACTGCGATGATCTTTTCGATCATCTGGGGCGTTCTGATCTACGTGCGTTTTTTGGGATTTGCCGACTTGCCGGGCGCTTTCTCGGATTGGATCACCGGGTTGGAAATGTCCCCGATGCTGATCCTGATTTGTATCTTGCTCGCCTATGCGGTGCTGGGGATGTTCATGGATGCCATCGGGATGCTCTTGCTGACCTTGCCGGTTGTTTACCCGGCGGTCATGGCGCTGAACGGGGGCGAGACTGTCAGCGCTGCAGATAGCGCTTTTGGCATGTCAGGGCCGATGTGTGCCATCTGGTTTGGGATACTTGTGGTCAAGATGGCCGAGTTCTGCCTGATCACACCACCGATCGGTTTGAATTGCTTTGTTGTTGCAGGTGTACGCCCAGACCTGAGTGTTCAGGACGTTTTTAAAGGGGTGACCCCCTTCTTTGTCGCAGACGCGGTCACTATCGCATTGCTTGTCGCGTTCCCGGGCATAGTTCTCTATCTTCCGTCGCTTGCCAGTTAGCAGTTTGTATTTTGCGAGGCTCTGCCTCGCGCTCCGGGATATTTTTGGCCAGATGAAGAACGGATCCCGCACTTCATCTGGCTCTAAATATCCCGGGGGAGTCGCCCGCAGGGCGGCGGGGGCAGCGCCCCCAATCAACTTGCTCGCATCAACATTCCGTACAGGTCGCGCGGATCGTCAGGGTCAGCCAGCATATCGAGCGGCTCGTAGAAATCTGTCCCGTCGATTGCGGTTTTGATGTAGCGCAGGGCCGAGAAATCCTCGATTGCAAAACCGACGCTGTCGAACAGTGTGATTTGCCGGTCGTCGCGCCGACCCGGCGCTTGCCCTGTTATTACCTGCCACATTTCGGTAACGGGGTGATCCTGATCAAGCGCCTGAATTTCACCTTCAATGCGGGTTTGTTCAGGATATTCGACGAAAATCTCTGACCTTAGCAGGATATCCCGGTGCAACTCGGTTTTGCCGGGGCAGTCGCCGCCGATGGCATTGATGTGAACGCCGGGCCCGACCATGTTATCGGTCAGAATTGTTGCGTATTTCTTGTCGGCGGTGCAGGTGGTGATGATCTGAGCACCTTCAATGGCGTCTTCAGGCGTTTTGCAGCAGACGACCGTTAGGCCAGACGCCTTGAGGTTCGAGGCGCATTTCTGAGTTGCATTTGGATCGGTATCATACAAGCGCACCGTATCAATTCCGCACATTGCCTTGAAGGCCAGGCATTGGAACTCGGACTGCGCGCCATTGCCGATCATAGCCATCGTTGTGGCCGATTTCGGAGCCAAATAGCTGCCCACAAGCGCAGAGGTCGCCGCGGTTCGCAATGCCGTCAAAAGGGTCATCTCGGTCAGCAATGTGGGATAGCCGGTATACACGTCGGCCAGCAGACCAAAGGCCGTGACGGTTTGCAGCCCTTCTGACGTGTTTTTGGGATGACCGTTGACGTATTTGAAACCGTAGGCTTCACCGTCCGACGTTGGCATAAGCTCGATAACGCCATGCGGTGAGTGCGCAGGTATACGCGGTGTTTTGTCGAAACTTTCCCACCGCTTGAAGTCGGCTTGAATCTGGCTCGCGATCTGCGTGATCATCCGCTCGACGCCGATGTGGTGTACCAATCGCATCATGTTGTCGACAGAAACAAATGGCACCAGTGCCTTGTCAGAAGGTTGTGTCATCAAAAACTCCGGGTCGGGCGGTCAAAGATTCGACGCCCCAGCAAAGAGGCGGCCAGATCGACCATCAGTTTTGCGGTTCTACCGCGTTCATCCAGAAAGGGGTTCAGCTCAACCAGGTCCAATGAGCACACAAGCCCGCTTTCGTGTAGAAGCTCCATAACCAGATGCGCTTCGCGTTCGGTTGCGCCGCCGGGAACGGTCGTGCCGACGGCTGGTGCGATTGAGGGGTCGAGGAAATCCACATCGAGCGAAACATGCAGGATTCCGTTTGCTGCCCGTACCCTGTCAAGGAATGCCATCAGAGGGGCTTTGATTCCATGTTCGTCGATGCTGCGCATGTCGGCCAGCATCGCGTTGTCTTGTTCAAGCCTTTGCCGCTCGGCTGGGTCCACAGAACGTAGTCCGATCATGCCAACGCGATCGGTTGGAACTGGGATCGTTACCGCAGGAAAGCTATCAAAACCCGGCTGCCCGGTGAAATAGGCGACAGGTGTGCCGTGCAGGTTGCCGCTGTCGGTGCTGCCGGGCGTGTGGAAGTCGCTATGCGCATCCAACCAGAGCACAAACAGGGGCCGGTCAATTCCGTTGGCATATTCAGACATGCCTTTGACCGTGCCCATCGACAAAGCGTGGTCGCCGCCCATAAAGATAGGCAGTCCCTTTGCCGCGGTTTCTTGGGCGACGCGACTTAGCGCGTGCGTCCAGCCCACGCATTCCGGCAGGGCAAACAGGTGATCATGCGGCGGTATGTCAGTGTCGTCTGCACGAATATCACCGACGTCCTGAACCGTATGTCCCAAGTTTGCCAGAGCCTGCTCCAATCCTGCCACTCGATAAGCGTCAGGACCCATTCGACAACCTTGCCGGCGTTTACCCGCATCCATCGGAGCGCCGACCAATATTACGTTTCCTGTATCCATATTACTATCTAACCACTCGTTGCGGGTTGCGAATAGACTGCAAAGTGTTCAAAAAGATATCTGTCAATACAAAGTGAGAAGTAGTTATGGACGATTTGGATGGTCGATTGCTCAGTGCTTTGCACCGCGATGCCCGCGCGTCGCTGTCAGAGCTTGCCGAAACGCTGGGAGTAACGCGCGCGACAGTGCGCAACCGCTTGCAGCGCCTCAAGCAGTCGGGCGAAATCGTAGGGTTTACCGTGCTGACCCGGCAAGATGTGGCGCAAAGCCCTGTTCGCGGCTTGATGACGCTTGAGATCGAAGGCCGTGGCACCGAACGGACCATGTCGCGGATCGCGGCTTTGCCGCAGGTTCGAGCCGTGCATTCGACCAATGGGAGCTGGGATCTGATTGCGGAAATCGGGACCGAAACCTTGGCCGAATTGGATGAGATCCTCTTTCAAATTCGGCGGATGGAAGGGATCACCCGTTCTGAGACCAATCTGCTGCTCTCGACCCGCAAGGGGCGCGTCTGACGCCCGTAGTGCTTTGACGTTCAATGAAATTGTGCAACAGTTTCCCGGCGTAGTGATGCGCGCGAGTGACCATAATCGGGCCTGAGAGCAGGGGAACATCATGACGACGCAGGACACAGGCGAAGAACTGTGGGCGGTTCGCTGGGCCGAACGTGCGACAGGTTTTCTTGAGCGACCTCTGGTCCGTATCGCAATTCCGGTGTTGGTCACATTGATCGCGCTGGTCGTTTTGCATGAGTTGTCGTCGCATGTGAAATGGTCAGACGTTCAGACAGACGTGGCAAATACGTCTTGGAAGCTGATGTTCTTTGCCGTCTGCTGGACGGCATTCAGCTTTGTTTCCCTGTCCATGTACGACGTTTTTGCAGTTCAAAGCGTGGCGGATGGTGAAGTTCCCTTGCCCGTCGCGGGGATGGCGGGGGCGTGTGGCTATGCCGTGTCGAACTGTTTGGGCTTTTCCTACATCACGGGAACGGCGATCAGGTACCGCATTTATGCCTCGCTAGGACTGGACCTTGGGCGGGTCGCGGGTGTTATCGCTACGTCGTGGATAGCGTTCTGGTCAGGTATGGTCTTGTTGCTGGGCTGCCTGTTGACCCTTCATCCTGACGGGATTTCCAAGATACTGCCGATCAACGAAACTGTCGAAACCGTCATAGGTATCGGTCTTCTTATCGGCCTTGCGACGTTGTTGATCTGGCTGGCAAAGGGCGGGCGCAGGCTGGCCTATGGTGGGCTGGGGTTCAATCTGCCCGGTGGGAAATTGGCCGGATTGCTAACCCTCGCAGCCATTGGTGATCTGTTCGGAGCGTCCATGACGCTATATGTCCTGATGCCAGATGATCTGGGTATCGGTTTCCCGTTCTTTTTTGCTGTGTACATTGGCGCCATCGCGGTCGGTATTCTAAGCCACGCTCCGGGCGGGATTGGCGCGTTTGAGGCAACGCTGATCGCAGGGCTGGGGGCCTCGGGCCGCTCGGACGTCATTGCTGCCTTGTTGCTGTACCGGTTGGTTTATACGTTCCTGCCGTTCGCCATCGCCAGCCTTTCAATCGCGGTCGCGTCTGCCTTGACGCATCGCCGCAGAATTGGCGGAGCCGCCACGTGGGTTTACCGCGTCCTGCGCCCCATCGTGCCGATGGTCGCTGCGGGTGTGTCAGCCGTTGCCGGGGTGATCCTGCTTGTCTCTGGGGCGCTTCCGACCAGCAGCCAAAACCTTGGGGTCCTGCGGGATTTCCTGCCTTTATCTTTTGTCGAGGCGTCGCACCTTGCAGGAAGCGCGGTTGGCGTTCTGTTGATCCTTGTCTCGCGCGGGCTGTTCCGAAAACTCTATCGTGCTTGGATCGTGGCTATGCTGCTGATGGTTGTCGGCTTTTTTGCGTCACTGACCAAGGGCCTGGATACGCATGAAGCAATTAGTATGCTGGGTACAATCGGCTTGCTTGCCATGTTCCGGGGCGCGTTCTATCGCGTCAGCGGTGCTTCGATTTTCAGATTGAATATCCCGTGGCTTGTCAGTGTGATTGCCCTGCTGGCGGTCATTTTCTGGATCGGTTTGTTCGCCTATTCCCACGTGGAATATCAAAACTCCCTTTGGTGGGAATTCGCTTGGAACGGTGACGCGTCGCGCTTCCTACGCTCCAGCCTGATTGTGGCGGTTATTTTGGGCGTGGTTGCCGTGAACACGCTGTTTGGAAGGGACATTCCACCACCAGTTCGCACCGAGATCCCCAAAGCGGTCGAACGTCTGGCGATGGAAAGCGAAGATACCGAGGCGCAAATCTCATTGACTGGCGACAAGCAGTTTTTGATGTCGCCCGAGGAAAACGCTTTTCTGGCCTACGCCGATACCGGCAATGCCCTGATCAGCAAGGGCGAGCCTGTCGGTGATGAAACCGCCGGCCAGCAACTGATCTGGCAACTTCGTGAAATGGCGGATCGTGAGGGCAAGCTTTGTGCGTTCTACAGTGTTTCGACCAAATACCTGCCGACCTTTCTTGATCTGGGTCTGTCGATTCTGAAAATCGGTGAGGTCGCGCGTGTGCCGCTGAATGACTTTTCCCTGGACGGAAAGTCGCGAAAACGCTTCCGTCAGGCCAAAAACCGGGCCGAGCGGGAGGGGTATGTGTTCGAAATCATCCCTAAAGAGCAGCTTGCACCGGTTCTGCCCGAGTTGCGGAAGATTTCCGATGATTGGCTCGCGCGAAAAGCGGGTGAAGAAAAGGGGTTCGCCCTCGGTGGGTTTGACGACGAATACCTTTCGTATTTTGACCATGCGGTTCTGCGTAATGGGGCGACAGGCGAAATCGTTGCGTTTGCCAATCTGTTTCAGGGTGGTCACAAATCTGAACTGTCGCTGGACCTGATGCGGTATGAGCCCGACAGTCCCAGCTTTGTCATGGACGCCCTGTTTGCCGAGATGATGTCTTGGGGGGCAGAGCAGGGGTTCCAATGGTTTTCGCTGGGTGCCGCGCCGTTTTCAGGGATCGAAAACCGTCAGCTTGCCTCGATCTGGAATCGCATTGGCGGGTTCGTTTACGAACATGGTGAACAGTTTTATCACTTTGAGGGGCTTCGATCCTTCAAGCAGAAGTTCGATCCGGACTGGAGCCCGAACTATCTGGCCAGCCCCGGCGGTCTGGCGGCCCCCCGAATATTGTATGAGGTGAACATCCTTATCTCAGGCGGGTTGAGGGGCTTGACGAAATAGCGATCAGTTCAGGCTGACCCCGGTGGGCGCTTCCTGCAGCAGGTCGCCCCAGTCCGTGCGGTATGCCATCTCTGCCAATACGGTCTCGGGCAGGAATTCCTGATTCTGACGAATTTGCCAACCTCCACCCAGCCCCTTGTAGACTGCGACCAGATTGCTGGAGACCTGCTGTCTGGCTTCGATCAAATTCGCCTGCGACTGCAACAGCGCGGTTTGCGTGTTCAGAATGCGGGAATAGCTGGCAGCCCCATCGCGGTACTGATCCACCGCAATCTCAGCCGCCTTGCGTGCGGCCGCGACGCTGTTTTCATAAAAGCCGACCTGCTTGCGGGACTGAGAATAGGCAACCATCGCGCTTTCAACTTCGGAATAGGCCGTCAGGACAGTGTTCTGGTAATTTGCGATAAGGGCTTGATAGGCCGCGTCCTGCGCGCGGACGTTGTTCTTGATCCGGCCATAGTTCAGGACGTTCCAGACCACCCCGGCATTGGCAAGCCCGGTCGTGCTGGCCGCCGAAAACAAATCGCGGCCGCCCGAAGCCTGCACTCCGATAGAACCCGACAGGATAAACTGTGGGTAAAGGTCCGCGAGAGCAATCCCAACTTGCGCCGATTGCGTAGCTGCGGCCAATTCAGCCGCACGCACGTCCGGGCGGCGCCGCAAAAGCTCTGCCGGAACGCCAACAGATACATTGGAACGAGCGGACGGAATGCGGCCAGAACTTCCCAACAGGCCGGACATTCGTGACGGGGTCGCGCCCAGCAGCACCGCCAGCGCGTTCTTTGCTTGCTGCAAGTCGCTTTCGATTGCGGGGACCAGAGCCTTGGTGTTGTTCAGCAGCGCTTGAGACTCCTGAACATCCAGCTCAGTCGTGACGCCGTTCTTGAACCGGAGTTCGGTTAGGTTCGCGCTTTCCTGCTGCAACTGAATGTTCTCACGTGCGACAGAGAGCGACTCTTGCAACGCTCGGATGTTGACGTAAAGCGCGGCGACATCGCCTGTCAAAGTAACCAAGGCGTCGTCATAGTTGGCGACCTGAAGCGCAAGGTTAGATCGTGCTGCCTGCACACCCCGCCGTTGCGCGCCCCAGACATCCAGCTCCCATTGTGCATCAAAGCCGACTTGCGAGGTCGAAAATTCGGTATCCAACGGAATAATCCGGTTGATGTCTGAAATCGGCCCGAGATTTTCGCTGATTTGGCGCCGTTCGATAGAGCCGCCGATAGCCTGTGATTGCGGATAAAGCTCGCCAAACGCGATACCCAACTGCGCGCGGGCCTGCAAAACGCGGGCACCTGCCACTTGCAGGTCAAGGTTCTGGGCATAGGCTTCTGCGATCAGCTTGTTCAAGGTGGGGTCGTTGAATGTCTCCCACCAGCGGACCACGGGGGCGCTGCGCGAGGTCAAGCCACTGGGCCCTGTGCTGGGGCTGTTCACCTCGATCCATTCCTTCACGACCGGAGAGTTCGGCCGCACGAAATCGGGGCCAACTGGTGTGCACGCCACAAGCAAAGCTGCGCTTAGTGCTGTACCGATGATCCTGCTGCGGAAGTTGGCCCGGTTCATGGCGTGCGTCCTCAGATGTCCAGTGGTCGGATGAAGTTGGCGAAGGAATAAAGCCGGATATTGATGCGTCGCAGGAACTCAAAGCTTTTGCCCTGGCCTGTGTAGATCGCCACGGCTGCGTGCCCACCGGCGGGCAAAGTGTGGCCGTCGGGAAGATCGACCGTGATCTGCACCGCAATGCGACCCGGCAATTTGGGCAGTTCAAAACCCGGCAGGCGGCCGGATGGCAGGTATTGACCTTGGCGTGTGGCCCACCAGATCGCCTCGACCTTGCCGGTAAGGATTTCGCCCGGATACAGATCCAACGCGACCTCGACCTCTTGACCGGGCTCAACAAATTTGAGGTTCTGCTGACGATAAGTCGCAAGAAGATAGGGGTTATCCTTGGTCACAAAGCTGGCGATCGCACCTAAACGAATATCCCCGACAACAAGACCGGGGCGCGCCTGTTGCGACACGATCATCCCGTCTTCAGGGGCGTATATCGTGGTGTTCTCAAGGAAGTACTCGGCCTTTTCCAACTGTGCCTGCGCTTGCAGGATGCCGGTATTCACCCCGTCGATTTGAGAATTCAGAGCAAGTTCCGCCTTTTCAAGGTTCGCTTCGGCCTCTTTGATCGACGCCTGGTCTTCGGTGACTTGTTCGTTCCAGCGATCCAACTCATCCTGTCGTGCGCCGCCTGCGGGAACAAGGTTTTCGTACCGCGTTTGTTGCGTCAGCGAATAGGCAAGCTTGGCGTTCGCGCGTTCGACGGCTTCTGCGGCAACGATGACGTCCTGTTCAAGGATCTTCGCGTTCTGCTGTGCGGCAACCAATTGCGCGTTGGCTTCTTCAACTTCCAGCGAAAAAACGGTGTCGTCGAACCGGTATAGTGGGTCCCCTTTTTTGACCTCGGTGTTGGGTTCAACCAAAACCTCCGTCAGGATCGTCGGCTCGGTCAGGCGGGGGACGATCTGGATGGTCGAACGGACAACATGGCCGTCGATGGAAAACGGTTGAAAGAACCGCAAAGCAACAAGGAAGATCAGCAGCAGGTGTGCGCCCACCCAAAAGGACACGATGCCCCAGGCGATGTTGAAGCGCAGCCATTGCATTTTGAAGAAAATGAACCAGACGAAAATGATGTAGAAAAGCGTAATGCCGAGGGCGACAAACATGGTGTTTCAGTTCCTTTGGCTTAGCTTTTCTGCGTCTCGTCAGGGTCAAGCGGATCGCGGTATTCGTCGGTCAGTGTTCCGCCCAACCGCTTGATTTCTTTGCGCACGGCGTCCCGTTCATCGTCTGGCATACGGCGAATATCGACGGTTGTTCCATCGTGGAAGGCCCAGATAAAGGCGTGAACCCAAGGCACGATCGCCAAGAACCCCATCCAGCCCATGATCTTGACCGCCTCGGCATGAGGATGGTTTCGCTTGATCGCGATACGGCCGGGCAGCCCCATCAGGAACAGGAACAATCCCATAACCGCAGCAAGCAGCAATATCAGTGCAAGAAATGTCAGGTAGTCATAGTAGCCCAGCGGCTGCCCCAATAGTCCCATGCTCGTGCCTCCTTGAGGGACGGTTGACCCATCCTCAGTTGTTGGTCCCCAGTTCGTCAATCAGTTTGTAGTCCGTCGGCGGGTCAGCGCAGATGCCGGGGCCGCATTCCAGCAGGGTCGAGATTGCGTTCAAGGCGGCCAAGCCCAGCATTATGAAGAATGCAGCCTTCGCCAATGTGCTGCCACCGAACCGAGGCCGATCGGATGTGTCGTCAGCATATTGCCGGTCGAACATCAGCATGATGGCAGTTCCCAGCAAGATCAGGAAAAAGCAGATCGCCGCCCAAGTGTAGTAGTGGTAACCCAGTACGGGTGAGCCATAATGCCCCGTACCCGGCACGATATGCAGCAGGATTTGCCTGACCGAAACGCTGATACCAAAGAGCGCGGCAATCAGCATCAGCGCATAATGTTTGGGCCGCGCGCCGTACAAAAGGTTCAAACCCAGCCCAACCCCAACGGCGACAAAGCCAACGCGTTGAAGCAGGCAAAGGGGGCAGGGCAGTTCGTACAGGGTCAACTGATAGATGTAGGCCAGAAGCAAAACCAGACTGACGGCCAGAGTGCCAAGGGCGTTCAGGTTTCGGGACAGATCAGGTGTCATCGCAGCCCCCTATAGTTGAATCGTCAATTGGCTGGTTGCATGGAACTTGAACCAGTAGACACTCATCGCAAGGGTGATGAAAAACAGCACATTGGCCGCTGTGGTCAATCGAAAGTAATTCAGCCCCATGGTGGCAGTAAGCAACGCAAACAAAAGCGCGATCATGGCCCGGACCCTCCCTGCCGTGCAACGATTGCAATATGTTGTGATAGTGTCAGGCTAAGTCGCACCTGACAAGAACGGGTTTTAGAATAAGCCCCAAATACGGGAATGCAGCGCCTTACTGACCTATATTCAGCCGTGTCTGCCATTCCGCACACTTGTGCTGAAGATCACCAGTCACCGGTAAATCTGTATAGAAAACATCAACCTCAGCGAGTGAAGCTATCCTTGCCGGAGCGGTTCTTTGGAACTTGGAATGGTCCGCTACCAGCAATGTCTGTCTTGCTTGGGCGATGATTGTCTGGCTGACCCGAACTTCCTGAAAGTCAAAATCCAGCAGATCGCCTTCTGCATCAAGGGCGGAACACCCAATCACCGCATAGTCGAATTTGAACTGTTCAATTGTCGATATCGTCAGGTTTCCGACCAAGCCCCCATCTGACCTACGCAGGACGCCCCCGGCGACCACGATCTCGCAATCCGTGTTTTCGACAAGGATATTCGCAACGTTCATGTTGTTCGTCACAACCATCAGGTCCTTATGGTTCAGCAATTGGCGCGCAACCGCTTCGGTCGAGGTGCCGATGTTCATGAAAAGGGATGCGCCATCTGGGATGTCTTGTGCGCAGGTTTGCGCGATGCGGGTTTTTGTATCCGCATTCAGCGCACGGCGGTCTTCATACCCAATGTTCGAAACACCCGATCGCAACACAGCCCCGCCATGCACGCGGTCCAGCTTTCCCATATCTGCAAGCTCTGACAGGTCTCTGCGAATGGTTTGCACGGTGACATTGAAGGTTTCGGCCAGTTCCTCAACCATGACGCGCCCGTCCTGCTTGGCAATTTTCAGGATGTCAGACTGGCGGAATGAAAGTGACACGGGCATCTCCAACTGTATGGCGTATTCGTTTTTGTTCGCTTTTGGTGAAAATGCAAGGGATTGGAGTAGGATTTGCATTTTTGTTTTACAGTTATTTATGGCGTTTGGCGTGTCAAATGCGAACAAAAACGAAAATCAACGTTGACGAGCCGAGCGTCTGCCGGGTTAATGGCGGCGAATATGCCGGCAAGGGGAATCGACTGGATATGGCTGGGCGCAGCGAAGAGGTTACCGATCTTTTTATCATCGGTGGGGGGATCAACGGATGTGGTATCGCCAGGGATGCGGCAGGGCGTGGATTGTCTGTTGTGTTGGCCGAGATGAACGATCTGGCTTCGGCTACATCTTCGGCCTCGACCAAGCTGTTTCATGGCGGCCTGCGGTATCTTGAGTATTTTGAATTCCGGCTGGTCCGCGAAGCATTGGTCGAGCGCGAAACCCTGTTGCGGGCCATGCCGCACATTAGCTGGCCGATGCGATTTGTGCTGCCCTATCACGAGGATATGCGGTTTGAATCGGATACGCCGACGTCACGCTTGCTAAGTACTGTCATGCCGTGGATGCGAGGAAGGCGACCGGCGTGGCTGATCCGCTTGGGCCTATTTATGTATGACCACCTTGGCGGGCGGAAAATTCTTCCGGGCACGACCTCGTTGAATCTTCGGACAGCGGCAGAAGGCGGCCCTCTTCAGGACAGATTTGAAACGGCTTACGAGTATTCGGATTGCTGGATTGAAGACTCGCGGCTGGTCATTCTGAACGCCCGCGATGCCGAGGCCCGCGGTGCGCAGATCATGGTCCGAACCAAAGTGATGTCGGCCGAACGTGTCGATGATCTGTGGCATGTCACAATCCGCGACGAAATCAGCGGCGAGACTCGGATGATACAGGCGAGGATGCTGATCAACGCTGGTGGTCCATGGGTTGGCGACATCATCCAGACCAAAATCCGTGTGAACTCGCGCGAGGGCGTGCGGCTGGTTCGCGGCAGCCATATCGTGACCCGCAAATTGTTCGACCATGATAAGTGCTATTTCTTTCAGGGCGAAGATGGCCGCATCATCTTCGCTATCCCTTACGAGCGTGAATTTACCCTGATTGGCACCACAGATCAGGATCATCCGAACCCCTCTGAGCCGCCGGTATGCACCGAGGCCGAGCAGGATTATTTGTGCGCCTTTGCGTCGAAATATTTCAAAACGCCTGTTACGCGGGACGACGTCGTTTGGACATATTCCGGCGTGCGCCCGCTTTATGATGACGGGGCCAGCAGCGCCACGGCCGCCACGCGGGACTATACGTTGAAGGTGGATGCGCAGGGTGGTGCGCCAGTATTGAATGTGTTTGGTGGAAAGATCACCACCTATCGCCGCTTGGCCGAAAGCGCGCTTGAAAAGGTTGCTGAGCATTTTCCGCACCTGCCGGGCCCTTGGACGGCTGGCGTCGCACTCCCCGGCGGTGACTTTCCGGTTGACGGTGTGCAGGAACTGATTGCCGGGTTGGAAGCCGATTATTCCTTCCTGAACAGGGAGTGGGCAGAGCGGCTGGTGCGCGCCTACGGCACCGATGCTCGGGGCATTCTTGCAGACGCCAAAAGCGCCAGTGACTTAGGCCAAGAGTTTGGTGCAACACTGACTGAGCGCGAGTTGGAGTGGCTGGCCGATAAAGAATACGCAAGAACCGCCGAAGACGTTGTGTGGCGGCGCAATAAGCTTGGGTTGAAGCTGACCACGGACCAAATCGACCAGATCGGGCGATGGCTGGACAAGCGGCAATGATCAACTTTGTGATCCTCTACACGCTAAAAGGCCCCGCTGTTTCAGCGGGGCCCTTTTTCAATGTTCAGGCTGTTTTTTCAGACGGCCCGGGATCGTTCTTGGTGCCTTTCAGCCACTCTCGCAACCCTTGTAGCAGCGCGTAGAGGACCGGAACAACAATCACCCCGACCAATGTCGCCGCCAGCATCCCGCCAAACACTGCGACGCCGATTGCCTTCTGACTGGCTGCACCCGCTCCGTTTGCGGCCAAAAGGGGCACAACGCCCAGCAGGAAAGACAGGGCAGTCATCATGACCGCGCGGAAACGCTGGAACGCAGCTTCGGCTGCGGCTTCTTTGATCGGCAGACCGTTTGCGCGCTGTTCCATTGCGAATTCGACGATCAGAATACCGTTCTTGGACGCAAGCCCCACAAGCATGATCATCCCGATCTGCGTATACAGGTTGATGTCGCTGCCTACGATAGCCACCGCAGCAACGGCCCCGAACAGGGCAACCACCACGGATAACAGGATAGAGACCGGCAGCGTCCAGCTTTCGTATTGCCCGACAAGGAACAGATACCCAAACAGGATTGCCAGTCCCAAGATCACGATGACCAATCCGCCAGACGCAAGCTGTTGCTGCGCTGTGCCGGTCCATTCGAAGGCATATCCAGGGGGCAGGGCAGTCGCGGACTCTTCGGTCATCGTATTGATTGCGTCCCCGGTTGATAGCCCTGCGGCAGGAACCGCCGTAACTGTCGCAGACCGGAACAGGTTGTGGCGTTTCAGCAGAACCGGCCCAAGCACGTTCTCAACATCAACCAGTGTTCCAAGCGGCACCATCTCGCCCTTGGTGGAGCGCACATAGAGGTTCGAAATATCCTCGACGTTGTCGCGATAGCTTCCGTCGGCCTGGATCATCACGCGGTAGACCCGCCCAAACAGGTTGAAGTCATTCACGTAATACGACCCCAATTGCGCCTGCATGGTCTGGAAGACTTCGGCCACCGACACTTGCAGCGTCTTGGCTTTCTCACGGTCCAGATCAACAAACAATTGAGGCACGTTTGCCCGGAAGGTGGTGTAGGCCTGTGCGATCTCGGGCCGTTGGTTGGCTGAGTACACAAAAGAGCCCACGGCAGATGCCAGATCCTGAGGTGAGCCGCCGCCGGTTTGCTGGACTTCCATCTCGACGCCCGCCGACATGCCCAAACCTTGAATAGGCGGTGGGTTGAAGGCCACGATCGAGGCTGCGGATTCGCCATTTGCGATGGCCAGTACCTTGCCCAAAATCGCATTGGCGCTCAGGTCGTCTTCCTGACGCTCATCCCAGTTGTCCAGGTTCACAAAGATTGCGGCACCGTTGGTAATCGTTCCATTCAGCAGCGAGAAGCCATTGATCAGAACCGTGCTTGCGACGCCCGGGATTTGGCGAATTTGGTCGTCCACGCGGCTCGAGACCGCCTCGGTGCGTTCAAGCGTTGCGGCGTCGGGCAACTGGATGTCAACGAATAGGTAGCCGTTGTCTTCAAGCGGGATAAAGCCGCTCGAAGTTTTTGACATGATTGTTCCTGTTCCCATCGCAAGGGCAACAACGATCCCCAAGGCGATGACCGGCAGGATCAGCAGCTTGCGCACGATCGCGACATAGCCGGACCGAACCGTGCCAATGAACTTTTCGAACAGTGCCAGCAACCCCTTGGGCGGGCCAGAGCGGGCGCGCAGAACAAGTCCGCACAAGGCCGGCGACAACGTAAGGGCGTTGATCGACGAGATGACCACAGCCGTTGAAATCGTTACGGCGAACTGAGAGTACAGCCGCCCTGAAATTCCGGGCATGAAGGTCACAGGTACAAACACCGCCAGCAGAACCAGCGTGGTTGCAATCACCGGCCCGGTGATTTGCCCCATGGCCTTGCGGGTCGCTTCTGCCGGGGGCAACCCCTCATCCGCGATAATGCGTTCTACGTTTTCCACGACAACAATGGCGTCGTCGACCACAATCCCGATCGCAAGCACCAAGGCGAACAATGAGATCGTATTTAGCGACATTCCAAAGGCCAGCAGAAACGCGAACGTCCCGATAAGCGAGACAGGGATCGCAACGGCAGGAATAATAGTTGCGCGCCAACTGCCCAGAAACACGAACACGACCGAGATCACCAGAATGAAGGTCAGGATCAAGGTTGAGACAACGTCCTTCAGAGATTGCTCTACAAAGTCGGTGGTGTTGAACGGAACCTGATATTCCACATCCGTCGGGAACGAGCGGGACAGGCGCTGCAGTTCCGCTTCAACCCGCTCGGATACGGCAAGTGCGTTCGCGCCGGGGGCCTGATAAATGCCGATAACGGTCGCGGGGACGCTTTGGAAATAACCTGAGGCGGCGTAGTATTCAGCCCCCAACTCGACCCGAGCGATATCTTTGACGCGGACGATCGAGCCCGCTTCCCCGGTCCGAATGACAATGTCACCAAACTCTTCCGCCGACGTCAGTCGACCCTTGGTTTTGATCGTATATTGGAATGTCTGTCCCTTCGGTACCGGCGGGGCGCCGATCGAACCCGCAGACACCTCGACGTTTTGTTCGCGGATGGCGCTGATCACATCGCCGGGTGTGATAGACAGCGCAGCCATCTGATCCGGGTCCATCCAGATCCGCATAGCGTATTCCAGATTGGTCAGAACATCGGCCTTACCAACCCCCTGAACCCGTGCCAGCGCGTCTTTCAGATTGATAGAGGCATAGTTCGACAGGAACACGCTGTCATATGTACCTTCGGGCGAAGTCAGCGTGACCAGCAACAGCATGTTCGTCGACGCTTTTTGCGTAACCACCCCCGATGATGTCACCTCGGCCGGCAGCGACGACATGGCCTGCGCAACGCGGTTTTGCACGTTCACGGAGGCGATATCCGGGTCGGTGCCCACTTCGAACGTAATATTCAGCGAATAGCTTCCGTTGTCCGAGGAGGTCGACGTCATGTAAATCATGTCGTCGACGCCGTTTACCTGCGCCTCGATCGGGGCGGCTACGGTATTTTCAACAGTCTCGGCATTGGCCCCGGTGTAGGTTGTCGTCACACTGACCACTGGGGGCGTGATGTCGGGGAACTGGGCGACCGGCAGAACCATATAGCCAATGGCGCCCATAATTGTGAGGACAAGCGAAATAACAAGGGCCAGCTTTGGCCGGCTGATGAACAGGGCTGAGAACATGGGTTATTCTCCCGGCTGCTCAGACGCCACGACAGCGTCGACCGCGACGCCGGGGCGGACCCGTTGCAGGCCCTCGACGATGACGCTTTCTCCTTCACGCAACCCGTCCTTGACGATCACGGCGGTGCCTTCGTTGTTGCCAGTCGTGATATAGCGCTGTTCGACCATTTGCTGATCGTTGACGACCAGAACGAACTCACCCCGTTGATCACGTTGCAGCGCAGCTTGCGGGATCAGCACTTCGAGCGTGGGTTGCAGGGCTTCGATCCGGACGTTCAAAAATGCCCCATCGACGATCAGCCGTTTGGCATTCGCAAACTCGGCCCGCATCGAAATCGCGCCGGTCAATGGGTCGATCCGGTTGTCGACGAACACGATCTTGCCAGTCTCATCCAGTTTCGTTCCATTTGGAAGGTCGATGTGAACATTCGGACTTTTGTCGCTTTCTGCAAGGGACGCAGGATTTTCGCCAACAGTTTCCAAAACCGAAGTAAATTGCTTTTCATTTACAGAAAAATTCACGTAAATCGGCGCTTCGCTGACGATATTGACCAAGGGCGGATTGGTCGGACCAACCACATCCCCGACGCTTATTCCGACGCGGCCAATTCGACCGTCAAAGGGTGCGTGGATTTCAGTATAGCTCAGGTCCAGTTGGGCCTGTTGAATAGCAGCTTTCGAGGCTTTGACCTCAGCTTCGGCAACCAACTCATTGGCCCGCGCAATGTCGCGTTCCGATTCCGGCGTGGCATCCCGCTCATACAGCTCTTGCTTTCTTGTCAGCTCGACCTTGGCAAGCTCCAGATTGGCTTCGGCCCGGTCGAGATCGGCGTTACGGGCGTCTAGTGTCGCCTGATACAGATCGGGTTCAATGGTGAACAACAGATCGCCCTGTTTCACCAGAGCCCCATCTTCCACGTTCTGAGATTCGAGAAACCCGCTAACGCGTGCAACGATATCGGCTTTATTTAGCGCCTCGGCCCGTCCGATGAACGCGGCTTCCTCGGTGATTTCCTGCGTGTAGGCCGCGGCGATGGACACTTTGGGCGGCGCTGCGTCGCCCTGATCCTGAGCAATGGCAGGATGTGCCAGTCCGATTACGGTCAAAGCCACGGCGTGCCTCAGAAAACTGGGTTCCGCTTTGCTTTGGCCAAGTTTCAACAACGTCGATGCAAGGGACATGGCAATTGCCTCATTAAATTAAACTGTACGCAACCCGGATTGCCGGCCGCGATCCGAGTCGAGTGAACTTTTAGGCAGGATGGCGGTTTTGTTTCTTTTTCTCAAGCATGTTGACGCGTTTCCGCCGGATCGCTGGCGGAATTTCTTGCGGTAGCGTACGGGGTTACGAGCGCGCTTGCGCGAAAGGTCGCGCGCCGGGCAGGTTAAAGGACGAGTCTGAGCACGAACCTGACAACAAAAAGGGGGCAAATTGCCCCCTTCGTGTTCAATGCTGTCGCGTGGCTTTAGTCGCGTGTACCGGCAAAACGGGTTTGCCAATCTTCGCGCTGTTCGTCGGTGATTTTGGCGAACAGAACGTCGGGAACAGAAAATTCATGCCCCGCTGGTAATGCGTTCAGCGCCTCGGCCACGTCCTCAGGCCAGCTTGTGTCCAGCGTGTTCATCGCGCTCAGCATCTTGGCCGAGGTTTCGGGGATGAACGGCGCGCTCAGGACCGCGTAAAGGCGGATCAGGTTCAGACCCAAGCGGACCTGCGCAGCGGCTTGTTCGGGGTCTTCCTTGAAGGTCGACCAAGGGGCTGCAGATTGCAGATATTCGTTGCCCGCCACCCAGATCGCGCGCAGCTCCTGTGCCGATTTGCGAACTTCCATCGCCTCCATGAACCCTTCATAGGCGCGGACGCGCCGGGTAAGTTCCGCGATAAGTTCTTGTTCACGCTCGCCAAATGCGCCGCCTTCGGGAACCGCTTCACCGAATTTCGAACGGCAGAACTTGGTGATCCGGCTGACAAAGTTGCCCAACACGTCGGCCAAATCCTTGTTCACCGATTGCTGGAAATTCTCCCACGTGAACTCACTATCGCTGCTTTCGGGCGCATGGCTTAGCAGCCACCAGCGCCAGAAATCGGCAGGCAGGATGTCCAGCGCCTGATCCATGAACACGCCACGGCCCTGAGAGGTCGAGAACTGGCCGCCGTCGTAGTTGAGGTAGTTGAAGGATTTCAGGTGATCGACCATCTTCCACGGCTCGCCCGAACCCAGAATGGTGGCAGGGAAACTGAGCGTATGGAAGGGCACGTTGTCCTTGCCCATGAACTGCACATAACGAACATCATCTGCGCCTTTGTCGGTGCGCCACCAGCGTTCCCATTCGGAATCCGGTTTGCCGCTGGCATCGGCCCATTCCTTGGCGCAGGCGATATATTCGATCGGCGCATCGAACCAGACATAGAAGACCTTGCCTTCCATCCCCGGCCAGTCCTGATCACCTTTTTTGACCGGAACACCCCAGTCCAGATCGCGGGTGATGCCTCGATCCTGCAACCCGTCGCCGTCATGCAGCCATTTCTTGGCAATGGATGTGGTCAGGATCGGCCAGTCGGTTTTGCTGTCGATCCACTCATCTAGTTGATCCTTCATCGCGGATTGACGCAGATACAGGTGCTTGGTCTCGCGCACCTCAAGGTCGGTCGAGCCACTGATCGCGCTGCGTGGCTCAATCAGGTCAGTGGGATCCAACTGTTTGGTACAGTTCTCGCACTGATCCCCACGGGCACGGTCGTACCCGCAGTTGGGGCAGGTGCCCTCGATATAGCGGTCGGGCAAGAAACGACCATCAGCGTTGGAATAGACCTGTTTCTCGCTGACCTCGCGGATCAGGCCCGCATCGTCCAGCTTGCCCGCGAAATGCTGCGTCAGGTGCTTGTTCTGGTCGCTGGAGGACCGGCCAAAGTGATCGAAGCTTAGGCCAAACCGGTCGGCGATATCGGCCTGCACGCCGTGCATCTCGGCACAATACTCTCCTACTGGCTTGCACGCCTTGGCGGCGGCCAGTTCCGCCGGAGTACCGTGCTCATCGGTGGCACACAGGAACATGACCTCATTCCCGCGGCCACGCTGATAGCGTGCGTACAGATCGGCGGGCAATTGTGAGCCGATCAGGTTGCCGAGGTGCTTGATCCCGTTGATGTAAGGGATCGCCGAGGTGATGAGAATCCGAGCCATTTTGTGCTTCCACGTAACTGTCTGCGCGCCCGTCTACATGATGTGACCGGCCAGCAAAACCCCAGCTTTTGCTTACCTGCCAGTTTGGACGTGAAAATCCAGAGTTCAGGGGCCGGACTTATGCTCTTCCCGTGACTTCTTCAGTAGCCGCCCGATTGTGAAAGAGGTGCGCGGTGCATAGACATAATTCGTGCGCTCTTCTGGTGTTGGGCGCGATTGCATCCGGGCCAGACCAAAGACGATCAGCCCGACATGACCAACCGCCACAAATGCAAACAGCGCACCCGGTCCGAATTGCTGAATCAGGGTTGATGAGATGAATGGTGAGGCGATCGCCCCGAGCGCGTACCAGAACATCAACGCAGCAGAGAGTTCGACCCGCTGTTCCGTTGTGGCAAAGTCGTTGGCGTGGGCGGACGAGACCGAAAAGATGGGAAAGGTTGTCAGGCCAAACAATCCTGCGGCCAGCATCACGCCCAACGTCCCGGCTCCGCTGGCTGCCATGGTCACGCCACAGCTTAGTACAGCTGCGACCGACAGCCAGATCAACACCCAGCGGCGGTCATATTTGTCCGCCAGCCAGCCCAGAGGGTACTGCGCCAGCGCCCCGCCCAAGACAAAGGACGCTAGGAAGAAAGCGATCTGATCTACGTCCAAGCCAACTTCTTGCCCGTAAACCGGCCCGACCATCCGAAACGATGCCGAGCTTAACGCAGCCACGATCACACCCGCCACCGCCAAGGGGGAGCTGCGCCAGGCAAGCTTGGGTCGCAATCGCGGCGCGTCAGGGGTTTTCGGCTGGCTTGCCCGGGTCAGGGTCAAAGGCAACAGGGAGGCGCAACACAATATCGCCAACAGGTTGTACGAGACATAAGAGGCAGGCGGCAAAACGGCGATGATCAACTGCGCACATAAGGACGCGCCCATATCCGCGATCCGGTACGTGCCCATCGCGCGTCCGCGTGTTTCGTTGGTCACTTTGGCGTTCAGCCAAGCCTCGATCACGGTATAACACCCGGCGACGCAGGTGCCCGATGCGATACGAAGCACCGCCCAAACATATGGATTTTCCGTCAACGTATGCCCCAACAGACCCATTGCACCCAAGGCAGTACAGACCGCAAAAGCGCGCGAGTGACCCACGCTTCCCATCAGGCGCGGCGCCCACCAGCAACCGATAAAGAACCCGATGAAATGCGCCGAGCCCAAAAGACCGATCTGCTCGGTCGTGAACTCAAGCGTCAGGCCCGAGATGGCATCCAGCGGGCCGACGCCACCTGTTGATAGCTGCAACAGTATGACCGAGAGGAACAGGGCGGCAAAAGAAATGATGGTGCGCATAATGGCCTCAGATTGGCGCATCCTGAGCGGGACGCGCGCAGCTTATCGACTTTGTCACGTCGTTTTTCACCTATCCGATGCGTTTGATGCGGGCCTGAATGTCCAGCCCGACTGTATCCTGCACCAGATCAGCGTAGCCGGATGCGCCGAAGTCGTGCCTGTTCAGTGCTCCGGTCAAGTTGATTGAGAGATCGTCAAGATTGTCGGTGTCGCTGCCGCGTTCCCGAAACAGGTTCGCCTGCAGCGCGATCGGGCGGGTGACACCGCGCAATGTCAGATCGCCGACCACCATCGCCCCGTGAGAGATACGCCCACCTTCGCCTAACAGAATGCTGGTCGACTCGAATTGGATGGTCGGGAAGGCGCTGGCGTCCAGAACGCTTTCGCTTAGCATCGGTTTGCGTGCAAACGGGACTTTGGTGCGTGCTTCGGCAACGCTCAGGACGACTGCAACGCGGCTGTTTGGCAGGTCGCGAAGGTCGATCTGAATATCGGCGCTTTGGATCGGCATCGTGCCGGATTGGGTGATGCCCGATAGCGCAAAGGTAAAGTCAACTGATGTTCCGTCCTGCAGCAGTTCGTAAGGCTGTAGCGCGGCCAGTGCAGGGCGGACCATCGGTAGGGTGACAAGCCCGGCCAGTAAGGTACGCCGTGACAGTATGGTCATGCGGGTACCTCTTGCCTGCGCGGGCGTGATCGGTTGAGCAGGGTCAAAAGAATGACGATGTTCAGACCATTCCAGAGAATGCCGTTGATAAATGCCAGTTGGTAGTTTCCGGTAAAGTCGTAAATCCACCCGGACATCCACCCGCCTAGGGCCATGCCCATGATTGTCATCATCATGACAAAGCCGACCCGCGCTCCGGCCTCTTGCGGAGGCATGTATTCGCGCACGACCAAAGCATAGCTGGGTACGATCCCACCTTGCGCCAGCCCGAACATAAGGCTGATGACATACAGGGAAACCATCCCGTCATACGGAAGGAACAGGAACAGGGCGATGCATTGCAGGACCGAGCCGATCAGCAATGTGTACAGACCGCCCAGCTTGTCCGCGACCATCCCCGAGATAACCCGGCTGACCACACCGCCAAGAAGCATCAGCGACAGCATCTCGGCCCCGACAGCAGGGCCATAACCCAGCCCCACGCAGTACGAAACGATATGAACCTGTGGCATCGACATTGCCACGCAACAGCCGATCCCGGCTAGACCCAGAATGTACTGTAGTGTTCGTGGGGATATGCCGACACTACGCGCGTTGATCTGCGCGTTTGCGGCTGCGGTTTGATGGGCTTCGACCGGAACCTGACGGCGCAGTAGCAGGGACAGGGGGATCACGACGACCAGTGTGATAATCGCCAATGTCAGATAGACCTGCTGCCATCCCTCGCGCGCCAGAATGCCAGACAGCAGGGTCGGCCAGATTGCGCCAGATAGATAGTTCCCGCTGGCCACCAGCGCCACGGCGATGCCGCGCCGCTTCATGAACCAGTGCGAGACATCGGCGATCAGCGGACCAAATCCGATCGAGGTTCCCAGACCCAGCAACAGATGAGCCGCAGACAGTAGCGCCATGTTCGGTGCCCAAGTTGCAAGCAGGTAGCTGATTGCGCTCAGTGCCGCGGCCCCGATCAGCGCCTTGGTCACACCCAACCGATCCACCAGTTGGCCCAGCCACATGTTGCCCAGCGCAAAGCCGATCATGGACAGGACATACGGGAACGATGCCTCGGCCCGGCCAGCGTCGAACTGCGCCTCGATTGCCGGCATCACCACGATCACGGCCCACATGCCTACATTCGCCACCGTCGCAATGGCGAGCGTGATCAAGAGGCGAAGCCAGGAATAGCGGCTGTCGTGGATCGCGTGGCTCATCCCGGCACGCTAGGGCGCAGGTTTGGTTTTGGCTAGTCACATCTTGCGTGATCTTCCGCCAGTGTCACACGCGGGCGTCTTCGGTTTTCATCTGGCGCAGGTTCAGCCCCGCGCGCGGTTTGGTCTGAGTGGCGTGCCAACTGACCGGGGGCAGGGCGCGGGCACGGCTGCGGGTCAGGGTCCAGCGGCGGACTTCCCCCGCATGATCGGCTGCCATATGCCAGCGCGTTTCGACGCCCTGCGCACCGCCATCGCCGGGGGTCAGCAGCAACCCCAGCGGAGCCCGCCCCATCGCGCCGCCCTGTTCGGCGGCCAGATGCATCCGGCGCACGGGTGTCAGGCCGGGGGCACCGGGCAGGTCACCGATCACCAGCGGAATGGCCCCGCTGCGCAGCGCCTCTTCAAGGCACCATAGAACGTCTTCAGCACGGGTGGGATGGACAAAGATAAACCGGGCCGGATCCGCAAAGGGCATCATCCCGTCGGGGTTTAGTTGACCGGGCTCCCACGCGGGGGAAATCCACAGCACCGGTCCCTGCGCCTGACCCGCCAGCCACATGGCAAAGCTGCGCCGGGCGGGACCGCAGGCTTCGTGCACGCGACCCAGTTGCAGGGTGATTTGCGGATCAAGATTTACACCCGGCGCTTCACGCGCGGGTTTGCGGCCAAGAAGATGAGTAGACATGCTTTCAATCTAGCATGTTCTCACTTTGTTCTCAATTTGGAAATGCCCTCAGCGGGACAAAATCATTCGACCGTCGGCAAACTGAATGTTCGAGAACCTGTGCAGGTAGTCCATCCCCAGAAGGGACTTGTGCAGCTCACCCTCATTGATCCAGGCCGAGACATTCTGGTCGGTGATCGGACCAACTGTAAAGGTTTCAAGCCGAACGGGTGCTGTCCGGACCTCACCGTTCGCAGTGGCCGCGCGGCCGAAATAGTTCAACTGATCGGGATCAATACCAACGCGGGAGGCGTCCTGTGCGCTCAGCACAATCTGACTGGCACCGGTGTCGACAAGGAAGGTAATCGGCTCTCCGTTCACCACAACGGGCAAATAATAGTGCCCATCATGGGCGCGGGGGACTTCGATCGTTTCGCCCGTCACAGTCATCTGCGGGGCAGGGCCGACGGCCGTGCGAATGTCTTCCCACAGACCCACAACGGCAATCACGCCGATAAAAATGAACACCCAGGCCATCGCCTGTTGCAGCGTCTTGTTCAGCGTCTGCCTGTTCTGCGAAATAAACCAAGCCACGACAGCCGCGCCAAGCAGTCCCAGATACGCAATGCGAGCTATGCTGTCGCCATCCATACTTTCACCTTAAACCATGAGCTTGGGTGATATATGGGGAGTCAGGACGCAAATCCAAAGGCTTTGAGGCCGTCCAGAATGAACTGTACGGACAGGGCGGCCAGCAGCATTCCCAGCAGGCGTGTCAGGACGTTCAGGCCGGTCTTGCCCAGAATGCGCGCGATAACGCCCCCAGACAGAAAAAAGGCGAAAACAACGGCCATAACGGCCAACATGACCACACAAGCCTCGACAATTCCCAGAACGCCGGGGTGTTGACCGGCCAGCAGAATGATCGTTGCAATCGACCCCGGCCCAGCGATCAGGGGAATGGCCAGTGGAAAGACCGACGGGTCGGGGTGTTCTTCCTCTTCGGCCCGGTCCTCGCGCCGTTTGGTGCGGCGGTCAAACAGCATATCGAGCGCGGTCAGGAACAGCAGCGCTCCACCCGCCACGCGGAAGGCGGGCATTGAGATGCCGACAAAGCCCAGCACGGCCTCGCCAAAGGCGGCGAAGGCAATCAGGATGCAGACGGCGGTCAGGCAACTGCGGATCGCAGTTTTGCGACGGGTTGCGGCGTCCATGTCCTGCGTCAGCGCCACGAAGATGGGTGTGGTGCCGAACGGGTCGATGACCACGAATAGAGTGGTGAATGCGGTTACGAAAAAGGCCAGATCAATCATGCCGCTCCCTCTGCTTGTTCCAGGCGTTCGGCAGCTGCGACCCACAACGCTTCGGCTTTTTGCATGGCTTCGACCACCTCAGCGAATTTGCGGTTCCACGATTCCAGATCGCTGATCCGGTCATCTTCATACAGCGCCGGGTCCGCCAGTTTCGCGGACAGCTTTTCATGCATGTCTGTCAGCTTTTCAATCCGGTCCTCGCATTTGCGCAGATCGGCACGCAGGGCCAGCATGGTGTCACGTGACGGGCGTTTGGGCTTGGCGATTGCTGGCTTTTCCTTCACCGGTTTGTCACGGGCCAGCAGCATGGCACGATATGCCTCCAGATCACCCTCGAACGGCTTGACCGTCCCTTCCGAAACCAGCCACAGCCGATCCGCCACCAGTGACAGAAGATGCATGTCATGACTGACCAGAACCACCGCGCCGGAATAGGCGGTCAGCGCCTCGACCAGCGCCTCGCGACTTTCGATATCCAAGTGGTTGGTCGGTTCATCAAGGATCAGCATATGCGGCGCGTCGATCGTCGCGATCAGCAGCGACAGGCGGGCTTTCTGACCGCCTGACAGACGACCGACCTGCGTTTCTGCCTGATCGGCGTTAAGCCCAAAACCGGCCAGACGGGATCGCCATTTGCCCGGTGCCTCATCCGGGCGCAAACGGCGCAGATGGTCCAGAGGGGTTTCGTCCACATACAGTTCATCCACCTGATGCTGCGCGAAATAGCCGATGCGCAGCTTGGAACTGCGGGTCATCTTGCCCGCCATCAGGGGCAGGCGATCGGACAGCAGCTTGGACAGGGTCGATTTACCCTGACCGTTCTTGCCCAGCAGGGCGATGCGGTCATCCTGATCAATGCGCAGGTTCAAACGGCGCAGCACCTCTGTGTCGCCATAGCCTGTGATCCCGCCTTCAAGATGGATGATCGGGGGCGACAGTTCTTCTGGCTCGGGGAAAGAGAACGCGCGCAGGGCGGCCTCTTGCGGGGTCGAGACCAGTTGGATGCGTTCGATCATTTTCAGGCGCGACTGGGCTTGCACGGCCTTGGTGGCCTTGGCGCGGAACCGGTCCACGAAACTTTGAAGATGGGCGATGCGGGCCTTGGCCTTGGCGTTTTCCGATTCCGCCTGCGCAATACGTTCCGCGCGGCGTTCGGCGAATTTATCGTAAGGCACCGCGTAATAGGTCAGCTTGCGGTCTTCCAGATGCAGGATCGAGCCCACCGCGCGGTTCAACAGTCCGCGGTCGTGGCTGATGATGATGACCGTATGCGGGTATTTGGCCAGATAGCTTTCCAGCCACAGCGCACCTTCAAGGTCCAGATAGTTGGTCGGTTCGTCCAGCAGCAACAGATCGGGTTGAGAAAACAACACCGCCGCCAGAGCGACGCGCATCCGCCAGCCGCCCGAGAAATCCGAGCAGGGTTTCAGTTGATCCTCATCATCAAACCCCAGACCTTTGAGGATGGAGGCCGCGCGCGCCTCGGCCGACCATGCGTCGATATCGGCCAGACGGGTCTGAATCTCGGCAATGCGCGAGGGGTCTGTGGCACTGTCGGCCTCGGCCATCAAGGCGCTGCGTTCGGTATCGGCGGCTAGTACCGTGTTGATCAGTGAGACATCGGACGAGGGCACCTCTTGCGCCACGCCACCGATCCGCGCGCGTTTCGGCAGTACGATATTGCCCGATTCCAGCGCAAGTTCCCCTCGGATCAGGCGGAAAAGGGTGGTCTTGCCGGTGCCATTGCGCCCCACAAGGCCCACCTTGTGTCCGTCGGGAATTGTCGCACTGGCCCCATCGAACAGGGGGCGGCCTTCGACGGCATAGTTGATGTCTTCGATCCGTAACATGA
The DNA here is from genome assembly GCF_013031225.1 of Ruegeria sp. HKCCD7221. Lineage (NCBI taxonomy): Bacteria > Pseudomonadati > Pseudomonadota > Alphaproteobacteria > Rhodobacterales > Roseobacteraceae > Ruegeria > Ruegeria sp. HKCCD7221. The sequence goes on from NZ_WPZE01000001.1 coordinate 589,544, forward strand.
GCCGCTCTTAGCAGAGCCGTGTTGCCGCCGCCAGCGGCTTGGCATGTTCTTCCCGGACACGATGTGATAGCGCTGGTCCGATTGGATTTCAGACGGTTTCTTGACCCATGCGAGCGGCCCAGACGCCCCCTTCCTTGGTCACCTTGATCTTTGCGACGGCACTGTCGGTGCTGTCGCTAAACATGTTCCTGCCGTCACTGGCACGCATGGCCGAGGATTTTCAGGTCGACTACGCACTGGTTAACTTCTCGGTCGCCGGTTACCTGGCGGTTTCAGCGATATTGCAACTTATCGTGGGCCCCTTGTCGGACCGGTTCGGGCGCCGACCTATAATGTTGATCGGGTTGGGGATATTCGCAATCGCCTCGCTGGGGTGCGTTTTGGCCGAGTCGATCTGGGTCTTTCTGGGTTTTCGATTGCTGCAGGCGGCCGTGGTTGCTGGCCCGGTTTTATCAAGCGCGTCGATCCGTGACAGATACGCACCGAATGAAGCTGCCAGCAAACTGGGATACGTCGCCATGGCGATGGCCTTGGCGCCAATGCTGGGTCCGATGCTGGGTGGGGCCTTGGATATGCTGTTCGGTTGGAAGGCCGGATTCACATTGTACACCATGCTGGGGGCAGGGATGTTTGCGCTGCTTTGGCTGGATATGGGCGAGACGAACAGCACCCCATCAGCAACGTTTGCGGCCCAACTGCGCGAATACCCGCATCTGTTTCGGGCCCGCCGATTCTGGGGATACGCTTTGTGCGCGGCATTTTCGATCGGTGGGTTCTTTACCTTTATCACGGGAGCGCCCCTTGTGGCCGCCGCTTGGTTCGACCTTAGCCCGGCGTCGTTGGGGCTGGGCATTGGTATTATCACGGGCGGATTCATGGTGGGGAATTTCATCACCGGGCGGATCGCGGCCCGAACACGCCTAACGACGATGATCCTGATCGGGCGAGTCGTGGCATCGACCGGTCCATTCTGCGGACTGCTGTTATTCTTGGCAGACTTGGGGTCTGTCTGGGTCTTCTTCGGATCGGCGATTTGTGTTGGCTTTGGGAACGGTTTGACCAACGCAAATGCATCGGCCGGAGTAATGTCGGTTCGGCCGAAACTGGCGGGCAGCGCGGCGGGTTTATCTGGCGCGATGATAGTCGCTCTCGGGGCGGTGCTGACATCAATGACCGGGGCGCTGGTCAGCCCCGAAAACGGTCCTTACCTGGTGCTGGGCATAATGAGCGCGTGCAGTTTTGCAGGGCTGTTGGCCATTTTGTACGTGCGCTGGGTCGACCGGGTAGAGCCGTTGCCCGACGCGATCTGACGGTTAGGCCATCATAACGCTTTTCTTGGGTCAAATACCGTGCTAGGCGGCGCGCGATGGATTTCGGCGCAGCGCGCCAAACACGAAGGAGAGGCCGACATGGCACTGGAACGCACATTCTCGATCATCAAACCCGATGCAACCCGCCGCAACCTGACTGGCAAGATCAACGCCAAGTTCGAAGACGCGGGCCTGCGCATCGTCGCGCAAAAGCGCATTCACATGACCAAGGAACAAGCCGGCAAGTTCTACGAAGTCCACGCCGAGCGTCCGTTCTATGACGAACTGTGTGAATTCATGTCATCGGCTCCGGTCGTTGTTCAGGTTCTGGAAGGCGAAGGCGCCATTGCAAAGAACCGCGAAGTCATGGGCGCAACCAACCCCGCAGACGCGGCCGCTGGCACCATCCGCGCCGAGTTCGCTGAATCGGTTGGCGAAAACTCGGTCCACGGTTCGGACGCACCCGAAACTGCAGCGGTTGAGATTGCTTACTTCTTCTCGGGCATTGAACTGGTCGGCTAAATCGTCGCCGGAACAAGTTGAAAAGCCGTCCTCAAAACTTGAGGGCGGCTTTTTCTATGCGGGTTTCAAATCGTCCGGTGACACCCGCACGCCGATCGCATCAAGGTCGGAAATCATTTGCGCCTCAGGCGCTGTTCCGACACTTGCTTTGATTGCGTCAAACCGTTTGCGCAGCGCCTTTTTCTCATCACCCTTGCAATCGTTCCAAGGGCGACCCTGCAGCCCCATAACCAGCACGTAATAGCCGATGAAATGCGGGCGTGATCCGGACTGTAGCAACTTGGTATACGCAGCATCTGCGCCCATCTCGCGCAGGTCCTGAGCCGAGTGTATGCCCACACGCGCGCAGGCCTGTTCAAACGCGGGGCCAAGGTTGCGGATGGATGAAACCGGGTCAGTCATACATGCGTCTTAGCGAGGCCAGTTGCTGCTGTCATCCACTTGTTCCGACCGCGCATGTAAGGTCAGCCAGATCAGGTGAGGTTTGGCAGGCTTGCTTTTGACAGACGTATGCGATTGCATGACAACATCCTGTCAAGCGAGGTGCCGATGTCCAAGAACAAGGAATCCGCAAAGAACGAAGCCAAGGTAAAAAGAAAAAATCTTTGCCGCTGGATGGGAACCCACTCAAGCTTCGCGCGATTGAAGAAGGTGAAAGCGCGCAGAACTTCGTGGAAGTCCTTGTGAGCGAGCACCTTGCAGCGCCACGGAAGGAACGCACGCTATGACAAGGGCGGACGCTTTGTTCGTTATTCATGGCGGGTTTGAACCTTCTTTGCTTGCGAAGCCGCTAAAGAAACTTTGCTTGCGGGTTGAGCCCGCAAAGGCCGCTCAGAAATTTCAGATATTGGACTGCTTTGATCAGTCAATCAGGATGTCCGGAGACGCCTTGGTTGAAACGTCCGGGTCGCTATTGCTTTTTCAATTCAGTGGTGAGGTATTGGCGCAGAACGCCCGGGGGAACGGCGCGTTTGTTCAAGATCTTCCAGACGGAGCCGTAAAGTCGGCTTTGCAGGGCTTTCCCAAATTACGCGCGTTGACCAGCATTGGAACAGGAACGCTCCGAGTTCACGAGTTTTCGGTTCTGGATGGCCTACAAAAAACTCAGGTCCGTGGATGCGTGTATGCCTTGGACTCTGAGGTTGGTAAAATAAGTATCGTGTTCGTTCAGCGGCTGAAAGGATACGACAGTGCATTCAGCGCCGTTTGCACAAGGTTGAAAGGACTGGCAGCGAAGACAAACGGAGCAGACGCTTTGTTCGGGACGCTCTTTCCAGACGCGGTTCCGTACCGCGCAAAACCGGATATCACATTGAGCAAGGAAGAGCCGTCCATCGAGGTGGCAACGGACATCATTCGAACTTTCTTAGCCGTAGCACGCCAAAATGAGGCAGGCGTAATTGCAGATATCGACACCGAGTATCTGCATGATTACCGAGTGTCCCTGCGTCGTGTCAGGTCGGTGTTGAGCCTGTTTAAAGGTGTGTTTTCAACTGAGCAGACAATCGAGCTGAAACACGCGTTCTCAGAGTTGATGGCCCCGACGGGACGGGTTCGTGATCTTGATGTGTATTTGCTGGATAAAGATAGATATTTCAAATTATTACCCTCCGACCTTTACTTAGGCACCGAGGCCATGTTCGCGCAGTTTGAAAAAGAGCGTTTGCAAGCCCTTGGCACTCTTTCGCGACGGTTCAAATCTGCTGAATATGATCGTCAGTTGAATGATCTGACCGCACTCTTTTCAGATGTTGGAAACCTTGAGCCCGGACCCAACGCAAGTCGAGGAGCCTATGGGTATGCCTGCGCCCTGATTTGGAAACGCTACCGAAAGGTTTGCAAACTGGCGCGGCAGATCACCCCCGAAACCCCAGACGAATTGGTTCATGATTTACGGATCGACTGCAAGAAGCTGCGATATCTGATGGAGTTCTTTGGGCCTTTGTTCGACGCAGGGGATTTCAAAACAATCATCAAGCCGTTGAAAAAGCTGCAAGATAACCTTGGATTGTTCAATGACTGCTCGGTCCAGCAAGAGGCGCTTTTGGAATTTGTTGCACTGCAAAGTAACTCTCAAAATCGTGCAAACGCTCAACTTGCTATGTCTGTCGGCGGGTTGGTTGCCATGCTGTATCGGCGGCAGAAATCAGAGCGAGCGCGCGTCATTGCCAATTTTCAGCATTTCGACAGCCCGAACATCCGACACCTGTTTCGCAGTCTGTTTCACCACAAGGAGGACTAGGGATTGAAGATAATAGCCTGTTACAGCAACAAGGGCGGCGTTGGAAAAACTGCGACTGCGGTCAATCTGGCCTATGCCTATGCGAAGGCAGGGAAAACTGTTCTTCTGTGTGATCTCGATCCGCAAGGGGCGTCAGGATTTTATCTGCGTGTCAAACCTTCGAAGAAACTGACGGATGCCCGTTTTTTCGAGGATGTAGAGCGCTTTACCAAATCTATCCGTGCCAGCGATTTCGAAGGGCTGGACGTTCTGCCGGCGAATATGACCTTTCGCGACTTTGATGTGTTTCTGTCTCGGATGCGCAACAAGAGATCGCGGTTGAAGAAAGCTCTGGTTGCGGCAGGCAGTGACTATGACGTGATCGTTTTGGACTGCCCGCCGAATTTTTCGACCTTGTCCGAGAACATTTTCAAAGCCGCAGACCAGATTGTTGTACCCGTCATACCGACGACACTGTCCGAACGGACCTTCGACCAACTGGTGAATTTCTTTGATCAGAAGGGGCTGCCAAAGAAAAAATTACGCGCCTTCTTTTCGATGGTCCAACGCCGAAAGACGTTGCATGTGGAAACGATGATGGTGATGCGAAAACTGTATCGAAAACGGTTCTTGCAGGCGTCGGTCCCGTTTGCCGCGGATGTCGAGCGGATGGGGCAGAATAGGGCGCCCGTCAGCGTCTATGCGGGACGCAGCGCGGCCAGTGCCGCGTATCGCGCGCTTTATGATGAGTTGGAAAACGGAGTGGTTTCAGACAAATGAGTACCGAAATCGAACGCAAATTCCTTGTGGCTGACCTGCCGGATTTAAGCCGTGCGGATAAGGCCATCGTGCGGCAGGGCTATCTGACATCTCCTAACGATTCGGCCGAATTGCGCCTTCGGCAGAAGAACGATCGCTACTACCTGACCCTCAAGGGCGGTGGCGCGATGGTTCGGGTCGAGCGTGAGGCGGAAATTTCAGCCGAGCAGTTCGAAACCTTTTGGCCTGAAACCGCAGGACGCCGGGTCGAGAAAGAGCGGTATACCGGCGTGCTCTCGGATGGGCGTGTGTTTGAACTGGATGTGTTTCAAGGGGACCTAGCCCCGCTGCAACTTGTCGAGGTCGAGTTTTCGACCGAGGCCGAGGCGGTGGCCTTTACGCCCCCGGATTGGTTCGGCGCGGACGTGACGTCGGACAACCGGTACAAGAATAAGACAATGGCGACTAATGGCGTCCCAGCTTGATGGTCGCTTGCAGGCCGGGGTTGCTGTTTGAGGCCATGAAAGCACCGCCATGCATGTGCGAGATCGCGGCAACCAGTGCCAGCCCAAGCCCCGCGTTTCGTTCGGTACGTGCGGGATCCAGCGTGACGAACGGCACTTGAAGGCGGGGCAGGTCTTCGTCTGGAACGCCGGGGCCGTGATCGCGGACACTCATGCACGTGAACGGGCCATCCTCGGAAATTGTTATGTCGATGGATGTATCTTCAGGTGCATAGCGCATTGCATTTTCCAGCAGGTTTGACAGGGCCTGCGACAGCAAAGGTCGGTGACCCTGAATTAGGTTTGCCGTTCCATTGACGGTGATCTGAACTCCTTGATCCGAGGCCACGGGTTCATAAAGTTCAACAACATCGCCAACCAGTTGTTGTAGGTCGACAGTTTCAAATTGCTCGCGTCCCACACCGGCCTCGGCACGCGAGATGTCAGTAAGCTGGCCCAGCACTCTGAGAACATGATCAATTTCCGCTGTGGCCCGTGCCACATCAATCTCGCGGTCCAGATCAGTTTTGCTTGGGTCGGACAGGGTTTCAATTCTCTGGCGCAGGCGCGACAGAGGGGATCTGAGGTCGTGCGCGATCGAGTTTGAGGTCGTGCGCAGATTGCTGATCAGTTCCTCGTTTTTGTCCAGCATGGTGTTGAGCGTGCGGGCCACCTGATCAAACTCATCACCTGTCCCGCGTAGGGGCATACGCCGGGACAAGTCTCCGGACACGATATTCTCGGCGGTGCTGGCTATGTCTGACAGGCGAGAGAACACCAGTCGTGTAAACAACCACCCTGTTAAGACACTGAGCGCAAGGGCAATCGCCAGTGCTATGCCAACCGAGCGTAACAGAACCCTGTCAAACTGCTGCCGCGCCAGAGCGTCCCGTCCGACCAGCAGACGTTCGCCACCCGGTAAGCGGATCGAGGCGGCGGAAATGGGGACCAGTTCATCATTGTCGGCGCGCCGAAGCTCAAGATCGACCCATCCGCTGCCGGCGGTGACGTCCGCAGGCCATTGTTTGAGATTGCCTGCAAGCTTCGCGCCAAAGCGATCGGTTAACAGGTACAGCGCATCCCTCTCGGACGCTGAGGGCAAGCGGCGTTCGATGGCCGTCAACAGACCGATAAGGCCGCGCCTTTCGTATTCATCGGCCAACCCGGTCAGTTCAGCGGATACAACTGATCGTGTTTCACCTTCGATACTGCGGTTGGCCGTGACATAGACCAAAGCCAGCACCGTCGCTGTCAGCAAGGTGCTGAGGACCATGCTGGCGAAAACCAATCTCGTTCGGGAATTATTGAAGGAAAGTTGAAGGTTATCCATCAGAGATCATGTAGCCGGCACCCCGGACGGTTTCAATCAAAGGCGGTCCGCCACCTTCATCCAACTGACGCCGCAGTTTTGAGATATGGACGTCAACCACGTTCGTATTCGGATCGAAGTGGTAATCCCAGACACCCTCAAGCAGCATCGTGCGCGACACCACACGGTTCTTTCTGCGCAGAAAATACTCAAGGATCTGGAACTCTCGCGGGGTCAGCGAAACCTCGTGCCCGTCGCGCGTGACCTTGCGGGTCAGCAGGTCCATCTCAAGGTCGCGGCAGGTCAAGGTCGCGTTTTCTTCGGCCTCCTGAGGGCGCCGCAACAACGCTTCGATCCGCGCGTGTAGCTCTTGGAAAGAGAACGGTTTTACAAGGTAGTCATCCGCGCCCGAGCGCAGCCCCTTAACCCGCTCATCAACTGCGCTCATCGCGGTGAGCATCAGGACGGGGGTCTTCAGACCCGCAGCCCGAAGGGATCGGATCAGCGACAACCCGTCCAGCCCCGGCAGCATCCGGTCCAGCACAATGGCGTCAAACCCGCCGTCGGTGGCATGATACAGACCTTCACGGCCATCAGCGGCCTGTTCGACCACATAGCCCTCTTCGCCAAACCCTTTGGCGATGAACTCGCGGGTGTCTTCATCGTCTTCAACGATCAGCAGGCGACGGCTCATGGTCCGAACTCCTTTCTACCGGTATTTAAACACAAAATTTCGGGTAAAGAACTGGTTTTAGGGAAAGAACGTGCCGGGTGCGTCGTTGCGCACCCGGCAGTCCCGGCGGATAGCGGACAATTCAATCCGCCGGGGAGGCGCACGCCAGATATTCCCCATCACGTGGCGCGCGCGGGTGTCTGATCAGGCGATTTCCACCGCGACGAAGATCTGGTTGCCGCCACGATTGATCAAAACCAGCGCAGGATCGGTCTTTTCGCTGTCCAGCGCGGCCTTCAGCGCATCCGGCGAAACGGTTTCCTGCCCGCCAAGTTTCACGATCACGTCGCCGCGTTGCAGGCCAGCCTTGGCCGCCGGGCTTTCGGGCGTAAGATCGGTCACGACGACGCCGTTGACATTTTCACCCACTCCCATCTCGGCACGGGTCGTATCGGTCAGCGGTGCGACGGTTACTCCCAATGCGGTCCCCGAGATGGTTTCATCAACGGATTTGTCGATGTCTGCCGAGGCGCTTTGATGCTGGCCGATGGTCAGCTCAAGCTGTTGTTCCTTACCATCGCGCAGAACTGTCAAAGTGCTGTCAGTCCCCACCTTCGTCGTGCCGACCAACAAGGGTAGGTCGCTGCTGGAGTCGACGGTTTCATCGTTGAAGGTCAGAATGACGTCGCCCTGTTCCAGGATTCCCTGGGCCGGGCTTCCATCGACCACTTCGGAAACCAGAGCACCTTTTGAGGCATCAATTCCCATCGCTGCGGCAATTTCAGGGCTGACATTCTGGATCGAAACACCCAACCAGCCACGGCTGACCTGACCGTCATCACGCAGGTCGGCTGCGATATGTTCCACGATGTTCGAGGTTACCGCAAAGCCCAGGCCAACAGACCCGCCGCTGGGCGAATAAATCGCCGAGTTCACGCCGACAACTTCGCCTTCCATGTTGAACAGCGGTCCACCTGAGTTGCCCTTGTTAATTGCCGCATCGGTCTGGATGAACTCGGCATATGGTCCTTGAGAAATGTTACGACCCTTGGCCGAAACGATGCCCGTTGTCACGGTCGAGCTCAGGCCGAAGGGATTGCCGATTGCCACAACGTCTTCGCCCACGCGGATCACGTCGCTGTCGCCCAACTCAACGGCCTGAAGGGACTCACCCGCGTCGATCTTCAGAACTGCGATGTCCGTCAGCGGGTCGGTCCCGACAACCTCGGCGTCAAAGGTGCGATCGTCGCTCAGGCGAACGGTGACGTTGGACGCGTTGTCGACAACGTGGTGATTGGTGATGATATATCCTGCCTCATCCAGAACAAAACCTGATCCCAGACCTTGTGCCGGGCCGCGTTGCGGGGCGTTGAACCCTTCTGGCGTACCAAACCGCTTGAAAAATTCACCGAACGGGTGGCCTTCCAAATCAAAGTCCTGTCCTCTAGCCGGAACCGCGGTGGCGTCCTGTTCAGCGATAATTGTCACGACGGATGGTGACACGCTCTCAACCAGATCGGCCAGTGCTTCGTCCGCTTTCGAGGGCAAGGCAGTCGTCGCAAGCAGAGCGGCGCTCAGTGCGGTGACGCCCACCCAATTGGACGTGCGTGGCGTAAGAAGAGAGGATTTACGGATGCTCATATTGGTCTCCTGTTTGTATCACGCGGTTGCGGCCGCGCGTTACATCAGCAGATGACGTAACAGTCTTTGTGTTTCCTGTTTGAAAGATTAAGAAATCTTAATTTCGCCACATTGGGCCCGTCTTATGCGCGGGTTGGGCAGTAAGACCTCGTGCGCCCAGGCGAATCAACGGCTCGAATCACTGAATTGTTGACGCACATGCGGGCAATGCCTGAAAAGGGCTGAATTGAAACAGTTTGGTTAACAAAGGAACGGATCCACAGATCCTTTGGTAATCGCTCGTGTATTGGTTGTGACCAGGTATGGGGTTTAGTCTTTACTGGCTTCAACAAGCCTAAAAGTGACTGGTCTTTAGTTGAATAAGAGCGCTCATAATGGCGATTTTAGCGCCATTAGCACAAATTCCGGTTCCCTCAATGATTGTTTTTTCTTCGGCAGGATGTTGCGCAAAAACCATTCTGATACGTCGAAAATTTACCGTTCTTTCCAGTTTCCCGTTGTCTGATCCGGCGCGATGGGTGACGATGATCAGGCCCAAGCGAGGGGAGCCGAAGGCACTAGGGGGTGCCAACGGCCGTCACAGTCACTGGAAGCGCTGAGCGGCATGTTAACGAGGGGGTCTTGTTTAGGTTCAGCGGCGGAATAGCCAGCGTGCTACATGGCACAAATGGCCGCGCTTTCAGGATTGATGAAAAGTGGTAGTCCTGTTTTGGGCACCGGCCCGGTCTGAAAAGACCGGGCCGTGTTCTTTTCAGACGTTTCTTTTTTGGTGCCACGCATCCCAGTCTTCCGGGGTGTCCAAGTCCAACAACGCGTTTTGATCCGGTAGGGGAACAAGGCACACGCGGTCAGCATGTGCCCGGACAACGGCCTGTGCGCCTTCATCGCCCGTCAGTCTTGCAAGGTCATCAAATAGTGATCGGTGGAAAACAACCGGATGGCCGGGTTTTCCGTTAGCCGTCGCGCCGCGCCAAACCAGGTGGTCCGGATGGTGTTGAACCGTGTCGATCACTGCTTTCAGGTCACCGGGCGTGATATCGGGTAAGTCTGCCAACAAAACCATGACGGCGGTGGCTTCAGGTGGGACGTGCCGCATCGCTCCGCGCAGGCTGGCATTCATTCCTTCGACAGCATCTGGAATTTCTACCATCTGCGCGTCCAGACCTTTGATCACGTCGTAACGCGGGTGCGGCTTTGGAGGAAGGGCGACGATGGTCGGCCCGGCCTGCAGCGCCGTTTCGAGTGAGCGACGCAACAAAGGCATACCGTCAACAGCTTGCAATAGCTTGTCCTTGCCACCCATACGACGTGACTGTCCGGCGGCCAAAAGGATAATGGGTAACGGAATCATGTGGCTAGAATGCCGCTGCCGGGGACGTATGTCATCCCCGCATGCGTGCGCCATCCGCGTCAAATAGTGGTTCCGAAATCACGCGAGCCTTCCTCAACTGGCCGAGAATTTCGATCTCGACCTCCAGCCCGTCGCTGATTTCTTCGACTGGCAGGAACCCCATCGCCACCGATTTTTTGGCATAGTGTGAATATCCGCCAGATGTACAGAAGCCGACGACCTGACCGCCCAGCCAGATCGGCTCATATGCGTTTACATCTGTGTCGTCCGCGTCAACTTCAAAGGCCACAAGTCGGCGTGCCGGGCCTTCGGCACGTTCCAATTCGGTCGCCGCACGGCCGATGAAGTCAACGTTTTTCGAAAACGCAATGAAGCGGTCCAGCCCTGTTTCTGCTGCGGTGTAATCTGGTGAGTATTCGCGCATCCAGGACCCAAAGAACTTGTCCAGACGCAGGCTCATCATGGCGCGCATCCCAAAGGGCACCATGCCATGAGGCTGCCCAGCCTGCCACAAAGTCCACCAGAGTTGCCGCTGCGCCATGGAATCGCAATAGATTTCAAACCCCAAGTCGCCGGTATAACTGACCCGTTGAACGATGCAGTCTGTCATGCCGATAGTCATGCGCCGCACATCCAGAAAGCGGAGGGTTGCGACGTCGTCTCGCGTGCAGGCTGATAACACGTCGGCGGCCTTGGGACCGGCGATCTGAAACCCGTTCAAACGATCGCTGACATTTTCGATGATCACGCCGTCGGTTTGATTTTGCAGGAACCACCTCATGTGGAACGCTTGGCTGCCATAAGAGGCGGTGAGTTGAAATTCTTCGTCGCCAAGGCAGGATATGGTGAAGTCGCCAATCAGCTTGCCCTTAGACGACAGCATGGGGGTCAGTGACAATCGTCCCGGTTGTGGAATTCGCCCCGCCATGATCCGATCCAACCATGCCCGCGCATTGGCGCCAGAGATGCGGTATTTGCCGAAGTTGTGCACCTCGTTGATACCGACGCCGTTGCGGACAGCGTTGACCTCGCGGCCCGTCGCCGAGAATGCATCCGAGCGTCGGAACGAGGGGGTTTCATAGTCCGGCTCATCGCCTTGGGCGAAATAGTTGGGCACCTCCAGCCCGTTTTGCTGGCCCCAGACCGCGCCCAGATCACTGAAGATGTCGTACATCGGCGTCGTTCGGTTCGGGCGGGCGGCGGGTAGTTCCTCGTTCGGGTAGGCGACGCTGAATCGCTTCTGGTAGTTTTCGATCACCTTGGGGCGAGTGTAGCCGGGGCCGATCCAGTCGCCGAAACGTGCCACGTCCATGGCAAAGACATCGCGTTCGGGTTCGCCTTCGATCATCCATTGGGCCAGCGTCAGTCCAACGCCACCGCCCTGACTGAACCCGGCCATCACACCGCAGGCCGACCAGTAATTCCGCAGCCCCGGCACAGGTCCGACCAAAGGGTTGCCGTCTGGCGCAAAGGTAAACGGCCCATGGATCACCGATTTCACACCGGCCTCGGCCAGAACAGGAAAGCGGCGATAGGCGAATTCGATACTGTCGGTGATCTTGTCAAAGTCGTCCGGCAGGAGTTCGTGCCCAAACTCCCACGGGGTCCCATCCACGGCCCAGGGTTTGCAGGGTTGTTCATAAAACCCAATGCACAAGCCCCGACCTTCCTGCCGCAGATAGCTTTCGCCTGCGGGGTCCATCACATGCGGGTGTTCACCCCCTGCATCAATGATGGCTTCGATCTGAGGAATCGAGTCGGTGACCAGATACTGATGCTCCATCGGGTGTAGTGGGAAATACACACCTGCCATGGCGCCGACCTCGCGCGCCCAAAGACCACCGGCATTGACCACATGTTCGGCATGAATCGTGCCTTTGTCGGTGACGACATCCCAAGTTCCGTCCCGCCGTTGAAGCGTTTCATGCACCATGCAATGTGTTTCGATGGTTGCACCGCCCATGCGGGCAGCCTTGGCATAGGCATGCGTTGTTCCGGACGGGTCCAAGTGGCCATCCAGCGGATCATAAAGCGCGCCGATTATCCCATCCGTGTTGGTGATCGGAGCTATTTCCCTGATCTCTTCGGGGCCGACAATCTCGGTTTCAAGGCCCATAAAGCGGTGCTTGGCACGCTCGGCCAGCAGCATGTCGAACCGATCCTGATTGTCGGCCAGCGTAACACCGCCCACATGATGCAGGCCGCAGGACATGCCGGTGATCTCTTCCAGTTCCTTGTAAAGACGGATGGTATAGCCTTGCAGGGCGGCCATGTTGGTGTCGCCGTTGAGCGTGTGAAAACCGCCTGCCGCATGCCATGTGGAGCCGCTGGTCAGTTCGGACCGCTCCAGCAGCATCACGTCCGACCAGCCGAGTTTGGTCAGGTGGTACAGGACAGAGCACCCGACAACACCACCCCCAATGACTGCCACCTGCGTTGTCGTCTTCACGTTGCTGCCTCCATCCGGTTTCGGCCCGAGCCTGCAAGCGCAGGCTTGGGTTTACTGTTCCGTTCCCGACATGCTGTGTCGCTGGTCGCGCGTCAGAGAGGGCGGATTTTCAACTCGGTTATCCGGTTGCCCTCGCGCGCCGTGACTTCGAAGCGGAAGCCGTGGAACGAGAAAACCTGGCCCGTTACCGGGATCATCTGCGCCTCGTGAATAACCAGACCTGCGACGGTGTTGGCTTCTTCGTCGGGCAGGGACCATTCCATTGCACGGTTCACGTCGCGGATTGTCATCGCTCCTTCGACCAAAAACTGACCGTCCTCGGTTCGTGTAACGGGGACGTCCTCTTCAAGATCGAATTCGTCGGCAATTTCACCCACGATTTCTTCAAGGATATCTTCCAGTGTGATCAGACCGCGCAGCGAACCATATTCATCCACGACCAGCGCAAAATGGCTGTGCATCCGCAGGAATTCTCGCATCTGGTCGTCCAAAGTCGTTGTTTCGGGGACGAAATACGGGTCGTTGGCAACCTTTGAGATATCAAACTCTTTCAGCCGGTTTGCATCCCCTTCGCTGCTGCCTGCATGCGCATACATGGCGCGGAACAAGTCCTTGGCATGAACGACACCCACGATGTTTTCAGGCTCATCCCGGAAAACGGGCAGGCGGGTATGGGGGCTTTTCAGGCACTGCTGTAGGATAACCTCGGGCGTATCCTCTGCATCGATCATTTCAATGTTCGAGCGGTGAAGCATGATTTCTTCCACCGTTCGATCACCCAGATCCAAAGCACCCAGAATGCGGTCGCGATCTTCTTTTTCAACAACCCCTTCGGAATGGCCCAGTTGCAGCGCGCCTGCGATCTCTTCTCGTACCGCAAGGATGTTACTGTCGGGGTCGATCTGCACCCCAAACAGGCGCAAAACGCCGCGCACCAGCAAGCGCACCGCGGAAACGACCGGGGAAAACACGGTCACCACTACGCTGATCAATGGGGCCACGGCCGAGGCCGCTTTTTCTGCGTTGGTGATGGCGTAGGTCTTGGGCAGAACCTCGGCAAAGATCAGAACCAGAAGGGTCATGACCAGAGTCGCCAAAGCGACGCCGCTTTCCCCAAAGAGACGCGTGAACAAAGCGGTGGCCAAAGACGCCGCGAGGATGTTCACCAAATTGTTGCCCAGCAGGACCGAGCCGATCAGGCGTTCGTTGTCATCGGTGATGTCCAGCGCCTTTTGCGCCCCGCGTGACCCTTTGTCGGCCTGCGCCCGTAGCTTGCCGCGCGACGAGGCGGTCAACGCTGTTTCAGAACCCGAGAAAAAGCCCGAAAGGACGAGCAAAAACAGAATGGCGCCGGTCGTAAACCAGAATGCGCCGTCGATCAGAGAAGAAGAGGGTTCCATCGGTCCTTGGTTGTTCGTGTTGCTGCAATGGTTATGGGGGCGCTGCCCCTGCAGATCAAGGGGTTAGCCCTTGTCGACGGGGTCTTTGGCAAGCGGGTGATGCTCGTACACCAGTTCGGCAAGCCGTTCGTCTAGTACATGCGTGTAAATTTCCGTGGTCGCAACATCAGCGTGGCCAAGTAAGGTCTGGATCGAACGCAAATCTGCGCCGTTGGCCAACAAATGTGTTGCAAAGGCATGGCGCAACGTGTGTGGCGTGACTTTTTCGGGCGAAACGCCCCCTTGAACCGCAAGGTCCTTGATCAGTTGAAAGAACATATGCCGCGTCAGATGCCCGGATTTACCACGCGAGGGAAACAGGAATTTTGAGCGCTGAGCGCCATCTGAAACTTTTTGATCCTCGGTCTCATCCCGCACACTCAACCACGTGGCAAGCGCCTCTCGTGCGGGTGGGGACAACGGGACCATCCGCTCTTTGCCGCCCTTGCCAAGAACCAGCAGCATGCGTGGATCACCCCGTGCCGATGACACGGGTAAAGAAACCAGTTCGGTCACGCGCATTCCGGTGGCGTACAGCAATTCCATCAGGCAGGTGTTGCGCACGCGATCTGCCTTGGTGCGCCCAGTTTCGCGCGCTGCTTGCAATAACCGGTCGACTTCGGGCACGTCCAGCGTTTTTGGCAGGCGCTTTTGACGGCCCGGTCCTTTGATCTGAATTGCGGGGTTGGCCTCACGCCAGCCTTCTTCAAACGCAAATCGGTAAATCTGTTTGATAGCTGAAAGCCTGCGGGCACGGGTGGATTGGGAAAGCCCCTGCGCGTCACAGTAGATCAGGTAGCTCTCGATCTGGTTGCGGCTTGCTTCTGGAAAACCGGTTTTTCGCCGATCCAACCATTCGGCAAAGTCCTTCAGATCCCTGCCATATGCCAACAGCGTGTTCGTGGCTGCACCTAATTCGGCCGCTTGTGCCTGTAGAAACGTGGAAATCCAAAGCTCCTGAGTGGCGGGGGCGGTCATGATCAGGTGCCCTGCAGGATCAGCAGGTTCAGTGCAGCGCGTCGCGCGGTGTCCTCAAGACCCACGCGGCGCAACGTGGCAATAGCCGCCGTCAGATCAACAAGGTTCCCGCGCGAGCCATGCGCAAAAAGCTCCATTGTCTCAAGGATCGCTTCGCCCAACTGGTCATTGGACAGCAGGGCATTGATGTCCGAAGGCACTGGCGCGGCCCATGCAAACCCTTCTGCCACCGCATCCGCCAACGGAGAGGGGGACGGGGCGCGCCCGGGATCACCTTGCGCCAACGCCGCCAGAAACTGACTTTCCTCTGACTGATCGGGGGCGGAAAGGGCCGCAGTTTCGTAAAGGTCAGACAACAGCATAATCCGCCACCGCAATTGCTCGACCGCCGGGTCGTCCAATGTGACGTGAGACAACTGACCTGCGAACAGTTCCGAAAATGGCACCTCTAGCCCGACGCTGCGCATTTGCTCCCATACGATGGGCAATGCCTCTGTGATGGTGGTCGGGTCGCCCGAGTTCAACGCGGTTTCAAATTGTTGAACCGCTGTGACCCTGTCCCACACGGCACCTGAGGCCGCCGGGGATCGTTCCGTATAGAGCCCAAGTAATTGGTTCGGTGTCAGGGCGCCCACACGAGTCAGACGCTCAGCCGCTTCGATCTGTGCCTTCCAGCCTGCAACGTCGCGCAGATCGGCGTTCGCAAAGACCCGGGGCAGAGGGGCAGAGGGTAAACGCTCGCCAATGGCTTCGTACAGGCGGAAGCTCAGCGGATCAGGGTTTTCCGGCTGCGGCAAGTATTCTGCGTCTTCGAACAGTTCCGGGCTGAGAAACCGGTCAAGGACATCAAGATCCTCGGGGGACAAGACCTCTAGCGCGTGCGCGGCTTCCAGAGTGAGCGCGGCAGAGGGCCAATCCCCCCGGCGGGCTTTGCAGAAAATCTGCGCGGCATAGTCCTGTGACAAGTGGGGCTGGGCAATCAATGCGGTGCAGCTTCGGTCTTCGTCACCGGTCAGCAAGGTCGCGTCGAACCAGCGTTTGAAACGCTCGCGGCTGTTGGTCGGGCCGGCAAGCTGAACGAGAGATTGCGCCGGATCAGCCGCCCCTAGCTGCATCAGCCTGTCCAGACGTGCCAGCAATAGTGTTTCTTCGGCCTCGGGTCCGGACGGCGCGCGCGCCTCGGACAACAGCAAGGTAAACAGCAGGCGTTGCATGGCCGGGTTGTACTTGACCGGGACTCGGGCGATCAGTTCTGCCAGACGATCCGTTTCGCTGTTCTGCCAAAGACCGATGGGCAGGCCAGTTACGTTCGATGAAACAAGACCCAAGGGTTGCGACAGCGCCTCCAGACGCGTGACCTCGACCTCGGGTCCGAGGCCTGTTTGTGTCACCGGTGGTTCCAGCAAGACAGTACCCGGCAGGTTTTCGGGTGGCTCGCTCAGCCACTCAATAACAGAAAGAGGTTCCTGCTGCGCGTGGACCGAAGTGGCGAGAAACAGCGCAGCAACTGCGGCCTTATTCGACATTCAGGATTACCGGTTCTCGTATCTCTTGCTGCGGGGAGGAAAAATCCACGCCGAAGAGAGGGCCTAGATAGGCGTAGCCCACCAGCCCGATGAAACACAGGCAAACCAGATATATCAGGAACTTGATCAGACGACCCATTGCTCAACGCTGCCTCAATTTTGTGTTTTGTCCAAGTTATAACTGGCATTTTTCTTAAGATCACGTCATTCACGGTGAAATGAGCGAAATTAAGCATAACACCGTGACGTCCGAACACGATCACAGCTTCATACTGCACAAAACAGTGGTTTTGGTAGGTATGATGGGGGCTGGTAAAACAGCCGTTGGCCGTGCTTTGGCTGCAAGGCTTGGTGTTCCGTTCCTCGATAGCGATGCCGAGATCGAATCGGCGGCCAATATGACTATCCCGGAAATCTTTGAACGCGACGGTGAGCCGTTTTTTCGTGCGAAGGAAAGTCAGGTCATTGGGCGGCTTCTGGACGAAGAAAAAGGTGTTCTGTCCACCGGCGGCGGGGCGTTTTTGGCCGGTCAGAATCGCCAGATGATTACCGATCGCGGGGTTTCTGTCTGGTTAAAGGCCGATTTGAACGTGCTGTGGAATCGGGTCAAGCACAAGGACACGCGGCCCTTGCTGCGCACAGCGGACCCTCATGCGACGTTGCGCGCCTTGTATGAGGAACGTGTGCCGGTCTATTCGCAAGCCGACCTCTCGGTGACTTCTGACGGAGAGACGTCGATAGAAAATATGGTGGACAGGGTCGTCGATGCCTTGATGACGCGCCCGGATGTTTTGGAACGGAATTAATGCACCAAACCGTACATGTAGAGCTGGGTGAGCGATCCTACGATGTAGAGATCGGGCCTGATTTGCTGGGCCAGTCAGGAAAGATGATCGCACCTTTGCTCAACCGTCCCAAAGTTGCGGTTCTGACGGACGAAAACGTCGCAGCTTTGCATCTGGACGCGCTGCGCGAAGGTCTTGCCACCGCAGGAATTGAGATGTCGGCGCTGGCTTTGCCTGCCGGAGAAGCCACCAAAAGCTGGCAGCATTTTGAGCGCGCGGTCGAATGGCTGCTAGCCGAAAAAGTCGAACGCCGCGATGTTGTCGTGGCCCTTGGGGGCGGCGTCATTGGCGATCTTGCAGGCTTTGCCGCCGCCGTTTTGCGGCGCGGCGTTCGGTTCGTGCAAATCCCGACCTCTTTGCTGGCACAAGTGGACAGTTCGGTTGGGGGAAAAACCGGGATCAACGCGCCACAGGGGAAAAACCTGATTGGGGCTTTTCACCAACCCTCGCTGGTTCTGGCTGATACCTCGGTATTGGGTACAATGACCCAGAGGGATTTTCTGTCAGGCTATGGTGAGGTCGTAAAATACGGTCTGCTGGGCGATGCCGCGTTCTTTGAGTGGCTCGAGGCCAACGGCACCGATGTATCGGGCGGCGACATGGCAGCGCGCGTCCGGGCCGTGACGCGATCGGTTCAGATGAAGGCCGATATCGTCGCGCGCGATGAAACCGAACAGGGCGATCGCGCGTTGCTGAACCTTGGCCATACGTTCTGTCATGCGTTGGAGGCCGCAACCGGCTATTCGGACCGCTTGCTGCATGGCGAGGGTGTAGCCATTGGCTGCGCGCTTGCGTTTGAGCTGTCGTCGCGCCTTGGTTTGTGCGCGCAAGAAGACCCCAGCCGCGTTCGCGCGCACCTGCGTCAGATGGGAATGAAGACGGACCTTGCCGACATTCCGGGCGATCTTCCGGGGGCAGAGGCATTGGTCGATCTGATGGCGCAGGACAAAAAGGTTATCGACGGGCAGTTGCGCTTTATTCTGGCACGAGGAATCGGTCAGGCATTCGTAACCTCGGATGTCCCGCGCGAAGCTGTCTTGTCGGTGCTCGAGGACGCTCTGGCCGCCGCTTGATTAGCGTCCCCGGATGACCATCAACTCACCGATGTTTTCGCGCGTAATGTAGCCCACCATGTGACCGGCCTTGGTACAAACCGCTATGGCCGGCGCGCCTTTGTGCAGACGTTCCAGAACTGTCTCCAACCCGCGGGTGAGTTCTACCTGCGGAATATCGGCCTCCATTATGGAAGTGGCGAGGTCTGATCGCGGAGTTTCCGCAGCCAGAGCCGCAAACAGGCGGTTGCGGGTCACGAAACCCTTTAGCGTTCCGTCTGCGTCCAACACTGGGAATTCATGCTGTGTGGTATGAATAACGGCTTGGGCGGCCGTCGCTAGAGTGTCTGATGGCGACAGCGATTGGTATTCGGTGATCATCGCATCGCGCGCCATAACCCGCCGCGCGACAGACCGCATGGCCACGTCCTGACTCTCTGCGTTGGCTGCAACGAAGACAAACACAGCGATCAGAACCAGCAGTGGATTGCCCGTGCTGAGACCAAGAAAGCCAAAGCCCACAGCGACCGCTTGTCCGGCAAGCGCCGCGACCCGCGTTGCCTTGACGCGATCCATTCTAAGGCAAAGCAAGGCGCGAAATACTCGTCCACCGTCCATTGGAAAGGCCGGTATCATGTTGAAGGCGGCCAACAGCAGATTGACATAGGCCAACCGGTTCAAAAGGCCGGGGGCCGTGCTGTCGATTTGCGTCATCGTTTCCCAAGGCATTCCGGCCCCGAACGCAATCAGAATGATCCAGATGACGATGTTTACCGCAGGGCCAGCAAGGGCGACCCAGACTTCCTGCATTGGCTTCTCCGGCATTCGTTCCAGCCGAGCCAGCCCGCCAATTGGCAAAAGGGTAATGTCAGGAGTCCTGATCCCGTAACGCCGAGCCATCAGCGCATGGCCGAATTCATGCGCCAATACACAGGCAAACAGGGCGAGTACGAAGATCAGGTTCTCGACGACCGCCGACATGCCGCCGTTGGAGTATGCCGCAAAGCCGACCCAGGCCAGCAGCAGAAAAAAAGTGACATGGACCCTCAGTTCCGACCCAAATAACCGGCCGAGTGAGAAGGACCATGTCATCACCAATCTCCGTTTTGCTTAGAACGGAATCTCGTCGTCGTCGATTCCGCCGGATGCAGGGGCAGGGGATCCAGAGGGCGCGCCGTAGGGGTCGCCGTAACCGCCGCCGGCCTGACCGCCGCCATAGCCGCCAGACTGGCCTCCGCCGTAACCGCCGGACTGTCCGCCGCCGTCGCCACGACTATCCAGCAACGTCAGTTCGCCGCGATAGGGGCGCAAAACAACTTCTGTCGTATATCGGTCTTGGCCGGACTGGTCCTGCCATTTACGTGTTTCCAACTGGCCTTCGATATAAACCTTGCTGCCTTTGCGCAGGTACTGTTCAGCAATGCGGGCCAGAGGTTCCGAAAAGATCGCGACCGAGTGCCACTGTGTCCGGTCACGCCGTTCGCCGGTGTTGCGGTCCTTCCACGTTTCCGACGTGGCAAGGCGCAGGTTGCACACCTTGCCGCCGTTCTGAAACGACCGGACCTCGGGGTCTGCGCCCAGATTTCCGACCAGAATGACCTTGTTTACTGAACCCGCCATGTATGTCCTCGTTCTTGTCTGACTGGATCGCGCCCGAATCTGGCGCTTGTGTTCTGCTGCCGACCCTATACGGCCTGCGGCGTGGTTAAAACATAGTTGATGAAGACCGCACCGAGCAGCAAATCACTCAGAAAATTTTTACCAAGCTTTCATTTTTTACTGAAATATCTATACTCAATCGGGTTCGTGGACGAGCGGGATTGGCATTAATGCGTTTTCTGGTTGGTTGGTTTTTAGGGTTTTGCCTTGCGCTGGTTTCAGTTCCGGCTGCGGCTCAGACATTGTCTACCAAAAGCCGCAAGGACATTTTTCTGAAGCAGGCCAAGATATTGGATACCCGTGCGGCAACCCAGTATCGCGATTCCGAACGGCTGAAGCCCAAGAGAAAAACAGCTTCGGGGACGTTCAACAAGCGCTATAACGGTAAGTACCGCGGCCAATACCTGTCCTTGGCACGCCAAGCGGCCCGCAAGCACAATGTGCCTGAAGATCTATTTCTTCGACTTGTTCAGCAGGAAAGTGGCTGGAACCCCCATGCCGTATCGCACAAGGGCGCGCTGGGTCTTGCGCAGTTGATGCCCGGTACTGCGCAGCTTTTGGGTGTGAATCCGCATGATCCCAAACAGAACCTTGAAGGTGGTGCGCGTTACTTGTCGTGGCAATACCGCAAGTTCAAATCGTGGCGCTTGGCTTTGGCGGCCTATAACGCGGGGCCAAAGGCGGTTGAAAAGCACGGCGGTGTTCCGCCGTACAAAGAAACCCAGAACTACGTAAAGGTCATCTGGGGCGGGTAATTCAAACGATCCAGGGATAAAAGAACCGGCACTATGACCGGTTCCGTCGCTATGATCGTTTATTCCGCCGCAATTTTGATGACGGGCTCCATCCGCGCCAAAATATCATCAGCCAAATGGCATTTTATCTGATGGCCGTCGGCAAGGGCTTTGACGGGCGGCACGTCATGCTCACACCGTCCGTCCGGTACCTCGGATTTCCAGCGGCAACGCGTCTGGAAAGGGCAGCCGGGTGGCGGGCTCATTGCGGACGGAATGTCGCCTTCAAGAACGATATGCTGTTTTTCGATCGACGTATCAGCGATCGGGACAGCACTCAGCAGGGCCTCGGTATATGGGTGATACGGAGGTGAGAACACCTGGTCCGTCGTCCCCAACTCGACCACATGACCCAGATACATCACCATCACTCGGTCACTCAGGTATCGCACAATAGACAGGTCATGGCTGATGAACAAAAGCGTGGTTTTGTGTTCTCGTTGAATCTCCATCAGCAGATCCGTGACCGCTGCCTGCACCGATACATCCAGCGCTGAGACCGGTTCGTCCGCAACCACGATCCGCGCGTCTCCGGCAAAGGCGCGGGCGATACCGACACGCTGCTTCTGCCCACCTGACAATTGCCGCGGCATTCGATCGGCAAAGGCGCGTGGAAGCTTCACCAGGTCCAAAAGCTCCAGCATCCGCTTTTTGCGTTCAGCCTCAGAGTTCCCAACGCCGAAGATCTCCAGCGCCCGAATGATCTGACGGCCGACGGTCATGGATGGGTTCAGCGTGTCAAACGGGTTCTGGAATACCATTTGCACTTCACCCACGGTCTTGGCGTCGCGCTCCTCGATCGGCACAGCTTCGATGTTGCGATTATCCAGCAAAATCTGACCATCGGTCGCTGTTTCCAGCCCCATCAGAACCTTGGCAAATGTGGATTTGCCACAGCCAGACTCACCCACGATGGCCAAGGTCTCAGACTCATGAGCCTCAAAACTCAGGGTTTCATTGGCTTTTACAACTTTCTTTTCACCGCCACCGAATAGGGCATTTGCGGCCACCTCATAGTATTTCTTGAGGTTGTCCATCTTCAGAACAGTACGGCCGATTTCCGCTTTTTCCTTCTGCTCAGACACAGTGATCGGTGCGTTCCAGTCGATTTCCTTGAATTTCAGGCACCGCGTATGGTGGCGGTCATTGCCCGGAACGGCTTCCATTAGAATGTTCTGCGCGTTACACCGGCCTTCCTCGAAATAGTCACAACGCGGCCCGAAATTACACCCCGGCGGGCGTTCGTGCGGCAAAGGAAAGTTTCCCGGAATTGCCACCAGAGGCCGCGCGTTCTTGTCAGCCCCGGGCAGGGGGATCGAGCGGAACAGCGCCTGTGTGTATGGGTGCTGCATTTCGTCGAACACGTCATGGATCGAACCACGCTCAACAGCCTCACCGGAATACATCACGCAAAGCCGGTCGCAGGTCTCTAGCACCAGCCCCAGATTGTGCGAGATGAACAGCATCGAAGTGCCGTATTTCTTGCCCAAGTCCTTGACCAGCTCGACCACGGCAGCCTCGACCGTCACATCCAGCGCCGTTGTCGGCTCGTCCAGTATCAAAAGCGCGGGCTTCGACATCAGCGCCATAGCGATCACAATCCGCTGCTGCTGCCCCCCCGACAACTGATGTGGGAATGAGTTCAGCATCCGCTCAGGGTCGGGCAGGCGTACATCTGTAACCACCTCCAGAGCGCGCGCATAGGCTTCTTCCGCACCGACGCCTTCATGGATCATCGGCACTTCCATAAGCTGCTTGCCGATCTTCATGGCAGGATTCAGCGATGCCATCGGCTCCTGATAGATCATCGCGATCTCATTGCCGCGAATATCGCGTAGCTCGTCCGACGTCATCTCGGCTAGATCGCGCCCTTTGAACTTGATGGTACCGCCGACAATGCGCCCGTTCTTGCCAAGGTCCTGCATTACCCCCAGCGCGACAGTGGACTTGCCACAGCCGGATTCACCGACCAGTCCGACAGCCTCCCCGGGCTGGACGCTGACCGAAAAATCCATAACGGCCGGAATTTCCCGCAAACGGGTAAAAAACGAAATCGACAGCTTGTCGATCTCAAGAATTGGCCCGTCATAATCCGCCAGTTTGTTCATCTTGCTTACTCCTCGCGAGAGTCAGGGGATCCCCTTCATCTGGCTAAAAATATCCTGGGGGTCCGGGGGCAAAGCCCCCGGCCTTCGATCACAATCAGTCCTTCAGACTTTCTTCGCGCAGACCATCCGCCAACAGGTTCAGTCCCAGAACCAAAGACAACAGGGCCAAGGCAGGCGGCAGGGCGGGGTGCAGATAGATCGACAACAGCTTACGCCCTTCGTTGATCGTTGATCCCCAATCCGGGCTTTCCGGCGGCAATCCCAGCCCAAAGAAACCCAAAGTCCCCAAAAGGATGGTGGTATAACCAATCCGCAGACAGAAATCGACGATCAGCGGACCCCGCGCGTTTGGCAGAATTTCCCACAGCATGATATACCACGGCCCTTCACCGCGTGTCTGAGCTGCGGCGACATAGTCGCGGGTTTTGATGTCCATCGCCAAACCGCGCACGATACGGAACACGGTTGGTGAGTTTACAAAAACCACCGACACAAAGACGACTAAAATCCCTCCGGGCACATCAAAAAGGTCCAGATAGGTGGGCAGTCCCCAAATGCTGTAGTTGTCCGTGTTTACGATGTAGCCATTCGTCGAGATCAGCGACAGATACAGCCACAGCGCAACACCCAGAACACCAATCAATAGCGGTGTGCGGAACGTCGGCCTTGTGTAATAGCGCGAGTTCAGAAGCACACCAAGGAAGATGATTGGGAAGATGAACAGGATAGCGGCCATATAGTTCGGCACACCTGTTGCCACGATCTCGGGCGTCACAAGCAAGTAGAACAGCAGGATCACCGGGAAGGCCAGGATCAGGTTCGCCAGGAACGACAGCAGCGTGTCCAGACGACCACCGTAGTAACCGGCAGGCAGGCCCAGCGTGATCCCGACCATGAAGGCAAACATCGTTGCCAGCGGCGCAATCTGAACAACGATCCACGCCCCTTTGACCATACGGCTGAACACGTCCCGGGCAAGATTGTCGCCCCCTAGCAGATACCAGGCGTACTCCCCGTCTTCTATACTGGGCAGAGGTGTCCCGGGTACTTTGTTTTTCATCCCCGAAACCTGCGAGAGCGGGTCGTGTGTCACGATCAGGTCAAGCGCGCCAAAGATGCCGGTAAACACCCAGAACATCACAAGCCCAAAGCCGATCATACCAATCGGGCTGTCAAACAGTTTACCGTACAGACCCAGCTTACGTTTGAATGCAATCGACATGGCGTAGAGAAGGACCAGCGACAACCAGACAGGCAGGAATTGTTGGGCCATGGCCCCGATGATACCGGCGCTTGTTCCCATGAGGACGCCCAGAACGATATAGGCAACGCCCAGCCCGACGCTTGCCAGAAAGCTAAAGCGCAGCACGGTTTGAATGAGGTTTCTCACACCCGATCCAGACGTCAGCGTCCCATCTGGGTTCACGGTCATCTGGGGTTCCGGCAGGATGATGCTGGCCAGTATCCAGGCCAAGATCGAAATAACCATCAGCGCCAAGGCTATGGCCAGTAACGGGTTCAGGAAGGCGATAGAGCCGGTCCAGGTAAGTGGTTCCATGATCTATCCCTCCTTACGAAATGCGGATGCGCGGGTTGAGGTAGACATAGCCGATATCCGAGATCAGCTGCGTCACCAGCACCACAAAGACCGACACGACCGATATCGCCAGCAAGAGCTGGATGTCGTTATTCCCCGCCGCCTGCACCAGCGCCCAGCCAAAGCCCTTGTAGTTGAACAGGGTCTCGACGATTACCACGCCATTCAGCAGCCATGGGAACTGCAGCATGATGACGGTGAACGGCGCGATAAGCGCGTTGCGCAGTGCGTGTTTCATAACGATGTTCGGGAACGAGACACCTTTCAGGCGCGCGGTTCGGATGTATTGCGCCGTCATCACCTCGGTCATCGAGGCGCGGGTCATGCGGGCAATGTAACCCATCCCGTATAGGGCAATGGTCAACACCGGTAGGAAAAAGTTCTCGAACGTTGGATTTTCCATCGCTTGCGTGGCGGTCCCTTTGAACCATTTCAGCCCGACGGCAGACGAGGTGAAGATCGCGATGAAGATAACACCAGACACATATTCCGGCGTTGCCGTGGTGGTGATCGCAAAGGTCGAAAGGGTCCGGTCGGTGGCTGACCCTTCTTTCATGCCCGCCAGAATTCCAAGGATCAAAGCGGATGGAACCATCAACAGCATGACCCAGAACATCAGACGTCCCGTAAGCGCAAGCCGGTTACCAACAACAGTTGAGACTTCTTCCTTGAAGACCGTCGAATATCCCCAATACCCCTGCAAAATCCCGCAGAAATTCGGAGATTCTTCGGCTGTTTTGCCGGGCAGGATACATCTGCCTTGCACCGTGCCGTCTTCGTTCGTGTGTCTGTAAGAAGGCAAAACACCCAGCCATTCGCCGTACTTTATGGGCGTTGGCTGAAGGTATCCGCCTTTTTCCAGAAAGCTTTCGACTTGCTCGTCCGACATCCTGAAATTGCCCTGCGTCTTCGCAAGCTTTTCAAGGTTCGGGTAGAGGTTGGTCAGAAAGAAGACCAGGAAGGTAAGGCACAGTGCGGTCAACAGCATAATGCCGACGCGCCTTAGTATGAAAAGTCCCATGGTAGCCCCTGTTGGTAGGCTAGCGTGTCGGTGGTTTTACCGCACGCATCGCTGTTTTTCTGGTCGCCGTGGTCAGGACGAAAAGGCCGCCCCCGGTAGGTGCGGCCTTGTGTTTTTTGGCTTAGGAAACGATGCCGAACTTATACAACTGCGGCAGATCCGCGATGTGCTTTTCGACGCCCACCATGTTGTCACGGTGGTGGCGCATTGCGGTCCTCCAGTATGGCTGGATAACGACGCCTTCGTCGATCATGATCGCTTGCAGCTTGGCCATCACTTCGCGGCGCTGGTCGACATCCGCGATCGAGTTTGCCTCGGCCAGCAGCGTATCGAACTCGTCATTGGCAAAGCCGGACTCGTTCCAGGCCACCCCGGACTTGTAAGCCAAAGCCAGAACCTGCGTGCCGAGCGGACGGTGGTTCCAGTTGGTCGACGAGTAGGGGTACTTTGTCCAGTCGTTCCAGAAGGTCGAGCCGGGCAGGATCGTGTGCTTGGCCTTGATGCCCGCGTCGTTCAGCTGTGCGACGACGGCCGCTGTGGTGTTGCGACGCCAGTCATCGTCAATGGACTGAACTTCATGCTCAAAATCGCCCATGCCCGCTTCGTCCATCAGGGCTTTCGCCGCTGCAGGATCATACGGGATGCGGGTTACAGCCGAGTCGTGCTCGGGGTGCATCGGGCCAACGTGGCAGTTGTCGGCGGGAATGCCGTAACCTGACATCCCAAGTTCCAGACAGACTTCGTTATCGACCGCCATGGCCAGAGCCTGACGGACACGCTTGTCGCCGTAGATCTTGTTTCCGTTCTCATCCTCGGCCAACTGGTTGGGACGTATTACGATGGTAAAGCCCGACGGGATTTCCGAACGCACAAGACCGATGCTGTCAAAGATATCGACAAACTCGCCGACCGACTCCCAGTTCATGTCGATCTCTTCGGCCTCGTAGGCGGCCAAGAACGCAGCAGGGTCGGTGCCGTAGTCGATGAACTCGATCCGGTCGATGTAGCCGCCTTTGCCGGCCTCATAACCCCACCATTCGAATTCTTCGTTGCGTACAAGAACACCTTTGACGCCAACTTCGTGGCTTTCTGGGATCATGAAGCCCGTGCCGACAGGGTTGGCCAGCATGTTATTTGCGTCAAAGCTGCTGTGCACGATAGCCGCCGGATAGTCGGCCATGCCCGGAATGATCGTGATGTCCGGGGCGCTGCATTTCAGCTTAACGGTATGAGTGTCGACAACAGTGATGGCCCCGTCTGCGGCTTTCTGGGTGCTCTCATCTACAAGCGATGCCATGCGTGACGCCATCGAGTTACCCTCGAGCCCTGCATCACACCAGCCTTCGATGTTGCGCGCAACGTCTTCGGCGGTGAAGTCGTCACCGTTATTCCACTTGACACCCTTGCGGACATTCAGCGTGTACTCGGTTGCGTCATCGTTTGCTTCCCAGCTTTCCAGCAGCATGGGCTTGAACGAGCCGTCATTGTTGTATTCGACCAGATATTCCAGCCAGCCTGCGGTAAAGGTGGCAATCTGGGTCCAGTCATAGGTGCGCGGGTCTTTCAGGGCGCGCACTTCCATCTGATAGCGAATGGTGCCGCCACGCTGGGGTTCTTGGGCTGCCGCAGGTGACTGCAGGCCGATCATGCCATAAGCGGCTGGAACGGCGACACCCAATGCAGTTGCGCGCGCCATGAATTCGCGCCGACTAAGTTTACCGTCCCGATACTCTTGCGCATGCATTTCTGCCGCCCAGTGCATCGGTGCTCCGGTGATTGTTTGGTTTTCCATTTATGTCTCTCCCTGTGACATAGTATTTTTATTGATAGAGTTTCGAACAGCTCAGACCCGAACACGTCGGGCAGCAGGTTCTCGGGTTCTTGTTTTTCGGAATTTGAACACCCCCATGGGGACATTCGGCACCAGAATTTAAATCAGGTCAATGTTCGAAATCGTCATTCGAGGTACAAAAGCGACATCGGTGGCCAGAGTTTGTTAGCAACAATGTCCGGTTAACGTGCGCCGTTGTACCTCTTTGGCTGCGTCAGCAGCGGAGATTCGGGGAAATTTGAGGGGCCGTTGGAAACGCAGATCTTGGAGTTCAGCCTGCACAAGGTATCACTTTGAGAAATCTACCCGATTCCAGTTTTTCATTCTTGCGCGAAACCACGTCCGCTGCCGCTTGGCAAACTGCCGGGTCGAGATAGTTGCGCGCTCACGGGCATCCTGCAACGACATATGACCTTCAAGGTAGGCCATAAGCTCGGGTACGCCGATGGCTTTACAGGCTGGAAGCGTGGGATCGTACTTGTCGCGCATCGCTTCCACTTCCTCAAGCGCGCCAGTGTCCAGCATCATGTCAAAACGCCGCGTTATCCTGTCCAGAAGCCATTGTTTGTCCACGTCAAAGACGATGGGTACGGTGTCGTGTAGCCGTAGTATCGGGGGCGGTGTGTCGGCCTGCAAGTCGCGCAGGCTTCGGCCTGTGGACCGCTGCACTTCCCAGGCACGTTGAACACGGGCACGGTTTTGCGTGTCGATGCCCGCCAGGGTTTCTGCGTCGACACCATCCATAAGAGTGGACAAGTCCAGCCTGTCCGCCTCGGCCCGCACATCGGCGGGCGTGGCTGGAATATCTGCCATACCTTCGGTGAGTGCTGAGAAATACAACCCGGTCCCACCCACGATGATCGGGCGTTGAACGCCTGCCAATATCGGTTTGACGTCGCGCAGCCAGTGACCCGTTGAATAGTCCTGATCGAATGCGACATGGCCGTATAACGCGTGCAGTGCGCGCGCCTCCTCTTCGACTGAGGGACGGGCCGAGATAACGCGCCAGCAGTCATATACCTGACTGGCATCCGCATTGACGATGACGCCGCCGAACTGTTCGGCGATCTCTAACGCAAGGGCGGATTTTCCAGACGCCGTCGGGCCTGCGATCAGCACCGGAACACCATCCGGAATCTTGGGCAGGCGACCCAGGGTCTGCAGAGTTTTGCCATTGGTCATCCCGGCACGCCTCATTACTTACCATCCGCATTGAACCTGCCGAGGTTTTGCTTCATTTTGCGCCGGAATTAAACCCGTGCCAGCCCGGAGCGCAACATGAGCCATTCCCCGACAACCAACACAGTTGAACCCCCTAAAACAAAGTACAAGCGCGTGATGCTGAAGATATCCGGCGAAGCACTGATGGGGGATCAAGGCTTTGGCCTGCATCCACCGACCGTTCAGCGTATCGCGCAAGAGGTGAAATCGGTTCACGATCTAGGCGTCGAAATCTGCATGGTCATTGGCGGCGGCAACATTTTCCGCGGCCTAAGCGGTTCGGCACAGGGGATGGAACGCACGACCGCTGATTATATGGGAATGCTGGCGACCGTGATGAACGCGCTTGGGATGCAGTCCGCCTTGGAAGAAGTCGGCGTATTTACCCGCGTTATCTCGGCTATTCGGATGGATGAGGTCTGTGAGCCCTACATCCGCCGCCGCGCCGTACGTCACCTTGAGAAAAAGCGGGTTTGTATTTTTGCGGCCGGAACCGGAAACCCTTATTTCACCACCGACACCGCCGCGACGCTACGCGCCAACGAAATGGCGTGCGAGGCGATCTTCATGGGCAAAAACGGTGTCGATGGCGTGTATGACAAAGACCCCAAAGAACACTCAGATGCCGTGCGCTATGACACGGTGACCTATGACGATGTACTGGCCAAGCGACTGCGGGTGATGGATGCATCGGCCATCGCGCTTGCACGGGATAACAACTTGCCGCTGATCGTTTTTGGTTTGGATGAGCCGGGCGGCTTTCGCGGTATTCTTGCGGGCGAGGGGACCTACACCAAGGTTCAGGGCTAATTTATCCAATTCACGTTGCAAAGCCGGGTCTAAACGCCCGGCTTTTTTTGTCGTGAAGGAGGGCCCGCTTGACGATTAACGGTGTTCTGGGCAATTTGGCCCCGTCCTTGTGATCCGCAAGGGCTGCCGGTGTTTCCAAAGCACAGGCTGGGCTGGAAGACCTGCCATGATTTTCGAGGGGACCGAAATCATGCGCGGGCTCCTCATGGATTTTAGTGCATGATCAAGGAGGCCCGTGCCATGAGCACTCTGGATATCAACTTTGTTCGGTCACAGTTTCCGGCGTTTTCCGAACCTAGCCTGCAGGGGCAGGCGTTTTTTGAGAATGCAGGCGGTTCTTACACCTGCAAACCGGTTCTCGACAGGCTGAGCCGATATTATACCCAACGCAAGGTTCAACCTTATGGTCCCTATGAAGCCAGCCGATTGGCGGGGGAAGAAATGGACGAGGCCCGCAGCCGGATGGCGACCATACTGGGCGTTGAAACTGATGAACTCAGTTTTGGCCCGTCGACCACTCAAAACACCTATGTTCTGGCACAGGCATTTCGCCAGTGGATGAAGCCGGGCGACGCCATTGTCGTGACCAATCAGGATCACGAGGCGAATTCAGGTCCTTGGCGGCGGCTTGCGGATGAAGGCATTGAGGTCCGCGAATGGCAGATCGACCCCGAGACCGGGTCGCTGAACCCGCACGATCTAGAACACTTGCTGGATGAAAAGGTGCGTCTGGTTTGTTTCCCCCACTGTTCGAACGTGATCGGTGAGATCAATCCGGTTACCGAAATCACGGCCATCGCACATGCGGCGGGCGCTTTCGTTTGCGTCGACGGTGTTTCATACGCGCCGCACGGGTTTCCGAATGTCGGAGACCTTGGGCCGGATATTTACCTGTTTTCCGCCTACAAAACCTATGGACCGCATCAGGGCTGCATGGTGATCCGGAAATCTCTTGGAGAACTGCTGCCCAATCAGGCGCATTATTTCAACGCGGATGTGCTGTATAAACGATTTACACCCGCTGGCCCCGACCATGCGCAAATCGCGGCGAGCGCAGGTATGGCGGATTATGTCGACCTTCTGTGTGACCATCACAACGGGCCGGATGGCGACGCCACTGAACGCGGTGCCTTTGTACATGACCTTATGCGCGGGCAGGAAGTGGCCTTGCTTCAGCCGGTTCTGGACGCAGTCAAGGATCGGAATGCCGTTCGGCTGATCGGAACCTCCGATGCCACTCGGCGCGCGCCGACGGTGGCACTGGCTCTTACGCGCAACGCCGAGTCGGTGGCGGCTGATCTCGTGAAATACGGTATCATGGCAAGCGGGGGCGACTTCTATGCAGTGCGGCCATTGAAGGCGATGGGGGTTGATCTAACCCAAGGCGTGCTGCGCGTCAGCTTTACGCACTACACCTCTCAACAGGAAATTGATCAATTATTGAATGCACTTGACGCTGTTTTGTGATCCACTTTCAGCCCTGTTTCGTAAATCGAAGAAAACAGGGCAAAAATGGAAAACGAGCGGCCACCGGTTATTGTTTGGTTCCGACGGGATTTGCGCCTGTCGGACCATCCCGCGCTGACGGCTGCGGTCGCCTCGGGACGGCCCGTTATTCCCTTATTTATTCTGGACGACCAAGCCGAAGCACTCGGGGCTGCACCCAAATGGCGTTTGGGATTGGGCGTAGATACGCTGGCGCGAGCGCTGAACAATTTGGGCAGTCGTTTGGTTCTGCGTCGCGGGCGCGCTCTTGCGGTTCTGCAAGATATTATCGCGCAGACAAGGGCAACAGCCGTACACTGGACGAGGGCATATGATCCCGATGCAATTACTCGGGACTCGGATGTAAAGTCGCGATTGTCAGAGCAGGGCATCGAGGCAAAGTCTTTCACCGGTCATCTGCTGTTCGAGCCTTGGACCGTTGCGACCAAAGCGGGTCAGCCGTTCCGCGTTTTCACACCAATGTGGCGGGCAGTACGGGTTCGGGACGTCGCGCCGCCTGAACCTGCGCCTGCAACGTTGCGGGGTCCGCAGAGTTGGCCGGATTCAGACGATCTGTCAGAGTGGAATTTGGCCCAAGGTATGAACCGTGGGGCGACAATCGTGGCCCCTTATGTGCAGGCAGGCGAAGCCGCAGCGTTCGAAGCGCTTCAAGGCTTTCTGGACCGGATTGCGCATTATTCTGAAAACAGGGATCGGCTGGATCGTGATGCAACGTCCAATCTGTCTGAATATCTGTCTTTGGGGGAAATAAGCCCGCGCTCCGTTTGGCACGCCGTTCAAAACGCGGCGATGACTGGAGTGTCAGGGACCGATGCCTTCTTGCGCCAGCTTGTGTGGAGAGAGTTCGCTTACCACCTGATGTTCCATACGCCACACCTGTTGGCAGAGAATTGGAAACCAGAGTGGGAGATGTTTCCGTGGAATACGAACGCCACTCGCCCCGAGGTGATTGCCTGGCAAACGGCCAGAACCGGAGTTCCGGTTATAGATGCCGCGATGCGCCAGATGTACGTCACGGGCCGGATGCATAACCGGGCACGGATGATCACATCCAGTTACCTGACCAAGCATTTGATGACGCATTGGAAAATTGGGATGCAGTGGTTTGCTGACTGTCTGATCGACTGGGACCCAGCCTGTAACGCGATGGGCTGGCAGTGGGTTGCAGGCTCGGGGCCTGATGCCTCTCCGTTTTTCCGTATCTTTAACCCTCTGACTCAGCAGGAAAAATTCGATCCGAGCGGGGGGTATGTGCGCCGTTGGATTGCCGAAGGGCAGCCAACGCCACCCGCGACAGCGCGTGCGTATTTTGACGCCGTTCCACGTTCTTGGGGCATATCCGAGACCGATTTGTATCCCAACCCGATTGTTGAATTGCCTGCCGGTCGCGCACGTGCACTTGCGGCTTATGAAGGCCTAAAAAACCACTAAGGAACTGAAAACTTGCCAGAAACACAAACTCGTCCTAGCCTGAAACAACAACCGCATAGGGGAAAGCGGATGATCTATACGACAACAGAAGGGCAAAAGGGCCTGCCGAGGTATTTCGCGCAAGTTCTGAAAATGCTGAACAAGATGGAATCCGGGCGGCTTGATATCGCTCTGCCGGATGGCCGCATTTTTCGAACCGAGGGCGCCAAGCCCGGACCTGTCGCACGGGTGGACATTCACAACCCCGACGTTTTCGCGCGACTGATCCGCGAAGGAGAGCTGGGTTTTTCCGACGCCTATCTGGAAGGAGACTGGAGCACCCCAGACCTGCGGTCCTTCATGGATCTTGTGCATTTGGGCACTGAAACGGTCTATGACGACTTTACCGGCAAGTTCCTTGTTCAGACCTATGAACGTTTACGGTTCTGGTTGCATGGCAATAGCCGGAAACAGGCAAAGAAGAACATCTCGTACCACTATGATTTGGGCAATGATTTCTATGCCTTATGGCTGGATGATACGATGACCTATTCCAGCGCCTTGTTTGAGACGGGGCAGGAAAGTCTCGAAAACGCGCAGACGGCGAAATACGCCAGTCTAGTTGATGAAATGGGCGCAAAGCCGGGTGATCATATTCTTGAAATTGGCTGCGGCTGGGGCGGATTCGCGGAATACGCTGCGAAAGAGCGTGGCTTGCGGGTCACAGGGCTGACGATTAGCCAAGAGCAGTTGAAGTTTGCCAGGCAAAGAATTGAAAAAGCAGGGCTTTCTGCTTTGGTCGAGTTCAAGCTTCAAGACTATCGCGACGAGCGGGGCCAATACGATGGCATCGCGTCGATTGAAATGTTTGAAGCGGTTGGGCAGAAATATTGGCCAACATATTTCGAAACTGTGAGAGAGCGCCTTAAACCAGGCGCGCAGGCGACATTGCAGATCATTACCGTGGCTGATCATCGGTGGGACGTCTACCGAAATGGTGTTGATTTTATTCAGAAATATATCTTTCCGGGTGGAATGCTTCCGGCACCTTCGGTGTTGAAAGAGCAGGTCACGCAAGCCGGGCTGAACGTCGTGACATCAAAGGAATTTGGCAAAAGTTATGATCTGACCCTGCGACGCTGGTACGAGACATTCAACGACAAATGGGATGTCATTTCAGAAATGGGATTTGATGAGCGTTTTCGCCGCATGTGGAATTATTATTTGACCGCCTGCGGCGCAGCCTTTGACACCGGCAATTGCGATGTGACACAGATTACCGTAGCAAAACCAGCATAGTTAACGGATCTGCCCAATGCCCAGTGCCTCACGTCTTATTGCCGCCATCTGTCTATTGGTGGTGGCATTTCTCGTGTCGAGCATGATCATCGAGAATGGGGAAGAGGGTAAAGATTACGGCGCTTTCACCTTTGTTAACATGGTTTTGGGCGTTGTTTGTGGCTGGACCGTCATGGGTAAGCGCGCGGGCAAAGGATGGACTGCGGCGATCAATAACGGCATGACGGGAATTGCCACTTTGGTTTTCTGGGGGCTGTTCCTTCAAGGCTGTTACGAAATGTTCAGTCTGGCGATGCGCCACAGATACAATGGCCCATTCGAAGCCCTGTTGGCGATTTTCCAGATCGGTATTGAGTATGGTCAATTGCTTCTGACGTCCGAAATCCTGCTGACCTTGGCTATCGGTGGGGTTGTGGCAGGCCTTGCCACAGAAGAGGCCAGCCGCCGCTGGCGATAAATTCCTGTCTGCAAACGAGACTTCTTCTTTGTCCAATCTCTTTTTCTACGGAACGCTCAGATACCTGCCATTGTTGGAATTGGTATTGGGTCGTCCATTGTCACGTCTTGAGGCAAAGCAGGCTGCTTTGCCGGGGCACGCGGTGTACAGCGTAGTTGGGCAGCCATTTCCGATGATCGTCAAAGAAAAATCCGGCCAAGCACACGGTCTGCTGGTGCAGGGGCTGGGTCCAGAAGACCTGCGGCGTCTGGTGTTTTATGAAGGCGGGTTCGATTATGACCTGAGCCCGCAAACGATCCATTTGGAAGACGGTTCGCAAACGCAGGCAAGCGTCTTTTTTCCCGAACCCGATCTATGGTTTCCCGGCGACCGCTGGTCCTTGCAAGCTTGGATCGATCAGTGGGGGGAGTTGTCGATCGCCGCAGCTCAGGAGGTTATGAGCTTTTACGGTCGGATGGATGCCAAAGCGGTCGCACGCTGCTTTCCGTCGATCCGAACCCGGGCGTGGGCGC
This sequence comes from Ruegeria sp. HKCCD7221, assembly GCF_013031225.1. Taxonomy (NCBI): domain Bacteria; kingdom Pseudomonadati; phylum Pseudomonadota; class Alphaproteobacteria; order Rhodobacterales; family Roseobacteraceae; genus Ruegeria; species Ruegeria sp. HKCCD7221. The sequence goes on from NZ_WPZE01000001.1 coordinate 624,347, forward strand.
GAATGGCCGCGCGGCGTCGACAGACCGGTGATCTGCGCGATGTTGGGTCAGATGTCGTTCTGCATCAGCATGAACGGGCGTACCTAAGCTATTTCGGCATGAACGAGATTCGAGTGCAGCACCGCCAGCATGACGGAACCATGGGGCCGGTCCTGAATCGCAGCGCCTTGATGCAGGGCAGCGCTGTCGTGGTGTTGCCCTATGATCCTGCAAGGGACACGGTCCTGCTGGTGGAGCAGTTCCGAGCCCCGGTTTACTTGATTGACGATCCCGAACCCTGGATGTGGGAGCCGGTGGCAGGAATGATTGACCCCGGAGAATCCCCCGCGCAGGCGGCGCAGCGAGAAGTGCTTGAAGAGGCGCACGTAAACTTGACCAGCTTGGAATACGTAGGGGGTGCTTATTCCTCAAGCGGGTCGTCAACCGAGTACATTCACCTTTATGTCGGACTGGCCGATCTGACCAAGACAGTTGAAAACGGCGGGGTCGCTTCCGAGGGCGAGGATATTCGCACTCAAATTCTGCCATTTGCCGAGTTCATGGACGGTGTGGACAACAACGGGTTCAAGGACTTACCCCTGTTGATGTTGGCCAATTGGCTGGCGCGTCACAGGAACCGTTTGCGGGCATAGTTATCGCGGCTTGTGGTTATCGCGCGTCGACTGTAAATCTTCGTTGATATGTAAAGAAAAGAGGGTGCCATGCGCATTGCACGAGACCTTGCTGACGCAGTAGGAAAAACGCCGTTGATCCGGCTGAAACGCATCAGCGAAGAAACCGGGTGTGAAATCCTTGGCAAGGCCGAGTTCATGAACCCCGGCCAATCGGTCAAGGACCGCGCAGCGCTTTATATAATCAAGGACGCCATCGCGCGGGGTGAGCTGAAGCCCGGCGGAACCATTGTCGAAGGCACCGCAGGAAACACCGGAATCGGCCTTGCGCTGGTTGGGGCGTCGATGGGGTTCAAGACCGTGATCGTGATCCCGGAAACCCAGTCCGAAGAAAAGAAGGACATGCTGCGGCTTGCCGGGGCGCAACTGGTGCAGGTTCCCGCCGCGCCTTACCGCAACCCCAATAACTTTGTGCATTACTCGCGCCGACTGGCCGAGGAACTGGCGCAGACCGAACCCAATGGTGCGATCTGGGCCAACCAGTTCGACAATGTGGCAAACCGTCAGGCGCATGTGGAAACCACTGGCCCAGAGATCTGGGAGCAAACCGGTGGCAAGGTTGACGGTTTTGTAAGCGCCGTGGGCTCCGGTGGGACTTTGGCAGGCGTCGCGGATGCTTTGCAGCCCAAAGGGGTCAAGATCGGTCTGGTCGATCCGATGGGTGCGGGGCTTTATTCCTATTACACCACCGGTGAAATCGCGATGGAGGGCAGCTCGATCGCCGAAGGGATCGGTCAGGTGCGCATCACCAAGAACCTTGAGGGTTTCAAGCCGGACTACGCCTATCAGATGACAGATAACGAGGCGCTGCCCTACATCTTTAATCTGCTGCGCGAGGAAGGTTTGGTCATGGGCGGCTCGACCGCAATCAACATGGCCGGTGCCGTGCGTCTGGCCAAGGATCTTGGGCCGGGCCATACCATTGTGACGATCCTCTGCGACTATGGCACACGCTATCAGTCCAAACTGTTCAACCCGGAATTCCTGCGTGAAAAAGAGCTGCCGGTGCCTGATTGGATGACCGAAGCCCCCCGCAGCATCCCTGGCGTGTTCGAGGACGTATGATGCCGCGGCAGGTCCGCCTGTTTCTTGCCCTTGTAACGGTTTGTTTGGCCGTTTGGGGCGGCCCTGTTGCCGCCCAACTGACCGACCGACAAAGTGAGTATTATCAGGGCTGGATCAGCACGGCGGACCGGGCCGAAGCGGTAATCGAAGCGAACCGCGCTTCGAATGCTGCTTTGGAGAACCTGCGTTCTGAAATCAACGAGTACCGAGAGGTCTTTAATCGCGCGCGGGATGCAAATACGGAACGTATTCAGACGCTGGAAAGTCAACTCAAGGCATTGGGGCCAGAACCTGAGGGTGACGCCTCTGAACCCGAAGACATTGCGACGATCCGTGCGCATCTGGAAGAACAGCTCAACAGCCTTCGGGTGCCGCGTGTTGTATCCGAAGAGGCGTATAGCAGGGCCAACGGGCTTATCAGTGAAATAGACCAGATCATCCGGCACCGTCAGACCAAAGAGTTGTTGGAACGAGGACCGTCGCCTCTTAATCCTACATATTGGGCACCTGCGTGGGTGGACGTGAAAGAAGCCGCCCGTGGCTTGATCAATGAAATAACCGAAAACCTGAGAACGGATGTCGCCCGCGAGCAAATGAGAGAGCGCGGGTTGGGGATATTTGTCCTGTTGGTCATTTCGGCGGTGTTGCTGATTTTCGGGCGGCACTGGTCGGAAAAGGGCGGTGATTACCTGCGGAAGCTCGGGGGCTCTGGCACGGGCGTCTGGACATTTGTGATATCCCTGTTGCGGATCATCTTGCCGTGGTTGGGTGTCCTAGCCGCAGTTGTCGCAATTAACCTGACCGGGATGCTGGGTGTGCGGGGCACCTTGCTGCTTGAGGAAGTGCCATACTGGGCTGGAATTATCTTCTTTTATGACTGGATCGGACGGCAAGTATACTTGATGGGGCAGGCCAGAGGGTTCAAGCGTCTGTCCGCTGCCAGGATCAAGGAACTTCGCGTCTATATTGATCTGCTGGCTGCGATGCTCATCCTTCATGAACTGGCCGTCTTGTTCGAGCAGATCGAAAATATCTCGGATTCCACGCGTGCAGTAGTTAGTTTTCCTGTCATCGTGGCCACGGCTTTGTTGCTGCTTCGGGTGCGCCATATCCGGACCAATGACGCGCAACCAGACGAGGCCGAAGCCCCAAGTGTAGCTCGGGCGGCAGGCTTCAGCCAACTGGTCGAATTCCTGCGGCGCGCCTTGTTGCTTCTGGGTATTGCGACACCTGTTCTAGCCGTCTTCGGGTATACAAATGCGGCCGAAGCCATAGTCTTTCCCGCAGTAAAAACGCTGGTTCTGATTGCTGCGTTGGTCATTTTTCAGCGCTTCATTACGCAGGTCTACGGCTGGATCACGGGGCAGGGCGAAGCTGTCTGGGATTCGCTGTTTTCGGTTCTGGTCGGTTTCGCGTTGGCTATCTTTGCTTTGCCGATCCTTGCCCTTTACTGGGGGGCGCGTCAGACCGATTTGCTTGAAGCTTGGTCACGTCTGTTGCTGGGCTTTGATATCGGCGGAGTGACGATATCGCCAAGCAACTTCTTCGTCTTCGTGATCGTGTTCCTGATCGGTTACGGTCTGACCCGAATGCTGCAAGGCGGATTGCGCAACTCTTTGCTGCCAAAGACAAGCATTGACCCCGGCGGTCAGAACGCGATCGTTTCCGGCACCGGGTATATCGGAATTTTTCTGGCCGCGCTGGTTGCCATTATGGTTGCCGGGTTCGACTTGTCCTCGCTGGCAATTGTCGCCGGTGCCTTGTCCGTTGGGATCGGTTTCGGGTTGCAGACCATCGTCTCGAATTTCGTGTCTGGGATCATCCTGCTGGTCGAACGTCCGATTTCAAAAGGGGATTGGATCGACGTTAACGGGATGATGGGCTACGTGCGCGACATCTCGGTCCGGTCTACGCGGATTGAGACGTTTGATCGTACGGATGTGATCGTTCCCAATTCTGACCTGATCAGCGGCGTTGTAACCAACTATACGCGCGGCAATACCATCGGGCGTGTCATTGTTCCGGTTGGCGTCGCTTATGGGACGGATACCAAACTGGTTGAAACGATACTGGGCGAAGTCGCCAATGCGCACCCAATGGTTTTGGCCAATCCCGCGCCCAGTGTCGTGTTTCAGGGATTTGGTGCGGATTCGTTGGATTTTGAGATCCGGGCCATCCTGCGCGACGTGAACTGGGTGCTTTCGGTAAAATCGGACATGAATCACGAGATTAACCGGCGCTTTGCCGACGAAGGTATCGAGATTCCGTTCGCCCAACGCGACGTCTGGCTGCGTAATCCGGATACGCTTAGGGAATCGTCAGCCGCGCCTACGCCTGAACCGGCAAATGAGGCGGGGGACACCCCGACCGACACAGACAAGTCTTCCCCGATCGAGATGACCGAGGCGGATATGCCCGACAGCGACGGGGATGAGGTCTGAGGCCGGTTTAAGCGCGATCCGAAAAGGTTGAATTTTCGCTATATTCGGGCCTTGCAAATCCCCAAGCGATAGTCCAAATATCGCGCCCACGGAGAGGTGGCCGAGTGGTCGAAGGCGCACGCCTGGAAAGTGTGTAGGCGGGAAACCGTCTCCAGGGTTCGAATCCCTGTCTCTCCGCCATTCACCCTAAAAATCCAGACCCAGATCGATTGTCCTGTAGGAATGCGTCAGCGCCCCGGATGAGATGTAGTCGACGCCCGTTGCTGCGATCGCGGCCACGGTTTCTTTGGTCACGTTGCCAGAGGCTTCGGTTGTGATTTGCCCGTTTGCCATCGAAACCGCTTTGGACAGCATGTCTGGGGTCATGTTGTCTAACAAGACGACATCCGCACCTCCAACCGCAAGCACGTCTTCCAGTTGTTCCAAATGGTCCACTTCGATTTCAACCTTCATCATGTGGGACGCACGCGCCTTGGTTGCTTCGAGGACCGCCCGAACGCCTCCGGCGGCGGCGATGTGGTTGTCCTTAATCAGAATTGCGTCGGACAATGAAAAGCGGTGATTAAAGCCGCCGCCGTGCAGTACGGCCTGTTTTTCGACGATACGCAGGCCGGGCGTTGTCTTGCGGGTGCAGGTGATACGCGTATTGGTGCCTTTGGTTTCAGCGACCAGAGCGGCAGTCGCAGTAGCCACCCCTGTAAGGCGTCCGGCAAAGTTCAACGCCACACGTTCACCAGACAGGATCGAGGCTGCATTGCCGCGTATCTCCATCAGGGTCTCGCCCTTGGCGCAGCGTTGGCCATCTTGCACGTGGCGAACGATCTCAAGCGCAGGGTCGACCAGACGAAAGGCAAGCTCTGCCACTTGCATGCCGGACACCACCGCATCTTCACGCGCGTTTAGCCGAGCAGAGTAGGTTGTTTCTGGCGGTATGACCGTCAACGAGGTGACGTCGCCGTTGGATCCCAAATCCTCCATCAACGCCGCGCGGACAATCGGTTCTAGGATTAGATCGGGTAGGGCAGGAACGGTCATACGTTTTCCTTTGTGTATTTGTCTCGAAACGCCAGCGCCTGTTCAAGCGTCAGCATTGATCGTTGTCCGGGGCCGGAATGCGTCTGTGGAAAATCCGACCTGTAGTGTGCGCCGCGACTTTCTTCTCGCATCAAAGTCGCCGCCGCGATCAGTGTCGCGGTCGCCGTCATATTGAGAAATGCCGGTGAGTTTTGGTTTTCGGCTTCGAGCAGAGCTATGCGGGTCAACGCTTGGCGCAAACCTGTTCCCGTGCGAACGACGCCGACCAGATCCATCATGATCCCGCGCAGCTCTGCCGTGGCTTGCAAGATCGCTGTTTGGCAACTGGGTGCAAAATTTAGATCTACCGGTTCGGCATCGTCACAAGGCACATGCTTTGCAATGTCTCGCGCGCAGGTACGAGCAAACACCAACGCCTCTAGCAATCCGTTTGAAGCGAGCCGGTTTGCCCCATGCAGCCCGGTCGAGGCCGCCTCACCACAAACCCAAAGCCCGCCCAATGTGCTGCGCCCGGACAGGTCTGCCGCGACGCCACCCATATGATAATGCGCTGCGGCCGTGACAGGTATGGGCGACAGCACAGGATCGACGCCATTGCGACGACAGGCTTCAGTAACTGCGGGGAACTGCGACGCGATGTCGACGCCGATGGCCTGCCGCGTATCCAGCGCAGGTTGGAGGCCGGACTGGGTTTGCAGAAAGACCGCGCGGGCAACAATGTCCCTAGGCGCGAGCTCTCCATCCGGATGCAGTTCCGGCATGAACCTGTGACCGGTCTTGTCGATCAGAACTGCACCTTCGCCGCGCAGGGCTTCGGTGGCCAGTGGGCAGGGATCTTCGCCGACATTGATCGCCGTTGGGTGGAACTGAACGAATTCTGCATCTGCAATTTTCGCTCCGGCTCGCGCCGCCATGCCTATGCCCTGACCTCGGATACGGGTGGGGTTGGTTGTTTGCGCGTAAAGCCCGCCGGACCCACCAGTTGCCAATACATAAGCCGCCCCGTGCAACGCAATCGAGGGCGTATCTGATCCATTCGCCGGGGTCAGGTAGACGCCCTGAACCTGCTGGCCATCACTGTCAAAGCCGATGGCCTGCACCCCTTCAATTACTTGGATCGACGGCGTCGCACGTAGTGCGGTGACCAATGCGCGCATGATTTCGGCACCCGCCTGATCGCCTTTCACACGGACGACCCGGGCGGCCGAGTGGGCGGCCTCGCGGGATTGAACAAAGGCCCCGTCGCTGGTTCGGTCAAAGTCGGTGCCAAGATTTGACAGGTCAAGAATATGATCCGGCGCGGCGCGCGTGACGAAATCGGCTACCTCTTGCAGAACCGAACCGGCCCCTGCGCGCACTGTATCTTCGGCATGAGCCTCAGGGCTGTCAGTTTCGGCCATCGCAGCGGCGACCCCCCCCTGCGCCCAGGCCGAGCTGGCGCCGGTCCCCAGCGCCTCGGGCGAGATCATCACGACGGGTCGCGGTGCCAGTTTCAGCGCGGCATAGACGGCGGCCAATCCAGCGCCGATGATCACCACGCGCTTGGTGCTGACGTGTTGCATCCGCCCGGTCAGATACCCAGTTTGCGCGAAAGGTCTATCATCCGCTGAACTGACAAGCGGGCTTTGTCGGCCACATCTGCTTCAACTTCGACCTGTCCGGTCATGGTATCCAGCGCATAAAGCACTTTTTCGAGGGTGATCTTCTTCATGTAAGGGCACATGTTGCACGGACCTACAAAGTCGACCTCGGGCAGTTCGTCCGCAATGTTCGAAGCCATGGAGCATTCGGTGATCAGCAGCGCGTTTTCGGGTTTTTCATCCGTGACGTATTTGATGATGCCGCTGGTCGAGCCCGAGAAATCTGCCTCGGCCACCACGTCGGGGGGGCATTCCGGATGCGCGATCAGTCGGGTGCCCGGGTTCCATTCGCGGAAGTCTCGCAGGTCGCTGGCCGAGTATTGTTCGTGAACGATGCACGATCCTTCCCACCAGACAATGTTCTTTTGTGGAACGTCCAGTGCCACGTTCTGCGCCAAGTACTGATCAGGGGTCATGATGATGGTGTCGCTGTCCAGCGCCGCAACGATCTGTGCCGCGTTAGATGATGTGCAGCAGATGTCAGAGGCCGCTTTGACCTCGGCCGTGGTGTTGACGTAAGACACCACCGGTGCACCGGGATAACGACGGCGCATTTCGGCCACGCCGTCCGCCGTTATGGATTCGGCCAATGAGCACCCAGCTTCCATATCGGGCATTAAAACCGTCTTGTCCGGGCTAAGGATTTTGGATGTTTCGGCCATGAAATGCACACCGCATTGCACGATCACGTCCGCTTCGACCTCGGTTGCCTTGATCGCCAGTTGCAGGCTGTCGCCGCCGAAGTCCGAGATGCCGTGATAAATTTCGGGCGTCATGTAGTTGTGGCCAAGGACAACTGCATTGCGTTCGGCCTTTAGGTCGTTGATCGCTTTGACATAAGGCGCATAGATCGCCCAATCCATCGGCGAAACGACGCGGGACATGCGCGCATAGATGTCTTCCATGCTGGCTGCCAGTTCCGCTGAGGGGCTAAGGTCGTACTTTTCGGAAAGATGCGCACGCTGCGCAGGTAGGTCGAACACGGGTCTGATATCTGCCTGTTTTACACTCGCGGCACTGAATATGTGATTTGAAAGTGATTGACCACCGCTCCGCTGGGAAGAATGTTCCAAAATTCCCGGCATCCACGGAACTATATTGTTTTCGTGTGGGATTTTTCTGTTCTATGAGTGCATTTGCCGCGTAAGGCACCGAATTTCGACAGCTTTCCGTCCTTTGTCGCAAGATTGGCGCAATGCTGCCACATGGGGTGGCAATAACTCCGGTATTGCATCATTGGGTTGATCGTTGGCGACTGACCCCAAGGATGTGTCGCGGCGGTAACTACGGTTTGGAAACTGGAACTTACCGATTAGCGAAATGTAACAGTTGAGATATCAAGGGCAGCGACCCAAAACGAGAAAAAACCAAAGCGACGTGTTCTAGAAAAAGCGATCCCATCGCAAATAATCGAGCAGGACAGTTCGCGTTCGGAGGTTAAATGTTATTGTCTGTAGTCGTTCCTTGTATGAACGAAGAGGACTCTGTGCCGATGCTGGTCGAGCGTCTGGTCGCGGCAACTGATCCCTGGTCCACTGACCGGGAGATCGTGCTGGTGGATGATGGCTCTACCGATGGCACGTGGGACGAAATCTGCAAGCAGAGCGAAAGCCACGCAGGTGTTCGCGGCATAAAGCTGTCAACGAACCGTGGGCACCAAGTCGCTTTGACGGCGGGTTTGATGGCGGCCAAGGGGCAGCGGATTTTCATGCTGGACGCCGATTTGCAGGACCCGCCCGAACTGCTGCAAGATATGATGGCCATGATGGATCGCGGGTATGACGTGGTCTATGGGCGCCGCAGCGAACGCAAGGGCGAGAGCTGGTTCAAGAAGATGACCGCGCATGGGTTTTACCGGGTGCTGAATCGGCTGTCGGATGTGCCTATTCCCAACGATACGGGTGATTTCCGTTTAGTGAGCCGCCGCGCATTGGACGCGGTTTTGGATATGCCCGAGCGGTCCCGGTTCATCCGGGGAATGTTCGCTTGGGCTGGGTTCAAGCAGATTGGCATTGAATATGTTCGCGACCCGCGCGTGGCGGGTGAGACCAAGTACCCGATGTCCAAGATGATCCGTCTTGCGTTTGATGCCTTGTCCAGCTTCTCGATCAAGCCCTTGCAGATGGCCACCCGGCTGGCCTTTCTGACCTTGCTCATCGCCGCATTGATGGCTGTATACGTGTTCTGGTCACTGATCTTGTACAGCACGGTTGCTGGTTGGGCGTCGACCGTTTTGGTCATCAGCTTCTTTTCCGGCATTCAGTTGCTGACCCTTGGCATTATCGGAGAATACCTTGGACGGCTTTATGTCGAAGCAAAGGGACGGCCCTTGTTCTTTGTGGATGAACAGGTTGGCAAAGGTGTCGAAACTCTGTCCGAGAGAGCGCAGAAGACGTCATGAGTGAACCCAAACGCATATTTCGGTTTGCAGTGGTCGGAACCGGTGTCGCCGCATACTATTTTGTCACGTATCTTGGCCTGCTGCAGATATTCAATTCCCCTTGGATCGCAAACCTGCTGGCATTCGGGTCTGCAATCCTTATCCAGTATGTTGGCCAAACCGCTTGGACGTTTGGTAGGCCAGTGGTCGCGCCGGGTCAGTTTGGCCGCTTTTTGTGCATGATCGCGATCGGCTTAGTCGTTTCCTCGATGATAACGGGCATCCTTGCACCTAGGCTGGCCCTCGCCGAACCGGTCGCCGCCGGTTTGGTCGTAGTTGTTCTTCCCATCATAAATTTCGTGATCCTGCGTTTGTGGGTCTATCGCGAAGAAAGCTCAATTTAGAGAGTGGTCATGTCGCATATCTATTCCAACGAGTTCTTTGACTACATCGACCGTGGAGCGCGCAGCTCGGCTGTTCGGCTGATCGAAACGCTTCAATCCCATGTCAAACCAGACAGTGTCGTGGATTTTGGGTGTGGGCGCGGCGTCTGGTTGTCAGAATGGGCAGCCGCCGGGTGTCAGGATGTTGCAGGTGTGGATGGCGATTATGTCGATCGCGAGACATTGGCCATTCCAAAGGTCTGCTTTTTTGGCAAAGACCTGAGTCAGCCTGTCGATTTGGGCCGTAAGTTTGGGTTGGCTCAATCGCTGGAGGTAGGCGAGCATTTGCCCCATGAGGCATCGGCAAGCCTGGTTCAAAGCCTAACAACGCATAGCGATCTGGTTCTGTTCTCAGCCGCCGTGCCGGGGCAGGGTGGTGAGTTCCACATCAATGAACAGCCTTTGTCGTTCTGGCAGGGACTGTTCGCTGAGCAGGGCTATGCGGCCTATGACTGTCTGCGCCCCATTTTGTTCGACGATGCCTCGATCGAACCCTGGTATCGCTATAACAGCGTCCTTTACGCAAACGAAGCTGGCGCCGCGACGCTTCCGGCAGAGGTTCTGTCGACCGAAGTGAAACCGGGCGCGTTGAAAGAGGTGGGCACGTTCGGCTGGAATTTGCGGAAAATGATCGTTCGCAGATTGCCACAAACGGCGGTCACCAAAATAGCACAGGTCCGCGCATCCGTCATCGCGCGCTCGCACCGGAGCCAGTGATGAACGTAAGACCTCTGTGGCAGGACCTATTGCGCCTGTGGTTGCTGGCTTTTGCGGCTTTGCTGGTGATTTACGGGCCGCTGGTTATTGATCCGCTTGTGCGCCACGATGACTTCCCCGCACTGCTGGGGCAAAAATTTATGGCCCATCGAAAAGCCTTGGATGAAGGGCGGTGGCTGAATTATTGGTGGCAGTTCAGGCCGTTTCTGTGGTCTTCGCCCGTTAGCTTTGCCTTATACCTGATGGCCTGGGCCACATTTTCCGCCTGTACATCAATCACGATGCTCGGGCGCGAGGCACCTGGATGGTACAAGGGTTATTTTGCGCTGTTTGTCGCGCTTTCTATCCCGGCATTCATGATCGCATTTTGGTTTAACACGCTACTGCCAGGCGTTTGGATCATTACTTTTTATGCGTTGGGCGTCGTGTTCCTGCCGCATCGGGTTTCGGTCGCATTGCTGATCGTCGCGGTGCCGTTGTCCTTTATGGCCTATACAACTTATCCGTTCCTTTTGATGGCCTTGGCGCTGATGTCCTACAAGGCGCCGAAAACATACAAGAGCATGGCGATTACTCTGTTCGTGTTCTTTTTCAGCCTCGGTGTAGGTATGCTGTCCGTTTACAGTCTGAATTACATCTATCACGGTGTTTTTGGCATACCGATTGCCGACTGGCGCGCCCCGTCCGAGGTCCAATCAACCGAGGATCTGATAAGGAACCTCGGTAAGTTGCGCATCTATCTTCAAACGACGATTAGACAGCTTGGAGGCGGAGCGGCTGGCAGTGGCGTTGTGCTACTGGCATTCTTCGCTATCGGTTGGGGCATATTGTTCCGCTCTCAGCGGTTCGTTGCCATTACGGTGTTGGTTGCGATGTTGGCGGGTCTTGTACCGTTGCTTGGCAAATCGCTGATGTCGGGTGTTTTTGTCCCGGCCCGTGCATTTGGCTGGATTTGGCTATTGCTTGGGTTCACCTTTACCGCCGCGACTTTGCATCTGTCGTTAACGCCGGGAAGGGTGGCAAGCATCGCCCGGATCACAATTATGTACGTGCTTCTGATCAAGATAATTCTGTTTGGGCGCGCGGCGTATGTCAGGGTTCCACCATGGCAGGAAGCCACTCGGGACTTGGCTTCAGCGATACCTGACACCACGGAAACCGTGTATATCTATGGGCACTATCTTGGCCTGACAGGTGCAGGACCCGCCGGCATTCAGTTCCCCCGAGGTTTGAGGTTGCGTCTGGTTTATCTCACAGGTTTAGACGTCGTTATATGTGATGAGACACCCGACGAATGTGCAGACGTCGAGCCGCCGATTGATCCACGGGGTTGGACGCATATCCCAATTATAGAGTCCGAAGGTAATCAAACCTTCATGCTGATGCCTTACCCGCCGATCGGACCGTAGTCTGCGCGCATTTTGCTCATGCCGAAAAAAGCAATTTGTAACACTTAGGAGAAGGATTTATGAACGGGTTTCAGTTTAGCATTTAATCCAGTGGCGGGATGTTCGGCTTCTGGCCCTAGATAGCAGGCAAAATGATAGATCTGAGCGAATTGAAACCCTTGCGCAAAAGCCGCAACTACCTGATTTTTCAGCACCCCGAAAATGACAAGGCTTTGCTGAAGGTCAGGGTAGATGAGCCTGTCCGCAACCACCTTATCCCTCGATACGCCGAATGGCGTTATGGGAACCTGCGGCAATGGAACCGTGAGGCAAACGAATATCTGGCGGCGCTGCATCGTGGCCGCCCCGAGATTGAGCGTTTGGCGCGTTTTATGGGCTATGCTCCGACCTCGTTGGGGCCGGCAATTGTGGTCGAGAAACTGACAGGCCCGGATGGTGATCTTGCACCGACGCTGCATAAGGAACGGTTGGGCCTAAGGAATGATCCCGAAGGGTTGGAACGTCTGCGCCAGGAATTCATGGGTCTTCTGGATGATCTCGAAAAAGGCCGCATCATCGTTGGCGACATGAGCTATGAAAACATAGTGCGTGCACAAGAACGGGGTGGAAAACTCACTATCATCGACGGTCTGGGAGAGAGGGTTTTGTTCCCGCTTGCCTTAATCAGCGACTGGGCGTTTCGCTTGTCGATTCAACGGCGCCGCGATCGCTTGGGTGGCGGCTTCGGGTTTTGACCAAGCGGGTCTGAGATTTCACTAAGTCTTGAAAGCGTGCGGCTGCCTTAACTCTCAGGCTGACCGCCTGCTTGGTAGTATTAGTGGGCCGATCTCATGGCGGTAATGATCGCATGATGCAGTGACCCGGCCGAGGATCTGGGTCCATAAAGGCTAACATGGTCGGTACCGCGACAAAGGGCGAAACACCCAATATGGTGAATTGAACTGCGCGCCGCGTACCCGGGCTCAAACCGTCGCAGGTCCAATTGACACAGAAGTTCCAGAACCGCATTGATCCTATCGCCCTGCAAGTCGAACCGCGCCCAGGCATCCGTTTGTTCCGTGACCGAAGCTGTATCGCCAAAGATTGCCTTCACCTGATCCGCAAGGTCTGCGTGGCTGTCAAAGGGTGCTTCGATCATCCACTGGTCTGGCCCTGACCAAAAGGCGATCACCTGATCTCCGGTAAATCGCTGAACTTCGGGCGCTGGTGCCCCAATCAGCTTGGCCAAAGGCTTTTGCGCCTGTGTTTCCTTCCCACGGCGCGCAGCCACCGAGGCCAAAGCCACACCGGGGACTTCGGCACAGGTGACCGAACCAACCGTGTCAACACGCGGCTCAGACCCACCAAGGGCGGTTGTGGCGACAAGATCATGCACGAAGACGTTCTCCTTCGGGATCAACAAAATGGGCCGAGACGATTTCGACTTCGATCGTCAGGTCGGTCAGCGGGGAAACAAGGCGCATCTTCTCGCCCAGCCGTTCATCGCCGCGTTTCAGCAGGCCCAGGCCGATGTTGCTGTTCAGGCTGGGGGAATAGGCCACCGAGGTCACATATCCCTGATCATGCGCTGCATCGATGGGGCCTTCGACGTTCATAAGATGGCCTCCGGCAGTTACCTTATCTTCAGGAGTGATCGGCTTTAGCCCCACCAGTTTCAATATGTCCGGTGCGGTCAAAGCCTCTCGCTCGGACAAAACCGACCCGATACTGTCCTTGTTCTTTGAGACCATCTTGCCCATGCCAAGGTTCAGAGCCGTGGTGGTTCCGTTCAACTCATTGCCGACCGGGTGGCCTTTTTCGATACGCATAACACTTAGTGCCTCGGTGCCATAGGGCGTGACGTCAAACTCCTCACCCTCAGCCATCAACCGTCGCATCAACGCGTCGCCATAGCGCGCGGGGACGGCAATCTCGAATGCCAACTCGCCCGAGAACGAGATGCGGAACAGCCGTGCCCGCAGCCCACCGCAGACAGTGATCTTGCCGCAGGCCATGAAGGGAAACGCCTCGTTCGAGATGTCGAATTCGGGGTCTACGATCTTTTGCAGAAGCTTGCGCGAATTTGGCCCTGCGACCGCGTATTGCGCCCAGCCGTCTGTGGTCGAGATCAGCTGCACATCCAGGTCTGGGAACAGGCACTGGCGCACAAATTCCATGTAGCGATAGACACTTACAGCGTTTGCGGTTGTGGTGGTGACGACGAAATGATCCTCGGCAAGACGCGCGGCGGTGCCGTCATCCATGACCATCCCATCCTCGCGCAGCATCAGGCCATACCGCGTTTTGCCGACCGCCAGCTTGGCGAAGCCGTTGGCGTAGACGCGGTTGAGGAAATCGGCGGCATCCGTGCCTTGAACGTCGATCTTGCCCAGCGTGGTGCAATCGCACACCCCGACCGAGGCTCGAGTCTGGCGCACCTCACGGTCGACGGATTCGCGCCATTGCGTTTCACCGGTTTGAGGGAACCACTGCGCGCGCAGCCAGTTCCCGGCCTCGACAAACACCGCTCCGCGCTCCTTGGCCCAATGATGTGACGGGGTCAGGCGGGTTAGGTGGAACTCCTTGCCAATCATCCGTCCTGCAAACGCGCCGATAGGAACGGGCGTGTACGGTGGGCGGAAAATGGTGGTGCCGGTTTCGGGGATCGACTTGCCCGCGACCTCGGCCATGATCGCAAGCCCCGTGATGTTCGAGGTCTTGCCCTGATCGGTTGCCATGCCCAGCGTAGTATAGCGTTTCAGATGCTCGACCGAGCGGAAGCCTTCCTGATAGCTGAGTTTCACATCCTTGACGGTCACGTCATTCTGCTGATCAACCCATGCCCGTTTGCAGCCCTGCACATACCAGAACGGCTCTTGTGCAATGGGCGAGTCCTCGGTCTCGGGCAAGTCGGGCAGGGTGGTTAGGTTCAGCGCGGTGGCGGCTGCTTGGGCACCTGAGCGAAGCGCGCCATGGGTCGACATGACTCCATTGGCAGCGCCAGCGACGGTCATGCCGACCGGTAGGTTTTCTCCCGGCACGAATGAAGCAAGGGCTTCGTTCCAAACAGGCTGCCCGCGCTGGTGGCAGGTCAGGTGGACATTCGGGTTCCAGCCGCCTGACACGCCCAGCGCGCCGCAATCCAGCATTCGGGTCGAGCCATCGGGCAGGGCGATCTCGACAAAGCTCAGGCCTAGACGACCCTTGGTGTTCAAGACCTGCGCGCCCTTTAAGACCTCGTAGTCATAGCTGAGCGGTGCGTCTTCGCGCACATCCACAACGGCTGCAATCTTCACGCCCTTGGCGTGCAGGTCGGCGGCGGTACGGTGACCGTCATCATTGTTGGTAAAGATCGCCACGCGCGGCGCGGCGGTTACTGCAAAGCGGTTGGCGTAGGTTCGAAGCGCGCTGGCGGTCATGATGCCGGGTCGGTCATTGTTTTCAAACGCAATCGGCCGCTCGGTCGCCCCGGCACACAGCAGCGCCTTTTGACTGTAGATCCGCCACAGTATCTGGCGCGGTTTACCGGCGGGCAGCGAAGGCAGGTGATCGCCGGTCCGTTCCACGGCCCCATAGATGCCGTGGTCAAACGCTCCGATCACAGTAGTGCGCGGCATCAGCCGGACGTTCGGCATGGCGGAAAGTTCGGCAACGGCCTGTGCCGCCCAGTCGGTTGCGCTGTGGTCGCCGACCGAAAAGGTTTCGCTGTTCAGACGTCCGCCGAGCATGAAATCCTCATCCGCCAGTATGACATCTGCGCCCGCGCGTCCGGCGGTCAGCGCTGCCATCAGACCTGCAGGCCCGGTACCGATGATCAACAGATCACAATGACGGAAGCCTTTGTCATATTCATCCGGGTCAGGCTGCATCGACAGCGACCCAAGGCCAGCGGCGCGGCGGATGATCGGCTCGTACAGCTTCTCCCAAAATGCGGCGGGCCACATAAAGGTTTTGTAGTAGAACCCTGCCGACAGGAAGTTAGAAAACATGTCATTCACGGCCATCGCGTCGAACCGAAGACTTGGCCAACGGTTTTGCGAGTTTGCGATCAACCCGTCAAACATCTCGATGGTCGTGGCGCGGGTGTTGGGTTCTTTGTGCGCTCCGCTGCGCAGTTCCACCATACCGTTGGGTTCTTCGGAACCCGCCGTTAGCAACCCGCGCGGACGATGGTATTTGAACGACCGCCCAATCAGCCGCACATTGTTGGCCAGCAGCGCCGAGGCCAGAGTATCGCCGGGATGCGCGGTATAGCTGCGCCCGTCAAATCGGAAGTTCAGGGTCGTATCGCGGTCGATCTGCCCGCCGGTCAGCCGGTTCGCTTGTGTCATTTCGAACGTCCCCGCGCGCGGGCCACATCGCGGGCCAGTTCCACCTTGGAAATCTCATGGGTCAGTGTGTTGCGAGTGATGACCAGCCAAGACCGATCCCCGGCTTCGTGATACCACAGCTCTTGATGCTCACCGGCGGGGTTGTCGCGCAGATAGGCATAGTTATAGAACGCGTCGGCGGCATTTTCGGCCATCCCGTCAGGCCGGTCGATCAGGGAGGCATCGCCCAGATATGTGAACTCCGAAGCATCGCGGGGCCCAAGCAGGGGGTGGTTGATGATCATGTCCGTGTTCCCCTTAGTGCAGGTTGGGCTGGTTGCCCGCGCCTTTTTCGTCGATCATCCGGCCAGTGCGGAACCGGTCCAGACGATAGGCGGTGGCAACGGGGTGCGGTTCATCTTTTGCCAGCAGGTGCGCAAAGCAATAGCCCGAGGCAGGCGTGGCCTTGAACCCTCCGTAGCACCAGCCGCCGTTGAAATAGAGCCCCTGAACCGGGGTGCGGTCGATGATCGGAGAGCCATCCATCGACATGTCCATCACACCACCCCACATCCGCAGTAATCGCGCGCGGCCGATCATGGGCATCAGGGCCATGCCGCCCTCACATACATCCTCGACCACAGGCAGATTGCCGCGTTGAGCATAGGTGTTATAGCCGTCGATATCGCCGCCAAAAACCAGCCCGCCCTTGTCGGATTGGCTGACATAGAAATGCCCCGCACCAAAGGTGATGACGCTGGGCAGAACGGGTTTTAGCCCCTCAGACACAAACGCCTGCAAGACGTGGCTTTCAATGGGCAGGCGCATCCCGGCCATGCCCATCACACGGCCCGAGTTTCCGGCGACCGCACAGCCCACTTTGCTGGCCCCGATAAAGCCCCGGCTGGTTTCGACCCCCAGACAGGTGCCGTTTTCGATCCGCAGGCCAGTGACCTCGCAATTTTGGATGATGTCGACCCCGTGTAAATCCGCCGACCTTGCGTAACCCCAAGCCACCGCGTCATGGCGGGCCGTGCCCGCGCGACGCTGAACCAGACCTCCCTTGATAGGAAAGCGTGCGTCGTCGAAATTTAGATAGGGATGCTCGGCCCTGACCTGGTCGGCGTCCAACAGTTCCGCATCCGCGCCGTTCAGGATCATCGCATTGCCGCGCCTTATATAGGCGTCGCGTTGTCCGTCGGTGTGATAAAGGTTGATGATCCCGCGCTGGCTCATCATGGCGTTATAGTTGACGTCCTGTTCCAACCTCTCCCACAGTTTTAGCGAGAACTCATAGAATGGCTCATTCCCGTCCAGCAAATAGTTCGAGCGTACAATCGTCGTGTTGCGCCCTACGTTGCCTCCCCCGATCCAGCCTTTCTCGACCACGGCCACGTTGCGCAGTCCATATACCTTGGACAGGTAATGCGCCGTGGCCAGACCATGACCACCGCCGCCAATGATGATGACGTCGTAGTGGGGCTTGGGCTCAGGCTCACGCCAGACCGGTTTCCAGCCCTTGTGACCGGTCAACGCCTCTTTGATGACTCGAAAGCCAGAATATCGCATGAATCGGACCTTTTTCGCCAGAATTCACTATTTTGGGGCGGTTGGATATCCTCAGATGCGACATCGACATGTCTGAATCAGACCCTTGCCTGAAAACGCACCAAGTCCGAGAACCAGTCGGCAAATTCGGACACTGACGCAGAGTCGCGTTGGACCGACAGGAAATACCCTTCGCTGGCCGCCGCGAGTTGATCAAAAGCGGGCTGAACGGCCCCGGTTTTCAGGGCATGAGCTGCGATGATCGAGTTTACCAAGGCCACACCGTTTCCAGCCACCGCGAGTTGCAGCGCCAAACCATAGGAATCCACAAAATAAGTTGGGTGCCCGACCTGTTGGCCAGTTACCTCGGACCACGAAGCCCAACTGTCGGAGGTTCCCACAGATTCAATTAAAGGCAAGGTTTGCAGATCACCAACTAACGAAGGTGCCTTGACTGGGATAAGGCGGTTCGGCTGCAAAGGAACCGCGTTCTTGCCGACCTGCTTTTCTGACCCGAACCTGATTTCGATATCCGCCCGCGAGGCCGCGTATTCGTCGGGCCAGATCGTGCTGACAAATCGCACTGATGTTTCGGGATGCTGCGACCTGAACCGTGGCAGGGCGGGTGCAATGACCCATTCGATTATACTGATCGAGGCCGCCACGGTGATATGCCGCTCTTTTTTCTCGGTCAGGTAGGGCGATGCGGCGGTCTCCAGCATCTCAAGCGCTGCTTCGATCTGTGGCAGCAGTTTTCGGCCTTCATCCGTCAGGGACAGCCCGCGCGCGTGCCGGTGAAACAGGACCACACCCAACCGCGTTTCCAGCGCGCGGATTTGCTGGCTGACGGCGGATTGCGTCAGGCCGATCTCATCAGCGGCAGCGGTAGAGCTTAGCCTGCGGGCGGCTGCTTCAAAGGACCTGAACCATGTAAGCGGGGGCAGTGTTTTTGCCATCGGTAACTGACCTATTAGTGATGGTAATACCTAAGGCTAAAGTTCTTTCGTTTGTCAAAAGATGATTCCGGCGGTGATATTTTGCCTGACTGAAAAAGGGGGCAACCGTGAAGCCAAACATCCGAAAAATCGTAACCTATGATGAGGAAGTTCTGGTCGAAGGATTTCGTAAAGCCGACCGTACTTGGCGCATGTTTGCCGTTGCAGCGGTTGTGTCGAACCCGTGGGCTGGTCGGTATGTCGACGATCTGCGCGCTGAAATCCTTGCTTATGGACCGATCTTGGGTGAACTGCTGACCAACCGAATGGTCGCGCTGGCCGGAGGGGGCGATGCGATCGAGGCCTATGGCAAAGCTGCTGTTGTCGGACTGGACGGCGAGGTCGAGCACGCCTCGGGTCTGATCCACACCCTGCATTTCGGGAATTTTTTCCGGCAGGCGGTTGGTGCGAAATCCTATCTGTCCTTCACTAATACACGCGGCCCCGCGAACACGCCGATCATGGTGCCGATGATGGATAAGAACGACGCGGGCCGTCGGTCGCATTACCTGACGCTGCAGTTTGCGATTCCCGACGCGCCGCGCGCTGATGAGGTTGTTGTGGTTCTGGGTGGTGCGACATCGGGACGGCCACATCATCGTATCGGAGACCGTTATCAGGATTTGAAGGATCTGGGTCATGACGTGGACAACCCGGCCTCGGTTTGAGTTTGGCGATCTTGCCGTCATAGAGTCAGGCGAGGGGCCGCTGGTCATCCTGTTACACGGGGTGGGCCTGCGGGCTGAGGCGTGGAATGCGCAGATTGATGCATTCGGCGCGGCAGGCTTCCGCGTTTTGTGTCCGGACATGTCTGGCCACGGTCGGTCACCCTTCTGTGACCCCGGTGGGCTGCTCAGCTACGTTAAAGCCGTTGAACCCCTGTTGTCCGAACCATCCGTTCTGGTCGGACATTCGATGGGCGCGTTGGTAGCGTTGTCGTTGGCCGCGTCTGGACATGAGCATGTCAGGGGTGTTGCGGCCCTGAATGCAGTTTACCGACGTGATCCCAAGGCGCGTGAGGCGGTTATTGCACGCGCCACTTCATTGAGTGCAGACGCATCGAATGATCCGTCAGGTACACTTAGACGCTGGTTCGGCGATCACGAGACCAAAGAACGCGAAGCCTGCGCCCAATGGCTGACCGAGGTGAACCCGGCGGCCTATAAAGCCGCCTACAGCGTCTTTGCTGAAAGCGATGGGTTGTCGGATGATGACCTATCCAAAATCACGTGTCCCGCGCTGTTCATGACAGGCGCGGACGAGCCGAACTCAACCCCCGCTATGTCCCGCAAGATGGCGGATCTGGTGGCGCAGGGACGTGCCGAGATCGTGCCCGGCGCGGCGCACATGATGCCAATGACTCATCCGGTTGAGGTGAATTCGTATCTGTTGGGGTTCGTGCAGGAGTGCCTGATATGACGACCATCGACCCAAGGGCGCTGCGCGACGCTTTCGGCAGCTTCATGACCGGCGTAACCGTTGTGACCACACTCGATCCCAATGGGGCTCCGGTCGGATTCACGGCAAACTCGTTTTCGTCCGTATCGCTGGATCCGCCTTTGTTGTTGGTTTGTCCGGGCAAATTTCTGTCCAGCCACGATGTTTTTGCCAAGTGCTCGCATTTCGCTGTCAACATCCTGTCTGAGGGTCAGCAGGAAGTGTCCAACACCTTTGCCAGTTACAAAGGCGACCGTTTTGCCAAGGTTGACCACTCCAGAGGGTTAGGTGACCTGCCGTTGATCCAAGGAGCACTGGCCCAGTTTTGTTGTGAAACACATACCGCTGTCCCTGCCGGGGATCATACGGTTTTGATCGGCCTAGTTCAGGAGTTTTCACACGCCAAGGGCAATGGTCTGGGTTATGTCGGCGGAGCGTATTTCAGCCTGGGTCTGGAGCGCGAGATCGACGCGAAAGAGCCAACGATCTGCGGTGCGTTGGTGCGGTCGAACCGCAATGTTTTGCTGGAGGTTCACAACGGTCGTTACCAACCGTTTCAGATCGCAGGTGTCGAACCCGGAGGGCAGCGCAACAGGCTGGCGCAAGGGCTGTCAGACCGTGGTGTGCCTGCGCGGGTCGATCAGGTGTATTCCTCGTTTAGCGACGCGGGAAGCGCGCTACACTATACGTTCTTTTTGGCAACCTGCCACGAAACCCCCGCAGTAGAAGGCACCAAATGGGTGTCGGTCGATGCACTGCCCAAGCTCACCTATACCACTCAAGCCATCCACGACATGATGACCCGCTTTGCGGTCGAGGCGCAGGAGGGGAATTTCTCTCTCTACCTTGGCGACGCGAAACAGGGTGACATCCACAGTTTGAATGAAGGAGCCCGTTGATGGAGTTTTCCCTGTTTGCCCATATGGAACGCCTGACGCCGCAGCAGCCTCATGACGTTCTTTACGATGAATTCGTTGGGCTTGTTAAAATGGCGGACGAGGGCGGGATGCGCGCGGTCTGGACGGGCGAGCATCATGGGATGGAGTTCACCATCGCGCCGAACCCATTTCTATCGTTGGTCGATCTGGCGCATCACACGCGCAACGTCCGTTTGGGGACTGGGACGGTTGTCGCCCCATTCTGGCATCCGATCAAACTGGCGGGTGAGGCAGCGGCAGCGGATCAGATCACCAAAGGACGAATAGAGTTGGGGATCGCGCGCGGGGCGTATTCCTTTGAATACGAACGCCTAATGCCGGGCATGGACGCGTGGGAAGCGGGTCAAAGGATGCGCGAGTCGACGCCGTTGTTGAAAGAAATCTGGCGAGGGGACTGTGCACATGATGGTGAGTTCTATTCCTTCCCCGCAACGACGTCCGCGCCGAAGCCATTGCAAGTGGACGGACCCCCGATCTGGATCGCAGCACGCGACCCCAACAGTCACGAGTTTGGCGTCCATAATGGGTTTAACATTCAGGTCACCCCCTTGTGGCAAGGCATGGAAGAGATCGAAACCCTGATGGGGCGGTTCAACGATGCCTGCGACAGCTATTATGGACCGCGCCCCAAAATCATGTTGCTTCATCACACATATGTCGGCGCTGATGAAGATGATGTTGCTCGGGGCGTCCAGGACTTGCGTCGGTATTACAATTATTTCGGTGCGTGGTTCTTGAACAAGCGCCCGATCACTCAGGGCTTGATTCAGCCGATCTCGCCAGACGAAATGGACGCGAACCCTATGTACACGACCGAGAAGCTGGCGGCCGATCTGACCGTCGGCACCCCGCAACAGGTCATCGACCGCATCAAGCGGTACGAAGATTTGGGCTATGATGAGTTTTCGTTCTGGATCGACAGTGGAATGACCAACGATCGCAAACGCGCGTCGTTGGCTCGGTTCATTGACGAAGTCATGCCGGTTTTTCAGTGAGGATCACGATGGGTAACTTGCCGCACTTTAAGCTTTTCATTGATGGCCGCCGGACCGAAGGCGCGTCGACACAGGTTATGACGTCTGAAAACCCGGCTACCAGTCAGGGTTGGGCGACCTTCGCCTGCGCCGCGCCCGAGGATGTTGACCGCGCTGTCGCAGCAGCAAAACGCGCGTTGGACGATCCGCTGTGGCGCGATCTGTCAGCAACCGCTCGGGGGAAACTGCTGTATCGACTGGCTGATCTGGTTGCCGAAAACGCATCGCGTCTGGCCGAGCTTGAGACAACGGACAGCGGTAAGTTGCTGGCGGAAACTGCGGCGCAAACGGGGTATGTCGCGGACTATTATCGGTATTTCGCGGGGTTGGCTGATAAGGTCGAGGGGACGGTTCTGCCAATCGACAAACCGGACATGCACGTGTTTACGACGCGCGAACCGATTGGAGTGGTCGCCGCGATCGTGCCGTGGAACGCGCAGATGTTCCTGACGGCAACAAAACTAGGCCCCGCTCTTGCGGCTGGGTGCGCCGTGGTTCTGAAAGCCTCGGAAATCGCACCGGCCCCGATGCTGGAATTCGCTCGATTGATCGATGAGGCCGGCTTTCCGCCAGGTGTTGTGTCGGTTATCACAGGGGATGCCGAAAATTGCGCCATACCCCTGACGCGCCATCCTGACGTGGATCGCATCGCTTTTACAGGCGGGCCGGAAACCGCGCGCCACGTTGTGCGAAACTCGGCTGAGAATTTCGCGGTTACCTCTTTGGAACTGGGCGGTAAATCCCCGATACTGGTGTTTGAGGACGCGGATCTGGATGGGGCGGCGAACGGCTTGATTGCAGGTAACTTCGGCGCGTCCGGCCAAAGCTGCGTCGCGGGAACCCGTGGGCTGGTGCACCGGCCTGTTCTGGATGCTCTGATAGAGCGGATCGAAGAAAAATCCCGCGCGATTCAGGTGGGTGATCCTTTGCATGGGGACACGCATGTTGGCCCGCTCTGCACGCAAGCTCAGGTTCGCAAGATCCAAGAGACGCTGGCTGCAGCACGCGGGCAGGGCGCTGTGATCCGGTTCGGTGGGGATACCGCAGACAGGCTGGGGAATTACATGAATCCGACGCTGGTTCAGTGCAGCTCGCCCGAAACGGAGACCCTGAAGGTCGAAATGTTTGGCCCTGTGATGTCCCTATTGCCGTTTGATACCGAGGAGGAGGCCATATCGCTGGCAAATGCCACACCCTACGGGCTTGGATCTGGCGTTTTTACGCAGAACCTTGCGCGCGCGCACAGGGTTTCCAAGCGGATCAGGGCTGGTATCTGCTGGGTAAATACGTATCGCGCAATCTCGCCCATCGCGCCGTTTGGCGGGTTCAATCAATCCGGCTATGGGCGCGAGGCCGGGGTCGAGGCGGTTTTGGATTACACACGGACCAAAACAACATGGATCAGCACCGCGCAAGAGCCGATGGCGAACCCGTTTGTAATGCGCTAAGTCTGGGCCGAAACAGGGAAGGGAGTATGCCCGTGAAATTGAAGAACCCGCATTTCAGGGCGCCAACAGACGCAAACCAGCGCAAGGGTATCCCTCCGGTCATCTGCTATTCGCCAGATACGTTGCCGCAACCTGATTTGGGCGCGCTGAGCACGCTTAGGCAGCAGGCATCCAAGATTGCCGAGGTGACTGCCGCACCGCGGGACGCGGCCTGCATAGATGTGCCTGCCGGCGCTTTCGTTCGGGTTATTTCGGTCGATGGCCCACAGGTCGGCGATCTGAATATGTGGAACAAACATGACCTGTCTGAGCGGTTCTATTCCGGCAAAACCCGCGCCCTGCACGGGACACATCTGTCGACCGGGGATCGCATGTGGTCCAGCTTTCCCAACATGCGCCCAATGGCGACCATCGTGGGTGATACGTTGGACTGGTACGGGTTTGACGAATTTGGCGGCTCTGTTCATGACGTGATCGGCACGCGTTGTGATCCCTATACGGGCCGCCTTCTGTCTGGCGACGACTATCACTATTGCTGCCACTCGAACCTGACGCGGGCTCTGGCCAGCCATTGCGACCTGCCGCTTCATGAGGCGGAAATGCATGTGCATGACGTTCTGAATGTGTTCATGTGCACGGGGTTCACGCGCGATACCGGACAGTATTTCATGAAAGCCAGCCCAGTGCGCCCCGGCGATTTTCTGGAATTCTACGCTGAGATTGATCTGATCGTCGGGCTTTCGGCCTGTCCGGGAGGGGACTGTTCGTCCGAGCACTCCTCGGATTCCGCGGCCTGCTATCCGTTGCTGATTGAGGTGTATGATCCGGGGCAAGACGCGCGAGATGCGCATGTCCAGCCCGCACGATCAGCTTATGATCGTTCTCACGGCGCAGGCTAGGCGGTCATTCGACGCCCCAAGCGGTCGAGCATCCGACAGCAAAGCTCAAGCTGTTCAATCTCGACATATTCGTCTGCTTTATGGGCTTGGGTGATTGATCCCGGCCCGCAGACAATTGCCTGAACCCCAAGCTGTTGAAACAGCCCCGCTTCTGTCGCGAATGAAACGACGCCCGTGCCGTTGGCACCGGTCAGCTCGGCCACAAGGTCTCGGGCTGCGTTTTTGTCCATCGGTTCAAGGCCTGCAACTTCGGCGACGGCCTGTTGCGTAATATTGGCGGCGCTGTGCACGGCCTGCATTTCAGGCAGCAACGTGCGTTTGACATAGTCGGACAGAGTGCGCTTGACCAGATCCGCATCGCTGGACTGAACGGGCCGCATTTCCCAAGCAACCTCGGCTTTGCTGGCGATCACATTGTGCGCGACACCACCGGAAATACGCCCGATATTCACGGTCGTCCAAGGTGGTTCGAACGGGCTGCCGGATGGTGCGCGGGATTTCAGGACTTGCCGCAATTCTAGCAGTTTTCCGATATAGCGGGCTGCATACTCAGCCGCGTTTACTCCGTCATCCGGGGCTGAGCTGTGCCCTTCGAGCCCGATAAAGGACGTGGTGTATTCATAGCAGCCCTTGTGGCCCTCAATCACGCGCATTTCTGTCGGTTCACCTATGATGGCGATATCTGGAACGATGCCACGCTCGGACAGGTCATCCACCAGATTGCGCGCGCCAAGGCACCCGGTTTCCTCGTCATAGGTGAACGAGAAATGCAGCGGTTGGGTCAACTGCTTCGCATCAAGAGTTTCCGCAAAAGCCAAGGCCGCGGCTATGAACCCCTTCATGTCGCAGGTACCGCGCCCATACAGCTTTCCGTCACGCTCGACCATCTGGAACGGATCGCTGGTCCAGTCTTGATCGGCCACGGGAACAACATCCGTATGTCCAGACAAAACAATACCGCCATCCATCTCTGGCCCAAGCGTGGCAAAGACGTTGGCCTTTGTTCCGGTCGCATCCTGAGTCTGA
The DNA here is from genome assembly GCF_013031225.1 of Ruegeria sp. HKCCD7221. Taxonomy (NCBI): domain Bacteria; kingdom Pseudomonadati; phylum Pseudomonadota; class Alphaproteobacteria; order Rhodobacterales; family Roseobacteraceae; genus Ruegeria; species Ruegeria sp. HKCCD7221. Next base: position 649,762 of record NZ_WPZE01000001.1, read on the forward strand.
ATACACCGCGCACCCAGTGCCGTAAGAAAGTCGGTCAAATAGTGGATGATCTCAAGATTGCTATCCGCCGAAACCGTTTCAAACGCGATCAAATCGGACAGGATTTCCTTGGTTCTTTGCAATGTCATGGCTTTACGAACAGTTTGCGGGGGCGGTCACAGAAACACTCTGCTGGCCCGGATTCGGTGATCAGGATGGACTCGGTGATCTCAAGCCCCCAGTCATCCATCCAAAGGCCGGGCATGAAATGGAAGGTCATGCCGGGTTCAAGAACGGTTTCATCCTCGGGTCGAAGGGATATGGTGCGCTCGCCCCAATCTGGCGGATAGCTGAGGCCAACAGGATAGCCGCACCGCGCGCCGCGTTCGATCCCGGAGCGTTCCAGCGGCGCGGCCAACGCAAGCGCAATATCGCGGGCCTGATTGCCCGCGCGGGCTGCATTCAAGCCTGCTTCGAGCCCCTCAACCAACGCTGCTTCGGCGCGCAGCAGGTGATCAGGTGGCTGACCAAGGAACACCGACCGGCAAAACGGGGTATGATAGCGGCGATAGCAGCCAGAAAGTTCAAAGAACGTGCACTCACCCGATCTGAATGGCGCGCCATCCCAAGTTAGGTGGGGTGCCGCCGCGTCTGGCCCCGACGGAAGCAAGGGCACAATGGCCGCATAGTCACCCCAATTCCCGTCAGCGCCATGAATTGCGTCGCTGTAAATCTGGGCCACTAATTCGTTTTTTCTAAGCCCCGGTTCCACGCGTTCCAGAACGCCGTCGATAATATGTTCTGAGATACGCGCGGCCTTGCGCATCAAGACAATCTCTTCGTCGGACTTAACCGCGCGTTGCCAATTGATCAGCGCGTTTGCGTCAATCAGTTCGGCGTTGGGAAGCTCTGCCTGAAGGGTCAGGTGGGCCTTGGCCGAATAATAGTAGTTGTCTAATTCGACACCGATACGCCCGTCGGCAAGACCGCAATCTGCAATTAACGCTGCAAGGTCCTGCATCGGGTGACGAACGGTCGACTGAACATATTCGTCCGCATAGCCGCGAATGCGGTCGTTCGTCATCCAGACAGTGCGGCGTGCCCCGTTGGCATCCTGACCTCGACCCCACCAGATCGGATCGGCATCGTGTAAAACCACGACGCCTTGATGCACGTAGAACGACCAGCCCTCATACCCCGTCAGCCACGCCATGTTCGAGGGGTCTTCGACAAACAGCGCGTCCAGGCCAGCCTTTGCCATCGCCGCGCGCGTCTTGGTCATGCGGCGGTCATACTCTGCCTGAGTAAATGCCGGATCAGCGTGGGCCATGGGCTGCTCCTGTCTGGTGTGAAGTCTTGTTGACAGAACTTGACGAAATCGGTCACGTCAATGGGCAACACAGGAAAGGCAGGCAATTGAAGATCTCATCCAACCCGTATCGCGGTGGTCAGAAACTGATCCCAGAGGCGCCATTCCCCTCAACCGATGCCGCGCGAGTTGCGGCCCTGTTGGGTCAGTGCCCCGCGGCCGCTGAAACTCCGCTGACTGAGGTTGGCGGCCTTGCCGGTGTCGCAAATCTCTGGGTGAAGGATGAGCGTGGGCGGATGAACCTTGGGTCGTTCAAGGCATTGGGCGCGGCTTATGTGATTGCGCGCCACGCTGCGGATATCTCCGACGCCCCCGACGATACAACCTTAACCGGGCGGACCTATGTGACCGCCAGCGCGGGCAATCACGGCATGAGTGTTGCGGCTGGTGCGCGGATATTTGGTGCAGATGCAGTGGTGTATATCGCTGAAACTGTGCCCGAAAGCTTTGCGGATCGCTTGCGGTCTCAGAACGCGCGGGTCGTGCGTCAGGGTGTTGATTATGCGGCCAGTATGGAGGCCGCGGCGCAGGCCGCTCGGGATAATGGCTGGACGTTGCTGTCTGACAGTTCCTGGCCCGGCTACTATGAACTGCCGCATATCCTGATGGAAGGCTACCTGCAAATGGCGGCCGAGGCCGTGCGTCAATGCCCACAGGTGCCCACGCATATCTTCTTGCAGGCTGGCGTAGGTGGGTTGGCAGGGGCCGTCGCCGCCTATGCCCGCCATGTATGGAAAGATGCTCCTCAGATTGTCGTGGTCGAGCCCGAGGCCGCGCCCGCTTTGCAGGCCAGTATCGAGGCGGGCGCGTGTGTCTTCGCCGATGGGCCAGACAGCGTAATGGGCCGCCTTGACTGTAAAGAGCCGTCGCTGATTGCGCTGAATGGTCTGGCACGAGACGCGGATATGTTTCTGACGCTCTCGGATGAAGAAGTTCTGCGCTATCTGCCGGCAATGGCCAAGGCAGGCATCGCAACAACGGCGTCTGGCGGAGCAGGGATCGCGGCGGTTATGAATGCTGGCCTGCGCACTGAATTGGGTATTGGCCCCGAGGCGCGGGTTCTATGCTTTTTGTCCGAGATCGCCGAATGAAGGGGTTTGAGGATACCGAATTCGCGGCACGCACCGAACGTGCCCAGCGTTTGATGAGCGAGCATGGGCTTTCGGCATTGCTCTTAACCACCGAGCCCGAAGTGCGCTATTTCACAGGTTACTTGACCCGGTTCTGGGAAAGTCCGACGCGCCCTTGGTTCCTGATCGTGCCTGCATCTGGCAGACCCATTGCCGTCATTCCTTCGATTGGCGCGGCGCTGATGGGACAAACGTGGATTGATGATATCCGTACGTGGAGCTCGCCGGATCTAAGCGATGATGGGATCAGCCTGCTGGCAGACACACTACGAGAGGTGACTCAGCCTGGTGACCGTATAGGATTGCCTGACGGTCATGAAACACATGCCCGAATACCCCTGGCCGATCTTTATCGCTTGAAACAGTTGGCGGACGATCGCGTATTTGCAGGCGACGCGGGTATTTTGCGCAGGCTCCGAATGGTGAAATCCGAAGCCGAGATTGCAAAGATCGAAGCGGCTTGCACCATCGCGGGCCGTGCCTTCGCGCGTGTCCCAGAAATTGCGGGAGCCGGTGTCACGGTTGCCTCTGTTTTTCGCCACTTTCAGATGTTGTGTTTGGAAGAAGGGGCGGATTGGGTGCCTTACCTCGCCGGAGGCGCGGAACAGGGCGGGTATGCAGACGTGATTTCACCAGCCCGAGATACCGCTATGGCACCCGGAGATGTTCTGATGTTGGACACGGGATTGGTTTGGGACGGCTATTATTGCGATTATGACCGCAACTGGTCGATCGGTCCGGCCAGGGCAGATGTCAAATCGGCTTATGCAACCTTGATTGAGGCGATCGACGCCGCTTTTGAAGTCGCCCGTGCAGGCGCGCGTGCGTGCGATGTGTATCATGCGATGAACTCAGTTCTGTCACGCCAAAGCGGGGACACCGGGGCAGGTCGGTTGGGGCATGGGCTTGGAATGTCATTGACAGAGTGGCCGTCGCTCATACCCGGCGATGAAACAGTTCTTGAGGCTGGTATGGTACTGACGCTTGAACCCGGCATCGCAGTTGGTGACAAAATTCTGGTTCACGAGGAAAACATAGTTATCACCGAAGACGCGCCGCGATTTATCAGTCCTAAGTCTGGGACGGAGTTGATTGAGATATGAGTTACTTACCATACACTCTTGATGCAGATGACCCATCCGTCAATCCGCTTGGTTTGATTGTCCTGCAAACAGACGAAACAATCGAGCCCGAGTTCGGCGCCTATTTCGCGGATCGCAGCGTTCCGCTTTACGTATCAAGGATTCCAAGCGGGGCCGAAGTCACGACGGACACCCTGTCAGAAATGGAGAAATCATTGCCTGCGGCTGCGGACCTGTTGCCAAAAATTCGGCCGTACAAGGTTGTGGGATATGGCTGCACCTCAGCCAGTTCTGTGATTGGCTCAGATCAGGTTGAACGGATGGTTCAGCGCACATGTGACGTTGCAACCGTCACGAATCCTTTGCGCGCAGCTTCGGCCTGTGCCGCAGAACTTGGGGTTTCGAAATTCGCGCTTTTGTCCCCATATATCGAAGAAGTGAACGAACCTCTTCGACATGCTTTCTCTCAAAATGGGATTTCGATGGATGTTTTTGGCTCTTTTGGGGAGGCAGAGGAATCCAAAGTCGTGCGGATATCCCAACGATCCGTCACCGATGCCGCCATCCGGCTGGGTTCTGATTCGGCGGTCGAAGCTGTTTTCATAAGTTGCACGAATCTCAGAACTTTTGACGCGATCCCGGAAATCGAAAAACAGCTTGGTAAGCCCGTGCTTTCCAGCAATCAGAGCCTTGCCTGGCACATGCGGCACCTGAATTCCGCCTGAATATCAGGCGCGTGCCAATTTCTTTGTCATTCTCTAGACATATTTTGGTTGCGCGACGCGTCCCGCTTGTCCTTAAATGGGCCGGACAGGTCTTTGAGATCCGGATGAACCGGGCAACCAAGGACGGCACAGGGGAGCCAAGTTGGTAATGACTAATGACGCAGCGTTCGTCGAATTTCAGCGTGTCCAGAAATCTTATGATGGCGAAATACTCGTCGTAAAAGATTTAAATCTTTCAATGCCAAAGGGGGAATTCCTCACGATGCTGGGCCCGTCGGGTTCCGGCAAAACGACGTGTTTGATGATGCTTGCCGGTTTTGAAACGGCAACGCATGGCGAGATCATGTTGGACGGGCGACCGATCAACAACATCCCACCGCATAAGCGCGGCATTGGCATGGTTTTCCAAAACTATGCGCTGTTCCCGCACATGACTGTCGCCGAGAACCTATCATTCCCGCTTGAGGTTCGGAAGATTGGCAAGGATGAGCGCGAAGAAAAGGTCAAACGCGCTTTGGATATGGTTCAGATGGGTGCCTTTGGCAGTCGTCGCCCTGCGCAATTGTCGGGTGGCCAACAGCAGCGTATCGCTCTTGCACGTGCCTTGGTGTTTGAGCCTGAGCTTGTCTTGATGGACGAACCGCTGGGGGCCTTGGACAAGCAACTGCGTGAGCATATGCAATTCGAAATCACACGTCTGGCTCATGAGTTGGGGATCACAACTGTTTACGTGACCCACGATCAGACCGAAGCCCTGACAATGTCGGATCGTGTCGCCGTGTTTGACGACGGACGCATTCAGCAACTAGCGCCGCCGGATCTGCTGTACGAAGAGCCTGAAAACAGCTTTGTCGCCCAGTTCATTGGGGAAAACAACACGTTGGAAGGTGTTGTTAAATCTATCGATGGCGACTCTTGCGTGGTCACACTTGACGATGGTTCTGAAATTGACGCCAAGCCAGTGAACGTCACCAAGGCGGGTGAGCGGACCAAGGTGTCGATCCGGCCTGAGCGTGTTGAATTCAACAAAGATCGCCTGCACGCCGATGCCCACACTCTGAAGGCAACGGTGAAGGAGTTCATCTATATGGGTGACGTGTTCCGTTTCCGCCTGTCAGTGGCGGGCAATGATGACTTCATCATCAAGACCCGGAACGCACCTGACGCCATCAGGCTGTCCCCCGGCCAAGAGGTCGAGATCGGCTGGCTGGCGCATGATTGCCGGGCGCTTGACGCCTGAGGCATGAATACCCCGCCGTTGCGGGGCAAGAGTTGGCCGGGTTGCCCCGTGACCCGGTCTCAAAATCTAAATTTAACGGGTATAACAGGGAGTTAAACATGAAAGTTAAAACCACTCTGATGGCAAGCGCAGTTGCTGCCGTTGCCGGTGGCGCGATGGCCGAAGAGATGACCATCGTCTCCTGGGGCGGCGCGTATTCCAAGTCGCAGCTCAAAGCGTATCACGAACCCTATTCGGAAAAGACCGGCGTCACCATCCTAAATGATGACAGCTCGGCCGAGGCCGTTGCAAAGCTGCGCGCGATGAATGAAGCGGGCAACATCACTTGGGATGTGGTGGACGTTGTTGCCGCGGACGCGATCCGTCTGTGCGATGAAGGTCTGGCGCTTGAAATCGACTTTGACAGCCAACTTGCCGCTGCACCGGACGGGACACCGGCGTCCGAAGATTTCGGCGATCTTCTGGTTAGCGACTGCTTTATTCCGCAGATCGTGTATTCGACTACATTCGGCTATCGCACCGATCTGGTAGGCGATAACCCTCCGACCGAGATCTGCGCCGTTTTCGATCTGGAGAACTATCCGGGCAAGCGCTCGCTTGAAAAGCGTCCGATCAACAACATGGAATGGGCGCTACTGTGTGACGGCGTGGCCAAAGAAGACGTGTATGATGTTCTGGCAACACCGGAAGGTCAGGATCAGGCGCTGGCCAAGCTGGGCACCATCAAGGACAACGTTGTTTGGTGGTCTGCCGGTGCCGACACGCCGCAGTTGTTGGCCGACGGCGAAGTCATCATGGGCTCGACCTATAACGGTCGTCTGTTCAGCGTGATCGAAGAGCAGAAACAGCCCGTCGCAATGTTGTGGGACGCGCAGGTGTTCGATCTGGACGGCTGGATCATCCCCGCCGGTCTGAGCGAAGAGCGTCAGCAGCGCGCGTTGGACTACATCATGTTCGCAACCGACACACAGCGTCTGGCGGATCAGGCCAAGTACATCTCGTACGGTCCGGCCCGTGCGTCTTCGGCGCCGCTGGTGGGTCAGCACGCCGATCTGGGTATCGACATGGCGCCGCATATGCCGACCGATCCGGAGAACGCCAAGAACACGTTCCTGTACAACTACGAGTTCTGGGCTGACTACCGCGACGACATCGACGCCAAGTTCCAGGCGTGGTTGGCGCAATAAGCCTGCTTTAAGTCATTGGTCGGGGCCGTCATTGGCCCCGATCCACCAAAAAAGACCAAGGGACGCAGATGACTGACGCAACTCAATCCGGTCCGATGCTGGCCGCCGATGGCACGCCGCTGAAGAAATCTCTGGCGCGGTCTTTGCGCCGCCGCAAGCTGAGGGCGCTGGCCCTGATTGCGCCGCTGCTGCTGTTTGTCCTGCTTTCCTTTGTGATCCCGATCATGTCTATGCTGTTCCGCTCGGTCGAAAACAGCATCGTGGCCGACACGCTGCCTTTGACTGTGGTCGAATTACGCAATTGGGATGCCGACAGCGGTGAACTTCCGGATGAGGCGCTTTATGCGGCCTTCACCAAGGACATGATCACCGCGATCGACGAGAAAACGCACACCCGTCTGGGCTCGCGTTTGAACTATGAACAAACGGGTATGTCGTCGATGTTCCGCCGGTCTGGTCGTCAGATCAAAAAGTTGGATCCGGAAACAGACGGCCCGTTCAAAGATAAGCTGATTGATATTCATGATGGCTGGGGGGATGTTGAGACTTGGCGCACGATCAAGACGCACGCGGTTCCCATCACTAACGGCTATTTCCTGAATGCAATCGACATGCGCCGCACCCCCGAAGGGGCGCAGGCGCAACCTGAAGATAAGCAAATTCTGATCAAGCTGTTTGGCCGCACGCTGATGATGTCGCTGATTATTACGGCGTCTTGTATCCTGCTGGCTTACCCAGTGTCCTATCTGTTGGCGACGCTGCCGATGCGTGTGTCGAACCTGTTGATGATCCTTGTGTTGTTACCTTTCTGGACGTCACTTCTGGTGCGAACCTCGGCGTGGAAGGTGATGTTGCAACAGCAGGGCGTGATCAACGAAACGCTGGTCTGGCTGGGGCTGGTGGCTGATGATGCGCGATTGGTGATCATCAACAACCAATTCGGGACGATCATTGCGATGACGCATATCTTGCTGCCGTTTATGATCTTGCCGATGTATTCGGTGATGCAGACCATTCCAGACTCTTACACACGCGCGGCAAAATCCATGGGCGCGACCAACTGGACGACCTTCTGGCGCATCTACTTCCCGCAATCCATTCCAGGCATCGGCGCAGGGTCGATCCTCGTGTTCATCCTCGCAATCGGCTACTACATCACGCCCGAGATCGTGGGCGGCACCAAGGGTGTCTTCATCTCGAACCGGATCGCTTATCACATCTCGTCCTCGTTGAACTGGGGGCTGGCGGCGGCCTTGGGTACGATCCTGCTGGCGGTCGTTCTGTTACTCTACTGGTGCTATGACAAGATCGTGGGCATCGACAACGTGAAGCTGGGATAAAGACGATGGCAGCACTTACACCTATATCCCGCAAACCCATGTCGGTGGTTCTGCCCGCGGTGGCCATTGCCGGAGGTTTCCTTGGCATGTTCGTCGGGGCCGGGCAGGGCAGCGTCCTGCTGGGGATTCTGATCGGAGCCGCGCTTATGGCGGGGCTGGCCTGGGTCTATATGAACGTTCTGGACAATGAGAGCGTGGCTCGGTGGATCACGATACTAGGGCTGGGCGGGCTTGGCTTGCTGTTTGCCGGTGTTACCGGGCTGATTGTCGGGCTGCTGGCCGGATGGTTCTTCGCCTTCTTCATCTTCTGGCTTTTCGAAGGCCGCTACCGGCAGAAACTGCTGCCGTATATGACCGGTCAACAGGTGTTCTGGCACTATACGTTCCGGGTGATCTGTGGTGCGATCTTTGTGTTCCTGATCACGCCGATCCTTGTGGTCCTGCCGCTGTCGTTCAACGCGCAGGATTTCTTCACCTTCACGCCCGAGATGCTGAGGCTGGACCCTGAAGGATATTCGCTGAAGCACTACCGCGACTTCTTCACCAATAATGAATGGCAGCGCAGCTTCAAAAACTCGCTGATCATCGCGCCGATTGCGACGTTCATTTCGGTTTCGCTGGGTACTTTGGCGGCCATCGGCCTCAGCCAGAGCCATGTTCCCGGGCGGCGTGCGATAATGGGCATCCTGATCTCACCCATGATCGTGCCGCTGATCATCTCGGCCACTGGTATGTTCTTTTTCTACAGCGATATTGGCCGGTTCCTTGAAGGCACATTGGGAATGGACAAGAACTTTGTGGGCTATGTGAAGGTCATTCTTGCCCACGCGGTTCTGGGTATTCCGTTTGTGATCATCACCGTGACGGCGACTCTGGTCGGGTTTGACCAGTCACTGACGCGGGCAGCGGCAAATATGGGGGCAGGGCCGGTGCGGACCTTCTTCAAGATCCAGATGCCGCTGATCCTACCGGGTGTGATCTCGGGCGGATTGTTCGCCTTTATCACCTCGTTTGACGAGGTGGTTGTGGTGCTGTTCGTCGGCTCGGCCAGCCAGAAGACGCTGCCGTGGCAGATGTTCACCGGCCTGCGCGAACAGATCAGCCCGACCATTCTGGCGGTGGCGACGATCCTTGTGGTGATCTCGATCGCGCTGCTGACCACGGTTGAATTGCTGCGCCGCCGGTCCGAGCGTCTGCGGGGACTTTCCCCCGCTTGACGCACGCCGCGGCGTGATTTAGCCATTGCGATATGTAGCCCGGTCACGATGGCGTCGTGACAGTCAAATGGGCGCATGGCTCTCGGTTCCCGAGGCCGCTTGTCCTGAACGCCGGGACTTGTGGCCGGGCACCCTTCGTCCGGCATTGCAGGAGAGAGCATGATGACAGATCTGACAAACCGCCCCGAGTTCTTCACCAGCCACAATGGCGACAAGGCCTCGCTGCCGTTCAGCAAGGCAGAATATGCCCGCCGCCTGTCGGGCCTGCGCGCCATGATGGCCGCGCGGGATATCCCGGCGGTGTTGCTGACCTCGATGCACAATATCGCCTATTACTCGGGCTTTCTGTATTGCGCCTTTGGCCGTCCTTACGGCTGTGTTGTGACGCAGGACGCGTGTACGACGGTTTCGGCCAATATCGACGCGGGCCAGCCTTGGCGACGCTCGGTCGAGGAAAACGTCATCTACACCGACTGGAAACGCGACAATTACTGGCGCGCGGTGGCCAACCTGATCGGCGGTGCTAAGCGGATCGGAATTGAAGGCGATCACATGACGCTGGCCGCGCGCGACACGGCGCTTGCAATGCTGGGTCAGCCCGAGTTGGTGGATGTGGCCGGTGATACGATGGCGGCCCGGATGGTGAAATCCGCAGAAGAGATCGAGCTGATCAAGGGCGGGGCCCGTACCGCAGATGTGGGCGGTGCCGCCATCCACGCCGCGATCCGCGAAGGCGCGACTGAGATCGAGATCGCCATGGCTGGGCGTGACGCGATGGAGGCCGAGATTGCCCGCGCATACCCGGATGCCGAATACCGCGACACCTGGGTCTGGTTCCAGTCTGGCCTGAACACTGATGGCGCGCATAACCCCGTAACCAAGCGGGCCCTGCAAAAGGGCGATATCCTGTCGCTGAACACCTTCCCGATGATCTCGGGCTATTACACCGCGTTGGAGCGTACGCTGTTCCTGGGCGAGCCAGACGCTGACAGCCTGCGAATCTGGAAGGCCAACGTCGCCGCGCACGAATTGGGCCTAAGCCTGATCAAACCCGGCGCAACCTGTTCGGGCATCACCACCGAGATCAACCGGTTCTTCGCTGATGAGGGCCTGCTGCAATACCGGTCGTTCGGCTATGGTCACTCGTTCGGCGTCCTCAGCCACTACTATGGGCGCGAAGCGGGGCTGGAGCTGCGCGAGGATATCGACACGGTGCTGGAGCCGGGCATGGTCGTGTCAATTGAGCCGATGCTGTGGATTCCCGAAGGTCAGCCCGGCGCGGGTGGTTATCGTGAGCATGACATTCTGGTTGTCGGCGATGGCGGGGCCGAGAACATCACCGGCTTCCCCTATGGGCCGGAACATAACACGATCAACTGACACAAAGGGCAAGAGGGGCGTTTAGCCCCTCTTGCCACGTTCGTGAAAAATGAAGCCGATGAAATTCAGCAACACCTGCGCGGCTAGAATTTGTGTGCTTTCGGTTGGGTCGTAATTCGGCGCGACTTCGACCAGATCAATGCCTACCACATCGCCGCGTTGCGCCAGACCTTGCAGGATTTCCAGCACGTCATAATACAGAAAACCCCCGTGGCTGGGCGTGCCGGTGCCTGACGCAATCGAAGGGCAAAAAGCGTCGATATCAATCGTCACATAATACCGCGCGCCCTCAGGGATGCGGGCCAATACGCCCTCGGTTCCCAGTTTGCGGACCTGCCGCACCGACAGAATGTCTGAGCCACGGGCGCGGGCATCCTCGTAGCCTTCTTTCGCGGTCGAGGACACGTTGCGAATGCCCAACTGGGTCATGCCCGAGACATAGTCTTTCTCGATCGCGCGCCGCATCGGGTTGCCGTGCCCGGCAGTGACACCATGGCGTTCATCAACGAAATCCAGATGCGCGTCGATCTGGACCACATGGATAGGACCATTCTCGGCACAATTCGCGGCAAATGCGTTGATGCAAGGGATATTGACCGAGTGATCGCCGCCAATGGTGACAGGTAGGGCCCCTGCGTTCAGGATTTTCTGCACTCCGAACTGGATGTTGGCGTGGCTTTCCTCGGTCTTGGTGTGGATGATGTCGGCGTCCCCGATATCAACCATGCGGACCGAGCTATCCAGATAGGTCGCGTCATCTTCGTGATCATAGGCCCCCGCGTGACCAAAGCTGAACAAGGTCGACGCCTCGCGCACGGCACGCGGCCCGAACCGAGCGCCCGACCGCCACTGGGTGCCGAAATCGAACGGAGCGCCAAGAACGGCCACGTCTGCGTCTATCTGATCCCAGTCCTCGACATAGGGTGATTTGCCGAAGGTTGATATGCCTACGAAAGGCAGGTTGAGGCGTCCGCTGGAATACCCATGTGATGACATAGCTGAAGACCTGTTTCTTGTTTTCCGATCAAAACCTAGCCGGGTTCTTGGTCGGTGGATAGATCATCCAGATGAAGTTGGCGGTTGAATGTCCCCGCCGCCGGTGTCTATCTGACGGGGCGACTGGAAAGGAAATGCCGTGAGTGATCACGAACTGCCCCCGGAAACGGGTATTTTCTATATCAACTTGGACCGTGTCCCCGCACGGCGTGACTTTATGGAAGGGCAGTTTACCGCTGCAGGCGTGGCCGGTGCCGCACGGTTCAGCGCAGTCGATGGTCAGGTGCCGGGCGCCTTGGACAATAACGGCTATGTACCGGGTGCGGGCAGCCGCTGGGGGCTAAAGCAAAGTGAAATTGCGTGCTTTGAAAGCCACCGTGCGGTTTGGCAGGCTGCGTTGGATCGCGGCCTTCAGTCGGTTGCAATATTTGAAGATGACGTGGAATTGTCTGCGGAAACGGGCAAGAAAGTCTCGACCTTGCTGAGTAATCCGGCTGAGTACGATATGGTCAAGCTCGATTATTCCCCAAGGTCAATGAGATTTGGGGAAGTAGGCCACATTTCGGACGTTCCGGTCAGACCTATGCTTGAGATGGCTCCTAGCTCAGCCGCTTATATTGTGACCCAAACCGCGTGTCGGAAGCTTCTTTCCTGGTCCGAGCAGTATTCAGACCATCTGGACGACTTCATTTCCTATCCCCGCACAGATTGGCGCATGTATCAGTGTTTTCCTGCTGTGGGCGTTCAGATGATCTGGTCAAAGCAACAGGACCAGACAGATGAAGAAGTAAAGGTCAGTGAGCGGTCGATTGACGCCAAAACGAATACTGGTCTGGATAAAGGACCAAGCTGGTTCCGCATTCGGCGTGAACTTCGCGCGGCTCAGAGGAAATTGTACTGGCGAATGGGCGGTGAAAAGCGATTGTTGGAGCAGGGCGGTTACGTCGGATTTATCCCCTGCGCAAAGGATCTAAAGGTGTAAGCGCGCAACGATTGCAGCGCCATTTGCACCGAACGTGGTCATTTGCCCTATAAGCGTTAACAAAACTACCATTTTGATATAACCTCGCGGTGTTGTTTCCAATTGGCACTTGGGTTTTTGGTATGAGTCAGACGATTTATGAACGCTATGGCGGCTTCAAAACGATCAGCCGGATCGTGATGACGTTCTACGAGATGGCTTTGGATTCCGACCAGATCGGAGATCATTTCGAAGACATTGACATGCCTCGCCTGATTGATCACCAAACCAAGTTTGTTTCTTCGCTTGTGGGCGGCCCGGCGTCGTTCAGCGATGACAGGATCGAGGCCGTTCATCGGCACCTGAATATTTCTCATGCTGATTTTGACGAAATGGCGGATTTGTTCGGCCAGGCTTTGGAAATGCACGGTATGGAGGACGCTCATATCAAGATCGCGTTGAATGCCATTGAATCCAAGCGCGCAATCATCGTGACGCGCAACGCAGCATGAGCATTCTGGCGATAAATGAACAATTGCTGCGGGCAATTGGAGTGGGGATTGCCGTTGTGCGGGCCTCGGACCTTGGGTTTGTATTCTATAATGGTCCCTTTTCCGAATGGTTCGGAGCACCGTCCGAAGGGCAGACATTGCTGGATATGTTCCCCGATCTGGACCCGCGCGAGCTGGATGACGTCAAACAATCGGGTCTGCGCTACTCGGTCGAAATGCAGATCAAACCAAAGCGCCGGACTCTGGTCTTTGCGATGGCCGTGTCTCTGGCAAATGGTTCGGAAGAGCAGTTGCTGGTTGTTGAATACCAGAACATCACGCGCATCCGCGAGTTGGAGAGCATGATCGACAGCTACTCGACAATGGTCGAGCGTAACACACGTGAACTGGAGCGTGAAAAAGAGCGTGTCGAGCGTCTGTTGCTGAACCTGATGCCGCGCGCGGTGTATGAAGAGTTCAAGACCTTCGGCGTTGTCACGCCGCAGCTTTATGATCAGGTTTCAGTGGTCATGCTGGATTTCGTCGGTTTCACGGATTTCGCTGCGAAAACAGATCCCACAGTCACGTTGAGCGAGTTGAACGACATTTTCACGGCCTTTGACCGGATCGTCGAGCAATTCGGATGCGAGCGGATCAAAACAATCGGGGACGCCTACCTTGCCGTGTCCGGGATGCCGGACGCGACCCCAGATCACGCGACGGCGGTTGCGCATTGTGCGGTTAGATTCCTGCGTTATCTGGAACGGCGCAACGAAAGCCACCCTCATAAATGGCAGGCCCGCATCGGGCTTGGAATGGGGCCTGCAGTGGGCTCTGTTGTCGGGATTCAGAAATATGTCTACGACGTGTTCGGACCGGCGGTAAACATCGCCTCGCGGCTGCAAGTCTTTGCTAACCCTATGAATATTGTTGCGCCTGAGGATATGAAGTACGCCCTGATTGATGAATTTCAGGTCTCGGAGCTGGGACGTGTGGACATCAAGGGGATGGGGGAAATGGATCTGATTAACGTAACCTCTGGCCTCAGCTTGCCGCAGCCAAGGTCGGTGTTTTGATCAGTCGTCTTGCGGCACCAATCCCAAACCCCTGAGATAAATGCCAATTCCCGACTCCAGTAAGTCTTCGGGAGGGAAGGGCGATGTTGCACCGGTGTTTCTTGCATAAAGTTCCACGACACCGTGGCTCATGGCCCAAATATGGGCGCTGAACATGGAGGCTGGAGGGCGTTTTTCAGGTGGTATGTGCTGCGACAAGTCCGCTGCTGCCTTTTCCAATACGCTTTTTGCCCGGTTGGCAGCCAAGGAAAGTTCAGGCGTGCGGTTGATGGAAACGCCACTTTCGAACATCGCGATGTAATGGCCCGGGTGCTTGCGCGCAAATGCAAGATAGGCGCGCCCCGTTGCTTCGAACGCAGCAAGTGCCGACGGCTGCCCCTTGTCGTAGGCATACTGCATGAGGTCCGCAAACATCTCGAACCCTTGTCTGGCTGCTTCGGCAATCAGGTCTTCACGGCCCTGAAAGTGCCGGTAGACCGCCGCTGGCGTCACCCCGGCGGTTTTGGCGGCCTCAGACAGGGTAAAACCCGTTGGGCCTTTTTCCTCGATCAGGGATAAAGCGGCCTCGATCAGGGCTTGTTTGAGGTTGCCGTGGTGATAGCCGCGTTTCGTCATCCCTGGGTCAGGTGCCTTTGTTGTCGTGAATGGGCGAAACTTGACATAATCCGAGTTGGCGCCTTCGTCCAATGTCTATCGCGTTGGAGACACGTGAATTTCATCACGAATCCCAGATTTCGGGGCCGCCGCAGATTTTCGTGTCGACCTCGCCTATGGCTTTGACGTCTTTCTCGTCATAGTCCAAGGCGTGTAGAACGGTTCGAATGGCGGCAAGGCGCGCACGTTTCTTGTCATCCGATCGTACGATGGTCCAAGGGCACTGTTCGGTGTGGCTGCGCGTTAGGGTTTCCGAGATGGACTGGCTGTATTCATCCCATTTACCAAGCCCCAGAATATCAATCGGGCTGAGTTTCCATTGTTTCAACGGGTCAGTCTCGCGGGACAAGAACCGGTTAAGCTGCTCGGCCCGTCCCACATTCAGCCAGAACTTGAACAGATGAATACCGTCGTTGATCAGACTGGTTTCCAGCGGCAAAACCTGTCGAAAGAACCTTTCGCGTTCTTCCGGGGTGCAAAACCCAAATACGTTCTCGACGACACCACGATTATACCAACTTCGGTCGAAGAACACGATTTCTCCAGCTGCGGGCAGGTGCGGGATATATCGTTGGAAATACCATTGGCTGCGTTCTTGATCCGACGGTTTGCTAAGGGCGACGTTTCGGGCACCCCGAGGGTTTAGATTTTCCCGAAAGCGTTTGATCGTGCCGCCTTTGCCCGCCGCGTCGCGCCCTTCGAAAATGATAGCGATCCGGCGTTCGGTTTCCTTCACCCAAGATTGCATCTTGACCAATTCAATCTGCAACGCCTCCATCTGTTTTTCATATTCTTTGCGCTTCATTCGCTCGTCATATGGAAAGCTGGGATTCAGGATGTCATCCTTATCTGCTTTCTCGATAGCGGATCGAACGTCCTTTGGAGCGTCTTTGCGGAAGTACTTTTCGATGGAACCTTTTTCAGACCGGGCCATGAACTACCTCTCGATAAAATCCAATTCCTACTATGGATTAGCCGAGGCTTTAACGCAAACCCGCCCGTTGAGCCGCCCGGTCGATGGCTTCGGCCACTTCAGGCGCGGCGACCACTTGTGGCATGTGTCCAATTCCGGGCAGTTCGATCAACTCGGCGTCGGGAATTTGTTCAATCAGGCGCTCGGAGTGCCAATCCAGCCCAACCGTGTCGTCCGCAGTTCCATGCACGATTTCGGTCGGAACGGAAATGTCTTTGTAACGCGGTTGCAGGGCGCGGATTTCTTCAAGAAGGTTTGCGCGTTGTTTGGCGTTTGCATGCATCGAAGCGCGGCGGATGGTCAGGCCGGGCCCAAAGTGGCTGGCGTAGCCGTCTGGTGCGGACTGAGGGGCAAAAACCTGATCAAGCGCTTTTTCTACATACCAGTCCGGTACGAATGCGCTGATCAAAGGCAAAGCCAGTGTGTTGCCTGCCGAAGTTGACGCGAGCCTGTTGAACCCATCCAGCGGGGTTTCCCACGGGATCGCGGCGGGGGCGATCAGGACCAAACCCGCGATATTGTCCGGACGTGTAACGGCCCAGGCAAGCGAGACTGAACCGCCGTAACTTTGACCGGCAACAATCGGTTTGTCTGCGCCAAGCAGCGCGGCAGCTTTCTGAAGGATTTCCGCTTGTTCTTCAATCGTTTCCCCGTCGGGGTTAATGCTTCCGCTATAGCCAAGACCGGGGCGGTCAAAAACGATCACCCGGAAGTTTTCAGCCAAAATCGGAGCCAACGCAAACGTCATATCTCGCGTATTCCCGCTGGACCCATGGATCAGAACCACATCCGGGCCTTGCCCCATCACGACCGCATGGATTGGGATGCCGTCCACATCGACAATCTGTCCTTCGGGCGGGAAGGATGCTTCGGCGCGCGCTTCGTTTTGTGACGCGCGCCAAGCCGTCAATAGTGTAAGGCCGGATAGGAACAGCCCGAGGGTTATGACGGTTTTAACGGCCAATTGCATTCATATCGAATGGGGTCGACTGATAGATCTCATTGATCCAGTTGCCATAGAGCAGATGCGCGTGGCTACGCCACCGGTTCTGCGGAGATTGGCTTGGATCGTCATCCGGATAGTAGTTCTTTGGCACATTGATGGGCGCGCCACTCGCTACGTCGCGATCGTATTCTTGCTTTAGCGTGTCACTGTCATATTCGAAGTGATTGAAAATGTAGATTGCGCGGTGCGCGGGGTCCTCGACAAGGCAGGGACCAACTTCTTCGCTGCCCAGCAAGGTCTTCAGTCCCTCAGCACTGTCAATCTCATCCTGTTTCATTTCGGTCCAGCGGCTGACAGGGATCACGCAATCGTCTGAAAATCCACGAAGAAACGGCGAGGCCGAATCCAAGTTTCGATGCCGGAAGCACCCGAACGCCTTGGCGTCCAGCATGTGTTTCTTGACGTCATGGAAGTGGTTGATCATCGCCATCCCGCCCCAGCAAACGCCAAAGGTCGAGTGTACGTTGGTTTGTGTCCAGTCGAACACTTCGCTAATTTCGTCCCAATACGTCACATCCTGAAACTCCAGATGTTCGATTGGTGCGCCAGTGATGATCAGGCCATCGAATTTCTGATCCTTGACCTCCTGAAACGGGCGATAAAACTCGGCCATGTGTTCGGCTGCTGTGGTTTTGGTCCGATGCTCGGTCATGCGGATCAGCGACAAGTCGATCTGCAACGGGGTCGCGCCGATCAGGCGGGCGAACTGGTTTTCCGTCTGGATTTTCTTGGGCATCAGGTTCAACAGCCCGATGCGCAAGGGGCGAATATCCTGACGCATAGCCTGATCCTCGGCCATGACCATGACGCCCTCATTGGTAAGGACGTCAAATGCGGGCAGGTCGGCGGGAATCTTGATTGGCATCAGGTGCTAGCCTTTGGAATTATTGTGTAAGAGCGATAGTTAAGCGCGGTTTGGGCGTGTCTCAAGGGTGCGTTCGATCAACTCGTCGAAATCAGAGGCATCTCTGACGTCGTGCATGTCTTTCGCCGAGATGGATACGCCCCAATTGTCGGCCATCGCCTGATAGCGCGGCTGCCGATGTGCAAGCGCGCGCGCATAGGTCCATCGGACGAAGGCATCCGGGTCAACTTGCGCGGGCTGGCACCCGTTTTCATCCAAATATTCCTCCCAGACCCGTGTAAGGAATTCGGGCTGGTAGGACATCGGTTTGGGGGCTTTGTCAAAACGGCGGATCAGCTCGGCTGTATGTTCCTCGTCGCCCCTTAGCCAGATCATCAGCGTCTGGCGAGACAATTCGGATAGAACCTGATCACGAGGGTCGTTTGGATCAACCCACTCACAGATCGAACCACCCGTGTCGCAAATGAAATGAGGGTACTGATACAGGCGTTCTGCGCGGTCGATGAAGTATTCCGTATCCAAAAGGGCGTGAATCTCGGCCATGCGAAACTGTTCCTGCCTGCGGCGATATTCTGACAGTTCCAGCCCGCCCAGCGCCGGATCACCCGGTTTGCCGAGATAAGCGGCAACCGGAGTTAGGTTTTCAAACGTGATGTTCGAGCCGATATAGATTGAGTCCGACAGCAGAAGGTCGCGCAGAAACGGCACCTTCATGGCCTGCGCTTTGGCATTGTCTGCGATGTACTCGCCCATGTATCGCGTTCCGATTCGGTAGTCGATCGAGTAGTGGAACCAGTCGCCAGAATCACGCAGCACATTGGACACATAGGTCTTGCCAAGGCCCGACATGCCGAAAAACAGCACCTTCTTTCTTGCCGCCTCGCGCCACTCTTTTGCCGAGCTGTAGATCATGGTCCGCTATCCCTTTTTGCAACCTTGCTAAATGGGGCAGGGGTTGGCGTCAATCAGGAGTGGATGAGCGGTTGAGTATCAGCAGCCCCAGCGCGAGCACGGCGAACCCCGCATAGGCCTGAGGCTGCAAGGTTTCATCCCGAAGGATTGCGCCCAAAACAATCGCCACGGGCGGGATTATGAGGGTTACTAGCAATAGGTTTCCAGCACCTGCCATGGCCAGTACGCGGTAATACAACAGATATGCGCCCGCCGTGGCAATCAGCGCGTAATACGAGATGGCCAGCCAAGTTGATGTGGGCAACGCCAACGATGGAACACCATCAACTGCAAGTGTTATCGGCAGGATAACGATGGTTGAGCTTGTAAGCATTCCCGCTGCCGCAACAATCGGTGAGAGGCCAGACAAAGTCTTTCGGGCCCATGCACCGGCCAATGCATATGAGATTGCGCCAGCGATGATCGCCAGTTGTGCGGCGCTTTGCAGATCGAATTTGGTGAAGTTGTTAAGCCCAATAGCAATCGCCACGCCCGTAAAGCCCAGCCCCACGCCCAGGGCACGACCTTGAGTCAGTTTTTCATCTTTGAAGAACATGGCCGCGATCAATACGCCAAAGATCGCTGTCGCCGCATTCAGGATCGAAGTCAGGCCCGTTTCGATATGCAATTGTCCCCATGCCATCAGGGTAAAGGGTATCGCGTTATTCAGAAGCCCCATAACCAGAAACGCACCCCAGATACGCGGGTTAGTCGGGATTCTTGTGCCTTTGATCCATACGACGATCCAAAGTGCCAACATCGCCCACAGGACACGATGAAGAACCGAAGTCATGACGGGAATGGTGTCCAGCGCAATCCTGATAGAAACAAAGGATGCGCCCCAGATCAGCCCAAGCAACAAAAGCTCGGCCCAAGCCTGAGTGGATATGCGTTTCTGCGGTGCCATGCTGATGTTTCGCATTCAGCCAAAAGAAACGCGACCCGAAACATGCGAAAAGGCCCCGCCGATTGGCGAGGCCTCTATTCAGATCGTTTGACGCTCGATCAGTTCAGAGCGTAGGTCAACTGCAGACCAACACTCCAGGCTGAGTTGCCCGAGAACTGACCACCGGTGGTGGTCGTCGCATCACCAATGTCGGTGTAGCGGATACCGCCCGAAATCTGCGCCTGCTCGAACGAGTAGGTGCCGCCCAGACCAAGGCTCCAGAACCCGTCAGTCGGGCCCAGGTTCGAGACCAAGGCGTCGGTCGAAGGTTCGTAACCAACGGAAACGGCCCCCGAGAATGCTTCGGAGAACTGATAGCCTACGCCCAGCGTGTAGGTGAAGGTATCTTCTTCGTAATCCACAAGGTTCGAACCGGTAATTGTAACATAGTTTGTCGGAGCCAGAACGGTTTGTGGCCAGTCGACCCAACGGATCGAACCGAAGACCAGAGTTTTAGGTGCAACACCCGTCTGGAAGTCCAGGTTGACCGACTGCGGCGTTTCGACTTCGGTTTCGGACGGAACCGAAACCAAAGGCACTGGAACCGGCGGAGGTGCCAGGTTGAAAGTCTCGTTGCCGCTGAAGTTATGCGTGATCTTCGAGTTGTAGACCAGCGAGACACGCGCCGCGATCTCAGGGCGTTCCCATGCGACACCGACAACATAGCCGAAGTCAACTTCGGCGCCGGGATCAAACGAATACCCAGCAGCAGCAGGGACCGCAACGGACGCATCTGCACGCTGGCCACGGATACCACCAATGGCGCTGAAACCGCCATCGAACTTGTAGCGAAGCAGCGCAGTAATTGCGTCTACGTCAGCTTCGGCGCGCAGGACGTCGTTGTTGCGTCCGCCTGCAATAGCAAGCGGGTTTTGCGACAGCGGATAGGCGCTGGGATAGCTGACATCCGCACCGAACGGCTCGTCGTAGATGACCGCAAAATCCAGACGGTCATTGAACGAATGCTTGTACGCAAGGCCCGGCGAAAAGAAGCTGTTTGCCACGTTGCCGGACGGAACGCCATTCTGCGACCCGCTCACGTCCGGGTCAGCGTAGCCAAGCCGCAACTGAACAACATTGCCTTCTTCGAACAGAATGTTGACGCCCTGGCCGCTGCGGTCCAAGCCGCCAGCATAGGCCCCTGTAGCACCAACGCACACAGCGCACGCCTGTAGAAGCGCTTTTTTCATCTAGTTCCTCCCTCAAAGGTCACTTGTTCGGTCAGCACTAGTGCTTGAGTGGATAAGGCTGACCACCTACATGATGCTCGTTATTCTCTGACGCTTTACCTTATCGTCAACAGGTGACGGTGCGTTACTTGTTTGGCTGGTGGCCGGGGAGTGTTGCTAATCGGTTACGATTTTCGGCGTGAACATTCATAAAGATACCTGAGAAGATCACGGCAGCGCCCAGAAGGGTCCATTGGTCAAGCGGTTCTTGGTAGAGAATCATACCGACGATCGCGATTGTCGGCAGCCGCGCAAAGTCAAAAGGCACCACGACAGTCGCCGGAGCAATCGCCAAAGCGTTCGTTATACAATAGTGGGCAAGCAGCCCCGCCAGACCAACCAGCAGCAAAAAAGGAGCCGTTTGTGCCGATGGCATAGCGATCTGCCCGTCTATCCCAGATGCCACCAAACCCAGAATGGCCTGAATGACAGTCAGCCAGAACATGATGCATCCAATACTTGCGAATTGGGTTAGTTTCTTTGTCGATATTGTCGTGAGTGCAAAGAACACCGCTGAAAGAGCTGCAGTAATCAGGCCAGTACTCAGGGGGGCGGCTCCGGGGCGGGCGACGATCAGGATACCCGCGAACCCGATAAGTGCCGACATTACCCTTACGGTTGTCAGCCTTTCCCTCAGTAGCAAAGGAGATAGAAGAATGACCCAGATCGGTTGCGTAAACTCAAGCGCGAAAACCTGCGCCAAAGGAATGACCGTAACGGCAAAAAACCACAGGTTTTGCCCGGTGAAATGCATGACATTTCGCACACAATGCAGGCCAATGCGCTTGGTTGTAACGTGATGCCACGTGCCGGACAGAGTTAGAACCAAGGACACGACGACGATTCCAACAAGGCTGCGGTAAAACATGATTTCAAACGTGTCGTGCGTCACGCTCAACTCACGGCCCGCGATTGCCATTGACGAGAAGGACGCAATGGCCCCCGTCATCCAGAGCGCAGCCTTTCCGATCTGAGGTTTACTACTGTCCATTCACCAGCCTGAAGGAATCGTGGTTTCTGACATGAAACCTATGGGTTTCTGGGTGAAGTTAAATAAAAAAGCCGGGACAGAGCCCGGCTTTTTGTTTCATTCCCACTCGATCGTTCCGGGTGGTTTTGAGGTGATATCATATGTGCACCGATTGACGCCTTTGACCTCGTTGATAATCCGCGTGGCGGTTTCACCAAGGAATTCGTGGGTGAAGGGGTAATAATCGGCGGTCATGCCGTCCACCGACGTCACTGCCCGAAGCGCGCAGGCGTAATCATATGTGCGTCCGTCCCCCATCACGCCCACGGTGCGCACCGGCAGGATGGCCACGAAAGCCTGCCAGATCTCATCATAAAGGCCGTGCTTGCGAATCTGGTCGATATAGACGGCATCCGCCTCGCGCAGGATGTCCAGTTTCTCGCGGGTGATTTCACCGGGGCAACGGATCGCCAGACCAGGGCCGGGGAAGGGGTGTCGGCCGATGAAGCTGGATGGCAGGCCCAGTTCGCGGCCCAAAGCGCGGACCTCGTCCTTGAACAGTTCGCGCAGGGGTTCGACCAGTTTCAGGCCCATTTTCTCGGGCAGGCCGCCGACATTGTGGTGCGACTTGATCGTGACCGATGGGCCGCCGGAAAAGGACACCGATTCAATGACATCGGGGTAGAGCGTGCCCTGCGCCAGGAACTCGGCCCCGTCGATGGTGTCGGCATGTTTCTGGAACACGTCGATAAACAGCTTGCCGATGATCTTGCGCTTAGTCTCGGGGTCGGACTGGCCTTCGAGTTCGCCAAGGAACAACTCGCTTTCGTCAGCGTGGATCAGTTGGATGTTGTAGTTGTCGCGGAACATGCCGACGACTTCCTGGGCCTCGTTCTTGCGCAGCAGGCCGTGATCGACGAACACACAGGTCAACTGATCTCCGATCGCCTCATGGATCAGGATCGCAGCGACCGAGCTGTCGACGCCGCCAGACAACCCGCAGATGACCTTTTTGTCGCCCACCTGCTCGCGTATTTTGCGGATCATTTCGTCACGATAGGCACCCATCGTCCAGTCACCCTTGAACCCGGCCAGTTTGACGAAATTCTCGTACAGTTTCGCGCCTTTGGGGGTGTGATGCACCTCGGGGTGGAACTGAACGGCATAGAAGTGGCGTGTGCTGTCGGCAGTGATCGCAAAAGGCGCGTTGGGCGAGGTGCCGAACACCTCAAAACCCGGTGCGATTTCGCTGACGTGATCACCGTGGCTCATCCAGACCTGCTCGTCACCCTCGGAAAACCAGCCATCTAGAATGTCCAATTTGCCCTTGGGTGTGACAAAAGCACGACCGAATTCGGCAGTGCCGTGGCCGCTTTCGACCTTGCCACCCAATTGGTGCATCATCACCTGCTGGCCATAGCAGATGCCCAAAATCGGCACGCCATAGTCGAAAATCTCTTGCGGGGCGCGCGGTGAACCCTCGCGCGTTACGCTGTCGGGGCCGCCCGAGAAAATCACAGCCTTTGGCGCCATCTTGCGCACAAAGTCCATCGTGACATTCTGGTAGGGGTGGATTTCGCAATAGACGTTCAGCTCACGAAGGCGTCGCGCAATAAGCTGCGTTACCTGGCTGCCGAAGTCGATGATCAGAAGGCGGTCATGGGTGTCCTGGGTCATGGTTGGCTATTAGGTCGCAAGCCTTGCATGTGCAAGCGCAATGACATCATTTGTGCAATTGTGCCTCAGGATAACGCCAATAGGATCTTACATGTCAGAGATCACGTTGCGAAAAGCCACTCTTGCTGATGTAGGCAAGGTCACGAATTGTCTCGCCGCCGCTTATGCACCCGCATTGCGCGATATTCCGGATCTGCCGGATGTAACAGGGGGTGTGGCCGATGACATCCGGTCCCATGGCGGGGTTGTGGCCGAGATGAATGCTGAAATCGTTGGATACATCGTTTTTGGGCAAGTGGACGATGCAGTGATGATATTCAATCTTGCGGTGGCACCCAACGCACAAGGCCGAGGGATCGCGGGACGATTGCTGGACCAAGCCGAAAGCGTTGCGCGCGACAGGGGAATATCGCGCCTCACGCTGCGGACTCACCGTTTGATGCATTCCACGGTGTCCATGTACCAACATCTGGGTTGGAACGTGGAAAAACAAAGCGAAAACAGATTACTATTGGGTAAGTCTATATCAAAGTCGCCCTAATCAGCTAACTGGTGCGCTCAACGGAAATGTCGCTTTTTCACCTGTAGCGCCGTATTTTATATGCTTTGCCCCTGTCAGCTCCTGTAACAGAATTCTCAAACCAACCAACACACGGGATCTTCACATGGCTGAGGCAAACACCCGGCGCAGGGCGAGAGGTGGCGGTGGCGCTGCCCGCCGCGCCGAGCGCACCGCGGTACGAATCGAAACGGCAAAATACATCGAACGCAATATTCCGAACTTCGAAGTTCTAAACGAAGAAGCGTTGCAGATCATCGAAACCAACGCCGAAACCATTCTGGCCGAGGTCGGTGTCAACTTTGTCGACAACCCCGCCGCACTGGAGCGTTGGAAGGATGCGGGTGCAGATGTGGATGGCGAGCGCGTCCGCATCCCCCGAGGTCTTGCGCGCGAGCTGATCAAGACCGCCCCCAGCGAGTTCACCCAGCACGCCCGCAACCCCGAGAAATCGGTGGTCATCGGTGGCCGCAATCTGGTTCTGGCCCCGGTCTATGGCCCGCCCTTCGTGCGTGATGCGCAGGGTGGTCGTCGCTATGCGACCATGGACGATTTCAACAAGTTCGTGAAGCTGGCTTATATGTCCAAGTGGCTGCATCACTCGGGCGGGACAGTCTGCGAACCCACCGACATCCCGGTGAACAAGCGTCACCTCGACATGCTGATGGCGCATATGACCCTGTCGGATAAGCCTTTCATGGGTTCGGTGACCGATCCCAGCCGTGCGCAGGATTCGGTTGAGATGTGCGAGATCCTGTTCGGCAAGGAATTCGTGCAGGAAAACACGGTCATGACGTCGCTGACCAACATCAACTCGCCGATGACCTTCGATGATGTGATGATGGGCTCTTTGGAAGTCTACGCGGCCAACAATCAGGCCTGCATCATTTCGCCCTTTATTGTGGGTGGCGCGATGGCTCCGGTCTCGGTTGCTGGAACGCTGACGCAGGTTCTGGCCGAAGTTCTGGCTGGTGTAGCCTATAGCCAGATCATCCGTCCGGGTGCGCCTGCAATCTTTGGTGCGTTCGTGTCGTCGATCGACATGAACTCGGGTGCGCCGACCTTTGGGACACCCGAGGCGTCTATGGTCACCTACGGCGCGGGCCAGCTGGCACGTCGTCTGGGGCTGCCGTTCCGATCGGCGGGTTCGTTCTGCGGCTCAAAACTGCCGGACGCACAGGCCGCGTATGAAACCGCGAACTCGTTGAATATGGGTCTGATGGCCGGTGTGAACTTCATGCTGCATTCCTGCGGCTGGCTGGAGGGCGGTCTGGTGGCCGACTTTGAAAAGTTCGTCATGGATGCCGACCAATTGGGCGTTCTGCACGGTATCGCCAAAGGCGTGGCCTATGATGAAAACGCGCAGGCCATGGATGCGATCCGCGAAGTCGGCCCCGGAGGACACTATCTGGGATGCGCTCATACGCAGGCCAACTTCAAAGAGGCGTTCTGGAAGTCCGATCTGCTGGATTACAAGCCGTTCGAAACCTGGGAAGACGAGGGCGGTCGTGACACGCGTCAACTGGCGACGTCGCGGGTCGAACACTTGCTGGCCAACTATCAGCAACCTCAGCTCGACCCAGGCGTCCATGCCGCTCTGAACGAGTACATTGAAAAGAAAAAGGCATCCATGCCGGACGCCTTTACCTAAGTCAGTGATATTGAGGGGCGCGACTGGCTTTGAACAGTTGCGCCTCTCCCAGTAGCGCGATCAGAATATCCAGATGCCGAACCAGAGAATAGGCAGCGTCTTCGGCCATTCTTTGCGCGTTGGCTTCTTTCTCCATCTCTATCAAGCGAACGAGGGCCGCCCCGTTTCCGGGCAATGAGCCATATCCCAAAATTCGCTGTAGATGACGATCCAGATCATAGTCTTGCGCGCCGTGCTTTGCAGCGCGGGCCAACAGGCGCGGGCGGCGTAGGGACGAGATCATTGTCATCAGGTTTTGCATTTCAAAGTTCCATTGCAGTGTGGCAGTTGCCCTGAGTGTCACACAACCTAAGCGGGTGTTGCCTCAACCACGGTCTGGCCGAACTCTGACTTCATGAGTGTTTATGTTTTTAAAACAAATCTGGTTCTTGTCCTCGCTAGTTAACGAACGAGTAACGAAAGCGACTCTAGTTAGAATTGGTTAACAAATTCACCGGGGGCGATAGAGAACAGAATTGAATTGTCTACGAGGGCAACTAACTATGGAAAATAACATGGCTTTCACCATTCCGGCTTGGGTTCCCGAAGGGGCGCAGCGGTATCTTGCGCATACCGAAACCGGACAGTCGATCCGCGACATTGCGCGGTCAGCAGGGTGCCATGCGTCAACCATACTCAGGCAGATAAGACGTATCGAGTCGCGTCGGGACGATCCATTGGTGGACGCCGAGCTACAATCTTTGGCTGACGAGCATTTTTCGGAAAACACAGCCAAAGATGAACCATTGTCTGGCATTCGGGGCGATGACATCGCCGCAGCCGAAGAAGAATTTGAGCGTGAGGCATTAAGAGTTCTGCGACGGCTTTGCGAGACCGGGTCAGTCTTAGCCGTCGCCGAAGATATGGACAAAGCCGTGGTCGTTCGTGGCACGGGCGATCAGGGAAGCACACGAACGGCTGTCGTCGATTGCAGGGTTGCTCAGGCGCTTGCCCTAAAGGACTGGATCGGCTGTGACAATCCGGGCCGTATCTCACGGTACCGTATCTCTTCTGCCGGACGAACCGCGCTGGGTCAGTTGATGGCCGAGGTGGAAAACCGGGCGCGGACACGCAATGAACTCGGGATGTCCGAAGCGCAAACTCCGTTCCAGCCAATGACCGCAAAGGCTCAGGCACGGGGGGCGGGGGATCGACCCCGTAGAATTCGTTACAGCGCCGCAGAAAGCCCATTGATCGGGCTAGCGCGCCGACGTGATCGGGACGGAAAGCCGTTTCTGGACGAAACGCTGGTCAGCGCCGGAGAACGCCTGCGGGAAGATTTTGAGTTGGCGCAGGTCGGGCCAAAGGTCGCGCAGAACTGGGATCACTTCCTGACCGCCGGAGGGCGCGGCAGCTTTGGGAACCATAGCGGTGATGGTTGCGGGTCATCGGATGCCCGTAATCGGGTTGAGAGTGCCCTTTCCGATCTTGGCCCCGGACTAAGTGACGTTGCATTGCGTTGTTGTTGTTATCTCGAAGGGTTGGAATTGGCCGAAAAGCGGATGGGGTGGTCTGCTCGGTCCGGAAAAATCGTACTGCGGATCGCACTTCAAAGGCTCAAACGACACTATGAGGAAAAGGCTGAACAAAACCGACTTATAGGGTGATCGGACCAGCGATAGTTCTGCCTTGCGGGTCTGGCGCGATATGATAATCAAAGGTTATGAATTTTACCCTTAGGCAATTGCAGTATTTTAACGCCGTGGCCGAGCAGCGGAATTTTGGCAGGGCTGCGCAGGTTTGCCATGTTTCGCAACCCGCTTTGTCCGTTCAGATCAAGGCGTTGGAAGAGACACTTGGCGGAACGCTGTTTGAACGGCAAGCCCGCGATATTCTGCTGACCCCGTTGGGACGGGATGTGCTGGATCATGCACGGCAGGTTCTGGGGGCTGCGGATCGGCTGGATCAATTTGCAAAGGATCAGTCGGGTGGCCATAGATCGCTTTCGATTGGGATAATTCCAACAATTGCTCCGTACCTGCTGCCTGGGGTTCTTGCCGGGCTTCGCGCGGCGGATGTTTCTCTGAAGGTTCAGATACGAGAGGCAAGGACAGAAAGACTGCTCTCGATGCTTCGCGCGGGTGAGGTTGATGCCGGATTGTTGGCACTGCCGGCTGGAGGCTCCGAGTTGTTTGAGCTTCCGTTATTCGAAGACCGCTTTCTGTTGGCGGGCAGCGCCGGGCGGCTACAGTCTATGCCGCAACACCCTGAGGCGCTGCATCCATTGGATCTGCAGGCGACACAACTCATGCTGCTGGATGACGGTCATTGCCTAACGGATCAGGCGTTGGAGGTGTGTGGACAGGATCGAAGCAGTGGGTTGATCAACATGGGTGCGTCTTCGCTGGCCACCTTGTCCCGGCTAGTCGCCGAAGGGTTTGGCCTGACGCTGATGCCCGAACTAGCCGCCCGCGCCGAGACTGAGGCCGTTCCCGGCCTAAAGCTGCAGCGTTTCGGTGCGCCCCAACCATTCCGAACAATCGGTCTGGTGCGTCGTATGTCCACCAGCGCAGAAGATTGGTTCGACAGTCTCGCGGATGTCATACGTCAGGTTGGCGAAGACATCGTTGCTGAGACGCGAAAATAGTAAGACCCGCCGGGACGGGTCTTAATCTTTGAGCTTATGCGATTAAGCGAGGGCGGGTTCTTTCGCCTCATCCAGATGCTTCATCAGGTTATCGGGCGATGACACGCCGTAAGGATCTTCGGGGCAGTTGTCCATCAAGCCTGGTTCTTCAAACCAAGCCTCGACCACGCCGTCATTGACAATGGCAGCGTAACGCCAAGACCGCATTCCGAAACCAAGGTTGTCCTTGTCGACCAACATGCCCATTTTCCGGGTGAATTCCCCGGAACCATCAGGGATGACCTTTACGTTCTTCAGGCCTTGATCCTGCGCCCATTTGTTCATGACAAAGCTGTCATTCACAGACATGCAGTAAATGGCGTCGATTCCCTTTTTCGCAAAGTCGGCAAAACCGTTTTCGAACCCCGGAAGCTGATAGGTCGAGCATGTTGGCGTAAACGCGCCCGGCAGGGAAAACAGGATGACCCGCTTGCCCGAGAAAAAGTCCGCTGTGGTTTTGTCTTCCCAGCGATATGGATTTGGCCCTTCGACGGCCTCATCGCGAACGCGGGTGTGGAAGGTGACAGCAGGTAATTTTGTGCCGGTTTTCATCAACAAGCTCCTGTGATTCATGATGATTTGGCACGTATTTAAAATAGTTCTAAATTGGCTTCAACGTCAGAATTGCTGCAACCGCGAATTACCCGAGGTTATTGAAAGAACGTCCATAATTTGCCCAGGATTGTTCATATGTTCTGCGGTTCCGAAAAGCAGATACTATGTTGCATGTCAGGTATGTGTCGGTGGCATGGTACAGTTTGACGTACTATGTTAGAGCAAAGCAAATTGACCCAAAGTCAGGAAAGCCAGCCGTGCGTGATCTGAAGATCCCCGAACAACGTCACCCTGAAAAGGCGCATCGCCCGGACAACGCGCAGCCCAAAAAGCCCAGTTGGATTCGCGTCAAAGCACCGGGCGGCAAGGGCTATGCCGATACCCGCAAGATTATGCGGGACAACAACCTTGTCACCGTCTGCGAAGAAGCCGGTTGCCCGAACGTCGGCGAATGCTGGAGCCAAGGCCACGCCACCATGATGATCATGGGCGAAATTTGCACGCGCGGCTGCACCTTCTGCAATATCGCGACGGGACGGCCTGACGATCTGGATGTTTTCGAACCCGGACGCGTTGCCCATGCGGTCGAAAAACTGGGTCTGAACCATGTCGTCATCACCTCGGTCGATCGTGATGATCTTGCGGATGGCGGGGCGGATCATTTTGCGCAAACTATTCGCGCTATTCGTCATCGGTCCCTCAAAACGACCATCGAAATTCTGACGCCTGACTTTCTGAAATGTGAGCCCGAGGTTTTGGAAGTCGTGGTCGAAGCCAAGCCGGACGTGTTCAACCATAACCTTGAAACCGTACCGGGGCTTTATCCCGAGGTTCGGCCCGGCGCGCGGTATTTCCATTCTTTGCGCCTTTTGCAGCGTGTGAAAGAGCTTGACCCGTCTATCTTTACCAAGTCCGGCATCATGGTTGGTCTGGGTGAAAAGGAACAAGAGGTGCGGCAGGTCATGGACGACATGCGCGCGGCGGACATCGACTTTTTGACGATCGGCCAATACTTGCAACCCACGCCGAAGCACCACGGCGTCGACAGGTTCGTAACACCGGAAGAGTTCTCATCGTATGAGAAAGCGGCTTATGGCAAAGGATTCCTGATGGTGTCGGCAACGCCGCTGACCCGCTCGTCCTACCACGCTGGCGATGACTTTGCGCGCCTGCGGGATGCGCGTCAAAAAATGCTGGAGCAAGGGTGACCCCTGACGCCCTTGAACGGCTCACGGTCTTACGCCGCGATCTTCACCGCTACCCCGAACTATCCGGGCAGGAGCGAGAAACTTCGGCGCGCGTGGTCGGTTTGTTGTCCGATCTTGGTGCGGACCGTATCTTGCAAGGGTTGGGCGGCTATGGAGTCGCTGCAGTCTTTGAGGGCAACAGGCCCGGCCCGACGGTCGCCATCCGCTGCGAGTTGGACGGCTTGCCAATTCAAGAGATCAGCAATGCGGAATACGCGTCGCAGAACGCTGGTAATGGCCATTTGTGTGGGCATGACGGCCATATGGTCATGGTGCTGGGGGTCGCTGAGGCGCTAAAGCGGTGTAGACCCTCCAAAGGGCGCGTCGTGCTGATTTTTCAGCCCGCCGAAGAAACCGGCAAAGGCGCTGCGGCGTTCCGAAATTCAACTGGTTTTTCGAACATCGCCCCAGATTATGTGTTTTCTCTTCACAACTTGCCGGGATTGGACCTTGGTTCGGTCGAACTGTGCGAAGGGCCCGCAAATTGTGCCTCTCGCGGAATGAAGGTGACACTGGTCGGGAAAACCTCACATGCCGCGGCACCGCAAGATGGGGTGTCTCCGGCATTTGCGTTGTCTGAGCTAGTCCCGAAATTGGCCAACCTAAGCCGCGGTGACGATCTGGACGAGGATTTTGCGCTGGTGACGGTCACTCATGCGAATTTGGGCGAGCGGACATTCGGCGTTGCACCTGGACAAGCAGAGCTATGGGTGACCTTGCGCACTGTGACGGATGCCAGAATGCATCAGATGATTGCGGACGCCGAAGCGTTGGTGCAGGACGCTGCGGCGTCTGATGGGTTGGCGTGCCAGATCACTTACGACGATGTGTTTGAAGCCTGCGTCAACCATCCTGAGGCGGTCGAATATCTGCAGACTGCATGCAAGACGTACGGCGTGCCTTGCAAGCTTGTCCAAAGCCCACAGAAATTCTCCGAGGACTTCGGCCAGTTTTCCAAAGGTGCAAAGACGGCCATGTTCTGGTTGGGTGCAGGTCGGACGCACCCGCAATTGCACAACCCGGATTATGATTTTCCGGATGACTTGATACCTGTAGGAACCGGCGTGTTCCTAAGCGCCATAGACGCAGTGCTGGAAGGGGTGTTCTAGTATCGGCCCGCCTAGTTGGCCAAATCGCTAACAATTCCAACGGCTTCTATTACAGTTTTCGTGTCGTCCGAGATGGAAAGAATTTCGTCGTCGACCCGAATGTAGCGTTGACCGGGACCCAGCGGCTTCAGCTTCCAGTTATCGAGGTCGTCAATGTAGTCAAAGTTCAGATCATTCGGCAATTTCTGGCCGCGCGTATATCGTTTGATTTGTCCGGGCGGAACAGCCTTGCCGTTTGAGTTTATAACTTTCTCAGCTTTGTTTTTGTTAGCTCCGTGCCCTTTGCCCTTATTGTCCTTTGCGGACGATGCACCGGCAAACGCTACAATCGCCATAACTACACCAACGGTCGCAACAAGTCGCTTCATCAAATTCCTCCCACTTTCATGGAAAGAGTAAGGGCATTTCGCGGTCCTTGTCTATTTGTATTCGAAAGTTTGAATTTAGTTGGGTACGCAGACACGTGTTTTGTCATCTTAGCCGTCCACAAAACGCACCTTGCCGATGAAGGGCAGGTTGCGATTGCGTTGGGCGTAGTCGATGCCATAGCCGACGACAAATTCGTCCGGTATTTCAAACCCGATCCAGTCCGAGCGAAAGTCAACCTCACGCCGACTGGGTTTGTCGAGCAGGGCAATAGACTTGAGGCGGCTGGGCTTCCGACTGTTCAACAGCTTGGTCACATGATTCAACGTATGGCCTGTGTCGACGATGTCTTCGACCACCAGCACGTCACGCCCTTCAATTGCGCCACGCAAGTCTTTGAGAATACGAACTTCACGACTGCTTTCCATTGAGTCTCCGTAAGATGATGCCTCGAGGAAGTCCACCTCGATCGGCAGGTCGAGTTCGCGCACAAGATCGGCGATGAAGACAAAACTGCCACGCAGCAGGCCGACCACGACCAGCTTGTCGGTATTCCCGAATTCCTGCGTTATCTCGCGGCAAAGCTCTTCGATCCGGGCGGCGATCGCCTTGGCCGAGATCATCTCATCTATCACATATGCGCGGTCTGTCATCACTGCCCCCTTGATCTTTGGCGCGCAACATACGACATGACGCGCCATTGTCACCTGCAAATAGCGGACCGCCATGCCAACCCATTCCGAGACACGTCACCTGCCTTATACAGCCCAGCAGATGTATGACCTTGTCGCGGATGTGGCCAAGTATCCGCAGTTTCTACCGTGGTGCGCGGCAGCCCGGATCAGACGCACCTATGCGGCGGGCGAGGCGCAGGTGCTTGAGGCCGATCTTGTGATCTCGTTCAAAGTGTTCCGCGAACGGTTCGGCAGCCGTGTGACATTGCACGCCGAGGCTCGGCGGATCGACACCGAGTATCTGGACGGGCCATTCAAATACATGAAATCCGATTGGCAGTTCGCGGATGCGCCCGAGGGGGGATGCAACATCTCATTCCACGTGGATTTTGAGTTCAAGAACGCAATCTTACAGGGCATCATCGGAGTCGTCTTTAACGAGGCCATGCACCGGATTGTTCAGGCGTTCGAGAGCCGGGCTTCCGATTTATACGGCTAAGCCTTTACCAGGAATGGGCGCACGCTAGACTGCGCCTCATGACCGATTTCACTTCAGCTCTGGCCGAGTTTGCATCCGGCCCAATTTCGACTTCGTCCCAGACCCGTATTGTGACGTCCCTTTCGGTATTCGACTGGATGGCCGTTGGTCGTGCGGGCGCCAACGAACCCGTTTCTATGACGGTGCGCGATCTTGTTTTGGGCGAAGGCGGCACAGGGCAGGCGCATCTATTTGGTGGCGGCCGCGCACCTTTGCGAGGGGCCGCGTTGGTTAATGGGACAGTTTCTCATGCTCTGGATTACGACGATACGCATTTCGCTCATATCGGGCACCCGTCGGTCGCAGTGCTGCCAGCAGCGTTGGCGCTATGTGAATGGGATGATCGGATACTTGTAGATTTTCTCGAGGCCGCTTTGGTCGGGATGGAGCTGTCCATCCGGATGGGGCTGTGGCTAGGGCGGGACCATTATCAGGCCGGGTTCCACCAAACCGCGACGTCCGGAGCGTTTGGAGCGGCGGCTGCAGCGGGCCGGGTGCTTGGCTTCGATGTGGGGAAGATGCGCAAGGCTCTGGGTCTGACGGCCACCCGGGCGGCAGGTTTGAAAGCTCAGTTTGGAACGATGGGCAAACCCTATAATGCGGGGCTTGCAGCATCAGCGGGCGTCGAAGCCGCGCTGTTGGTCGCCAAGGGGTTTGAGCCCAGTTCCAATGCGTTGGAAGGGCCGTTTGGTTTCGGTGCAACGCATCAGGGTCAATCCGAGGCAGAAGCAGCATTGAACGGGCTAGGGGAGGATTGGTTGTTCGAGTCGGTCAGCCACAAATTTCATGCCTGTTGTCATGGCCTGCACGCGGCGCTTGAGGCCGCCTTGGAACTCGACATAGCAGAACCGGAAGTGGCCGAAATCAAGATCAGGACCCACCCACGCTGGATGAGCGTGTGCAATCAGATGTCGCCCACAACGGGGTTGGGGGCCAAGTTTTCCTATCGGACAGTGATTGCGATGCAGGCGCTGGGTTATGACACGGCGCTGCCAGCCAGCTATTGCGAAAAAACATGCTCCGATCCGCGTCTACTTTCGCTGCGCGACCGTGTGACGGTCGAGGCAGATGAGACTTTATCTGAGACTCAAGCCCACCTGACCCTGCTGCGCCGCGACGGTATCCGCAAAGAGGCGAGCCATGATCTGTTGACCCAGTTGCCTCTGTCCGAGCGCGAGGATCGGGTGCGCGGCAAGGCCACCAAGCTGATCGGAGGGGATGAAGCGGACGCGATCTGGTCGATGCTACGCACCGGAGGCCGCGCCCGTGATCTGGCAGAGCTTCTGGCGGGTTAGACCACGCGCCAGTGCAGCGGAAATCCCGGATCGAACACTGTGACAGGCCCGTCACCGGACTCGATCTTGTCGGGATAGACGACCGGTTCGCCCTTGGTCAGCGTGATTGTGCCCTCATTAACCGGCAGGCCGTAAAATCCGGGGCCATTGAGCGACGTAAACCCTTCCAGCTTGTCCAAAGCGCCTTCACGGTCGAACATCTCGGCCACCAGCGACATGGTGTTTGTCGCGGTGAAACACCCGGCGCAGCCACAAGCCATTTCCTTGTTCGCATCCGTATGCGGCGCGCTGTCGGTACCCAAAAAGAACCTTGCATCGCCCGAGGTCGCAGCAGCCAAAAGCGCCAGCCGGTGCTTCTCGCGCTTGGCGACGGGCAGGCAATAGTAATGCGGCTTGATGCCACCGACCAGAATGTGGTTGCGGTTGATGATCAGATGATGAGCTGTGATCGTCGCGCCCAGATCACTGTCATTGGCCTTGACGTAGTCTACACCGTTCGCGGTGGTAATATGCTCCATCACCACACGCAGGCCGGGAGTCGATTTACGGATCGGGTCCAGAACACGGTCGATGAACACGGCCTCGCGGTCAAAGATGTCGATCTCTGCATCCGTGACTTCGCCATGCACACACATGGGCAGGCCAATCTCGGCCATCTTTTCAAGCACCGGACGTATCTTGTCGAAATTCCGCACGCCCGAGGCCGAATTGGTCGTGGCCCCCGCCGGATACAGCTTGCACGCCTTGATCAGCCCGCTGGCATGGGCTGCAGCGACGTCCTCGGCGTCTGTGTTCTCGGTCAGATATAGGGTCATCAGCGGCTCGAACGTCATCCCGTCGGGCAGGGCGGCCAGAATGCGGTCGCGATAGGCGGCGGCCTGATCACCGCGCACCACGGGCGGCACGAGGTTCGGCATGATGATCGCACGGGCAAAATGGCGCGCGGTTTCGGGCAGGACGGCTTCCAGCATCGCGCCATCGCGCAGATGCAGATGCCAGTCGTCGGGGCGGCGGATCGTCAGGGTATCGGTCATGGCCCCCGGCTAGCACAGTGCGCGCAGCCGCGAAAGGCCCCGATTTTGCACCTATCTCTTGTCAACTTGTCGGAACGTCGTAAGTCACCTGAAAGCCGATGGTCTTGACGCGCGCGTTCGGTCATGACCTGTTGTGCCGAAGGGGAGAAAACCATGACGCAGCCAAATTCTATCGACGCCGTTCAGACCATGCTGGGCGAACAGGGCTATGTCTGTGGCCGGGCCTTGGCCACGGTCGTCTTCCTGTCGCTGAAACTGGGCCGCCCGCTGTTTCTGGAAGGCGAGGCCGGGGTCGGAAAGACCGAGATCGCCAAGGCGCTGGCCGCCGGGCTAAACCGCCGACTGATCCGACTGCAATGTTATGAGGGGCTGGATGCGTCCTCTGCCGTCTATGAATGGAACTTCCCGGCGCAGATGGTAGCGATCCGTACCGCCGAGGCATCTGGTAGCGCGGACCGGGGCGCACTTCAGACCGAGCTTTTCTCGGACGACTACCTTATCGAACGCCCTTTGCTGCAGGCCATGCGTCCCGACGCAAACGGCGCACCGGTCCTGCTGATCGACGAGCTCGACCGCACGGATGAACCATTCGAGGCCTTCCTGCTCGAAGCCCTCAGCGATTTTCAGGTGACGATCCCCGAGCTGGGTACTGTGCAAGCGCCCGAGCCACCTATTGTCATCGTCACCTCAAACCGCACGCGCGAAGTGCATGATGCCCTTAAACGCCGCTGCCTCTACCACTGGGTCGACTACCCGGACTTCGAGCGTGAGATCGAAATCCTCCACGCCCGTGCCCCCGAAGCGGCCGAAGCCCTCAGCCGCGAGGTGGTGGCTTTTGTTCAGCACTTGCGCACCGAAGATCTTTTCAAGAAACCGGGTGTGGCTGAAACGATTGACTGGGCCAAGTGTCTGCTGGCCCTTGATGTGATCAACCTCAGCCCTGAAGTCATCGGCGACACGCTGGGCGCGATCCTGAAATACCAGGACGACATTCAGAAACTTCAGGGCTCCGAGGCGAAACGCATTTTGGACGAAGCCAAAGCCACTCTTGAACCGGCCTGATGTTTCTTCTGTTCAAAAATACTTCGGGGGTATGGGGGCAGAGCCCCCATGATTTTTGATGGTCGAGCAACTCCCGCTGGATATCCCTGAAAATCCAAAGCTGGCGCAGAACATCACGCATTTTGCCCGGGCTCTGCGCAAAGCCGGACTGCCTATTGGCACAGGCCGTGTCGTGGACGCCATTCGTGCGGTGCAGGCGGCAGGATTCTCCGAGAAACAGGATTTCTATTGGACCCTCCATGCCTGTTTCGTGAACCGACCTGAACATCGAACTGTTTTCGCGCAAGTCTTTCGCATGTACTGGCGTGATCCGCGCTATATGGAGCACATGATGGCCATGATGCTGCCTGCCGTGCGGGGCGTTCAAGAGGATCGCAAGGCCGATGCGGGCGAAAAACGCGCGGCCGAGGCTCTATTGGACGGTGTCGAGCGTGACCTTCCTGAAACGTCTGAAACCGACGAAGAGACCGAACTTGAAATTGACGCATCACAAACGGCGTCGTCCGAGGAACGGCTGCGCAGCCTTGACTTTGAACAGATGAGCACGGCCGAAATCGCATTGGCTAAGCGCATGTTGGCGCGGATGACCCTGCCGGTAAAACCCATCGAGTCGCGGCGTGGACAGGCCAGCCATTTAGGCAACCGCATTGACCGGGCCCGAACCCTGCGCGCGGCCATGCGCCAGGGTGGAGAACTGCGGGACATCCAGCATCTCAAGCCAAAACCGCGCTGGCCCAATCTTGTCGTGCTTTGCGATATCTCTGGGTCAATGAGCCAATACAGCAGGATCATCCTGCATTTCCTTCATACGGTTTCAAATGCAAAGGGGGCGGGCTGGGCCAAGGTTCACGCGTTTACCTTCGGCACCCGACTGACCAACATCACTCGGCATTTGCAGCAACGCGATGTGGATGCAGCCCTTGCTGCGGCAGGGTCCGAAGCGCAGGATTGGGAAGGGGGAACCCGCATTGGTGATTGCCTCCACACCTTCAATCGAGACTGGTCTCGGCGTGTTATGGGGCAGGGTGCGGTCGTGTTGTTGATTTCCGACGGGCTGGACCGCGGAGAACCCGAGGCTCTGGCCAAGGAAACTGAACGTTTGCACTTGTCATCGCGCCGCCTGATCTGGCTGAACCCGTTGCTGCGCTGGGACGGGTTTGCGCCCAAGGCGCAAGGTGTTGCAGCAATGCTGCCTCATGTGGACAGCTTTCGCGCGGGACATTCCATTGCCACGCTAGAAGACCTAGCAGACGTAATTTCTAAACCCGACGATGTGGGTGAGAAAGCGCGGCTCATGTCCGCGCTTTCCGGGTGAAGTCTAACTTAGTTGTTCTTCGTTGCATTTGCGGGCCATTTCCATGGCCTTGTAGGTGCCCGTCAGATCAACGGTAAAGGCGAATTCCTTTTCGGGGAACACGACCATGACCTTTTGCTTGGCGATGTCTTCGGCAAATTGCGGGTCGTCCGACAAGACATAGCCGCCCGAGTACCCTTTGGTAATGTTGCCCTTCATGCCGGTCGCTTCGCCGATATAAAGGTTATCACCCAACAGAACGGCCACGGCCTCGGTGTCGCCGCGTTTGATATCGGTCTTGGCTTTGGTGAAAACGCCGACATATCCAACACCGCGATCTTCGGTTAGGCCCATCTGAACCACATTTTCCGAGTCATCCACCGCTTCGATCAGGCAGGATTTCTTGTCTTGGTCGATGAATACTTTCCAGCCCTCAACCTCGCCATAGCGCAGGAATGTGTCTGCCGATGCGATCGTCGATGTGAACAGACCAATGGCTATTCCCAGTGTAACAATGCGTTTCAACTCTCTGTCTCCGTTGTAAAAATGAGATCTGTTATACGCTGGATGCTGCCAGCGGTGGGCTCAAGCTACGACCAGAGAACACGACAATCAACGGTTTGAAAAATCCGCCTCGAACTGAGCCTTTTTGCGCCGAACGGACGCGATGAACCAATGGGTTAGAAACGGTCACGAACATATTGGCCTTTAGGCTCACTTTTCATTACGGCAAACCTCCCTATGTTGGATCAGAATACGCCGGGAGGGTGCCATGGACAGATTCGACAACAGCCCGGAAACGGCTTTGCGTTGGTATGATGAGGGTAAATCTGCCGCTCTTGCCACTGTCGTTGAAACCTGGGGCAGCGCGCCACGCCGCGTCGGAGCGCAATTGGTCATCGCCGGAGATGGCCGGATCGAAGGGTCAGTGTCAGGCGGTTGCGTCGAAGGCGCAGTCATTGTCGAGGCGCTGGAAGCGATCGACGAGAAAGAGGCGCGATTGCTGGAATTCGGTGTCAGCGACGAAGACGCCTTTGCCGTTGGGCTTGCCTGCGGCGGTACGATCCGGGTTCTGGTCGAGCCCATCGGAAGCGTGCTGCCCGAAGCCATGTTGCGTGAACTGGTCGATGCGCGGGCCGGGCGCGAGCCTGTCGTGTACGAAGTTAATGTCGAAACGGGCCACAGGGCCCTGAAACGAGATGCCTATCCGCAGCGTGTGCGCATGGACCGATCGGGTTTTGAGGAAGACGGAAAGACATTTGTGGCGGTCCATAACCCTCCGCTACGTCTGATTATCGTGGGTGCTGTTCATATTGCGCAGGCGTTGGTACCGATGGCGCGGATAGCCGGGTACGACCCCGCGATCATCGACCCGCGGGATGCATTTGCCTCGGACTCGCGTTTTCCGGGGGAAACCATACTAACCGATTGGCCTGACGAAGCCGTCGCCAAGCTCGGGTTGGATGTGCGCACTGCCGTCGTTTTGCTGACCCATGACCCCAAGCTGGATGATCCGGCGCTTGAATCTGCGCTTCGGGCCGGGGTGTTCTATATCGGTGCCTTGGGGTCTACCCGAACGCATGCGAAACGCGTCGCCCGACTGACCGAGGCAGGCTTCACCAAAGCCCAGATTGACCGTATTCATGGCCCGATCGGTTTGGATATCGGGGCCGCCGACCCGTCGGAGATTGCGGTGGCAATTCTGGCTCAGATGACCGCTGTACTAAGAGGCAAGGCGTGAAATTCGGACCCATTCCCGTAGCTGATGCAAACGGTGCGATACTTGCCCACTCGGTCAAGGTTGGTGAAAACAAACTGCGCAAGGGGATTGTTCTTGCGCCTGAACATCTTGATCAGTTGACGGCTGCGGGCCATACCTCGGTTACAGTTGCGCGACTGGAACCGGGTGACTGCCATGAAGATGATGCCGCGCAGATGTTGGCGGACTCGCTTGCGCCAGACCCGGGCGCTGTCGGGCTGCGCGTGACGTCGCCCTTCACCGGCCGTGTGAACCTGCTTGCGGATGGGCCGGGTGTCGTCGTTTTGGATGTCGACGCGCTTGAGGAATTCAATCGGGTCAATCCGATGATTTCCGTGGCGACCGTGCCGCAATATCAGCAGATGAGCGAAGGGGGGATGGTCGCGACCATCAAGATTATTTCCTATGCCGTGCCGGGGGCTGATGTGCTGCATGCCTCTCGTCTTGCGAAAGCTTCCATTCGATTGGTCCAACCGACGCTGAAAACAGCGGGGCTTGTGGTGACAGATATCCCCGGCGGACCGTCCAATGAAAAGGGAATTGCGGCAATCCGCAACCGGGTCGAAACCTTGGGAATGCAGCTTACAGATGTGCGTATTGTCCCGCATAGCCCCGAGCCTTTGGCTGAGGCGATTGCAGCAATGTCTGGTGATCTGGTGATGATCTTGACCGGCTCTGCGACATCCGACGCTTATGATGTGGCACCCCAAGCGGTTCGCGCCGCCGGAGGGCAGGTGGATCGGTTTGGCATGCCTGTAGACCCCGGAAACCTGCTGTTTTTGGGGTCATTGGAATCCCGGCCGGTGATCGGTCTACCGGGATGTGCGCGCTCTCCGGCATTGAACGGGGCTGACTGGGTGTTGTCCCGCGTGGCGTGCGGGGTCGAAACTACGGGTGTCGATATTGCCGGGATGGGCGTGGGTGGCTTGCTCAAGGAAATTCCGACACGGCCACAGCCACGGTCATCGCGAAAGCGTAATTGAGTTCCGGCAATTCGCCAGACCGCAGAAAAATCGCAGTTTTTTGTTCTCAAATGAAAATCCTCGTGTTTAACTCTCGTTAAGGGAAAACACGAAATGGGAGGAGTTCATGACACAGGTCTCGATGACTGTGAACGGCGTAGCTGTGAGCGGTGAGGTTGAGGGTCGGACGTTGTTGTCTGGTTTTTTGCGCGAGCATTTGTCTTTGACTGGTACGCATGTTGGGTGTGACACGGCGCAATGTGGTGCGTGTGTTGTGCATGTGGATGGTCAGGCTGTGAAGTCGTGCAACATGTTGGCTTTGGAGGCGGATGGAGCCGATGTTGGCACGATTGAGGGTCAGGCCAATGCGGATGGGTCGTTGAACGTGATTCAGCAGGCGTTTCAGGATCATCACGGTCTTCAGTGCGGCTTTTGCACGCCGGGGATGGTGATGAGCGCGGCGGCTTTGCTGAAAGAGAACCCGCGCCCGACGGAAGGAGAGATCCGGCATTACCTGGAGGGCAACCTGTGCCGGTGCACGGGCTATCATAACATCGTCAAGGCGATCATGGCCGCATCTGGTCAGGACGTGAGCAACATCGCCGTCGAATAAGCGGCCCGAGGGAGGAGAACAAGCAATGCCCAAAGACAGTGGCATCGGAGCCAGTTCCAAGCGGCGCGAGGACGTGCGCTTTCTGACCGGAGCAGGCAATTACACCGACGACATCAACGTGGCCGGACAGGCCTATGTGTATTTTCTGCGCTCGGATATCGCGCATGGTAAGATCAACAGCATCGACACCTCGGCGGCCGAGGCCATGCCGGGTGTGGTCAAGGTGTTTACCGGCAAGGATTTCGAAGGGGTGGGCGGCATCCCCTGCGGCTGGGAAGTGACCGACAAGCACGGCGCACCCATGCAGGAACCGGCGCATCCCATTCTGGCACAGGGCAAGGTGCGCCATGTGGGCGATCCCATCGCCGCCGTGGTGGCCGACAGCCTGGCCCAGGCCCGCGATGCGGCCGAGGCGATTGACGTCGACCTCGAGGAACTGCCTGCCGTGATCGACATGAAGGCGGCGGTGCAGGATGGCGCGACGCTGGTCCATGACGATCTGAAGAACAATGTCTGCTATGACTGGCAGTTGGGCGAGACCGACGATGCCAAGGTGAACGAGGTGTTCGCCAATGCGGCCCATGTGACCACGCTGGATCTGGTGAACAACCGTCTGGTTGCCAACCCGATGGAGCCGCGCGTGGCGGTGGCGGAATACAGCCGCGGGACCGAGGATTATACGCTCTACACCACTTCGCAGAACCCGCATGTGATCCGGCTGCTGATGTGTGCCTTTGTGTTGGGCCTGCCCGAGCATAAGGTGCGCGTGGTGGCCCCGGATGTGGGCGGTGGCTTTGGCACCAAGATCTTCCACTATGCGGAAGAGGCGTTTGTGACCTTTGCCGCCAAGGCCTGCAACCGGCCCGTCAAATGGTCGGCCAGCCGGTCCGAGGCGTTCATGTCCGATGCCCATGGCCGCGATCACGTGACCACGATCGAACTGGCGCTGGATGCGGAGAACAACTTTGTCGGGCTGCGCACCAATACGCTGGCCAATATGGGGGCTTATCTGTCGACCTTTGCCAGCTCGGTACCCACATGGCTGCATGGCACGCTGGCGGCGGGCAATTACACCACGCCGGTCATTCAGGTGAACGTCAAGGCGACCTTTACCAACACGGTGCCGGTGGATGCCTATCGCGGCGCGGGCCGGCCCGAGGCGACGTACCAACTGGAGCGCGTGATCGACAAGGCCGCGCGCGAGCTGGGGGTCGATCCGATTGCGCTGCGCCGTCAGAACTTCATCACCCAGTTCCCCTATGACACGCCGGTGGCTCTGACCTATGACACCGGGGACTATAACGGGACCATGGACAAGCTTGAGGCTGCCGCCGATCTGGCGGGCTTTGCCGCGCGGCGTGCGGAAAGCGAAGCCAAGGGCAAGCTGCGGGGCCTGGGCATCAACTGCTATATCGAGGCGTGCGGCATTGCGCCCTCGAACATCGTGGGGATGCTGGGGGCTCGGGCGGGTCTCTATGATGCGGCGACCGTGCGGGTGAATGCTACCGGATCGATCAGTGTCATGGTCGGCGCACACAGCCACGGGCAAGGGCATGAGACTGCCTTCCCGCAGGTTGTGGCCGACATGATCGGCATCGACGAGTCGATGGTCGAAATCGTGCATGGCGATACGTCCAAGATCCCGTTCGGCATGGGCACCTATGGCTCGCGCAGCCTCGCGGTCTGTGGCTCGGCCATGGTCAAGGCCACCGAGAAGGTGATCGACAAGGCCAAGAAGATCGCAGCCCACCTGCTGGAGGCGTCCGAGGCGGATATCGAGCTGAAGGACGGTCAGTTCAGCGTCGCGGGCACCGACAAGTCGGTGGCCTGGGGCGATGTGACCCTGACGGCTTATGTGCCGCATAACTACCCGCTGGAAGTCGAGCCGGGGCTGGAGGAGACCGCGTTTTACGACCCGGCCAACTTTACCTTCCCCTCGGGCGCCTATGCCTGCGAGGTCGAGCTGGACCCTGAGACCGGCAAGGTCACCATCGAGGCGTTCACCGCGGCCGATGACTTTGGCAACATCGTCAACCCGATGATCGTGGATGGCCAGGTGCATGGCGGTATCGGTCAGGGCATCGGTCAGGCGCTGCTGGAGAACTGCGCCTATGACGAGAATGGCCAACTGCTGAGTGCGTCCTATATGGACTACGCCATGCCGCGGGCCGATGACGTGCCTTTCTATGGCGTGGATCATTCCAGCCAGACGCCGTGTACGCATAACCCGCTGGGTGTGAAGGGCTGTGGTGAGGCCGGGGCCATCGGCTCGCCCCCCGCTGTGGTCAATGCGGTTCTGGATGCGATGCATTCGGGTGGCAAGGCTGTCGATCACATCGACATGCCGGTGAGCCCGTCGCGCGTCTGGGCGGCGATGAACAGTTGAGAGGTTGGGGTGCGAGGGGCCAGCCCCTCGCGCTCCCCGGGATATTTATAGCCAGATGAAGAACGGATCCGTGTTCTTCGGAAAGGAAATGCGAAATGTACAGTTTCGAGTTTGAGAAGCCTTCGACCATTGCCGATGCGGTTGCCGCGTTGGGGGCCGAGGACGCACAGGCGTTGGGCGGGGGGCAGACGCTGATCCCGACGCTGAAGCAGCGGTTGGCGGCCCCTTCGGCGCTGGTATCGCTGGGTGGGATTGCCGAGATGCAGGGCGTGTGCGTCGAGGATGACGGCTCGGTCTCGATCGGCGGGGCCACGCCCCATGCGGTGGTGGCGCGCGAGGCGGCGGGGTCCTATCCTGGGCTGGCGGCTTTG
Organism: Ruegeria sp. HKCCD7221; assembly: GCF_013031225.1. Lineage (NCBI taxonomy): Bacteria > Pseudomonadati > Pseudomonadota > Alphaproteobacteria > Rhodobacterales > Roseobacteraceae > Ruegeria > Ruegeria sp. HKCCD7221. Next base: position 693,346 of record NZ_WPZE01000001.1, read on the forward strand.
GCCGGGCAAATCGGTGATCCGGCGGTGCGCAATCGCGGCACCATTGGTGGCTCGGTGGCCAACAATGATCCGGCGGCCTGTTATCCGGCGGGCGTGCTGGGATCGGGCGCGACCATTGTGACCAACGCGCGGCAGATCGCGGCGGATGACTTCTTTCAGGGCATGTTCACAACGGCGTTGGACGAGGGCGAGATCATCACCCAGATCCGCTTTCCCGTGCCGCAGGCCGCGAGCTATCAGAAGTTCCTGCAACCTGCGTCGCGCTTTGCGTTGGTCGGCGTCTATCTGGCGCGGTTCGCAGATGGCGTGCGCGTGGCTGTCACCGGCGCCAGCGAGGATGGCGTGTTCCGTTGGTCCGAGGCTGAACAAGCGCTCAACACCGAGTTCCGCCCCGACGCCCTGACCGGCCTGAGCATCAACCCCGCAAACATGATCGGCGACCTGCACGGCAGCAAGGACTACCGCGCCCACCTCGTCAGCGTCATGACTAAACGCGCAATCAACGCCTGCTCGTAACACACCAATAAACCAAGGCCCGGAAACAAAGGGCCTTGGTTATGGTTTTCGAATTTTGGGTGCTTTCGAAGGCCTCCAATAAGCGCCGGTGTTTTCGCGCGCTTGTTGATATTGTCTTGCACGGTGGTGTGCGTCTTTGCCACCCGCGTCGAAAAGATGCCCCAGGATACAGTCCAAAACAGCCATCGCGCCGGTAAAATTCGAGAAATCATGTAGGGAGCGGACGCTGACGGGAAACGTCACGTCAGGCTCAACTTTTGGCGCAATGACATCGCTGTCGGACACAAGGATGATTTTCATCCCTTTCTGCCTTGCGAACCGCATCGATTGAATTGTTTCGGCTGAATATGGGTGGACTGTAATCGCAATAAGGCAGTCACTGTGGTCTGCGTCCAGCAAATCATCAACAGCCGACCCGACATGCCGGGGTGCAAGTTGAATGCCGGGATGTGCCATTCGTCCGACATAGGAAAAATAGTATGACAGCGCATAGCTGGCACGCGTGGCCGTCACAAAACATCTTTTAGATTTGGTGATAAAATCAACGGCCCTGCGTATCTTTTCCGGGTGCATGAGCCTGAGCGATCGGGTTACGACGTTCTGAGCATTCTGCGCGTATTTTGCTTGTGATTGGCTTAGCTGGTCCCCTGATTGCAGATTTGCCAGCCAATCTTGACCCAATTCGCCCTCTCGGTCCGTAACCAGAGCTTGCCGAAAAGGTTCACGAAAAGCATCGAAGCCATCAAACCCCATGCGGTGGGCGAGGCGAACCAAAACGTTTGAACTGACGCCAATATGTGCAGCCGTTAGGCGAATAGGGTTCAGGCCAAAATCGCCCGGATAATCTATGATGTACTTTGCTGCGGCTTGAAGGCTGGGGGGCATCTGTTCGATGTCCCGGCGTAGCTTGTTGGTGAGGTTGTTGAGCGTGTCTTTCATAGCATGAAAAAAACATATGTTTTGCAAATTGCAAATTGAAAACACGGTGTATGGGGGTAGATAAAATTGAACTGTGGAAGGCCGCTTTGATGACACCCGAGCAATTACAGCATGCGCCGTATATTCTTGTGGCACCCAACGGCGCGCGCCGCGGGATAAGTGACCATCATAATCTGCCCGTTACGACCGAGCAGATTGTAGCGGCGGCGCAGGCCTGTTTCGATGCTGGTGCGCAAGGTATTCATCTGCACGTGCGCGATGAAAATGGGCAGCACAGTTTGGATGCTGGCCGATACATAGAAACGATTGCCGAGTTGCACAGGGTCGTCCCTGAAATGGACGTTCAGATTACGACCGAAGCTGCTGACATGTACGATGTTTCCGCTCAGTTAGAGTGTCTAGAGCGGGTCTGCCCCAAATGGGTTTCGATCGCGGTCAGAGAAATTGCCAGATCACCGGAGCTGGTCGACAAGGTTTATGGCGTTTGCGCCGAGCAAGGAACGCAGGTGCAACATATCTTGTACGATGCCGATGATGCCGCAGTGTTGGGTCGCTGGCAGGAACAGGGGCTGATCAGGTCGGGTCAGACAGACAGGTTGTTGGTTCTTGGTCGGTATGTGGAAGGACAGCAATCAAATCCGAAGGAACTGGACCTGTTTCCAACCGCTCAATCGCGATGGATGGCTTGTGCGTTTGGCCGGCAAGAGCATGAATGCCTGTTGGCAGCCGCCAGACGTGGCGGTGATGTGCGCGTCGGTTTTGAAAACAGCATGACTGATCGGGATGACATGCCCTGGAAGGACAATGGGTCCTCGGTGAAGGCACTTGTCGCAGCATTGAAGGAGAATGTTTCATGAGCCATGTCTTTCCACGCCATACAAAATCCAACTTGCCGGTCGCTGTTGCAGGGGACGGGTGTTACGTCATTGACGCCGTAGGAAAGCGTTATCTGGATTGCGGGGATGCTGCGGTGTCTTGTTTGGGTCATTCGGATCAATCGGTTATTGAGGCCGTGCAGGATCAAGTGGGCAAGATCGCCTTTGCGCATACCGGTTTCATGACATCCGAACCAGCCGAAGCCTTGGCAGACCTGTTGATTGAACATGCGCCGGGTAATCTGGACCGCGTCTATTTTGTGTCCGGTGGGTCCGAGGCGACCGAAGCGGCGATCAAGCTGGCGCGACAGTATTTCCTTGAGATTGGTCAACCCGAACGACGTCATGTGATTGCGCGTCGTCAAAGCTATCATGGAAATACGTTGGGGGCGTTGTCTGCGGGTGGCAATGCGTGGCGACGTGCGCAGTTCGCGCCGATGCTGATCGAGATGACACATATCGCCCCGTGTTATGAATACGCTGAGAAGCCGGATGACGAGAGCAGTTACGACTACGGGCAGCGTGTTGCAAACGAACTTGAGTCAGAGATTTTGCGATTGGGGCCTGAAACGGTGATGGCGTTCATGGCCGAGCCGGTTGTCGGCGCGACGTTGGGCGCGGTCCCGGCGGTCGAGGGGTATTTTCGCCGCATCCGAGAGATTTGCGATCAGTATGGTGTTCTGTTGATTCTGGACGAAGTGATGTGCGGTATGGGGCGAACCGGGCATTTGTTTGCTTGTGACCACGACGGAATCTCTCCGGATATCCTGTGTATCGCAAAAGGTTTGGGGGCAGGGTATCAGCCTATCGGAGCGATGCTGTGCACCAGTAAGTTGTATGGCGCGATTGAGGAAGGTTCCGGTTTCTTTCAGCACGGGCACACGTATGTTGGCCATCCTGTAGCAACGGCTGCGTCCTTGGCAGTTGTACAGCAACTGATACAACGCAACCTTCCAACGCGGGCCACCGAGATGGGGGACGTTTTGCAAAATGCGCTGCTGGAGGAGTTTGGCCAGCATCCGAATGTCGGCGATATCCGGGGTCGTGGGTTGTTCCGAGGGTTGGAGCTGGTTGGAGATCGTGCGACAAAAACACCGATTGATCCATCGCACGGCACAGCAGCCAAGATAAAAAAAGCCGCGTTTTCTGAAGGACTAATCTGTTATCCCATGTCCGGTACGCGGGATGGCAGGCATGGCGATCATATCCTATTGGCGCCGCCCTTCATTATCGGAAACTCGGAAATCGGCGAATTAGTCACAAAGTTGAGTAAAGCGCTATCTGCAGCCGTTTAACGTGTTTGTGAACTGACTAATCCTGTGTATCAATTAAAGTAATTGATTAGTTAATAGTGCACAGGTGACGAATGGTTCGCGATATTTGGCTGAGCTTTAGGGAATTACCCCTTTGGGTTCAGTTTTGGATGGCTTTCGTACTTATTCCCGTCAACTTGGCTCCACTAGCATTTGTCGATCAACCACAAGGTGCATTGATCGCTGCGCTGTCGGTGACTGGAATGGCGCTGAACATTCCCATCATGCGCGCGGCCAGAGGTATGACAAAGGCGATGGCGCTGCCGCATTTGGTCTGTTGGGTTCCAATGCTGGCAATCGTCATAATGCTGTTGATGGATGCTTCCGCATTGTCACCGGGTTATGTGCAGTTTTTGGTGCTGCTGTTGGTGGTCGATCTCATTTCTCTTGGTTTCGATGTGAACGACTCGATCGTTTGGCTGCGTGAACGACAGGCGGAACAATAAAGCCCCCTGAAAAGGGCGTCTTGCGGGACACAACCCCGCAAAGGATATTGCATTAACCTATTGTTATAGAATAATTAATACGAATATCGGGACACAGGTTTTTGCGCAATCTTTGCGCTGTGTCCCGACCGTGTCCCGAAAGCCACGTTACCAAAGCAATTAGGGCTTTAGGCGTCCGAATACCTCAAGCCATTAGTTTGCCGGGTTCTCGGCGCACATGGCGCGTGTGTTCATCTCTTAAGCTTTAGATTTGCTGTGTCCGCAAATTTAATAAAGTTATCAGTATAATGGCTTCTAATGGCATCGGCCAAAATTTTGTGGCGAGGATGCTGGACTTAGGTCCAACATCCTTTTTGCCCGCCAGCCGCTTGGATGGCGTCGTATTGGCCTTTCATTTGGGCCAGTTGCGCGCTTTCGTCTTTATCATTCGCAAGCAAGAATAGCGCGGGCCAGAACAACACCAAGCCAACGCCCATTGCCACGGCATCATTGGTTGCTTTCTTATTCTGTTCACCAGTCAGATGGTTCACTTGAGCGACAATTCGTGCTTGTTCCTGCCGAAGCTGTTTGCAGTTTTGGTCCGTATACAGCGTCATGGGAACATAACTTGCCGTTACATTTTCTGCTTTTTGTGCGCAGGCAGACAACGCCATAGAACCCGCCAACGCGGGGATGATAATTTTTTTCATGTCCGAAACTCCTTATGCCCGCGATATATTCAAGTCGAGCGATGTCTACTTGTGATTTTTTGCCAGAATTTTTCTAATATGCTGTTTTGATGCGAATTATTCGTTCTTGGGGCAGTCAATTTGCAATGTTGGGCCACGGAAGGCCGTTTCGGGGCGCTCTCGGGTATCAATATAGCCCGTGCACAGTTCCAACCCCCTCACATTGGCTTCTTTGGTTGTCAGGCGTTGTCGTCCCAGTGGTTGCGGAGTAGAGTTGCTGAGCAGCCTGCCGGACGTCGATTGGCTGCTTGGTGACCGTGGTTATGACGCCGACTGTTTCAGAGAAGCATTGAAAGACAAAGGGATACGTACCTGTATCACCGGCCGGAAACAGCGCAAGAAGACTGTGAAATACGACAAGCACCACTGTAATCGTCGCAACCGGATCGAGATCATGTTAGGCAGGCTCAAGGACTAGCGGCGCGTAGCAACCCGATACGACAGATGCCCAAAGGTCTTCCTCTCAGCAATCGCCCTTGCAGCAACCGTCATCTATTGGTTACGAGTCCTGACCCTAACAATCAATCCGGACCAGTCAAAACGGGCTTACCAAAAACCGCGAATGAACCAAAAAACTGCTTTTCAATAGCCGTTGAGCAAATTAGACCTAACACGCACCCGACAATTAGATTCTGACTTGGCGACAAAAAATATCCAAATGCGATACCGAAGTGTGTTTTTAAGTGTATTCATTTTGGTCGTTGCGCTATCGATCTTCACGTTGGATACCATCTACAGCGCAAAAAATGAGTTTCGCCCTGTCGAACTGGACTACATCAGAACAGCATTTGTGGCTTGTTCTGTAGTCCTTGTTGCCCTGGTCATCGTTACAAACTTTTTGCCGCCAAAACTCGCAATCGCGGCACGTGCCGTGACAGGGTTTTTTTTTGCTGCTGCCGTTGTTTCGATAAACTGGTCGATGGTCGAAGCATTCGTTTTGCTTCCGACGATTGCGATGATTGGCATTTGCCTTCTTGCGATCTATCTAACTTACATTGTTCTGAGCTTGGGCATTCGGGGCCGAGCAATAGTTGCTATTCTCGTGGCTGTGGCTTTCATCATTGTCCCCTTGCGGGATGTACTGGATGCATATGAAGAGGTTGAGTACACGGAGTTTCCAGCCATCGACGATATCAAGTTTGATAATAAACCAAATGTTTACCTTATCTCGCTTGACTCAATTCACCCCAAGAGCTTGACATCTCGTTACATGGGCATTGAAGAGACCGCTTTCCACGAACCGATTTACTCCAGAATGGACAGGTTCGAGAATCTGTTTTCGGCACGTGTCCCCACAAAGAACGCGATGAATCTAATGCTACGGATGGAGCTTGATGAATTTGATCGCGGTAAATCTAGTGGTAAAAGTTTAGAACTCTATAGGGGTAAGTATGACGGTCGTCTAAACGCGATTTTCCGCAACAATGGCTACGAAATCAACACAGCCTATTCCGGAAATTACTTTGGGACCGAACAGGGCAGCTTTGTGGATCGGTATCACATTCCGTTGCAAACAGCAGGCGCATGCGAATTCAATGATAGCAAGTTTCGACAGGTGTCATTGTTTGGCCTCTGCAGATTCATCGACAAAAATGAAACTGATATAAAGATCGACAAAGCAGCACACGTGCTGGATTTCGTATCGTATCTGTCACGTCAGAAGAAGCCACAGTTTTTACTGGCGTCCATCTACTCCCCAGGTCACACCAGAAAAGACTTTTTGATCGAAGACGAAGAAGCGAATGCCGCTTACAATGACTATTATTTGAATAAATCTTTAGAAGCACGGCAAACGTTGGATCAGTTGCTGGATCAGCTTGAACGGGAAGATCCAACAGCGATTCTTTATATCTTTGGAGATCACGGTCCCTGGCGGAGCCGCGGAGATAGAAAGACCCGTTTTGCGAAAGACCCAGAGTTTTTTGTACATGACCGTTTTGGGATATTAGGGGGTATTTTTCCAAAAGGGCGCTGCAAAACTTATGTGAACTTGAGAAATGAACAGCCTTATACGACAAGCGTTCAAGGTGCGGAAGCGATCCTCAAATGTTTGACTGAGGGTCGCTATCAGGAACTGGATCAGGACTATAGAATCAGAGGCCGCGTTGACGGCATCAGCAGTAAATTCGAGGACTACATATATGAATAATCGTAAAAAATTGACCTTACTCGTTATTGTAGCATCCATCGTGCACCCGTCCGTCGCGCTCGCATATGTAGACCCGGGTTCAGGAAGTGTAATCGTAACCACAATTCTTGGGTTCTTCGCCGCCATTGCGTACACGTTTCGCAAATACTTCTATAAGCTGAAGCGAAAGATGTTTGGCGGAAAAAGTGACGAAGAAGACAGTCGAGCGCTCGATGATTAACGCAATCAGTGGCTCCTTTCGTGACCCCAGCAGCCGTGTTTACGCAGTCGACGCGCCCGATAAAAAAGGTCGCGCAATTTATCGTGGTGTCGACAGTGAAACGTTTGAAAACTTCCAAAAGCTCCAGGCTGAGCCCTTCTACAAACAACTTGAAAACGAAAATCGCGTTGTAAAAACCACTCTTTGTGCACCTGCCGATCCGGTCGCAAAGGAAATCCTGGAAGCTGGCTGGGCAGGTGTGATGCGGCACGAGCCTGTCTCACTCGTTTCGTACTCATACGAATGGTCTTTCGCCATGCTAAGACGCGCGGCTTTATTGCATCTGCGTATCTTGACCGACGCGTTGGAAGCTGGGTGGACCGTGAAGGACTCAACGCCCTATAACATCCAATTTGAAGGTACAGCGCCAGTCTTTATCGACATCCCGTCGTTTGTGCCTTGGCAAGAAGGCGAACCCTGGGTGGCATATCGACAGTTTTGTTGCTGTTTTCTGACGCCGTTGATGATGCGCAGCCACTTGGGAATCAATCACCTTCCGTTGTTGCGGTCCTACTTAGATGGCATACCTCCGGTTGAGGCAGCCAACTATTTCAGAGGTTTCTCCCGTTTCAAGCGCGGTGTCGCTAGCCACATTATGCTACCTGCACGCGTGGAAAGGCGGATTGAGGCGCGTGAACGCGATGCCGTTCCTGCCCAGGACCGAAGTCAACGCAAAGTCAGTCGAAAATATGTGCTGGCACTTGTTGAAAGTGTAACGCGCCTCGTCAAGTCGCTCTCTGTAAACATCGAACACACGGACTGGTCGGAATACGACAAAACCCACACTTACGATGACGATGAATTCCAGGCAAAAAAAGGCTTCGTACAAGAATTCGTACAGGAAAAGAAACCATCCTGCCTAATGGATATTGGCTGCAATACAGGCACGTTCTCAAAAATCGCTGCGGAACACGCAGATTTGGTCATTGCAGCTGATGGCGACCACGATGCGGTCCAGAAACTGTTTATGCACGAATCTACCCACTCGGCGCACAACAACATCTTGCCTTTGGTGCTGGATCTGTCCAACGTTTCCCCCAATCAGGGATGGGCAGGCAAGGAACGCTCTTCATTTGACAGCCGCGCCAATCCAGATGCAATCTTGGTTCTAGCCCTTGTTCACCACATTCGGATTTCTGCCAATATTCCGATGGCATTGTTCCTTGACTGGTTGCGATCCTTCAATTGCGACATTGTTATTGAGTTCGTTGATCGGAACGACGAGATGGTCGTCAAGTTGCTGCAAAATAAAACGGAACAGTATCTGGATTACAGCCGGGAGAGCTTCGAGCGCGAGCTACAAGAGCGCTTTAAAGTGCGTGCTTCCAAGGAACTCAAAGGCGGTAAGCGCGTGATTTACCACACTGAACCGCTGTGATTCGGGATGTCGTTTATACGGTCCTGTTGCCGGTAATATATCCGATGGAGTTGCTGTTCGAATTGATGTGGACAGCAACAAATTCTGCAGGGCTATCGATAATTCTGCTTGCAATGGTGATCTCGATTTTGACTATCCCGCTGAAGAAGTGGGCGAAAAAGTCTGAGGATAAATTTCTTACGCTCAAGCAGTTGGTCGATGCCGACATCGCAAAGCAAGCTGCTGGGCTAAAAGGTGAAAAACGTTTCGAAGTCGTTGAAAAAGTCTATGAGAAACACGGCTATCATCCGATCAAATCGATCGTCGCCGGAACATCGTTCGTAGTTATGCTTCCATTTCTGATTTCGGCGATCTTTATTTTTGGAGGCTCGGATGAATTGAAAGGCGTTAGTTTTTTATCAATTAGTGACCTATCGGACCAAGATCATCTGATTTTTGGATTTAATTTACTACCTGTTTTGATGTTGCTCTTTGGGATTAGTGAAGCCTTATTGCGCTGGCATGACCAAAAGGATCAATTGATCCGCTACCTGATCGTGTCGGTTGTTCTGTTTGCGTTGGTCTATTCACTTGCATCTGCACTAATACTCTACTGGATCAGCATGAACGTATGTGCCGGAATCATTTTTTCTGTGGCGAGAAGCCAAAACCGACGCTAAACGTGAACTTTCCGTTGGGAACTACCTTTGTTTCGCGCCAGTTTGCCTCTCCCGTTTTAGGGTCAAGATTCATAGCCAATAAAAGAAAGTAGCTGCGAGCGCGATGGCAGAAACGAATTGCACGGAGAAACGATCATACCGGAAATGCGACGTCGCTTGCCATGGAGTAGATACCTAGCAACGGACATTCATGCGCCGCGCATCACTGGATAAAATGGGCTCACCGCCGTCATCAGGGCTTTTCGTCGGATGACCGGTCCGCCATTCCGAGCGGCCGTTGCATTGGCCGATTCCATCGGAAACGCCGTCGTGATTAAAGGGCGGCGGGACGATTGTCCGTGTCGCACTTGCTTTGGCTCGACCTACAGCACCTGAAACGCATCCAGCACTTTTTTCCAAAACAAATGTTGAACGGTTGCACGATGCTCGCGGTGGACATATCAGGGGGAAGGCACCTTCCGTGCCGGGGCGGTCGCGGCTTCCAAACGCGTCGCCCCATCAACCCCGAAAAACGGCAATTGCGGGACACAGGCGGGACACAGCGTTTATCAGCCTTACTTAAAACTATAATTTATCTGGTTATTTATCTTTTACACTTCCCCCTTTTGAGGGTAACGCCCAGCCCAACCGCTTTTGCGTCGCGTGTTAGCAGGTTTACGGCTTCCCTGTATTCAATCTTTGCAAACGGATTGAACCTTGGTTTGTCGTCGTAAGTATCCCAAACACGGGCAGGTGACATGTCATGTATGGCGTTGTTGCGTTGGGCACTATGCACCGCGGCGGCCCGGTCCTCCGCTTCAATCCCCCGCACGGCCAGCGTGCCAGCCACAGCCGCGGCCCGTGTCCGGTCCATCGGGTCGTTGCTCGGGTCCATCGCGATGGATGCGACGTCGCGTGTCACAGCAGTCAGGATTGCCAGAAAGTCGTTTGCAGTCGGAAGCGGCGCGACGGCGCTTTCCTCAACAGGGGGCGCACTGGCTTTCCCCTTCGGCATCTTCACAATCTTTGTGGCCTTACTCATCGTCCCCAACCCCGCGTACCTGTTCCAGTGTCACCCCAAAACCTTCGCATAGCGCCGCAAACGCGCCCTGTTCATAGTCCCGAAACTGTTCTTCGGTCGCGCAATTCACCAGATGGCAAAAGCCAACCTTCAACGCCCGCTTACGCGCAAAATCCATGTCATGCAGTTCGGCCAGCACCATTAACCTTTCCACCGCCTGAAACGCGGCATCGCGGGCCCCATCTATGTCGCTGGTGCTTGGGTCAAACGTGGGGGCAACCACAGCCGCGATTGCCCTAGCGTCGGTGCTCATATCTTCGGCCGCATCATCTTCATGTTTCAAAGCACGGGCGGCGCTTTCAATCGTCCATTCAGTCGGTATAGGTATTGTCTCGGACATTATCGCTTTCCTCATCCAGAACATTTTGCACGGCGGGATTGCCGCCAATAATAGCATCAATCGCATCGGCACCGCGAATTGGGTCCAATTTGACAATTTCGGCGCACAGGGCGCGGATTGTGTCGGACAACTGGCGCTGGCGATGTTTGTCCACCCGGTCCAGCAACCCCATGTAGATATCCAGATGGTCCAGAAAGTCCGCACCGATTTGAAGGGCCGCCGCCGTGTTCCCTTCGCCCATCTGCGTTTCAATCCCGACCTTCATGGTTTCCAGCGTGTCCAGCACCAGCTTCTGCAGGTCGCCAATGTGGTCAACGTCGCGTTGACGTTCCAATCGGTGCGTCGCTTCGATGATTTGAGGGATGCACCGCACGACATGCCGCCACACGGTCGCGGGCGTCACGCCAATACGTTCGGCAATGTCCGCATTCGACAGGCCCGCATAGTGCAGGGTTGCCACCGCGCGGCGGTTTTGAAGGTCCATCGCGCATATCGGGCAGGACGGAAGGTCCACGCGCGCCATGATGTTGGATAGATTGAAACGCCCTTTTTCACGCAAAATGCGCCATTTTACGCCAGCACGACGCGACGTCTTAGGCATTCGAAAGCCCCTTTGCGCCCCAAACCGCAACGGCAATGCTTTCCCCGTGTTCCGCGACGCAATCCTGAAACTGTTCAATCGCCATGTTCACGCGGTGGACAATATCGCGTTGCGTGGGCGCTTCGCCGTCAAACACGTCGGCGCTGGTCAAATCGTCCACCACTTTGGCGTGGTAGTGGGTGCCACGGTCCATCAGGGTTATCGTGAATTCCCGTTCCTTATCGTCTGGATGTTCGGGTTGCATATTTCGCTTCCTTCCATGCAGGGGATTTGGGCGGGTTTCGTTTTTCCGTCAGGTGCCTACTCCCCCCCTTAGTATATTCTGACGGAAAATCTCGACAGTTGGTAACTCTCTGAAAACAACAACTTACGCGGTTTTGAAAATCGCTGACGGAAAAACCTAGCATTTGATCGCCCCCGGTTGAGTGGGCACAACCTATTTCTAGTTGTGTGGATACAGCCGTCATAACAGCACCGATTTCAGGGCGTTGAGGGGTAGGGCGGTGGCCAGATTACCGCCAAGCGCAAGGTCGGTGGACGTCATGGCTATGGCCCGCGGTTGTGGCTGTTCAGTGCGCCTGCGTATGTTGTCCAACGTGCGGGTGGTTATGCCTGCCACCCCGCACCCATCCAGCAGTTTCACTGCGTCGGGGTACTTAATGTCAAAGCCGGGTATGCGATGCGCAAACGCCGCAAGCACAGCGCGTTCAAATTGCGTCCGCTTCAAATCAACACCGCCCGGTTGCCCGTCCATCATCCAGCCGTGAAAGCGCAACCAATCGTCAGCACTTTTTAGTACCGCTTCGGCCTTATGCCTGTATTCATCCCACGCGCGCCGCCAGTGCAAACAATCCTCAACCGTGGCGAATGGGGCAGTTCCAAACCGGATAATCCCGTCATAATCCCGCACGTCCACGGGCATACGTTTGAAGTCAAAGTCTAGATTGGATGCAACGTCACGGGTTTCATCTATCAGGTCGCACCCAAGGCGGTATTGCTTCGGCAGGGACACCAGCGACTTTCTGGTCATGACGTCACCGTATTCGCGGTTCCGTATGATTTCCTCCCACGCGTGCGCTTCCCCAATCTTCGGCTTTGTCCTATCCCAGTGGGGGATTTTGTGCCCAGCGCGCGCAATAAAAACGTTTGTTTCATCTTCGACAAATAGCGCCATGCCCCCGCGGGTTTTCACCACCAGCACGCGTTGCGCCCTATGCTTCACCTCAAGCGTTTCAGTGTCGCCGTTTGGGTCCACCATGCCGCGCAGTTCGGCAAACCATGTACCTATTGCCCCCGACGTTGCGGCCTTCGCTTCTGCCAGCGTCGCGTCACTCAGAAAACCGTCTGTTGTCGCGCTCATCATCGTGACGTGGGCAGGCAATCCGGCAACGGCTTCGGCCAGTGTCGCGCGGACAATAGACGTAATGTAGGCCGCATATGGCGCGCAGGTTATGCCGCTTTCTGGCATGTCCTGATATGTGCCGTTGCGTGTGTCAAACACGCGAGCTGTCACAGGGTTTGTTTTCCAGCCTGCCACAGCCTGCGCAAATTTGCCGTACCCACTGTTGCCAACCTCCTTAACCAGCGCGTGCAGGCCGGGGTGCGTGCCCTTCGGAAACCGTGCGCGCCAATGGTTGATGAATTTGGCGAAATCAACCAACGGCCGCGCCGTTCCAGCCCACGGCACATAGACGCCGTGTTTAACGGTGATGCGCGCGCCCATCTGCACCGCTAACTCCAGTTCGGGGCCGCAACAGCAGGTTTCCCCCGATAGCGGATAGCAAAGGCCATAACCCCCGTTTGCAACTGGCAGGCACGGAAAGCGCGTGTCTGGCGGGAATTCAAATTCGGCCCGTGCAAACGTCAAAGCGTCGTGGCGGGCCAGTGTGTCCACGTCCTTAGTGTATTGGATGGAGTCCCAATCCGCGGGGCGAAAGGCGGCCATGGCAGACGTGTATGCCCCCTTAAGGTCAAGGTCGGTTATATCCCCGTCATGCACGCCGATTTCGCAGGCGATATTCAGCCCGCCATGGAAGCAATCGGCCGTCAGCGTTTTTATATCGCCCACGGCTGGCAACATGGTTTTCTGTTCACGAGGGGGTTTCTGCCATCCGCAAAAGCGTAACGGGTCCAAATCGCAATCCGATATGCAGGACCGTATTTTTTCAATGCCCATGCTGGCGACGGTTGCGGGCATTGTTTCCAATCCCCACGCATCGGCCAGCGTCGCGACTTCAAATATCCAATCCCGCGCTATCACCGCATCGCGCAGGGCGTATGCCTCAAACGGGGCGGGGTGTTGTTGCAAACACAAATCCATGCGGCGGATAGCGGGCACACGCTGGCCCTGTTCATCAATCACCGGGGGCATACTCAGCTTTTCAACGCCCATCCAATCGCCCAGCGCCGCCAGTGGTGCGCGGCCGGGGGCCAACAACATCGTATCCAGCAAACGCACACGGATATTCACCCGTCCGACGCCCGGCATCCGGTAAGGAACACGAATGCCGTCCCTATGGTTAATCGTGGCGTATGTGCCGCGGACGTTCTGCGCGCGCTTTTTCAGTTTGTTGAAATCGGCAAACGTCGCCAGTTCTGCACGGCTGAAATGCGCCGCAACGATAATGTTGATGGCATCGTTGCAAATGTCGGCTTCGGAAATCATCCCAGCGGCGCGGGCATCTTCTATCACGCCGCCAATCATGTGACTGAAATACGGGCGGCGCGTGCGGCCTTCGGTATAGACGACATGGTCGCGGGCCGCTGGGTTGTTGGGGGTGCGGTAACTCAGTTGGTGCGACAGGACTATGTTTTTCACGGGATGGCAGGTGCGCTTTTCGCAATGAATGTCCGGCCCCTTCCGTGTGCAGGTCGGACATTGGCGGGCCAGCATATCCGCGGACGGGTTCGGCAGTTCGGATGCGGACACATATTCCGCATCCAGCCCGATAATCAGCGAATATCTATCCAGCACACCCAACGCAGTTAACCACCCATCCGAGCCACAGCACCGCGGGCAGACCGTTCTAATTCCCGTTCGCGGTTCGTTGGGCTGGTCGCGATGGCGCGCGGGTGCGTTGTCACGGCTTCGCGTAGGAACCCCGATATTGCGGCTTCGGAATATCCGTAGTTCGCCAGCGTCCAAACGGCGGCGGCCATGGCGGGGTGTAGCTGGGTGGAACGCTGAATAAAGTCGCTGGCGGCGGCGGGCAGGCTGATAAAGCGGTCATGCCCAGCCATGAAATGCGCGAAAACGTCGTCGGCGTTGACGCCGTGCGGCGTGGACGCGCGGAAGCCGGTAACGCCTTCGGGGGGTGGAAACGCCGATGTGACGGCTTCGATGAAACCCAACACGCGGGTTTGGTCCACCAACGGCAAATCATCGGGGCCGCAATCCAACGGGCTGGTTTCGGGCCATGTGTATTCGTTGCCGTTGGGATGCTTGCCGCCCAAGATAATCAGGCCAGTCGTGCAATAGACGGATATATCAACGCCGTGGAAATGCTGGGTGGTTATGCTTTCATTGGCAGGGCGGTACAGGCGCAAAGTCCTATGGCCCGGTTTGCGGGTGCGCCACAGGTCGGTTTGTCCAAGGTGTTCGTCGGCAATTTCGCGGATTGCAAAAGCGCGTTCGGCGTCATCGTGGTCTAGGTCCACCGCAACAATCGTCCCGTCCATTATCAGGGCGACATTTTCGGCGGCGCGGACGTTGGCCCATGCTTCAATCAGGTGGCGCGGCGGTGTTTCCGCCTGCCATCTGTTCCAGCCCTTACCGCAGGCTTTGCCGTGGGCAGGGACAACGGTTGTCCATCCGTTGTCAAAAAGTTCGGGCGCGTCTGCAAATCTCATCAGGTTCGGACCTTCCCCACCTCAGCCCTCCACTGAGGGGCTTGGCGATGGGATTACTAATTAAAAAACAACAGGAAATTTCAGCATCAGGCGGTTGTGTCCCGCCTGAGTGCCATTTCAAGGTGCCGTTCGATTAAAACGGCGCGTCCGTCGGGTCATAGCTTTCGGCAGGTTCGGGCGCTGATGCGTCTGCATCGACAGGGGCG
Source organism: Ruegeria sp. HKCCD7221 (assembly GCF_013031225.1). NCBI lineage: Bacteria > Pseudomonadati > Pseudomonadota > Alphaproteobacteria > Rhodobacterales > Roseobacteraceae > Ruegeria > Ruegeria sp. HKCCD7221. The sequence continues at coordinate 708,664 of NZ_WPZE01000001.1, forward strand.
GGGCCGATGATTTTGGCGATTTCGTTTTGCGGAAGCCCGTCGCGGTCCTTCCCTTTCGACACCATCACAGCCACCCGCGCGCCCAGCAACATGGGCAGGTCGTCACCATCCGTGATTGCGTCCGCTTCCAGCCCCGCGGCCGTCACCAGCGCGTGCAGGCGGTTGAGGCCACCCAGAACAACGCGGGCTTGTTTCGGCTCAAACACAGCAGGGTTAAGGGTCACGCCTCCGTTGCCATCGTCAACCAGCGCGTCAGCGCCATGACTGACAGGAACAAACGCGGCGATTTCGTCCACGTCGTCCACGCCTTCCAACGCGAAGCGGACAACACCCCAACCCACGGGGCCAGTGCGTTCACCCACGCTGGTGTCTGTTACAACGGCGGTGTAGCGCCCCGACTTTGCAAGGCCCGCTTCCAACACCTTCGCCGCGGATTTCATCGCATCGGCCAACGACGGGCCAGCCGGACTAGCCGCCCCATTGCCCAGCGCGTTCAGGCCGTTTTGTTTCGGTTGTTCAGTCATGGAATAAATCCTTTTGATTTGAGATTTCGTCTTGATGCGCCGCAATCAGCGCATCCATTGCGGGCGTTGCGCCGCGGGCCATTGTGTCGATTTCGGCCAGCCCCCGGCGTAACGCTTCAGGTGACATGGCTTTGTCGGTTGTGGCCCATGCCAGCGCGCGCAGGGCGGACCCGATGCGCTGGCGGTCTAGTTTGTCAGAACGGAATTCGTGCGTGCTCATCACGCCGCCCGCCCGTTTCTAAGGTGGGTCACGTCGTTAAACGGCTCAGTTTCGGGTTCGGGTAGCCAACCGACCCAACAGGCAATTGGATTGCCCAAATCAAGCGCGTTTGTCGCGATTTCGAGACCGCGCTTTGTTGCGCAGAACGCCAGCGACGACCAAGGCCGCTTTCCGTTCGGGCTGGTCCGCTGTTGCACAATCCACTGAATGTTGTCGCGACAGCGGATAATGCGGTGAATGCCGTCGGTAATCGCGACGGTCAAACAACCGTCGCTTTGCTCATAGACACGCATCACGCCGCCCCTGTCTCGGTGATGTCGCGCACGACACCGATTTCCGAAATCAGGTGATAGCGCCCGTGCCATGCACCGCCGCCGTCGTCGATACGCTCAGTCTTGATGTTGACGCCGTGGTGTTTGCGCAGGCGGTGAACTACCGCGCTATGGCGACGCCGCGACGGGCATTCAACGGGGCCAGCGCGAAGCTGTTCCAGCATCCGGCAGTCATTGCCGCCGACGCTAATCTGGCGCGTTTCGCCGCCCTCATCCTTCACGGTGAACCTCTTTTTAAGTTTAGTCATTGTCTCAATCCCTTCGGATTTCTGAGACACGAAAACCTGTGATATGCCGGGACTACGGATTTTAATCGACTGCCCGACCTACACGCCCTGTGCCGTTCCAGCGGCGCAGGGTGTTTTTCATGTCGGGTTAAGCCGCGTTATCGGCGGTCAGGTTGTGGCCGCGGCGGGACGGTTGAATGCCCCTTTCGCGCCACGATTTCATTGCGTCCTTCACACGCCCTTTTGAGTGAATGGACATGCCGTGCAGGACGCGTTGGGCGAAATCGTCGTCAGCCTTTGCCAACATCCACCCAGCCCAATCAATCGGGTCTACAACGGTTTTTCCGGTGGCGGTGTTCCGTTTGCCGGGATAGCGCCGCCCTGTTGTGTCTGACGTTGGTGTTACTTCCTCAGACCATAGCGCCACCAAGTCAGGAATGGACGCGGCCATTGGAAACGGTTGGGATAGTGTCAGGTTCATTAAAAAAAACCCCCATCTGCGGTTACTGATGGGGGTAAGTTGGGTGGGTTAGCTTTGTTTGTGGGTAACGGCGTGGTGTCGCCTGCGTTACCTACCGCTTTTTGGCGCGGGCGCGGGCTGACTTAAGCGCGTCTTTTGACGTTCCGAAGCTATCCAATAAAGCGCGGTCGAAAGTCTGTTTTGCCGCTTTTACCGTGTCAGCACCACGGCCCGTGTTTTCAGTTACGGCGCGTTCAAGCCCTTCCGCTACGCTATGCATGAACAGGCTAACCATGCCAGCGTCAGCGGATATCCCCATGTCGCGGGCGGCCATGTGCACCCCATGGGCAACCTTTTTCAGGTCCATCACAACGTCAGAACCCAACGCCTCAGCCTTTAGGCTTAACGAATCTGAGGCTTCAATTTCGTTCTGGTTGGCGGTGTCCACCATCGCGCGGCAGTCTTTCAGATAGTCAACGGTCACGCGGCGTGATGGCGTTATAAAGTGTTCCGCCCCGGTTTCCCATGTCGCGGGGTACTTAATCAAATCACCATCCGCGTCGCGGTTCGCGTTCAGATCCACGTCGCCCACGATAGACCGCGCTTTTATCAGGCTAGGTTTATCCTCATTCCAGTTTTCAAGGTTCAGCACTTCATAAACATTGTCACTCATCATCAGCCCTTTCCATGGCTCAAACTGATTACTCTGTTCGCAGGCTCTTCGCCGCGCGCTTCGGCCAGCGCATCGGCCAACAACGACGCCCACGCTTCAAACACGGCGCGTTGGCGCTCGACTTGCTGGTCGCGCTGATACCGTCGTTGAAGCCGTGACGTCGTGGCGCTGGCGCTATGGTTTAAGCATCTGTCAACAATCGCCACGTCCGAACCCGCCTTGATTGCCCCGTCAGAAAACGCGCGGCGTAGGTCGTGAAACGTCCAATCCAGAAAGTCCGCGCCCAGCGCATCGTCTAACCTCTGTTTGATCGAACCAAAGCCACCGAAGGGACCATCGCGCTTGCCTTGGAAAACGTAAGTGTCGGGGTCGCCGTTCAGGTCAACGCCAATCGCTTCAGCCGCGGCTTTGATATGTTCCAGCGCGGTTTCACTTAACGGTGTCTTATAATCCTCATCCGTTTTTGCTTTCTCGGCGGGGATGGTCCAAACGCGGTTTTCAACGTCGATTTCGCCCGCCTGCATCATCGCCACGTTTGCCCGCCTTTGCGCGGTGTATATCAGCGCGGTAACAAACCCGCGGGCGGATGCGCTCTTTTCATCCTCCAGCGCAATCAGGATTTGCGCTACTTGCTCTTTCGTTGGGGAAACATTGCGCTCTTTTTCGACCTTCACCTTTAGCGGGGCCAGAATGTCTTGCGTGGTCCACCCCTGTTCGAACATCCAGCGAAACAGCGGCTTTGAGCGGCGCAACGTCGTGTTGATGGATGAGGGGGCGCGAACACGTTCCTTTTCAATCCACAACCGCACGGCTTCGGGGGGCAGGGCGTCAGGGCGCATGTGCAGATACTTCGCGAATAGCCGTTTCATAGCTTTGACGGTCTTATCCTTTAGCCGCGTGCCCGCCAGCCGAATATCTGCATAGGTGTCTATCGCATCGCCCAGCGTTGGCGCTTCGGCCCGGTTCCGTCGTTGGGCCTGTTACTGGCGCAGTTCGCGGGCAACCGCTGTTTTGTCCGTGGCTGCAACCCGCGCATTTACCGCACCTAGTTTTGTCTGCGCCAGTTCGCGCGCCTTGGCGGGCGTGGTTTCTGGAAAGTCACCCAGACGAACCCGAAAACGGTTTCCGTCGATTGTGTGCCGCAAATACCATGCGCCCTTGTCAGAACGCCCCACGCATTCCAGACCGCGGAATTCCTTATCGCGCCACGTTCCCCGCCTTTCTTTGGGCAGGTGACGCGCCACATAGCTAGTTGATTGGGCCTTGCCCATCGCATCCACCTTCCGTTGTTGTGTCCCGCACGCGTCCGATTGTGTCCCGAATACCGCTTCCAACCGCACCCGGTCGGACCGTGCCATGTAAATACATAGGGGGATTACTTAGGGGATGCAAACGCCTTTATTTTATGGCGATTGTTATCGTTCAGGTCGGGTCTGGTAAGGTGTGTTTTGTGTCCAAAAAAGCCCCCTGAAAAGGGGGCTTTGCAAAATTAAACAGAGTCAGATTTATTTCTGCGGCAACGGCCCGATCATCATGATCATCTGGCGGCCTTCCATCTTGGGCATGTTCTCGACCTTGCCCAGTTCCTTGATGTCCTCGGCCACACGTTCCAACAGCTCACGCCCCAGATTTTGGTGTGCCATTTCACGACCACGGAAGCGCAGGGTGACTTTGACCTTGTCGCCCTTTTCCAGAAACTTGAAGACGTTCTTCATCTTGACGTCATAGTCATGCGTATCGGTGTTGGGCCGGAATTTGACCTCTTTCACTTCGATGACTTTTTGTTTCTTGCGGGCTTCGCTTTCGCGTTTCTGCTGTTCGTACTTGAACTTGCCAAAATCCATGATCTTGCAGACCGGGGGGTTCGCGTTGGGCGAAATCTCAACCAGGTCGAGGCCGGCATCGGCGGCAAGTTGCATGGCTTTAGCGGGATGAACCACCCCGACGTTGTCACCATCAGCACCAATCAGGCGAATTTCGGGGGCACGGATCTTTTCATTGACGCGCGGGCCGGTTTCTCGTTGCGGCGGCGCGTTGTGAGGTCTGCGGGCTATGGGTTCATTCCTTTGATGATTGCAGAATTTCGAGCCCGAAATTTAGACTGCCACGCGCCCTGATTCAAGCGCCAACCGCGCTGAAACGATTGAAATTCACATGATTCACGGCAGGTTTATGCGCCGGTCACAGTCTGTGCGGTGACCGGCACGGTCTGATCAGCCGACAAAGGCTTTTTCGATCACAAATTCCTTGGGCTCGGAATTTGCGCCCTCGCGCAGGCCGAACCCTTCAAGGATTTCCTTGATATCGAGGTTAAAGGCTAGCGAGCCACACACCATCGCGCGGTCGGTCTCGGGTTTGATGCCGCCTTCGATGCCAAGGTCCGCAAAAACGGTGCCGTCGTTCAGCAAATTGGTTATGCGGCCCATCTTTGGGCTCTCTTCCCGAGTCGTGGTCGGGTAGTAGCGGATCTTGTCTGCAAAACCTTCGCCCATCAGTTCGGCAAGCATCTCATCCTGACGTATGTCTTCGATCAGTTGACGGCCATATTCCAGCTCGGCCACTTCGCGGCAGGTGTGGGTGATGATGACTTCGTCGTAATCTTCGTAGGTCTGCGGCTCGCGCAGCAGCGAAGCGAAAGGCGCGAAACCGGTGCCGGTGGCAAAGAACCACAATCGCTTGCCCGGCAGCAGGGCGTCGTGGACCAGCGTGCCCACGGGCTTGGGCCGCAGGATGATCTGATCGCCGGGCTTGATATGCTGCAGCTTCGAGGTCAGCGGGCCATCCTGAACCTTGATCGAGTAGAACTCTAGCTCTTCATCCCACGATGGCGAAGCGATCGAATAGGCGCGCAGCAAAGGCTTGCCGTTGTCGCCCAACAGGCCGATCATCACGAACTCACCCGAGCGGAAGCGTAGCGAGGCAGGGCGCGATACCTTGAAGGAAAACAGGCTGTCGGTCCAATGCTTGACGTCAGTTACGGTCTGCGCGTCCGGCAGAACGGGGGCCTTCACGGTGGTTGCTTCGGTCACGGGCTTCATCTCTGTCATCGTTTCACTGTCGGTTTGCTAAACCGACATCTCCGTTTAATCTTTGATCCAAGTCAGGAAAAGGGGGCAGTTGCCGCTACGTCCTGTCGACAAGCTGTCGATTAGTTGCGGTTAACCGCGCAGGCGGGCTTGGTAGTTGTTCTCATCCCAGTTCGCACGCGCTAGCCACTGATCCTCGGGTTGCCGATTTGCAAGGTTGTGATCTATTTCTACTTCGTCGAATCCGCTGCGGCGGGCCATGGCGTATTGATCGGCCAGGACATGCCCCTTTGCGCGCAAGCGGCCTGAATAGCCTTTCAAGCGCAGAATGCGCGCGATCGTAAAGCCACGTCCGTCTGCCGAGGACGGAAAATCCACGCGCACCATCTTGGCGTTACCCAGGCGTTCAAAAAGTTCATCGGGGTCAGTGTCCGAGGCAACGTCCAGCGCAACAACGTCGTTGGCGGTGTCTTCCAGTGTGACAAACCCATCGGTCCAGTCGTCGGGGGCAAAGCCCTCATCGGTAACGATTACGTTCATGATGTCTCTCCGGCGCGCATCATCTTGCCATCGACAAAATGGATGCCGCATTCTTCCTTGTTCTGGTCGCGCCAGCGTCCGGCGCGCGGGTCTTCGCCCTCCTTGACCGGCGAGGTGCAGGGCGCACAGCCGATCGAAGGGTATCCTTTGGCCACCAGCGGATGCCGGGGTAGGTTGTTTTCGTCCATATAGGCGCGCACATCCTCGGGTGCCCAATGCGCCAGCGGGTTGACCTTGATCCGGCCCGTTCCGTCCTCGACCTCAAAGAAGTCAAGCGCAGCGCGGGTGCCGGACTGAAACCGTTTGCGCCCGGTTATCCAACCGCTATAGCCCATAAGGGCCTTTTGCAGCGGAAAGGTCTTGCGCAAGTTGCAGCACGCGTCCGTATCCCGCAAGCGCAAGGCTCCATAGGGGTCGTCACGTTGCACATCTTCGTCCTCGGCGCGGATGATCTGCACGTTTTTCAGGCCCAGACGTTCGCTCACCCCCTGCTGGTATTCCAGCGTTTCGGTGAACAGCATCTGCGTGTCCACGAACAGCACCGGGGTCATCTTGTCGACGACCGCCGCCATGTGCAGCAACACCACCGACTCGGCCCCGAAACTAGACACCAGGGCAAGGTCTTCAATCTGGTCGATGGCACCGTGCATCACGTCATGCGCACTGTGGTGCCGGAACCGGGCGTTCAGCGCATCGACCTTTTCGGTCAGCTCGCTGCGGTCCTTGCCCAGTTCCGTCTGGATCAGATCAAGCGGCATTCGCCTGAGCCTCGGGGTACAGAGCAGCCTTGAACGGAGCCATGCCAACACGGCGGTAGGTTTGCAGGAACTCCTCTTCGGCGCTGTCGCGCTGTTCCAGATAGGTGTTCACGATCCGCTCGACTGCCGGGACGATCTCATCATAGGCAAAGCCGGGACCGGTGCGATCGCCAATGGCTGCTGTCTCGGTGCCGTCACCGCCCAGAGTGATCTGGTAGTTCTCGACGCCTGCACGATCCAGGCCCAGGATACCGATGTGACCCACGTGGTGATGCCCGCACGCGTTGATGCAGCCCGAGATCTTGATCTTCAGGTGGCCGATATCATGCTCCAGCTTCAGGTCATCGAAGCGGGTTGCGATTTCCTGCGCAACCGGGATCGAGCGTGCTGTGGCCAGCGCGCAATAGTCCATGCCGGGGCAAGCGATAATGTCGCTGATCAGGCCAATATTGGCGGTGGCCAGTTCGTATTCCTTCAGCTTCGCGTGGATCGCGGGCAGGTCCGACTTGTGGACATGCGGCAGGATCACGTTCTGCTCATGGCTGATGCGCAGTTCGTCATAGGCGAATTCTTCGGCTAGGTCGGCCATCACACGCATCTGTTCGGCGGTCGCATCGCCCGGCGTTGCGCCGTGCTTTTTGATCGAGATCGTGACAATCGCGTGGTCCGCGTTCTTATGCGGCGCGATGTTGGTGTCGACCCACGACCGGAACACCGGATCGTTGCTGTAGGCACTCTCGAACGAGGCAACCGAAGCTTCGCGGAAATCGGGCGCGGCAAAGTGGGTTTTGATCTCATCCAGCAAGGCCATGTCGGCGCCCTTGAACTGCGGGCGAACCTGCAGGAAACGCTCGTTGACCTTGGCGCGGATCGTGTCGATGCCGTTTTCGTGCACAGTGATCTTGATGCGTGCCTTGTACTTGTTGTCGCGGCGACCGATCTGGTTCCACACGGACACTGTGGCCTCAAGGTACGCCAGCAGGTCATCAAAGGCGACGAAGTCCGACAGTTCTTTGCCGATCATCGGCGTGCGGCCTAGACCGCCGCCTACGATGACGCGGGCACCCAGAACGCCGTCACGCTCGACCAGTTGCAAACCGATGTCATGTGCCTTGATCACGGCGCGGTCGTTTTCGCTGCCGGTGATGGCGATCTTGAACTTGCGCGGCATGAACTGGAATTCCGGGTGGTCGGTGGACCACTGGCGCAACAGTTCGGCATAGGGGCGCGGGTCGGCGACCTCATCCGCGGCGGCACCGGCGAAATGGTCGGCAGTTACGTTGCGGATGGTGTTGCCCGAGGTCTGAATGGCGTGCATTCCCACTTCGGCCAGCGCGTCCAGCATATCCGGCACGTCTTTTAGCTTGGGCCAGTTGTACTGGATGTTCTGCCGCGTGGTGAAGTGGCCGTAACCTTTGTCCCACTTTTCGGCCAGCAGGGCCAGTTGGCGCATCTGCGCGCTGGAGAGTGTGCCGTAAGGGATAGCGACCCGCAGCATATAGGCGTGCAATTGCAGATACAGGCCGTTCATCAGGCGCAGGGGTTTAAACTCGTCCTCGGTCAATGAGCCGTCAATGCGGCGCTCGACCTGTGCGCGGAACTGTTTGTTGCGTTCTGCCAAAAATGCTGTGTCGAACTCGGAGTAGCGATACATGATTAGCTGTCCTTGGTTGCAGCCCCGATACCTGGGGGCTTAATGGGGAGAGAGAGGGCCTGATCTCAGGTCCGGGGCTGCGGGGAAGTTTCCTGTTTGCCATGGGCATAGTTGGACGGGCCAGTCCGACGGAAGTCTTCCCGAAAATGGGTCGGTTCGGGGCCGTTTTCACCGGCCACAGCGTCCGCAAGATACGCGCCGACGATGACATTTGCCTGACGTTCAGCATCCAGCAGGCGGACTTGCGCATGTGCTTCGTCGGTAATTAGCTCGGCCTCGGACAGGTCACGGGACCAGCGGTCGTCCTCGGTCAGATAGATCACGTCGCCTTCCAGCAAATGATTTGCGGTGATTACTTTTGGAGTAAAAGCGCGGGGCATCAGGCGTGCTCCTTCTTGTATTGGGTCAGGGCAGTAACCGCGTTGCGCGGTTCGAGGCCATAAAACATAAGGGTTGGGCCATCCATTTCGGCGGCAATTAGATCGTCAGGCAGTTGATCAAGTGTGGTCGCCAATACGTGCTGATCGGGTCGGGATGCGTTTTCGATCAGCGTTACCGGAGTCGCGCGATCTGCGCCGTGCATGATCAGACGACCTTGAATGAACCGAGCGGACTTTTTGCCCATATAGATCGCAGCGACGGATCCGGATTGGGCAAGCGCGGTCCAATCGTGGTCCGCGAAACCTTTCATGTCGTGGCCCGTCAGGAACCGGACCGAGGAATTGCGCCCCCGTTGGGTCAGGCTTTGACCGATCCCGGCAACAGCGGCAGAGGCCGCAGTAACGCCCGGAACGATGGTCCACGAGATTCCTGCGGCCTGAACCGCTTGGATTTCTTCATCAAGACGTCCAAACACCGTGGGATCGCCGGACTTAAGGCGAACTACGTGCTGACCGTTGACCGCGTGACTGACGAGAAGGGCGTCGATGTCTTCTTGTTTCCAAGACGGACCAAACCCCGCCTTGCCTACGTCGACCAAAACAGCGTTTCGGCCAGCCAGCGCCAGTACCTCGGCGCTGATCAGTCGGTCATGCAGGACGACATCTGCACGCTCAAAGGCTTTTAGCGCCTTGAGGGTCAGCAACTCGGGATCGCCCGGACCTGCGCCGACAAAGTCGACGTTCCCAATGCCATCATTTGTTTGCGAATGCCGCATGTCCCGTTCCACGGTTGGTTTGACTTGGCTTGCAATATAGGAAATATTCCCGGTAATGCGCCATATGGGCAGGTAAATAAGAACAATCGTTCCGGTGGGGGGCCCATTTGGAACGAAAGTTTTAAAACGAAGGAAAAATTGGAATGTCGGTGCGGATTGACGATACGGATCGGAAAATTCTGGTAGAGCTTCAGCGCGATGCCAGTCAATCACTGGACGAAATTGCGGCTCGGGTCGGCAGTTCGAAGACCCCGGTCTGGAATCGTATTCGCAAGCTCAAGGGCGCAGGCGTTATTGGTCAACAAACCGTTTTGTTGGACGCCGAGGCGCTTGGATTCGAAGCGACTTTCTTTGTTCTAATTCGCACGTCCGAGCATGAGGCAGACTGGCAGAGAAAGTTCTTGAAAGCCCTTCGTGATCGTCCCGAAGTTCAGGAGGCTCACAGGCTGGCTGGTGACATTGACTATATCCTGAAAGTCCGGGTCAAAAACGCGCGTGCCTATGACGAATTCTATCAGACACTGATCTCTGAGGTGCGCGTTCATAATGTCACGGCGTTGCTGTCAATGGAGGAAATCAAATCCACGACAATGCTGCCCCTGAATGCCTTGATCGAAAGCTGAAGCCTTAAACCTCGACTATAAGTTGGCTCAACCCGTGAAAGTGATAACTGTTTGAATAGTCGGGGCCTTTGCTAAGGCGCAAATTCGGGCACCGTTCGAACAGAACTGACAGCGCGATACGCATTTCGAGCCGTGCAAGCGGCGCGCCAACGCAGAAATGCAAGCCCCCTCCAAAGCTGCTGTTCGTTACTATCGTGCGGGTCGGATCGAAGGTATTGGGGTTTGCCCATACAACCGGATCACGGTTTGCCGCGCCTAGCAACAGTGCTACCTGATCCCCTCGCTTGAAGCTGTGATCGAATATCTTAATGTCTTCATAGGCATAGCGTGTGAACATATGCAGTGGAGGGTCAAAGCGCAGAAATTCTTCAACCGTCTTGTCGATCGCATCTGGTGAAAACGCGTCCTTGTGAATTCCAAGTTCTAATACCGTTTTGATCCCATTTCCCAGGGAATGAACCGTTGCTTCGTGCCCAGCGTTCAGCAGCAGGATGCAGGTGGCCACCAACTCTTCTTTGCTGAGTTTCTCACCATGCTCCTCGGCCTCGATCAGGCGGGTGATCAGGTCGTCGCGAGGATCATCGCGGCGCATTTCGATGTATGACGACAGAAACGCAGTGAAGTCCCGGGACGCGGTCGCCGCGTTGTCTTCGGTCTCACGGGTTTTGCTGGCCTGATACATGGCGACCATATCATGCGACCACCTAAGAAGGTCGGGCGACTTTTCCTCGGGAACGCCCAGAAGCCTGCAAATTGTAACGACAGGTATCTGAGTGCAGAAACCGCCCAGTATGTCAAACGGAGTTGCTGGAAACTGTTCAATCAGGGAATGGCTCAGATCGTAGATGGAATCTTCAAGGCCCGTAATGGCGCGGGACGTAAAGGCGCGCATCACAAGGGCGCGCAGGCGTGTGTGACGCGGCGGCTCTGCCTCTAGCAAAGAGTGCGCTTCGACGGCGAGCCACGGCGCAAGGTGGCTGGGGCCGGGGCTTTGCATTTCAACCGGGACTTCGCGGCCAAAACGGCGGTCTTTCAGCAGTGTCTGCACGGCCTTGTGCGAAACGGCTGCGGGCATTTTGTACTCAGACCAATAGAACAGGTCGCCATGCTCTCGGGCCCGGTCATAAAAAGGATAGGGGTTTTGGACGAAATCCGGGTCGACCGGCGATTGTGATAGGGTCTTCATGACGGGCACACTTGCCATGCGGCCCGGTGAATGCAAGACCCTATGACATGCAAAGGGTTTGGGTCGTACTGGGATTCTTGTTTGCTGTCGCGCTGTTGGCGGCCGGGGTGTGGTCCTATGGTTTCCGGCAGGCGTTGTCACAACTCAGCGAAAAAGCCCAGGCGGATTTGGAACTGGCAGCCGACCGCTTAAGCACCCAACTGCAAGTATATCAGGAATTGGCTGTTCTTATGGCCGGTCACCCGGACCTGAGAAACCTTCAGGTGTCGGATGACCCGGCGCAGGCGCGCGCGCTGTTGTTGGAGGTCGCCGACAAAACAGCCGCTGTCGACGTGATCTATGCCGATCCAACGGGCCGTGTACTGGCCGCTGCCCATGACGTGGTTGGTGGCAGCGTTTCCGGGCAGCCGGCCTTCGAACGTGCGATGCAAGGCGCCCTCGGAAGCGAGCACGGTGTTTTGACAAGTCAGGGCGACCGGTTCTTTTCCTATGCGGCCCCGGATTTTTCCCCAAGCGGTCAGGTATCCGGCGCGCTGGTGGTGATTGCCGATGTTGAGGACATCGAACAGGAATGGCGCGGCAGCACCGAAGCTGTGTTTTTCGTAGATCGCAACGGGGTTGTCTTCATCAGCAACAGGACTGAACTGTTGTTCTGGAAGCGCGAGAAAGGTCAACCCGGCCTTACGCCGCCGGACGGTCAGACCTTATCGTTTGCCGCAGATCAGGTTGGTCCTTTTGAGGTTTGGGACTTGGGATGGGGGCCATACCTTCCCGCGCGGGCGTTGCATCTGAGCCGTGATTTGCCGGTGATCGGCATGACGGGCGAAGTTGTCATGGACATTGCGCCAGCCCAACGTCTTGCCAGCCTTCAGGCGGCGACTGTTGCAGCGATCTGTCTTGCGTTTGGCGCGTTGCTGTTTCTCGCAACCGAGCGCAGGCGTACCCTTGCGCAAGCCAATGCAGTTTTGGAAAGTCGGGTCGCGCAGAGAACCCACGCTCTCACGGCTGCGAATACGGCACTTCGCCGTGAAGTGCGCGAGAGGCAGGAGGCTGAGACAGCCTTGAAGCACGCCCAAGAGGACCTTATTCAAGCGGGTAAGTTGAATGCGCTGGGTCAGATGTCAGCCGGTATCAGTCACGAGTTGAACCAGCCGTTAATGGCCATCCAACAATTTGCGGACAACGGTACCGCGTTCCTGACACGAGGGCGCGAAGAAAGGGCAGCGGAAAACCTGACTCGTATCTCCGAGATGGCGGCGCGCATGGCGCGGATCATCAAGAACTTGCGTGCCTTTTCCCGAAATGAAAGCGAACCGATGGGCAAGGTCAATTTGGTACAGGTCATTGATACTGCGGTGGAGTTGACCCAAGCCCGGCTAAGGTCGGAACAGGTGCAAATGGATTGGGCCTCACCTGCGGAACCAGTTTATGCGTGGGGCGGTGAGGTGCGGCTGGTTCAGGTCTTTGTAAACCTCATCAATAACGCCGCTGATGCCATGAGCCATCAGGATGAAAGGCTGGTCCGAATTCGTATTCACATCGGATCGGGGTCCAAATTGTCTGTTACTGTTCGGGATATTGGTCCGGGCATAGAAAACTCGGAAAAACTGTTCGAGCCGTTTTACACGACAAAGACGGTTGGGTCCTCGGAAGGCATGGGGCTGGGGCTTTCGATTTCTTATGGTCTGATCCAGAGTTTTGGCGGAAACATTCGTGGCTCCAACACTGAAAGGGGCGCAGAGTTCACTGTTGAACTTGAACATTTCAGGGAAAAAGAAGCGATATGACCCGAAAGGTATTACTGGTCGATGACGATGCCGCCGTTCGCGAGGCACTGGCGCAAACGCTTGAACTGGCTGATTATGCGCCTGTGACAGCCGGGTCATTCGTTGCGGCCAAGGATCACATTCGGACCGATTTTCAGGGGGTAATTGTTTCGGATATCCGTATGCCCGGTCGGGATGGATTTCATCTGCTCACCTACGCGCACGAGGTCGATCCCGAGTTGCCGGTCATTCTGTTGACCGGAGAAGGCGACATCCCGATGGCTGTTCAGGCGATGGGGAAGGGGGCTTTTGATTTTCTGGAAAAGCCCTGTGCCGCCGCCGAGTTGCTTGAAGTTATTGGGCGGGCGGCGGACGCGCGATCGCAGGTCCTGGAACAGCGGGCGCTTAAGCGAGAGCTTGAGCGCGGCGATCCGGCGGCCCGATTGCTGTTTGGGCATTCTCCCCAAGCGGAAGAACTACGAAACCGCACCCGAACCGCTGCCCCGACCAAAGCCGAGGTCCTTGTAACGGGGCCGGCGGGCAGTGGTATCGCCAAGGTCGCCGAGGTCATTCATATGATGTCACCGCAGGCACAGGGTGCTTTTGTCAAACGACAGGTTTCAGGGCTTTCGCGTGAGGATTTGGTGCGGGCATGTGAAGATGCTGCGGGCGGCTCCTTGTTTCTGGATGAGATCGGGACGATGCCCGAGGCAACGCAATATGCAGCCCTTGAGATGCTGGAGCAGGGCGTCGAGGCAAGGATTCTGGCAGGAACGACGACCGACTTGGCCAGTTTGTCAGCCAAGGGACAGTTTAACGCCGATCTTTTCTATCGATTGGACGTAATGCGGGTGCGCATTCCCTCTCTGGCTGAACGTCGTGAGGATATACCGGTAATTTTCAGGCACTATGTGGGGCAGGCGGCCGAGCAGACGGGGATTGCGGCCCCAGAAGTGACCTCAGAGCATTTGGCATCGCTTATGGCCAGTGATTGGCCGGGTAACTCTCGGTCTTTGATGTCGGCTGCGATGCGCTTTGTCCTAGGTATGCCCGAAGAGGTATCCCGGGCAGCGGATTTGGGGTTGAATGAGCAGATGGCGCAAGTGGAAAGGTCATTGCTGATCGCGGCATTGGGTCGCCACAACGGCAAGGCGGCAGACGCAGCAAAGGCACTGAAACTTCCTAGGAAGACTTTCTATGACAAGCTTGCCCGATATCAGATTCGCCCAGAAGACTATCGCAGGTAACATGCCCTCGCGCCCCCTTTTTCTGCATTGTCATGCAGTTAAAGGCGTTGGAGGTGGCAGTTCGTCCAGGCGAACTGCGGTCGATTCCGGGTGATTCTCGGTAAACGAATCGTCAATCGTGCGGAATTTCGCACAAAGTGGTTCAAACCTGTGCGGAATTTCGCACTGGCCTAATTCCCTTGACGCAGAGTTGGTTGGGAATGTCCAATAGGTATCTGAAAATAAACAAAAATAAGTTTTGGAATCTGGAATCGAACAAAAAGTTGAGGCGTAAGGGACGATTCGGTTCACTCCCCGGCATGCGACGCAGCCTATGCGTCCTTTGAATGCATCTATGAAGTCTGGGAGGAAGAGACTGATGAAATTCCTGACAACGGCTGCAACCGCTGTTGCGCTGACCGTAACTGCAACTGCTGGTATGGCGGCCTGCGATGACGGCGAAATCGTAGTGAAATTCGCCCATGTGACAAACACGGATAAACACCCCAAGGGTATTGCGGCCTCGCTGCTGGAACAGCGCGTCAATGATGAGATGAACGGCGTGATGTGCATGGAGGTGTTCCCAAACTCGACCCTCTATAATGATGACAAAGTGCTGGAAGCGATGCTGCAGGGTGACGTGCAACTGGCCGCTCCGTCGCTGTCGAAATTTGAGAAATTCACCAAGCAGTTCCGCCTGTTTGACCTGCCGTTCATGTTTAAGAACATCGACGCGGTCGATGCATTCCAGGCATCGGCAGACGGTCAGGCCATGAAAGACAGCATGCAGCGTCGCGGCCTGCAAGGGTTGGCGTTCTGGCACAATGGCATGAAGCAGATGTCGGCCAACAAACCTCTGGTTGACCCGTCGGATGCGGATGGTCTGAAGTTCCGCGTTCAGTCCTCGGACGTTCTGGTGGCGCAGATGGAAGCCATCGGTGGCAGCCCGCAGAAAATGGCGTTCTCGGAAGTCTACGGCGCGCTACAACAGGGCGTTGTGGACGGGCAGGAAAACACCTGGTCTAACATCTACGGCAAAAAGTTCTTCGAGGTGCAGGACGGCATCACCGAAACCAACCACGGCATCATTGACTATCTGGTCGTGACCTCGGTCGACTGGCTGGACAGCCTCGAGCCGGAAGTGCGTGAACAGTTCCTGACCATTCTGGACGAAGTGACAGAGACCCGGAACAAGGAAGCCTTTGCTGTGAACGAAGCGGCCAAAGCCTCGATCACCGACGCGGGTGGTATCATCCGTGACCTGAACCCTGAACAGCGTCAGGCCTGGGTCGATGCGATGAAGCCCGTCTGGGACAAATTCGCTGATGACGTGGGTCAGGACAAGATCGACGCCGCTCAGGCGATCAACGCCGGGTTCTAATCCCGGTTCAGGCAACGCGTCGGGGGACTGGGGAGTTATCGACGCGTCGCCCGGGCGGGCCATAATGTGCCCGCCCCAATATTTCTCATCACAAAAAAATGTGGGGACAGAAAGATGTCTGGTGCGAATCCCGGCCAAGGCGGGCTGATCGACCATATCGAGGAAACCCTGATCGCGGTATTGCTTGGCCTGATGACGGCTGTGACCTTTGCCAACGTGATCGCGCGGTTTGCCTTTAATTCCAACATTCTTTGGGCGCTTGAGCTGACAGTGTTCATGTTTGGCTGGCTGGTTCTGCTGGGCGCATCCTATGCGGTCAAAAAGCACGCACATCTGGGCGTGGACGCGATCCTGAACATGCTGGCCCCTGGGCCGCGCCGCATTCTGGCGCTGATTTCGGTGGCGTGTTGCCTGGTTTTCTCGCTGTTGCTGCTGAAGGGGTCATACGACTATTGGGCGGTATTTGCAGACCTGCCGCCCACCTCGGGGCGTTGGTTCCCGACCGGGTTCGACACCGGCGCGCGCAGCCAGAGCTTCTATGAAGTTGACGACATTCCAATGGTCGCACCGCTGCGCTTTCTGGAAGATTTAATCAACTATGGCGAGGGCTACGAGAAGATCCCGAAAGTCATCCCGTATCTGGTTTTGCCGGTTTCCATGCTACTGCTGGTAATCCGGTTTTCGCAAGTCGCTGTACAAATCTGGCGCGGCGAAACCGACCGCCTTGTCGCCAGCCACGAAGTCGAGGACGAGATTGAAGAAGTCCGCGCTCAGCAAGGAGAGCATAACTAATGGACGTCGTTCTTCTATTCTCAATGGTCATCGGCCTGCTGCTGATCGGTGTTCCGATTGCGGTGGCGCTTGGCCTCAGCTCGACACTGTTCCTGCTGATCTATTCCGATAGCTCTCTGGCCTCGGTCGCGGGCACGCTGTTTGAGGCATTCGAGGGGCATTTTACCCTGCTGGCGATCCCGTTCTTTATCCTCGCGTCGTCCTTCATGACGACGGGCGGGGTGGCGCGTCGGATCATCCGGTTCTCGATTGCCTGTGTGGGGCATCTGCCGGGCGGGTTGGCGATTGCGGGTGTGTTTGCCTGTATGTTGTTTGCCGCTTTGTCGGGGTCGTCCCCGGCGACTGTGGTAGCCATCGGTTCGATCGTGATCGCAGGTATGCGTCAGGTGGGCTATTCTAAAGAATTCGCCGCCGGTGTGATCTGTAACGCCGGTACGCTGGGCATCCTGATCCCGCCCTCCATCGTGATGGTGGTCTATGCAGCTGCGGTCGAGGTTTCGGTCGGGCGCATGTTCCTGGCCGGGGTTATTCCGGGCCTGATGGCCGGTCTGATGCTGATGATTACCATCTACGTGATTGCCAAGGTCAAGAACCTTCCCAAAGGTGACTGGAAAGGGTGGGGCGAGATCTTCGCCTCGGCCCGTGAGGCCGGGTGGGGCCTGTTCCTGATCGTGATCATTCTGGGTGGTATCTACGGCGGTATCTTCACCCCGACCGAGGCCGCAGCCGTGGCCGCCGTCTATGCGTTCCTGATCGCCAGCTTTGTCTACAAGGACATGGGCCCGCTCAGCACGGAAGAAGGGCAACCCAACCTGCCGCTGATCAAAAAGCCCTATGCATTGATCACGGCGTTCATCCACCCCGACACCAAGCACACGCTGTTTGAGGCTGGGAAGTTGACCGTCACGCTGCTGTTCGTGATCGCCAACGCGCTGATCCTGAAACATGTGCTGACGGACGAGCAAGTACCGCAACATATCGCCAGCGCGATGCTTTCGGCTGGTCTGGGTCCGGTGACCTTCCTGATCGTGGTAAACGTGATCCTGCTGATCGGCGGTCAGTTCATGGAGCCCTCGGGCTTGCTGGTCATCGTTGCACCCTTGGTGTTTCCGATTGCCATCGAGCTGGGCATCGACCCGATCCATCTGGGCATCATCATGGTGGTCAACATGGAGATCGGGATGATCACACCTCCGGTCGGGCTGAACCTGTTCGTGACCTCGGGCGTTGCCGGAATGCCTATGATGAGCGTCGTGAAGGCGGCGCTGCCCTTCCTGGCGGTTCTGTTCGTCTTCCTAATCATGGTCACATATATCCCATGGATATCGACCTTCTTGCCCAACACCTTCATGGGGCCAGAGATCATAACGAACTAGCCGAAGCGGCACAAAAGCCGGGCCTCATCGGTCCGGCTTTTTCTTTTCTACCCCTCTTGATGACACTTCCGCCATCCCCATCTTGAGGGCAGAGGACGACCTCACCATTATGGTCAATCATTCGGGACGACTCGAACGGACATGAGGTGCCTCAATGCCTTGGGTTTTTCTGTTATTTGCCGGTCTGCTGGAAATCGTCTGGGCGGTTGCGATGAAGCAATCGGCAGGATTTACGCGGCTTTGGCCTACGGCCCTGATGGGTGTTTCAATGATCGGATCGTTTGGCCTGTTGGCGCTGGCGATGCGCGACCTGCCACTGGGAACGGCCTACACAATCTGGACCGGGATCGGTGCGGTTGGCGCTTTTATGGTCGGGGTCATGTTTCTGGGCGAGGCTCTTACAGCCCCGCGCCTTGTTGCAACGGCCTTGATCGTGGCTGGTCTGGTGATGATGAAGCTGGCCTGACGCTCAGGCGTTTTGGAGCGCGTCGATGATACCGGCGAAATCTTGTGCCTTGAGGCTGGATCCGCCGACCAAAGCCCCGTCCACATTGGACACGGCAAAAATTTCAGCGGCATTACCCGGCTTGACCGACCCACCATACAGCAGCCGGACCGAGCGGCCCACGCCCTCGCCAAATCGCCGTTCCAGACGGGCGCGGATAAAGTCGTGAACCTCACCAATTTCGTCCAAGGTCGGCACCTTGCCGGTGCCAATGGCCCAGATGGGTTCATATGCGACGATCAGGTTCTCGCCGGTGGATAGATCAGGAATCGACCCCGACATCTGTCCACCGATGATATCCAGCGTATTGGCCGCCTCGCGCTGTTCAAGGCTTTCGCCAACGCAGATAATTGCCTTTAGACCTGCGTCCATGGCAGCGCGAGCCTTGGCGCGGACGTCTTCGTTTTGCTCATCATGATCTTCGCGCCGTTCGGAATGACCCAGGATAACGGCCGTGGCCCCCGCATCCACCAACATCTCGGCGCTGATATCACCTGTATGCGCGCCAGACCCGTTGGCGTGGCAATCCTGCCCTCCAACTTCGATATGGGTGGAATGCACCGTTTCGGCAGCCCTATGGAGCAATGTGGCAGGCGGACAAATCAGAACTTCAACCGACGGGGCGGGGTACGTATTTGCGAGCGACGTCAACTCCCCCAAAGCAGATGACGTTCCGTTCATTTTCCAATTACCTGCCGCCAGCTTGCGCCGCATCTTACGTACTCCCACATGATCTGTTGTTTGACCCTCGGATAACACCCGGGGCAGGGCGTGACAATTCTGGTTGCAGACCAGCGGCGAAATCGACAGAAATCCCGCAAAAGAATGAGGCAGATATGATCGACACTCTGGATCTGGAAAAACTGGATACCCGCAACAAGGTCGAGTTGGCCCGGCTGCAGCGCGCTGTCAGGGATGTCGGCTTTCTGTGTGTGTCCAACACGGGTTTGGACAATGCCCGCGTCGAGAGGGTGCTGTTGGAATACCGCGCGTTCTTTCATCTGCCGGAAGCTGAGAAAAGGCGCGTTGACATGGCTACGACCGGCGCAAACCGGGGCTGGGGTGCATCCAGATCCGAGCAGGTTGACCCCAGCGCAAACCCTGATTTCAAAGAGGTGTTTGATTGCGGCTATGAACTGGCGGCTGGCGATCCCTATGCAAACCGGGGGTTGAGCGTCTATGCCCCGAACCTGTGGCCCCAATCGCCGTCAGGGTTTCGGGACACGATCCAAGATTACTATGACGATGCCTGTGCTGTTGCGCTGCGTATCCTGCGCGCTATTGCTGCCGCTTTGGGCCGGGACGCGCACAGCTTTGATACGGCTTTTGAGACACCCATGGCTTTGCTGAGGGGCAATTTCTACCCACAACGCCCCGCGTGGGCTGGCGCGCAGGATTTCGGTATCGGCGCACATACGGACTATGGCTGTCTGACCCTATTGGCCACAGATGGTACGCCGGGTCTTGAGGCGCAGTTGCCGGATGGTAACTGGGCCGAGGTGTGTGCTGATCCAGGCACCTTTATTATCAATTTCGGGGAAATGTTGGAGTTCTGGACCAAAGGGCAGGTTAAAGCGACGATGCACAGGGTTGTCGGAGGCGCGGAAGAGCGGCTTTCAATTCCGCTGTTTTTCAACCCGTCCTACGACACCAATGTCGCGCCACCGGACTCAGATCAAATTATATCCGCCGGAGAACACCTCACCCGTCGGTTCAATGAAACATACATCCACCTAAAGACGGCGTCTTAACGCTGTGTTGACAGGGTTTCGTCGAACTTAATGGATTCACCGCAACCGCAGGCATCGACAACGTTGGGGTTGCGGAACTTGAAGCCGGATTCCAACAGCGACACTTCATAGTCGATCTCGGTTCCGAACAGGAACATCTGGGCCATCGGCGCGATCATGACCCGCGCACCGTCCTGTTCAACGACCTCATCATTGACATCGGCTTCGTCGACATAGTCCATCGTGTATTCCATGCCCGCACAACCCCCTTTCTTTACGCCAATACGCAAACCGGCATGTCCGCCAGTATCCATCAGGCGGGCAATCTGCGCAGCAGCTTTAGGCGTCATCGTCACGGCGTTTTTGCCGGGAATGCCGAACATGTTGATCTCCGTTTTCACAGGTTGGTTTCAATTTAATGCTGACTCGACGCAGTCTCAAGTCATAGCAGCCCTGCTTACCTAACTTTTCGAGTCAAGTTTGCGAAATGGGCCTGTATTCGTTTGCTTTTGGCAACATGATGGTTTTAGCCTGAACCGTGTTTGAGCAGAGAATTCAGAGGGCACAATCTTATGAACAGTCGATTTAAGAAGACGCAGCGCGGATTGTTTGTTTTATCCGCAACCGCAGCAATTCTAGCCGTTTCGGGCATGTCGATGGCGGATGAGGCAGCTCGTCACCCTGTAAACTGCGCAACCGCCGAAGGTGATCTTCGCGCAATTGCCGCAGAAAAGAAACATGCGCAGGATCAGCAAGTTGAGAGCGCGATTGCGATCACCCCCGCAGGCGCGTTGCTGGGGCTGGTCACCGGAACCGAAAAGAAAAGACTTACAATGTTGTCAGGCGATTACGTCAAACAGTTGGACCAGCGCGCCGACGAGATAAAGACCACTTGCAACATTCAGTGATCGGCGGGATATCGGCCTGGTTGCCCTATTCAACTTAGGCCATTGTAATCACTGGGTTTACATGAAGCCCAGTTCAAGCCGCGCCTCGTCGGACATCATTTCCATGCCCCAGGGCGGCTCCCACGTCAGTTCGACGTCGACCTCTTTGACGCCAGCGACGGGCTCAATAGCCTCAACGATCCAGCCGGGCATTTCACCGGCAACAGGGCAACCCGGAGCCGTCAGTGTCATGATGACCTTGACTGCGTTATCGCTGGTAATGTCGATCGTATAGATCAGGCCCAAATCGTAAATATTTACAGGGATTTCAGGGTCATAGACCGTCCGGCAAGCTTCGACCACTGCGTCATACAGGGGGTGCTCAATGGTTGAAGGCGCGATCAGCGGGGTTCCTTCAAACTGTTCACTCGGATGAGTCATTTTTGCCTCGGGTCTGTTTCCTGAGAATTTATATAGGGAAAGCCACTGGCAGCGTCCAGTGGGGGTGTGGCGCCAAAAAGGGCGCCAGCGCTATTTTTCGTTGATGTCGTGGTTGAAGGTTTTCACCTGTCCATGGGGCAACGAATACATGCGGCGCAACACAAGCCAGGAAACCAATGACAACACCGCAAAGATCAGCAGCAAAATCGACAGCGACGGGGCGAAGCCGGGAATTACCAGCAAGATACCCGTAATTGCGGCACCGATCGCAAAGCCAAGAAAGATGAACCCGGGCAAGACGATCTCTAGGATGCCGAGGGCTAAAGCCCCGGCAAGCCAGATCCACCATGTCAGCCAGAACGGGTCGGCCATCACTTTGCTCCTTTCAGCATTTTGAACGCATCGCCGAATGCTTCAAGTGCGTTGGCGGGCACAACAATCGTTTGCGAACCGGTTCCGTTCCCCAGCGCATTCAGGGCTTCAACTTGTTTCAACGCGACCTGGTACTGGGCGGCTTCGATGCCATTGTCCTGAATGGCCTTGGCAACAACGCCGGTGGCATAAGCTTCGGCCTCGGCCTGAATACGGCGCGCCTTAGCAGTCTGTTCGGCCGCGTAAAGTTCTGCGTCCGCCTGAAGCTCGACCGAGCGTTTCTGACCTTCGGCCTCGGTAACCTGCGCACGGCGCGCACGTTCTGCGTTCAATTGCTGTAACATCGCGTCGCGGGTTGCCTGATCCAGGTTCACATCCAGAATCTCGGCCCGGGTCACTTCGATTCCCCAATCATCCACAGCGGTTTCAACGCTTTCCTGAATGCGAGTGATCAGTTGGGCACGGTTTGATTGCACCTCGTCCAGATCCATTTTACCGATCTCGGCTCGCACGATCCCCGCCACGGTGGTGGCAATCGCTCCGTCTACGTCGCGGATACGGTAAACCGTCTTTTCCGGTTCCAGAATGCGATAGAACACCGAGGTGTCGATTTGCACCAGCACGTTGTCCTTGGTGATCGCGTCTTGCGTTGCATTGGGAAGTTGGCGTTCCAGAATGGATATCTTGTGGCGCGCAACATCCAGAAACGGAACGATAAAATTGATGCCGGGGCCAAGGACCGAATGCAGTCGGCCAAACCGTTCAACCACGTATTTTTCGGATTGAGGTACGATTTTAATGCCTTTGAAAATAACGACGACAACCAGAACCGCCGCAAGTAAGTAGATAATGTTTGATGAAAGCAGTCCAAAAATTTGGTCTTCGGTCATATCTGTCCTCTATTATTGTGTACGATGGTATACATTTGGGGATTGAATCGCACAATTTCAACTCAGGTATGAAGGGAATGCGCATAATTGCATATCTTTGACCTTAACGCCGTGTACCGGATTTTTGGGAATGTGGCTGCTTTGCATCCTGAAAAGGTTGGGTACGGTTGAGGTAAATGTACGAAGGCGACCCCACGTTTGGCGTTTATTCTCCGGGTATTGTGCGATCCATAAAAACCGGGCTTTGCGCATCGACTTGCCGACGGGTTGCAATACAGCCTCAGATCAGGCAAATGCTGCCCGGTTCAGCGACCCAAAGAGCGATCCAATGACCGAGCGGTTTTCTTTCGAGCTAAAGGCCACCGATGGCAAGACCAGAACGGGCGTCATAAACACGCCGCGTGGCGACGTACGTACACCCGCTTTTATGCCTGTTGGCACTGCGGCCACCGTAAAGGCGATGATGCCGGAAAGCGTGCGTGCGACCGGTGCGGATATATTGCTGGGCAACACCTATCACCTGATGCTTCGCCCAACTGCCGAGCGTATTGATCGGCTGGGTGGCCTGCACAAGTTCATGAACTGGGAACGTCCCATTCTGACGGATTCGGGTGGGTTTCAGGTCATGTCGTTGGCGGGCCTCCGTAAGCTGACCGAAAAGGGCGTGACCTTCAAATCTCATATTGACGGGTCAAAACATGAACTGACGCCAGAAAGGTCGATGGAAATCCAGCGTCTGCTGGGGTCTGACATCGTCATGTGTTTCGATGAATGTCCGGCGCTGCCTGCTGACCGCGATCGGATAGCCGAGTCCATGCGCCTGTCGATGCGTTGGGCCGAGCGGTCGCGCGAGGCTTTTGGTGACCGTCCCGGTCATGCATTGTTCGGTATCCAGCAAGGGGGGCTGGAACAGGACTTTCGCGAGGAATCGGCCGACGCGTTGAAAGAAATCGGGTTCGAAGGTTACGCGGTCGGCGGATTGGCCGTTGGGGAAGGCCAAGAGGCCATGTTCGACGTGCTGGATTTCGCCCCCGATATGCTGCCGCCAGATAAGCCTCGGTATCTTATGGGTGTCGGAAAGCCCGACGATATCGTTGGGGCCGTTGCACGCGGAATTGATATGATGGACTGCGTCCTTCCATCTCGGTCCGGGCGCACGGGGCAGGTGTTCACGCGCTATGGCGTTGTAAACATTAAGAATGCGCGCCACGCCGATGATCCACGCCCATTGGACGAGAATTGCGCGTGCCCGGCCTGTTCCAACTATTCCCGCGCATATCTGCACCACGTGTTCCGGTCGAATGAGATGATTTCGGGAATGCTTTTGACCTGGCATAACCTGCATTATTTTCAGGAAATCATGCAGGGAATGCGTGACGCTATCGCGGCGGGAACCTTTCAGGCGTGGCATTCCGAATTCCACGCGCAGCGCGCGCAAGGCGATATTGAGCCGATTTAATAACGCGGACCCACCTTCTTGTGGTAAAATCCGTGGATATATTGGCGCGACGCCTTGCAGTCCGAAAAACCACGGGTCATTCTGATTGAGACAAATGACGGTGAGGTTGAAAACGGGCGGTGAAGCCCCACCTTAATCGTCCAAACAGGAGACGGTCGGGCGTTGCCTCGATGAGGGACCGGTGCCGTCTTGCCAATGATAAGGATTGAGCATGCAAGAGCCTCTGAATTCCTCGTACCCAGTACTTCCGCTGCGCGACATTGTGGTATTCCCACACATGATCGTGCCGCTGTTCGTGGGTCGGGAAAAATCCGTCCGCGCGCTGGAAGAAGTGATGCAGGACGACAAGCAGATTCTGCTGTCCAGCCAGATTGACCCAAGCGATGATGATCCTTCGGAAGACGGCATCTATCGCTCAGGTGTTTTGGCGAATGTTCTGCAGCTGCTGAAACTGCCTGACGGTACTGTAAAAGTGCTGGTTGAAGGGCAGGCGCGTGTTCAGATCAACGAATTCCTGACGAATGACGAATTCTTTGAAGCCCGCGCGGAATACCTGACCGAAATTCCCGGTGACGTGACCACAACCGAAGCGTTGTTGCGCACCGTTGCCGATGAATTCGAGCGTTACGCGAAGGTACGCAAGAACATCCCAGAAGAAGCCCTTACTGCGGTAGGTGAAACTGCCGAACCGGCGAAGCTGGCTGATCTTGTGTCGGGTCATTTGGGCATCGAGGTTGAACAGAAGCAGGAGTTGCTGGAAACCCTCAGCGTCAGTGAGCGGCTTGAGAAGGTCTATGGTCTGATGCAGGGCGAGATGTCGGTTCTGCAGGTCGAGAAAAAGATCAAGACCCGCGTGAAATCTCAGATGGAGAAGACCCAGCGCGAGTACTACCTGAATGAGCAGATGAAGGCCATTCAGAAGGAGCTGGGCGATGGTGAGGACGGCAGCAACGAAGTTGCTGAACTGGAAGCCAAAATCGCCGAGACCAAGTTGTCGAAAGAGGCGCGCGAAAAGGCCGAAGGCGAGCTGAAGAAGCTCAAGAACATGTCGCCCATGTCGGCTGAGGCCACAGTCGTGCGGAATTATCTGGACTGGATCTTGTCTCTGCCGTGGGGCACCAAATCCCGCGTCAAAAAGGACTTGGGCCGTGCGCAGGATGTTCTGGATGCCGATCACTATGGCCTTGAGAAGGTCAAGGAACGGATCGTCGAATATCTAGCGGTTCAGCAGCGGTCGAAAAAGCTGAAAGGCCCGATCCTGTGTCTTGTTGGCCCCCCGGGTGTGGGTAAAACCTCGCTTGGTAAGTCGGTTGCCAAAGCCACGGGGCGCGAGTTCATTCGCATCTCGCTGGGTGGTGTGCGCGACGAATCCGAGATTCGAGGTCACCGCCGGACCTATATCGGCTCGATGCCCGGTAAGATCATTCAGGCGCTGAAGAAGGCAAAAACCACGAACCCGCTGATCTTGCTCGATGAAATCGACAAGATGGGGCAGGATTTCCGTGGCGACCCGGCTTCGGCGATGCTGGAAGTGTTGGACCCGGAACAGAACAGCACGTTCATGGACCACTACCTTGAGGTCGAATATGACCTATCCAACGTGATGTTCCTAACCACCTCGAACAGCTACAATATGCCTGGGCCTCTGTTGGACCGGATGGAGATCATTCCGCTGGCTGGCTATACGGAGGAAGAGAAGTCCGAGATCGCCAAGCAGCACCTGATCAGCAAGCAGGTCAAAAACCACGGTCTAAAGGCCAAGGAATTTGAACTGACCGATGAGGCGTTGCAGTCGATCATCCGCACCTATACCCGCGAGGCGGGCGTGCGGAACCTTGAACGTGAAATTGCCAAGGTTGCTCGGAAGTCGCTGACCAAGATCATCAAGAAAGAGGCGGAATCGGTTACCGTGACGCCCGAAAATCTGGATGATTTTCTTGGCGTGCCCAAGTTCCGTTATGGTCTGGCTGAACAGGACGATCAGGTTGGTGTTGTAACCGGTCTGGCCTGGACGTCGGTTGGTGGAGATCTGCTGCACATCGAGGCGCTGAAACTGCCGGGCAAAGGTCGCATGAAGACCACGGGAAAGTTGGGCGATGTGATGAAAGAGTCGATCGACGCCGCTTCGTCTTATGTTCGTTCAATTTCGCCTCAGATCGGGGTCAAGCCGCCGAAATTTGACACGCTTGATATCCACGTTCACGTGCCGGACGGCGCGACGCCCAAGGATGGGCCCTCTGCCGGACTAGCAATGGTGACGTCGATCGTGTCGGTGCTGACCGGTATTCCGGTGCGCAAAGACATCGCCATGACGGGCGAAGTGTCTCTGC
The DNA here is from genome assembly GCF_013031225.1 of Ruegeria sp. HKCCD7221. Taxonomy (NCBI): domain Bacteria; kingdom Pseudomonadati; phylum Pseudomonadota; class Alphaproteobacteria; order Rhodobacterales; family Roseobacteraceae; genus Ruegeria; species Ruegeria sp. HKCCD7221. The sequence continues at coordinate 735,198 of NZ_WPZE01000001.1, forward strand.
GCGGTAACGCAATGCCGATTGGGGGGCTGAAAGAAAAGCTGCTGGCGGCCCTGCGCGGTGGTATCAAGACGGTCCTGATCCCGGAAGAGAATGAGAAAGATCTGGCGGATATTCCGGACAATGTAAAAGAGGGGCTGGAAATCATTCCCGTAACCCATGTGTCCGAAGTTCTGAAACAAGCGCTGGTGCGCGAGCCTGAGCCGATCGAATGGGACGAAGCCGCAGAAGAAGCAGCAGCTGCGGCGGCAAAGTCGAAGGATAGTTCAGGGGCGTCTGCAACGACGCACTAAGCTTTGATCTTAATGGATTGGGCGGGGTTTCGACCTCGCCCTTCTTCTTATGCCCGGACGACAAGTCCAAAGGTCTGTTCGCGATCCTAAAAAGGGTAGGTGGTGGGTGATAAGAGATTTGAACTCCTGACATCTTCGATGTGAACGAAGCGCTCTAACCCAATCCGCACGTGCAACAAGGTGCTGTTTTCCACTGCCGCCACCGACACTCCATTGAAAGATGTCTTGCGTTGCCAGTAGCTTGACGCTCTCACAGTGGACAAAGCAATGCAATGCTGTAAGTGTGTTTTGCCCATACCTAAACGCTGTAATTCAGTAAGAGCAGTAGCGCGTTTGCAGCGGAGGCGCAGCGGTCGTCACCTGCCATGGGGGTATGGGGGCAACTGGCTACACAGTTAGTATAGATACCCTCCCAAAAAAATGTGTTGCAAACTCTCGTCCGGTCCCAAAGCGGATGTTCTTATGATCTGAAGCGAATGACCGCTTCGAGCCCAAAGCGGCCTATTGTGATCCATCGCGTGCCGGATCGATACGGTGGCAGAGACCATTGTATGACCTCAGCCTTATCCCTTTTTGGAAGGCGGGTTTTCTCCACCTTTCGACGCCCAATTTGGACCAACAATGCTAAGAGCTTTGGGGGGGCGGAAGCTGTGGGACGAGTTGTTCCATTGGTGGCGACATAAGAAACAACAGGTACGCCTTATGAGGTTGCGCTGCGGACGACGCCTATTTTTCAACAATTCCCACAGCGAGACCTTCCGTGAAGCTCAGAGCTACTCTGTCTCCCGGGCTAAGCTGTTCAACAAACTCACGACCAACATCCGTTTCAACCTCGATCATTTGTTCCGTGCCGCTGCTGTCCGTCACAGTGGCGATTGAGCTCGCGGCGTCGAAGGAAACAAAAGTCAGAATTAACGTAACCATCGTTCCGGCAGCCACGCCCGGTGTTGATCCCTCTGCAACCTGGGCTTCCAATTCAACCATACTGTCAACCTCGCCGGGGAACGCCATGCTTGCAGCTACCCCCAGTGTGTAAACCGCTTTGACTGTGTCGCCTTCTTCAATTTGGTCGAAGTTTACGACTTCCGGTCCCGCAACAATGGTCTCTTCTTCGCCCGTCTCTGAGTTTTGCAGCACGATAAGGCGAGTGTCCGGATCGACCGACTTAACTGTCGCATCGGCTTCGATGGTCACGCTGCGCTCAGCTGTTTGAGCGAAACTGAGCGCGGGCAAAATCAAGAAAAATGCGGACGCAAGAAGTTTGATTAGCATGTCTTCTCCTAATGAGATTGATGATGGAAGTCTGCAAAGTAGCACACAGTTTCGCAGGATAGCCAAACGTTGCCACACCGCTTCGCAGTTTCAAAGATGTTTGTCAGTCAGCATCAGCAAGGACCGAAGTTCTCGAGCATCAGATTTCCACCAGAGCGCACACGTAATCTTGAGTGCTTGGGCGGACAACGCTTCAGGTTTCGGTCTCTTGCTTGCCATTCTTGGTCCTCCGTTTCCTAAATATAGCAGTGGACCAATTCAGTTGGGGAAGCTCATACAAGGCTGACCGAACCGAGCCCTTTTCAGACTTTGGGTCAGGCGCAGCATCCGTTTCGAAGGCGGGTATCAGCTATTCGCTTCATCTGAATAAGCAATACTCTTACCGGCTTTCACTTCGCTAAAATAAAGTAATCGGCTTCACTGATGCGACATAATACGCATGCTAAAATCCTACGCAGAGAATGTTGGTTCATGAGAGGTGCGCGGTTTTTTTGCGCACGGTGAAGGATTTGAAACATGGAGCTTCTGGCGTTGAAACCACTGGCCTTGGCCGTCTTGGCGGCAGTGGGGTATGGCGTTGCAACCATCGGAATGAAACTGGCCTCAGCCGAATGGACGGCGGTGGCGCTCGCTCTGATCATTCTGGGTTTTCTTGCCGCCACCCAGTCCGAGGTGGTGCTGATGCGCACAGTTCCACTTTCCGAGCTGTATCTAATAATAATTGCGCTCGAGACGCTGATCGTACTGACCTACGCCTACAGTATCGGCGAAGGCCTAGAGCCGCGCGATTGGACAGGCGGCGCGCTCATATTTGCGGGGCTCGCGATCGTCTCGCACTGACCGGACATGGGGTGGCCGGCGCGATACGCTACGCTCGGGCCAACGATGACTTGTTTGCCCAATGGGGCCGGGAGCAATTTCTAAGTGTTCTGACGGCAACGGCGGGTATGTCCCGCAGAACGGACGTTCAGCCTAAAATCAGGGATGTCGGCTTTGCCTTTTTTCCTTAATGGTCGCTATCGGTGCGGAATTAACCAATTTCCCAAAAAGCCTTGTGCAAAGAAAATAGATGCTAGCCCGCACGGGCGAGGCTTATGCCCCGCCCTTTGCTAGGTTGTCCCGTTTCCAAAGAGGCTGCAGGTTGCTGTAGTGGCAAAGTTTGATGAGGTGCTCCAGTGACTGGGCAGCCGAGAGAGGGGTGATATGGTCCACCTCCCATTGACCATATCGATCCCATGTCATGCCGGCTGAGAACCGAACCTCTATGTGCCGCGTTAGTGTATCCTTAGAACAGCCAACCGAATTGGATGGTCTCGCCCGACCCATCAGCACTTGCCCTGACCGGTTTAGTACCGACCGAAACATACGGTAAGAAGGATCGTTTGCTCGACACTGTCGATCCCGTTCGACCGTTTTCTCAGCGTTGCACTGAACGCACTGGCGATTGCTGGCGTAGCGCTCTGCCATGTGCCCATACTTGCACGGACGCCCTGTCCAGAAACGCGAAAGGCCGCGCAGTGCGGCCTCTTTACGAGTTGGGAACAACTGTTCCCCAGCTATGTCAAACGGCATTATGCTGCTGCCGCCACTTGACGCCCCTCCAACCGGGCAAGCAACTCATTCTGCCTATGCCCTTTGGCACAAACCTGTCCACTATTGACCTGACCCGATAGCAGCCAGTTCAGCAATAGGTTCCGCATTCTCTGAGAAGGCATGTAGAGTGTTACTCGACGCCTTTGTGTGAAGGCGTGTCCCGTACCGTTTAGGCCACCGACACGTATTGCAGACCTGAACAGCCACTGCACCAGTTCGGTCAACGCATAGGCGTCAGAGAACCTTCGAGCTTCGTCGCTGTTGCGCTTCATACCAAGGAATGTGAGCAGTTGTGGGTTGGGGTTTTGGTCATATAGGTACACCGCAGTTGTGCACCCGATATGGTCATTGGTCCCACGTGTGGTGTTGGGTACGAAGCTAACACCGTCTGTGGTCCACACTGTATCAAAGACCTCTGTGTCCTTGTTGTACACCTCTTCTTTTAAGGCGCGACCAAACAACCGTGTGTGCGTTGCTAGCCTTCCTGCCTTTGGCTTTTGTCCGGTCTCAGCGTCATGCCACAGGCGGCGTGCACACGTCAGCATGACCGTTTTGGGGTCTACGCCATACAGTTCTCTTGCCTTGAACTTGCGTAGCTTGTGACCAATCGAGGAGCACTGCGGGTGCGTTTTGATCGTCTTTAGCTGAGCGCAATGTGTCCACTTTTGGTTCTTTAGTTCCGGTATGGGTAATACCGTCAGCGCGTTAGCAACATCTTCTCTCCACGCTGCCTCGACTTCCTTGTCTAGACGCTGCACATCCAAAGTGAATGAGCCGGGATGCTCTTTCTGCAGTTTTTGCAGGTACTGCAGCAGCACCGATCCTTCCGAAAGATACGTGTAAATCGTCACGGACTTGGGCTTGAGCAAGAGTTCTTTGGGAATGGCGAGGACGAACAGCTTCTCGCTTATGCGATACAGTGCTCCCGACTTGGCTTTGTCATAGAGGGATCGGTCAAATGTCTTGTTCCCTTTGCGGTATAGTTCATCCCACATTTCCGTTGGAACAATTCGTCCGTCAGGCTCCTCTTTTGCCATACCAAGGCCTAGGTAGGCTGTGTCAAAGTCAACCTTTCGGACTGTCTGGTCCACCTCAAAGGGGTTTACGACCTCGTCGATGATGAGGTTGTATCCACTAAGTAAGTGATCGACTTCGATGGTTGGTTTGCCGTCGCTGTCGAACTCAGTACATCTCGCAACGCCGGTATTCTGGGTTGCTAAAGTTCCAAGTCGATAGAAAAGTGCGTGAGTACAAGCAATTGACTTACCCGCTCGGATCAACTTCTCGCAATGATCGCTTTTGCTACCGCCATTGCAAATAGGCTGTGTGAGGATGAAATCGGAACCTGTTCGGGCACCTTTAATGAACCGGTCTACTTCGCTCAGGTAAGGGACAACGGCGACATATTTTTCCGACTTTTTGAAGCTGCGGTTGATTTCTGTGGATTTGCCATAGCCACAAGGCATGTCGACGATACGAATATGGGACATGAAAGTCTCCTGTGTTTGGTCCATTGGACCATTTTGGGGAATGCGCTCTGGTGGATGCCGAGCAAATGGAATTGCCCCATTGGGGCGACTGGGAAAAATCCCGGTGAACGCGCAATGGCTAAACTAGAGGGATCAATAGCCCTCTATTCAGTACCTTTGCTTACAGGTCGGCGTGATTTAGTGTTTATTTAATTAGGCTTAGTTGCCTCTTACTCCACTCGCATTGGAGTGAAGGAAGGCGAAGTTGTCTAAGTGACCCGATCAACACTGACCAAGCGAAACCTGTATGCTCAACTGAGGGAGGGGCTTTGCTCAAATGAGGGAGTGGTAACGCTTGTTAGTTCACAAGACGGAGGGTTAGCGCCGGTGTGTTCACAAAAGGAAGGGTTAAAGCCATTTCCAAATGTGTGCGGGACAGAAAGCCAGCCACGGGACAGCCAAAAGGCTAGGGGAGCAGTGTTGTCGCTTGATAGGGAGTAGGGTGGTCAAAAACTGACGCATCGAGAGACTACGACCACCCTGAACAGCATCACGCCGATTTAAGCATGTTCGACGGCTGCCAACTTTGCCACGATGTCATCGGTCTGCAGGTGGGTGTAACGCATCAGCATCCGCAAATCTCGATGTCCGCTGATCATTTGGACCTACGCCAACGATAACCCGCTTTCCACAAAGCGGGATACGGCCTCGTGCCGAATATCATGAAATGTAAGGTCAACCACACCTGCACGTTGTCTGAGGCGTTCAAAGGCCAATCGCACAGAGTTACCAGACAGGGGGAAACACCGTTCGTCACCGCGTGGCAGGTCCATCAACACGGCAACGGCATTTGGGCTGAGAGGAACAGTACGGGCGCGACCGTTTTTGGTTTGGGGCAAGAACACCGTCCGGCGCTCAAGGTCTACGTGCTTCCATTGCATTGACAGCAATTCCCCACGTCGCATCCCGGTCGCCAAGGCCAGTGTCAACAACGGTCTCATCAGCGGAGACCGAGCTTGGTTCACGGCACCCAACAAAGCCTGCCATTCTCCTTGTTGCAATCGTCTCTCGCGGCGGTTGTCGATCTTGGGTCGCCGGACAGGCTTGACCGGGTTCCCCTGTGGCAGGTTCTGCCCCCAATCCTCACAGGCGACATCAAGGGCGTGTTGCAACCAACCTAGTTCCCTCACCACAGTCGCCGCCTTCATGGATTTAATGCGATGGTCACGATAGTGGACAAAGTCAGCGGATCGCAGCTTGCTGACCCTCATACTGGCCAGCTTGCGACATTTCCTCAAGAACCCATTGATTGCATAGCTTTCGTTGTTCGCGCACCGTTTTGCGCTCGTCACGTTGTTCTGGTACTTCCGAAGCACATCTCCCAAAGTCATCACTGACGCATTGGCAGCAGAGTTTGAGGTCAGCAATCCTCTGTCAGCGCTCAACTCTGTTTCACGTGCCCACTTGGTCGCATCAGCACGCTTTAGAAAGGACTTAGATCGGGATCGTCCGTCCTTTCGCACCGTCGCCTGCCACTTTCCGCTAGGCCGCTTTACGATTGTTGCCATGGTCAATATCTCCTGTGTTGGAGACATCTTTTCAATGTAGGTGCAGCGGAGGTGCAGCGGACACAACTTCACACGCAGCACTGCAAGAGGTGCTAGTCGCGTAAGACCTTGATAAATCGTGAGGAAGATGGTGGGTGATAAGAGATTTGAACTCCTGACATCTTCGATGTGAACGAAGCGCTCTACCACTGAGCTAATCACCCGTAAGGCGGCGTCTTACAGCGAGTCATTGACGTCTGCAAGAGGGGCCAAATGAGATTTGGTGTGTCGTTTGATATCCCCTGGAAGGAAAAGCCCCGAAGGTAATCTCCGGGGCTTTGGTCTTTACAGGCCAGGCAGACCGGGAAGCTTGTCGAAAACTCCACGGCGCCCGAATGTGGTTCCGCGTTCGTTGCCGAAGTTCATCCGTACCCCGACACCGATATAAGCTTCGTTCGTGTTACCCGAAACGACAGGTGAGGAGATATGCGCAACCCCAAGAATCCCGTAGACCTCGGCGTTGTCGCTGGCTGCGTAATTCGCGCCAAGTGCAAACAGATCAAAATCCAACACTCCGACAACGTCATTCACCAGATCATAGCTGGCGGTGAATTCCCATTTGTCGTTCAGGTCTGCGGTAACCGATACACCGAACATATTGCCATCAACGTCCGAAAAATCGCTCAACTGTTGACGTGCGATATAGCCTTCAACCTCAGCTGGTCCTGCGTCGAAGCCAGTTTCCAGACCGTAGAATTCCACATCAAGAGAATCGATGCTTTCCTGCCCATAAAACGCACCGAATGAGGCGTTTTTGCTAGTGTGCCAGTTTGCGTGCAGCGTCCAGTTTGTCGCGTTTTCACCCAAATCCTGAAAGCGGTAACCGCCCAGGTCCAACTGCGCGCTGAATGCACGATTGAATGCCAGCTCACCAGATCCGTTCAGGTTAAATACATCACCCAGATCGCTGTCTGTGAAAGTTCTGTAACCTAAATCCAGATAGCCACCGGTCACTTCGACTGCGTTGGCATGGTTTGCGGCAATAGTTACCGATAGTGCGCTGATGATGAATAATTTTTTCATTCTTCTGCTCCGTCTTTTTCTTATTTTCGGTAGCGTCTGATTGAGACTCTTCCGGTGGGCGCTGCTCTAGTCACCTAGGTCTGGAATGTGTACTGAGTCGATATGAAATCGTGTCGATGTTGCAGGCCAGACACACCTATAGGGAGAATGTCGGTTAAGGACTTCGTGTCGTCGTGAAATAACAATGTGTACTGCGAAGATGGGCAGGCGCGCCGACCTGTGGGCCAAGAAATTTTTGGAATTCGGAAAAATCTTCAAAACGCCGCTTGACGATGTCCGAGCCTAGCCATAATACACCCCAACGTTCAGCAACGAACGGGCAGCGGGCGGTTGTAGCTCAGTTGGTTAGAGTACCGGCCTGTCACGCCGGGGGTCGCGGGTTCGAGCCCCGTCAACCGCGCCATCGCTGCCAACCTTGGTCCAGGGTAAAGGCCATGAAAATAAGTGCGCGGTTGTAGCTCAGTTGGTTAGAGTACCGGCCTGTCACGCCGGGGGTCGCGGGTTCGAGCCCCGTCAACCGCGCCACTTTTCCTCAAAACCTGCCTTTTTTCCGAGCGAAATTCGCCGAGTATCGGCAGTACGTCAGTATGTGTCAGCAGGGATGGGCGATATTCCGTCGGTTCACACTTTGTTCTAATTTTTCTGTTGGAGACTCAGTGCGGCTCGCCTATTTCTAGGACACTTGTGTGTTGGGGGCCGAATATGGCTGAGCTGAAGAATATCGAGGTGCGCGGCGCGCGTGAACATAACCTCAAAAGTATTGATGTGGATATCCCTCGGGATCAGCTTGTGGTGATCACCGGGCTATCCGGTTCGGGCAAGTCATCCTTGGCGTTCGACACCATCTACGCCGAAGGCCAACGGCGCTATGTGGAAAGCCTTTCTGCCTATGCCCGTCAGTTTTTAGACATGATGGAAAAGCCGGATGTGGATCACATCAGCGGTCTTTCCCCGGCGATTTCCATCGAGCAGAAGACGACCTCCAAGAATCCGCGTTCGACCGTGGGAACGGTGACCGAAATTTACGACTACATGCGCCTTCTGTTCGCGCGTGCTGGAACGCCGTACAGCCCCGCAACGGGCTTACCAATCGAAGCGCAGCAGGTTCAGGATATGGTCGACCGTATCATGTCCATGGATGAGGGCACGCGCGGATACCTTCTTGCTCCGATCGTACGAGACCGGAAAGGCGAATATAAGAAAGAGTTCCTTGAACTTCGTAAACAGGGCTTTCAGCGCGTCAAAGTAGACGGAGAGTTCTACGAACTGGATGAGCCGCCGACTTTGGATAAGAAGTTTCGGCATGACATTGACGTGGTTGTTGACCGCCTTGTCGTGCGGGAAGGAATGGAAACGCGGCTTGCAGACAGCTTGCGCACTGCGCTGGATTTGGCAGACGGGATTGCGATCTTGGAAACTGCTCCGCGTGAGGGCGACCCCGAGCGCATCACCTTTAGCGAAAACTTTGCCTGCCCGGTCAGTGGGTTCACCATCCCCGAGATCGAACCCCGTCTGTTTTCCTTCAACGCGCCTTTCGGTGCATGTCCGGATTGCGACGGGCTGGGTGTTGAACTGTTCTTTGACGAACGCCTTGTGGTGCCGGACCAAACGCTCAAGCTGTATGACGGGGCGCTGGCCCCGTGGCGCAAAGGGAAATCCCCGTACTTTCTGCAGACGATCGAAGCCATCGCGCGGCATTATGAGTTCGACAAGAATACCCAGTGGAAAGACTTGCCCAAGAACGTCCAGCAGGTGTTCTTGCGGGGCTCGGGCGATGAGGAAATCCAGTTCCGCTATGATGAGGGTGGGCGCGTCTATCAGGTGACACGCAGCTTTGAAGGCGTGATCCCGAACATGGAGCGTCGCTATCGTGAAACCGACAGCGCATGGATCCGCGAAGAATTCGAGAGGTATCAGAACAACCGGCCGTGCGGGACCTGCGAAGGCTACCGTCTGCGGCCCGAAGCTCTGGCGGTTAAGATCGCGGGCCTGCATGTAGGGCAGGTGGTTCAGATGTCGATCCGTGAGGCCCTGGCGTGGGTCGAGGATGCTCCAAACCACCTGAGCGTTCAGAAGAATGAGATCGCGCGGGCCATTCTAAAGGAAATTCGCGAACGCCTTGGGTTTCTGAATAACGTGGGATTGGAATACCTTACGCTGTCGCGCTCAAGTGGAACGCTTTCGGGTGGGGAAAGTCAGCGCATTCGCTTGGCCAGCCAGATCGGGTCGGGTCTGACTGGGGTGCTTTATGTCTTGGATGAACCCTCAATTGGCTTGCATCAACGCGACAATGATCGGCTGCTCGGAACTTTGAAAAACCTTCGGGATCAAGGCAACACCGTCATTGTTGTCGAGCATGATGAAGAAGCCATACGTGAGGCTGATTATGTATTCGACATCGGCCCCGGCGCCGGTGTGCATGGTGGACAGGTCGTGAGCCAGGGTACGCCGTCTGAAATTGCGGCAGATGCGGCCTCGATGACGGGGCAGTATCTGGCCGGAACGCGGGAAATCTCGGTTCCCGCAAAGCGCCGCAAGGGCAACAAGAAGAAAGTCACCGTTGTCAAAGCTACCGGAAACAATCTCAAGAATGTCACGGCGGAATTTCCATTAGGCAAGTTCGTTTGCGTGACAGGGGTCTCTGGCGGCGGTAAATCCACTCTGACAATTGAGACATTGTTCAAAACGGCCTCGATGCGCCTGAACGGGGCGCGGCAAACACCAGCGCCCTGTGAGACGATCAAAGGGTTGGAGCATCTGGACAAGGTTATCGACATCGACCAGCGGCCTATTGGCCGAACTCCGCGTTCGAATCCAGCGACTTATACTGGGGCGTTCACACCGATCCGTGATTGGTTTGCCGGTCTGCCAGAAGCAAAGGCACGCGGCTATAAACCCGGTCGCTTCAGCTTTAACGTCAAGGGTGGCCGGTGTGAGGCATGTCAGGGCGATGGCGTCATCAAGATTGAGATGCACTTTCTGCCCGATGTCTATGTCACCTGCGAAACCTGCAAAGGCGCGCGCTACAACCGCGAGACGCTTGAGATTAAATTCAAGGGTAAGTCCATCGCAGATGTCCTTGATATGACAGTAGAAGATGCGCAAGAGTTCTTTAAGGCCGTGCCCTCGATCCGCGACAAGATGGATGCGCTGGCCCGCGTCGGACTGGGCTATATCAAGGTCGGCCAACAGGCAACGACACTATCTGGCGGCGAAGCGCAGCGGGTAAAACTGTCAAAAGAGTTGTCGAAACGCTCAACCGGTCGGACGCTTTATATTCTGGACGAACCGACGACGGGCCTGCACTTCGAAGACGTGCGCAAGCTGCTCGAAGTGCTTCATGAGCTGGTCGAGCAGGGTAATACAGTTGTCGTCATCGAACATAATCTGGATGTCGTGAAAACGGCGGATCACATCATTGATATTGGCCCCGAAGGCGGTGACGGGGGAGGTGAAATCGTTGCCACAGGAACGCCAGAAGACGTCGCCGATGTGGCGCGCAGCCACACAGGGAGGTATTTGAAACAGATGCTGGATGGCGCACGCGTCGCGGCAGAGTGATGGTGGTGATAACCGACGGTCAGTACAGAATGTCCGCCACCGCCCCGATCAGGTTCAGAACCTTTCGCGTTTCCGGATCAACGCGGTAAACGTAGTCTCCGGCGCGGATATACGATCCGCCACGGGTCAGGCCATAGCGGTACGGATCATTAATCCAACGGTAGTCGCGATCAATGTAGTCACCTGTTCGGTAGTATTTTTTCGCTTGCCCGGGCGGCACACACGGCACGGCTTTCTTCGCAAGCCCCGGAGGGCAATGGCCTGCTTTGCCCTTTGCAAGCACCACCGGGGAATTCGGGACGCGAAATACTTTGTCGTTTGCCCGATTGTTGTCATTGGCCGCGAATACAGCCGTTGAGCTGCACGCGATAGCCGATGTCAGGAAAAGAACCTTAAAATGCCGCAGCATCTGTGTCACCTATGCTCGATTTCTCTGTCACATAGTTGGCCCTTGGCAACTTTCAGGTCAACCCGATGGGCAATAAGCTGCCAAGGTGATACGTTATTCCCGCCCCCGCTTTTCGAAGCGAGGCAGCATGGCCGAGAAATCCTTGCCCAAACCATCTTCGACCTCAACAAAACGCTCGTACAGTGAAGTTGCGGCTTGTCCCATTGGCGTGTCAGCATCCGAACTTTCGGCGGCCTGTTGGCTAAGGCGCAAATCTTTCAACATAAGCTCTGCCGCGAAGCCGGGTTGGTAGTCATTGTCTGCAGGGCTAGCCGGGCCTACACCCGGAGCAGGACAATAGGCGTTCATTGTCCAGCTATAACCGGACGAGGTGCTGACCACGTCGAACATCTTTTGTCGGTCCAGCCCCAGCTTGTCAGCTAGGGCGAATGCTTCGCATGTTGCGATCATGGTAACGCCAAGGATCATGTTGTTGCAGATCTTCGCTGCTTGCCCGGCCCCGGATTCGCCGCAATGGACTGCTTTTTGGCCCATGATTTCAAACAATGGCGCTGCCTTTGCAAAGGCTGCATCGCTGCCGCCCGCCATGAACGTCAAGGTTCCTGCAGCGGCCCCGCCAATACCGCCCGAGACCGGGGCGTCAACGGCCAATATTCCGGCCTTGGCAGCCTGTGATGCGACGGCGCGGGCGCTGTCTACGTCGACGGTTGAACAATCAATCCAAACCGATCCTTCGGACATGGATGGAATGATGTCTTCGGCGACGGCACGCAGGATTTGACCGTTGGGCAGCATCGTAATCACGATTTCAGCGCCCGAAGCCGCGTCCGCGCTGGAACTGGCCATCTCGACACCCGGAACGCTTGCATTCGCGGTATCGAACCCGGTTACGGCATGACCAGCTTTCGCCAAATTGGCCGCCATCGGATTTCCCATATTCCCAAGACCAATAAATCCGATTTTCATCCGTTACTCCTCTTCGAATGTCAGGGTGTCCGCACCGAGCGGCCGAAGCATGTTCGATACCTCCACAGCCGGAACAATTTGATCCTTATGGCGCCAGCGCGGCTTGCGGTCTTTATCGATGATCTGGGCGCGAATACCTTCCAGAAAATCACCGCTCTCCATTGCGCGGAAGGTAAAGCGATATTCATGCTCCAATGCTTTGCGGATCGACAGGTTTGAACTGCGCAAACGGTGAAGCATTTCAATGGTACAGGCCATCGACAAGGGTGAACTACGTTGCATCATCTTCATGGCGCTTGCTGAAAACTCATCCTCTGAATGATGCAGAGTGTTCAGAATATCGGCCAGGCCTTCCCCCCCGAAGCCAGTGTCGATCTCAGCTTGAGCGATGGTCAAGCTACTGTCCGGTGGTGTCTGCGCATGGTTGGCAAGATGGTTAACGTCGCCGGATGCTTCCAAAAGCTGGATGATATCGGGCCATTGGGACGAGGGTATGAAAGTATCCGCGAACCCTGCATAAATTGCGTCGCCGGGCCCCATGCGGTAGCCGGTCGTTCCCAGATATTCGCCCAGACGACCCGGTGCCAACGCCAACATAAGCGAGCTTCCAACGTCAGGGATCAGACCGATGCCGCATTCAGGCAACGCGATCTGGCTGGATTCGCAAACAATTCTGTGGCTGCCGTGGCATCCAATTCCGACCCCGCCACCCATCGTGAAACCTTGTAGAAAGCTGACAACTGGCTTCGGGTATTCAAAGATCAGCGCGTTAAGCCGGTATTCATCCCGCCAGAACGTTCGTCCATAGTCGAAATCGCCCTTTGTGCCTGTTTCATACAGTTCGGCAATATCGCCACCTGCACAGAATGCCTTTTCCCCCACCGCATCCAAAATGACTAAATCGACGGCGTCATCCTCGCGCCAATTTCGCATCGCTGCGTCAATAGCCATGCACATGTCGTAGCTGAGCGCATTAAGCGCCTGCGGCCGGGTCAATGTAATGCGTCCAGCGCGGCCTTCGGTACGGATTTCGATGTCTGACATTCGGACCTCAGCGTTGGGCCAGCATTTGGCGCGAAACGATGACGCGCATGATCTCGTTTGTGCCTTCCAGAATCTGATGGACACGCAGGTCGCGGACAAGCTTTTCGATCCCGTAGTCAGCAAGATAGCCATAACCGCCATGAAGCTGCAGACATTGGTCCACGACTTTTGACCCGGTTTCTGTCACGAATTTCTTCGCCATGGCGCAGAATTTTGTCGCGTCGGGCGCGCCTTGGTCCAGCTTCCACGCGGCCTGACGCAGGAAGGTGCGGGCGGCTTGCAGTTCAATCTCCATATCGGCAAGACGGAACTGTAGGGCCTGAAACTGATCAATAGATTGCCCAAAGGCTTTGCGCTCGGACATATATTGCAAGGTCATGTTCAACCCGGTTTGCGCTGCGCCCAGAGAACACGAGGCAATGTTCAGGCGCCCGCCATCCAGCCCCATCATGGCATATTTGAACCCGTCACCTTCGGCACCGACAAGGTTCCCAGCTGGAATCTTGCAATCGTCAAACTGAACCTGCGCGGTGGGTTGGCTTTTCCATCCCATCTTTTGTTCCAGCGCACCAAAGCTAAGGCCGGGCGTTCCGTCTTCGACGTAAACGGTCGAAATGCCCTTTGGTCCGTCTTCGCCCGTGCGAACCATGCAAACATAAGCATCGGAATAGCCACCGCCCGAGATGAAAGCTTTGGTTCCGTTCAGAGTGTAGCCTTCGTTCGTACGCGCCGCCCGTGTCTTGAGCGCCGCGGCGTCCGAGCCCGAACCCGGTTCTGTCAGGCAATAGCTGAGTACGGTGTTCAGGCTTAGAACCTCTGGCATGATGCGCGACTTCAACTCATCGCTGGCAAAGCTGTCCAGCATCTTGGCGCACATGTTGTGGATCGACAAAAAGGCCGCGACTGAGGGGCAGGCCATGGACAGTGCTTCGAACACCAAGGTGGCGTCCAATCGGCTGAGGCCCGATCCACCACCGTCTTCTGAAACATATAGCGCTCCGAACCCCAGTTCGCCGATCCGGGGCCACAGGTCCTTGGGGATCGTTCCGTCGGCCTCCCACTGGCGCGCGTAAGGGGCGATGTTTTCCTGGCCAAAATCATAGGCCATATCGAAGATCGCTGTTTGCTCTTCGGTCATTGCGAAATCCATGGCTTGCCTCCCACGCCGTCGGATGAATTGAACAAGTGTTTATTTCCGAATTCTTACAGAAATTTTTCATGGTCAGCAATTCCCCAGCACGGTACCGGCGGTTCGGGATTAAGCCGCCGAATTCCTAGTCAGAGATCCGCGTGGTATTCCTCTATCAGGTGTTTGACGACGGCCTTTCCGGGATCTTCGTCCCGGGCTGTGGCTTCTGCATAAACGCGACGTTGGCGGGTGGCCGATGTGCCGTTCTGAGCGATTTGCTGTAGGCGGGCCAGTTCGGTCATGGTCCCCAAGGCCTCGGCGTCTTCGGCAAGTAATCCCATCAACTCCCCCATGAGTTCGGGCATCGGTTTGATGGAACGATCGCCAAAATCTATCATCCCCTCACCAACGCCGTAACGCTGCGCACGCCACCGGTTTTCTCCAATGAGAAAACGGTCGTATTGACGCCACCGCAGGTTACGATCCTTTAATCGGCACAAGATACGCGTCAGGGCTTGCACCATAGCGGCCAGGGACAAGGCGTGTTCCAAGCGTGGCTGAACGTCCATTATCCGGGTCTCGAGCGTTGGAAAACGATGGGACGGTCGCAAGTCCCACCAGATTTTCGAGGTGTCTTCGATGACCCCCAACTCGACCAGTATCCCGGTCGTCCGTTCATAATCTGCCCAGCTTGCCAGCACTGGTGGAAGACCCGTGCGGGGTAGGTTATCGAAAACGGTCAGGCGATAGGACGACAGGCCGGTATCCTCGCCGTTCCAATAGGGCGAGGACGTGGACAGGGCCAAAAGGTGCGGCAGAAAATATGACAACTGAGGCATCAGGTCGGCCCGCAAAGCCGGGTCCTCGACGCCGACATGGACATGCATCCCACAGATGAGCATACGGCGCGCGACACCGCCCAGCGCGTGATGCAGGGCATCATACCTGTCTTTTCGTGTGTGATGCTGTTTCTTCCAATCCGCAAAAGGATGACAAGATACCGCAATGGGCGCCAGATTGTAGTCTGCGGCACGGCTTGCGACGCAGCTACGCAGCCGCTTTAGGTCTTCTCGGGCTGAACCGATCGTTGTGTGGGGGCGGGTGCCGACCTCAATTTGACATTGCAGGAATTCCGGGCTGACTTGCCCTTCGAAATCCGCCTGACACGCTTCCATAAGGGCTTCGGGCGCTTCGGCAAGTTCAAGACTGTCGCGGTCAACCAGCAGATATTCTTCCTCGATGCCCAGTGTGAATTCCTGCTGCATGGCGGCCCTCGTGGTTGATTATCGGACCAGTGAATACGGAATTTGGATTTTTGCCAAGTGTTTACCCGCGCGGTGCTTGCGGACTGCCTGTCTCCAAATGTAAGGACAGGATCAAATGAAATCCAAACCCGGAGTCTTCGATTGAAACCCAGGAAATTCCCTCGGCTGAATACGGTGCTTGACCAGTTTGGAGTAAAACTGATCGACAAGGTGACAGAGCGCGAGGAGCGCGCCCGTCTTGAGGCGTTTGAACGGGCAGGGGGGCTGATCCGCCCGGCCTATGCGCTTTCTCCTGGGATGGATAGGTTCGACATCACGCAGTTGGCCGACGAATATCGCCAGCACGCAGCCGCACTGGATGCCTTGAAAGACCCCGCGCGCAATCAAACCGGGTATCGCGTTGGAAACGGGTATTACGACAGCCCCGACGCAGACGCGCTGTATCTCATGATCCGCAGGTTTCAGCCCAAACGGGTGATCGAGGTCGGCTGCGGAAATTCGACACGCGTTACACGTCAGGCGATCATTGACGCAGGGCTGGACACGCAGATAACCGCGATCGACCCGTTTCCGCGTGCAGACATCGCGCACGTGGTGGATCAGTTCGAGCAAAAACGGCTGGAAGATGTCGATCCATCGGTATTCGATCAGCTTGAATCCGGTGACGTTTTGTTCATCGACTCCAGCCATGTTGTCCGTATGAGCAACGACGTCGCGCATTTGTTCTGTCGGATCATTCCGAACCTGAAACCCGGCGTCGTCATCCACGTGCACGACGTTTTTCTGCCTTACGAATATCCCAAGCGTTTCTTCTATGATTGTCCGGGTTGGGGCGAGCAGTATATGCTGCACGCCCTGTTGCAATCTGACGCCTTTTCAATGCTTTGGCCGGGATATTACCTGCAACAGGATCGTCTGGATGCGGTGGAAGCCCTGCCTTTCCTAAAGGACGGTCGGGCGCAAAGTATCTGGGTGCAGATAAAAGAAAATTGACCTCATTGTGATCCGGCTTCCGCAAAGGTGCGTACCCCTTTCCACACAACGCTGGAGAGGAGTTAACAGCCATGTTCCGCCGCACATTCATGGGCGCAGCCGCCGCAATCGCACTGACACTGCCAGTAAAGGCTCAGGCCGCTGACATCGTGGACACCGCAGTTTCTGCCGGGTCATTCAATACGCTGGTCGCAGCCGTTCAGGCCGCCGGTCTCGTCGACACGCTGAAAGGGAACGGACCTTACACAGTTTTCGCGCCGACCGACGAAGCGTTTGCCGCTCTGCCCGAAGGCACCGTGGAAACTTTGCTGCTGCCTGAAAACAAGGATCAACTTGTCGAGATTCTGACTTACCATGTTGTTCCCGCCAAGGTGATGTCGGGTGATATTGCCGGGAAGCGCGCCAAGGTTCTGACCGTTCAGGGCGATCGTTTGAGCGTGAATGCCAAGAACGGCGTCAAAGTGAATGGTGCAGAGGTCGTACAAGCCGACATCGAAGCAAGCAACGGCGTCATTCATGTTGTGGACGCGGTGATCCTGCCTGAGTAATCACTCATCAGAAAAAAAGCCCCGGTCCTTGTGACCGGGGCTTTGTTGTCAGATCAGTCGAACTTGGGTTCCGACTTTAACCAGAGGATACAACTCCTCAACATGCTGGTTATACAGACCGATACACCCAGACGAACTTTGGCGTCCGATCTTACGCGTGTCGTGTGTTCCGTGAACCAGATACGCCGGCCAGCCCAAATACATCGCGCGGGTGCCCAATGGATTACCGGGGTCTCCGCCCTCCATTCTAACGGGCAACGAGGGATCGCGTTCGCGCATTGACGCGGTTGGTGTCCAACTTGGGTTTTCTCGCTTGCGTACCACTTCGGTATATCCGCGCTTGGTCAGTTCTTCGCTCATGGGAACGGAACTTGGGTACAGTTTATAGGTTCCATCCGGACCCCAGTAGTGGACCGCGCGGCTGGTAATATCGGCCAGCAGACACCCAACCCCCAACTGGTCAAAGTGATCCTGCCAGTTCTGTTGCGAGAACGAGGATACATTGCGGCGTACAGGCAACTGTGTGCTGATCGCATCTTCTGTTTGCGGGAATGCATCCGTGCTTTGCGCGCGCACCAAAGCAGGTGTTGCCAGCAAGGACGCTGCACCCAACAAAGCTGTGCGGCGGGTCATACGGGGGTTTGACAATGTTGCCTCCGGATCAGGAACTGCTCGAACAAATCTGAGGTAAAATATTGCTGCCGGCACGGATTTGCCAGTGGTGTCAGTTTGAACTTATCGTGAGTTCGCCAAAAACTTGGATTTCGGCAGAGCTTTGCCGAAAAAACCCGGCCAATACAGGCCGGGTTTGGTGTTCATGGGGGACGCTTTCAATCAGTCCATGGCTTTGAAGTTAAACTCGCCACCTTCCTTGATGCCCGAGGGCCAGCGGGCCGTAACGGTCTTGGTGCGGGTATAGAACTTAAAGCTGTCAGGGCCGTGCTGGTTCAGGTCACCGAACATGGACTTCTTCCAGCCGCCAAAGGTGTGATAGGCCAGCGGAACAGGGATCGGTACATTGACGCCGACCATGCCGATATTCACGCGGCTTGAAAAGTCGCGTGCGGTGTCACCATCACGGGTAAAGATCGCGGTGCCGTTGCCGTATTCATGGTCCATCGCCAACTTCAGCGCTTCCTCATAAGAACCGGCGCGGACGGTGGACAGGACAGGACCGAAGATCTCCTGCTTGTAGATATCC
The DNA here is from genome assembly GCF_013031225.1 of Ruegeria sp. HKCCD7221. NCBI lineage: Bacteria > Pseudomonadati > Pseudomonadota > Alphaproteobacteria > Rhodobacterales > Roseobacteraceae > Ruegeria > Ruegeria sp. HKCCD7221. Next base: position 753,568 of record NZ_WPZE01000001.1, read on the forward strand.
ATCTCAGGCGTCACGTGGTCGAACAGGTGAGGACCGACAAAGAAACCGTCCTCATAGCCTTGCAGGCTGAAATCGCGGTTATCGACGACCAGTTTTGCACCCTGTTCCACGCCCGAGTTGATCAGACCCAAAATGCGTTCTTTCGCGGCGGCTGTAACAACGGGGCCCATGTCCACGTCATCACCTGCAGTATAGGGGCCAACTTTGAGTTTTTCGATGCGCGGGATCAGCTTTTCGATCAACGCGTCGGCTGCTTCTTCCCCTACAGGAACCGCAACCGAAATCGCCATGCAGCGTTCGCCCGCAGCGCCAAATCCCGCACCGACCAGCGCATCGGCGGCCTGGTCCATGTCTGCATCCGGCATCACGATCATGTGGTTCTTGGCACCGCCAAAGCACTGAGCACGTTTGCCGTTCGCCGTGGCGCGGGAATAGATGTACTGTGCAATCGGGGTCGAGCCCACGAAAGACACGCCCTGAATAATTTCGCTGTCCAGCAGGGTATCGACGGCCTCTTTATCGCCATTCACGACCTGAAAGACGCCTTTGGGCAGACCTGCCTCGATGAACAGTTCGGCCAGCATCAGCGGAACCGAGGGGTCACGTTCGGACGGTTTCAAAACGACCGCGTTACCACAGGCCAAAGCAGGGCCCACATGCCATAGAGGCATCATCGCCGGGAAGTTGAACGGCATGATCGAGGCCACAACACCCAACGGTTGACGCATCGAATACATGTCGATGCCCGGACCCGCGCTGTCCGTGAACTCACCCTTCAACATCTGAGGCGCGCCGATGCAGTACTCAATCACTTCCAGCCCGCGTTGAAGGTCACCCTTGGCGTCCGGGATGGTTTTGCCGTGTTCACGGCTGAGTGCCTCGGCCAGTTTATCCATGTCGCGGTTCATCAAGTGAACCATTGCCATCATAACACGCGCGCGCTTCTGAGGGTTTGTCGCGCCCCAAGCAGGTTGTGCAGCCGCCGCACTTTCGATCGCAGCGGTGGTTTCAGCAGCGCTTGCCATGGGGCATTTGTACTGAACTTCGCCTGTTGCCGGATTGAACACATCGTCGAAGCGACCAGACGTGCCAGCGACATTCTCGCCATTGATAAAGTGGGACAGTTCGGACATTTCCATTTCCTCCGATAGATTTGCGGGCAGAATAGGCTTGCATAAATCGCGTGAACAGAGGCAATCTCCCAAAGGTGCTTTGCAAAAATGCAATGGGATAAAACGTGACGCCAAACTGGGATGATATGCGTGTATTTCTTGCGGTTGCCCGCGAGGAAAGCCTTTCGGCGGCTGGACGTTTGCTCAAAATTGATCCCGCTACGGTCGGGCGCAGGATCGGGCGGCTTGAAATGTCACTGGACACACCGCTTTTTTCAAAGGCCCCGCAGGGATATTTGCTGACCACCGCCGGTGAGCGCCTTCTGGAATACGGGCTGAAGGCGGAAGAGGCCATGCGTGCTGCGTCTGGTGCGTTGGCTGGATCGTCCAAAACAATGAGCGGCCAGATTCGTATCGGGGCACCTGATGGATGCGCCAATTATCTTTTGCCGCAGGTTTGCGCAAAGATCTGCGAAGCCAATCCAGAACTGGATATTCAAATCCTGGCCTTACCGCGCGTCATAAACCTGTCACGCCGTGAAGCGGACATGGCGGTGACGGTAAGCGCGCCGACAGCGGGGAAGTTGCTGGTTCAGAAGATCACGGACTATAGGTTACATCTGGTTGCAACGCAGGATTACCTGCACGCTCACCCCACAATCAACTCAGTCGAGGCTTTGAGTGGGCACAGGCTGATCGGTTACATCCCGGACATGATCTTTGATCGCGAACTGGATTATCTGGTCGATATCGGTGTTGACCGTGTCGCGCTTGCATCGAATTCGGTTTCGGTTCAACTGAGGCAAGTCTCGCTGGGCTCAGGTATTTGCATGGCGCATGACTTTACCCTGCCGTTCCATCCATGTTTGCAGAAAATACTGACGGATCAGGTAAGTCTGACCCGAAGTTTTCACCTTGTCCGCCATCAGGGGGACCAACGAAATGAACGATTGAACCGTTTTGCGCAGGCCCTGACGCTTGGTATTCGCGAAGAAGTTGAGCGGCTTGAGGCTGAAGCTTCACCTTGACAGGTTTAGACATTCCGGCAACGCTTTGTAAAACAGGAAGTTATTTCGGAGGTTTTCTATATGCTTGTACAGACCATTCTGAAATCCAAGGCCACCGAGGGGGTCGTTACTGTTACCCCCGATATTACCGTGTCCGAGGCTTCGAAAATACTAGCGGAAAAACGGATCGGTACGGTCGTGGTGTCTGTGGATGGTGGGGAAACAGCATCCGGTATCCTTTCCGAACGTGACATCGTGCGGGAATTGGCCGCAAGTGGCAGTGGCTGTCTGAATCGGTCCGTCAGTGCCTATATGACGAGTAATCTGGAAACCGCAACGCGGCAGGACAGTGTGCAAGATGTTCTTCAACGCATGACGACCGGCCGCTTTCGCCACATGCCGGTTGTGGAAGACGGACAGTTGATTGGAATTGTCACCCTGGGCGATGTTGTCAAAGCGCAATTGTCAGAACTTGCAATGGAAAAGGAAGCGCTGGAAACGATGATCATGGGGCATTAATCACCCTTCAAACCTTACTTCCTATTGCACCTGCGGCAGAGTTATGTTTGCTTGCGCAGAAATTTTGTTGCGCAGGAGGCCGCGATGAGGGTTGGATTGTATCCCGGAACTTTTGATCCGATCACTTTGGGTCATATCGACATCATTCGCCGCGCTTCCGCGCTTGTCGACAAGCTGGTGATTGGCGTCGCAATCAATCGGGACAAAGGCCCCTTGTTCACCCTGGAAGAACGCGTCGCCATGATCGAGGCGGAATGCGCACTACTGACGGAGCAAACGGGTACTGAAATCATCGCACATCCCTTTGAAAACCTTCTGATCGACTGCGCCCGCGATGTCGGCGCGCAGATTATCGTGCGTGGTTTGCGCGCGGTTGCCGACTTTGAGTATGAATTTCAAATGGTTGGCATGAATCGTGCGTTGGATAATTCGGTGGAAACCGTTTTCCTGATGGCCGAAGCACGTCACCAGGCGATCGCGTCGAAATTGGTTAAAGAAATCGCCCGGCTGGACGGAGACGTATCGAAATTCGTCACACCCCGCGTCAATACAGCATTGAAAGCGCGCTTAGGATAACGCTCCCATCGCCGCTGCGGTATCCAGCATCCGGTTCGAGAATCCCCATTCATTATCATACCAGGCCAACACGCGGACCAGAGTACCGTCGGTGACCTTTGTCTCGGGCAGGGACACGGTTGAGCTGTGGGAATCGTGGTTAAAATCGACGGAGATAAGCGGGCGTTGTTCGGTCGCCAATACGCCGGGGATTTTAGCCGCCGCTTCGACAAACAAGGCGTTGACCTCGTCTTCTGTGGTCGCACGCGAGACTTCGGCCACCAGATCAACGACCGAGACATTCGGCGTCGGCACGCGGATGGCTTGACCGGTCAGTTTGCCCTGCAACTGCGGCAATACAAGACCAACTGCGGACGCAGCACCGGTTGTTGTCGGGATCATCGACAGAGCCGCCGCGCGTGATAGATAGGGGTCCTTGCCCGCGGAATCGTGCACCGGCTGACTGGCGGTATAGGCATGAACCGTCGTCATGTTGCCGTGGACAATGCCAAGGCCGGCATCCAAAGCGGCAGCGACTGGTGACAAGCAGTTTGTGGTGCACGAGGCGTTTGAAACGATGGTGTCCTGCGCCGTCAGTTCGTGGTCGTTTACGCCGAATACGACTGTTTTAACGCCACCGTCTCCACGTGCCGGGGCCGAGATCAGAACCTTTTTCGACCCGTTCTCCAGATGGCGGGCGGCTGCCTCGCGCGTGCGGAATACGCCGGTACATTCCAGGACAACGTCCACATCGGACCAGTCAAGAGTCTCAGGGTCCCGCTCGCTGGTCAGTCGGATAGGGCCTGCACCGACATCCATACCGGCATCCGACAGGGTTACGGGTTTGGAATAGCGGCCATGGACACTGTCAAACTCGAACAGATGCGCATTCATTTCCGGTTTTGCCAGATCGTTGATGGCGACGATTTCAACATCGGTCCGGCCATTTTCCATAACAGCCCGCAACACGTTGCGTCCGATGCGTCCAAATCCATTGATTGCCAGTTTGAGTGTCATGGTTTGCTCCGTCCGTGTATCGGCCATGTTCTGGTTAGCGCTAACAACGTCAGAACGACGAAAAAGTCAAGCAAAACCTCTGTCATCGCCAGAAGGCGATCCAATCCAGAAAGGCATAGAATTTCTTGCCGAGGAACACGAAATGTTCGGGTCCAAACAGGGCAAAGTCCAGAAAAGCGCCGCCCAGAAGCAATAGACCCAGCCAGATTGCGATTTGATTGGTCATTTGGGCCCCGAACGAAAACACCCGCCCAGATAACCTGGGCGGGTAAATATGTTCAAGATTTCAATGACGTCTTAGTTAAGACGCCCCATCGCAACAGCGACGTCGGCCATACGCACCGAGAAGGCCCATTCGTTGTCGTACCACGCCAGCACACGGACCATGCGGTCATTGACGACGCGAGTCTGGTCCGGCGCGAAGATCGAGCTTTCTTCGGTATGGTTGAAGTCGGTCGAAACCAGCGGCGCGGGCTCATAGCCCAGCACGCGCTGCATATGACCTTGCGAGGCTTCGCGGACGATGGCGTTCACTTCGTCCACGCTTACGTCACGCGTCGCGCGGAAGGTCAGGTCTACGGCAGAAACATTCGGCGTCGGAACACGAATGGCCGATCCATCCAGACGCCCTTTTAGGTTCGGCAGCACTTCACCCAGCGCCTTGGCCGCGCCGGTCGAGGTCGGGATCATCGACATAGCAGCGGCACGGGCGCGGTACAGGTCGCTGTGGCGACGGTCTAGTGTGGGCTGGTCGCCGGTATAGGCGTGGATCGTGGTCATAATGCCATGCTCGATCCCGATACCTTCGTCCAGAACCTTGGCAAGCGGAGCAAGGCAGTTCGTGGTGCAAGAACCATTCGAGACCATCTTGTCTTCTGCGGCCAGGCTGTTGTGGTTCACGCCATACACGATGGTTTTGTCGACATTCTTGCCAGGCGCGGACAACAGAACCTTTTGCGCGCCGCGCTCAAGGTGAGTCTTTGCCTTCAGGCCGTCGTTGAACTTGCCGGTACATTCAAGAACGACGTCGCAGCCTTCCCAGTCCAGTTCGTTCATATCGTAGGTCGAGAACATCTGCATCGGACCACGGCCCAGATCCATCGTATTGCCGTTGATGGCAACATCACGAGGGAACCGGCCATGGACGCTGTCGTACTTCAGCAGGTGCGCAGTGGTTTCCAGCGGGCCGGTCGCGTTGACCTTGATCACTTCGATGTCGTTGCGGGCCGATGCCGCGATATGCGACAGGGTGCAGCGGCCGATACGGCCAAAACCATTGATGCCGACCTTGATGGTCATCTGACGTCTCCAAAATGCGCTTGCGTTGCAGGCGATATAGCGGCCCGAACGCGTTCCCAAAAGAGTAAAAGTGACATATTCTGAACGTGTTAGCGCAAACCTCGACCGGTATCGCTAACGCTTGCGCTAGCCGTGGGATCGGGTAGGGTCGGATTGCGGCAGGTGACTGGAAAGGAAGCAGCATGAGCGGTCTTTTGGCATTGTTGGATGACGTGGCGGGGATCGCAAAGGTTGCGGCGGCGTCAGTTGACGATGTGGTTGCTGCAGCGGGCAAGGCCGGGGCAAAAACTGCAGGTGTGATAATCGACGACGCGGCAGTTACCCCCAAATACGTTCAGGGCTTTGCTCCGGCCCGAGAGCTACCGATTATATGGCGCATTGCGCGCGGTTCGGTGTTCAACAAGGTTGTTTTGTTGTTGCCCGTCGCCTTGTTGCTAGCGAATTTCGCACCTTGGATGATCACGCCCTTGTTGATGTTGGGGGGGTCTTACTTGTGTTTCGAAGGGGCGGAGAAGATTTTCCACGTCCTTTTTCCGCACGGCAGCCATGTCATCAAAGAGGATATGGCCATCCGCGAACCGGGCCAGCTTGAAGAGCAAAAGGTCAAAGGGGCGATAAAGACAGACTTTATCCTGTCCGCCGAGATCATGACCATTGCGTTAGCCGCAGTTGAGGCCCCGAACCTTTGGATGCAGGCGGCCACTCTGGCCGTTGTCGGTGTCGGTGTCACGGTCGCGGTATATGGCTCGGTGGCGCTGATCGTAAAGATGGATGATATCGGGCTGTACATGGCACAGAACGCGTTCACCCCGATCGGGCGCGGGTTCGGTCGTGGGTTGGTCAAGGCGATGCCCATTGTCATGAAGGTTCTGTCCGTTGTCGGCACGGCTGCAATGTTGTGGGTCGGCGGGTCAATCCTCATTCATGGCATGGAAGAACTGGGCTTTGGCTGGTTGGGCCACCACATTCACGACTGGGCTTATGCGCTGGGGCATACCGTGTCCGAGCAATGGACCGGTGCGGTGGAGTGGATATCCAAGGCCGCGATGGATGGTGTGTTTGGTCTTGCCTACGGGTTAGTGCTGATTCCAATTGCAACCAAGATTATCGCGCCATTGATGGCTATGTTTTCGGGGCCAGACAAACAGCATTGAATACTCTGTTTTGACGTCGGGTCGTTATAGCCGGAAGTTATACGGCAGTTAAGTTGTGGGCTGAATTGCAAGAATCGGAAACCAAATGTCGTCTCACACTTTAGCCGAGGTTCTTGAGAGCCGTATGCCGGAAGGCGATGATCTTAGATATCCCGTGCCATCCGAGTGGATGCAGGGTCGGACAACCTTTGGCGGCTTTTCCTCGGCGCTTATGTTAGATGCGGTTCGCACTAAGCATCAGGATTTACCGTCCTTGCGCTCGGCCCTGGTGAATTTCACCGCTCCTATTGGAACCTCGCCGACGATCGGCACCGAGGTTCTAAGGCAGGGACGGAATGTGACTATCATCAATGCCCGTGCTGAGATTGACGGGAAGGTCGCGGCGATGGCGACTTTTTCCTTTGATTATCCTCAGGATAGCCACGTAGCGTTCGAATGTCCGGCAAATTCAGCAGAGGAACCCGAAAACACGGGGTATTATTTTCCGCCAGATTTACCCAAGCCACCCAAACCGTTTCTGCAAAATTTTGATGTTAGGCTTATCGACGGTGCTTTGCCTTTCTCAGGCGCTGAGAAAGGGTACATGCGCCTTTGGGCACGGCATAAAGATCCGTGCATGTGGGACCGGATGGAAGGGTTGATCTCGGTTGCTGATCTGCCGCCGCCTGCAATCTATCCAACGCTCAAAAAGCCGGGTCCAAACTCATCGATGAACTGGATTTTCAATGTGTTGGCCGAAGAGATCAGGACGCGAGAAGGCTGGTGGTTGCTGGAACATCAACTGACTGCGGGGCGAAACGGTTATAGCTCTCAAGTCATGCGGGTCTGGAACACCGACGGTGACCTTATTGTGGGCGGGATGCAGTCAGTTATCATCTTTGTTTAACAAAAAAGCCCCGGCGCAGGCCGGGGCTTTTGACTTTATTGCTGCCGGGATCAACCGAGCAGTTCTTTAACCTTCGCAACTGTAGCCTCAGCCGTGATGCCAAAATGCTTGTACAGTTCACCCGCTGGGGCCGAGGCGCCAAAGCCTGACATGCCGATGAAACCGGCCTTGGCTTCGCGGCCGCGTTCACCCAGCAACCAGCGATCCCAGCCACCCGCGCGAACGGCGGCTTCGATGCCCACACGGACGGGACCAGCCGGAAGAACACGCTTACGATATGCTTCGTCCTGCTGTGCAAACAGTTCCATGCAGGGCATGGACACAACGCGGGTGCCTATGCCTTCGGCTTCAAGCATCGCTTTGGCTTCCGTCGCCAGCGACACTTCGGAGCCGGTGGCAATCAGGATGGCCTGACGTTTGCCCTCGGCCTCGGCCAAAACATAAGCGCCCTGAGCGGTCAGGTTCTTGGTCTTGTGCTGGGTCCGAACGGTCGGCACGCCCTGACGGGTCAGCGACAGGACCGATGGGCTGCCCTTGAAGGTCAGCGCCAATTCCCAGGCTTCGGCCGTTTCAACCGTGTCAGCGGGGCGGAACACATAGGTGTTCGGCGTCGCGCGTGAAATTGCCAGATGTTCGACCGGTTGGTGAGTCGGGCCGTCTTCGCCCAGACCGATGGAATCGTGTGTCATTACGAAGACCGACGGCACTTTCATCAGCGCGGCCAGACGCATCGACGGGCGGGCATAATCGGTGAAGGCCATAAATGTCCCGCCATAGGGGCGGATACCGCCATGCAGCGCCATACCGTTCATCGCAGCGGCCATGCCGTGTTCACGGATACCGTAATGGATGTAACGGCCCTTGCGGTTTTCCGGCAGAAACACACCCATATCAGCCGACTTAGTGTTGTTCGAGCCAGTCAGGTCGGCCGAACCGCCCACGGTTTCGGTCATGATCGGGTTGACGACGTTCAGAACCTTTTCCGACGAGGCGCGGGTGGCCAGTTTTGGCTGGTCTTCCGACATCTGTTTTTTGAATGAACGGATGGCACCGGCCAGTTTCTTGGGTGCTTCGAACGCATAGGCGCGGTTGAACTCGGCCTGCTTACGCTCGGATAGCGCAGCAAAGCGGGTCTGCCACGCGGTGCGCTCGGCACTCCCACGCGCGCCGATTGCTTCCCATGCGGTCTTCACGTTGGCGGGGATTTCGAACGCGTCATGCGGCCAGCCATAGCCTTCCTTGGCGGCCTTCAGTTGATCTTGATCCGTCAGCGCCCCGTGACCTTTCGAGGTATCCTGCGCTGCGTGACCCAAAGCGATGTGGCTTTCGCAGGCGATCATGGTCGGCTTGTTCGATTTTTTCGCATCCACGATTGCGGCATCGATGGCCTGCGGGTCGTGACCGTCAATCTCAATCACATGCCAGCCCGATGCCGCAAAACGGCGCACCTGATCGGTGCGATCAGCGATGTCCACGGTGCCGTCAATGGTGATGTTGTTGTTGTCCCAGAAGACGATCAGCTTGCTCAGTTCATGACGACCGGCAAGGGTGATCGCCTCTTGGCTGACGCCCTCCATCAGGCACCCATCGCCCGCGATCACGTAAGTGTAGTGATCGACGACTTTCTTGCCGTAATGTGCACGTTGGATTTCTTCGGCCATGGCAAAACCCACGGCGTTCGAAATACCCTGACCCAGCGGGCCAGTTGTGGTTTCGATTCCGTCGACAAGGAAGTTTTCCGGGTGGCCCGCGGTTTTCGCGCCCAGTTGGCGGAAGTTCTTGATCTCGTCCAGCGTAACGTCTGCATGGCCTGTGAGATAGAGCAGCGAATAGATCAGCATCGAGCCGTGTCCGGCAGACAGGATAAACCGGTCGCGGTCTGGCCAGTTCGGGGCAGAGGCGTCAAATTTCAGGTGCTTTTCGAACAGCACGGTCGCAACATCGGCCATGCCCATGGGCATGCCGGAATGGCCGGAATTGGCGGCCGCGACGGCGTCGAGGGTCAGTGTGCGGATGGCCGCAGCTTTGTCCCAGTGTTCGGGGTTTGCATTGCGCAGCGCAGTCAGGTCCACGGGCGTTGTTCCTTTGGATTACAGGCAGATGGGCCGCTCAATACCACTCAGCCCTCAAAGTGCAAGCATAACTGGGGGTTGCGTCATATTCATGGATCAAGAACGCAGTCCAAGTTGTTGAAAGCAAAGAGTGGGTATTTTCTGCGCCGTTGGGTTAGACTAGAGCAAGACGCGGATTATGTTGATTCGGATGAACCGCGACACAAGGAACCTTGATAAAGAGGTGGCAGGGGCATGAGCCAGATCGAAGAATTACACCGCCGTATCGTCTCTGCGATGGAGAGAATTGGAACTGGGGTCGATGCCTTACAGAACGCAGCTCCGACCGGGGCAGTCCAAGACGATAGCTTGCGCGCGGCACTGGATGATGAACGTGTCGCCAATGCGCAGTTGGAAGAACGCCTGAAGACACTGAAACAGCGGCACGAACAAGAAGTCGACGCAATGCGTGCTGACATGGAAAGCCTGCGTTCAGCACCTTCCGACCACCCCGAAAACGGCGCATTGCGAGAGCAGTTGGCCGAAGCGACTGCGAAGCTAGAGGCGGTTGAAGCCGCTCGCGCGGAACTGGCGGACGCAAAGGCCGCCTTGGAAAATCAGGATGAGGTCGACACGCTTCGCGCAGAGAATGAGCAACTGAGGGCCGCGGCAACAAAATCTCAGGAACTGGAAGCCGAGAACGCCCGATTGAAATCCGAATTGGCCGATAGTGAGCGTGTAGCCGAACTTAGTTCGGAACTTGAGATGTTGCGCGCGGAGCGCAGCAGCCATGGTGCCGCAATGTCCAGATTGGATGATGATCTGCAACGTATGCGCAAAGCCAATGAGCAGTTGCGCAAGTCTGTTGATGAGCTTCGGGCAGCGTCGCAGAACGGTCTGCCCGATGCGGAACTGTTGAACCGGGCCACAGTGGCGGAACTGGAAGCAACCCGCGCGGCGCAGGCAACAGATGCTGCCGAAGCCCATGCAGTTCTGGCGCGTTTGGAACCGCTGTTGTCGCGGGCGAAACTGGCTGATGGAGAGGTGGAGTAATGCCCGAAGTAACCATTCAAATAGGTGGCCGTGGCTTTGATGTCTCTTGTCAGGAGGGGGAGGAAGTATTCCTGCAAGCCGCTGCAAAAATGCTGGATGACGAGGCGCAGGTATTGTCAGACCAGATTGGGCGTATGCCCGAGTCGCGAATGCTTCTTATGGCCGGGTTGATGCTTGCGGATAAGACCGCAGCGAATGATGACAAGATCAAGATGCTTGAACGTAAGTTGTCCGAGGTGGAAGCAGAGGTCAAAACCCTTCGTGAGATGCCAAAGCCAGAGCCCGAAAGGGTGGAAGTCGCAGTTGTGCCACCTTCGGTGACGGATACGCTGGCGGAACTGGCTGCAAGGGCTGAGGCCCTGGCCTCGGTCATCGAAGACAAAACAGCAGGATAACGCATGTTCAGGAATGGCATTTTTGCCGCTGCGATGCTTGCGTCAGGCGGATCGGCGCAGGCTGAGATCGACATCCTGCCTGTGACATTCACCTGTGAGAACAACGTCTCGCTTCAAGTGACGTATTTCAACGCGACTGACGGATCCAGCGCGGCGGCGATGTTGGTTGATGACACCCTGATCTCACTTAAGCAAGCACCCAGCGCCTCGGGTATCCGCTATGAATCTACGGGTGAGGACGGCACTTATATTCTGCGGTCCAAAGGCTGGGATGCAATGGTCAGCTTTCTGGCGACGGGCGACGCCGCCAGTGAGCAGGACATTCTAAAGGATTGCTCCAGCCGTTAATCAGGCGTTCGCTTCGCGGATTTTGTCCGCAGCATCTTTGTCGTAGCCAACACCGTTGTCGTCAAAAAGCGTATCCAATTCACCCGACAGGGTCATTTCGGTGATGATATCGCACCCGCCGACGAATTCGCCTTTGACATACAGTTGCGGAACGGTCGGCCAGTCGGAGTAATCCTTGATACCCTGACGGACCTCTTCGTCGGACAGAACGTTTACGTCGGTATAGTCGACCCCCATGTAATTCAGCACACCAGCCACGCGGGACGAGAACCCACACTGAGGCATTTCCTTGGTGCCTTTCATATACAACACCACGTCATTGGCTTTGACGGTTTCGTCGATCTGGGTCTTAACGTCGCTCATCCTGCGTTTCCTTGTCGATAGCGCTCATGAGCGCCAGTTTCGTGTTCAATTCGTTCGTTTTCCACCCGCACCTTAGTCATATTGGCAATCTTCAGCCTCAAAGGTGGTTCTTCGTCGTGACAAGGGTTTTCCGGCCAAATTGAAAAAGCCAGAAGTTCCCAAGCCACTCGCGTTATTCGGGCGCCTTAGTCGTTAACGCCAGCGCGTGTAGTTCTCCATCTGGGCCGTCCATTTTGCCTTTCAAGGCTGCATAGACCGCACGCTGCTGTTGAACCCTGTTTTTTCCGCGAAAACTCTCATCCACAACCATGGCGGACATGTGTACACCATCGTTGCCGCCGACTTGAATTTCCGCATCCGGAAAAGCTTCGCGCAGCAGGTGTTCGATTTCGTGGGCGCTCATCGGCATGTAGGTAACTCCTGAAGGTCTTTCCCAAGATGTAGAGTGCCCGGGCGGGGCGTGCAAGGGTGTGGTGTCGGGCTAAAACGCACAAAACCTGCGCTTGAAACAGCGCAGGTTTCGCATTGCAAATCCCTGTTAAGATCAGGCGACAGCGGCGGCAAAGCTGCTGCGGAACGTCCCGGTTAATTCCTCTAGCGGGGCTTCGGAGCTTCCGATGCGAACCGCGTCTTTGGTGAAACGGCCAACCGAGGCCACTGGTACACCCGCCTGGGCTGCAGCAATCATCAGCGCCTCGGCCTGATCAAAGTTGCAGGCGACCAGATAACGGGCCTGATCTTCACCAAACAGAAACTCGGTCGAAGCTTCGTCGAGGCAAACGCCCACACCAGCCGCCTCGGCCAATTCAAACGCGGCCAGCGCAAGGCCGCCATCGGCCAGGTCGGTGCAGGCTTTGATCATCTCGCGGTTGGCGCGGATAAAATCGCCATTGCGCTTTTCTGCGTCCAGATCGACATTGGGCGCATCGCCGTCTTCGCGGTTGAACACCTCGGCCAGCAGGGCAGATTGGCCCAGATGGCCAGTCGTTTCGCCGATAACCAGCGCCACATGTCCCTCACGTACTTCGTTGCCGATGATGTCATCAGTATGAGTCAGCAGACCAACCGCGCCGATGGTGGGCGTGGGCAGGATCGCCTGACCGTCGGTTTCGTTATACAGCGAGACGTTGCCAGACACGATGGGCATGTCCAGCGCGGCGACAGCCTCACCAATACCTTTGATCGCGCCGACGAACTGGCCCATGATCTCGGGCTTTTCGGGGTTGCCGAAATTCAGGTTGTCGGTGGTCGCCAGCGGAGTGGCCCCAACAGCGGTCAGGTTGCGATAGGCTTCGGCCACCGCCTGCTTGCCGCCTTCAACAGGGTTGGCGCGCACATAGCGCGGGGTCACGTCGCTGGTGAAGGCCAGCGCCTTGTCGGTGCCATGCACGCGGACCATGCCCGCGCCCAGACCAGGCGTGCGCGCCGTGTCGGCCATGACCATGGTATCGTATTGCTCGTATACCCATTGCTTGCCCGCATAGTTGGGCGAGGCGAGCAGGGCGCGCAACCCGTCAATCGGGTCGATCTGCGGCACCTCGGCCAGATCTTCGGCCTCGGGTGTTTCCACCCACGGGCGGTCATATTCCGGCGCGGTCGAGGACAGTTTCGACAGCACCAGATCGGCTTTGACCTCGCCATTGTGGACGATCAGGAAGCGGTCCTCGGCAATGGTTTCGCCGACGATGGCAAAATCCAGATCCCATTTCTCGAACACGGCGCGGGCCTCGGCCTCAAGCTCGGGTTTGAGGACCATCAGCATCCGTTCCTGAGATTCCGAAAGCATCATCTCATAGGCGGTCATGTTCTCTTCACGCTGGGGGACGTTTTCCAGATCCAGACGAACACCAAGGCCACCTTTGTCGCCCATTTCAACCGCAGAGCACGTCAGGCCCGCAGCCCCCATGTCCTGAATCGAGATCACGGCGCCGGTCTGCATCAGCTCCAGCGTTGCTTCCATCAGGCGCTTTTCGGTGAAGGGGTCGCCGACCTGAACGGTGGGGCGCTTTTCCTCGATCGTGTCGTCGAATTCGGCCGAGGCCATGGTTGCGCCGCCCACGCCGTCGCGGCCTGTCTTAGCGCCCAGATACACGACTGGCATCCCGACGCCCGAGGCAGCCGAGTAGAATATCTTGTCACTGTCGGCCAGACCGGCGGCGAAGGCGTTTACAAGGCAGTTGCCGTTATAGGCAGAGTGAAATCGAACCTCACCGCCCACACAAGGAACGCCAAAGCAGTTGCCATAGCCGCCAATGCCCTCGACCACGCCATTCACAAGCTGACGGGTTTTGTGGTGGCCGGGTTCACCAAAGGAAAGCGCATTCATCGACGCGATGGGCCGCGCGCCCATAGTGAAGACGTCGCGCAGGATGCCGCCGACACCGGTCGCCGCGCCTTGATAAGGCTCGATGTACGAGGGGTGGTTGTGGCTTTCCATTTTGAACACCACGGCCTGACCATCGCCGATATCGACCACACCCGCATTTTCACCGGGTCCGCAGATCACCTGAGGGCCCGAGGTGGGCAGGGTGCGCAGCCATTTCTTGGACGACTTGTACGAACAATGTTCGTTCCACATGGCCGAGAAGATGCCCAGCTCTGTAAAGGTCGGCTCGCGCCCGATGATCTCGAGGATCATGACATATTCGTCGGGCTTCAGCCCGTGTGCGGCAATCAGATCCGGGGTGATGGCGGGCTCTTGCATCGTCTGTCCTGTGTCCAAAGGGGCCGAGATTGCGCGCCTTGTAGGGCAAGGACGCGCCCGTGGGAAGGGTCAAGTCACCGCAGGGCGGTCTAGATGAACAAAATCGGGCCCCGCACTCGTGCAGGGCCCGTGTATTGAATAATAAAGAGCCGGGTCAGGCGGGTGCTTCGCCCTTGTTGACGGCATCCGCTGCGGCTGCTCCGACCGCCGCCTTTTGTTCTTCCGTCAGGTTCTCGGCTTCTTCCAAACCGGGGATCGCCACGCGCACTTCGCGGCGGGCAAAGTCGATGCCGTTTTCCTTGAAGGCCGCTTTCACGCGATTGAAGATTTCCTTGCGCAACGTGAACTGCTTGCCCGGTTTGGCCATGAACTTACCCCGGATGATCATGCCAACATCGTCGAAATCAAACACACCCTGAGATTTGAATGGCTGAAGGAACCCGTCTTTGTGGGTTTCGTCTGCCATCATCTCGGCCCCAATCTTTTTGAAGATCTTTTTGACCTTGTTTGGATCGGTATCGAATGGAACGGTGAATTTCAGCTTCATAATCACCCAGTCGCGGCTGAAATTGGTCAGTTTCTGAATTTCGCCGTACGGGATCGTGTGAACCGGTCCGCGGTGGTGTCGCAGTTGCATGGAACGGATTGAAATCTTCTCGACCGTTCCCATTGTGCCGCCAACATCGACATATTCACCGACGCGGAAGGCATCATCAATCAGGAAGAAGATGCCACCGACGATATCAGCCACCAACTTCTGTGCGCCAAAACCAATGGCCAGACCGAGAACACCAGCACCGGCCAGCAGCGGGGTGATGTTGATACCCAGCGCCCCCAGCGCCAGCAGCACAAAGATTACCGCGATCGAGACTTGTGCCGTCACGCGCAGCAAGGGCAAAACCGTCGCCAGACGTGATCCGCCAGCACCGCCGCCTTCGCCAGCTTCCTCGTCGGGGCTTTGTTCCGCTGCGGTCTGTTCCTTGGCCAGCCGGCGGTTGATCCACAGAGATACCGCTTCGTTCAGAATGTAGCCGACTGCGATGATGATAAAGAACTGAATGACCTTGCTGCCAGATTCCGTGCCACCGCCCGCAATCTCTTGCAGATCCAGATCCCAGGCGTTCGCGATCATTAGAATGATCAGGATACCGGCCAGAACACGGCCAATGCGGATATAGCTGCGCTTGGTCGACTTGTAGGCGCGTTCTGCAACCGGTCCATCGCCCAGCATCGGAGGCTGAAGGTGGCGGACCAGCCCACGGATCAGCGTATCCAACGCCGGAGCGATCAGAAGCCAGAACATGGTGGTGAAATGGGCACCATGCGCCAGCAACTCGAACACGGCCGGGTTGCGCTGTGCCGAAAGGTATTCAACAAGCAGCCATGTACCCGCCGAGACACCTATGGCCAGATATGGATATAGGCGCGCGACTTCTTCGTCGAAACGCGTGCGGTCAGGGTCAGACCCCCGCATCATGTCAGACAGCCCATCGCGTGCTCGCCATGCGATTACGCCAATATAGATATGAATCGCTGTATTGAGCCAGAATCCCAAGCGGGACTCACCCGGCATGACACCATTGAGCGCATTAAAGTCCAGAATGAACAGCGTGAAGCCGATCAGCAGGAACAGGCCAATCAGGTTCCGATGCAGGTACTTTGCCCAATGGTCGTCGACGTTCACAAGCCGCAGGTCGTGCTGTTTGGGCGCCAGAATAAACCGCGAAATAGCCGCACCCAGACGCGGGAACCAGATCATGTAGAATACAAAGGGGGCCGCCTGAGCAATCTGCTGTTCGTTCAACAACTGCCGTCCGACAAAAACGAGGGTGTAATAAAAGACCAGCAGGCCCAGAAACTCAAACAGGAACCGTTTGAATAGAAAGGTCACGGCCCCACGAAGGTTCGATGATGCGTCGCCATCGACGACCTTGATCCAGCGGCGCGTCCACAGACCGACGACGTTTTCCGCCGCATACCCAATCGCCAGCGCCAGGAACGTAAATCCAAACAGTGACATGAGGCCACTTGAACCGAAGGTCGCTCCGAAATTCGAGAAAGCCTCGACCTGGGCGCTTACCAGCAGGGGTATCTTTCGGATCACATCCAGCCATGAGGCGGTCATGCTGGTGACGGTGTCAGAAATTGTTTGAATCAGGCCCTTTCTGGCCTGAGTGGTTTCGGCCTGTTGCGCCGCCACAGCGTCGAGGCGCTCCAGCAGAATGGCGCGAACCTGATCGTCGGACATGCGCGCAACAAGGTCGTCCACCTGCTCGGGTGTCAGATCCTCGGGAATTGAGATGGAGGCTGTCGAACCGGAAGTACCGCTTTCCTGCGCGGTCAGAGGCCCTGAAAGTAAAATAACTGACAGCATCGCCAAAAGCAGGCGAAATGGGTGAAACATCGAATCTGTCCTCGAACACATCTATTGGTATTTTTTTCGGATCATAGGTCTAAGTGCCCGGCATTCCCAGATGTTTCACCAACTCAGGGCCCGTTCTGATGCTTGAAGGCAAAAAAAGGCCGAGCACTAAGCTCGGCCATAGTCCAACAGGGAGGTATGAAGATGATGAGCGTTTCAGCATCACCGCCTTCGAGTGCTCATTTAGGGATCAGTTTATGAACGATCAAGATTTTTCAGACTGATGAATGGGAATGTCCGCTATGCCTTTCGTGCATAGCTAAAGTTTTCCCATTTGCTTCAATTGCTTGCGTTGTTCAATAATTTCATCCTGAACAAAGTCCCTAAACGCCGCAACGCGCTTGGAATGGCGCAATTCCTCGGGGTAGGCGAGGTAAACGGGAACATCGGCGGCTTCGATATCGCTCAATATCGGAACCAGATGCGGGAAATCCTGGGTCACATAGTCCGGCAAGACACCGATACCAAGATTGTGCAAAACGCCCTGCAAAACGCCGAAATAGTTGTTCACAGTCAGCAACGACCCGGGGTTATAGGTCATAAGATGGCGAACCATTGATGCACTTGCGCCCACTTGTGGGGCTGCCGGAGTTTGACAAATCAGCCGATGGGTCGAAATTTCCTCGAGTGACCCGGGCGTACCGTTTTCGGCAAGGTATTCCTTTGTCGCATAAAGCTGCATCTGAACGGTCATCAACCGTTTGCGAACAAGGTCGGCCTGGCTGGGTTCCTTCATACGGATGGCGACATCGGCCTCGCGCATTGGCAGGTCCAGCACACGTTCTTCCAGCATCAGGTCGATATTCAGGTCAGGATATTGCTCATAAAGTTTCGGGAGGCGCGGCGCCAACCAAAGCGTTCCGAACCCGAAGGTCGTAGTGACGCGAAGAACACCAAAAACCTCTTCTTCACTGTCGCGGATGCGTGCTGCCGCAGCATCCAGTCGTTTGGACATGGCCGAGGTTGCGTCGAACAACAGCTCACCTTGTTCGGTCAGGATCAAGCCGCGGGCGTGACGGTGAAACAGGGTCGAATCAAGCGATTCTTCCAATGCCCGAATTTGGCGGCTTACGGCGGATTGCGACAGGTTCAATCGATCCCCCGCATGGGTCAGACTGCCTGCATCGGCCACTGCATGAAATATCCTAAGCTTGTCCCAGTCCATCGCCGCAACTTTCGTTATCCTTCGGAATGCCTATATGAAATAGGTAACAACTTCCACATTCAAACGGTGAAATCCTTATGTTTCAGAGGATAAACCCTATACAGGTCAGGAATTGTGACCTAATATGTGTATAAATGAAGCACACTGATCTGACGAGGGGAGACGTCTGATGAGTCAGCCACTGATATCACTAAATGACCGGTTCGATCTTGAGAAGAACCCGGTTCTGCTGAACGGAACACAGGCTTTGGTGCGCCTGATGTTGATCCAGAAAGCACGGGACAAACAAGCGGGACTAGACACAGCGGGTTTGGTGACCGGGTATCGGGGATCACCGCTTGGGGCCGTTGATCAGCAGATGATCCGCGCTCAGAAGCAATTGGCCGAAAGCGATGTAACTTTTCAGTACGGTTTGAACGAAGACCTCGCGGCCACCGCTCTGTGGGGCAGCCAACAGGCTGGTTTGCGCGGGGATGGAAAATACGACGGTGTCTTCGGCCTTTGGTACGGCAAAGGTCCCGGTGTTGACCGATCTGGTGACGTGATGCGCCATGCGAATATGGCTGGTACGGCCAAGCACGGCGGCGTTCTAATGGCGATGGGCGATGACCACACTGGCGAAAGCTCGACCGTATTGCATCAATCCGAGTGGTCACTGGTCGACACCTATATGCCCGTGGTCAGCCCGGCCGGGGTTCAGGAAATTCTGGATTACGGGGTCTATGGATTTGCACTCAGCCGGTTTGCCGGCGTCTGGGTTGGCCTGAAGACGATGAAGGACACGATCGAAGTGACGTCCGTCGTGGATGGCAGCGTTGACCGAATGAAGGTGATAACGCCGGACTTTGAGATGCCTGAGGGTGGCTTGAACATCCGGCTTGGCGACACACCGCACCTGCAAGAAGCGCGGATCATAGACTATAAGCGGTTCGCGGCGGAAACATTCTCGCGCGCCAACAAGATGGACAAGCGGGTTTGGGGTAAACCCGGTGCCAAGATCGGTTTTGTCGCTGCCGGGAAGAACTGGCTTGACCTTGTTCACGCCATGTCACTTTTGAACATCGACGAGGCCGAGGCCGAACGGCTTGGGATCACGACCTATAAAGTCGGGCAGACATTCCCGCTGGACATGGCCGGGTTCCACGAATGGGCCGAAGGGCTGGACCTGATCGTGATCGTCGAGGAAAAGCGCAAGCTGATCGAAGTACAGGTCAAAGAAGCCATTTTCGATGATCGCCGGGGGCGCCGGGTCTATGGATGGTACAAGGGCGGTGCAGGTACGCTGCACCGGGAAGAGCTTTTCCCGACACGTGGTGCACTTGACCCGATTATGATCGCCGAGAAATTAGGAGAAATCCTGATCGAGGAAGGTCGTGAAACCGACGGCATTCGCGGCGGCCTCGAGTCGTTGTCCGCAGCCCGACGCGCTGACAACGCCGAAGAGATCGCAACACGCCTTCCGTATTTCTGTTCGGGCTGTCCGCATAACAGCTCGACCAAAGTGCCTGACGGAAGCCGCGCTTATGCCGGCATCGGGTGTCACTATATGGTTCAGTGGATGGACAGGAATACGTCCGGCTTTACCCAAATGGGCGGAGAGGGCGCGAACTGGATCGGTGAAGAGCCGTTCTCGACCACTCAGCACGTTTTCCAGAACCTTGGGGACGGCACCTATAACCACTCGGGTGTGCAAGCCATCCGGGCGGCATTGTCTGCGGGAACGAACATCACCTTCAAGATCCTGTTCAATGACGCGGTTGCTATGACCGGCGGGCAGGGGAACGAGGGCGATCTGACCGCCGAGCGGATCGTAGCCGAAGTTAAGGCGATGGGCGTAAAGGACGTTGCTTTGGTCTATGACGAGAAAGAGGATGTTAACTTCAAGGCTCTGCCCGCCGGGGTCGAGACATTCGAACGCGCGGAACTCATGCAGGTTCAGGAGCGGTTCCGAAACATCGAAGGGGTTTCCGTCATCGTCTACGTACAGACTTGCGCTGCCGAAAAACGGCGGCGTCGCAAGCGCGGTACTTTCCCCGATCCGGACAAGCGGGTGTTCATCAATACCGATATCTGCGAGGGCTGCGGCGATTGCGGCATTCAGTCGAACTGTGTGTCGATCGTGCCCCAAGAGACGGAACTGGGGCGCAAGCGCGCGATTGATCAATCCAGTTGCAACAAGGATTTTTCCTGTTTGAAAGGGTTTTGCCCGTCTTTTGTAACCCTGGAAGGGGCGGAAATCCGTAAGGAAGCCACGACCGAGATTGACCTGCCTGACCTGCCTTTGCCCACTCTGCCGACGATCCACGGCACTCATAACGTGGTGATTACCGGTATTGGCGGCACCGGGGTTGTTACACTTGGCGCGGTTTTGGCGCAGGCCGCTCAGATCGACGGCAAAGGGGCCGGGATGATGGAGATGGCTGGACTGGCGCAAAAAGGTGGCGCGGTGCACATTCATTGTCGCCTAGCCGACCGGCCCGAAGACATCAGCGCAATTCGCGTCGCCACGGGTGAAGCCCACGCATTGATCGGCGGTGACCTTGTTGTGTCCGCCGGGTCCGCGACGCTTGGTCTGACCCGCGCAGGGCAGACAGGAGCAGTGGTGAACAGCCACGAGACAGTCACGGGTGACTTCACCCGTGACACCAAGTTCCGCATTCCAGGTGACAGGTTGGAATTGGCATTGCAGGCGCGTTTGAAGGACGACGTTTCCCTGTTCGATGCCACCGAACTGGCGCGTGCCGTAATGGGCAATTCGATCTATTCCAACATGATGGTGTTTGGGGCCGCGTGGCAGCGCGGGTTGCTACCAATCAGCCATGAAGCCGTTTTGACTGCGATCGAGCTGAATGGAACTGCCGTTGAGCGCAATAAACGGGCATTCGACATTGGACGCTGGGCCGTTTTGCACCCCGAAAAGGTCGGTGAAATTCTGCGCCCCAAGGTCGCCGAACTGCCTAAAACTCTGGATCAACTGATCGAGTTCCGGGCAAGCCATCTATCCGAGTACCAAAGTGCCCGGCTGGTAAAGCGATATCGGAAACTGATTGACTCGTTCGAAGATACGGAAATCAAAGAGGCTGCAGCAAAAGGGTATCACAAGCTGTTGTCCTATAAGGATGAATACGAGGTTGCTCGCTTGCTGTTGTCCAGTCGCGAAAAGGCTGCTGCTGAATTCGATGGGGACTTCAAGATGACCTTCCACCTTGCCCCTCCATTGCTGGGCGGCACCGGACCGGACGGACGTCCACGCAAACGCGATTTTGGCGAATGGATGCTGGGTCCGCTTAAGATAATGAGCAAGTTCAAATTCCTGCGCGGTACACCGTTGGATATCTTCGGCTACAGCGCGGAACGGCGCATGGAGCGTGCTTTGATCAAGCAATTTGAGCGTGATTTCAAAGAGGTGTCTTCGCTGGTCACGCCGCAGACAAAAGACGCCGTTGTTGCGTTGGCCCAGTTGCCACTGGATATCCGGGGTTTCGGACCTGTTTTGAAGGAAAACGAGGCCAAAGCAGCCAAGCGTCGCGAAGAACTGCTGGCAACGATCCGAAGCGGAGGGCCCGATTTGCGCGCGGCAGCCGAGTAAATCGTCACAGCCCTGTCACGATATCTAGGCAAACTTGATGCCTGCACATAAATAGCAGGCAACAAACCCCGGAGTCGTCCATGCCCTCGCGCCGCCATGTCGCTCGTGACATTTCTTATGCTTATTCCGCCGAAACCAAAGGTGGACGCATGGTCATTAAGCTGATGGAGAATACAACCGGCCGGATGCGGCTGATCAAGCGGGCCGACGGGTACGAGAAAGAAGTCGCCAACGGGCGCGATTTCTGGTCGGTGATGGTGGATCGGTACGGGCTTTCGCTGGATGTGGTTGGCGGGTCACTAGCTAATATTCCCAAGACTGGGCCGCTGATCCTGATCGCCAATCATCCCTATGGCATTCTGGACGGGATGATGATGGGGCATATGCTATCCCAGACCCGTGGCGATTTCCGCATTCTGGCGAACAGAGTGTTCCGCAAGGCCGAGGACCTGAACCGCATCGTCCTGCCAATTTCGTTTGATGACACGAAAGAGGCGGTGAAGCTGAACCTGGAGACTCGGAAAACAGCCTTGAACTAC
Organism: Ruegeria sp. HKCCD7221; assembly: GCF_013031225.1. Taxonomy (NCBI): domain Bacteria; kingdom Pseudomonadati; phylum Pseudomonadota; class Alphaproteobacteria; order Rhodobacterales; family Roseobacteraceae; genus Ruegeria; species Ruegeria sp. HKCCD7221. The sequence goes on from NZ_WPZE01000001.1 coordinate 775,746, forward strand.
CTGGGTGAGGGTGGCGCAATCGGCATTTTCCCCGGTGGCACTGTCAGCACGGGCGCAAAGCCGTTTTCCCACCCGATGGATCCGGGGTGGCGTGGATTCACCGCGCGGATGGTCGCCAAGTCGAATGCTACTGTGGTTCCTGTCTTTTTCGACGGCAACACCTCGCGCCTGTTTCAGATCGCCAGCCATCTGCACAGCACCCTACGTATGGGTTTGTTGATCAAAGAGTTCAAAAAACGCGTAGATACACCTGTCAAAGTCGCCATCGGAGAGCCGATTGGCCGCGACGTTCTGAACCCTTTGGCGAAGGATACGCGCAAGATGATGGATTTCCTGCGCAAAGCCACGTATGAGCTGTCTCCAAAGCCGCTAAGGTCCTATGACTACGGCTATGAATTCGAGGAACGGCATCGCGCCTGAAGGGGCAAATGGCAGTAGGTATTTTTGATTCTGGTTTGGGCGGTTTAACCGTGCTGGACGCCGCGCAGCAACGTCTGCCGGACGTAGAGTTTCTGTATTTCGCAGACAGCGCGCACGCGCCTTATGGGGTGCGGGACGCCGAAAACATCTATGATCTGACGCGCAGCGCTGTGAACGATCTGTGGAGCCGCGGCTGTGATCTGGTGATTCTGGCGTGCAACACGGCAAGCGCCGCCGCCCTGCGTCGGATGCAAGAAGAGGGCGTGCCAGAAGGCAAGCGGGTTCTGGGTGTGTTCGTTCCATTGATCGAAGCGCTGACTGAACGTCAATGGGGCGATAATAGCCCCCCGCGCGAAGTCGCCGTGAAGCATGTTGCCCTGTTTGCAACCCCGGCCACCGTCGCCAGCCGAGCGTTTCAACGCGAACTGGCATTCCGGGCGATCGGTGTGGACGTCGAAGCTCAGGCCTGTGGCGGTGTGGTGGATGCGATCGAGGATGGCGATATGATCCTGGCCGAGGCGTTGGTGCGTAGCCATGTCGATGCGCTGAAACGCAAGATGCCGGAACCGCAGGCGGCCATTTTGGGGTGTACACATTACCCTTTGATGGCAGACACGTTCCAGCAGGCACTTGGCACCAATGTTGAAGTGTTCAGCCAGGGGGATCTGGTCGCGGAGAGTCTGGCGGATTACCTGCAGCGCCATCCCAAGATGCTTGGCGAAGGGAAAGGCGGTTTTCTGACAACCGGGAAGCCAGACGTTGTCAGTGATCGGGCGACACAGTTCCTCCGACGACAAATCACATTCGAGGCCGCCTGACTTAGGTCAAGGATAGTTAAAGGCTGGCCGCTTAGTTCAAAGATCGTCACGTCGGCGGTCGTGATATGTGACATTCAGAAACAAGAGGTCTCAGATGACCCATAAAATCGCAATTCTGGGCGCTTCGGGATATACCGGCGCTGAACTTGTTCGGTTGATCGCCGAACATCCGAACATGGAAATCACCGCTCTTGCCGCCGAGCGCAAAGCGAGCCAGCCGATGGCGCAGGTCTTTCCTCATCTGCGCCATATGGACCTCCCTGATCTGTGCAAGATATCCGAAATCGACTTTTCGCAAGTCGACCTGTGTTTTTGCGCGCTGCCGCATAAGACCAGTCAGGAAGTCATCCGCAATCTGCCTAAAGGGTTAAAGATCGTTGATTTGTCCGCAGACTTTAGGCTGCGTGACCCAGACGAATACGAAAAGTGGTACGGCAACCCTCATGTGGCCTTGGAACAGCAAGACGAAGCCGTCTATGGCTTGACCGAGTTCTATCGCGACGACATTCGCCAAGCTCGACTTGTTGCGGGAACAGGTTGCAACGCCGCGACGGGGCAATATGTGCTGCGCCCGTTAATCTCGGCCGGGGTGATTGATCTGGACGATATCGTTCTGGACCTGAAATGCGCCGTTTCGGGGGCAGGGCGCTCACTCAAAGAAAACCTGCTGCACGCGGAACTCAGCGAAGGGTATAACGCTTACGCTGTTGGCGGCACGCATCGGCATCTCGGAGAGTTTGATCAGGAGTTTTCCGCCTTGGCCGGACGCCCTGTGCACGTTCAGTTTACGCCGCACTTGATTCCGACGAACCGGGGAATTCTGGCGACCACCTACGTCAAGGGCGATCCTGCCAGTGTCTATGAGGTATTGTCCAAGACCTATGAGGATGAGCCGTTCATCAAGATGTTGCCCTTTGGCGAAACGCCTTCGACGCACCATGTGAGGGGGTCTAATTTTTGCCATATCGGAGTGGTTGCAGACCGGATTGAACGCCGCGCGATTGTGATCGGTGCACTTGATAACCTGACAAAAGGTAGCAGTGGACAAGCCTTGCAGAATGCCAATCTGATGTTAGGTGAAGCTGAAACCGCTGGTCTGATGATGGCCCCTCTGTTCCCGTGAGGATATCATGAAGTCACTCAAGAAACGTCGTCGCGTACAAATCATTCTGCTGGCCGTCGTGGCCTTGGTGTCCTCGACGGTGTTGATTGGTTGGGCATTGCAGGACGGTATCAACTTTTTCCGCTCGCCCAGTGAAGTGATCGCTGAACCACCCAAACCTACCGAAGTGTTTCGGATCGGTGGCCTTGTCGAAGAAGGCTCGATTGTTCGCGGTCAGGGTGAAACAGTGACATTTGTTGTGACGGATGGCGGAGAAAGCGTACCGGTCGCCTTTACGGGTGTTCTGCCAGACCTGTTTTCGGAAAATCAGGGCATGGTCGGCACCGGAAGTTACGTAAACGGTGTCTTTGAAGCTACTGAAATACTTGCAAAACATGATGAAACTTACATGCCGAAAGAGGTAGTGGGTGCCCTCAAGGAACAAGGCGTATATCAACACGCCGACGAAGGCTGATCCGACGATTTTCCATTAGGTAAAAGGGCGTTGCGTAGGAAGACTATTCAGCGCCCTTTCTTGTTTCCCGGACTTAACACTTTTGACTGACCGTTCCCTCACACTTTGAAGGAGGGTGCGGTGCAGACGGTTCGACAAATCGCCACACAGATTGTAGCCCGAGAGGGCGGGTTTGTTGATGACCCAGACGACCCGGGCGGCGCAACCAAGTATGGCGTTACAATTCACACAATGCGACGACTTGGTTTGGACCTTTCTGGTGACGGAAAGATAAACAGGGAAGATGTGAGGCTGCTCACCAAATCACAGGCGTTCGACATTTTTGTAACCCACTACTTCAAGGGTCCGCGTCTGGGGCTTTTGCCATTTGATCTTCAGCCTTCGTTATTTGACATGCACGTCAACTCTGGCGCGCAAGCTGTTAAAATATTGCAGATATTACTGCGCGATATGGGGTTTTCACTGGCCGTGGATGGGGTCGTTGGACCGCAGACAGCATACGCCGCACAAAAGGCATCGCGGCCAGAGCCTGTGGTCTTGAAAGACGCCTATGGCGTGGCCCGGAAGAACTATTACTTCCGATTAGCAGACCACCGACCCTCGGCCAGAAAATATGCACGGACGCGGGCAGGCGGCAAAGGTGGCTGGATACGCCGGGCTGAGGAGTTCATCTCGCCGGTCTACCATCTGAGTGATGCAGAGTTTCAGACAAGGGTTGCGGGATGGGACTAATATCCGAGGTTTTGACGTTTCTCTTTGGCGGCGGAAGGAACGTGGTGCGCGAAACAACTGAGGTTTTTCGCCAAAATGCTGAAAGCGCGGCCGTTCGTGATCTGACCTTACAACAACAGGCAATGCTTCAATTCGGCACCGAATTCCGCGCGGCCAACAAAAGCAGGTACGATCGGGTTCTGGATGGTCTTAATCGTTTACCTAGACCGGCGCTGGCCCTTGGCACACTTGGCTTGTTTGTCGCCGCAATGGTTGATCCGCTTTGGTTCGCAGCCCGGATGCAGGGGATTTCTTTGGTCCCTGAGCCGTTGTGGTGGTTGTTGGGTGTGATCGTGTCCTTTTATTTTGGCGCCCGCCATCAGGCCAAGGCATAAGATTTGCAACGAGAGCTATCCGCGGCAATTAAGCGTGCGCCCCAAGTCGTGGAAAATATTAGGCTAATTGAGGGATTGCGTACCGAGGCCATAGGTTCCGCAGACCCCGGCACTGACGCCGAATTGGCGGAAAACGCGCTTCGGCCCGATGCGAACCGCGCGCTAGAGGATTGGCGGCATCAGCGATCCGGCTGAAGCCGCGACACTATGTGCGCCCCTACGGGGCGAAAGTTATTGGTTATCGCCCCGCATCAGGATTATATGCGGGGCCATGATTACTGAACTCGGTCACTTCACCCTGATACTCGCCTTTCTCGTCGCAATCGTTCAGACGGTTTTTCCACTTATTGGCGCGGGCTACCGCTGGACGGGTTGGATGAAGTTCGGTGAAACGGCTGCAATTGCGCAATTCGCGCTAGTCTCATTTTCTTTTTGCGCGCTGGTCTGGGCCTTTGCGACCTCTGACTTTTCGCTACGCATCGTGGTGGAAAACAGCCACTCTCTGAAGCCGATGCTGTACAAGATCAGCGGAACCTGGGGAAACCATGAGGGGTCGATGCTTCTGTGGGTTCTTATCGTTGCGCTGTTTGGTGCAATGGCTGCCTTCTTTGGTGCAGGTTTGCCACCCACACTCAAGGCCCGTGTACTGTCAGTACAGGCCGCCATCGGTGTCGCGTTTTATGCATTCATCTTGTTCACCTCTAATCCTTTCGACCGGCTCATCGTCGCTCCGTTCGACGGGCAGGACCTGAACCCATTGTTGCAGGATCCGGGCTTAGCGTTTCACCCGCCGTTTTTGTATCTGGGCTATGTGGGTCTGAGCATGGCGTTCAGCTTTGCCGTCGCCGCCTTGATCGAGGGGCGTATCGACGCCGCATGGGGCCGCTGGGTTCGGCCATGGACTTTGGCGGCGTGGATTTTTCTGACGATTGGCATCGCTCTGGGATCTTGGTGGGCGTATTATGAACTGGGCTGGGGCGGTTTTTGGTTCTGGGACCCGGTTGAAAATGCCTCGTTCATGCCATGGCTTCTGGCTGCAGCCTTGTTGCATTCCGCCATCGTTGTCGAAAAACGTGAGGCTTTGAAAAGCTGGACGATCCTTCTGGCCATCATTGCCTTTGGCTTTTCGCTTATCGGGACGTTTATCGTTCGATCCGGCCTGCTGACATCCGTTCATGCCTTTGCGAATGACCCGGAACGCGGTGTGTTCATCCTGTTCATTCTTGTCATTTTTATTGGCGGCGCGCTTACCCTGTTTGCGGCCCGTGCTCAGGCGATGGAGGCAAAGGGCGTCTTTGGCATGGTAAGCCGGGAAAGTGCGCTGGTTCTCAATAACATCCTGCTGGCCGTAAGTTGCTTTGTCGTATTCTTCGGAACGATGTGGCCGATGGTGGCGGAAATGGCTTTTGACCGGAAACTTTCGGTTGGTCCGCCGTTCTTCAACGCGGCCTTCACGCCCTTCATGATCGCTTTGGGAATTGCCCTTCCTGTTGGGGCCATGCTTCCATGGAAACGGGGCAAGATTGCGAAAGCCGCCTATTCATTGCGCTTTGCCTTTGTTCTGGCGGTGGCTCTGGCGCTGTTGGTCTGGGCGATGCAGACGGGTCGCAGTTCATTGGGGCCTGCAGGTCTGTTTCTGGGTGCATGGATTACCTTTGGCGCAGCCGTGGATCTTTGGAGCCGCACCGGGCGCAAAGGCAACCTGTCGCGCCTGTTTCGCCTTCCTGGCGCGGATTGGGGCAAGGCCGTCGCACACACCGGGCTTGGCGTTACAATGTTTGCCATAGCGGGCCTTACCGCGTGGGAGGTTGAGGATATTCGTGTCGCCCAACCGGCAAAACCATTCGATGTGGGACAGTTTACATTCACATTGGAAGATGTCCGGCGGGTAGAGGGGCCGAACTACTTCTCAACCATGGCCGAGGTTCTGGTGGAAAAGGACGGACGACCCGTTGCAACCCTATACCCAGAGAAACGAGACTATCCGGTTGCCAGAATGCCCACTACCGAAGCGGCAATCGACTATCGTTTTCTACGCGACGTATATGTCGTGATCGGTGATCAACAGGCTGACGGTGGCTGGGTGATGCGGACCTATATCAAACCTCTGGCCAACTGGATTTGGGGTGGGTGTATTCTTATGGCCCTTGGTGGCTTCATAAGCTTGTCGGACCGCCGCTTCCGTGTTGCGGCAGGTGCGCGCAAGGCCCCTTCGGGTGGAGTTCCCGCAGAATGAAACGACTGTTTTTGATCCTCGCGTTTCTTGCATCGCCTGCGTGGGCGGTTCAACCGGACGAAATTCTGGATGATCCGGTTTTGGAACAGCGCGCGCGCGACCTGAGCACGGGTCTGCGATGCCTTGTGTGCCGAAACGAGAGTATTGATGAAAGCAATGCCGACCTTGCGCGTGACCTGCGCCTTTTGGTTAGGGAAAGGCTGGTCGCAGGCGACACCGATGATGAGGCGATTGAATTCATCGTGGATCGCTACGGTGAATACGTTCTGTTGAAGCCTACCTCTTATGGGGCAAACCTTATGCTGTGGTTGGCCGGTCCAATCATGCTGTTGATCGCTGCGGGCCTGGGTTGGAACTTTGTGCGCAAGCGGTCAAACGCGCAACAATCCACAGGCGGTGAGGCCCTGACCGACGCTGAAAAAGAGCGGTTAGAACAAATTCTTAAGGACTAACGGGTCGTCGGGCTTTCCCTCTCAAGGTAATTGCGTCAGGGTCGCGAGAAATCCAGGACGAACGGGAGGAACGCATGGACTACGAAACGCTGTTATTGGAGGTTGCTGACGATCTGGCAGTAGTCACCTTGAACCGGCCAGACAAAATGAATGCGATGACCGCGCAGATGCGGGCCGAAGTCACACATGCCATGAAACACGCAGCCCGCAATGCCCGCGCAGTCGTATTGACGGGCGCGGGCGGCGCATTCTGTTCGGGTCAGGATCTGGGAGATTCCTCAAGCACCGGCAAGATCGACCTTGAGCGTACTCTGCGGGATGAGTACGAGCCAATGCTTGAAACGATTTATAACAGTCCGGTTCCCACCATCGCTGCGGTGAACGGTGCTGCGGCTGGGGCAGGGGCCAACCTAGCGCTGTGTGCCGACGTTGTGATCGCGTCGGAAAGTGCGTATTTCCTGCAGGCTTTTGCGCGAATTGGATTGTTGCCCGACGCGGGCGGCACATGGTTCACACCGCGGCAAATGGGGTTCGCTAAAGCCATGGGTGCTGCCTTGTTCGCCGAAAAGATCAGCGCGCGGCAAGCTGATGATTGGGGTTTGATTTGGGAAGCCGTTCCTGATGACGAATTTGAGGCGCATTGGCGCAAGCGCGCATCCTACCTTGCCAAAGGTCCAACTGCCGGTTTCGGAGCCATCAAGCAAGCCATTCGGGGCACTTACGACAAAACGCTAAGTCAGCAGCTAGAAATCGAAGCCCATTTACAGGGCGAATGCGGACGAACCCGAGACTTTGCTGAAGGCGTGGTGGCCTTCATGGAAAAACGCCCCCCGAAATTCGAGGGGCGCTGAACCTTATGCTCTGCGACGGCGGCGGGCCCTGCGTTCGGGCACGTCGGCCTCTCCGGTGCCGTCCGAGGCTGACGAAAACGGCCCGAGTGCCTCAGTAATCTGATCCAGTGTGGGGCGAGAGCCGCACGAAGTGGTATCAAGGGCTTCGCGCATCTTTCGAAGATGCGCTGGCATGGTGCCACAGCAGCCGCCAATGATCGTTGCGCCGGAGTCGCGAGCCATCGCTGCGTATTGCCCCATCAACTCGGGCGTACCGTCATAGTGGATATGGCCGTTGACGTATTTCGGGATGCCCGCGTTGCCTTTTGAGATCACAGGGCGCTCGGTCCCTTGGGCCACAAAACCAAGAACAGTGCGCAGGATGTCAGATGCACCTGTGCCGCAATTCGCACCGAAGGCCACGGGCGGGTTCGGTAGGGTCTCGACCAATTGGGCCAAATCCGCCGAAGTGACGCCCATCATGGTCCGCCCGGCGGTATCAAAGCTCATCGTGCCACACCAGGGCATTTCGGCCAGTGCAAAAGCTTCGGCTGCGGCCCGGAACTCTTCCGGGGCGCTGATTGTCTCAAGCCACAGAACATCCGCACCGCCAGCCTTCAACGCTTCGGCTTGTTCATGGAACATCTCGACAGCGCCAGCATGGGACAGGCTTCCGATGGGTTCCATAATCTCGCCCGTCGGACCGACCGAACCGGCGACGATTACGAGGCGTCCGGCTTTGTCAGCGACCTCGCGGCCCAATTCAGCGCCGACCCGGTTCAGCTCGGCCACACGATTTTGAGCATCGTGCAGTTTCAACCGCGCCGAAGTTCCGCCAAACGTGTTTGTCAGAAACAGATCGCTGCCCGCATCGACCGAACCTTGATACAAAGCCTTGATTTTTTCGGGAGAATCCACGTTCCACAGCTCAGGCGCGTCACCAGATTGCAAACCCATATTGAACAAGTTTGTTCCGGTGGCACCATCAGCCAGAATCGTATCATTGGTTTCCAGAAATGTGTTGAGCGCGTTTGTCATTGAGGTTTCCAGATGTCGGCAAGGCCGAACAAGGCCGTATAAACTAAGATGCCCCGTCTCTCATGGACGGGGCATCAAATCAAATTCATAAAACTCATGAAGATCATGAGTTGGGCGTTGGCCTTACTGAGCTTCGCTCAGAATCTGCGCCTTGGCCTCAGGCAAAAGCTCGGCCATTTTCGCGCGGATTTCATCATCGGATGACAAAGAGCCAAGGTCGCCGGACACTTTGCGAACCACGTCCTCGTGGCCAGCTTCTTCCATATCGGCGATCACAACGGTTTTGGCATAATCTTCAGCCTCGGCACCGGACTTGCCCAGCTTTTCCGCGGCCCAAAGGCCCAAAAGCTTGTTGCAGCGTGCCTGTGCCTTGAACTGCATCTCTTCATCATGCGCAAACTTGGCTTCAAAGGCGTTTTCGCGTTCGTCAAACGTGGTCATTGATTGGGGACCCCTTGGATTACATCTTCTTAATTGATGATATGACTATAGCTGCGCCCGGACGCAAGGTATTTGCGCTGCGTCAAAGACCCTCGGGTCGTCGAACTTGCGGGAAAGTGGGGCTTGGACTATGAGAGCGCCAAGAAGCATGGGAAATCCCCGGCTCAACAGTCTGGAAGGGTCGCTTATGGCGCGTCGCAAGAAAATCTATGAAGGCAAAGCCAAGATTCTGTATGAAGGCCCCGAGCCGGGTACCATTGTGCAGTATTTCAAGGATGACGCCACCGCGTTCAACGCGGAAAAAAAGGATGTCATCGACGGCAAGGGCGTTCTGAACAACCGCCTGAGCGAATTCTTCATGAACGGCCTGAACCAGATAGGCGTGCCGACCCATTTCATTCGTCGCCTCAACATGCGCGAACAACTGGTTCGTAGCTGCGAGATCGTGCCCCTTGAAGTGATCGTGCGCAATTATGCGGCCGGAACCATGTCCAAGCGCCTTGGAATTGCTGAGGGAACGCAGTTGCCGCGTCCTATTGTTGAGTATTGCTACAAGGATGACGCTCTGGGTGACCCGCTGGTAACTGAAGAGCACATTGCAGCATTCGGTTGGGCTAGCCAGCAGGATATGGACGATATCCTTAGTCTTGCGTTGCGTGTGAACGACTTCATGAGCGGCATGATGCTGGCGGTTGGTATCCGTCTGGTCGACTTCAAGATCGAGATCGGCCGTGTTTTCGAAGGCGATTTCCAACGCCTGATCGTAGCCGACGAGATCAGCCCGGACAGTTGCCGCCTGTGGGATATTGAAACGGGCCAGAAATTGGACAAGGACGTATTCCGCCGCGATTTGGGCAGCCTGACAGATGCCTATTCCGAGGTGGCGCGTCGTCTGGGCGTTCTTCCCAAAAGCAATGTGACCAAGCCCACACTCATCAATTGAGGCATGCCCACATTCTGACCTTGAAACGCCGCATCTAATTGCGGCGTTTTTTAATTGCCGACGGACCTGCGGCAAACTGCGTGCGGACAAGGGTTGTCGAATGGCCAAAGGCGCGCTATCCCCCGCGCAACGGAACGGGCCGTGACCGAAGGCCCTTAGCTGGAGTTGCAGGAATGAAAGCACGGGTGCATGTGATGCTCAAGAACGGGGTTCTGGACCCGCAGGGTGAAGCGGTGCGTCATGCATTGGGCGCTATGGGCTTCGATCAGGTCGAAGGCGTGCGCCAGGGCAAAGTGATCGACCTGGAACTGGCCGAAGGCGCGACCGAGGCCGACGTGACCCAGATGTGCGAAAAGCTGTTGGCCAACACGGTCATCGAACGCTACGAAATCGAACTGGTCTGACGGGATGCGGGATGCGCTCTATTCCGGGCGGTTGGCCGTGTTTGGCACCGGTGGAATGCCAAGTTGGCGCTATCCTTCACTTATATCGTTGATCGCTGGGGGCGGTGTTGATCTGAGCCCGCTGGCGTCACGTCAGAATTCACTGTCTCTGGTAAGTGAAAAACTTGCCGCTGTTGATCATCCGACGCCACTCGGCGTTGCCGTGGTCGCCGATTATTTGCATTAGGAGGCCCCGTAATGCGCGCAGCAGTCATCGTATTTCCCGGTTCGAACTGTGACCGGGATCTGGCCGTAGCCTTCGAACAGGCAGGCTTTCAGGTTGATATGGTCTGGCACAAGGACGCCGCCTTGCCCGAGGGGGTGGACATTGTCGGCGTACCCGGTGGTTTCTCGTACGGTGATTATCTGCGCTGCGGTGCGATCGCTGCGCAGTCGCCGATCTGCAAGGCCGTCGTGGATCACACAAAGCGGGGCGGCTACGCGCTGGGTGTTTGCAACGGTTTTCAGATTCTGACCGAAACCGGCATCCTTCCGGGCGCTTTGCTGCGAAATGCTGGCCTCAAGTACATCTGCCGAAAGGTCGGCCTGAAAGTCCAGACGAGCGCCAGTGCATTTACCGAGGGATATAACGCAGGGGATGTGATCGGGATTCCAATCGCGCACCACGACGGCAATTATTTCGCCGATGACGACACGCTGGCTCAACTACGGGACCAGGATCGGGTGGCGTTCACCTATACCGAGAATCCGAACGGCTCGGTTGGCGACATCGCTGGTATCCTGTCTGAAAACCGCCGCGTTCTTGGAATGATGCCGCATCCCGAACGTGCGGCAGACGAAGGTCACGGTGGAACAGACGGAACGGCATTGTTCCGCGCATTGTCAGGCGTGCTTGCACCCGCATGACTTGAGGTCGCAGACAAGCCCGCGTAGTTTCCGGGTATGAGTTCCGACGATCGCTCAGGGTGGGCTTCACTGCAAAAACCTTTCCGCGGCGCGCCATTGGGTTGGCGCCTACGTGTTGCGGTTTCCATTCTGCTGATTGCAACCGTTGCAACGATCTGGGTGACCAATCGGTTGCTGACAGATCGGTTTACGGAATCCACGCGCAATCGGGCCGAATTGCGTCTGGCCCTGTATTCCGGCAACCTGCTGAGTGAACTGCGCAGGAACGCAATTGTTCCACAACTTTTAGCGCGGGATCCCACCCTGATTTCGGCGTTGCAATCCAGCGATTTTACGCTTTCAACACAGCGCCTTATATCATTTGTTGAAGAAATTGGTGCGGCATCATTGATGTTGTTGGACAGTGACGGGCGCACCGTTGCTGCCACAGATCGCAGCAGGTTGGGTGAAGCGCACCGAAACTCTCCTTACTACGTGGAAGCTGTCCGCGCGAATTCGACAATTTTCACCGTTATCGAGAATGAAACCGGGTCGTACAGCTTTACCTATTCACGCCGAATGGACGCCGGTTCGGATATTCTTGGGGTAATCGTTGTCGAAGTTGACCTGCAAAAGTTTGAGCGTGCTTGGGCGGGTATCTCTGACGCGGTGATGGTGGCCGATAGTACCGGCACGATTATTCTTTCGACTGAACCGAAGTGGCGGGGACTGGAAGAAAGTGCAGCCCTGGTGCGTCAACCACCCGAAGGCGCGATTGAGCGTGCCATCCGTGCGACAACCGATTGGACGGCATTGCCACCGGACGCCTATCTGCAAGGCGAAGCCGTGATGAGACTAGACACGCGGATTCCGTTCAGAGGATGGCAAATGACGTCGTTCACGACCTATTCCTCAATTCGGGAAAAGGTGAACAGCGTCATCGCGCTGGAAATCATGGGTTTTGCGATTCTTCTGGCGCTTGCCTTCTATGCGCTCAGTCGCCGGGCAACGTTCCGCATGGCCCTGTTCCAGCGCGAGTCGGCAGAGCTTCGCGCATTGAACACAAGGCTACAGCGGGAAATTGCTGAACGTGAGAGGGTCGAAAAGACGCTGGAAGTGGCAGAACAGACGCTTGCGCAAAGCTCAAAACTTGCGGCCCTTGGTGAGATGTCGGCGGCTGTCAGCCACGAGTTGAATCAACCATTGGCTGCAATGAAAACCTATTTGGCGGGCGCACGCCTGCTGCTGCGCCGAAACCGCCCAGAAGAGGCGTTGGCCAGCTTTGGCCGCATCGACGGTTTGATCGAGCGGATGGGAGCCATTACCCGACAGCTCAAGTCCTATGCGCGCAAGGGCGCGGATGCGTTTTCGCCTGTAAATCTTGGTGAAGCGCTGGCCTCGGCTCTGTCGATGATGGAACCGCAATTGCGGCAGCGCCATGTTAAGATCACGCAAATTCTCCCGGAAGAACCCGTGTTTGTGATGGGGGATCGGATGCGGATTGAACAGGTCATGGTGAACCTCTTGCGGAATGCGCTGGATGCCACCAAATCTGTAACAGAGCCAGATGTCGAAATAATTCTGGCCGTGGGCGACATGGCGGTGTTGACTGTAAGGGATAACGGTCACGGGATCGAAGACATCGAAAACCTGTTCGAGCCCTTCTACACGACCAAACAACCCGGCGATGGCGTTGGGTTGGGGCTTGCCATCTCGTCCGGGATCGTAAACGACCATGGCGGACGGCTGACCGCGCGCAACAGCCCGAACGGAGGCGCGGTGTTCGAGATGCAACTGCCGACACTAGGAAGCGACGGCCTTGAGGCCGCGGAATAACGGGGAAAGACTATGGCTCAAGCCATGAAGATTGCCATCGTGGACGACGAACAGGACATGCGCCAGTCGATCAGTCAGTGGTTGGCGCTGTCGGGATATGACACGGAAACCTTTTCCAGTGCCGAAGATGCGCTCAAGGTTCTTGGGCCGGAATACCCGGGGATCGTCATCTCCGACATCAAGATGCCGGGCATGGATGGCATTCAATTGTTGAAAAAGCTGATGGGTGCGGACAGTACTCTGCCGGTTATCATGATCACCGGACATGGCGATGTTCCCATGGCGGTAGAGGCCATGCGTGTCGGGGCGTTCGATTTTCTTGAGAAGCCGTTCAACCCGGATCGGATGTCAGAGCTTGCCAAGCGCGCCAGCAACGCGCGGCGCCTGACGCTCGACAACCGTGCCCTGCGGCGGGAATTATCGGACGGCACGCAGATCATGAACAAGTTGATCGGTGCCAGCCCTGTGATGGACCGTCTGCGTGAAGACATTCTGGATCTGGGTCAGGCCGACGGCCACGTGCTGATCGACGGCGAAACAGGTACTGGCAAGACGCTGGTGGCTCATGCGTTGCACGCTGTTGGCAGCCGGGCCGGTAAGAAGTTTGTTCTGGTGTCTTGTGCAGCGCTTGAGGAAGAGGCCCTGTCAAAGCGCCTGTTCGGACCGATGATGCCCGAAGACGCACAATTACCAGCGATCGAAGAGGCGCGCGGCGGGACTTTGGTCTTGGAAGATATCGAAGCCCTGAGCGATACGTTACAGGCGCGGCTGCTGAGTGTGATGAACGATCAGGGAACACCGGCCGAAACGCGTATAATAGCGATTTCAAACCTTCAAGAAGCTGGCAAGACCAGCGAGGATGTGCTGCGCCCGGACCTCTTCTACCGTTTGGCTGCGTTGCGGATTACTATGCCCCCGTTGCGGCAGCGTGGTGAGGATATCCTGACGTTGTTCACCCGTCTGAGTGAGCAATTTGCCGAGGAATATGGCTGTGACGCACCTCAGGTCAGTGCTCAGGAAGCAGCGCAGTTGTTGCAGGCCCCGTGGCCGGGCAACGTGCGTCAGCTGATCAATATTGCCGAGCGTGCCGTTCTGCAATCGCGTCGCGGCTCGGGCACCATTGCTTCGTTGCTGATGTCAGATCACGAAGAAATGCAACCGGTGATGACGACCGAAGGCAAACCCCTGAAAGAGTATGTCGAGGCATTCGAACGAATGTTGATCGACAATACGATGCGCCGCCACAAAGGTTCAATCGCGTCCGTGATGGAGGAACTGTGCCTTCCAAGGCGTACCTTGAACGAGAAAATGGCCAAGTACGGGCTTCAGCGTTCGGACTATCTGTAAAGGCGAGGAGGGGGCCAGCCCCCTCTTGAGCCTTTGGCTCAATTCACCCCCGAAGTATTTTTGAACAGAAGAAGGTGCAGATGCCTGCTTGGAGGCGCTGTCATGCAGTTTGCCCATTGTCTTTTCCACAGGACTGCTTTTATTGTAACCGAACGGGCCGGGCCTTTTTGCGCCCTCAAGTCCCGAATCTTTGAGTTTCGCTGCAATGCTGCAGGTGGTGACAATCTCCCACACAGGCTGCGCAGACCGATTGTGCCCCGTATCGGGGCAAGTGAACGCCTGAACCCGTCGATACGGGTGATAGGAATAAATGGGCAGGCAGCGTAGGACCGCGCCTGTCGGAGAAGAACCGCGATGACGCGCGCGCAACGATTGACCATACGGGCAGGGGGCCACAGCGCCGGACCCTGCTGCGCGCCGTCCGAAATCGCCCTGACAAGACACCACCCCAAAAGCGCCTGTCCACCCGGACGGGCCAGGACAACGCGTTTGGCGCGGTGCACCAAGGACACATGGCTAAGAAAATGCTTATCGATGCCACCCACGCGGAGGAAACCCGCGTTGTGGTGGTCGACGGAAACAAGGTCGAGGAGTTCGATTTTGAATCCGAAAACAAACGCCAGCTTGCTGGCAACATCTATCTTGCAAAAGTAACGCGGGTCGAACCGTCCCTTCAGGCTGCGTTCGTTGACTACGGTGGCAATCGCCACGGGTTTCTTGCGTTTTCAGAGATCCATCCGGATTATTATCAGATTCCTGTCGCTGACCGTGAAGCGTTGATGGAAGAAGAGCGGGCTTATGCGGAAGCGTTGAAAGCACGCGATGAGGCGGAGGAATCCAAGCCCAAGAAACGTCGCTCGCGCTCTCGGACCAAAGCTGCTGACGTAAAAACCGAGGACGCAGTCGAAACGCTTGATGTTTCGAACGAGCCTACTGGTATGGAGACAATTGACCTCGGCGATGGGGAAGAAAATCCCGATCTAGAGGTGCCGGAGGGGACGTCCCCAGCAGATCGCGTTGCCGAAACACCTGTTGAGGAGCCTGTTGACGACGCACCGGAGGCATCCGAAGACGCGGCGGGCGAAGGCGTTGAAAGCGCGGCTGATGAGGCACCAGAAACCCAAGAAGCGGATGCAGCTGTCGAAACGCCGGCTGCTGAAGGCACCGCCGAGGACAGTTCGGACGGTGACTCCGGTGGGGAAGATGCGGGCGACGCTGCCCCCACCGCCGAAGCTGCTGAGCAGACGTCAGACGAAGGCGAAACCAAAGAAGATAGTGACGAGGCAGAGGCCCGTGCGGATGCGGCCGCCAAAGACGATTCAATCGAATCCGTTGCGGATGAGGATGACAGTGAGGACATTCGGCCACCGCGTAAACCACGGCCGCGTCGTTACAAAATCCAAGAGGTTATCAAGGTTCGACAGGTCCTTTTGGTGCAGGTTGTCAAGGAAGAGCGTGGAAACAAGGGCGCTGCTCTGACGACGTACCTGTCTTTGGCCGGTCGTTATTGCGTTCTGATGCCCAACACAGCGCGCGGCGGCGGGATCAGCCGAAAAATCACGAATGCGCCTGACCGAAAGAAGCTGAAGGAAATCGCAGCCGAGATTGATGTGCCAACTGGCGCAGGACTGATTATTCGAACGGCTGGAGCCAAACGCACCAAGTCTGAAATCAAGCGCGACTATGAATATCTTCAGCGGATGTGGGAACAGATCCGCGAACTGACATTGAAGTCCATCGCGCCGGCGAAAATTTATGAAGAAGGCGATCTGATCAAGCGGTCGATCCGCGATCTTTATAACCGCGACATCGACGAAGTTCTGGTTGAAGGTGAAACCGGTTACCGGATCGCCAAGGACTTCATGAAAATGATCATGCCGTCCCACGCCAAGAACGTGAAACGGTATGAGGACACGCTGCCTCTGTTCGCGCGCTATCAGGTTGAAAGCTATCTGGCGGGGATGTTCAACCCGACCGTTCAGTTGAAATCCGGTGGCTATATCGTGATCGGCGTGACCGAAGCACTGGTTGCGATTGACGTGAACTCGGGCCGGGCGACCAAGGAAGGCTCGATTGAGGACACCGCACTTAAGACCAACCTTGAAGCGGCCGAAGAGGTGGCCCGGCAATTGCGCCTGCGTGACCTGGCTGGTCTGATCGTCATCGACTTTATCGACATGGACGAGCGCAAGAACAACACGGCCGTTGAAAAGCGCCTGAAAGACAAGCTGAAAACCGACCGAGCGCGCATTCAGGTTGGCCGGATTTCCGGCTTTGGCTTGCTTGAGATGAGCCGTCAGCGTCTACGCCCCGGAATGCTGGAGGCAACGACGCAGCCTTGCCCGTCCTGCCATGGCACCGGCCTGATTCGCTCGGACGACAATATGGCGCTCACCATTTTGCGCCAAATCGAAGAAGAGGGTACACGCCGCCGGTCGCGTGAGGTTCTTGTTCGCTGCCCGGTGAGTATCGCCAACTTCTTGATGAACCAAAAGCGCGAGCACATTGCCCAAATCGAAGCCCGGTATGGTCTGTCCGTCCGGATCGAAGGGGACGTGCATCTGGTCAGCCCTGATTTCTCGTTGGAGAAGTTCAAGACAGCGAGCCGTATTGTACCCGAGGCGAGTGCCCCGGTTGTTTCCGTCGATGCCTCATTGATGGACCTTGTGGATGCTTCTGACGAAGAGCAGGTTGAGGACGAAGCTCCTCAGGCGGAAGATGAGACAAAGCCCAAGCGCAAGCGTCGTCGTCGCCGTCGCAAAAAGAGCGGCAATTCGGGTGACGCGCCTGAGGTAAATGGAGAAGAGGGCGAAGAAGCACCGGCTGAACCTTCGGATGAGGCGGAAGCAGAAGCTGTTGCAGATGACGCGGTCGAAGAAGAAAAACCGGCTAAACCAAAACGTCGCCGTTCACCCCGCCGCAAGAAAAAAGACCCCGAAACGGCTGAAGCTTCTGAGGAAAGTCTGGCGTCGGACACCAGCAATGAAAAGCCTGATGAAACGGCGGACACCGAAACGACCGAACCTTTGGTCGCTGAGAGTGAACCTGTGACCGAGGCCGAAGCCGCTGTTGAACCGGAACCAGAATCAGAATCGGTTTCCGAAGAGATTGCCGAGCCAGTAGCGGAAGCACCGGAAGAGCCTGCTCAGGACCCAGAACCGGAAGAACCCGCCGCAGAGCCGGTGTTGGAAGTGGTTGCAGAAGAGCCTGAGGCACCAAGCGATCCTGCCAAACCCAAGCGACGGGGTTGGTGGTCGTTGGGACAATAACAGGATCAGGCGGGTTTCAAGACCCGCCTTTTTTCTTTGAAAGCTGTGGTTTTTTGTCAGCCCGCCTTTTGAATGACGTAGATCTGGTGCCCGTCTGAATCCTCTTGCGAGATAAGCACGTGTCCACTTTCGGCGCAGAAATGTGGAACGTCAACAACAGCAGCGGGGTCGTCGGCCAGAATGCGCAACAACGACCCTTTCGGCATAGATTTCAACCGCTTGCGCGCTTTGAGCACGGGCAGGGGGCACAACAGCCCCAATGCGTCGAGTGTTTCCGGCGTGTCAGACATAAATATCAAATATTTCCAGTTTTATCGGGTGTCCAGCATGCAACCACGAGGATGTGACCGAATTGCCCCGTGACGTCGGCGGAGTCATAACTTATGTGCTGAGTCATGTTCGGAATTGACATCATAGACGCGGGCCTTTTGCCTGCCATGTTCATCGCGATGCTGGGCGGCCTGATTAGCTTTTTGTCACCCTGCGTTTTACCAATTGTACCACCATATTTGGCGTATATGAGCGGCGTGTCCATCAACGACATGCAGGATCAGGCGCAGGCACGTCGAAAGGCGACCCTGACGGCCTTGTTCTTTGTTCTGGGTCTTTCAACGGTATTCCTGCTGTTGGGTTTTACAGCGTCTGCCTTTGGCGCGTTTGTACTGCAGAATCAGGTTCTTTTCGCCAAACTGTCTGGCGCGGTTGTGATTGTCTTTGGTTTGCATTTCCTGAACGTGTTTCGAATTCCGTTTCTTGACCGAGAGGCCCGTATCGAAACCGGTGATTCAGGTGGCTCGGTCTTTGGCGCTTACATTCTAGGTCTTGCGTTCGCCTTTGGATGGACGCCCTGCATTGGTCCCCAATTGGGCGCGATTCTGTCTCTTGCTGCATCCGAGGCGTCCGTGGTGCGTGGAACGCTGCTATTGGGGGTCTATGCGGCGGGGCTGGGAATACCCTTCCTTCTGGCGGCGATGTTCCTCAACCGCTCGATGACTGTGATGAACAAGATCAAACCGCACATGGCGACGATTGAAAAAGTCATGGGTGGCTTGCTGTTGTTTGTCGGCATCATGCTGATCACCGGCTTGTTTACCGAATTCAGTTGGTGGTTGCTGGAAACCTTCCCGGCACTGGCGAATTTCGGTTGATAACCTGATCTGTCTTACCTTGTCGGTAATGCTGCGGTAACTTGCGTGGCAGAAGGTAAGATCATGAGCAGTCAGACCAAACAATCACGGGTTCGCAAACGCCGGGTGTTCTACATTCCCGGATACGACCCGATCCATCCACGCAGGTATCGTGAGCTGTACCGCAAGGAAAGCGCTGTTCAGGCCAAACTCTCGGGTTTCGAAATATCCGTATCCGCCAAGTCGGGCGAAGGGCCATATGGCTGGCATGTGCGCTCGGAACAGGATGGTGCACAAGTCCAAAGCGATGTCGAGGTTCTGGTCTGGTCCGACATCGTTCGGGAAAGCATGTCCAATTCGATCCTCGCGACCTACTTGCAACTGGCACAAACAGCGTGGGTTTACATCTCTACCGGAACGCTTTGGCGGCTGATGCGTTTGCGAAAAGGCCCCGTGATTGCCGCGCTGTATCCCGTAGCGATGCTGCTGTTTCAACTGTTTCTGGCGTTCGGTGCAGCATGGGCTCTGACGGCTATTCTCATGCCAGTTGCATCTTGGTTCGCGATCCTGCCGTCGGCTCTGACCGGCTACGGTCTGTTGAGGTGGTTTCGAAAGGCAGACAACAAGTTGTTTGCCTACTACTTGATGCACGACTACGCCTATTCGGCATCAGAAAAAGGAGTGACGCCGGATGCCCTCGAAACTCGCCTGTCAGAATTTAGTACGCTGATAGCGGAAGCCCTGAAAACAGATGTCGACGAAATTCTGGTCGTAGGACACAGTTCAGGGGCACATCTCGGAGTTAGTGTGCTGGCGCAGGTCTTACGGTCAACAGACCGTCCGGCAATAGGGCCAGAGCTTTCGTTTCTTACGTTGGGGCAGGTCGTTCCCATGGTGTCGTTTTTACCGGACGCGCATTGTTTGCGTAGTGACCTTCGCTATCTGTCTCAGCGGGACGATCTGACATGGCTGGACGTTTCAGCGCCCGGAGATGGGTGTTCATTTGCACTTTGCGATCCGGTTGCGGTTTCGGGTGTTGGAACGGACAAGTCCAAATGGCCACTTGTTCTGTCGGCGGCTTTCACGCAAACGCTTTCCGCCGAGCGTTGGAAAGAGCTTCGCTGGCGTTTCTTTCGCTTGCACTTTCAGTACCTTTGCGCGTTCGACCGGGTGGGGACATATGACTATTTTCGGATTACCGCCGGTCCAATGACATTGGCGCAAAGATATGAAGGGCGTGCGCCTTCAAAGTCCCGGATAGACGCACCTGTGTCAAAATTCAGGTCGGTGCAAGCATGACCCCGCCAAAGCCAGTCTCGCGCCCCGACAAGGTCTCGCTTTGGCGCTACTTCAAACTCTTTCGAAAAGATATCCTGTCAGCACAACCGCATCGTCTGTACCGGGCGTGGATGGCAGAGTTTCGAACCCCGTTCTTCAGGTCATACCTGATCAACCAACCTGAACTTGTTGATAAAGTTTTGAAAAAGCAACCTGATCAGTTTCCGAAATCGGAACGGATCAGCGAAGGGCTTCGCCCATTGTTAGGAAATTCGGTGTTCCTGACCAATGGCAAAACTTGGAAACGCCAGAGGCGCATTATCGACCCGGCATTTGACGGAGGCCGGTTGAAAGACACGTATCCAGCAATGCTGGACGCGGCGAACGCTGCGGTCGAGCGGTTACGGCCTCTTGCGGGCTCTGAATTGGAATGTGAACAGTTCACCAGTTACGCGGCGGCGGATGTCATCTTTAGGACGCTGTTCTCAGTCCCGATTGACCACAAGATCGCAGCCGAAGTGTTTGATAAATTTCACAGGTATCAGCGCGCGCAACCTCTGCTGAACCTTGCAGCCCTTTTTCCACTGCCAAAGTGGGCCCCGCGATTTCATTCGTCCGAAACCAAACGAAATGCCAAGGAGATCAGGTTTCTGATCAAACAGCTTACGGCTGACCGCGCGAAACAAATCGCCGCTGGTTGCGCCCCGAACGACCTGGCAACCAAGATCATGACCACGCCCGACCCGGCAACGGGGCAATGCTTTGGGCAAGATGAAATGGTGGATCAGGTCGCCATCTTTTTCCTCGCCGGTCATGAAACCAGTGCTTCTGCATTGGCCTGGGCCCTCTATCTGATGGCGTTGTACCCAGATTGGCAGGACAATGTCGCCAACGAAGCGCAAAGCCTTTTCGACCAAGGTTTCACGACCATTCCCCGGTTGAAACTCAGTCGGGACGTGTTTCGCGAAGCATTGCGATTGTATCCGCCGGTTCCGATGATGGTCCGCGAGAATTCCTGCCCGGTAACGTTTCGGGACCGGGTGGTTTCAGAAGGATCGCAAATAGTTATCAGTCCTTGGCATCTTCACCGGCACGAGCGATTGTGGGAAAACCCGGACGCATTTGATCCGGCCCGATGGGAAACCGAAAACGGACGCTCATGTCAAAGGGAAGCCTTTATTCCCTTCTCGGCTGGAGCGCGCGTCTGCCCGGGTGCCGGATTTGCGATGATCGAGGGGCCTTTGTTGTTGTCGATGCTTCTGAAATCCTTCCGCTTTGAGCTGATTGAGGGGCGCGAACCCGTACCCGTTGCCCATCTAACGGTCAGATCGAAAGATGGGATTTGGTTGCGCGTGCGTGAGCGCTAAACGCCTATCAACATCCGACGCCTTGCTGTATGCGGTTGAAAACAGCGGAATCATTTCGAACGGGAAAGTCTTATGTCCAAATCTGAACAGCGCGAACAAATGTCTAACGGAGCGGGCTTTATTGCCGCTTTGGATCAAAGTGGCGGTTCAACCCCCAAGGCACTGGCGCTTTATGGGGTCGAGGCATCGGACTATTCTTCGGATGAAGAGATGTTTGGTGAAATCCAGAAGATGCGCGCGCGGATTATTCTGGGTAATGATTTCACCAAGGATAAGGTGATTGGCACAATCCTGTTTGAGCGCACTCTGTCCGAACAGATCGACGGGCGCCCCGTCGCCGACTACCTATGGTCGGTCAAGGGAATCGTTCCTTTTCTTAAGATCGACAAAGGGTTAGAGGACGAAGCGAACGGCGTTCAGATGATGAAACCTATCCCGGGGCTGGCCGAAACGCTGGCCAAGGCAGAGGGAGTGTTTGGCACCAAAGAACGCTCGGTCATTCACGAAGCAAACACCGAAGGCATTGCGGCCGTTGTCGCCCAACAGTTCGACGTCGCCCGTGAGGTTGTCGCCGCTGGTATGGTTCCGATTGTTGAGCCAGAAGTAAATATTAACTCTGCGACCAAAGCTGAAGCCGAGGACATCCTGAAAGCCGAAATCCTGAAGAATCTGGATCAGTTGCAGGATGGGCAGGATGTGATGCTTAAACTGACTATCCCCAGCCAAGCCAACTTGTACGATGAAGTGGCCGATCATCCACGCGTCGTCCGTGTAGTGGCCTTGTCAGGTGGGTACTCAACCGAGCAAGCCTGTGATCTGCTGGATCAAAATGAAAAGATGATCGCGTCTTTCTCACGCGCCTTGACCGAAGGCCTTTCAAAGCAACAGTCCGATGCAGAGTTCAACACCGCTTTGGGTGGGAACATCGACAAGATTTTCAAAGCCTCCGTCTAAAATCGGTTAGCTTACTGGTTTCGTGAAATCGCGGCGCAACTGCGCCGCTTTTTCGCGCATGATGCAACCAACAGCATGGTCGTTCACCAGACCCATCGCCTGCATAAAGGCGAATACCGTTGTTGGCCCTACAAATTTCCACCCCCGTTTCTTAAGGTCATTCGACATCGCAATAGATTCTGGCGATGTTGAAGCTGTCTGCGGGTTTTCTGGCGTATCAGCCTCAAACCTCCAGACGTAGGCGGCAAGGGATCCTTCGGCTGCAATCAGTTCCTGAGCACGCCGGGCATTGTTGATAACAGCTTCGATCTTTCCACGATGGCGAACAATCCCTTCGTCCTGAAGCAGACGGTTAACATCTGCCTCATCAAACTCAGCCACCTGTTTGAAATCAAAGTGTTTAAACGCTTTTCTAAAGTTCTCGCGTTTAGACAAGATCGTACGCCAACTTAGGCCAGACTGAAAACTCTCGAGGCACAGTTTTTCGAATAGCCGCTGGTCGTCCGCGACGGGATAACCCCATTCCTGATCGTGGTAGTCAAAAAACTCTGGCGCGGAGTTACACCATGCACAGCGTGGTTCACCGTCTGGTCCGGCTACTGTCTTGCTCGTTGCGCGTACCCTTTTTGTTCTCAGGTAACACTAATAAGTTTTGTGCGAAAAACTCAACCGCTTTCCGTCAGGCCCGGTACCAATTCAGAATGAAAACGCGGATGGCCGATGCAAGCCCCACATCTGGGTCCCGCTGCACATCAATTTCCGCAGCTAACGCATTGATTGGAGTATTCTTTGACTTGGCGATATCCCGAAACGCCAGCCAAAACTCATCCTCCAACGACACGGATGTCCTGTGCCCTTTGAGCGTCAAAGATCGTTTGACAGGGCGGCCGCTCATTTATCCAACTCGTGATTGTCGAGGTCTGAGCGTTGCTTTTCCTGTTGTTTTTGCAAGACTTCTTTTTCAGCCTTGCTACGCCCGATTGCGACAGAGTTCTGATCCGCGCGGGCTTTTTTCTCAGCCCGCGCTTTTTCTTTTCGATACCGGTTGAGGTTAACCGGCTTTCCCATCAGCTTTTGGGTCCGATCATGTGTTCCGGACGGACCACTGCGTCAAAGGTTTCTTCGTCAACAAATCCAAGGGCGATCGCCTCTTCCTTGAGGGTTGTCCCATTCTTGTGGGCCGTTTTCGCGACGGTCGTGGCATTATCATACCCGATCGTGGGGGCCAGAGCGGTCACCAGCATCAGAGATTCTTTCATCAACTTTTCGATCCGAGGCTCGTTAGCCTGAATGCCCATCAACATGCGCTCGGTAAAGCCGTCGGCTGCGTCGCCCAACAACTGAATGGACTGCAGCAGGTTGTAGGACATCATTGGGTTATAGACGTTCAGTTCAAAATGTCCCTGGCTGCCCGCGAATTTGATTGCGGCGTCATTGCCCATAACATGCGCGGCGACTTGGGTAATCGCCTCGGCCTGCGTTGGATTTACCTTGCCCGGCATGATAGACGATCCGGGCTCATTTTCAGGCAAGATCAGTTCACCCAGACCCGAGCGCGGACCAGAGCCCAACAGGCGGATATCATTCGCAATTTTGTAGCAGCTTCCTGCAATGGTCGCCAAAGCACCAGACAGGAAGACCATCGCATCGTGCGACGCCAAAGCCTCGAACTTGTTTGGGGCGGTGACGAAGGGCAGATCAGTAATCTCGGCCATATTGGCGGCGACGGCTTCGCTCCAGCCGTCATGCGTGTTCAGGCCGGTTCCGACGGCCGTACCGCCTTGGGCCAGCTCATAAATTCCCGGCATCGCAGCCTTGACCCGTTCAATTCCCTGACGAATCTGATGCGCATATCCACTGAATTCCTGACCCAGAGTCAGAGGCGTGGCATCCTGTGTATGCGTGCGCCCGATCTTGATGATCTCGCTGAATTCCTCGGATTTCTTCTCGAGCCCCGACGCCAGTTTTTCCAGTCCAGGCAGCAGAACATCGCGCACGCTCATGGCGGTGGCGATGTGCATCGCGGTCGGGAAGGTGTCGTTAGACGATTGCCCCATATTGCAGTGATCATTGGGATGAACCGGATCCTTCGAGCCGATCACGCCGCCCAAAATCTCGATCGCGCGGTTCGCAATCACCTCGTTCGAGTTCATGTTGGACTGCGTACCCGATCCGGTTTGCCAAACGACAAGCGGGAAGTTGTCGTCAAACTTGCCCTCGATCACCTCGCCAGCGGCCTGAATAACAGCGTCCGCGATCTTGGCGTCAAGCTTGCCGATCGCCTTGTTCTCCATCGCACAGGCTTTTTTGATCACACCAAGCGCGCGAACGATGGCGACGGGCTGCTTTTCCCATCCAATCGGGAAGTTCATGATTGAACGCTGAGTTTGCGCGCCCCAATATTTGTCAGAAGGAACTTCCAGCGGGCCAAAGCTATCGGATTCGGTGCGGGTCTGAGACATCGGTCACTCCGTCGTGTATACAGTCGTATGCCGTTTACCTGCAGCAGAGCCACCATGCAATCGGCCAGTTTCGCGCACCTTAAACTTAGGGAATGGAAAGGTATAGATAAGCGCGTGCCTGATTTTTCTTGAACCAATGACAATTCGCGCCATTGTCTGTGCCACCGGGTAGGCTAAGATAAACAGATCATAAATTTGGAGGCTAAGGTGGCCCAACTAACACGGCTTCACCCCCTGAAATTCTTCGCCTTTTTCACGGGCATCACTCTTTTCGTTTTCTTATACAGCCTTCAGGCCCGCGCCGCAGACATTGAAGATTTTGTTGGCGATTACGTCGGTTCGGCGAATGTTGTGGATCAGGACGGCAGCGAAACACCGCGTGATATGAGCGTGTCAATCCAAGCCACCAAGGACGGCTTCAACGTCAGTTGGAAAACCACGACGTACAAAGCGGATGGCCGTGTGAAAGAGCAATCTTTTTCGATTGATTTCAAAGAATCCGAACGGTCGGACGTTTATTCTGCCGCAATGAGACGGAATGTCTTCGGTCACGAAGTCCCATTGGACCCGATGCAGGGCGAGCCCTTTGTTTGGGGCCGGATCGAACGGGACACTATGACTGTGTTTTCGTTGTTTATTGACGAAAACGGCGGATACGAACTTCAGCAATTTGACCGGACGCTTGCCGACGGCGGACTAAACCTTTCATTTTCAAGGTTCCGAAATGGGATCAAATCCCGGTCGGTGGAGACCTTTCTAAAACGTCAGTAGAACAAGCCCGGGAGTTGTTACTTCCGAAAGCTGTCTAGTGACACAACATCCGCATCATGTTGATCCTGAGGTTCTTCTACCTCGATCGTTTCCTCGGCGACGGACGGCATTTCTTCGTCATCTTCCGGGCTTTCAAAGCGAAGGCCGAATTCGACGGACGGGTCCACAAATGTCTTAATCGACGCGTAGGGAATATAAAGGGGTTCTGGCGCATCCCCGAAGTTCAGCGTAATTGCGAATCCGTTATCACCCACCTCGAGGTTTTCGAACCAATGCTGCATGACGATAGTCATTTCATCGGGGTAACGCTCGCGCAGCCAATCCGCCAGTTCGACGCCCTCGTGGCCTGTGTCAAAAGTGATAAAGAAATGATGCGCACCGGGTAGGCCGCGCTCGGAAACTTCTGTCAAAACAGTCTTGATAAGGCCGCGCATGGCGGTGTGCATCAAGTTGCCATAATCAATGTCCTGCGACATGTGCCATCCTCAAAAGTAATTACCCCAAGCATAAGGGATTCCAACGGAAACGAAAGGCCGCGTATTCACAGATTGTTCAAAGAAAATGAAATCCGATACCAGCCGCAGCCATGACCGCCAGCGTCAGCCCCATGCCAAATTTTAGTTTGAATATCAACACCCCAGCCAACATTGTCAGCACTACCGCCGACGGATTTAGGCTGGCAGGATCAGGCCACGGAACCGAGGCAATGCCCAGCTGTTTCTGCGAAATATCGCCAAACAGAACATTAAGGCCAAACCAAACGGACAGATTGAGAATCACACCCACTACGGCCGCCGTTATCCCATGCAACGCAGCGGACAGTCGTGGGCGCGCGGCCAAGTGTTCCAGATACGGCGCGGCAAGAAATATCCAGAGGAAACACGGTACGAACGTCGCCCAAAGCGCGACTGCACCTGCTGCGATCGCCAAAGACACACCGCCTTCGATCTGGCCCGTCAGCATGGCGACAAACTGTGTTACCAGAATTAGAGGTCCCGGGGTTGTCTCGGCAAGCCCAAGGGCGTCAATCATCTGGTCTGTGTTGATCCACTGATACTTGTCCACAACTGTCTGTGTCATATACGCAAGGACTGCGTAAGCGCCCCCAAAGGTGACAACTGCAAGGCGGGCAAAGAACCACCCCAGATCACTCAGCAGCTTTTGTCCTGCTAGTCCCAACAGAAACAAAGGGGTCAGCCATAGACTCAACCAAATTACGCAGGTTCGAACCGGATGCGTCGCCGGTACGGGCGGTGAGGAGCTCACCTGAGCACCTGTATTTTTGTACCGTGCGTATCCCCAAACGGCGGCCGCCAGGATGATCAGAGGAAAGGGCAGGTTCAACGCAAAAATTGCCAGAAACCCCAACCCGGCGATAATGCGATGTTCGGTGTCCGACAAAGCCTTGCGTGACAGTTTATGCAAAGCCTGCAGCACGATCACAATCACAGTCGCCTTAATGCCAAGAAAGCCGGCCTGAACCAAAGGCAGAGTGCCAAACGCAGCGTAGAGCCCAACCAGAACCGATATGACAAGGGCCCCGGGCAGAACGAAAAGACCACCTGCGATCAGACCGCCTGATACCCCACGAAGACGCCATCCAGCGAATGTGGCCAACTGCATAGCTTCTGGCCCGGGCAGCAACATGCACAGGGACAACGCCCTAAGATACGTCTGCTCATCCAGCCACGGACGCTTTTCCACCAATTCCTGATGCATCAACGAAATCTGCGCGGCGGGCCCGCCGAAAGACAACAGCCCAATCCGTCCGAAAACCCTGATCAAGTCGGCAATAGTCGGCGTCATGATTTCTTGTCCGTTGGCCAGTCGTGACGTTCTTCGAAACCGTCGCGTGCCCAGCGATACAGCGCATCATATAGCTGCAGTCCGGCCACAAGATTCTGGTGATCATCGCGGTATTGCCGGGACACGCCTACAGAGATCGCCAGCAATCCCGCGGCTTCGGGTGATAGGTCATGACGGTTTGTATCCGCCGCGCGAATAACGGTTGCCATCCGATCCAATGCTGGGGTGCGCAGGGCAAATTCATCCAGCATCGTATCAAAGGTGCACTGGTCGTTACGGTGGCTCCAGAACACGTTTTCGACGTCAAAGGGGGTGGCTTCAAAAACGTCTGCAACACTCTGAACCTCATTCGGGGCTACGAACAGAAACCGCGCTTTGGGGTCCACAAACCGTCGGATCAACCAGGGGCAGGCTATACGGTCAATCTTTGGCCGATGGCGCGTGACCCAAAGAGTATTCTCACCCCCCAATCCAGAGAGAGTTGATGCGGGGATCCGTGGCGCATCTGGTGTTTCCCGCCACGCATGCATCCCGCCGTCCAGATACTCGGCATCTACCCCCTCACTTCGCAACCAGGAAACAACTCCTTGGCTTAGTTTTTTGCCCTTTTGGCAGATGATCACAGCAGGGCGGTCGCCAACGGTCTCTTTCAAGCTGTCAAAATCAAGGGCGGAACAGCGGAACGATCCCGGTATCAGGAAAGGGTCCTTTTGAAAGTCTTCATCGACGCAAATGTCGACCAACACCGGGGCTTGAGGTGTTCCGATCAATCGTAACAGCTGCTTGGGGGTCATCGAATTGGGCGCGGGCATAGCATGTTTCCTGTGTTAGTCGGATACATGCGAAACTTGGGCAGGCGCCTCACGGGGCGTTCGCAATCTTACCCCATGCCCCTTGCTACAGCGCTTGGGACAGGGGGGTCAAGATTTCTTACCGGGACTCTCAGGCCCAATCCAGCCTTTGACCTGTCATGCAGACGGGCACGGTGTCTTGTGGAAATTGGCCGAGCTGCTCGAACAGTGAAATAAAGTCAAACTGATTGTACGCCTCAACTACGCGCCCGTTTTTGATACGCCCGATCATGCTTCCGGTTGCCTGCAGCGGGGCACCGTTGTCGGCCCGGGTTGTGCTGACATGCAAAATCGCCGAAACCCAATCCCCATCCTCGATAATCTTGGGAATGTTGACCTGTATGTCGCCAAGAATATGCCGAAATGCCATGACCAGATCACGAAATTCGTCCGCGCCGACCTGCATTTCCGGGATCAGCCCCTCAGCCATGGCTTCCGGGGCAAAGTATTGGTCGATAGCGTCGGTATTGCCGTTTTCCCAAACCTCAGAATACCACTCTCTGAGCACTTCTGCATGCGACATCTCAGTTCTCCTGTCTTTATGAACAGAGCATCACTGCAATCAGTGAATAAACTCTGAACATAAGAACAGAAGACTTCCGGAGCGGCTTTGGGAAAATGCAGGTTTCTGTTGCCAGGTACCTGCGAACCCCGCCTTACGCGGCTAGGCGCAAGGGCTTAAGTTTCGGTCTTGTTACTGCTTACGCAGCAACTGCAACCGGAGCACGATTGTCGTTTGCAATTGTACTATTTTCGCCGGTAACGGTGGCAGACAGCCGAGACAAAGCTAACCCCTTTAGACGTTCGTCGATCCTATTTCGGCCCCATGATCCCCAAACGAGAGATATTGGTGGAGCCGCCGGGTACCGCCCCCGGGTCCGATCCGCTTATTACGAGCGCGTTTATGTCCATAGTCCCGAAGGACTCTCTCTATATAAGTGAGCATACGCCCGGATGCAAACGCGGAAACGTATGCAGTCTTTCTTATAAATTTTAGATAATTAGGTGGTCTTGTTGAAGTTCGCGAGGATCAGCCACAACGCCAGGACCAATTCGATTCCACCGAAGGTCAGTGCCTTGACCAGTGGTGGATTGTCCAGCACGACCGATACGAACCGCCCCAGTGCGGCACCCGCATAGACGACACCCAGCATCACATAGCCCATTGGATTATTCAGCAGCAAAACCACTGCACCGGTCACGACAAACAGCCCTCCGACCGACGCGCGCATTTCGCTCAACCCCATATTGCTGTCGGTTGGAGCCAAGTCCAGCGAGGCCGCGGTGAAGGCCGGGGCAAGGAATCCAAACAAGCCGAAACCGATGGTCAGGATCGCGACAATTACATTAAGTCCTGTGGTCATCATGCCCTCGTTAAACAGCTTTTTTGCGCCGATCAGCGACATCCTGCGCCAGCTTTCGGGTATAGTTTTCCAGCTTTACGAGTGTTTCATCAACAATGTCGGGTTCTCTTTCTTGCAGAGCATCCACGATCCGGCTGTGCAGCGAGATGATCTCTTCGCGTGATCTTGCCGTAAAGGTAATCATGTTCATCAAGGGCTGCATCGCCTCAACCGCGCCCGCCAATTGGTAGGACAGAACCGGATTTCCTGCACCGTCGACCAACGCGCGATGAAAGGCCACGTCTGAGGCACAAAATGCCACATCCGTAAGGCCGGGTTGTTCTTGCCTGAAAATTTCAGCCCGCATCGTTGCTAATTGATCCGCTGTTCGACGCTGCGCCGACAAAGGCGCGCAGGCGCGTTCCAGCGCATACCGCGCCTCACACGCAGTATCGAAGTCTACGGCGTTCATAGACAGCAAAAGGGTCGATGTCGTGATTTGCTGCGAATACGCGTCTTCAAAGCTTAGACGATTGACAAAGGCCCCACCGGTCGCGCCCCGCTGCGTACGGATCAGAGACTGTGCAGCAAGCCGTTTCAGGGCTTCGCGGACGGTCGGGCGCGAAACCTGAAATTGATCGGCAAGTTCCGCTTCGGACGGCAACCGCTCATCAACGATCAACTGCCCTGAGATGATCGCGTCGCGGATAGCCTGAGCGATCTGCGCGGACAGATCTACAGGTTTTTGAGGGTCGATTTTCATAATCTTAGACATTTTTCTAATTTTTATTTGTCTGACATTTAAAAGTCTGACATTTGAAAAGCAAGGATTGAGTCGGGAGGCACAAGTGAGTCGCGCAGTTCTACGTAACGGCTTTTGGCTGGGCTTTTATGCTTTGATCCTTTGGGCGTGGTGGATGATGTTCGCCATGAGCCGTGACATGGACCTTGACTGGATTGGCCGCCCGGGTCCGATGGGTCAGGCGATGGCAGCCATGGACCCGCGTATGGATATGTACATGCCCATGGCCGAGTTCGGCCCTTTGTTCTGGATGTGGGCGATTATGATGGCGGCCATGATGCTGCCCACGCTGGTTCCAACCTTGCGCAGTTATGATGACCTGATCCGCAGTGCTGATGGTACGCGTGCTGGATGGCTTGGCGTTCTTAGCGGCTATTTTCTGGTCTGGGTCGGCTTTGCCGCGCTCATCACCGGCGTGCAGCTTGTTCTTCTGTATGGCGGCGTGGTGGATATGCTGGGCGTTTCCAAGTCTAACATACTTGCTGCCGGGCTTCTTATCGCCGTTGGAGCGTTCCAATTCACCCGCGCAAAAGAAGTCTGCCATGGTGTGTGCCACGCCCCGATGACCTATTTTCTGGGCCATTGGAAAACAGGGTTTTCCGGCGGGCTGCGCATGGGGCTGGGCCTGGGCGCGTTTTGCGTGGGATGTTGTTGGGGCTTCATGGCGCTTGGGTTTGTCGGCGGCGTGATGAGCCTGTTGTGGATGGGTCTGGCGACCCTGTTCATGGTTTTCGAAAAACTACCTCAGATCGGGCACGCCGTGACGCGGCCCCTGGGGTTTGCTCTGATAGCGGGCGGACTTGTTCTGCTCGTTTACCCTTTTGCTTACGGAGGATAAGTATATGGCTAAAAACAGAAAACAAGACGCTGACCGTTTACCGATCAGCCAACGCATCGACAGCCGTATGCCCAATCCAAAGCGGCGCGAAATGAGCCCGACAGATTGGGCGATCAAGGGTGAGCTGATACTTAACTGTTCCTGCGATGTGTTCTGCCCATGCGTCGTATCCTTGGGGGCGCACCCTCCGACGGAAGGGCATTGCCATGCATGGATGGGCGTGATCATCGACGAAGGTCACTATGAAGGCGAAGACCTCTCGGGGCTGAATGTCGGGCTGTTGGTCGATATTCCGGGTCGAATGGGCGAGGGCCAATGGAAAGTCGCCGCCTACGTGGACGAACGTTCCAGCGGAAAAGCTTATAACGGCTTGCTGCAAATCTTCAGCGGTCAGGCGGGCGGTACAACCGGTCTGTTCACCATGTTGGTAAGCGAAATAATTGGCGCCGAACGCGCCCCGGTGCAGATTGAGCGTGACGGGAACAAACGCCGCATCTCGATTGGCCGCAAAATTCAGGGCGAGATCGAAATGATGGCAGGCAAAGATGCCGACCATCCGGTCATGGTATCCAACTCCAAATACTGGATGGGGCCAGATATCATTGTCGCCCGTGGAACAAAGTCCAAGGTGCGCGATTATGGCAGGGTCTGGGACTTTGGTGGAAAGTCTGCGGAAATCTGCCCGATCGACTGGCACGGCCCCAAGTAGCGAGGATTTGCAATGGCACAGATTTCGCTTTCCCGTCGTTTGCGCCGTACCCCTTTTTCCGAAGGCGTTGAGGCTGCGGGTGTCAAGGCATACACGGTTTACAACCGCATGCTTTTGCCAACGGTTTTCGAATCCGTCGAAGACGATTACCGACATCTGAAAACCCATGTTCAGGTATGGGATGTCTCATGCGAGCGGCAGGTGGAATTGCGCGGGCCAGAGGCGGCGCGCTTGATGCAGATGCTGACTCCGCGTGATCTGCGGGGCATGCTTCCGGGGCAGTGTTTCTATGTTCCCATCGTAGATGAAACCGGCGGGATGTTGAATGATCCCGTCGCAGTGAAACTTTCTGAAGACCGCTGGTGGATCTCGATTGCAGACAGCGATTTGCTGCTGTGGGTCAAGGGCATTGCGAACGGATACCGTCTTGACGTGCTCGTTGATGAGCCAGACGTGTCACCGCTTGCAGTGCAAGGCCCCAAGGCGGACGAATTGATGTCACGGGTCTTTGGTGATCGCGTTCGGGACGTTCGCTTTTTCAAGTTCGACATGTTCGACTTTCAAGGGCGCGATCTGGCCGTGGCCCGGTCAGGGTATTCCAAACAGGGCGGGTTCGAGATTTATGTCGAAGGGTCCGACATCGGGATGCCGCTGTGGAACGCCTTGTTCGAGGCAGGAAAGGACCTGAACGTTCGTGCGGGATGTCCGAACCTAATTGAACGCATCGAAGGCGGTTTACTGTCATACGGCAATGATATGACCGACGACAACACGCCGCATGAATGTGGCTTGGGCAAGTTCTGCAACACGCATACGGCCATCGGTTGCATCGGGCGGGACGCTTTGTTGCGCGTGGCCAAGGAGGGCCCGGTTCAGCAAATTCGGCCCCTGGCAATCGACGGAGACCCGGTACCTGCCTGTCGTGGCACGTGGCCGATTCTGGCCGACGGAAAACGGGTAGGGCAGGTGACCTCGGCCGCGTGGTCCCCTGACTTCAAGACAAACGTGTCGATTGGGATGCTCCGGCTGAGCCATTGGGACGCGGGAACTGAAGTCATGGTTGAAACACCGCGAGGAACACGCCGCGCCGTCGTTCAGGAAAAATTCTGGATTTGATCACGTCGCCAGACGTGCAGCACACAAGAAATGAAAGGAAGTCATATGTTTAACGCGCTGGTTATGGATAAGGATGAAGAAAGCGGGCTTGCAAGCGCCTCGATAAAGCAGCTTTCGACTGATGACCTGCCTCACGGTGAAGTCACCGTGGCTGTCGAATATTCTACCGTGAACTACAAGGATGGCCTGTGCTTGTCTGCAAAGGGCGGCGGACTGGTCAGAAACTATCCTCACGTGCCCGGTGTCGATTACAGCGGTACAGTCGAATCTTCGACCGACGATCGCTACAAACCCGGTGACAAAGTGGTTTCAACCGGCTGGCGCGTCGGCGAAGCTCATTGGGGTGGATATGCGCAAAGAGCCAGCGCTTTGGCCGATTGGTTGGTGCCTTTGCCCGACGGATTGAACACACGGCAAGCGATGGCAGTTGGTACTGCGGGATTCACGGCCATGCTGGCCGTAATGGCGCTGGAAGACCACGGTCTGACACCTGGTAACGGACCTGTTTTGGTGACTGGCGCCGCTGGTGGTGTCGGATCTGTAGCGACCGCAATTCTTGCCAATCTGGGCTATGAGGTCGCAGCCGTCACCGGCCGCCCAGAAGCGGGCGAATACCTCAAATCACTGGGTGCGACCACCATCGTTCCGCGTGAGGACCTGAACGAGACTGTCAAACGCCCGTTGGAGAGCGAAACGTGGGCGGGATGCGTCGACGCGGTAGGCGGCGAGATGCTGGCGCGCGTTCTGGGTCAGATGAAGTATGGGGCATCCGTTGCAGCGGTTGGTCTGGCCGGAGGGGCTGGACTTCCGGCCTCGGTCATTCCGTTCTTGTTGCGTGGCGTGAATCTTTTGGGCATCGACAGCGTGATGCAGCCTTATGAAAACCGCGTGCGTGCGTGGCAAAGGGTGGCAACCGACCTGCCGATGGACAAGCTTGATGCGATGATTCAGCCCGCCACGCTGAATGATCTGCCACAATTGGGGGGCGATATCCTTAAAGGGCAGGTTAAAGGGCGTGTTGTTGTAGACGTAAACGCCTGATCCCGAAGTCTTCCTGGGGACCGACCGGTCAGTGGACCGGTCGGTCTTTTTGCCCTCTGAAGAACTCGAAAATACCGGAAACAACTCTGGTCATTGACGCATTTCCCCATCATCATTGCTATACATCCCAACCGTGATGTCTTATGAGCCTAGCAAATAGCACCTGAAGACGGGGAGTGAGCAGCATGTCTGACGATTTCGAACTGGACACTGACGATCTAAAGCGCCGCATGGATGGCGCCATGTCCAACCTCAGAACCGAGTTTGCGTCACTGCGGACTGGTCGCGCGTCAGCGTCGATGCTGGAACCAATAATGGTTGACGCCTATGGCTCCATGACCCCAATCAATCAGGTTGGCACGGTA
The DNA here is from genome assembly GCF_013031225.1 of Ruegeria sp. HKCCD7221. NCBI lineage: Bacteria > Pseudomonadati > Pseudomonadota > Alphaproteobacteria > Rhodobacterales > Roseobacteraceae > Ruegeria > Ruegeria sp. HKCCD7221. The sequence continues at coordinate 810,178 of NZ_WPZE01000001.1, forward strand.
AACGTTCCCGAACCCCGTATGGTTACGGTCAACGTGTGGGACAAAGGTCTTGTCGGCAAAGTCGAAAAGGCCATTCGTGAAAGCGGGTTGGGAATTAACCCTCAACTGAACGGCACGATCATTATGCTGCCGATCCCCGAATTGAACGAAGAACGCCGCCGCGAGCTTGGCAAGGTCGCGGGACAGTATGCAGAACATGCACGGGTTTCGATCCGCAATGTACGCCGTGACGGTATGGACCAGATCAAGAAAGCCAAGGCTGACGGAATGTCCGAAGACGACCAGAAGTTCTGGGAAAGCGAAGTTCAGGACCTGACCGACGAGATGATCAAGTCCGTCGACGCCGCGCTTGAAACGAAACAGTCTGAAATCATGCAGGTTTGACGCCACTATGCCTGACACCGCACATACTGCACCAGTGGATGGTCCTCGTCACGTTGCCATAATCATGGATGGCAACGGTCGCTGGGCTCAGGCACGGGGCAGGCCGCGCCTGTTCGGGCATCAGGCAGGCGCGCGCCGCGTGCGTGACGTGGTCGAGGCGTGCCCGGGCCTGGGAGTAAAATATCTGACCGTCTTTGCGTTCTCGACCGAAAACTGGAAACGCACACAGGCAGAAGTTGCCGGTCTGATGAGTTTGTTCCGGCGCTATATCATCAAGGAAACACGAAACCTGACCAACAATGGGGTGCGGGTTCGGTTCATCGGTGATCGCGTTCGTCTGGATCGAAAGCTTATCGACCTGATGGATACTCTGGAAGACGCTACCAAGAACAATGATCTGGTACACTTGACCATTGCCATCAACTATGGCGGTCGGGATGAGGTCGCACGGGCCACCAAACGTCTGGCAAAGGATGTCGCGGAAGGGCGTCTGAAACCAGAAGATGTGGATGAGGAAACCCTGCCCAAGTATCTGGACACACATGTTCTTCCGGATCCTGACCTTGTTATACGCACAAGCGGTGAAGCAAGAATTTCCAATTTTCTTCTGTGGCAATCCGCCTACTCGGAATATGAGTTTATCGACACGCTGTGGCCTGATTTCACCGCAGAGGAACTCGAACGTTTGTGCCGCAATTTCGGGACGCGAGAGCGTCGGTTCGGAGCAATTTCAGCATGAGCGAAGGCCGATGGTCTGACCTGACGGCGCGCGTCCTGTCGGCGGCAGTTCTTGTCGCGATTGGCTCGATCGAGGTTTGGCTGGGCGGTCTTTGGTTTGAAGCCTTCATCGCAATTGCTTGTGGCCTGATGACATGGGAACTGGTCCGGATGATCGACCCGGATCGAACTGCGGTGGCTGTGCAATTGTCTATCCTGACGGGTGTGGCCGTTGTTCTAAGCTACCACGTGCCGCCGCTTTATAAGTTGCCGTTCCTGCTGGCACCAGCCCTTGTCGGGGCGGGGCAGATCAGTCGCGCCAAGGGGACATATGCACTGTTTGCCGTGTGGATTGCCGCTGCGGGCCTTGGGTTCATCTCAATCCGCGAAAATATGGGCTTTGGCTGGATGGTCTGGTTGATTGCCGTCGTGGTCGCCACAGATGTTGCGGGTTATTTCGTCGGCAAGGCATTTGGCGGCCCGAAATTCTGGCCGAAAGTCAGCCCTAAGAAAACGTGGTCGGGCACCGCCGGCGGGTGGGTTGCCGCTGCGTTGGTCGGGACTATTTTTGCCGTCTATGCCGGATTTGGCGTCTTGTTCGTTCTGGTTTCGGTACTGGCGTCGATGGCAAGTCAGGCCGGAGACATCATAGAAAGCGCCACCAAACGTAAGTTCGGAGTAAAAGACAGTTCGAACCTTATTCCCGGCCATGGTGGCTTTCTGGATCGCTTCGATGGGATGATGGGGGCCGCGTTGTTCGTGTTGATTGCGGGTCTGATATACACTCCGGGTGCAATGTAATGCGCAAAGTTTCAATTTTTGGCGCGACGGGTTCCATCGGTCAAAACACGATAGACCTGATTGGCAGGGACCCGTCTGCATATGACGTCGTTGCACTTACTGGGGGCGCCAAGATAGAACAGCTTGCCAAGGACGCGCTTCATTTGAACGCCGACTTGGCTGTGACAGCCCACGAGGACAAGCTGGGCGATCTTCGCGACGCATTGGCGGGCAGCGGTATTGAAGCGGCCGCCGGGCAGCAAGCCCTGACCGAAGCAGCCGCGCGTCCGGCAGACTGGGTTATGTCGGCCATTGTCGGCTCGGCAGGCCTTCCGCCTGGCCTTGAGGCGCTGAAGCAAGGCGCAACCCTTGCACTGGCCAACAAGGAAACGCTGGTCTGCGCAGGCGCTCTAGTGCTTGAGACAGCGCGCAAGCATGACGCAAAGCTTCTGCCTGTCGACAGCGAACACTCTGCCGTGTTTCAGGCACTGGTTGGCGAGGATATGCAGGCCGTCGAACGTATCATCATAACGGCAAGCGGCGGAGCATTTCGCGACTGGCCCCTTAGCGATTTGGCAAGCGCCACGGTCGAACAGGCGTCAAGCCACCCAAATTGGAATATGGGCCAGAGGATTACTATCGACAGCGCGTCGATGTTCAACAAAGCCCTGGAATTGATTGAGACAAAAGAGTTCTTTGGCGTCGCACTAAATCAGATTGAAGTATTGGTTCATCCCGAATCCATCGTTCATTCCTTGGTGGGATTTACTGATGGCGCGGTCATGGCCCATATGGGTGCGCCCGACATGCGTCACGCCATAGGATACGCCCTGAATTGGCCGGACCGACGCGACCTGCCGGTTGACCGGTTGAACCTTGCAAAATTGGGTCAACTTCGGTTCCACGACCCGGACGAGGCACGATACCCGGCCCTAAGGCTGGCGCGTCATGTGATGCAGCGGGGCGGGTTGTCAGGCGCAATCTTCAACGCGGCCAAGGAACGGGCGCTGGATCACTTTATCGACCGCAAGATCGGCTTTTTGGAAATGGCTGACATCGTCGAAACCGCTCTGGACAGGGCAGAGGCCGAAAGCAGCCTTATTGATGCCCCTTTGACACTTGATAACGTGCTGCAAACGGACCATTTGGCACGTAAGTGGGTAGATGAAACCGTAGCCCAACGCGCAGGATAGAATTTTGGACGTACTTTCACTGATCCCCCAATTCGGTAATCTGGTTTACACCATTGTTGCGTTTGTCATTGCGTTGTCGGTGATCGTGGCGGTGCATGAATACGGCCACTATATTGTTGGCCGTTGGTCAGGGATCCACGCCGAAGTATTCTCGATCGGGTTTGGCCCAGTCCTCTGGAGCCGAGTCGACAAGCGTGGAACACGGTGGCAGATCGCGGCGCTACCCTTTGGCGGATATGTGAAATTTCTGGGCGACGCCAATGCGGCATCGGGCAAGGACGAAGCCGCCATGTCCGAGATCACGCAGCAAAGCCCGGAAGAGTTGCGCAGAACGATGCATGGCGCGCCGCTTTGGGCGCGTGCGGCGACGGTCGCTGCCGGGCCGGTTTTCAATTTCGCCATGTCCATCTTGGTTTTTGGGATGATCTTCCTGTCTCAGGGCGTAACGAAAGAGCCGTTGACGGTTGGCGCACTCGCCCCCTTGCCGGGTACGGTTCAGGAGCTTCGTGACGGGGATGAGATCATCGCCATCGCAGGCGTTCCACTACCCGAATTTGGAGAAGAGGGAGTGTGGTCCGAATTCTTGGAAGCGCTACCAGTTGAACCTGTGCTGGACTACACGGTCGTCAGAGATGGTCAGACATTGGACGTTTCCGCCCCCTGGCTAATGCCTCCGCTAATCCAGCAGGTGGCCCCGCGCAGCGCCGCAATGGATATCGACCTGAAGCAGGGTGACGTCATCACTGCGGTTGACGGTGAGCCGATCTTTGCGTTCGAACAGTTGAAGGACCATGTGGAAGCGTCTGACGGCAAGGTTCTTTTGCTGGATGTATGGCGCGACGGAGCAGAGCTGGAGTTTGCGCTGGCACCACGCCGCACCGATGAACCTCAGCCGGACGGCGGTTTTGTCACCCATTGGCGGATCGGGATTGTCGGCGGCATGATGCTGGAACCAGCTACGGAACCGGCGGGTATCGGCGATTCCCTTTCCGGTGGCGTAAGGCAGACAATTCGGATCGTTGAAGGATCCCTTTCGGGGATTTGGCATATGGTTACAGGTGCTATCAGTACATGTAACATGTCAGGGCCTATCGGTATCGCCGAAACCTCAGGGGCGATGGCAAGCCAAGGCGCGCAGAACTTCATCTTTTTCATAGCGGTACTGTCGACGGCGGTTGGTCTTTTGAACCTGTTTCCCATCCCGGCTTTGGATGGCGGGCATCTGGTTTTCTACGCTTACGAGGCGGTTGCAGGTAAACCACCCAGCGATGGTGTACTGCGCGTGCTGATGGGTGTCGGTGTATCGTTGATCTTGGGCTTGATGCTTTTCTCGGTATCCAACGATTTGTTCTGCTGATTGTGGCGCGTTCGGCGCGGAAAGGCCGCAATTCCGCCCTAATTTATGGGTAATCTCTATGGCAATCGGATGATTGTTTCAGAGGATGCCATGACACGGGCCCTGCAAAAGTCGTATAAAAGCTTCAGCTTCCTATTCCTGTTGAACTGGGACTCGATCCTGTTCTTCGGCGCGACCGCTTTGGCGATGTTTGGATGCGCTTATTTGATCACAATGTGATTCTCGCATTCCACTGAAAAACAACAGTTGGCGACCTTCTGGGTCGCTTTACTTTTTGGGCTTTTGACAAGATTTCTGAATACCGCTACTCAAACTTAAAGTCCTGAAAATTTGGGTAGAGAAAAATATGACTGATAGGCGAGGCGCAGGCACATCCTGCGGGGGGCAGAAGCTAATAAACAATATTTTGTGGCGAACGCTATCCGTTTTTTCCCTTATTGTTTTAGTGAGTTTAGTGTCGGCACCGCAGGTCGCACAGGCGCAGAGTTACACCATCAATTCCTTCGACGTTGACGGGAACCGTAGGATCGAAACATCCACAATTATTGCCCGTACTGGCATCCAGCCCGGTCAGACCGTGACCGCCGGAGAATTGAACGACGCGTTTCAGCGTTTGCTTGACAGTGGTGTTTTTGAGACAGTCGAACTGACCCCGCGCGGCAATACTCTGCTGATCGAGGTTCAGGAATACCCGACGATCAACCAGATCAGCATCGAAGGAAACCGCCGCGTAAAGGATGACGTTCTGATCGAGGCGATCTCATCGCAGCCACGCCGCGTGTTCACGCCACAAGTCGCCGAAGCCGACGCGGATCTGATCGCCGAGATTTATTCGGCACAGGGCAGGGTGTCGGCCACCGTTATTCCGCGCATCATACGCCGCAGCGACAACCGCGTTGATCTTGTCTTTGAAATTGCTGAAGGCACGACAATCGAGGTTGAGCGCGTCAGCTTTGTCGGCAACCGCGCGTTTTCCGACCGCCGCTTGCGTCGGGTGCTTGAGACCAAGCAAGCCAATTTCCTGCGGACTTTCCTGCGGGGCGACACGTTTGTCGCGGACCGGATCGAATTCGACAAACAGGTCATCCGCGATTTCTATCTGTCTCGCGGCTATGTCGACTTTCGCGTCAACAGCGCGAATGTGGAATTCACCCGCGAACGTGATGCGTTCTTCCTAGTGATGAATATCACCGAAGGGCAAAAGTTCTCGTTCGGTAAAATCTCGACTGTCAGCGAAATTCCCGGCGTCGATGCGGCTCCGTATCAGCAGGCGTTGAAAATCAAGCCCGGTGTGACTTATTCACCGTCGTTGGTTGAGAACTCGATCGCTCGTCAGGAGCGTTTGGGTATCAAGCAGGGCGTTGATTTCCTGCGCGTCGAACCGCGTGTCACACGTAACCCACGCGACCTGACGTTGGATGTTCAGTTCGTCCTGACCAAAGGACCGCGTATCTTTGTTGAACGCATCGACATTGAAGGCAACACCACAACGCTGGACCGTGTCATTCGCCGTCAGTTCGACACCGTTGAAGGCGATCCGTTCAATCCGCGCGAAATCCGGCAGGCAGCCGAACGTATCCGTGCACTGGGCTTCTTTGCGGTGGCAGACGTTGAACCGCGCGAAGGCTCGACGGCCAGCCAGGTCATTGTTGACGTGGACGTGGAAGAGCAGCCGACCGGCTCGCTGAGCCTTGGTGGTAGCTACTCGGTTTCAGACGGTTTCGGGATTGCGATCGGCCTGAATGAATCGAACTTCCTTGGCCGAGGTCAGAACCTGGGTGTGACCCTGTCGACCGCGCAGGATGCCGAGCAATATACGCTGAACTTCACCGAACCCTACCTGTTGGGACGTAGGTTGCGTTTTGATCTTGGTCTGGGCCTTGCGTCCACGAACTCGAGCTTTGCAAGCTACGACACAGAACGGGTTTTCTTCAACCCACAGCTTAGCTACTCGATTGGTGAACTTTCCGCCTTGCGCGTGCGCTATGGCTGGGACCGCAGCGAGATGACGCAACAGGATGACGAAGTAAACGGCGCTGTGATTTCGTCAGAGATTGATCAGGGTAAGCGTACAACCAGTTCCTTGGGCGTTTCCTATGTGTACGACAGCCGGATTGGCGGTCTGAACCCGAATGCTGGTGTGTTGTTCGAAGTTGGTCTTGATGCCGCCGGACTGGGCGGAGACAACGAGTACTACAAATCAACCGCCAGAGCGATCGCTCAAACCCGTGTGCTCAGCGAAGAAGTCGTCTTGCGTGCCACGCTTGAAGCGGGTGCACTGCATTGGAGAGGCGACGACTTTAGCCGGACGATCGACCGGTTTGTGCTTGGTCCGAACACGTTCCGCGGCTTTGAACCCGCGGGTCTTGGTCCGCGCGATCTGTCCAACGGTCAGGACGACGCGATTGGCGGCAACTACTACTGGGTTGCTAGATTTGAATCGGACTTCCCGCTGGGCCTGCCCGAGGAACTGGGACTACGCGGTGGCGTGTTTTATGACGTGGGTAACCTGTATAACATCGACGATGTGAATACGGCCGGTGCTGATATCGTTGGTGCAAATGGCTCAATTCGCCACGTCATAGGGGTGTCGGTGCTTTGGGAAACACCGTTTGGACCTTTGCGGTTCAACTTCTCGAAGGCGTTGAAGAAAGAAGACTTCGACCAGGAGCAGAATTTCGACCTGACCATTCAGGCACAATTCTGACCAGAGGATGATGAACACATTATCTCTTAAACTGCAGGGCCCCCTTCGGGCCCTGTGTGTTTTTTTGACCATTTTCTTTGCCGGTTTTGCTCAGGCTCAGCAACTGGGGGTTCCGCAAACGGCGGTTCTGACGATTTCCAGTGAGCGTCTGTTCGCAGATTCCGAATTTGGCCAACGTGTCCTGCGTGAGATCGAGGCTGAGGGCACATTGCTGGCCGAAGAGAATGAACGGATCGTTGCTGAGCTTAGTCGTGAAGAAAAAGACTTAACAGAGCAACGGGCTGAGCTTCCGCCGGAAGAGTTTCGACCGCTGGCTGAAGCATTCGATGAAAAGGTGCAATCCCATCGGGACGGGCAGCGGGCAAAGCTGGACGCACTTGCGCGGCGAAGTGAAGAAGCCCAGCAGATGTTTTTTGAGTTGATTCAGCCCGTGCTGATAGACCTGCTTCGTGAATCCGGAGCAACTGTCATTATAGAACGTTCAAGTGTTTTTTTAAGCTCGGACCGCACAGATGTGACCGAATCTGCGATTGCCCGGATTAACGTGGTAATCGGGGACGGAAGCACAATAGAAAACCAGGCGAACGAATAGGTTTGCTTGCCCTTGGGTCGCGGTGTTGCTAACCACGCCGGAAAGAGAAATCCAGAACGGGACACCTTCATCATGAGTACGGAAACCAAGAGCGCAGACATTCAGCTGATCCAGCGGATATTGCCGCACCGCTATCCGTTTCTGCTGGTGGACAAGGTCATCAACATCTCGGGCTATCAGTCTGCGGTTGGCATCAAGAACGTCACCATGAATGAACCGCATTTTCAGGGGCATTTTCCTGGTACTCCGATCATGCCGGGCGTCACCATCGTCGAGGCGATGGCGCAGACCGCCGGTGTGATGTTGGGCGTGGGCATGGATGTGATTGACAGCGAACTGCTGATCTATTTCATGAATATCGACAAATGCAAATTCCGCCGCAAAGTCGTACCGGGCGACGTGCTTGAGATGCATGTGGAAACTGTGCGTGGTAAAAAAGGCGGTAAGATTTTCAAGTTCAGCGGCCGCGCGACTGTTGAAGGCGAGGTAGCCGCCGAAGCTGAATTCTCTGCTTATGTTGATTGGGACATGGAAAAAACGACATGAGCGGCATTCACCTCAGCGCAATCATCGAAGACGGTGCGCAGATCGGTGAAGACTGCATCATCGGGCCGTTCTGCTATGTCGGGCCTCAGGTCAAACTGGGCGACCGGGTCGAGCTAAAGTCGCATGTGGTCGTAACCGGCGATACCTCGGTCGGGGATGAAACGGTCATCTTCAATTTCTCGGTGATCGGTGAGATTCCGCAGGACCTGAAATTCGGCGGCGAAAATACCCGACTTGAGATCGGTAAGCGCAATCGAATCCGCGAGCATGTGACAGTAAATACGGGCACGGATGGCGGTGGCGGCGTGACCCGGATCGGGGATGATTGTCTGTTGATGGCAGGCGTTCACGTGGCGCACGACGTTCAGATCGGCAACCGGGTGATCATGGTGAACCACGCCGGTGCGGCTGGGCACTGCATCATCGAAGATGACGTGATCGTGGGTGGTATTTCTGGTCTGCATCAGTGGGTGCGTGTCGGACGCGGCGCGATCATCGGTGCGCTGACGATGGTGCCGAACGACGTCATTCCCTATGGGCTGGTTCAGGCACCGCGCGGCGAGTTGGACGGGCTGAATCTGGTTGGTCTGAAACGCAAAGGTGTTTCTCGCGAGGATATCTCGGCCCTGCGCGCGGCCTTCCGTGAGCTATCGACGGGAGATGGCACATTTATGGAACGTGCGCAGCGTGTCGGCGCAGAAAACGAAAGCGAATACGTGCAACGGATCGTCGATTTTGTCACCGGACAGACAGACCGTTCTTTCCTGACCCCGAGGAAGTAACCCATGCTGGCGCTGATTGCGGGAACGGGCGCATTGCCGGATGAGGTGGTTGGCCACCTCGAAACCAAACCGATCATTTGCGCGATGGAAGGGTTCACTCCAGATAAGCTTACCGCCGATATCGTCTTTCCGCTGGAGCATCTGGGCAGTTTCATTGCCGATCTGAAAGGGCGTGGTGTCACCGAAATCTGTATGGCGGGCGCTGTAAAGCGGCCTCAGATAAACCCCTCGCGCATTGATGCCGCCACGTTGCCTCTTGTGCCCGTGATTCAGCAGGCGCTGATGTCCGGGGATGATAGTGCGCTGCGCGCTGTGATCGGCATTCTTGAAGAATCCGGTCTGACAGTACGCGCAGCACATGAAATCGCTCCGGCCTTGTTGCCGCAACTTGGTTGTTTGACTAACACGCAGCCGTCGGATGGCGATCTGGCCGATGCAGACAGGGCGGCTGGTATTCTGCGCGCAATGGGAACGGCCGACATCGGTCAGGCCTGTGCGGTCTCAAAAGGGCAAGCGCTTGCTATTGAAAGCATCTTTGGAACTGACTGGATGCTGCAATCGCTGACCCAACGCCCTGATGCGGACGGAGGAGTTTTGTTCAAAGCCCCTAAACCCGATCAGGACCGTCGTGCCGATCTTCCAACAATCGGCCCCGGCACAGTCTCGGGCGCCGTGGCTGCGGGTCTGACCGGAATCGTTATCGAAAAGGGCGGTGTCATTGTGTTGGATCAGGCGCGTGTCATTGAAGAATGCGACCGCCTCGGCCTGTTCCTATATGTCCGCGAGCGGGCCAACTGATGCGAGTTTTTCTGGTTGCCGGCGAACCTTCGGGCGACCGTCTTGGCGGATCGTTGATGGAAGGGTTGCGCAGCCTTGTTCCGGATGTTGAGTTCGACGGTGTTGGCGGCCCCTTGATGCAGGCGCAGGGTCTAAAAAGCCGCTTTCCAATGTCGGAACTCTCGGTAATGGGTTTGGTCGAGGTTCTGCCAAAGTTCTTTCACCTCAAACGTCGCATTGCCGAAACTGCTCAGGCGGTTTTGGATATGAAGCCGGATGTTCTGATTACAATCGACAGCCCGGATTTTTCCTTGCGTGTCGCCAAGATTGTCAAAGCTCAAAGCAATATCAGAACCGTACACTATGTCGCCCCAAGCGTATGGGCGTGGCGACCGGGGCGTGCGGATAAAATGGCCAAAGTCATTGATCACGTTCTGGCGCTGCTGCCCTTTGAACCCCCCTACATGGAACGGGCGGGGATGGAGTGTGATTTTGTCGGCCACCCTGTCGCCAATGAGCCGGTCGCCTCGGATCAGGAAATCACCAATTTTCGTACGGCCCATGAATTGGGTGATGCTCCGCTTTTGCTTGCTCTACCGGGTTCACGCCGGGGTGAGGTTGATCGCTTGGCTCCGGTATTTGGGCAGGCGCTTACGCTTTTTCTTTGTGATCACCCGGACATGCGGGTGGTTGTTCCGACGGTTTCGCATATGGTCGATGCGGTCCGTGAACATCTCAAAGACTGGCCGGGCAATCCGGTGGTTGTGGACCCGCGCGACCTGCCAACAGATCAAGCCGTAGCCGAAAAACGGGCCGCGTTTGCATCGGCGGATCTGGCGCTTGCAGCCTCGGGCACTGTTTCACTGGAATTGGCCGCACAAAATACGCCGATGGTCATCGCCTACAAGCTAAGCTGGCTGACCCAAAAAATAGCTGAGCGGATGGTAAAGCTGAAAACCGTGACGCTTGTGAATCTAGTCTCTGATACCCATGCGGTTCCGGAACGTCTGCTGGATGACTGCACTCCGGAACTCATATCTGAGGCGTTGGCTGAAGTTTATTCCAACCCCAAGGCGCAGCAGACAGCGATGGACGTGACAATGAATCGTTTGGGACGCGGCGGCGAGGCTCCGGGCCTTCGTGCGGCACGAGCGGTGTTGGACAGGCTGCCCGCGCGCCATGGTTGAACATATTCTATTTGCCATTTCTGCCGGGATTGTGACGATTTCGACCAACTTGGACAACCTTGTCATGTTGTTTGGTCTGGTAATGGTGATGAAGACGGCACGCGCCGTTATCGGTTTTGCGGTTGCGCAAGTTCTGATCCTGTCCTTGTCGCTCGCTATTGCCAGCGGGTTGGATCAAACGAGCTTTCTGCACTGGGTCGGGTATCTTGGGATTGTTCCTCTTGCGCTTGGCCTGCGCGGTATTTGGCACCAGATGTCCGGGAAAGATGATCACAAGATACCTGAGCGTGGCGCGGTCACATCGGTCGTTGTCCTGTTTCTGAGCCTGTCAATCGACACACTTGCGGCGATGACGCCTTTGTTGGCGGATTCAACACCTGCGTTCCGGGTAACCGCACTGATCGGTGCGGCCTTCGCGCTTACCGGGTTGGTTGCCTTGGCGAGCTGGGGTGCCCCTCGTGCGCAAAACCTTGGTCCACGCATCGCACGACTGGACAGAATAGCCCCCTACATCATGATTTCCGTCGGTCTTTATATCCTGATCAACAGCCCAACCGACGCCATGTGATTTTAGCGGATCAGTAGCCGCGCCAAATCCAGCCGCCGCCAAAGATTCGGCTGCCTTCAGACGCGTAGAAGACACAGGCCTGACCCGGAGAAATGCCTTCCTCGGGCGTCAGCAGCTCGACTTCGGCGGTGGTGTCTGACAGGGGGCGAACGATCGCCTCGCGCGGTGGGCGAGTGGACCGGACCTTGACCTTCAGATGCCATTCCTCGCGCGACGTGAACGGCTCATCCCCAAGCCAGTTGATTTCGCGCACGGGTACTGTACGGGTTGCCAGCATTTCCTTGGGGCCGACAACCACCTGCTTCTTGTCCACGTCCAGCTTGACGACATAAAGCGGTTCGCTCAGGCCGCCAATGCCAAGCCCGCGCCGTTGGCCAATCGTATAGTGGATTACGCCGTTATGCTGTGCCAGCACACGACCGTCGGCATGGACGATCTCGCCGGGTTCAGCCGCACCGGGGCGCAGTTTTTCGATCACGCTGGCATAGTTGCCATCGGGCACGAAACAGATGTCCTGACTATCGGGTTTGTCGGCCACGGCCAGCCCGTATTGCGCCGCCATCTCGCGCGTCGCGTCTTTCGAGGGCAGGTGGCCCAGCGGAAACCGCAGGAAATCCAACTGTTCAGGCGTCGTCGAGAACAGGAAATAGGACTGATCGCGGTTCGCATCCTCGGCGCTGTGCAATTCCGGGCCGTTCGGGCCCATCTTGCGCTGAATATAGTGACCGGTGGCCATGCAGTCAGCCTCAAGGTCCTTGGCGGTTTCCAGCAGGTCCTTGAACTTTACCCGCTCATTGCAGCGGATGCAGGGCACCGGGGTGGCGCCCGCCAGATAGCTGTCGGCAAACTCGTCGATCACCGCGTCCTTAAAGATATTCTCATAGTCCAGAACGTAGTGCGGAAAGCCGCGTTCTTCCGCTACGCGCCGCGCATCGTGAATGTCGATCCCTGCACAGCACGCGCCTTTCTTGGCCAGCGCCGCACCATGGTCATACAACTGCAGCGTCACACCCACGACGTCATAGCCCTGATCGGCCAGATGTGCCGCCACAACAGAACTGTCCACACCGCCGGACATGGCCACAACCACCCGCGTTTTCGACGGGGGTTTAGCAATGCCAAGCGAGTTCAGCGGTGTCTCGGTATCGAGGGCCATGACGATTCCAGTGCGGATTAAGAAAGACCGGCAGAATATAGGAAAATTCTACACACTCTCAAGGGGTGGTTTCACCCAGCGTTAAGTACGCTGGCTTCAGCTTTGTCGCAGCAGAAAAGGTTATGAAGATGTATTTGCACAAAGTTGAAGGACCACGATCCGTAACCCTGCCGGATGGAACGGTTTTGTCGCGCGCAGACCTTCCTCCTGCGGACACGACACGATGGGTGGCGTCGCGAAAAATCGTTGTTGTTCGCGGCGTACTTTACGGCCTGATCACGCTGTCTGTCGCAAAGTCACGGTATGGGTTGAGCGATGAGGAGTTCAATTCCTGGGTCTCGGCCGTTGCGGAGCATGGAAAAGACGCCCTGAAAGTGACGGATTTAAAAAAATATCGACAACCTAAAGATGAAAGTGAATAAGTGATTCAACGGTAACGTCAGGTTAACCATTTTTGAGCAGGCTTAACCTAATTGGTACGTTGAACCGAATTGGAGCAGTAAATGCGTATACTTCTTGTCGAGGATGATCCCACTACGTCGAAAAGCATCGAATTGATGTTGACCCACGCCAACCTCAATGTCTATGCGACCGACCTCGGCGAGGAGGGTATCGATCTAGCAAAACTTTATGATTACGACCTGATCCTGCTGGACCTGAACCTGCCTGATATGAATGGGCACGAAGTATTACGCCAGTTACGCATCGCGCGGGTTGAAACGCCGATCCTGATCCTATCCGGCGCTGACGACACCGAAAGCAAAATCAAAGGTTTCGGCTTTGGTGCTGACGACTACATGACCAAACCTTTCCACCGTGAAGAACTGGTTGCACGTATTCACGCAATCATACGCCGATCAAAGGGCCATTCCCAATCCGTGATCCACACGGGCCGCGACGCGGTGAACCTGGATGCCAAAACGGTTGAAGTCGAAGGCAAAGCCGTGCACTTGACCGGCAAGGAATACCAGATGCTAGAACTGTTGAGTTTGCGCAAAGGCACGACGTTGACCAAGGAGATGTTCCTGAATCACCTCTATGGCGGCATGGACGAACCCGAACTCAAGATCATCGACGTCTTTATCTGCAAGCTCCGCAAGAAACTCAGCAACGCGACGGGCGGCGAAAACTATATCGAGACAGTTTGGGGCAGGGGATACGTCCTGCGAGACCCACAAAGTAACAGAATGGTCGACGGGCGGGTGGCGGTCGGTGCGTAACCCGGATTTTGAAATCTGGCCGTTGGTTCAGAGCGGTACCTTCAGTCTGTGAACGGCACGTCTGGACGTGAGAATAACCTCGCCCTATCACTGAGTTCCAAGATTACGTGACAGGGCGAGGGCATGAGCGATTCAACACCAGTATCCGAGCTGACAGAAGCACAGGCCCGATCCGAGCTTGCGCGGCTGGCCCCGCTGATTTTACAGGCCAACACACTGTACCACTCGGAAGACGCACCCGAGATTTCGGACGCCGAGTACGACAGCCTCAAACAGCGAAACGCTGAGATTGAACGCCGCTTTCCGCACCTGAAAAGAACGGACAGCCCATCCGACCAGGTAGGTGCCCGACCTTCTGACGGGTTTTCTAAGGTCTCCCACGCCGTCCGAATGATGTCTCTTGGAAATGCGTTCAGCGAAGAAGATGTCGTCGATTTTGACCGCTCAGTTCGCAAATATTTGGGTTTGTCGGATACGCAGCCGCTGTCCTTTACGGCGGAGCCAAAAATAGATGGTCTGTCTCTATCGCTCCGATACGAAAAGGGAATTTTGGTTCAGGCAGCGACCCGAGGGGATGGAGAGGTCGGCGAAAACGTGACAGCAAATGCGCGTACGATTTCCGATGTTCCCCAGAGCGTATCAGATGCTCCCGATATTCTTGAGGTCCGGGGCGAAGTTTACATGTCTCACAAGGATTTTGAGGACCTGAATGCACGTCAGGAGGCTTTGGGTGACAAACTTTTTGCCAACCCACGCAACGCGGCTGCCGGATCTCTCAGGCAACTGGATTCGGCAATCACGCGATCGAGACCGCTCAGGTTTTTTGCCTATGCTTGGGGCGAATTATCCGAACCTTTAGCCGACACGCAAATGGGCGCAATTGAACGATTGGCCGGTTTTGGGTTTTCGACCAATCCACTGACCGCCGTTTGTGACACCAAGGACCAAATCCTGAACCACTACCGAAGTATCGAAGCGCAGCGCGCAACGCTTGGGTATGATATTGATGGCGTCGTTTACAAAGTAAATGACCTGTCTTTGCAATCTCGGCTTGGATTCAGGTCAACGACACCCAGATGGGCAATTGCTCATAAGTTCCCAGCAGAACTCGCATGGACCCGGCTTGAGGCGATCGACATTCAGGTTGGCCGAACAGGGGCGCTTAGCCCGGTCGCGCGCCTGCATCCGGTGACAGTCGGCGGTGTTGTCGTATCTAATGCGACGCTCCACAACGAGGACTACATCGCCGGGCGCGACGCCAAGGGTGGGATTATTCGGGAGGGTAAGGATTTTCGCATCGGCGACTGGGTTCAGGTTTACCGGGCAGGTGATGTAATTCCCAAACTTGCGGATGTCGACATTTCGAAACGCCCGGCTGACGCAGAACCTTATGTGTTCCCAACGACTTGCCCAGAATGCCAAAGCGACGCGGTGCGCGAGGAGGGCGACGCCGTAAGGCGCTGTACAGGAGGCATAATCTGCCCGGCCCAAGCCGTTGAGAAGCTGAAGCACTTTGTCTCGCGTAAGGCATTCGACATCGAAGGTCTGGGTGCCAAACAAATTGAGATGTTTTATGACGACCCGGACCTTCCGGTCAGAACCCCGGTTGATATCTTCACCCTGCAAACCCGCGACGCCGCTAACTTAAACAAGCTGGCGAACCGCAAGGGCTGGGGCGCGCAAAGCGCTGGTAACCTGTGGGCTGCGATTGATGAAAAGCGGGACATACCGTTCGGACGTCTTTTGTTTGCGCTGGGCATCCGCCACATGGGCGAAGCCGCGTCAAACCTGATCGCCAACCATTATGGGTCCTGGGACGAGTTCGAAGAAGCCATCACCGCCGCCGCGGATTTTGTCGGTCCTGAGTGGGAAGATTTGCTGGCCATTGACGGGATCGGAGAGATCATGGCCCGCGCATTAGTTTCAGCATTTGCCCAAAATGCCGAGCGGTCCAGCATCGACGCTCTGGTGGCGCAGTTGGACGTACAGAAAGCGACTAGACCCGACACCTCTGGTAGTCCTGTGGCTGGCAAAACGGTTGTCTTCACCGGCACACTGGAAAAAATGACCCGCGCCGAAGCCAAGGCACGGGCCGAATCCCTGGGTGCGAAAGTATCCGGCTCGGTCAGTAAGAAAACCGATTTGCTCGTGGCTGGACCGGGCGCTGGATCAAAGGCAAAAAAGGCGGCGGAATTGGGCATCCAAACGCTGGACGAAGACGGCTGGCTGACCTTGATCGGCGCGTCATGAGCGGAAGGCCCGAAGTCCTGTTCCCACTGTTTGCCGGGCTAGAAACACTGGAAGGAGTGGGTCCCAAGACCGCGCAAACCATGGTGCAGGCCGGGGTTGAAACACCCCGAGATGTGCTTTTCGGTTTGCCTTATGCAGTGATAGATCGACGTAAAAGGGATACGATCCAGGGCGCTGATCTCCCGACAACCTTGACGGTTGAGGTGACGGTGGGACCGCATAGACCGCCGCGCAATAAGGGTGGTGCCTATCGTGTTCACGTCGAGGATTCGCAGGCAGATTTCCAATTGGTTTTCTTCCATGCACGCGGAGATTACTTGAAAAAGGTTCTGCCCGAAGGATCGCGACGGGTGATATCGGGCAAACTAGAGCTGTTCGACGGCATGGCCCAGATGGTTCACCCCGATCATATGCTTCCGTTGGAAAACGCCTGCGACATACCGGAGTTTGAACCGGTCTATCACCTGACTCAGGGGATAACGCAAAAGACGGCTTACAAAGCAGCTCGTAGCGCATTGTCCCATGCGCCTGAACTGGCTGAATGGATTGATCCGGCGCAAGTCACCAAACAAGAGTGGCCTGACTGGGCAACTGCAGTCAAAGCAGCCCACAACCCACAAGGCGCGGATGATATCGCAAGCCATGCCCCTGCAAGACAACGCTTGGCTTATGATGAGTTGTTCGCTCATCAGATGACCCTCGCTTTGGCCCGGCAACGGGAGCGAAAGGCGAGGGGCGTTGTCAGTGTTGGAACAGGCGCGCTTCAATCCAAGGTTCTGGCGAGCCTTCCGTACAAGCCAACCGGCGCGCAGATGCGGGCAATTGATCAGATCGCGGCGGATTTGGCCTCGGACGCGCGGATGAATCGTCTGTTGCAGGGGGATGTCGGTGCCGGCAAGACGCTGGTGGCATTCATGGCGCTGCTGGTCGCGGTCGAGGCCGGAGGGCAGGGCGTGATGATGGCTCCGACCGAGATACTTGCCCGTCAACATCTTGAAGGGCTGCGCCCCCTTGCCGAAGAGGCCGGAATTGTTCTGGAGATACTGACAGGACGCGATAAAGGGGGCGAACGGCGCAACAAATTGGATGCATTAAAAAAGGGTGACATTCAAATTCTGGTCGGAACCCATGCGGTCTTCCAAAATGACGTAGAATTTTGCGACTTGCGACTGGCGATCGTGGATGAACAGCACCGATTTGGTGTTCGGCAAAGGATGGAACTGTCCGAAAAAGGGCGTGGTGCCGATGTATTGGTGATGACGGCAACGCCAATCCCGCGCAGTCTGGCTTTGGCCCAATATGGCGATATGGACGTGTCTGTTCTGGATGAAAAGCCTCCGGGCCGCAAACCCATCAAGACGGCTGTTGTCAGCACAGACCGTATGGAAGAAGTGATCACCCACCTGCGACGGGCGATAGACGAGGGGCGGCAATGCTATTGGGTGTGCCCGCTGGTTGACGAGTCCGAAGTATCGGACCTCACAGCCGCTGAAGAGCGTTTCAAGCGGTTGCGAGCAATTCTCGGGGATAACGTGGTGGGTTTGGTGCATGGCCAAATGCCACCGGCAGACAAAGACGCCGCCATGAAAGCGTTTCAGGAAGGTCAGACCAAGGTTCTGGTCGCAACCACTGTTATCGAAGTCGGCGTAAACGTTCCCAACGCCACCATCATGGTCATTGAGCGCGCCGAGATCTTCGGTTTGGCGCAATTACACCAACTGCGAGGCCGTGTCGGTCGTGGAGAAGCGGATTCGACCTGCTTGTTGATGTACCAACCCCCGCTGAGTGAGGGCGGGCGCAAACGTCTGGAAGTACTGCGCGAAACCGAGGATGGATTTCGGATATCCGAAACAGACCTGCAGATGCGCGGCGCCGGAGACCTTATTGGGACGGCCCAATCCGGGTTACCCAAATTTCGGATCGCTGATCTTGAGCGGCAAGCCGGTCTGATGGCCATCGCGCAAACGGATGCCAGAGCTTTCCTAGCGAAAGACCCAAAACTAAGCTCGGACAGGGGGCAAGCGGTGCGTGTTCTTCTGTGGCTGATGAAGCAGGATCAGGCGATCCGTTTGATTTCAGTTGGTTAGAGAAAAATTTACCATTAGTTCACAAATGTTCTCAAAAAGTTCTTTACCGACTCAATGAAATGTGAGAACAAAAGGTCAACAAAGGATTAAAGCTCTGACCGGAGGTGACCCATGTTGACCCAGATAAAGACCGCCATCACCCGCTCGCAATCTACGCTTTTGCAGGATGCAGCCGGTGCCGTTTCTTTGGTGGTTATTCTGATGGTTGCCCTCCACCTGCCCGGAGCGTTCTAACCTTTTCTGCCTGCGATCTCGTGCCGACCAAACCCGCGCTGTCATCCCCATATCAGTCAAGGGTGACCTGCCTGTCCCAATTCCCTTGAAGGGGCCTTGCCTCGGCCCCGTGCGGACCTCCGGACCCACACGAGAAACGCACATCCTGCCGCCGCCCTTTCCGCCCGGAAGGTGCGGCGGTTTTTTTACAATTGCCCGGTTTTCATAATTTCCAGCATCGCCGACAGAACAGAGTTCACGGCGACAGAGGCCAATATCATCCCCATGACACGGCTTATGATCGCGGCACCAGAATGACCAATCAGCCGAATGATAGGCTCGGCCAGCAGCATAAGCACAAATGCAATGGCCACGACCGAAATCATGACAAGTGCCGTAATTCCCTGGTCAGCAACGCTGTATCTGTTGTTGTCCGTCAGAATTACGATGGCCAACATAGCACCGGGCGAGGCCAAAGATGGAACCGCCAGCGGAAAAATGGCCGGGTTGTGCTGGTGCATCTGGTCTTTGATATCTTCCTCGGCGGCGCGTTGTTCAGTGTCCTGCTTGCTTTCGCCAAAAATCATGGTCAGCGCGAACAGGAACAGAATAATGCCGCCTGCAACCTGAAATGAGTTCAGCCCGATATCCAGCGCCTCGATCAGCAATTGCCCGAAGACTAGAAAGAACAGAAGAATTCCAGCGCTGATAATTGATGCAACCAACGCCATCTTGCGCCTTGCTGCAGCCTCCAGCCCGGCGGTAACGGCAATGAAAACGGGGATCGTGCCGATGGGATCAATCACAACCCAAAGCGTAACGAAATGTTCCAGCAAGTTGTTCAAATCACAAACTCCCCCTGATTTCGCAGGAGGTTAGACTGAATTGCCGGAAAAAACTATGGTTACGCGCAGTTTGCCTGTTCAGCCTGTTCCATCGCTTCGGCCGTTGCGTCCAAAGCAAGTAGAATCGAAGCATGGCGGTTCTTGTATTCGCGGGCAGGCATCAAAACCTCCAACCCGTCAAACGGGGCGTCAGGGGCAGGGCCATCCTTTTTGAGCATATCGGCCAGTTGATCGCGCGCCGTTTCTATCTGCGCTCTGGTTGCGCCGATGACAGCGCCCCCAACAACGGCGGCCGATGCCTGACCCAAGGCACAGGCTTTCACATCCTGCCCAAATTCCGCAACACGCCCATCCTGAACCTTGACATCAACGGTCACGGTCGATCCGCAAAGAGGCGAGCGTTTCTTCACCGTCGCGTCCGGATTCTCAAGCCGGTCCAAATGGGGAATTTCCGAAGCCAGCGCCAGAATTCGGCCAGAGTATAACTTAATCAGGTCATTATCGCCGGACATGGCTTTCCCTCGTTGATTGTTCCTCATACATAGTGAGCATCCACCCGGATGCAAAAGGTTTTTATGATGCAAGCAACCGCCACATTCGACCCGACCACTTTGAAATATAACGATGCGGGTCTTATTCCTGCCATTGCTCAGGACGAAACTTCGGGCGAAGTTCTGATGATGGCGTGGATGAATGCGGAAGCCGTTGAAAAAACGCTGGAAACGGGCCGCGTCACCTATTGGTCGCGTTCACGTCAGTCCTTTTGGATCAAAGGAGAAAGCTCTGGCCACACGCAGGAGTTGGTGGATTTCCGTGTGGATTGTGACCGCGATTGCTTGCTTGTTCTCGTTCATCAGACCGGCCCGGCCTGCCACACAAATCGGCGGAGCTGTTTTTATACTGCCGTTCGGGAAGGTGACGAGATCGAACTAATGTCGCCTATGACATAAACCCACCATCGCCCTTATATCCGCCGGGCTTTGGCCCTCGGCGCGGTACTTTGCGATCGCTCGCGCATCGTCACGTTTTGCTAGTCGTTTGCCGGTGTCATCACGGATCAATTTGTGATGATGGTAAACCGGAGAGGTCAAGCCAAGCAGAGACTGCAACAGAATGTGGATCCGTGTTGCCTCAAACAGATCCTGCCCGCGCACCACGTGGCTAACGCCCTGTTCCGCGTCATCCAATACAACGGACAGGTGGTATGAAGTGCCCATATCCCGCCGGGACAAAACGACGTCACCGATCGTTTCGATCATTTCTTGCCCGCTGAAAGTAATCCACCCGGTTTCACCTTCAGGCCCCGCTCCATCTTCTTGAAACCCTGCTGATTTTCCAAACTTATCAACTGTGCGATCCACCGCCGCAACCATGTCCAATCTCAGCGGTACTGTTCGTGGCATCGGTCCGGTTCTATCCGATTTTTTCCGGCATGTACCCGGGTAGATTATGCCATCAGGCCCAAGCAAAGGGGCACCTTCCTGCGGTGCCCCAACTGCTGCAGCAATATCGCGGCGATTGCACGTACAAGGATAAAGCAAACCATTATTCCAGAGCGTTTCAAGGGCGTGCTCATACACATCCAGCCGCAAAGATTGTCTCATAACCGGCGTGGGCCAAGTAATTCCAAGCCAGTGTAAATCGTCGAAAATCCGGGTTTCCCATTGCGGACGCGAACGTGCGCGGTCGATGTCTTCTATCCTGAGAAGAAATGAACCCTCATGCGACGTGGCCATATCGCAGGCCAAAAGCGCCGAATACGCATGTCCAAGATGCAGGGGGCCCGTCGGAGAGGGCGCAAACCTAGTTACGAATGTCACGACTTTTCAACAAT
This sequence comes from Ruegeria sp. HKCCD7221, assembly GCF_013031225.1. Classification (NCBI taxonomy): domain Bacteria; kingdom Pseudomonadati; phylum Pseudomonadota; class Alphaproteobacteria; order Rhodobacterales; family Roseobacteraceae; genus Ruegeria; species Ruegeria sp. HKCCD7221. The sequence continues at coordinate 831,373 of NZ_WPZE01000001.1, forward strand.
ATAGACATCTGATTTGAGGTCCATGCCCGGTAGATGAGGGCCATGCTCACGAAACAGCAGGCGCGTCGCCCCCATGTCCAGCCAATCGTTCAGCCGACAGGTATAGGTGTGATCTGCAAGTGTGTGATCATTGAATGAAAATGCCAGAAGACCCCCTTTGGGCAAAGCATTCATCAACAGATCAAATGTCTCGGGCGGGGCGGCGCCGACGCTGATGACACCAATGGCGGCAATCGCCTTGTACGCACCTTGCTGCAAAGGGTTTGGATCGGACAGATCGAACGTCGACAACCGTCTGTAAACCCCCTTGGCCTCGGCGCCTTCTAACATCTTTGGTGAAGGGTCTACGCCGTCGATGACCCTGAATCCAACCGAGTGCAGCGCCTCGCCGGACAAACCAGTGCCACAGCCATAGTCCAGAACAGGCGTCTGAGCTTCGGGCATATGCGACCAAAGCGCCTCGGCAACGCGACCGGGAGTGACATAGCCATGGGCAGCCACTTCGGAATCGTATGACGACGCCCATTTCTGATAGTGCGCACGCGTGGCTTCGGGTGTGTCCAGCCCATACGCATCTTTTAGGTAATCGTCGTTCATGCCCGTATGTTAGGCCGCTGACACGGGCTGCGTCCAGTCAGCAATGTGACAGCCACTTGGACCACTCGACCTTGGCACGGTCTGTGTAGGCCTTGTAACGGTCTTTCCGCCCTCGGCGGCCCCCTTTGAGGCCATCAACAGGACGAAACAGGCCGAAATTTACGTTCATGGGCTGAAACGTCTTTGCTTCGGCCCCGCCTGTAATGTGGTGAATCAAGGCACCCATGGCGCTGTCCTGCGGGACCGTCGGCATATCCTGCCCAAGGATTTCCGCGGCGGCCAGACGCCCCGCCAGCAATCCCATGGCCGCGCTTTCCACATAACCCTCAACACCAGTGATTTGCCCGGCAAATCGAATGTTGGGCTTGGACTTCAACCGCATTTGCGAATCCAAAAGCGTGGGCGAATTGATGAAAGTGTTCCGGTGGATACCGCCCAGACGCGCGAAGCTTGCATTTTCCAGACCAGGGATCATCCGGAACACCTCAGTCTGAGCGCCGTATTTCATCTTGGTCTGAAAGCCTACGATGTTGAACAACGTACCAAGCGCGTTGTCACGCCTAAGCTGAACAACCGCATGGGGTTTCACATCAGGCTGATGCGGGTTGGTAAGGCCGACTGGTTTCATAGGGCCATGTCGGAGAGTCTCGCGCCCGCGTTCAGACATAACCTCAATCGGCAGGCAGCCGTCGAAATAGCCAGCAGTTTCGCCTTCGTGAAACTCGGTCTTTTCGGCGGCCAACAGCGCATCAATGAACGCCTCATACTGTTCCCGATCCATTGGACAATTCAAATAGGCGGTCCGCTCTTCCTCGGTCTCGCCTTTGTCGTATCGCGATTGCATCCACGCTTTGCTCATGTCGATGCTGTCTGCATAGACGATTGGTGCAATCGCGTCGAAAAACGCCAACGAGTCCGCTCCGGTTTCCGCGCGGATCGAATCTCCGAGGGCTGTCGAAGTCAAAGGCCCCGTCGCAAAGATCCATTTGCCATCATCGGGCAGGGCGGTCACTTCCTCTTCCGAGATCTGCACACGGTCATGCGACTTGAGCTTTGCGGTCACGGCCTCGGCAAACGGGTCGCGATCCACGGCAAGCGCACCACCGGCTGGCAAGCGGTGTGCATCAGCCGTGGTCATGATCAAACCGTTTGCCGCGCGCATTTCCCAATGCAGCAGCCCAACCGCATTCTGCTCGTCATCGTCCGATCGGAACGAGTTCGAGCACACCATCTCGGCCAGGTTACCGGTTTGATGCGCAAAGGTGCCAACTTTGGGCCGCATTTCGTGGATGACCACGTCAACGCCCATTTCCGCTGCTTGCCAAGCTGCTTCGGACCCGGCCATGCCGCCGCCCACGATATGCAATGTCTGTGTCATGTGCTGCCACATAGGGCAGAGCGCACGCCAACGCAAACGAGTGTTGATCAGGGGAAAGAAAAAGGGGAGGTTTTTTGGGATCGCCGCTGCGGGAATGTCAACGCCAGTGAGAGAAACCAGCTCGGAGGGACCTTCCGCCCACGGCGACCCAAAAGTTTAAGCAAGGCCTTAGCCTTGTCTCAGCATTGCCACAGTGTCGCCCTTTTGAAAAGTCCAAAAATACGAACAGTGGCGAAAAAGGTTTAATATCGTCGCCTTATTGATCCCAATTTGGTGGTCTTTTTTCGATAAATGCAGATATGCCTTCTTCGGTATCCCGGTGAAGCATATTTTGTGCCATTACCTCACCCGTATAGGCATAGGCTTGTTCGATCGGCATATCCAACTGCTGATAGAAGGCCTGCTTCCCGATTTTCACCGCTGATCCAAGCTTGGTCGCCAGTTGATCTGCCAGGGCCTGTGTCTCGTGTTCCAGCAACATTTCAGGTGCCACGCGATTGACCAGGCCCAGTTCAGACGCCCGTTCCGCCGAGATGAAGTCGCCTGTTGTCAGCATTTCGAAAGCACGCTTGCGCGGGATATTGCGGCTGAGGGCCACCATCGGCGTTGAACAAAACAAGCCGATATTCACACCGTTGACACCAAACCGCGTCCCTTCGGCAGCAACCGCAAGATCGCAACTGGCAACCAATTGGCAACCCGCAGCCGTCGCAATCCCATGCACCTGTGCAATGACAGGCTGGGGCAGGGATTGGATCGACAGCATCATTCGGGTGCATTGGGCGAACAAATCCAGAAAATAGGCCTTTCCGCCATCTTCAGCCTGACGACCAGCGGTCATCTGCTTTAGATCGTGGCCAGCGCAAAACCCTTTCCCGGCCCCGGAAAGGATAACGACGCGAATTGAACTGTCCTCTCGAAGCGCATCAAATTCCGCCTGCAGGGCGGCCAGCATCTCCTCGCTGAGGGCATTCAGGCGATCCGGCGCGTTCATCTTCAGCCTGGCAACGGCACCTGTGTCGCTACGTTCCAGAATTCCCATCTTGCCCTCCGATCTGATGTGAGGCCAACTCTAGGTCGGCAATTCGAGGAGGGGAAGTATGTCGTTGGTTTTGAACCGCGAAGAGCTGTCGGATTACATGGCGCAGGTGTTTCCGCAGGTACAGGATGACTTTGTCGTTGAAGACGTGACAAAAGATACGATCGTCATGCGACTCGTCGTCGAGGACAGGCACCTGAGGCCGGGCGGAACCGTATCGGGGCCCTCGATGTTCGGCTTGGCGGATGTCTGCGTTTACGCGCTCATCCTTGCGCGAAAGGGGCGATTGTCCCTTGCGGTTACAACAGGATGCTCGATGGATTTCATGCGCAAACCAGATGGAGACAAGGACATGATTGCCCGTTGCAGGTTGCTAAAGCTTGGAAGGACTTTGGCGGTCGGGGATGTGCTTATGTATTCGGTAGGTTCGGACAAGCCGGTTGCCCGGGCCACAATGACGTATTCACTTCCGCCGGAAGGGTCTTCTGCCGAATCTTTTGGATAAAAAATGGCCGGGCGAGCCCGGCCAAGGAAGAGGTCCCTTATGGGACTGGGGAAAACCTATCCGTGCCAGAACGGACGATTGATCTCGCGGTCTGCCTGATGGCGGGTCAGCCCGACATCACGCAGCATCCGATCATCCAGTTTTGACAAATTGACCCTGCTGCGGCGTTGACGTTCCCACTTGGTGACAGTCGCCGCAAACCGCACGGCCAGCGCAGCGATCAAAGGCAGCCGAGGGCTGTCGTTCAGCAGCAAAAGGGCGGGGGTGTGCATTGCGCGTGTCATAGTGGGTATCCTTTCAATTGTATTGACACAAACGTAATATGTTCGGTATGTGTGATTGATACATTTCCAATTGTGTCGAAATCAAAGGAAGAATTGTAATGGATACAATTTGGCCGGAGTCACTGCCAAAATCCAAAGGCCCCAAGTATACATTGGTGGCCGACACAATTCGAAAAGCCATTGATAACAAGTTACTGGACGTCGGAGCCAAGCTTCCACCGGTCCGTGAGTTGGCGTATCGGTTACAAATCACGCCCGGGACCGTTGCACGAGCATACACGATTCTGACTGATGAGGGATTGTTACAAGCCGAAGTTGGGCGTGGTACATTCGTGGCCCCTCCGAAGTCACCGATTCTGGACGATGTCTGGGCGCGGCAGTTGCATCTGCGGGACGACAAATACAATGCCAATGTCAGTTTGTTCAGCCCGCGATTGGCAGATGTGGGGCAGGTGACCCTTATCCGGGAATGCCTTAACAAGGTTTCGCAGGCAGATCCGGGGCTGTTCCTGAACTATCCGACCCGCGACGCCTATCAATCCGTACGACAAACTGTGGTCGAATGGTTGTCAGACCTGCCGTTGGGGGCGCTGTCACATGAAGACATTGTACTGACACATGGCGGCCAGAACGGGCTTTGCCTTGTGTTTCAAACCATCTTGCGTGGACCTAAACCTGTCGTTCTGGTCGAAGACCTTTCCTATGCAGGGTTTCGCCGCGCCGGAGAGTTGATGCGCGCCGAAGTTGTCGGCGTGAAAATGGACAAGTGGGGGATTGATCCACAAGCCATGGAACAAGTTTTGCGCCAAACCGCCGCGCAAGCCGTCTGTGTTTCGCCCGAGGTGCAGAATCCAACTGGCGCCCACGCTCCGCTGGAGCGGCGCAAGGAAATCGTGGAAGTCGCCCGCCGCTTTGATCTGCAAATCATCGAAGACGACTGCTATCGCATGGGCGATGCCCGCGAACCCAGCTACCGCGCACTAGCACCGGAACGCGGGTGGCATGTGTCGTCAATCTCAAAAACGCTGACACCGGCATTGCGGGTTGGCTTTGCGATCGCGCCGCGGGAACGAAGTGTCGATCTGCGTCGATCTGCGGAATACGGGTATTTTGGCCTTGCACAGCCTCTGGCGGAATTGACTCGGTTACTGTTGTCAGACCCAAGAACCCGACGGATCGCAAAGGATGTGCGCCTGAAAATGGGCGAATACGTGCGCGTGACTGTCAACGCTCTTGGCGGTTTCGACCTGAGCTGGGCGCCGGATGTGCCATTTGTGTGGCTTAATTTGCCCTCAGGTTGGCGCGCCGCCGCCTTCAGCCGCGCTGCCGAGCGGGAAGGTATACAGCTGAGGTCAGCCGACGAGTTCGCATTGCGTGACGGTCGCGCCCCAAACGCGGTGCGCATTGCAATGAACGGCCATGTCTCTCTGGAACGGTTTGAAGAGGCAATGCAGCGGCTGAGATCCCTGTTGGACAATCCACCCGAGCAAATCAGCGTCTAATCATGGGGTAAAATAATACCTATTTTTCAAATCATTGTTATTAAACAATTTTATTAGACTTAACGTTGTTGACGTGCACCACGCGCCCCTCTAGATACGCTCCATCGAATTCGGGCCGCTCTGTCTTGGGGCGGTCTTTCACATCAAACAGGACTATCCTGCCATGAAAACCTTTTCTGCAACACCTGCAGACATCGACAAGAAATGGATCCTGATCGACGCAGAAGGCGTTGTTCTGGGTCGTCTTGCCTCGATCGTCGCCATGCGCCTGCGTGGCAAGCACAAAGCGTCGTTCACACCCAACATGGACATGGGCGACAACGTCATCGTGATCAACGCTGACAAAATCCAGATGACCGGCAAGAAGCGCGAAGAGAACTTCTACTGGCACACGGGTCACCCGGGCGGCATTAAATCCCGCACCAAGCAGCAGATCCTCGAGGGTGCACACCCCGAGCGCGTCGTGACCCAAGCGGTCAAGCGCATGCTGCCGGGCAACCGTCTGGCGCGTCAGCAGATGACCAACCTGCGCGTTTATGCCGGTGCCGAGCACCCTCATGAGGCGCAAGCGCCCGAAGTTCTGGACGTTAAGTCCATGAACAAGAAAAACACCCGGAGCTAATGACCGATGGCTGATCAGATCAATACTCTCGAAGAGCTGAGCGCCGTCGCAGGCGTTGAAACCGTGGCCGAAGAAGTCATCGCACGTGAGCCCGTGCGTGACGAGCTGGGCCGCTCCTACGCCACCGGCAAGCGTAAAGACGCTGTTGCCCGCGTTTGGATCAAGCCGGGTTCCGGCAAGGTCACTGTCAACGGCAAAGACCAGGACAAGTACTTCGCTCGTCCCGTTCTGCAGCTGATCTTGCGCCAGCCTTTCCAGGTTGCCGGTGTAGAAGGTGAGTTCGACGTTGTTGCAACCGTCAAAGGCGGTGGCCTGACCGGTCAAGCCGGCGCGGTCAAGCACGGCATCTCGAAAGCACTGCAACTCTATGATCCGTCGCTGCGTGGCGCACTGAAAGCCGCTGGCTTCCTGACCCGCGACAGCCGCGTTGTGGAACGTAAGAAATACGGTAAGCGCAAAGCGCGTCGTTCGTTCCAGTTCTCGAAGCGTTAATCGCTGCGGATATCGAATTGGAAAGGGCTCGCGTCTGCGAGCCCTTTTTCTTTGGAACGGTTATTCTTCGTAGACTTTTTTCCAGACGCCGTTGTCAACAACACTGACATAGACGGTATCCGCACCCTGGTGATCGTCGGGACCGTAGGTGATCTCATTCCCAACCAACTCATCTGTGTAGTTCAACGACTCCATAGCGGCGATAAAGCTGTCATGCGTCAGATCGGGCCCTGCGGCTTCCAGCGCTTTGACCATCATTTCAGCCGCTGCGTAGCCAAGCATCGAAAATCCTACAGGGTCTTCACCGGTTGCGGCTTTGTATTCCTCGATAAAGGCGGCCGGGGCAGGTTCCTCCGCACGCGCCCACAGGTCCTGCCACGAGGCGGCGGCATAAAACCCGTCGGTCACTCCGCCAGGTACCTGAGCGACCACGGTCAGGAAACTGGCCGACGTTCCGAGGAATTTCATATCCTCCAAACCCATCTTCTTGGCTGTTCCGACGACCGTAATCACCTGACGGACCCCCAAGGCCATCGTTACAATGTCGCAGCCTTCTTCCTTGAGCTTGCTCAGCGATCCCACAAAATCGGTTTCATCAGGCTTGTGCGTTGTTTCAGCGGCGAATTTAATTCCGGCTTCTTCGGCACCGGCCTTGCTGCCTTCAAGAATTTCTTCGCCGAAATCCGTGGGCAGGTACATCGTGCACACCTTTTGCGACCCGAACTGGTCGGCGATGTATTTCACACCAACACGGCTTTGGTCATAGTAAGTCGAGAAGGACGTGAATTTGTTCTTCATCGGCTCTTGCAACATCTGACGCGCGGCGGTCAAAGGGGCAACGTTCGGAATACCTTTTGGATCCAACAGCTTGAACCCTGCAAGGTTCATAGGTGTGCCCAATGATTGCATCATCGCAAAAACCTTGTCTCGGTTCAGCAACTTGTTATAGCCCTGCATCGCGCGCGGCATCTGATAACCGTTGTCTTCAACGACAAACCGGATCGTGCGCCCGTGCACGCCACCTTCGGCATTCACGCGATCAAACACCACGTTGGCCCCCTTGGTGGACGGCACACCAACCGCAGCGAAAATACCGCTCAGATCATTGACCGATCCGATGACGATCTCATCATCTGTCACGCCCTGAGTTTGCGCGCTGGCGAATGTCGCCGAAGCGGTCAGCGCAGTGGCTGCAGCCATCCCTTTGATCAGAGTCCTCATGTTTTTCCTCCCTTTGGGTAATCCCTTGTCTATTTGTACATGTCTTCAATAAGGTGCCCGTGTTTCTTTTCGACAAAGCTGCGCTTAAGTTTCATGGTCGCAGTAAGTTCATCGTCATCTGCTGTCAGCAAAACGTCGATTAGACGAAAATCCTTGATCTGTTCTACGCGCGCGAACTCTTTGTTGACCTCTGCAACTTCTGACGCGATCTGATCCTTCACATCGGCTGCTGCACACAAAGATGCAAAGTTAGAGAACGGAATTTTTCGATCCTGCGCGAACTTCTCGACGTTTTCCTGATCTATCATAATCAGCGCCGTCAGGAACTTTCGCTTGTCACCGATCACCACTGCGTCCGAAATATAGTGGCTGAATTTCAGTCGGCTTTCGATCTCGGCCGGGGTGATGTTCTTGCCACCTGCGGTAATGATGATGTCCTTTAACCGGCCTGTGATGGAAACATAGCCTTCCTTGTCAATCTGCCCCATGTCACCGGTTTTCAGCCAGCCATCGGCCGTGAATGTCTCGGCGGTTTTTGCGTTATTACGCCAATATCCCTGAAAGACGTTCAGCCCCTTGATTTGAATCTCACCTTCATCTGAGATGCGAACATCATTGCCGGGAACCGGTTTGCCAATCGTGCCGATCTTATTGTCCTTGATGGTATTCAGCGTCGCCAAGCCAGAGGTCTCCGTCATACCGAATCCTTCGACCAACGGCACACCAATGGCCCAATACCACTTGAGCAGATCGGTCGAGATCGGAGCGGCCCCACTACCGCCCCGCCGCATTTTGTCCATGCCGAGCATTCGGCGAAGGTTGCGCAGCACAAGGCGGTCCCACAGCCAGAATTTTGCAGCCACACCCGCAGGCACGGGTTGGCCAGACAGAATGTACTCTGCCCGGGCAAGCCCCGCCTTCAACGCCATCCCAAAAGCGGCACGACCAGCAGGGGTTGCATCCTGCGTCATGATCTGGACCTGAGAATATATTTTCTCCCAAACGCGCGGAACCGCGGTGAAGGTTGAAGGAGAAACCTCTTGCAGGTTCGAAAAGACAGTCTCGGGGCTTTCTGCGAAATTAACCACGCACTTAGCAGCCAATGGGAAATACACGGACACATCCCGTTCCAGGATGTGGCACAGCGGCAAGAAACACAGTTGCTCATCCGTTTCATGGGTCGGCAGAGAATTGGCGCCACACTCGATTGCCGCCAGAACATTTTCATGACTCAGCATTGCCCCCTTGGGGGCGCCCGTCGTACCCGATGTATAGACCAGCAGCGCCGTGTCCTGCGGTGATGCCAAGGCGATTTCGGCCTCGAACCGATCGGGTTCTTCGGCCTCGGCCTGACGCCCGATGTCGTATAGGGCGTCGATCATCATACAAAGGTCGTGGTCCAGATCGTGCAGGCCCTCATCCTCAAGGATGATGACGTTCAACAGGCCGGGAACTTCGGTTTCAATTTCAAGGAATTTGTCCAGTTGCTCTTCATTCTCGACCACCAGAAACCGGCTATCGCTGTCATTCACCAAGTATTTCAATTGATTGGCGGAATCAGTCGTGTAGACCCCCGAAGCGATCCCGCCCACGCATTGAATGCCCATATCGAACCAGGCCCATTCCTTGCGGTCCTCGGACAGGATCGAGACAACCTCACCCCTTTGCAAACCCAGCTTTCGCAGGGCCAACCCGATCCACTTTGCGTGTTGCCAGTAATCTGCCCAGGAATAGGCTTTCCAGATGCCGAAGTCCTTTTCCCGATGCGCCGTGCGCGTACCCAGATCGGCACAGCGTTTTTGGAATAGCTGGCTGATGGTCTGGCATTCGTCCACCAGAACGGGGCGTTGTCCGGGGGTGGCGTTGAATTGCACGCCGTTGATCTTGGTCTGAGGGGGCAGGGTGCTGATATTCATTCAACTCACCTCCAGGTCTTTCTGCGTTTCCAGCGGCGGTTTTCCCGCGCGCCTTCTTCCTGAACGCCCAAATAAAAATTCTGGATGTCTTCGGATTTCATCAAGACATCTGCGTCGCCATCCATCACGATCCGCCCGACCTCCATCACGTACCCATGATGCGCTAGCTCCAGCGCAGCGTTGGCGTTCTGTTCGACCAGCATCATGGTCATGTTCTGCTCGTCATTAAGGCGTTTTAGGATGCCGAAAATCTCCTGCACCAGTAGGGGCGACAGCCCTAGTGAGGGCTCGTCCAACAGCATGATCTTCGGGTTCGCCATCAGCCCACGCCCGACTGCCAGCATCTGTTGCTGTCCGCCCGACAGGGTTCCGGCCTCTTGATTGCGGCGCTCTTTGAGGATCGGGAAGTACGAGAATACCAGCTCGCGGTCATGGTCGATCTGGCCCTTATCCGTCGCCGTATAGGCCCCGAGGCTGAGGTTTTCATCGACCGTCAGAAGCGGAAACACTTCGCGTCCTTCGGGGACATGGACGATGCCTTTTTGCACGACCTTATGCGGCTCTGATCCTTGGATTTCGTCGCCGTCAAAGGTGATCTTGCCCTTTTCTGGGTCCATAACGCCTGACACGGTTTTCATCAGCGTCGTCTTGCCTGCACCGTTCGCGCCCAGGATCGAGACGATCTGCCCCGGATGCACATCCAGCGACACGCCGCGAATGGCCATGATCGGGCCATAGAAGCTTTCGACATTGCGGATGGTCAGGATCGGCGCGCTCATGAGGCTTTCCCCAGATACGCTTCGACCACCGCCGGATGCGACTGGACCTGCGCCGGAGTGCCAAGCGCCAGCATAGCGCCATCGGCCATTGCCAACACCCGGTCGGACACGCCCGAGACCAGCCCCATATCGTGTTCGACCATCAGCACCGTGATCCCCATCTGTCGCCGGATATCGTCGATCCACCAACGCATATCCGTTGTTTCCTCGACCGACAGGCCAGAGGCAGGTTCGTCCAACAACAGCAGCTTGGGATCGGTGGCCAATGCACGGGCGACCTCGACCACTTTGCGCACCCCGTAGGGCAGGCCCGATATCATCTTGTCGCGATAGGCCTGCAGATCGAGGAAGTCGATGATCTCCTCGACCTTTTCGCGGTTTTCCAGTTCTTGCCGCCGAGCCGAAGGCAGGAATAGCACCTCGGACAGCAGGTTGGTTTTGCGGTGCCGATGCCGCCCGACCAGCAGGTTCTGCAACACAGTCGCATGTTCGAACAATTCGATATTCTGAAACGTCCGCGCCACGCCATACGCCGCCACGCCCGAGGGCTTGACCTGCAGCAGATCATGCCCGTCAAAACGGATCGACCCGGCAAACGGATCGTAGAACCGCGAAATCAGGTTAAACACGGTCGACTTGCCCGCGCCGTTAGGGCCAACGATGGCAAAGACTTCGCCTTCCTCAACCGCAAAGGACAGGTCATTCACCGCCGTCAGGCCACCGAATTTCAGGGTCACGTTCTGGAACTCAAGCAAGCTCATCTCAGGCGCTCCGTCTTGAGGTAAGATTTCTGACGTTTGAACATGTCTTTGCGGTAGAAGGGGAACAGTTCGAACCATGTGCGGATTTTCAGCCATCGGCCATACATGCCCATCGGTTCGAACAAGATGAAGGCGATCAGAATCATGCCGAAGATGCCGAACTCCAGCCCTGGAATAGCAACGGTATTGCCGCCGAACAGAGCGCCCACATATTCCTTTGAGATCGACAGGAATTGCGGAAGGAACCCGATAACAACAGCACCCAGAAATGCGCCGTGGATCGACCCCAGCCCACCAATCACGATCATCATCAGCAGTTGAATCGAGATTACAACGCTGAAGGTTTCATTGTTGAACGCGCCCGAGAACATCCCCATCAGCGCACCCGCCCATCCAGTGACGGCGCAGGATAGCGCGAATGAGATCATCTTGGTCCGCGCGATATCAACACCCATCGCCTGCGCTGAAACTTCAGAGTCGCGAACGGCGATAAAACTGCGCCCCAAAGGTGCACGCAGCAGGTTGATATAGCCCAGCGTGACCAGAACCGTAACGCCCAAGACCAGCCAGAAGAATTGAACCGGGGTACCCCAACGGTCGATCGTCAGGCCGAAGATATCGACGCCTCCGATGAATTTTCCGCCGACACCGCCCGTAAGAGGCTCGGCCAGTACGATCACGTCATCCATCAGAATCGAAAGTGCCATGGTGAAGATCGCGAGGTAAATACCGTGCAACCGCAGGGCAGGGATGGCGACCGTCACGCCGGCGATGCCTGTTAGGATACCGGCTAACAGGAAAGCGATCAGGAAGGGTACCCCGGCCTCGAGCAGGATGACATTGGCATAGCAGCCAAAAGCTAGAAACGCCGCGTGGCCCAGACTGACTTGCCCGGTGTGGCCCGTCAGCACCATCAGGCCCAGACCGGCGATGGCCCAGATCAGGACGTTCGTCAGCTCACCCAGATAGAAGTCGTCCAGCCACCAGGGGGCCGCCGCCACCACTGCCAGCAGAGCAAGGTAAAGGCCAAGCTGATAGCAGTCTTTCCAAGGCCGGATGTCCTGCATGTAGTTGGTTTTGAAAACAATCCTCATATGCCTAGACCTTTTTGACCCGAACCTGACTGAACAGCCCGTTGGGGCGGAAGATCAGCACCGCCAGCAACAGCGCATAAGGTGCAATCTGGCTGTATCCTGCAGCGATGTAGCGGCTGGCAAAGGGCTCGATGACGCCGACGATCAACCCTCCGGCCAGCGCACCGGGCAGGCTGCCGAACCCGCCGATCACAGCCGCGGCAAAGGCCTTGATCCCCAGCAGGCCCGTAGTTGGATCGACCGAACCTTTGGCGGCAAACAGGATACCCGCGATACCAGCGACCACGCCAGCCAGCCCCCAGATAAACCCCTGAACACGTTTGACGGGGATACCCATGTAATAGGCCGCCAACTGGTTTTGCGATGCCCCCTGCATGGCCAATCCCAACTTCGTGTGGCTAAAGAAGATGTATAGCCCCCAAGTCAGCAAGACTGTGACGACGATAACCGCAACATCCTCCATCCCCAGCACGAGGCCGCCAAAACGGACCTCTTTCCCGGCCAAAGGGTTCTGCAGCGTTTGCGGCTCGTGCCCCCAGATCAAACCCGCGGCAAACCGGATCACGAAACCCAATGCGATAGTCAGAATCACAACCGCCGTCTGGCTTTCACCGAACAGTCTTCGGATGATCAACCGGTCCAGCAAATACCCCAGCGCACCCATAATCCCCAACGAGATCGGCAACGCCATCCAGAAAGGAAGCCCCATATATTCGGTGTTTGTAAGCCCGATGGTGACAAAGGCCCCCAGCATCATGAAATCGCCTTGCGCGAAATTCACAGCTTCGGTCGCCTTATAAATCAAAACAAAGCCAAGAGCGATCAGGCCATAGACACAGCCATTCGCCAGCCCGCTGATCAACAGCTGAGCGTTATCCAAGTTCACCTCCCATTACCGGTTCAACCGGTATTTTTGGCGCTCCGAACCTCCTCCTTTGTTCAGAGCTTTTTTCTACTATGGCGCGATTATCACCTTGCCGTCACCCTTTTTCAGCGCATCCGCCAGACCCGTCACCACGTTCCTAAGAGGAATCCGTTGCGATACATCCGTTTTCCAGCGACCGTCAGCGAAACGCGCCTGCACTTCACCAACAACGCGTATCTGATCCTCAGGCGGGGTCGAGGTCATCCATTTCGTCAACCAGAACCCTTCAATCTGCTTTCCCATAAAAATTAACTGGCCGGTCTGCGTCAACGCGGGGGTTTCCGTGCTGAGCTTGCCATAACAAACCCAACGTGCACCGTTAGGCATGGCGCAAAAAATCTGCTCAGATATCTGGTCAGCAACTGCGTCCAGAAAAACCCGTGGCTTCAACTCAGAACTCAGCTTGGAAAATTTCTCCAGCATCATTGGATCCGAGGTAACCAGCACGTCGTGCGCCCCCAAGGATTTCAACGCTTCAACTGCATCTGCGCGACGAACGATCGCGATGGGCTTTAGCCCCAGGTCGCGCCCCAAGCTGCACATCAGCTTGCCTAACTGGCTGGTCGCCGCAGACACGATGAAGGCCTCGCCCGAGTTCTTTGCGATATCGACCATGGCCATGGCGGTCAGCGGGTTTACGATCTGTGCCGATCCATCCTCGTCACTGACATCTGGTCGAAGCGGAATACACATCAGCGCCTGTGTCACGACATATTCGGCCCAAGCCCCAGCGCCCGCCGCAATAAAAGCCACGCGTTTCCCTTGTAACGCCTCGGCGCCTGTGCCCGTTGCCACGACATCCCCACAGCCTTCGAACCCCGCTGCGGTCCCTTTGACACGTGGCTGGCCGTATTCACCTTTGATGAAATGGATATCCGACGGATTTACAGAAGAAGCCCGCAGCTTGATTAAAACCTGTCCGGGACCGGGTACCGGTACCGGTAGATCAGCTTCCGCAAGCCAATCGGCGGCATCATCAATGAATGGTCCTGAGGCTGTGTCCGAATAGCCGTCATGCGTCTGAATAACTGCAAACATTTTAGAGGGCAGGGCGGCCATCGCAAATCCTCTTCTTTGGGTGTTATCTCCACGCCGTGCCAAAAATTTTGACAAGACTTCGCGAAAACACTTCCAGGTACGTGTCAGGTTTTCAGTCAGCCAAACAAAGGTTTCGCGCTACGTCAACTTTGTCGGAGACTTACCTAACGGAACTCCGCCACGCGGCCAACGCATCGGGCCGCCACCAATTTGGCGGCCCGTTTTTTATTGTCCCTGAAGCAAGGCCTGCAATTCCTGCAGTTTTGCTGCGAACAATTCAGGAGAGGCTTTGATTTCGTCCAGAATGAATATGGCCTTCGTTTTCATATCCTGCGCCAATGCGCTGTCCTGGACCGACGCGACCATCGCATCATAATCGAAATTTTGCACCGTCAGCGTGCCTTCTTCGATCCAGGAATTCAGCAGGTCCTGACCTTGCTCTGCCAAAGCAGCCACTTCTTCGCCAGCTTGATTTGCAAGGTCCGCCGCTGCCTGACCTGCTTGATCTGTTGCGTCAGAGGCCTGTTCTGTAACCGACTCCACGGCGTCACTGACGGCATCACCTGCATCCTGAGCCGCTGATTGCAACCGTTCCGCTGGGGTCGGCTCGGGTTGATTCAAATAGTAGTAGATACCAGCACCAATAGCGGCGACCACTACACCTAAAACGATAGTACGCGACATCGAAATCTCCTCAAAATATGTGTAACCGGGATGGCTTAAAGATAGGGATTATCCAAGGGGAAATCCTCGGCCACGTCATCAATAAGCGAGTTTAAGCCGGGCAACGCCGATCCCATGCGAAACACCGGCAACATCGCGCCACAAAGGCAAAAAAGCGCACAATACGTTTGGGGATAGTGGCGGAGAGACAGGGATTCGAACCCTGGGTGGGCTTGCACCCACAACGGTTTTCGAGACCGCCCCGTTCGACCACTCCGGCACCTCTCCGCGGGGGTCTGTGAGGGGGGGATTTAGTGAGGAACGCGCAGGGGTGCAAGCAGAAAATTCCTGAAATTCAATCTGACGGGATTTTCCATTGCCTGTTGGCGTAAAACGCCTAGGCTCTGATACCATGATACACTCTGCACGCTCTGCCTTTCAGTCGATTTCAGCCCTTGTTGCCACGCTTGCCACACTGTCCCTTCCGGCTGGTGCGGCGGATAGGGACCGGATCGAAGCCTTTCTCACCACCACCGGTTTCGACGTCGCATTGGAAAGCATCGCGCTGGCGTCGGCGTCGGCACCGCAAATGCTGGGAATTGACCCCGAGGGATTCGGCTCGGACTGGACACGCCTGACCGAAGAGGTCTTTGACACCGAAGACATGCACGAAACGGCCGTGTCGATATTGGAACAAACACTCAGCGACGATGCCCTGAACCACGCGGTCGAGTTCTATGCCTCGGATCTTGGGCAGCGTCTGGTCGAGGCCGAGAACGAATCTCATATGATCGAGGATGACGACACCAAACAGCTTGAGGGTCAGGAAATCGTTTCCAGTTTGGTCCAGGAGGGATCCAAGAGGGTGGGAAGCCTCAAACGCATGAACACGGCCATTGACGCCAGTGGTACGGCTTTGCGCGCCCTTCAGGAAATCCAGGTCCGATTCCTGTTGGCCGCCAGCGCGTCCGGCGTCATTGACCTTCAGCTTAGCGCCGACGAACTGCGCCAGATGATGCAGCAAAACGAAATCGGTATGCGACAGGCTTTGCAGCTTTCCGCACTGGCAGGCGCGGCGTACACCTATCAAGGCTTTTCCGACGACGAGGTGATCGCCTATGCCGAAGCGTTGGAAGACCCCCTGATGCAGGAAGTATATGAATTGTTAAACGCGATTCAGTACGAAATCATGGCGATGAAGTTCGAGGTGCTGGCAGTACGAATGGCGGATCTACATCCCGCACAGGATATCTGATGCGCTTCTTGACCACTTTGTTCGTCGCTGTGTTGTGGATCACTCCGCTGAGTGCCGCAGAAAAAGTGGACCGCCTTATGGAGGCGCTGCGCCTGTCCGAGGTTGTCGACATCCTGACAAGCGAAGGTAAAGCGCAAGCGCACACGATGAACGAAACCTTTCTGGGAAACTCAGGAGGTGAGTACTTTCACACCCAGATAGAAGACATCTATAATCCGGACTGGATACATGATCAGATTTCCATGGCTTTCCTCGAAACCCTGACAGACAGCCAGTTGGACCGCGCAATCGTGTTTTTTGAAAGCGACTTGGGTCAAACGATTGTTTCGCTTGAAAACTCGGCGCGATTGGCAATTCAGGACGAAACCATCAAGGAAATGGCGCAGGACAGCTATTTCGCAATCGACCGATCCTCGCAATCTTATCGGCTGATTGACGAATATATCGAGGTCAACGACCTGATCGAA
This sequence comes from Ruegeria sp. HKCCD7221, assembly GCF_013031225.1. Taxonomy (NCBI): domain Bacteria; kingdom Pseudomonadati; phylum Pseudomonadota; class Alphaproteobacteria; order Rhodobacterales; family Roseobacteraceae; genus Ruegeria; species Ruegeria sp. HKCCD7221. Next base: position 847,911 of record NZ_WPZE01000001.1, read on the forward strand.
AAGAATGTCCAGAGTTCCCTAAACGCCGACTACAACTTTTTCCGTGCACTCACAGAAGATGCTGGCGGTGACGGGACTGACTTGATTGAGCAATTGCTTCTCGACAAAGACAACATTGAACGGGAAACCGTTACATGGTTGTATTCCTTCCTGCTTTTGGCCTATCAGCCACTGACCGAGGCACAGATGCGTGAAAACATTGCATTCTCGCGAACGGACACGGGCCGTGCCATGAATGATGCGTTTTTTCTTGGCTTCAATCGTATGTACGACGACGTGTATTACCGCCTCGGTCTAGCAGTTTCGCATGTCCTGAGCGGATCGGACCTGTAAACCGTATTTGATGTTGACTTTCCTCTTCAATCTATGGATAAGCGCGCATCCCGGCCGGATTTTCCGCGCCGGGTCTCGTTATTATTGACCCAAGGGGATACCCCGAAAGGTCGTCACACAGCCCGAAAAGGGCGCGCTGTTCGAGGTGGCTGAGGCCATTAATGCCCGCAAGGGGACCACAGAACGCGGTTAGACAAAGGAAAGACGCAATGTTTGCGGTCCTCAAGACTGGCGGCAAGCAGTACAAGGTTCAGGCGGGCGATATCCTCCGCGTTGAAAAGCTGGCTGCCGACGCAGGTGAAAAAGTTCAATTCAACGATGTTCTGATGCTGGGCGGTGACGCTCCGGTCGTTGGCGCACCTTTCGTTGAAGGCGCAGGCGTACAGGCCGAAGTGATCGAACAGATCAAAGGTGACAAGGTCATCAAGTTCGTCAAGCGCCGTCGTAAGCACAGCTCGAAGCGTACCGTTGGCCACCGTCAGAAACTGACTCTGGTCAAGATCACTGACATCCTGTCGTCGGGCGCTGACAAGTCGGGCATCAAAGCCGCAACCGGTTCCGTGCCTGCTGGCGAAGCTGCTCCGGCGGCGAAAAAGCCCGCTGCGAAGAAAGCTGAAGCCAAAGCAGAAGCACCCGCTGCTGCTGCCGCTGACGATCTGACCAAGCTGAACGGTGTCGGCCCCGCCGCCGCCAAAAAGCTGAACGACGCTGGTATCGAGAGCTTTGCCGCTCTGGCCGCCTTGTCGGACGAGCAGATTGCTGCTATCGACACCGTCAAAGTGAAACCCGAATGGGTTGAACAGGCCAAAGAACTGGCCAAAGGCTAAGGAGAGAGAGAATGGCACATAAAAAAGCTGGCGGTTCCTCCCGTAACGGTCGCGACTCAGCGGGTCGTCGCCTTGGCGTAAAACTCTATGGTGGCCAAGCGGCCATCGCAGGCAACATCATCGTACGTCAGCGCGGCACCAAGTTCTGGCCGGGCGAAGGCGTAGGCATGGGCAAGGATCACACAATCTTTGCAACTGTTGATGGCGCCGTGAAGTTCCATAAGGGACTCAAGAACCGCACCTTTATTTCGGTCCTGCCAGTGGCGGAGGCCGCAGAGTAAGCCGAAACCCATAAGGTTTAGAAATAAATGGGGGACCGGCAGAAAATGCCGGTCCCCTTTCTCGTTTTTAACACAGTTTTGACCTATGAGCCCGATGACACACGCAGCAAGCACCATACCGCCCCTGTTTCAGGGACGGATTGCCCATGCGGTTGAAGATCGTCTGGGCCGCAAATATCTGATGTGGGCGTTAATTGGTTTCACTGTTGCGTCCGCAATTTACGTGTTGTTCGGAGGAGGAACGCACTCATGAAGCTTGAGACAATAATAAACCAGCCGGTGATAGAAACCGAGCGGTTCGACCTGCGCCCGTTGCGCCGGTCGGATATGGGTCTCATTGAACACTTTGCAGGTGATGAACGCGTGGCGCGGATGACGACAGCAATCCCACATCCGCTGCCGCCTGGATCGACCGAAGCCTTTGTGACCCGTGCCATGTCTGATGACCGGGTCGAGGATGTTTGGGCCATGGACGCGACCAAGGATGGCGGCCCCGAGCTTATCGGCCTGATTTCGTTGACGCGACTGGATCGCAACCAATCCGAGGTTGGCTATTGGGTCGCGCCCGTCTACTGGAACACGGGCGTCGCTTCGCTGGCTGTAGAAGCGTTGGTAAACTCCAACCCGTTGGAGAACGCCAACATGTTCGCCAGTGTATTTCAGGACAACCCTGCCTCGGCGCGGGTTCTGACCCATTGTGGGTTTGAATATCTAGGCGATGCGGAAAGCTATTCGGTGGCGCGCGATGCAAATGTGCCCACCTGGACATATACAAAGAAACTCTGACTTGTGGCCGATGGGGCCTTTGCAGTAGGGGACAGACATGAAATTTCTCGATCTTGCAAAGGTCTACATCCGGTCCGGGGCAGGTGGGGGCGGCTGCGTCAGCTTCCGGCGCGAAAAATACATCGAATATGGCGGCCCTGATGGCGGCGATGGCGGCAAAGGCGGTTCCGTTTGGGTTGAGGTTGTAGACAGCCTGAACACACTGATCGACTTCCGCTATCAGCAGCATTTCTTTGCCAAGAACGGCCAGCCTGGCCGCGGCCAGCAGCGTACCGGCAAGGATGGCGATGATATCGTCCTCCGCGTGCCTGTTGGGACCGAAATTCTGGACGAAGACGAAGAGACCGTGATCTGCGACCTGACCTCGGTCGGGCAGCGCGTGCTGCTGGCCAAGGGCGGTAATGGCGGCTTTGGCAACCTGCATTTCAAGTCGGCCACCAACCAGGCGCCGCGCCGGGCCAATCCGGGGCAGACAGGGATCGACCGCACCATCTGGTTACGGCTCAAGCTGATCGCCGATGTCGGTCTGTTGGGGATGCCCAATGCGGGCAAATCGACCTTTCTGGCGGCGACCTCGAACGCACGGCCCAAAATCGCGGATTATCCGTTTACCACGCTGCACCCCAATCTGGGCGTTGTGGGCGTGGATAACGTGGAATTTGTCGTCGCCGACATCCCCGGCCTGATCGAAGGCGCGCATGAGGGGCGCGGCATTGGTGATCGTTTTCTGGGCCACGTCGAACGCTGCGCTGTGTTGCTGCATCTGGTCGATGGAACCTCGGAATCCGTGGCCGAAGATTATCGCACCATCATTCACGAGCTTGAGGCCTATGGCGGAGAACTGGCCGAGAAACCTCGGATCACGGTGCTGAACAAGGTCGACGCACTAGATGACGAAGAACAAGAACTAGCCAAAGCCGAACTGGAAGAAGCGGTGGGCGGCCCCGTCATGGCCATGTCCGGTGTTGCGCATCTGGGCGTGACCGAGGTGCTGCGTGCGTTACGTGCCGAAATTGACGACAATCGCGTGCGCCACAAACCCGCCGAGGAGGCCGCACCTTGGCAACCCTGACGTCGGCGAAACGACTGGTTGTAAAGATCGGGTCCGCCTTGCTGGTGGACCGAAATTCAGGGTTGTTGCGTTCAGATTGGCTGCATTCACTGGCACAGGACGTAGCGTGGCTCAAGGGGCAGGGGACTGACGTCATTTTGGTGTCGTCCGGGTCGATCGCCTTAGGGCGGGGTGTCTTAGGGCTGCCTATGGATGCCCTGCCTCTGGAACAATCACAAGCCGCGGCCGCCGTTGGTCAAATCCGGCTGGCCCGCGCCTATGAAGAGGCGCTGACCCCGCACAATATTACGACAGCACAGGTTCTGGTGACCTTGGAGGATAGCGCCGACCGCCGCCGCTACCTGAACTCACGCGCGACGCTTGAGACATTGCTAAGCCTTGGCGTGGTGCCGATTGTCAACGAGAATGACACGGTCGCAACGGATGAGATCCGGTACGGCGACAATGATCGTCTGGCTGCCCAGATCGCCGTTACAGTCGGTGCAGATCAGTTGATCCTGCTGTCGGACGTGGATGGATTCTATACCGGCAACCCTGTTCAGGATGCCTCGGCCACACGCTATGACGTGATCGAGGAAATCACGCCAGAGATTGAAGAAATGGCGGGTGACGCCGGTTCAGGCCTGTCCAAGGGTGGGATGAAAACCAAATTGCTGGCGGCTAAGATGGCGACGGCGGCAGGTTGCGATATGGCAATCACCGAAGGTTCACCACTGAACCCACTGAAAACACTAAAAAATGGTGCCAATTGCACATGGTTCACCGCCACGGTCGATCCGCACGCGGCGCGCAAACGCTGGATTTCGGCCATGAAACCGCGTGGTGAAATCGTGGTTGATGCGGGCGCGGCGAGGGCCCTTGGCAATGGCAAAAGCCTGCTGCCAGCGGGTATAGTCGAAGTGACCGGAGATTTCGGGCGCGGCGATCCTGTGGCAATCATCGACCCACAGGCGCGGCGGTTGGCCCAAGGACTCAGCCGCTATACCGCGCAAGAGGCGGACGCAATCAAGGGCCGCAAGTCGTCAGAGATCGAAGCCACGCTGGGCTATCCCGGCCGCGCTGTTCTCATCCACCGGGACGACCTGGCGCTATGAAAAACACACGAGAAAGGCACCTGAGATGAAGGATTTTGACAGCATTCCCGCCCTGATGGCTGATCTCGGTGCACGGGCGAAGGCCGCTTCGTCCGAACTGGCCTTTGCCAGTGCCGAGCGTAAGCACGCCGCCCTGATCGCGGCAGCCGATGCAGTATGGGCACGTCGCGCAGAGATCGTCGAAGCCAACAAGAAAGACCTCGAGTTCGGGCGCGAAAAGGGCCTGAGCCCGGCCATGATGGATCGTCTGATGCTGGACGAAGCCCGTGTGCAAGGTATGGTCGATGGGCTGCTAACCGTGGCTGATCAGGCTGACCCAGTCGGTGAGGTTCTTTCCGAATGGGACATGGCGTCCGGCCTCAACATTCAGCGCGTGCGAACACCGCTCGGCGTCATTGGCGTCATCTATGAAAGCCGCCCGAACGTGACGGCGGATGCCGGTGCCTTGTGCCTGAAATCAGGGAATGCCGTGATCCTGCGCGGCGGGTCCGAGAGCTTTCACTCTTCGAGCGCGATCCATGCCTGCCTGGTCGAAGGATTGAAGGCCGCGAACCTGCCCGAAGACGCTATTCAGTTAGTCCCCACACGGGATAGGGCGGCCGTTCAGGAATTGTTGCGAATGACCGACTATGTCGACGTCATTGTCCCGCGCGGCGGCAAAGGTCTGGTTGGGTTGGTGCAACGCGAAGCCCGCGTACCGGTCTTTGCGCATCTCGAAGGGATCGTGCACATCTATGTCGACAAAGCTGCGGACCCGGCCAAAACGCTCGACGTGGTGCTGAACGCCAAGACCCGCCGGACGGGGATATGCGGTGCTGCCGAATGCCTGCTGATCCATCAGGATGTGGCCGAGACGCTGGGCCACGATGTCATCGCCGCCTTGCTGGCCACCGGGGTCGAGGTTCATGCCGAGGGGGCCTTGGCCGTCGAAGGCACGCAAGCCGCCAGCGATGAAGACTGGGGAAAGGAATTCCTCGATAGTATCATCGCCGCCAAGCCCGTCGCGGATATCGACGCGGCCATCGCGCATATCCGTCAGTACGGCTCGAACCATACCGACTGCATCATGACCGAAGATACGCAGGCCGCTGCCCGGTTCTTTGAACGTCTCGACAGCGCGATCCTGATGCACAACGCCTCGACCCAATTTGCTGATGGCGGTGAGTTTGGGATGGGCGCCGAGATCGGGATCGCCACCGGTAAAATGCACGCACGCGGGCCGGTGGGGGCGGCTCAGTTGACCAGTTTCAAATATTTGGTGCGCGGCAACGGCACGACCCGGTCCTAAAACCGGATAGTAACGCGGGTTGAGGTGGTTTCCGCTGCAACCCGCCGCCCCATCGCAGCAGCGGCCGCGGGCAGCAATGCGAATTGCACCTGAGCCGGTGTGACCTTGTTGAAAAACCGTCCCGATGGCAGGTTTTTCCATAGATCGCTGTCCAGATTCAGCTTGTCGCCAACGCCCGTCACCGACCAGATTTCCCCATCACTGCGGATCGTCACCTCGCCCCCAAAGGGCATGGCGCTTTCGCAGCACATCAACGCCAGAAAGGCCAGCTTAACCTGACTGCGCGCCACCGCCTCGGTCTGGTTCCAGTTGACCCGAACGCGGCCAGCGGCCTCGACATCCCTGAGCAGCTCCGACACTTCGGCCCGCCCCAAGGGCTGATCGCTGGCCGCGCCAAACGCCACACGAAAGAACCTTATCCGCGCCCCGGCGCTGCCCACGCTGCCCGCGATCAGCTCCATCTCGGGACCTTGCGTGCCGCCAACCATCTCCAGCAGTTCCAGCCCGTTGGTGATCGCGCCAATTGGGCTGATCAGGTCGTGGCAGATCCGCGAGCCGATCAGTTCGGCCAGGTTGACGTCTGTAGCGCTCATGCGTACCTCCTGCTGTATCTGCCACCGGACCCGGAGCCCAGTCATGTCAGACCTCAATGCCATTCTTGCACCGGGCATGTATGTCCGCCACCCCGATTTCCCCGATTGGGGCATTGGACAGGTGCAGTCCAACATCGGTGGCAAAATCACCGTTAACTTCCGCGAGCAGGGGAAAGTGGTGATTGACGGATCGCGCATCGCCCTGATGCCTGTCTTTGATCCGTGAAACTGGTTTAGGAAAGGTTAACGTCCGGTCGGTCCTACCCTATGTTGCCATCCCCCCGAAACCTGCGGTATCAGCGCTGAAACAACACGGAACCTCAGATGCCGGACGCGGGCCCATCCTTCACCGTCAAACTTGCCGAGACAGAGGCCGAACTGCGCGCGGCGCAGCGCCTTCGCTATGACGTGTTCGTGCGCGAGCTGGGCGGCGGTGGAGAGATGGTCGACCACGAGGCCGGGCTTGAGCGGGATCGCTTCGATCCCTATTTCGATCACATGCTGGCAATCGACGACCAGACCGGCGAAACTGTGGGTGTTTACAGGCTGTTGCCGGGCGAACGTGCCGCAGAGTTGGGTCAGTTCTATTCCGAAGACGAATACGATCTGACCGTCCTAAAAGACAGCGGCCGTAGGCTGTTGGAACTGGGCCGTTCCTGCTTGCACCCCAACTATCGGGGCAGTACGGCGATGTACCATCTGTGGAATGGTTTGGCGAGGTATGTGTCAGAACGACAGATCGAAGTTCTGTTCGGCGTTGCCAGCTTTCACGGCACCGATGTGCAGGCTCTGGCGCAGCCTCTGTCCATGCTGCATCACAACCATCTTGCCCCACCGGACTTAAGGGTCCGGGCGCAACCTGACGTGTTTCAGTCTATGAATATCGTCGACGCGGACGCGTTGGATCGCCGCGCGGCCATGGTGCAAGTGCCCGCCCTAATCAAAGCCTACTTGCGACTGGGCGGGTTCGTGGGCGAGGGGGCGTTTATCGACCACACCTTTAACACAACGGATGTGTGCCTGATCCTCGACACGGCGCGCATGAATGAACGCCAACGGCGAATTTATAGCGGAGCATGAAGCGTTGAGTGAATCGTCATGGCACAGCGAAGATGCCCCTGACCCCATCGAACTTGGCGTTTCGGGCTGGGCGCTTGCCATCCTGCGGGGTGTACCGTTGGTTGTGTTGCTGCTTGGCGGCCTTGCCATCCTTCTCGTCCTGCGTCTGATCGAAATCCCCTTTTTCGGGCTGCGTCGCCCAGTGACTCCGTTCATTACGCAATTCGTCTGCCGAAATGCCCTGCGTATTCTCGGCATCGGATTCCAAACGTCCGGTGAGTTGATGACTCAGCGCGGCGCGGTTGTCGCAAACCACTCATCCTGGCTGGACATTTTTTCGCTGAACGCGCGGAAAAGAGTGTACTTTGTGTCAAAGGCCGAGGTCGCCAAGTGGCCCGGCATCGGTTGGCTGGCCCGCGCAACTGGCACGGTTTTCATCGAAAGAAACCGCAAAAAGGCGCGCGAACAGACGCTTCTTTTTCAAGAGCGTTTGACCGCCGGTCACAAATTGCTGTTCTTCCCCGAGGGCACATCGACGGATGGGTTGCGCGTTTTACCTTTTAAAACAACGCTCTTTGCGGCGTTCTTCACAGATGAACTACGTGACTTCATGTACGTACAGCCGGTTTCGGTGATCTATCACGCGCCCCGAGGGGAGCCAGACAGGTTTTACGGATGGTGGGGCGACATGGACTTCGGACCGCATCTGCTGAAAACACTAGGGGCGCGGCGGCAAGGGTCTATCGAATTGATTTACCACACACCCGCTAAGGTCAGCGACTTCGCCAACCGCAAAGAACTGGCTGCGCATTGCGAAGCGGCGGTTCGTCACGCACACAGTCTGGCGCAGCTTGAAAAATAAGGACAAAAGCCTCTTGCGCTGCTACTAAAGCTGCCGTATACGCGCGCCATTCAAACCCGCAGGCGGGGTTTGGGCTTTTTGAGGGAGACATCCTCATCAGGACCGCCGGTTGGAGCATCCGCTTCTTTCACCCCCGCCAAGGCGTAAACCGGAAAAGGAAAATAGCATGGCTCTTCCCGAGTTCACCATGCGTCAGCTGTTGGAAGCTGGCGTTCACTTTGGTCACCAGACACAGCGTTGGAATCCCCGCATGGGCCCGTTCATCTACGGCTCGCGCAATGGCATCCACATCATGGACCTGACCCAGACCGTTCCGATGCTGGATCAGGCGCTGCAGGCCGTTCGTGACACCGTTGCAAAAGGCGGCCGTGTTCTGTTCGTTGGTACCAAGCGTCAGGCCGCTGGCCCGATCGCTGAAGCGGCTGAAAAGTCGGCTCAGTACTACATGAACCACCGCTGGTTGGGTGGCACGCTGACTAACTGGAAAACCGTTTCCCAGTCGATCAATCGTCTGAACCAGATCGACGAAGCGATGGAATCCGGTGCCGAAGGCTTGACCAAGAAAGAGCGTCTGGGCATGGAGCGTGACCAAGCTAAGCTGCAGGCTTCGCTGGGCGGTATCCGCGAAATGGGCGGCGTTCCTGACCTGCTGTTCGTCATCGACGTCAAAAAAGAAGCACTGGCCATCGCCGAAGCCAACAAGCTGGGTATCCCGGTTGTGGCTGTTGTCGACACCAACTGCTCGCCCGACGGCGTGGACTACATCATCCCCGGAAACGACGACGCAGCCCGCGCAATCGGCCTGTACTGTGACCTGGCCGCGCGTGCAGCTCTGGACGGTATGACCGCTCAGATGGGTGCCGCAGGCGTTGACCTGGGCGCGTTCGAAGAAGCTCCGGTTGAAGAAGCCGTTGCGGAAGAAGCGCCCGCAGAAGCCGACGCAGAAACCCCTGCCGAAGCGTAAGCTGCCCGTCACGTAAATGACATATGGGGCAGGGTATGACCTGCCCCAATTCCGTTTGAATTGAGGAGAGCCAAAAATGGCAATCACAGCAGCAATGGTAAAAGAACTGCGCGACTCGACCGGCGCAGGCATGATGGACGCGAAAAAAGCGTTGACCGAAACCGGTGGCAACATGGATGAGGCCGTTGATTGGCTGCGCACCAAGGGTCTGGCCAAAGCGGCCAAGAAATCGGGCCGTACCGCAGCCGAAGGTCTGGTTGCTGTTCACGTTGACGGCGGCAACGGTGTTGCTGTCGAAGTGAACTCGGAAACCGACTTCGTTGCGAAGAACGCCGAGTTCCAGGAAATGGTTGGCAAGATCGCTTATGCGGCTGAAGGCGTTGCTGATGTTGACGCACTGCTGGCGGCTGACCTGGGTGGTAAGACCGTTGCAGACACACTGACCGACAAGATCGCCACCATCGGCGAAAACATGTCGGTTCGCCGCATGGCCAAGCTGTCGGGCGACACTGTTGTGTCTTATGTCCACAACGCGGCCACCAACGGCATGGGCAAGATCGGCGTTCTGGTCGCGCTGACCGGTGGCGACGAAGCAATCGGCAAGCAGGTTGCGATGCACATCGCGGCTGTGAACCCTGCAGCTCTGTCCGAAGCCGATATGGATCCGGCGGTTGTCGAGAAGGAAAAGCAGGTTCAGATGGACATCGCCCGCGAATCCGGCAAGCCGGAGCAGGTGATCGAGAAGATGATCGAAGGCCGCATGAAGAAGTTCGTGGCGGAATCGACTCTGCTGAACCAGCAATTCGTTGTGAACCCCGACCTGACCGTTGAAGCAGCGGCCAAAGAGGCGGGCGCAACCATCACCGGCTTCATCCGTTTGGAAGTTGGCGAAGGCATCGTTGTCGAAAAAGAAGACTTCGCAGCCGAAGTTGCCAAAGCCGCTCAGGGCTAAATTTGATCTCAGGACCTGCTTTGGGGTTCTGAGATAACTGCAAAGGCCGGTTACGCATTGCGTGGCCGGCCTTTTGCTTGCGCAAATAAAAAAGGACACCGAAGTGTCCAGTGCTCATTGGTTAGAATGAGGGGCCCCGCATGATGGGGATGGTCGAGGCCCCCCACAATTTCCGACATAGGTACGTGGACGAATAGACGCCCCTTTGCCAGAGCGATCAGAGAGCTTTGTTATTGCAAAGATCCGACCAAATGTTCCCAGGCTAAAGCCACCACTCACGGAACATTATCACTTTGCGACCAAACGCTCAGATTCGGGAAGTCATGTTTTCCTTACCTAGGGTAAATTGACGCAGAGAAGCGTCAATAACTCAGCGATTTTGCCTACATAATGAACATTTGGTTCTGCAGCGATGCTTTGAGAACAGCCTGAGCCGTCGTCTCCACGGCAAGCGACTCGCGTGCAAGCCTGAGATGCTTTTCGACAGTCGCTGCGGTCAGCCCCATCAGCAGGGCGATGTCCTGCGTTGTTTTACCGTCACCCACCCATTCCAGAGCTTCGCGCTGCCGCTTAGTCAGCGCGCGGTTGGGGGCATTGTAGGGCAGGGTCAAAATCTTGAGATGCGCGACATTGTTCATCAACAAAATGTCTTCGCCATGCTCGGCCCATACCTCATCAACTTCTTCCTGTGTGCGCGAGCCGCAGCCTGAAAGAGAGATTGCACCCTTCGAGCGCATAGATACAGAATTGAAGCTGACCGTATAACCGGCCGCAACACCCTTGGAACGATTGAACTCAATAACCTTGCGCTCAAGCTCTGTAAGCGTGCCGTCCTCCATCATGTCCTGAGTAATTTTCCAACTACCGGCGCCTTCGTTCTGCAGTGCCCATTTCAGCATCGGAGCGTTGAAATACAGACCATCCCGCAGGAACCCGTCCAGATAATCCCTGCCATGGTTGGTCAGGATCACAAAGTCTTCGGGATCACCCAGCGACGTTTCAGTTCTATAGCGCGTGAACCCATAGAGCAGGCGATCGAAACCATACTCGGCCATTTGTCTGCAATGAGCGTCCCAAAGCTCCTCCAGCGTTTTTGTATAGCTGAGAAAATGGAGATACTCTGTTAGCTTCATGTAGAAGCCCTTGCGTTCAAATGGGCAGACAATGCATCCAGCGCCAATATATAGCTCTGCGGTCCAAACCCGCAAATTTGCCCGATTGCCACACGCGCAATGTACGAGTTGTGCCGAAAGCTTTCACGCGCATGGATATTGGACAGGTGTACTTCGACAACAGGCAACTCAACTGATGCGATGGCATCCATCAACGCGATCGACGTATGCGTATACGCTCCAGCGTTCAGAACGATTCCGTGCTGGGTGCCCTTGGCAACGTGAATTGCATCAATAAGCTGACCTTCATGATTGGATTGGAAATGCGATACGTCCAATCCGACAGAATTGCCGTGTTTTACACACAAGCTTTCAATCATTTCAAGCGTGGTGCTACCGTAAACCTCAGGCTGACGCGCGCCCAGAAGATTTAGGTTCGGACCGTTTAAAATCAGAGCTTTGTGCATAATCTCACTGTTCCTGTTTACAAGTTCATAAACGCGAAAAGGTAGGAATGTCCACCGCCTGCAATTTTTCGAACATAAGGGAATGGCCCTTCCCACACAGTTAATGGGGCGGCTGTTCGCCTTCCCGAACTACGCGCCACGACGAAAACAGCTTTACCCAAGATGCGACTGTCCGACGGTGTCAGCGAAACCAAGATCACGCTCCTTCAGGCGCGACGTTGAGTAATGCTTGCATGTCGTCCCCGTTATCCCTGTTATCCAATCAGAAAGAACACTGGCGTCACCGCAATAAACATCACTATCCCGGCCATGCGCACCTTCAAATTGCAGTTGCGCACCGGATCGCGGCAGTCTTTGCACGCCAACCAAAGCTCGGAGGAGTAAGATCATGACCCCAGAAACGTTGTTCTCAATGAACGGCAAAACAGCGCTCGTGACAGGTGGCGCGACTGGAATTGGGCGCATGGCCGCCGAAGCCTTGGTTAGGGCAGGGGCCCATGTTCTGATCGCCTCGCGAAACCGCGATGCCTGCGAAGCCGTGGCAGAGGAGTTGAATGCCCTGGATGCCCCGGGCAGCGCCGAAGGGTTCGGAGGCGACGTCGGCACCAAAGAGGGTATCGATGACATGGTGTCCGAGGTTGGGAAGCGGACGGAAAGACTCGACATCCTTATGAACAATGCGGGCGTTACTTGGGGCGCGCCGATGGGGCAGTTTCCCTACGAAGCCTGGGACAAAGTGATGTCTGTAAACGTCGCCGGGATTTTTGACCTGACCCAAAAACTGTTGCCAATATTGATGAAGTCCGGCACGCCCGATGATCCTGCTCGCGTGGTCAACGTCGGATCCGTGATGGGAGAGGTCCCAATGGGGGACGGTGCCTATAGCTACTCGGCATCGAAGGCGGCGGTCCTGCACCTGACAAAGATCATGGCAAAGGAACTGTCACCATACAATGTCACCGTGAACGCGTTGGCCCCGGGGCCGTTTGTTTCCCGAATGACAGCGTTCGCGACTGCAGACGAGGACGTAAGGGCCAAAGTAGGGAAATCCGTTCCGCTTGGCCGGGTCGGCAGCGAAGAAGACATCGCCGGTTGTATGCTGTTTCTCTGCGGGCGCGGCGGCAGCTATGTAACTGGAGCCGTCATTCCGGTTTCAGGTGGCATTAACGTGGTGACCGCTGGAAACATCTTCGCTGAGGCCCTCTAAGACTATGTTGCGGTAGATGCCGAAGTTTCCGAGCCTTTAAACTGACTAACAGTTTGAGCATACGCACTTCGGCCAACGGGCGACAATTAATCACGACGGACCGGACAGCTCTAGTTCAAGGCTGCCAAGGCTGTTCTTTCCAAAGAACATCTCAGACCCAACAAAGAACGTAGGCACACCGAATACGCCCTTTCTTACAGCAGCTTTTGTTTGATCCTTAAGCTGCTGTTTGACCTCAACACTTGTCATCGCCTCGCGAAGCTTGCGAACAGGTAATTCGTTTTCCTGTAGGATATCCATCAAAACGCCAAGCTCATCAACCTTTTGGCCATGCACCCAAATCGCGTCAAATATGGCATATACATATTTGTTTTCCCATGATTTTCCCTTGGCAAAAACTGCACCCCGCATGGCAAATTTCGTGTTTACGGGAAAGTGCGGGCTCATGTGGAAACTCAAACCGCGACGTCTGGCAAAACGGTGCAGGTCATGCGTGAGGTAAGCGCTTTTCTGACGGATATCAGAAAAGGCTTGAAACGGGCTTTGGTTGTTCGTGGCCTTGAAAACTGTTGCCAGCAACACTGGCACCAAGTTGATTTCCACGTCGTGTCTGTCGGCCAATTCCGGCAGTATCTTATGCGCAAGAAACGCATTTGGACTGCAGAAATCATAAATAAAATCTATGGCTTGCGACATGTTCTTCCTCCTGAAGGAATATGGCTACTACGCACTCACCACAAGCAAATGATTCTCCAACTGCTAACAGTTTAACAGACTGATGCCCCTAAAGTGCGACAGCAGGCGAACTCCGCCGATTTCCTGCCGATCTGCTTAGTGATGCCTCATGAAATCGATTCACCCTACGGCATTCAGTCAGGGCAATGATTGAACGAAACGGACTAGACTGTTACGCCATGTCTTAAATCCAATTGGAGACCCCGTATGACCGAGGCAGAACGTATTCTCATAGACCTTTTGAACCTCGAAAGATTGGAAGTTGACCTTTATCGGGGCGTAGGGTCAGGCGGCGAAACATCCACACGGATATTCGGCGGGCAGGTGGTTGCCCAGGCGCTTGCCGCCGCGTATCGCACAGTGGACGAACGGCTGTGCCATTCCTTACATGCATATTTTATTCGACCTGGCGATCCATCAATACCTGTTATTTATCAAGTTGATAGAGCCCGAGATGGAGGTTCATTCACAACGCGCCGGGTCGTTGCAATTCAACACGGAAAGCAAATCCTGAACATGTCCGCATCGTTTCATGTGCGCGACGAAGGCTGGGATCATCAGCATGATATGCCGCAACTGGAAAAGCCGGAAAATTATCCAGCACGCACAGAACTAAAGGAAAAATACCTGAGCGCGCTTCCGGAACGATTGCATGGCGAACTGATGCGTGAACGTCCAATTGAAGTGCGAGAAGTCAACCATGTGCATCCTTTGAAACCCGAGAAAACAGATGATCGCAACCAAATGTGGATGCGCATGAATGCCGCAAAGCAAGCAGATGAAAGAACGCAACAATTACTACTGACCTATGCGTCCGACATGAGCCTGTTGAGTTCTGGGATGCGACCACATGGGCTGAGCTGGTTCACAGGCGAAGTTAATGGCGCAAGCCTTGACCACGCCATGTGGTTTCACGCCCCGGTGCGCTTCGAAAACTGGCACTTATACTCAATGGATTCCCCGTGGACCGGCAGAGGCCGGAATTTTAATCGAGGCTCAATCTATTCCGAAGACGGTATCCTGGTGGCATCGGTTGCTCAGGAAGGGTTAATGCGGAAAGTCCAAAAGAGTTCTTAAGGTTCTGTTTTAACATCAAATTTCCAAGAAAAACGCTGTTTGTGCGGCTGTTTTTCTAACGCCGCATATTCAAAATTTAACCATAACACCGATTATGCGAACAATCATTGCAGCCCTACAATGAAAAATCGCAGGACTTCCATCCTGCGATTCAACAGTAGAATCCCCTTAGTAAAACGCCTGCAATCCGGTTTGCGCGCGTCCGAGGATCAAGGCATGCACGTCATGCGTTCCTTCATAGGTGTTTACCGTCTCAAGGTTGACCATGTGGCGGATCACCTGGAATTCCAGAGAAATCCCGTTGCCGCCATGCATGTCGCGGGCCATGCGTGCGATTTCAAGCGCCTTACCACAGTTGTTGCGCTTGACGATCGAAATCATCTCAGGCGCTGCTTCGGCCTGATCCATCAGACGACCGACACGCAGACTGCCCTGCAACCCCAACGCAATCTCGGTCTGCATGTCAGCTAGCTTGCGTTGGAACAACTGTGTTTGGGCCAAGGGTTTGTCGAATTGCTTGCGGTCCAAGCCGTATTGACGTGCGCCATGCCAACAAGCCTCGGCTGCGCCCATGACGCCCCAGCTAATTCCATAGCGTGCGCGATTCAGACAGCCAAACGGGCCTTTCAAACCTTGCACATGCGGTAACAGAGCGTCGTCGCCCACTTCGACACCATCCAGAACGATCTCACCAGTGATCGACGCACGCAAGCTCATCTTGTTTTGAATTTTCGGAGCACTCAGCCCCTTGAGGCCTTTTTCCAGAACGAACCCACGAATTTTATCGTTATGCGCATCGGACCTGGCCCAGATCACGAAGACATCCGAAATCGGAGAGTTCGAAATCCACATTTTACTGCCAGTCAGCCTATAGCCGCCGTCAATCTTTTCGGCACGGGTTTTCATACCGGCCGGGTCTGAACCAGCATCCGGTTCGGTCAGCCCGAAACACCCAATCCATTCACCGCTGGCAAGTTTGGGCAGATATTTTCGGCGTTGTTCTTCGCTGCCATAGGCATAGATCGGGTACATCACCAATGAGCTTTGAACCGACATCATCGAACGATAACCAGAGTCCACGCGCTCTACTTCACGGGCGACCAAACCATAGGAAACGTATCCCCCGCCCAAGCCACCGTATTCTTCAGGGATCGTTGTCCCCAACAGGCCCATTTCACCCATTTCCCGAAAGATCTCGGGG
The DNA here is from genome assembly GCF_013031225.1 of Ruegeria sp. HKCCD7221. Taxonomy (NCBI): domain Bacteria; kingdom Pseudomonadati; phylum Pseudomonadota; class Alphaproteobacteria; order Rhodobacterales; family Roseobacteraceae; genus Ruegeria; species Ruegeria sp. HKCCD7221. The sequence goes on from NZ_WPZE01000001.1 coordinate 863,821, forward strand.
TCGGTTTCTTCGTTCTGAAAGGCGTCGGTGACTCGGGGCTGCAGCTTTTCCTGCGCATAAGCCCGTGCGCTGTCGGAAATCATCCGCTCGTCTTCAGTCAACTGATCAGACAGACGGAATGGATCGTCCCAGGTGAACTGCCCCAAGTCCGGTGCATCTTTGGCGCGCAAGGTGGGCTTCGTGTTGGGGGCGTTCATGGTGTATCTCCGCTCAAATCTCTGGGCGCAAACTAACCTGTCAGCCTTTCAAATGACAGTAAGGGATTCGCAACCAACCATGAGTTTTTCTCATGGTCGATTACGCGTGTCCCCTGCCCGGCTTTACCCCAGAGCGTAACCTGCACCGCGTACGGTGCGAACAGGATCTTCGCCACCATGCTGAGTCAAAGCTTTGCGCAGCCGCCCGATATGCACATCTACCGTCCGTGTATCGACATAGATATCGCGGCCCCACACGCGGTCCAATAGCTGCTCACGGCTCCAAACACGCCCCGGCTTTTCCATGAACGTGCTCAGAAGACGGAATTCCGTCGGGCCAAGCTTCAGAGGTTTACTGTCTCGGCTGACCTTATGCGTTTCGGAATCCAGAATGATATCGCCGAACTCCAACCTGATGCCCACTGTCGCAGGCCGTACGCGCCGCAGTTGAGTTCTGACCCGGGCCATCAGTTCGACAACCGAATATGGCTTGACCACATAGTCATCCGCTCCGGTTTCCAGACCGCGCACCTTGTCGACCTCTTCCGTGCGAGCAGACAGCATAATGATCGGAATGGAACGCGTATCGGGCCTTGATTTCAGCCTGCGACAAACCTCGATCCCGCTGAGATTTGGCATCATCCAGTCCAGAACAATGATGTCCGGACTGTCCTCATCGACCAAAAGCAGGGCCTCGTCCCCGTTCTCGGCCTTGGCCACCCGAAACCCCTCGGCCTCAAGGTTGTACGCCAGCACCTCACGCTGTGCCAGCTCATCTTCGACCACAAGAACGGTGGGTTGGTCGGCGGACATGTGTCAGATCTCCTGCGGGGTGTGCGACGTGATATCGGCCTTGGGTCGCGCCTCGGCGGGGCGTTCACCCGTGACAAGATAGACAACCTGTTCGGCAATGGCGGTGACGTGGTCACCCATGCGTTCGATGTTCTTGGCAATGAAATGCAGGTGCATACAGGACGAAATGTTGCGTGGGTCTTCGGCCATGAAGGTCAGAAACTCGCGGAAGAGGCCGTTATACATTTGGTCCACCTCTTCATCACGGTTGATGACATCGGTGGCCAGTTCTGCGTCACGTTGGATATAGGCGTCCAGCGCGTCACGCAGCATATGTTCAACCTCGCGGGCCATACGGCGAAGGGCCGCAGCGCTGCCGTTGATCTCACCCGCATTGACCAGAACCGTAGTGCGCTTGGCGATGTTCTTGGCATAGTCCCCAATACGTTCCAGGTTGCCTGAAACCTTTAGCACCGACAGCACCAGACGCAGATCACTGGCCGTTGGCGCACGCAAGGCGATAAGACGCGCAGTTTCTTCGTCGATCAGCTCTTCCAGCGCGTCGATGGCCTTGTCGCCTGCGCGGACCTGCTGGGCCAGTTCTTCATCTCGTGATTCCAGCGAGCGAGCGGCGCCCATGATGGCGGCCTCAACCAGACCACCCATTTTCATGATGTGGGCCTGAATCGCTTCGAGATCGCGGTCGAAAGCGGATGCAATATGTTGTTCAGTCATGATCTGATACCTGTCCTCAACCAATCCGGCCGGTGATGTAGCTTTCGGTGCGGGGATCTTCGGGGTTGGTGAAGATCTGGCCTGTCTCGCCAAATTCGACGAGGTTGCCGAGGTGGAAGAATGCGGTTTTCTGGCTGACCCGCGCAGCCTGCTGCATCGAGTGGGTCACGATCACCACCGAATAGCGCGAGCGCAACTCGTCAATCAGTTCCTCGACCTGTGCGGTTGCAATTGGATCAAGGGCCGAGCACGGCTCATCCATCAGAAGGACTTCCGGTGCAGTCGCAACGGCGCGTGCGATGCACAGACGCTGCTGCTGACCACCGGACAGGCCGGTGCCGGGGGCATCCAGACGATCCTTGACCTCATCCCAGATCGCACCACGGCGCAGGGATTTCTCAACGATCTCATCGAGTTCCGCCTTGTTCTTGGCAAGACCGTGGATGCGCGGGCCATAGGCCACGTTGTCATAGATCGACTTGGGGAACGGGTTCGGCTTCTGGAACACCATACCCACTTTGGCGCGCAGTTGCACCGGGTCAACGCGCTTGTCATAGATATCTTCACCATCCAGCAGGATGTCGCCCTCAACCCGGCAGATGTCGATCGTGTCGTTCATCCGATTCAGACAGCGCAGAAAAGTGGACTTGCCGCAACCCGACGGGCCAATGAACGCTGTCACAGTTTTTTCTTCAATCTCAACGTTCACGTCCTTGATGGCGTGAGTGTCGCCGTAATAGACCTGAACCTTGTTCGCGGCGATCTTGATAGCTTTGGAGTCCACGGCTCTCTCCACTCGTGTCATATCGTTCATAATTAGCCCCTTACCAGCGGCGTTCAAAGCGGCGGCGCAGGAGTACCGCGATGGTGTTCATTGTCACGAGGAAGATCAACAGAATGATGATTCCCCCCCAAGCACGTTCGTAAAAAGCAGGGTCAGCGCGTTTGGACCATTCGTAGATTTGCGCCGGCATGGCCGAGTTCGGCGACAGGAACCCCGCCACAATCCCATCCGGCGGGTTCGAGGCGATAAAGCCCACCATCCCGATCAAAAGCAGCGGTGCGGTTTCGCCAAGCGCCTGCGCCAGACCAATGATGGTCCCGGTCAAAATGCCGGGAGCGGCCAGCGGCAGCACATGGTGGAACACCGCCTGCATTTTCGAGGCCCCTACCCCAAGGGCTGCATCGCGGATCGACGGCGGCACCGCCTTCAGCGACGCGCGTGTCGAGATGATGATCGTCGGCAACGTCATCAGCGTCAGCACCAGACCGCCCACCAGCGGCGCCGAGGTCGGTAAGTGCATATAGTTGATGAACACGGCCAGACCCAAAATACCGAACACAATCGACGGGACGGCGGCCAGATTCGAAATGTTCACCTCAATGATATCTGTCAGCCGGTTCTGTGGCGCAAACTCCTCAAGATAGATCGAGGCCGCAACACCGATCGGCAGCGCCAAAGCCAACACCACGAACATCATGAACAGCGATCCCAGCATAGACACACCGATCCCCGCGGCCTCGGGCCGTTGGTCTGAAGCGTCAGAGCCGAAGATGAAATCGGGGTTGAACGCCTTATACAGCACACCCGCGTCCCGCAATTGATCTACAAAATCCAACTGTGCAGCCGTTATGCTTTTGTCATTGGCGATAGACTCACGGGTGACGCGGCCTTTCATATACCCATCGACGCGGCTGTTGACCAGAAAGCGGAAGCTGACGGTTTTGCCGATCTGATCAGGGTTGGCGATCACGTAGTTCCGCAACTGAGCCTGCGCCGACTTTGACAGGATCTTACCCATTTCTTTGGGTTTCAGATCCGTCTGAATACCAAGTTCCTGTACTTCGGCCTCAAGCGCCGAGGCAATCAACGGGGCATATCCGAAGGTCGAGACCTTTTTGATATCTTCGATGTTGCGGTTGCCCTTCTTGTCCAGCTTGTCGGCCTTTAGTTCGACGTTCAGCTCAAGAAAGCTCTGCTGGAAGGCGCCGGTGCCTGCTGTCACGATATTCGTGACCAGAATGATCAGCATCAGCAGTCCGATCCCGATGGCGCCAACCCCGTACAGCTTGAACCGACCCTCGGCGGCATTACGGCGTTTGGTGCGCGCGTCTTTCTCGAACAGTGAGCCATCCCTGGGCTTTGCAGCAGGAGCAGCGCCAGGCGTTTGGGAAATATCGGTCATTCGTACTGCTCCCGGTATTTGCGTACGATATAAAGGGCGAAGATGTTCAGCCCCAGCGTGATGATGAACAGGGTCAGACCCAGCGCAAAGGCCACCAGCGTCTCAGGGCTGGCAAAGTCGGTATCGCCGGTCAACTGACTGACGATCCGGGTTGTGATGGTCGTCATCGCCTCGAACGGGTTGCCCGAGAACTTGGCGATTGCACCGGCGGCCATAACCACGATCATTGTCTCACCAATGGCGCGGCTGGCGGCCAGCAGGATCGCACCCACGATACCCGGCAAAGCGGCGGGCAGAACCACCTGACGCACAGTTTCGGACTTTGTTGCACCCAATCCCAACGACCCATCGCGCATCGACTGCGGAACCGCGTTGATGATGTCGTCCGACAGCGAGGACACGAACGGGATCAGCATGATGCCCATTACCAGCCCCGCAGTCAGCACCGCGTTCGAGCTGGCCATCCAGCCAACCCCCAGCGCACCACCTTCGCCGAACATCGACACTAATGCGGGGCCGACCGTCAAAAGGGCAAACAGACCGTAAACGATGGTCGGGATACCGGCCAGGATTTCAAGCAGCGGTTTCGCCACAGCGCGCGTCGCGCCCGTGGCGTATTCCGACAGGTAGATCGCCGCGAACAGGCCAATCGGTACCGCGACCAGCAACGCAATCAATGAGATATAGAGCGTACCCCACAGCAGCGGAAGGATCGACAGTTCTGACCCGCCACGGAAGTTGGGGGCCCATGTGCTGCCAAAGAAGAAGTCTTTCCACGAATGAAGCTGGAAGAAGTTCAGCGTTTCAAAGAACATCGACAAAACGATGCCCACGGTCGTCAGGATCGCGATAGAGGCCGCCAGCAGCAGCAGCGCCAAAACAGCCTGCTCGACCACGTTACGGGCGCGGAATTCTTTATGCGTGCGGATATAAGCGAACGCTGCCCCCAAAAGTGCGACAGCCAGAACAATGGCCTGCATGGCAACCGATCCGGTCGACGTCATACTGCGGTATTTTTGCGCCGCAATCAGGATCGGCTGAGAAATCTCCTGTGTCAGTACCTGCCCGGCGTCCTTTAGTGTTGCCGTCAGTTGATCAATATCCGAATTCGCGTCTTGGGCCTGCGCTTCGGTCATTGCGCCTGCGGCGACTGCCCCATCCAACCCAACGGCCACACGACGTACTTCGCTCATTATGAGGCCGCGATCAGAACCTTCTGGGATCGACTGCTCGGGGATAAGGCTGGAAACCGTACTGTTCACGATCATCGGCTGGGCAAGAAGCCATACAATCAAAACGCCAAGTGCCGGAACCAACGCAGACAGGGCGACATTGTACCCATAATAGGACGGCAGCGAATGCAAATCGCGCGCGTCTCCTCCTGCGCTTGCCAAGGCACGGGAGCGACCCGTGAAGAAACCGATCACTGCCAGCGCAAGCAGAATAAGCAGCAGCCAGGATAATGCCATGAGAACTCCGATGGTATCGCAAGTGGAGGAGTCAAAAAGAACCGGGGCGCGAATATTACGCCCCGGTTCCGTTCACAAGATATATTAGGAACCGCCGCCCAGAACGGTTTCGTTCGCAACTGTTTCCTGTACTTTCGCCAGTTCAGGATCCGAGACCAGACCGTATTCTGCCAGCGGGCCGTCGGGGCCTGCGATCTCGTCCGCGACGAAGAACTCAGCATATTCTTTCAGACCGGGGATCACGCCGATATGGGCTTTTTTCACGTAGAAGAACAGCGGACGCGAAACCGGATACTCACCTGATGCGATCGACTCGGTCGAGGGAACGACGTCCGACATGGTCGCAACTTGCAGCTTGTCGGTGTTGTTCTCGTAGAAGGCCAGACCAAAGACGCCGATGCCGTCCTTGTTGCTGTCGATACGAGCCAGAGTTTCGGTGTAGTCGCCGTCGATGTCGACCGACACGCCGTCGGTGCGGATCGCGATACACTGTTTTTCGGCTGCTTTCTTGTCGTCGCCGGCAGCTGCCTTGAACACTTCAAAATCGCCCAGGTGCTCACAGCCAGCCAAGATAACCTTATCTTCGAACACTTCACGGGTGCCGTGCTTGGTGCCCGGAATGAAGGTAGCGATCGGCTGCGCCGGGAAGTCCGGGTTCACGTCGGCCCAGGTCTTGTTGGGGTTGTCGACAACTTCACCGTCCACGACGATTTTGGCTGCCAGCGCTTTGTACCAGTCTTCCGGCGTGAACTCGAACGAGTTGCCGTTGATGTCGGATGCGAAAACGATGCCGTCATAGCCGATCTGAACTTCGATGATGTCCGTTACACCGTTTTCGGCGCAGGCTTTGATTTCTTTCTCGCGGATAGCGCGCGATGCGTTGGCAACGTCGATGGTGTTTTCGCCAACACCTTCGCAGAAACGCTTGAGGCCAGCCGACGAACCGCCCGATTCAACAACCGGTGTCGGGAAGTCAAAGTTCTCACCGAAGGCTTCAGCAACAATCGAAGCATAAGGCAGGACGGTCGAAGAACCAGCTACCTGAACCTGATCACGAGCAGCGGCAGCAGTGGCCGAGATTGCAGAGATGGCAAGAGCCGAAGCCGACAGTTTTACAAAGGACATTTCAGTCTCCCTGAAAGGATAGAATTTGATCACCCCCATGATGATCCTGCGGCACCCCTAAGAGCCGTGCGTAAGCCTTTTGTGACAGGTTTGTAACGCTTTTATGACACCTTGCTTTGTTTGAAGGTGACGTTACGAAAGAAATATCGGCCAAAAACTGACAAATTGGACGACCACAGACAGAATCTGAACCGAGTTATCGCGGCAAAATAACTGTAAACACAGAACCTTTTCCAAGGTCGCTTTCCACGCGCAGGCGACCACGGTGGCGATTTACAATATGCTTCACAATGGCCAAGCCCAGCCCCGTTCCGCCCAGCTCACGCGATCTATGACTGTCGGCGCGATAGAATCGCTCAGTCAGACGCGGCAAGTGTGTCGCATCGATTCCCGGCCCCTTGTCGATGACCTGTACCCTTACAGCAGGACCACGCATCGCCGTATCCCGGTCCGAGGACGTGATGCGTACCTTGACCACTCCACCGCTGCCGCCGTATTTGATTCCGTTTTCGATCAGGTTGGTGAAAACCTGACGCAGCTGATCGCTGTCACCGGTTAACGTAACAGGCCCCTGATCCGCCGAAAGGGTCAGTTCGACACCGGCGTCCTCGGCCAAAGGACGTACCGAGTTCAAAATCGACTGCATCATTCCCGTCAGTTCCAGTTGCTCTTTCGGGCGGACGCGTTCTTCGCTTTCAACCCGGTTCAATGAAAGCAAATCACCCACCAACCTGTTCATGCGGTTGGCTTCCTCAGTCATGATCTTAAGAAACCGCTCGCGCGCGACGGCATCGTCACGGGCAGGTCCCCGTAGGGTTTCAATGAACCCCATCAAGGCGGTCAGAGGGGTTCGCAGCTCGTGACTGACATTGGCAACGAAGTCACGACGCATCTGACCGGCCTGCTCCAGATGGGTGACATCCTGAAAGATGGCCAACACGGCGCCGCCGGAAACCGCTCCGACGCCGTTCATATACCGGCACTGAACTTCGAAGGTTGTGTCCTGCGCCCCGTCGTTCGCCAGATGACGCGTTTTCGCCGGCCCTTTTGTGCGCAGGCTCTGCTCCATGGCTTCGATGACCTGAGGCTGCCTCAGGATCGTTGCGAAGTGCCGACCCTCGATCCCCGCGCCAAGCAAGGTTTTGGCGTGCGTGTTGGCGGCGATAATGCGTTCCGTTTGATCGACCACCAAAGCCGGCATAGGAACGGCCGCGACAAATTCGGTGAGCTGGTCATTTGACATGGAAAAAACCTCTTGGAGGTAATCAGACCGCCGTCATCGTATCCCGGAACCTGCGCATATTGCTCTGGTAATGCAGGGCGCTTAGGGTCAGACCCTTCGCGGCTGCATCGTCCAATGTGCGCACAACCTTGCCCGGTGATCCCATAACAAGTGAATTATCCGGTATCTCTTTGCCTTCCGTAATCAAAGCCCCTGCCCCGATCAGGCAATTCTTGCCAATCTTTGCCCCATTCAGGACGATCGCCCCCATTCCAATCAGAGAGTTCTCGCCAATCGTACAGCCATGCAGCATAACCTTGTGGCCGATGGTGCAGTTCTTGCCAATAGTCAGGGGAAAACCTGCATCAATATGCATGACGCAGTTTTCCTGAACATTGCTGCCTTCGCCGATGCGGATCTCTTCATGGTCGGCGCGGATGGTGGACCCAAACCAGACCGAGGCGCCCTGCTCCATCACCACTTTACCGATCAGGTTGGCGTCCGGTGCAACCCATGTGTCATCGTGAATTTGCGGCGTATGCTCGCCCAAGGCGTAGATTGTCATGACAGGCCCTCAAATTCATTTTGTAGTGCGCGAACGTGGTTTTGAAGGCTGGGTTGCTGAATACGGCGCATACGTTCGGCGCTGACGATGGTCTTCAGCTTTTCTTCCGTCGAATCCAGATCGTCATTGACCAGTACGTAATCGTAATACCCCCAATGGCTGATTTCGTCCCAGCTCTTGAGCATCCGTTTGGCGATCACGTCGTCACTGTCCTGGCCACGGCTTTCCAACCGACGGCGCAGTTCCGGGATCGAGGGCGGCAGGATAAAGATCGAAAGCGCGTGTTTGCCAAGGTCCGAGTTGCGGATCTGAACTTCACCCTGCCAATCCACATCGAACAAAACGTCCTTTCCGCTGTTGATCGACTCGCGGACAGGCCCGGCTGGTGAGCCGTAGAAGTTCCCGAAAACATGCGCGTGTTCCAGCATCTGCCCTTCGGCGACCTGCTGTTTGAACGCATCCTCCGTCAGAAAGAAATACTCGCGACCGTGTTCTTCGCCCGGACGCGGCGCGCGGGTGGTGGCCGAGACCGAAAACTCCAGATCGGTATCCCACTGCATCAACCGTTTGGCCAATGTAGATTTTCCTGCACCAGAGGGCGAGGACAGAATGATAAGTAGGCCGCGTCGATCCGCCATTTGGCGCTCCTGTCGTTATTCCACGTTCTGAACTTGTTCGCGCATCTGATCTATAACGGCTTTCAACTCAAGCCCTACCGAAGTCAGATCGGCACTTTGCGCTTTTGAACACAGGGTATTGGCCTCTCGGTTGAATTCCTGCATCAGAAAGTCAAGCTTTCGGCCAACTGCAACGTCCTGTTCCAGCAAGTCCCGCGCCGCCAAGACATGCGCTTTCAGGCGATCAATTTCTTCGGTGATATCGGCCTTGACCGCGATCAGTGCAAGTTCCTGCGCAACACGGTCCGGGTCGGCACCCTGCGCGTTATCCATGACGCGCGTCAGGTTCTCGCGCAGCGTTTCTGCGACCTTATCCTTTCGCTGCTCCGCCAGATTTGCAGCCTGTTCTGTCAATTCCGCCACCGTTTCCAGTTGACCATTCAATATTTGTGAAAGCGACTGACCTTCGGTCTCGCGCATCGCGATAAATTCGGTCAAAAGCCCCGGGAACTCAGCGATTAGATGTCCGACCAATGGCGCAGGATCGTCTACGTCGCTGCCTGCATCCAGCATACCTTTTAACGCGATAAGGTCAGAAGCACGCGACGGGGCAAGCATGATATCCCGCGCTTCTGCCATTTGCTGCGTTTTTGCCAGGGCCTCCAGCGCAGCCCCCATTGCGACTTCGTTCAAAACAAGGTCCGGCGCAGATTCATCACGGTTAAGCCGCAGGGACAGCGTGACGCTTCCCCGGCTCAGGGCCTTGGACAATTGCCCACGCAATGCGACCTCTAACCCCGTCAACCAGTCCGGAGCACGCACGCGCATGTCTAGCCCCTTGCCATTGACGCTGCGCAACTCCCACGTCCAGCTATGCGGCCCAAACGCCCCCTTGCCAGAGGCAAATCCAGTCATGGATCTGATCATGCCCGCCCTTTCGTCGCTGCTCGTCTCAGAATACTTGACCGCACCTAATGCCATCACAGCACGCAGGGCAAGAGTTTGCTGGGTTTCGCCTGAAGACAGCTAAGTTAACCATTCATTAAAGAATTCCTCCAAGAGTGGCACCAACCATGTCAGTTTGGCCCCTGTCAGAACTGGTCATTCGAAAGATGCCCCCGATATCTGGCATTTTAGGAAAATGATGACCACTTGGCGTTAGGGCTATGAAATGACAACCTTTTTCGGAAACGGGTCCGGGTCTAACTTTGGAAAGATCATCGCGATGGATCGCTTTGACAGTGGCCGCATATTTTCGCCCATTCGCCAGGCTGAGGCTTATTGGAGCGCGCTGCTATCGGGCGGCGAGATTCCAACGCGATCGCAGATTGATCCACGCGGACTTGAGAACATTTTGGAAAACACCTTTATCCTCGAACGCATAGCACCCGGCCTGGCCAGGTTTCGCCTTGCGGGCAGTCATCTGAACAGGCTTGCCGGGATGGAGGTTCGGGGCATGCCTCTGACCGCCTTTTTCGAACCGTCGGCACGATCTCAGATTACAGAGATATTGGAACAGGTTTTTGCAGGACCTGCGATTGCCGAGTTTGAACTTGCAGGCGCTGGGAAACCGGGGCGCGCCCATCTGGTTGCGCGCATGATCCTGCTGCCACTGAAAAGCGATTTGGGGGACGTAAGCCGCGTCTTGGGCGTACTTGCCAGCAATGGCGCCATCGGTGCCACGCCCAGACGGTTCGGCGTGCTTGGTCAGAAGGTTCGCACAGTGGCGTCCGTTCAATCACCGCGCACGAAGATCGAACCGACCTCAGCAGGATTTGCCGAGGGACAAAGGGAGTTTGATCACTCAAAGTCCCATTTGCGTCTGGTTGTATCGCGAGATGATTAGGTAACAAAAAAGCGGGCCTTTGCCCGCTTTTTCTATGATTTAGCTCGCCGCTCGTTTGCTGCGATCGCGCCTCAGGTTAGTCAGTTCCTCGGCCACAAGGAAGGCCAGTTCAAGGGACTGCGACGCGTTCAAACGAGGGTCGCAGGCGGTGTGGTAGCGGTCTGAAAGATCCTCTTCCGTCACGGCGCGCACGCCGCCCGTGCATTCGGTTACATCCAGACCGGTCATCTCGAAATGTACACCACCGGGGATAGTACCCTCGGCCTGATGTACGCCAAAAAAGTCGCGAACTTCGCGCAGGACTGAATCAAACGGACGCGTCTTGTAGCCCGTTGCCGATTTGATGGTATTGCCGTGCATCGGATCGCAGACCCAAGTCACATTAGCACCCTCTTCCTTCACGGCTTTGACCAGACGCGGCAGATGCTCACCGGCTTTGCCCGCTCCGAACCGCGCGATCAGTGTCAGGCGACCCTCTTCGTTTTCGGGGTTTAGCTTGGACATCAGAACCTTCAGGTCTTCCGCCGTCGTGGTCGGACCGCATTTCAGACCAATTGGGTTCAATACACCGCGGCAGAATTCCACATGCGCGCCGTCGGGCTGACGGGTGCGGTCGCCGATCCAGATCATATGGCCAGACCCGGCCAGCCAGTTGCCCGAGGTCGAATCCAGACGCGTCAACGCCTCTTCATACTCCAGCAGCAGACTTTCGTGGCTGGTATAGAACTCGACGGTCGAGAACTCATGCGTGGTGTCGGCGGTGATACCAGCCGCGTGCATAAAGTCGATCGTGTCCTGAATCCGGTCCGCAATCTCAGAGTATTTCTGAACGTCCTGTTCGTCCGTGAAGCCCAAAGTCCACGAATGCACCATGCTCATATCCGCGAAGCCTCCGGTCGAGAAGGCCCGCAAAAGGTTAAGTGTCGCCGCGGCCTGCGTATAGGCCTGCAACATCTTGCCGGGATTCGGAATACGCGCTTCGGGCGTGAACGCCAGTTCGTTGATGATGTCGCCACGATAACTTGGCAGTTCCACACCATCGACAACCTCGGTCGGGGCGCTGCGTGGCTTGGCAAACTGTCCCGCCATCCGGCCAACTTTGACCACGGGAACTTTGGCGCCATACGTCAGCACCATCGCCATTTGCAGCATCACCTTGAAGGTATCACGGATTGCGTCGGCGCTGAATTGTTCAAAGCTTTCAGCACAGTCGCCACCTTGCAGCAGGAACGCCTCTCCACGTCCGGCGGCACCCAAAAGCTGTTTCAGGCGGCGCGCTTCCCCGGCAAAAACCAGCGGGGGATACTGCGAAAGCTGGGCCTCGACCTTAGACAGCGCGTCCGCGTCGGTATAATCTGGCATCTGAACCCGGGGCTTGTTGCGCCAGTTCGATTTTTGCCACTCGGTCATAGCTTTGATCTCCGCTGAAGTATTCAGGTCGTCTCTATACAAAATGCATTGAAGAGTGACCATATACGATTTGCGCCTCTTGACGCGGGAAACAAGCTTTGATCATGGTTGCTGTCAAATCTGTCGCCGACGCAACGTCATTAGGCGCCGAATCAAGGACACCTCGCCATGCAAGAGCAACGCCAAGTTGTCACGGTGGAAGACACTGCGGCCAACCCTAAGAATTTCGTATTTGTCTTGCTGGACAAATTTTCGCTGCTGTCCTTTGCTTCGGCGCTGGACAGCCTGCGTATTGCCAATCGCATGGCCGACAAAGAACTGTATTCGTGGACTTTTGCAGGCGAAGGCGGTGATACCGTCAAATGCTCGGCCGGGACCGAGTTCAAGCTGGACACCGATCTGAACGAATTGCAGCGCGACGACGTTGTGATCATATGCGGCGGTGTAGACGTTCAGGCGGCGACCACCAAGAAAGTTCTGAATTGGGTTCGGCGCGAGGCACGGCGTGGTCTGAAAATCGGCGGGCTTTGCACAGCGGCCTATACTCTGGCCAAGGCCGGACTTCTGGACGGCAAACGTGCGACGATCCACTGGGAAAACTCGGACAGCTTTATCGAGGAATTCGATGAGGTCGAACTAACAAAGTCTGTTTTCCAAATTGATGGCAACCGGATGACAACTGCGGGCGGGACCTCATCCATCGACCTGATGCTGAAGATCATCGCTGATGATTACGGCGAAGATCTTGCCAACGCGGTCGCCGACCAGATGATCTATTCCTCGATCCGCACCGATCAGGACACGCAGCGCCTGTCCACCCCTACCCGCATCGGCGTGCGCCATCCCAAGTTGAGCCAGGTCATCCTGATGATGGAAAAAAACATCGAGGAGCCGATCTCACCTTCGATCCTTGCCAAGGATGTGGGCATGTCCACGCGCCAGTTGGAACGCCTGTTCCGTCGCTACCTGAGCCGTTCTCCCAAGCGGTACTACATGGAGCTTAGGCTGCACAAAGCGCGCAACCTGCTGATGCAGACAGATATGAGTGTCATTAACGTGGCGCTTGCCTGCGGCTTCGCCAGCCCCTCGCATTTCTCGAAATGCTACCGCGCTCACTATAATACGACACCATACCGGGAGCGTGGTGCCCAAAGTGGTCGCCTTTCGGTTTAACCCTGGGGCGCCATCCGATAAACCGCGCCTTCTCCTACGGAAATAAACCAAATGGACCCGTCAGGCGCTTCAACAATGTCCCGGACGCGCTCGGTCTCGGCTCCTTTGATTTGCTCGACTTCCTTTAGGGGTGACCCCTCAAGCCGGGCGATGTAGTTGAACTTGAGCGACCCCACGAAGATGTCGCCCTTCCACTCGGGCCAGAGTTTTCCGGAATACACCATCAATCCCGAAGGTGCGATGGATGGGTCCCAGTAGAATTTCGGTTGCTGCATCCCGGACTTCGCGGTGCCTTCGCCGATTGACTTGCCTGAATAATGCTTACCGTAGGAAATAACCGGCCAACCGAAGTTCTGACCCGGCAGAACAAGATTCACCTCATCCCCGCCCCGCGCACCATGTTCCGACGTCCACAGTCGCCCTTGTGCATCAAGACCCGCGCCCTGTGGGTTTCTATGCCCATAAGACCAAATCTCGGGCCTTAAATCGGGTTGACCGACAAACGGGTTGTCAGACGGGACCGAACCATCCCGGTTTATCCGGATTACCGAGCCGATATGGTTCGACCTGTCCTGAGCTTGAGGCCGGTCACCGCGATCACCGATTGTGACAAACAAGGTTCCGTCATCGGCTTCTACGACCCGAGACCCAAAATGCCGACCACCAGATCCCCCCGGCATGGCTTCGAAGATCACCCTTAGATTTGTAAGGCGTTTTCCGTTCTCTGACAGGCGTGCGACCGCCACGGCAGTTCCTGCACCACCCTTCTGACGTTTTGAGAAAGTAAGAAAAATCTCGCGGCTTTGGGTAAAATCGCGTGCGATGGTCACGTCCAGCAACCCACCCTGCCCTTTGGCCACCACATCCGGTGCACCGCGCACCCGGCGTGCGTCCCCGTCAGTGACATATAATAGCTGTCCGTCACGCTCGGTCACCAGAAACGTACCGTCTGGCAGTATCCCAACCGCCCACGGGGTATCCAGCCCATCGATAAGTGCGCTCACCTGCACCGGACCGGCTGATGTTCTTAGTTCATCGGCGTCGGCCACCATTGGACCGAACAACAGGAGTGAAACCGCGAACGCTCTGAGCATGGGGATCTCCACTTTAGGGGCACTGCGACAACCGCAACAAAACAAATAGGATTATGGGCCGCAAAAACACGTTTGCGTTAGGACTTTTCTTTTCCGAACAGCTTGCCTAGGGTCATGCCCAGAACGAATACGTTCACAATAGGGAGTAACCATATGAAAAAGCTGCTTACAGCAACTGCAGCAACCGCTCTGCTGTCCGGCACCGCAATGGCCGAAGATGTCACACTGGGCGTTCTGTTCGGCTTTACCGGTCCGATTGAATCGCTGGCACCTGCCATGGGCTCGGGCGCAGAACTGGCAATGGCCGAAGTCACCGAATCCGGAAAACTGCTGGACGGTTCGTCTGTTTCGGCTTCCCGCGCTGACACCGGCTGCATCGACAACGGTCTGGCCACCTCGAACGGTGAGCGCATGATCGCAGACGGTGTCGCTGGCATCATCGGCGGCGACTGCTCGGGCGTGACCGGAGCGATCCTGCAGAACGTCGCGATTCCGAACGGCATGGTCATGATCTCACCGTCGGCAACCTCGCCCGGCCTGTCGACCATGGAAGACAATGGCCTGTTCTTCCGCACCGCACCATCGGATGCGCGCGAAGGTCAGGTAATGGCCGACATCCTGAACGACCGTGGCATCAGCTCGATCGCTCTGACCTACACCAACAACGACTACGGTAAAGGTCTGGCGGACGCGATCCAGTCGTCGTTCGAGGCTTCGGGTGGCGAAGTCACCATCGTGGCCGCGCACGAAGACGGCAAGGCCGACTACTCGGCCGAAGTGGGCGCGCTGGCCTCGGCCGGTGGCGACATACTGGTGGTCGCAGGCTATCTGGATCAGGGCGGTCTGGGCATCATCCAGTCGGCGCTGGACAGCGGTGCGTTTGACACATTCGGTCTGCCCGGTGGCATGATCGGTGACTCGCTGCCCAATAACGTCGGCCCCGACCTGAACGGCTCGTTCGGTCAGATCGCCGGTTCGGGCGGTGAAGGTGCTGAAAAGTACTTTGCCATGGCCGAAGCTGCGGGTTTCGACGGCTCTTCGCCCTATTCGCCCGAAAGCTATGACGCCGCAGCGCTGTTCATGCTGGCAATGCAGGCCGCCGGGTCCACCAACCCTGCGGACTATGGCGCCAAGATTGTGGACGTCGCCAACGCTCCGGGTGAAAAGATCTATCCCGGTGAACTGGCCAAGGGTCTGGAAATGCTGGCCGCAGGTCAGGACATCGACTATGTCGGCGCGTCGGGCGTTGAACTGATCGGCCCCGGTGAAAGCGCCGGTTCGTATCGTGAGATCGAAGTCACCGACGGCGAAAACAAGACCGTCAACTTCCGTTGATCGGACTTAAATAGTCATAAAAACAAGCAGCCCGGGCCTTGTGTCCGGGCTGTTTCAATGAAAAAAGGCCGCACCCCGGCAAACGGGGATGGGACAACAACGCCGAAAACGGCGGCTAGGGGAAAAGATGATCGTCGTCGAAGACGTGCACAAGCATTTCGGCGGGTTTCATGCGGTGGACGGGGCATCGCTGGAAATCCAAAAGGGCTCGATCACCGGTCTGATTGGGCCGAACGGGGCCGGAAAAACCACTCTGTTCAACGTGATCGCGGGCGTTCTGCCGCCGACCAGCGGCAAGGTTCATATGGACGGTGAGGACATCACCGGCCTGCCCCCGCATGAGCTGTTCCACAAAGGCCTGCTGCGCACGTTCCAGATCGCGCATGAGTTTTCCTCGATGTCGTGCCGTGAAAACCTGATGATGGTGCCCGGCGCGCAATCGGGTGAATCGCTTTGGAACACATGGTTTGGGCGCAAACGCATCGCTGACGAGGAACGCGCGCTGCGCGCCAAGGCCGATGAGGTGCTTGAGTTCCTGACCATCGAACATTTGGCCGATCACAAGGCCGGTCAGGTCTCGGGCGGCCAGAAAAAACTGCTAGAGCTTGGCCGCACCATGATGGTCGACGCCAAGATCGTGTTTCTGGACGAGGTTGGTGCAGGCGTGAACCGTACCCTGCTGATGACCATCGCCGACACGATCCTGCGCCTGAACAAGGAACGCGGCTATACCTTTGTGGTCATCGAACATGACATGGATTTCATCGGCAAAATCTGCGACCCAGTCATCTGTATGGCCGAGGGCAAGGTGCTGGCCGAAGGTACCTTGGATGAGATCAAAGCGAATGAGCACGTCATCGAGGCCTATCTGGGTACCGGCCTGAAAAACAAAGACAAGCTGGAGGCCGGGGCGTGAGCGACAATCCTTATCACGACGACAAGGGCAACAAGGACGCCTCGATCACCAACGCGCATGGCGTCGGCACGATGACCCCCGCCCATCGCAAAAGTGGCGAGACACATAAAGTCGAAGGTGGCCCTTTCCTGATTGGTGACACCATGACCGGTGGTTACGGCAAAGGGCCAGACATCCTGCACGATTGCTCCATCGCCGTCGACAAAGGCGAGATTGCGGTGATCGTCGGCCCTAATGGCGCGGGCAAATCGACCGCGATGAAGGCTGTATTCGGCATGCTAGACGTCCGCGCCGGAGCTGTTCGACTGGACGGCGAAGACATCACCAAACTGTCGCCGCAGGACCGGGTGATCAAGGGGATGGGCTTTGTTCCGCAGACGTCGAACATCTTCACCTCAATGACGGTGGAGGAAAACCTTGAGATGGGTGCCTTCATCCGCCGCGACGATATCAGCCAGACGATGGAGCAGGTCTATGACCTATTCCCCATCTTGCGCGATAAACGCAATCAGGCAGCCGGAGAGCTATCGGGCGGCCAACGCCAACAGGTCGCCGTGGGCCGCGCGCTGATGACTCAGCCCAAGGTGCTGATGCTGGACGAACCCACCGCCGGTGTCTCGCCCATCGTGATGGATGAGCTGTTTGACCGGATCATCGAGGTTTCCCGCACCGGATTGCCGATCCTGATGGTCGAACAGAATGCCCGTCAGGCACTGGAGATCGCGGACAAGGGATATGTGCTGGTTCAGGGGCGGAACGCCTATACCGGAACGGGCAAGGAACTGCTGGCCGATCCCGAAGTACGTAAGAGTTTCTTGGGGGGGTGAGGTGCTTCGTATGAAAGTCATTACCGCTCTTGCGGTTTTTCACGTGTTCGTCTTTGCGACTATGCCCGCGTCTGCTGAAACCTACACTTGTCATGCAGAAAAATTCTGTTGGAACGCGGCTTACTCGACTCCGCAGGGCTGCCAGAAGGATAATCGAGCGTTCGAGGTTTCCATAAACAAACGTCGAATGACCCTTGCTGGCGGCGGTTTAGAAATAGTGTTGAAGGAAGCTCGGCCTTATTGGCAAGATGTCGATTGGTATCAATCCGGCATGACCGACACTCGTGGCTTGATCAATGTTGCTTTCGACAATGAATCCAACGAACCATCGTTTTCCCTTGAACATATGATCGAAGATTCCGTGCAGCGCAAATTGTGGACGTTGGTAGGAATTTGCGAGGTGATAAACTAATGGACTTCCTCAACGCCCTTGTGGCGCTCTCCAACTTCGTTCTTGTTCCCGCAATCGCCTATGGCAGCCAATTGGCGCTGGGGGCGCTGGGGGTGACACTGATCTATGGCATCCTGCGGTTCTCGAACTTTGCCCATGGCGACACAATGGCCTTTGGCGCGATGATTGCTGTGTTGGTAACTTGGGGTCTGCAAGCGGCAGGCGTCAGATTCGGGCCGCTGCCGACCGCTCTGCTTGCCTTGCCCTTTGCCATACTGGGCTGTATCGTTCTGGTTCTGGTCACCGACCGGCTGGTTTACAGGTTCTACCGCGAACAAAAGGCCAAACCGGTCATTCTGGTAATCGTGTCGATGGGCGTGATGTTCATCATGAACGGGATCGTGCGATTCATCATCGGACCGGATGATCAACGCTTCTCGGACGGCGCGCGATTCATCGTCTCGGCTCGTGACTTCAAAGCGATGACCGGGCTACGTGAAGGGCTGGCGATCAAGACTTCTCAGGGCATTACCGTGGTTGTTGCGGTTGTCGCCGTGGTGCTGTTGTTCTGGTTCTTGAACAAGACCCGCACCGGCAAGTCGATGCGCGCCTATTCCGATAACGAAGATCTGGCCCTGCTGTCAGGCATCAACCCAGAACGCGTAGTGATGATCACATGGATCATTGTCGCGGCGCTGGCGACCACGGCGGGTGTGCTCTACGGCCTCGACAAAAGCTTTAAGCCTTTCGTCTATTTCCAGCTTCTGCTGCCGATCTTCGCCTCGGCCATTGTCGGCGGTCTTGGCAATCCGATTGGTGCCATCGCCGGTGGTTTCATCATCGCGTTTTCCGAAGTGACCATCACCTATGCGTGGAAAAAGGTGCTGACCTATCTAGCACCCGAAGGTCTGGAGCCCTCGGGCCTCGTTCAGTTCCTGTCCACCGATTACAAATTCGCCGTCAGTTTCGTGATCCTGCTGATCGTGCTTCTGTTTAAGCCCACGGGCCTGTTCAAGGGGAAAGCGGTATGACCGAGTCCGTCAAAAACACGCTGCTTTTCATTGCGGTCGGCTCTCTGATCCTGCTGACAGGATTCACGCAAAGCTGGAACTCGGCCATTTTGATCCTGAACATGGGGCTGATCTCGGCGATCATGGCGATCGGGGTGAACCTGCAATGGGGCTATGCGGGCCTGTTCAATGTAGGCGTCATGGGATTTGTCGCGCTGGGCGGATTGGCTGTGGTACTGATCTCAACCCCGCCCACGCCGGGCGCTTGGTCGGCCGGGGGGTACGGTATTCTGCTAGCCCTGCTTTTGGGTGCCGCGACAGTGGTCGCAGCCGTGCTTGTCGCCACGCGAATGCCAAAGGGACGGATGCAAACCCTGTCTATCATCGGTATTCTCATCGCCGGGTTCTTTATCTATCGCGCGGTGTTCGATCCCAGCATCGCCGCGGTCGAGGCGATTGATCCAGCAGTCGCAGGCAATATCGGCGGTTTGAACCTGCCGGTTCTGTTGGCATGGCCTGCGGGCGGCTTGCTGGCAGCGGGCGCGGCCTGGTTGATCGGGAAAACTGCGCTGGGCCTGCGGTCAGACTATCTGGCGATTGCGACGCTGGGTATCGCCGAGATCATCATCGCCGTCATGAAGAACGAAGACTGGCTGGCTCGTGGCGTCAAGAATGTCTACGGCATCCCGCGCCCCGCCCCAGTGGTGGGTTATGAGGTCGAGTTGCAGGCCGATCCCGGCTTTATCGCCCGCGCCGAATGGCTGGGGCTTGATCCCGTCACGGCCTCGACCCTTTCGGTCAAGCTGGGCTATTCGTTGCTGTTCACAATCGTCCTGCTGGCGCTGCTATGGATGGCGCAAATGGCGCTAAAAAGCCCATGGGGTCGAATGATGCGCGCCATTCGCGACAACGAAGTCGCGGCCGAAGCAATGGGCAAGGACGTCACCCTCCGCCACTTGCAAATCTTCGTTTTGGGGTCGGCGATCTGCGGCATTGCTGGCGCGATGATGACCACGCTTGACGGCCAGTTGACGCCCGGCACCTACAATCCGCTGCGGTTTACATTCCTTGTTTGGGTCATGGTAATTGTCGGCGGGTCCGGCAACAATTTCGGCGCAGTTCTGGGGGCTTTCCTGATCTGGTTCCTGTGGGTCCAGGTCGAGCCGATTGGCTTGTGGATGATGAACCTGATTACGGCAGGAATGCCGGACGGCAGCGCGCTTAAGGCACACCTGATTGAAAGTGCCGCTCATATGCGGCTGTTCACTATGGGTCTGATCCTTCTCATCGTGCTCAGGTTCAGCCCACGAGGATTGATACCCGAAAAATAGACTGACCCAAGGTTAAGTTTCAAACCGCGCCAAGTGTTTGGCGCGGTTTGTTGATTTCAGCGTATCGCTTGTTTACACGATAGGTGACCGCAGTGCTTCAGGCCGGTGTTCCTCTCACCCTGGATAACGCGGACGGCCTGATGAGTATGAAAAGAGTTCACATGAAAACCTTGATCACCAAAACAGTTCTTTTTCTACCGCTTGTCGCAGGTTTGTCGGGATGTATTCCGTCACCCGAAGACGTCGAAAGCGCACCGGTGAAAGTTCAAACCCCCAAGGGCGAAGTCACCTGCCAGCTTTATCGCCTGGACCGGGTAATCTGGGATCGCGCCACTGACTTCCCGGCTGACAAGATGTCGGTGCCAGAGGCGGACGCCTACTGTAAGCAGGAAGGCCAGCGCCGCCTGAAGTGATCCGGCTGGCTGCGCGCTGAACCAAATTGGTCCGGCGCGCGGCCCCTAATTGTTTTTAAACAATCCACCAAGGATACCGCGAACAATGCGGCGTCCGGTAGTGCCTTTCAGCTCTTTGATGACCGCCTCGCTCATCGCCGACGTAAACGTATCCTTTTTGCGGGTGACGCGGGACGAAGACCGCCCCACCCTGCTGCCGGAATAGCGTCGCGCTGTCGAAAATTCACGTTCGGCCACGGATTGAGTTTCTTCGTGTTCTTCCGCTTCAGCAGCGGCTGCGGCGGCGGCCGAAGCACGGGATTTCAAAATCTCGAAGGCGGACTCTCGGTCTTGCAGCGCATCATATTTTGCTTTCATCGGGGACGTATCCATCACGGCCTGACGCTCGGCCGCAGTTACCGGGCCAAGCTGCGAGCCCGGCGGTCTGATCAAAGTACGTTCGACAATACCCGGCACGCCCTTTTTCTGAAGCATCGAAGTAACGGCTTCGCCAACCCCGACCTCACGGATTGCGGCCTCGGTATCAAAGGCCGGGTTTTCGCGATATGTCTCGGCTGCAAGGCGCAGGTTCTTCCTGTCCCGCGCCGTAAAAGCGCGCAGTGCATGCTGAATCCGGTTTCCGAGCTGACCAAGAATATCTTCTGGGATATCTGCGGGGTTCTGAGAAATGAAGTAAACACCAACCCCCTTCGAACGGATCAGGCGCGCAACCTGTTCGACCTTGTCCACCAAAACTTTTGGGGCGTCTTCAAACAGCAGGTGCGCCTCATCAAAGAAAAACACCAACTTTGGCTTATCCGGATCGCCGACTTCGGGCAGTTCTTCGAACAGTTCACTAAGCAGCCACAATAGGAACGTCGCATAAAGACGCGGCGCACCCATCAGCTTGTCCGAGGCAAGGATATTCACGACGCCCTGCCCGTTTTCATCAACGCGCATCAAATCCGCAAGTTCCAAAGCTGGCTCGCCGAACAGGTTAGTGCCACCTTGGTTTTCAAGAACCAAGAGGCGTCGCTGAATGGCCCCTATCGAAGCCGTCGAGACATTGCCAAAGCGTAAGGACAACTGGGTTCGATTTTCACCGATCCACACCAACAACGATTGCAGGTCCTTAAGGTCCAGCAGCGGCAACCCTTCTTCGTCCGCCACACGAAAGGCGATGTTCAAAATACCTTCCTGTGCCTCGCTCAGATCCATTAGACGAGACAGAAGAAGCGGTCCCATCTCAGTTACGGTTGTACGGACGGGGTGCCCTTGTTTGCCAAACAGATCCCAAAAGGCGACAGGGCACGCCGCATAGGAATAATCTGTGAAGCCAATTCTTTCGGCGCGTTCGTGAAAAGACTTGTGCAGTTTATGCGCTTCACTACCCGCCTTGGCCAACCCGGACAGATCACCCTTAACATCGGACAAAAACACCGGAACACCTGCCTGCGAAAATCCCTCGGCAAGAATTTGCAATGTCACCGTTTTTCCGGTTCCAGTCGCACCAGCGATCAATCCATGCCGATTGGCATATTTCAACGTCAAGGATTGAGGCTGGCCATACTCGTCACCCGCGCCACCTAAAAAAATACCATTTTCCATATGATTATGGTCCCAATATCCACCGATCTGACGGCAGCATACAAATTTAATATTTAACTGCGATAGTCTATTCGTTGTCTCCGCAGTGAGAGGTGCGAGGCAACGATCTTCCTCCCTGTCGACTGGCCGCGCTTTCGGGCGCGGCTTTTTTTTAAGATTGCGGCCTATGTCATTAAATTTTCAGGTTTGCAGTTGACCGATGCGCTCCCCTCTCGTAACGTCTGCGCATAACTAAGTCGGCCAGTCCGACGGGGAGAAAATTCAGTTGAAGGGAGCCGCTCCACCGGCTCCCTTCTTCGTTGGAAAAAGCCGCGAAAATCGCGGCAAACCGGCAAGATTCCGATCACTTCCCTGCATTTTGAAAGCTTAGTGCCTGACACCCTGCCACAAGGATGTTAAACCGGGCAAAAAGCTTAACCAATCTGCCGAGGCGTTCATGTTCAAGAAACTTCTCTCACTCAACATTGTTGGCGCCGTGCTTCTATCAGGCGCGGTTGCAGCTCAGGAAACTCAATCCGGTGAATCTCAACCGGCGCAGGCAGACAGTGGTCTTGATCTGGGTCAGTCCGGGCCGCGTGTCGGCGAACAGTTCATCAAGGAAAAGTCAGGCGACTGGGAGGTTTCCTGCATCAAGGCCGAAGAGGGCAATGACCCCTGCGCCTTGGTCCAGATCCTGAACGGTCAGCAGGGTGAACCTATTGCCGAAGTCACCATTGGTAAATTGCCCGCTGGTGGAGCTGCCGCTGCATGGGCCAGTGTGATCGTTCCCCTTGAAACCCTGCTTCAGGCGCAGCTTGCCCTGTCAATCGACGGAGCACCGCGCAAACTCTACAATTACCACCACTGTGTTCCTGTCGGCTGCGTTGCCCAACTTGGGTTGAGCCAAGGCGATGTCGACGCAATGAAAGCAGGTAGCAAAGCGGTTCTGTCGCTGGTTCCGGCCCGTTTTCCGGATCAGGTTCTGTCAATGGACATGTCGCTTGCGGGATTCACGTCGGGGTTTGACAGCCTGACGGCACAGCAAAACTAAGAACGGCAGACAAAGGCGGCTGAAGAAATAGTCGCCTTTCTTTTCCGCCCGACGTGCTTAGACACGTTTCAGCGCCAAAACCGCATTCAGGCCGCCAAAGGCAAACGCATTGCTCAGCGCCACATCTACTTTGGCGTCGCGCGCGTCATTTGGCACCACGTCCAAGGCGCACTCGGGATCAGGTTCTTCATAACCTATGGTTGGCGCGATCACCCCGTCGCGCAAAGCCATTATGCAGGCCAGCAACTCAACAGCTCCGGTTCCTCCAATCAAGTGACCGTGCATCGACTTGGTGGACGAGATCATCAACTCGTCCGCATGCGGCCCAAAGACATCAGCAACGGCAGCACATTCGGTTTTGTCGTTGGCTGCCGTCCCCGTGCCGTGCGCATTGATATAACCAACCTGATCTGTGTTCAGACCCGCATCGGACAACGCACCAGACATGGCCCGCGCCGCGCCCTGCTTGCTGGGCATTACGATATCCGATGCATCGGATGACATCGCGAAGCCGACGACCTCGCACAATATGTCCGCACCACGGGCGCGCGCGTGTTCATATTCCTCGAACACAAAAACTCCAGCGCCTTCACCCTGAACCATTCCATTCCGGTTCGCGCTGAACGGGCGGCAGGCGTCCTTGGACATGACGCGCAGTCCCTCCCAGGCTTTGACGCCGCCAAAGCAGAGCATGGATTCCGAACCCCCGGTCAGCATCGTTGGCGCAGCGCCGCTGCGCACCATCTGAAATGCTAGCGCCATAGCGTGGTTCGAGGACGCACAGGCCGTCGAAACAGTAAAGCTTGGCCCCTTTAGGTTATGTTCCATCGACACATGGCTGGCAGCAGCATTATTCATCAATTTGGGCACGACGAACGGGTGAACCCGGTTCTTTCCATCCTCATAGACTGAGCGATAATTGTCGTCCCACGTCGAAACGCCCCCTCCGGCCGTGCCCAGCACTACACCGGACCGCGCGGCCAGATCACCGTGAAACTCGATACCGGATTGTTCGATTGCTTCCTTAGCAGCCGTCAGCGTGAACTGCGTGAACCGATCGTACAGGGTCATTTGCTGTCGGTTAAACCGGCCCTCGGCCTCGAACCCCCGGACCTGACCACCGATTTTGATGGCCAACCTCTCAACGTCGCGGAACTCCAGTTCGGAAATCCCACAGCGGCCCTCACGCATTGCTTCAAGTGTGGCGGGAACGGAGTGGCCCAGCGAATTGATCGTCCCGGCCCCGGTAATGACAACGCGTTTCATGATCTTGTGTCAGACCTTTTCCGACACAAGTTTTTCGATGCCGGAAATGATCGCTGCCACGTTCGAGATGTCGAAATCACTTGCCGTGGGTTCGTTGGCATTGAATGGAACAGTGATATCGAACTCTTCCTCGATGGCGAAAATGCTTTCCACCAGACCAAGGCTGTCGATTCCAAGATCCTCGAGCGTACTTTCGGGCGTCACATCCGAAGGTTCCAACACGGCCTGTTCGGCGATGATGGCGATGACGCGTTCGGTGATGCTCATGTCGAACCTCTGATTGTCCCGTTGAGGGTGATTTAATCGTTCGGAGCCTGTTTGAAAACAGCCTTTTTGAGCGCCTCTACGTCACGCGCCATGCGTGGAAGGCGGCGCTGGGCTTTGTACATGTCCGTATGCGTTTCCATCTTTACGCCCGGATACCCCATAATCACACGCCCGGCCGGCACATTGGAAAGGATTTTCGTACCCCCACCTGCGATCACACCGTCGCCGATAAAAATGTTATCGACCACACCGGTTTGACCGCCAAGAACCACGTTATTGCCGATCTCGACCGAACCTGAGACGCCTGTTTGTCCGCACAGTAGGCAATCTTTACCAACACGCGTGTTGTGGCCGACATGCACTAGATTATCCAATTTCGAGCCATCACCGATATACGTGTTTCGGATTGTGCCGTTATCGACCGTGCAATTTGCGCCGACTTCGACATCGTCCCCGATTTCAACCGCGCCAAGCGAGTGGATACGCAACCAACTTTGCGCCCGCGCATCGCCCTGGTCACCCAACGTTTTACGCACGTTTTCTACGCCTGATACCTCGGGCGTAACAAAGCTAAACCCGTCGCCACCAATCCGGGCACCCGGTTGCGCAATGAAACGATGGCCGATTTGGGCTCGGGCGCCGATGCCGACCATCTCGCGCAGCAACGCGTTCTCACCCAAGACGGCATCCATTCCGATCACACAATGCGCGCCAATCACGGCCCCTTTGCCGATCTTTGCGCGCGCGCCAATCACCGCCAATGGACCAATCGAAACGCCGTCGGCCAGTTCCGCAGTTGGATCAACCACAGCCGAGGGGTGAACACCGTGCGCAACACCCTGCCCCGGATCAAGCATCGAAGTGATCCCAGCCATGGCCATTCTGGGACGAGCAACAAAAATAGCGGCCTTCAGGCCCAATGCCCGCCAATCGGCCCCTGCCCACAGAACCGCCGCCTGCGCGTTCCCCGCACCAAGAGCGTCGGCATATTTTGGCGACATGGCCATTGCCAAATCCAAAGGCCCCGCATCACCGGGTTCTGCTGCGCGCTCAATGGCAAGATCACCTTCGCCCTGGTATTCAGCACCCAGGGCTTCGGCGATTTGTAGAATTGTGTACTGCATGTCGGGCTTCCCGGAATTAGGACTTAACCCGGTGATTACCCCTGAACGTCCGGCAGGGCTACCCCTGCTTTCTGGAGCGCCTCCCAGATTTTCCGGTCGCGGTCGTAGACATCACGCCGATACTGCACCTCACCCTTCGGGCCGATATAGGCCGTTCGATAGATCAGATGAACCGGCACGTGTTGCTCCAACGGCACCGTGGTCTCTTTTCCGGTGGCAAGAATGCGATGGAAGAACGCCTTGGGGTCTTCTTCCTGTTTGGCCAGAAGCGCATAGGCAAACTCGAACGGTTGAGCCAGACGAATACATCCGTGCGAGAACGCCCGAACCTCACGCGCGAACAGAGATTTCTGAGGCGTATCATGCAGATAGATGTTGTATTGATTTGGGAACATGAACTTTACCAGCCCCAAAGCGTTGCTTTGGCTCGGCGGCTGTCGCATGGCAAACGGAAAGTTGCGAGCGTTGAATTGGGTAAAGTCCACGGCCCCCCGGTTCACTTGCCGACCACTGCGGTCGGTGATGTGAATATGCCCAACAGCATTAGGGTTGGACTGCAGCTTTGGCAGGTATTCTTTGGTGATAATCGAACGTGGCACGTACCAACTGGGGTTGATAACCATATGCTCCATTTCGTCCGAAAATTCAGGGCTGCGCCGATCATGAGTGTTCTTACCGATCACCGTCCGGGTTTCGAATGAGACCAAGCCATCATCAACAATCTTGGCAGAAAAATCCGCCTGATTGACAAGGATATGCCGCGCGCCCCGCTCTTTCGGCAACCAGCGTTCACGCTCGAGCGCCACATATACGGACTTCAGGCGGTCAGATGCCGTCCGGTTCAACTCTGAGATTGTTCCTTGACCGGCCACCCCATCCGCAGCAAGGCCATGATCGGATTGAAACCTCTTTACAGCATCCAGCAACGCATCGTCGAATTCAGGGCTTGCCGTGGACTTCAAATACCCCATGGAAATCAAACGATTGCGCAGTTTAATTACATTCGGCCCCGTGTCACCGTATTCCAGCTTATCCGAGGGAACGCCCGCCCCCCAGCCGCCTTGTCGAATAAGGTTTTCAAGCGCGATCTTCTGCTTCATCAGCGCGCGGTACTGTGCGTTTTGCGGGGTAAGCAGATCAAAATACGCGGCATCGTGATCCACCAAGCCCTGCAGATGCTGGGCGGCTGTCCGGCGTTCGACCTTGCGCACCAGCCCGTCGTCAATCTGGGATGGGCGTAAGGCGCCCGAGTACATGTCATTGGCGTAGGCGACGAAAGCACGGCTCAGCGACATTTCGACCGCACCTAGATCGCGCTGGGTTTGCGCGTCCTGCATCTGAGCCAGCAAACCCTGCACGTCGTAAGCGCCCTGTGGCAAACCGTGCATGTCAACGCTGGACAGTGCCCGGATCAAACCTGACCTGCGTGCCTGATGTGCGGGCGAATTGCCAACCCAAACCGGAGAAAACCCGTTAGAGCGGTAAAAATCGGACATTCCAGAGCCTGAGGGCAGAAATTCGGCAACGGACATCTGAAACGCGGTCGCGGGATTGGAATCGGTGTTCGCCAGCGCCGCAGACGCCGCAATGCAGGCTGCGAAGATGAAACCAGATGGCGCACGTAAAAATGCTCGCATGGGATGACCCTGATTATTCAATAACTTGGACGTTTCTTCAGTTCACGTCGAACAAATATGATTGCGGGTCAGACCGCTTGTCCATTCACAAATGCATCACTTCAAATCTTCTTTTTGGCCGTGATGCGCGTTTGCATCGTCAAGGGACCAGCATGACCCATCTGCTTAAAGACTATACCGAAATGCATCATCTGCGCAAAAAACTGCCGAAAATTCCCCCTTGAATAGATGAGTATGAAAGACTTCTTGGCGGTCTTTCGCGTCTGTGCCATAAATTTGGCATCTGGGATGGGAAAAAATTAAGAACGCGCGCGTAACATCGTGTGCAGGCAGGAACAGTACGGGACGAAACTATAATGACTACGAGCAGTACTTCGGGCTTGACCCGGCGTGCCCTATTGGGCGCATTTGCAGCTACGGCAGTTGTCGCGGCACCGACTTATTCCAATGCAGCAGGATTTCTCCGCGGCGGTGGCGACATTCGCCGTATTCGCATGTATTCGGGTCGCACCGGTGAACGGATCGACATGATCTACTGGGTCGACGGCAAATACATCAAGGATGCCGTCAAGGAAGTGAACCACTTCATGCGTGATTGGCGCACCGATCAGGTCAAACCTATGGATCTGCGCACCATCGACATCATGGCTGCCTCTCACAATCTCCTGAATGTTGACGAGCCTTATATGCTGCTGTCGGGTTATCGCTCGCCGCAGACAAACGCGATGTTGCGGTCACGGTCGCGTCGCGTTGCCAAGAACTCATTGCACATGAAAGGTCAGGCTGCTGACCTGCGCCTATCGTCCCGTTCAGTCTCGCAAATGGCCAAGGCCGCAATGTCCTGCCGGGCCGGTGGTGTTGGCAAATATTCCCGCTCGAATTTCGTCCACATGGATTGCGGTGAAATCCGAAGCTGGGGCGGCTAATAACAACCCACCTTGACGCGCTGCGGAATTCCAAAAAAATCTGTCTGGCCCGTCCCTGAGAAAATCACTTACCTGGAAGAGGCGGAATTGGTTCGCGCGGCTTGCGATGCCGTCGACGATGTGACGTTTGCTGCTGCGTCAGCACTCTCTTTCCGTGAAAGTACGACCATTACTGGATACATCGGCAAATACTCTCGAAATTTGGGCGATGCTATCGAGAATACAGCCCGTTTTCATGATCTTATCGATCCGGCCCTTGCCTTTAACTTACGAGTATCAAGCAATGCAGCCTCGATCGAAGTTAGTTGGAAAGATGCCAGTTTCGGGAAGTTTCACCGTCACACCGAGTACTTGCTTTTCCTCGCTCTATCTCGGATGCGTCACTTGGCCAAGACAGGTTTCTATCCTTTGGAAATCCGCTTTGATCACCAAGCCGGGAAGTCTGCTAGTTCATTTTCCAAGATCGGAGGATTCCCAGTTGTTTTTGAGGCAGAAAAACCAGAAATTGTCTTGGGCCACACAACGCTCGAACTCCCAATTCCGTCCTTCGATCCGAAGCTGCGGGATCACCTAATTGCTTATGGAAATAGGCTTCTATCAGAAGTCGACAAACCCACACAAAACCTTCGCGCAATGATTGAAAGTCAAATTATCGCGGTGCTTCCTGGCAAAGTGCCTTCTGCAGAGGAGGTTGCAGGAAATTTGGGGTTGAGTACTCGCACTTTTGGGAGACGACTGACAGAAAGTGGCCTCAGTTACAGAACAATTGTTGACGACTTGCGGTACGACCTAGCGAAAACTCTTATCAAAGACGGTATGAGCATGACTGAAGTAGCTTTTTCACTAGGTTACGCTGACCAAGCCGCGTTCTCGACAGCTTTCAAAAGGTGGTCTGGTTCACCACCCTCAGCATCTGTAAAGGGCCAGGACTCATAACCAAAAGATGACGGTAGCGGCGATGCAAATTGCCGACGAAGACAGTTCTCCGCATCGGCCGTAACGGGTCACGGTGCGCCGCCAATCTTTTGATCGGCAAACAGGTTTTTACACGATGGCGTTTGCGATACCGCTCAGCATCGTGGTCGGCAAGATTTCCTTGTCCCCAACGCGCTGAATGCACGCAGTGATACCGCGTGCAAGAACGGGGATCATGTCTTTCGTTTCTGTATTACCTCTGAAGCCTGAAATTCAATACGAATGCTTAGAGCCGATAGCATTGACGTGTCTCAGACTGCAGGTCATCGATCCTGCAGGACAATATCCCATCGCGCTGGGTCGTTGGGATCTTGTGCCTCGATGAATGCGTAGTGGGTTTTGTTCCAAGGAAGCACCCGGTTGGTCAGGTTGTCCAACACGTAATCTCCCATCGATGTCCTAACGACTAATACCGCATGCCCCTCGTGGTGAAGGTCCAACACCGTTACAAGAAGCAAGTGATCCGGAGATATGCCCAATTTCTGAAGTTCAACCTTCTTGAGCATCGCGATGTCTTCGCAATCTCCGCCTAGGCGCGAGGGCAGCGCCCACTTTTCAAGAACGTGATACTGGCTCTCGTCGGAAACCTCTGGAGTTTTTTGGTTAATGTTCTGATTAACCTTTTTAATCTTCTTCCAGTCAGCATCTGTGATCTGATGAGTGTGCGGTGATTTTTGACAAATTGGCGGATAAGTCTGGCAGACACCTTCAAACCCCTTGGGCGCTGGCCATTCCCGGCCCAAATGCATGATGGTGTCCGCATTAGATGCAGGTGCTAGGATGCAAAGGACACCACAAAGACGAGCTAAAAAACCTAACCTATTAATCATAAAAACAATTCTTCCTCGAAATTTCCAAACCAGTTAATGTCCGGCCAAAGGGCAAAATCAAATAGCGCCGCCTCTCGCCAACCGTGCTTTGTGGGTAGCAAGACTTTGTTCAAACGTCGTTATGTTTCCATAGCTTGCTTCAAAGCGATTTTTGAAATCAATATACTCAGAGCAGCGTTGGCCATTTTCCCGACAGTCATTCATCAGCTCCTCTCCGACCTGATATTCCCGTGTCAAACGTTCGGTTCTGCTAGCACAAGCGGCAAGCAGAAACAGGGCAAGTAAGGCCATCATCCTAAGCATTGAAGTCTCCGGTTCTGGTTTTAGCCTAGCGTTGCCAGAAATGTGTATCTCGTACAAGCCGAGCCTCAGTCCAGTGCTGCAGACTTTATCTGCGAAACTCGCCTTTTTGGGATGCGAGGCCAGAACCTAACAATACCCGGCTCGCACAATTCTTGCTCTGGCTTCCGGGGTTTCCAAGCTACGATAGCGGCCCCCTGAGTACCGGCGACAATCCAGCGCATGCCCGGCGGCGATTGAGGCCGCGCCAATGTCTTCCCCATCAACGTAGCATACGCCTACCCAGCGGTCGTATGTACGTTCTCCGTTCAATTTACAGGTGACGGTCTTGCCGCGCAGGTGATCCGCCATCCATTGCTTCGCAGCCATCCCGGCGCTTGTACTTAATTCCGGTCCATCTACGCCGTTCAGCCTAACCGGAACGCCCTGAACGACTACGGTATCTACGTCTCGGACTCGGGCGATACCTTCCACTGTGCGCCGGTCGGTTTGGTCTGGGCCGAAGCTAGTCAGAAAGACTGCGACACCGATCAGAGCGGCCATCCAGACTACTACCGACCGTCCCGGTGTCAGTGAACGCGGCAACTTAAGGCGCGATCTGCGACGAAATGGAACGACGTTTCCGGTGTAGTGCCGGCCAGAAAAATAGTGCCTTGTGGAGCCGATCAGCGAAATGAACAGAATAAGACCGATGACAGCCGCAAGTATTAGGGCGGGGTTCTCAATATTGGGCAAAACGGTTTCTCGGCTTCTTGACTGTGTGCTAGACGGCTCTCAAGGCGCATGTAAGCTAAACAAGAGTAAAGACCTGAATGCAAATCTGGCACTAAACAACAACACTTTGGCTGAAAATAACAAGTCAGTGCTTTTATCAAATCATAAGTCCCCGGCAAGGCTCACAGAAAAGTGATCCACTCAATTGTTGAGTTGATGAAGGGGAACGAAATGATCTTAAGAACAACTGTAGCAACGACTTTAGCACTATCGGTAGCAGCGTGCGGAGGCGGCGGAGGCGGGTCTTCAGATTCTTCACCAGCACCAGGCACTCCATCTAATCCTTTGCCCTTTGACGGTTTCTCGAATCTGCAAAACGGGAAAACGACGCGTTTAACATCGGGCGGTGGTGTCCGAGTAATCCCATTTTCCCAAAATGCGGATGGAACACTAAGATTCGAAGGGACGCAATTTGCTGTCACCTCGGCGGACTTGACACCACAAAGTAACGGCGACCGTACAATTGTCTTTAAGCAAGAGGGGCAGCCCGACATTTCTTTCGGGCCGAACGACGCTACTTTTTCCTTCTATAACGGCTCCCTATTGGTAACAAAGCCGGACGGAACCGGTTTAGCGGTAATTGCGGACCCGGACCAAATTAATCATGAGTACCAAACCTATGGTGCTTGGTTGAATACCCCAGATGGCCGATCAGGTTGGGCAAATGCCGGTTCGTTTGGTCAACGTACTGCGGCGTCAAATGTACCAACTGGTACGTCAGCGACCTATTCAGGAAACTCAGTTGGGATTTTCGCAACTGAATCTGGAGCCTCCGGGCTGACTGATAGTAAGGTGACCGTCTCTACAGACTTTAAATCAGCCACATTGTCTAGCAGTGACACCTTCATCACGGATGCGGCAACTGGAGTTTCAAATTCTGCTACTGGCTTGGACTTCTCTACAACAATAAACGACGTAGAAGATGGATTTGGCGTAGGGGCGATTTCGACACCGACCCAATCCGGAACTGCATCAGTTGCGTTCTATGGGCCGAATGCCGAGGAGGTTGGAGGCGAATGGGGAACCTCAGGTTCACTTGATGGTGCGGAGTTTAAGTACGGTGCTGCTTT
This sequence comes from Ruegeria sp. HKCCD7221, assembly GCF_013031225.1. Taxonomy (NCBI): domain Bacteria; kingdom Pseudomonadati; phylum Pseudomonadota; class Alphaproteobacteria; order Rhodobacterales; family Roseobacteraceae; genus Ruegeria; species Ruegeria sp. HKCCD7221. The sequence continues at coordinate 896,261 of NZ_WPZE01000001.1, forward strand.
TGGTGCCAAACGCTAAAGGCTAAAACCAAAAATCTGTGAAAGGCGGGACGATGAAGTTGGCTCGACTGGTGGTACTTTGTGCGTTGGCGGTGTTTTCCCAAATTGGCGCAGTTTCCGCGTCAACAGCCAATATGCAGGCCACAGAAAGCCAGTTTCTTTCAGGATTAACCGCTGTGTCTAGTGGCGATTACAAAAGTGCAATCGCCATTTTTCAAAACATTCTAGCAAGTGACCCAAGTCTTACGCGGGTTAGGCTGGAGTTAGCGCGGGCTTACTTTCTGGATGAGCAATGGAACAGATCCAGGTCAGAGTTTTTTAAGGTTCTCTCAGGGGATATACCTGAGCCAGTAAGACAAAAAGTGCTTGGCTTTATTCGAGCAATCGACGCGAGGCGAGGGTTCGAATGGGATTTTGAAATCGGCGTTAAGAGACTCGGTTCAACTCGCAATTATGACACCGACGAAATCGATCTTGATTTTTCTGGCATAACGTTGCCGGCGACTTTGGATCGCTCCGATGAAAGTCCTTATGGCATTGGATACTCTGGTTCGGCTCTATGGCGAACGAGTTTAGACGGCATCTCGAGCAAAGAACGACTTGTTGTCGCGTTCGGCGAAGTCTTCTCATTTGGCGATCTATCCGAAGATAAAACATATCGCGATGTTACAATTGGCGTTCGTGGGGGCGCGAGGTTTGTTTTTCCCGAAAGTACTGCTGTCATCAGCCCAGTTTTGACAACGCGATACTTGGCTGATGAGAGTTTTGAAAACAGATTGGGAATGGAAGTCGCGTTCGAGAGACGAAACCTCAATGCTTACTCGATTTTTGGGTCAATCTCGGGTTACAGAGTGGACAATAAACTCGACGAAACTTTTAGCGGCAATTCGGCGATTGCTCGTTTGGGTATGCGTCGTTCCTTCGGCGGCAAAAGCACAATCGGGGTCGCCCTGTACGGCGAAACCAAATCCACTGAACGAGATATTGATACTTATACCATCGCCGGCTTGGAGGCATTTGGATCGTTTGATGTTGGGCGGGGATACGTAGTTGAGCCGAGGGTGTATTTGGCCAAGAAGGCATTCCAAGACATTAACCCCCTGTTTGTTGGTAACCCCGACGAAGATCAATACGGTGCAATGCTAAGGGTCGAAAAACGAAATTACATTGTTGGGAATGGATTCGTTCCATTTGCAGAGCTGGAATACAATCGAGTGAACAGCGGAATTGACGCCTTTAGCTACAACGAAACACTGTTCAACGTTGGCTTCACAAATGCTTTCTGATGCGGCTTCAATCCCACTGTGCAGACTCGACGCCCGCTCCCTAGTTGCCAGGTACGCCGCCGCTGTCCAGTCAACTTACCTATCTTGCCCCATTTAGTCTGGGCAGTCCCATGGTCAGACTAAATCCCCGCGTTGCCTATCATCCCAGATTAAGGTGACGCGGGGAACTTATGATCCAACCCGTGATCCTTGCCGTAACAAGTTTACCCCGAAACTACAGCCTGCATTGTTCACGTGGTTTCCCTCCGAATGATGCAGGATTTTTTTCGGCGCTTAGTGAGGGTGTAACGAGTGTCAGTCCCGCCCGATGGCGGGACTTTTTTGCGATGGACCGGCTGTGTGTCAACAATCCGGTCAACACATTTGCTAAGAGCAGGACATTCAAACCGTCCTTTAGCGCCGAATTTAGCGTACAGAATGAACAATAAACACTGTTTCCTTTATGAATGGCGCACTCCAAAACCGTAGGTCGCGGGTTCGAACCCTGCTGCTCCTGCCAAAATCCCTCATATATCGTAACAAGGTAGACGATTGGGTAGTGCGTTCGGTCCGGCAAATGTCAACACATCGGTCAACACGTACTCTACGGATTGTGTTGACACTGCGTGCAGGACGGGCAGATTCGTCAAAAATTTGAGGGTCAATTATGGACGCGCCAATCATTCAACTTCTCGTTTTACTTGTCTTGGCGGTGTTCGTGATTTGGCTCTACATCCTGCCGATTACGATGGCGGGACGGCGCAACCGATCCGGCCTGATCTGGTTTCTGATCGGCCTTGTCGGATCACCCTTACTGGCCATCCTTTTGTTGCTCGCATTGGGTGAGGCACCAGAGCAACCGGCGGCCGGATCATGAGCAACGACAACGTAATCAAATTTCAGACGGATGCGGTGCCGGAACTGCAAGAAACAGTGTCGCGCATTACTGCTGAAATACACCTGAAAACAGGCATGGCGAACTTGAACCGCTACATTGAGGCAGCGGATTGGGTAAAGGCCAGAGATTGTGCAAGTGTGATTTTTTTGATCACGCACCAACTGTCCGACCCTGATGCAGATACGATTCACTTGAGAGGTGATGTCAGTTTAACTATGCCCGACCGCCCCACCTAACTCTGGCTCAATCGGCAGCGGGTGATCTGGTGGCTCGACACCATGCTTTTCCAGCCATTCCAAAACCTCACCCCATTGGGTTTGGATGCTGGGTGCGCTGCGGTACTCGTGCAACTGTTCCAGCTTGCATCGTAAGTCATACGGGATTGTTCGCGGCCATCTGTTCATACCGCATGTTCTATTTTTGTTCTTACGACTGTCAAGCCAATGAACTTTCTGGATTTGTTAAGGACTTTGAAACTTTTTGCTCCCGGCGATGCGGTACAAGAGCCGCAGACCATTAAACGAAAGGAGTAGAAATGGTTGATTACAAACAAATCCTTATTGAAATCGTATTACTTATTCTGATTGAGGTTTTGGATAAATCATAATGTTCAGAACCCCCTGTCTAAACCCGGCAGGCAGGGGGTTTCTTTATTCGTGTGACCGACACGCAAAAAAGCCCGGCCAATGGCACGGGGTTTGGTCTGCAAGGTGTCGATCTGGCGGCTAGGACGCTGCACTGCAGACAACTAGGCCAGAGACTCGCGGCTTCCGTAGTATGTCCCGCAACGGACCGTGCGGTCCGTCCGGCGTTGATAGTGTCGCTGGTACGGGTGTGAGGGTTAAGTTGCCCGCAAAGGTGTACAAAACTGAGACACGTCGAAGTCTATTGCCATGTAATATCAATAGCTTAATCAGGAATATGGCGCACCTGAGAGGATTCGAACCTCTGGCCTCTGCCTTCGGAGGGCAGCGCTCTATCCAGCTGAGCTACAGGTGCCTTGGTCGTTAGCTAACCTTGATCCGATCCGGGTGCAACTGCAAATCGCCCCCATAGCGCCGGCATTTACGCAAACAAATCATGCGCCAGTTCAAGCGCGTCGACCAGCGTATCGACCTCATCCGTCGTGTTGTAAAGACCAAAGCTCGCGCGGCAAGTTGCGGTAACACCAAAGAAATCCATCAGTGGCCCCGCGCAATGATGACCGGCGCGGACCGCGACGCCCTTCTTGTCCAGAATGGTGGACACATCATGCGCATGTCCGGCCCCATCCAGCGTGAAACTAAAGATCGCGGCCTTGTCCGGACGCATGCCTTGAACCTGAAGCCAATTGAGACCAGCAAGTTTCTCAAACGCATAATCTCGCAGCCCCGCCTCATGCGCGGCAATGTTCTCCATGCCTAGATCCATCATGTAATCCAGCGCGACACCTAGCCCGATGGTCTGAACTATGCCGGGGGTACCGGCCTCGAACATCATGGGAGGGTCGTTATAGATCACCTGATCTTTGCTGACTTCTTTGATCATGTCGCCACCGCCGATAAAGGGGCGCATCTCGGCCATGCGCTCGGATTTGATGTAGATCGCACCCGAACCGGACGGACCATACAGCTTATGCCCCGTGATCGCATAGAAGTCGCAGCCGATTTCCTGCACGTTCACCGGCATGTGTACGGCGCCCTGACTTCCGTCCACCAGCACTGGAACGCCCTTGGCGTGTGCGCCTTCGGTAATTGCCTTTACGTCGACAACTGTGCCAAGAACATTCGAACACTGTGTTACGGCAACCAGCTTGGTCTTGGGGCCGATCGCGTCAATAACCGCTTGCGGGTCCAGCCCGCCGTCCGGATCAATGTCGACCCATTTCAGGACAACGCCCTGCCGCTCACGCAGGAAGTGCCAGGGAACGATGTTGGCATGGTGCTCCATGACGCTCAGGACGATTTCATCACCGGCCTCGAGACGCGGCATCGCCCAGCCATAGGCAACAAGGTTAATTCCCTCAGTCGTGCCCGAATTCAGAACGATTTCGTTTTCATCTTGGGCGCCAAGGAACCGCGCGATGGTGCCACGAACGGATTCGTATTTCTCGGTCGCGAGGTTCGACAGATAATGCAAACCGCGATGAACATTTGAATATTCTTCGGCATACGCCCGCGTCACCGCATCAATCACGACCTGAGGTTTCTGCGCCGAAGCGCCATTGTCCAGATAGGTTAGCGGCTTTCCATTCACCTCTCGGGACAGGATCGGGAAGTCAGAGCGGATTTTCTGCACATCATACATGGTATTTTCTTTCCTACACCGGACCACTGGGTGTCAGCACAAGGACAAATGGCAATGCAACCAAAGCCGACAACACAATGACCCCAAAGGATTTGAGGAGTGAGCCGAACTTATGCGCTTCGTTCAGGAAATGCAGTGTGACGTAAAGGCTTAGTATCGCCGTCGCCAGCATCAACATGACCATAAAGAAGGGCACGACCAGTGACACCAGCAGAGTCACAGTAAGCGCGACAATTTGAAGAAACTGCAACCAAACGGACAGAATCATGATGTCTTCAAATGAGGCGGTACCACCCATGAACTTTCCAATGAACAGGAAGGCCGCGATACTCAGCAGCATGGCACCCGCCGATCGCACAAGGTTCAAAAGCACCGGTTCAGGTTCCAACACGCCCTGTCCCTGCGGAACTACGATAAGTTGGTCGATTCCAACCTGAACGAGTCCATTCAGAACAACCGCCAGGAAAAAGGCCAACCATAAAACCTCGCGCCCCGGACGCAGTGACAGCAAGCGGCGGGCGGCTTCGGCTGGATTGGTTACGGTGAGAACCGCAAGATGGCTGAGAGAGGCACTATTCATTCTGAGAACCCCTGCGCTTGCCGCAAACCGGACATCCAAAACCACAGAAATACCGCGACCCAGATCAGGCCGACCGCTGATAGCGTTGGCCCCGGCCCAATAAATCCCGCAACCAGCCCATTTAGCAAAACCAGCGGTGTCGATGACAAAAGAGCCCAGAACAGCGCGACCCGCGCGCCATAGGCCGAACCTTTGCCGCCAATCAAACGCGCTGCGCCGTACGATATGAACGCCAGCAAATAAAAGAAGAGAGGCAGGATAATCACCGTACCCAAAAGCGCACCGCCCATGAGCATGTTCAACTCAAGCCCTTCAAGATGCGCGCGTCGGGACAGGCTGGGTAGTTGCGCAATGAAGGCCACGACACAAAACGCCATGACAAAGACCAAAGCGCGATCTTCACGTTGCCCCAATTCGAGAAGCCGGCGCACGACACGGCCCGGCCCTCGATATGTGGCCACAATATCGGACGTAACCGGCATCAGCTATGTCGCGACAACCAGCCTTCCAGCCGGCTCACGATCGCTTCAGCCAAGGCTTCATCCTCGATCTCGTCCACGGCCTCGGCCAGAAACGCCAACGTCAGCATGTTGGTCGCGTCTTTGGTCGGAACTCCGCGCGAGCGCAGGTAGAAAAGAGCCGTTTCGTCGATCGCGCCCGAAGTCGAGCCATGCGAGCATGCAACGTCGTCGGCATAGATCTCAAGCTCGGGTTTGGCGAGAAACTGGCTGTCATCGTCCAACAGCAACGATTGGCTGATCTGATACCCGTCAGTTTTCTGCGCGCCCTCTTTCACAAGGATCTTGCCCTGGAAAACGCCGGTAGCGCCGTTGCGCAAAACCTTCTTGAACACCTGACGGCTTTCGCAGTTCACCGCGTCATGGGTGACAAACACCGTATCATCGTGGTGAAAATCACCGTCGCCAACACAAGCACCCGCCACATGCGCCACGGCGTCATCGCCGGTCAGTTCGATGACTTGCTCGTTGCGGGTCAGCACTCCGTTCACGGTCAGTGTAAAGGACTTGTAGACCGACTCCTTACCCAAACGGGTGAACATATGAGTGGCGGCCCGACGCTCATGGTCCCGGCCTTGCGCGCGTATATGGTGCAGAACGCCTTCATCGGCGATGTCGATTTCCATGCATTTGTTGAAACGCGACGCGGCGGGCCCATTCTCAAGAATGGTCACTTCTGCTCCGGATTCCACGCGAATGATATGATGTAACATCGCATCCGAGGTTTCTGACGCATGCCGATAAATAAAGCTGATCGGCTTCGAGGGCTTCCCAGTCACATGAATCGCGATACCGTCTGCGGCAAATGCCGTATTCAACGCAGCAAGCGGACGCTGCACCGGAGTCTGCCCACGTGCTTCCAGAACGCCATACAGTTCTTTTGCCCAGTGGATGTCTTTGCAGCAGATGTCTTCGATCCGATCAATCGTGATGCCTTCCAGCTCAAGATCATCCGACTCTTCGGGACTGAAAACACCGTCCACGAACACGATTTTCAGGCGGTCAAACTCGCTGAACAGCATCGCCTCATCAGGGTGGAACAAGGCAGCAGTGGGCGCCTCGGCCGAGACCAGCGTATCGGGGCGTGTATATTTCCAATACTCATCACGCCGCCCCGGCAGACCCATTTCAAGAACCCGCGCCAGCGCATCTTCGCGCGCGGCACGTGTGCAACCAGCGTCGGGCATAACCAGATTGGCCAGGCGCGCCTCGGTTGCGGTTTGTTTCACTTCGGGCAGCGCCATCAGTTCACCTCGGCCAGAATGTCAGCGTAACCGTTGTTTTCAACCTCAAGCGCCAGATCAGGACCGCCGGTCTTGACGATCTTGCCATCTGCCATGATGTGCACGACATCCGGTTTGATATGATCCAACAGACGCTGATAGTGCGTGATTACCAGGAACCCACGACCTTCGTCGCGCAGCGCGTTCACGCCTTCTGCGACCAGTTTCATCGCGTCGACATCAAGACCCGAATCCGTTTCATCCAGGATGCACATCTTGGGCTCAAGCATCGCCATTTGCAGGATCTCGTTACGCTTTTTCTCACCGCCCGAGAAGCCGACATTGACGGGGCGTTTCAGCATGTCCGCGTCGATCTTCAAGGATTTCGCCTTGGCCCGAACCTCTTTCAGGAAATCAGCGGCCGACAGTTCGTCTTCGCCGCGTGCTTTGCGTTGTGCATTCACAGCGGTGCGCAGGAAGGTCATGTTGCCAACGCCCGGAATTTCGACCGGGTATTGGAAGGCCAAGAAAACACCGGCGGCGGCGCGTTCCTCGGGCTCCATCTTCAGCAGGTCCTCACCATCCAACGTGGCTGACCCATTGGTGACTTCGTATCCGTCCCTACCCGACAGCACATAGCTGAGTGTCGATTTACCTGAGCCATTCGGCCCCATGATCGCATGCACTTTTCCCGCCTCGACGGTAAGGTCGACACCTTTGAGGATTTGCTTTTCCTCTTCCTCGAGTTTCACGTGCAGGTTTTTGATTTCCAGCATTTTTTGACCCTTTAGCGTATCGCAAGGGACCACCCGGCCCCGATAAATTCAGATTTCAAGAGAGAGTTCAGGGTTACCCGACAGAACCTTCAAGGCTGATCGCAACCAATTGCTGCGCTTCCATGGCAAACTCCATCGGCAGCGCCTGCAGGACGTCCTTGCAGAACCCATTGACAACCAGCGCCACGGCCTCTTCCTCGTCCATGCCGCGTTGACGGCAATAGAAAAGCTGATCGTCATCCACCTTGGATGTCGTTGCCTCATGCTCAACCCGGCTCGAGTTGTTCTTAACCTCGATATACGGCACCGTATGCGCCCCGCATTTGTCGCCAATCAGCAGGCTGTCACACTGGGTATAGTTCCGGCTGTTCTTGGCCTTGGGATGCATCGAGACCAGCCCACGGTAGGTGTTTTGCGCCTTACCCGCACTGATGCCTTTGGACACGATCCGCGACTTGGTGTTCTTGCCAAGGTGAACCATCTTGGTGCCGGTATCGGCCTGCTGGTAGTTGTTCGTGATCGCGATCGAATAGAACTCACCCTGGCTTTCCTCACCGCGCAGGATGCAGGACGGGTATTTCCACGTCACAGCCGAACCGGTTTCAACCTGCGTCCACATCACCTTGGAGCGATCCCCCCGGCAATCGGCGCGTTTGGTCACGAAGTTATAGATACCGCCCTTGCCGTTCTCATCCCCGGGGAACCAGTTCTGAACGGTCGAGTATTTCACCTCGGCGTCTTCCTCGATGATGATCTCAACCACAGCGGCGTGCAGTTGCGCGGTATCGCGCTGCGGCGCGGTGCAGCCTTCCAAATAGGACACATACGATCCCTTGTCGGCGATGATCAGCGTCCGCTCAAACTGACCGGTGTTTTCCGCGTTAATGCGGAAATAGGTGCTCAGCTCCATCGGGCAGCGCACACCCGGCGGGATGTAGACGAACGAGCCATCCGAGAACACGGCCGAATTCAGCGTGGCGTAGAAGTTGTCCGAGACCGGAACCACTGACCCAAGGTATTTCTTAACCAGTTCGGGGTGCTCGCGGATCGCCTCGGAAATCGAACAAAAGATCACACCGGCTTTCTTCAATTCGGCCTGAAATGTTGTTCCGACGGACACCGAATCAAACACCGCGTCCACGGCAACCTTGCGACCTTCGGCGGGCGCATCCTCGGCCCCCTCGACGCCAGCCAGAATCATCTGTTCTTTCAGCGGAATACCCAGCTTTTCATAAGTGGCCAACAGCTTGGGATCGACCTCGTCCAGCGACTTGGGCTTTTCTTCCATCGACTTGGGCCGGGCATAGTAATACTGGTCCTGAAAGTCGATCTTGGGATAGTTGACCATCGCCCAGTTCGGCTCTTCGATCTGTGTCCAGCGCTCGAACGCGGCCAGACGCCACTCGGTCATCCACTCGGGCTCTTCGTTCTTTTCCGAGATCAGACGGACGATATCGGGGTTCACGCCCTTGGGCGCATACTCCATCTCGATATCAGTGTCCCAACCGTATTTATAGGTTCCGACCTCGCGTACCGCGTCCACGGTTTCCTGATCGACACCCTCTTTTACCTGGGTCTGGTCCAAAGCGGCCATAAGTCACCCTCCGTCAGATCACGCGGCCCGCGCGCGATGTTTCTTTTCTTTTGCCAGCCACGTTTCCGCGAAACGCAGCACATCTTCTTCCGTTGTCTGATTTCCAAGCGACACGCGCACTGCGCTGGATGCCACCTCCTCATCAAAACCCATTGCGGTCAATACCGCGCTTGCCCGGACCTTGCCGCTGGAGCAGGCCGAGCCAGCACTGACCGCAAAACCTGATAAATCCATCTGCATGACCTGCGTCTCGCCTTTCCAGCCGGGAGTGGCAAAACTCAGCGTGTTCGGCAGGCGATCCTGACCATTCCCGATAAAAATAGTAGTTTTAGAACCAGCCTCAAGAGCCATTTCTAGAATATTTCTAAATTCTTCAACCTGCGCCCAAACCCCATTGGCCAGATCGCGCGCCGCCGCCTCAGCCGCCGCTCCGAAACCCGCGATTCCAATGACATTTTCGGTGCCGGACCGACGCCCCATTTCCTGTCCGCCGCCCTTTATTCGGGCGGCCAGATCAGTTCCACGCTTCATTACGACTGCGCCAACCCCTTTTGGCCCACCCAGTTTGTGCGCCGAGATCAACGCCACTTGTACGTCCAGCCAGTTGAACGCCACGGGCAATTTTCCAAACGCCTGCGTCGCATCCGTTACTGCCAGACCCGCAGGCAAAGACTGGATGATCCCCGTCTCGGAATTAGCAAGCTGCAAGGTGGCGTTTTGCGGCTCTGGTACATTGACCAGTCCGTTTTCGGAAACTGTAAGGTCTTCCTGTATCCAGGCCCTGACCGCATCATGCTCAATCCCGGCTCCATGCAAGCCGCGGCCCTCCAACGCCAGCGCCGCACCTTCGGTCGATCCCGAGGTAAAAACGATATCGGCACCATCCGCCCCAAACGCCGCAGCAACCTGGGCGCGCGCCCGCTCAATCAGCGCCTTGGCTGCACGCCCTTCCGCATGGACCGACGACGGATTGCCACACAAATCCATTGCCGCCAGCATAGCGTCCCGTGCTTCGGGCCGCAGAGGAGCTGTCGCGTTATGATCCAGATAAACGCGATTCATGGATGCACCTTTAACGGCTCATCATGTCGTGTGATTCTCCTGAATGCGCAATTGATCATTTCAGTCGTCCACGACCGAAAATAGATTTGGAACTGCCGGGCAAGGCGCCAGATCATTTTTGATGACGTCAGAAAGACGGGTCTGATGCAAAAAGACATAGACATGTGCGCTCAGACCTTCCCACAACCTGTTGGTCAAGGATTGCGCGCGACTGCCAGAGGATCCGCCTGACGCTCCTGCGCCCTTTTGCAGCGCATCCACAGTCTCATCAACCGCAGCCAAAACTTCGACAACACGGATTTCCGAAGCGGGTCGCGCCAGCCGATAGCCACCACCCGGCCCTCTGACTGACGACACCAGATTGGCGCGACGCAGTTTGACGAACAATTGTTCGAGATAAGCTAAGGAAATGTCCTGTCTTTCCGAGATTTCGCCCAACGTCACCAGCCCGTCGGGCGGTTGAAGTGCGATATCAGCCAAAGCGACCATCGCATAACGACCTTTGGTCGACAGCTTCATTTTCTTTCCCTCTTGGCTGACATCGCGCGAAAACATTGACGCCGCCGCTGCCAGTGCGTATCTCCGACTGACAGCGCCAAAGCGCGCAGCATTACAATTAGAACCGTTCTAAGGTGCCTGACGATAACAGTCAAGTATAGACAGGCACCCAGAAGAAAAAGACAGGACCGACGCACACATGCCCGAGGTGATTTTTCCCGGACCAGAAGGCCGCCTGGAAGGCCGTTACCACCCGCAAAAGGAAAAAGACGCACCGATCGCCATCGTGCTGCACCCGCATCCTCAATTCGGCGGGACCATGAACAACAAGGTGGTCTATAATCTTCACTATGCGTTCTACAACATGGGCTTCACCGTTCTGCGGTTCAATTTCCGTGGAGTGGGCCGCAGCCAGGGCGAGTATGATCAAGGCGTCGGTGAACTGAGCGATGCCGCCTCGGCGCTGGATTACCTGCAGTCGATGAACAACAACTCGAAACACTGCTGGGTGGCCGGATTCTCATTCGGCGCATGGATCGGTATGCAACTGCTGATGCGTCGTCCTGAAATCACCGGCTTTATTAGTGTATCGCCCCCGGCCAACATGTACGACTTTTCGTTCCTGGCCCCCTGCCCCTCGTCCGGGCTGATCATCAACGGTTCCGCAGACCGTGTTGCACCGCCTGCGGACACGACATCGCTGGTCAACAAATTGCACGAGCAAAAGGGCATCACCATCACCCATAACGAGGTTGAAGGCGCTGACCACTTTTTCCAGGATCGCCACATGGACACCCTGATCACCGATGTCAGCGACTATGTGAAACGCCGGCTGACCGAGACCACGCGCTGATGTCTGACACGCTCAACTCGCTTGCGGCGAAACTGGCCGAAGACACGTTGAAAGTCATGGATGAAACCGGTGACGATCGCTTCTTTGTCGAGGTCGGCGACTTGCTGGGCGCATCCTCTCAGACATTGGAAGAGGCATTTCTGACGGAAATCCGGGTGCGACTGGCCGAACGCAAGGCGCGACAGTTCGTCATCAAGCGCCTGTCGGAACACCGCAAGCAAGTAAAAGCGATTGAAAAGCAATGACTGACAGGCTGTCCGCGCAAGTTGAGTTCCTGAATCGCGCGGACAAACTGAAATCGGTTGATCGCGCCAACGCATTGTTGGATCAGTCCCGTGCCGAAAATGCGGCCGAGCATAGCTGGCAATTAGCTCTTTGGGCCTTGGTCATGCAGCCATTGGCTAGCGATGACGTTGATATCGACCGCGTCATACGAATGCTTCTGCTGCATGATCTGGTTGAGATCATAGTCGGCGATCATCCGATCCACCTAGAGACAGACTGGCAGGCCGTTGAGCGTGCGGAACAAGCAGCGGCAGCAGAGTTGTTCGGGCTGCTTCCTGACGATCAGTCGCAGGCGTTCCTGTCGCTATGGCAAGAATTTGAGGCGGACACATCCGCAGACGCCCGTTTCGCCAAGATCCTTGATCGGTGCCAACCCATGTTCCAGGTACTGTGCGCGCCGAAACCGCGATCTGACCATTTGGACGTCGTCCGCGACAACCTGAACGGCGGACGTGCGGCTTATCTGGAAACAGACTTCCCCGATGCGTTCCGGCTTGTCCGTGCAATGCAGGAAAACACGGATGGCCAAGACACACCGTTTGCAAGACGTCTTCCTTTCCTAGCCGAGTCTGACCAGCTCAAATCCGTGTCGCGGGCGTCACGGCTATTGTCCGGAGAGCGGTTCGAAAACTCTGCCGAGCATTCCTGGCACATCATGCTGTTTGCGTGGGTGTTGTCCGAGTACGCCGACCCGGATGTATCAATCGACCGGGTCCTCAAAATGCTCTTATTGCACGACATCGTCGAAATTGACGCCGGTGATCATCCAATCCACGGTCAGGTAGACCACGCCGCCCAGGAAGCCGAGGAACAGGCTGCGGCGACCCGGTTGTTCGGAATGCTCCCGCCTGAGCAGAACATGAAGTTTTATGCACTTTGGCAGGAGTTCGAAGCCGCGGAGACGACAGATGCATGTTTTGCCAAAGCGATTGACCGGTTTCAAACCCCGATCGGAAATCTGGAAACCGGTGGCGGATCGTGGGTGGATTACAACGTGACCTTTGCCCAGATCGAAAGCCGCGTCGGTAAACCTATTTCGCGGGGCGCCCCAAAACTGTGGTCATGGCTGCGCCCCCAACTGGATAGGTATTTTTCAGAAACGCTGGCCGAATAACGAAAGAAGGGGCGAAAATGCCCCTTCTCCCCGCAACCGGCGGGCGCTTAGACCCGAGCACCATTTAACCATTCAACATTGTCGGCCACACTGTCGTTTACTTCCCCTCCGTCAGTCAGCCGCCCCAGCGCCACAATCAAAGCCGATACAGCAATGACAGAAATTGCAAATTTCGTCATGAAAAATACTCATAAAATACAACCTTCTAACACCCCCCGAATGCCACAAATTTGCGTGTCTAAACAGTAAGGTAAACCGGACCTTCAACGGAGTTTCTTGCTCTTTCCCCTTCGAAAAACCTGATCATCCAAAAAGGTCTTGCAGTGATCAGAAAAACCGTGCTCAACAACGCTTGGTTCAATCATATCGAGACCTACCGTGCCCAAAGCCTATTTGATCCTTCTTCTGGCAGTAATTGCTGAAACCGTTGGGACAACGTCATTGCAAGCCAGCCAGCAATTCAGCCGATTCTGGCCATCAGTACTTGTTGTTGTGGGCTATGGCATCGCGTTCTATCTGCTGGGTCTGACGTTGAAGTACATGCCAGTCGGAATCGTTTACGCGATTTGGTCCGGTCTTGGCATCTTTCTGATTGCGATCATCGGGTTTATTGTCTTCGGCCAAAAGCTGGACTGGCCAGCCGTACTCGGACTGACAATGATATTGACCGGAATCCTTGTCATTCATCTGTTTTCAAAAACCGCTGGCCACTGATCGCCGGTTAGGGCTGGTCTATTTGGTCAAACCACGTTATGCGCGCGGCAACTTCCCGTTCAAAGGCTGACCTCTCATGGACCTGCGCAATATCGCAATCATCGCTCACGTGGACCACGGCAAGACGACCCTGGTGGATGAGCTGCTCAAACAATCCGGCGCGTTCCGGGAAAATCAGGCCGTGGCGGAACGCGCCATGGACAGCAACGATCTGGAGCGCGAGCGCGGGATCACAATCCTGGCCAAGGCAACTTCGGTCGAATGGAAAGGCACGCGCATCAACATCGTCGACACCCCCGGCCACGCCGATTTCGGCGGCGAGGTTGAGCGGATCCTGTCGATGGTCGACGGTGTGGTTCTGCTGGTCGATGCCGCCGAAGGCCCGATGCCGCAGACCAAGTTCGTGACCTCCAAGGCGCTGGCGCTGGGCTTGCGTCCAATCGTGGTGCTGAACAAGGTAGACAAACCCGACGCTGAACCCGACCGGGCGCTGGACGAATGCTTCGACCTGTTCGCCAATCTCGGCGCTGATGATGACCAGTTGGACTTCCCGGCGATGTACGCCTCGGGCCGATCCGGCTGGGCGGATATGGAGCTAGACGGTCCGCGCAAGGACCTGACCGCCTTGTTCGACCTGATCGTCGATCACGTCCCTGCCCCCAAACAGGCCGACAAGAAAGACGAGCCGTTTCGTATGCTGGCAACGACGCTGGGCAGCGACCCGTTCATCGGCCGAATCCTGACCGGCCGCGTCGAGAGCGGCACACTGAAAGCGGGCGACAGCCTAAAGGCGCTCAGCCGCGATGGCACGCTGATCGAGAACTTCCGCGCATCGAAAATCCTGGCCTTCCGTGGTCTGGCGCAACAACCGATCGACGTAGCCGAGGCCGGTGACATCGTCACCATCGCTGGCATGAGCAAAGCGACCGTTGCGGATTCTCTGGTATCCCCGCAGGTTGAAGAGGCCCTGCCCGCCCAACCCATCGACCCGCCGACCATCACAGTGACCTTTGGCATCAACGACTCGCCTCTGGCCGGTCGTGACGGAAAAAAGGTTCAGTCCCGCGTGATCCGCGACCGTCTGATGAAAGAGGCCGAATCGAACGTCGCCATCCGCATCACCGATACGCCCGGCGGCGAAGCGTTCGAGGTCGCAGGCCGTGGCGAATTGCAAATGGGCGTTCTGATCGAAAACATGCGTCGCGAAGGGTTCGAACTCAGCATCTCGCGCCCACAGGTTCTGTTCCGCGAAGAAGACGGTCAGCGCATGGAACCCATCGAAGAAGTCACCATCGACGTCGACGACGAATTCTCGGGCGCTGTGATCGAGAAAGTCACCGGCGCGCGCAAAGGCGAGTTGGTGGAAATGCGCCCTGCAGGCGCCGGTAAGACCCGCATTATCGCACATGTGCCGTCGCGGGGTTTGATCGGCTATCACGGCGAGTTTCTGACCGACACGCGCGGCACCGGCGTGCTGAACCGCGTGTTCCACGGCTGGGCGGCCCATAAAGGCCAAATTCCCGGTCGTCGTGCAGGTGTTCTGATCTCGATGGAGAACGGACAGGCTGTCGCCTACGCCCTGTGGAACCTGGAAGAGCGTGGACGCATGTTCGTGGCGCCGCAGACCGATGTCTATCAGGGTATGGTGATCGGCGAACATTCCCGCGACAACGATCTGGAAGTGAATCCACTCAAGGGTAAAAAACTGACAAACGTGCGCGCTAGCGGGTCTGATGACGCGGTACGACTGACGCCGCATGTCCAGTTCTCGCTAGAAGAGGCGATTGCCTATATCGACGACGACGAACTTGTTGAGGTTACGCCCAACGCCATCCGGCTTCGCAAGCGCTATCTTGATCCGCATGAACGCAAGCGGATGGCCAAGTCTGCATAGGGTTTTCAGTGAATAACTTCACAACCCAAAAACAATGACATGAGTGTTGTATTTTTGATCCCCATTTGGGGACAATCGCACCCTAAAAGCCCACCCACCCGGTGGGCTTTTTCCTTGTTTAGAAACGACTTTCTACCTATGGGCGATTAAAATTAACTTTTCTTTTACCCTCACTTCTTGAAATTATGGCGAAGGATGGATGTATTTGTGGTCAAACTGTGACATCATTGTGTCCAGTAGTGACGTGTTAAAGAGTTCGAAGGAGTGACGCTATGCGCGTGAAATCCCGTTTGTTATCTGTGGTCTTTGTGTCCGCAACTTTCCCCTTTCTTTCGGTCGGGGCCGCTCAGGCCAACGAAATGTGCACGGTCAAAACCGCGCGGCAATCAGTGTCCACCGAAACACTTTGTAGTTGCCAGACGGTAGACGCCCGAATGCTGCGTTACATTCAACGCAGGCCAGACTTTGACGACATTCTCGCGCGCACTTTAGAGGCCTGCCCCGCGTTCGCGGCTGTTCTGACTGATATTCCGACAGCGGCCATTGGCAATTCACAACGCTCCGGCGACGGGCCTGCAAATACCGATCCTAGTTTTCAAACTGCTTCTGACGATTCGGGCGGCGGCGGTACTGGTGGTGGATCTGGTGGCGGTAATGACGGTGGTTCCGGCGGCGGTTCTGGCGGCGGGTCTAGCCCGTCACCGACTAGCGGCGCACCAGGTGGCGGTAATAACGACGACGGCGGCGATAACGGAAACGGAAACGGCGGCGATAACGGAAACGGTGACGATAACGGCGACGGAAACGGCGGCGATAACGGAAACGGTGACGATAACGGCGACGGAAACGGCGGCGATAACGGAAACGGTGACGACAACGGTGACGGAGACGGCGGCGACAATGGCGACGGCGACGACAACGGTGACGGAAACGGCGGCGACAACGGCGACGGAGACGACAACGGTGACGGAAACGGCGGCGACAATGGCGACGGCGACGACAACGGAAATGGAAACGGCGGCACAAACCGCTCTGGCCATAACGACGGCACTAATCCCGGCGGCCAAACCAACAACCCGAATGGCTCCGATAACCCAGGTGGCGGTAACGGTGGAAGCAATAATGGCGGCAACACCAACGGGCGCGGCAACGGCGGAAACAACAACGTCGATATTTTCGGCGGAAACGGCCAGGGCGGAAGCAACGGAAACGGTGGCGGAGGCAACTCGCGCGGACCGGGCCGTGGTGGTATTTTCGACTGATACAATTTCGGTCGGGCCGGAGATACCTGCCTATAACTCAATCCAAAAGGGCGGCCCTACGGCCGCCCTTTTATTTTTCTCTCTACTCCAATCAGATTCGAGTTCCAGATTGGGTCTAGCTTTTTCTGTAGACACCAACCCAATTACTGGGCTGTCTTGGGTCCTGCATCCTAAGAAAGAGGTAACGCGTTGAAGACCAAGGTTTTATCCGGTTGGTCAGATTGTCCAGGATCAGATCCCCGCCCGCAGAGCGGTACACCAAAACAGCATGTGCCCGCCGCCGAGTATCCAATACGGTCGCGATCAAAAGTTTACTTGGATCAATGCCTGCCCGGATCAAATCCCGCTTCTTGAGTAGTGCAAAATCTTCACAATCACCCCCGCGCGAGGTGGGCAGCGCCCATCGCTCGACAGTTCTGTACTGCGACTGGTCCGTGACTTCTCGGGTGGTTGCGTTGACTTGGCGATTAACCCTGTGGACGATCTGCATTTCCTGCTGGGTCGACAAGGAAAGTGACGCCTTACTTGAACACGCCCATGAATATTGTCTGCACAACTGGCGCGCACCCGACGGAGGGGGCGACGCAGCCACCGCGCGGATAAAGCTTCCTTCGCTTGCCTGAACATTTGAGCCACCAAACATGGCGGCGCATGCCAAAGCAGATATTCCAATGGCCCGCCCTAGCGACAGGGCCGACCTCTTAACAATTGCTCTGTTTTCAATCCCAACAGAATCCATGCCTGTCCCTCGATCCTTGTGTCTCCAAGCGATTGCAAACAGACCGGACCGTATCCCCAGTTCGGAAACTATCGGTAAACGGAACCGTCTGCGCAATCTGACGTGACCGTGCGAAGGAAAAGAGGCGGAATTTCGTGACTCAATTTGACCATTTGGGGCAAGAATTGCGTTGAGCCAGCCACAATTATGGCACGTAGGGCGCGAGCTGCGTTCAGAAACCCGATGCAACCCATTGTAAATAATATAAAATTAGAATGATATTGTGAGTCCGGCGAAGGCCACAATTGGGATTTTGCGCGTTGGCTGAAATCCGCGCAATAAACACGGTCGCCGGGTTTGTTGTTACCCGGCGACCGAAAAAACTGATTCTACTCGGTGATTTCCACGACCACGAGTTCACGCTCACTTGCGCCGCGCGCGTGGTCCAGGGCTTCTTGATACTCGGGCGAGTTATAGCATTCGACCGCAGCTTCTACGGACGGAAACCGGGCAACCACGTTGCGCGGCCGTTCTTTGCCTTCAAGCTGCACATATCGCGCGGCGCGCGCGATAAATTTTCCGCCGTGCTTGGCGATCGCTGGTCCAGCAAGCTCGGCGTATTTTCCATAAGCCTCGGTGTCCGTCACCGTGACATGTGCGATCCAAAGTGCGGGCATCTTACCCCTCCAGTACCTGTTCCGCGGCTTTGATCGCCGCATCAGAATTCGAAGCATCCTTGCCGCCACCCTGCGCCATGTCAGGGCGGCCACCACCGCCCTTACCGCCCAGTTCCGCGACAGCGGCGCGAACCAGATCGACCGCCGAAACTTTTTCGGTCAGGTCCTGCGTTACACCAGCCGCGACAGCCGCCTTGCCGCCTGCATCCGCGATCAGCAAAACAGCCCCCGATCCCAGACGGCTTTTGTGTTCGTCGATCAATGCAGGCAGGTCCTTTCCGGACACACCAGTTAGCGCCTGCGCCAGGAAAGGCACGCCGTTCACGTCTTTTGCTTCAGCGCCACCCTGACCAGAGCCCCCGGCCATCGCCAAATCGCGACGCAACTGCGCCACTTCGTTCTGCAAGGCCTTGCGCTCGTCCAACAGGGTCTTCACCCGGCTGACCACGTCGTCGGGCTGGGCCTTCAGTTCGGACGCAATCTGCCCCAACCGCTGATCCTGCGCCGACAAATGGCGGAAAGCCTCATCCCCGGTCAATGCCTCGATACGGCGCACACCCGCGCTGCTGGCGCTGTCGCCAAGAACAACAAAGGTTCCGATATCGCCGGTCTGTTTGACATGCGTACCACCGCACAGCTCGATCGACCACGTTTCGCCGTCCTGCCCCTTACCCGTGGGCGCTTTGCCCATCGAGACAACGCGTACCTCGTCGCCGTATTTCTCGCCAAACAGCGCCTGCGCGCCCAGTTCACGCGCATCGTCCGGCGTCATGATCCGAGTTTCCACGGTCGAGTTCTGGCGGATAAAGGCATTCACCTCACGCTCGACCTTTTGCAGTTCCTCTGTGCTCAGCGCCTTGGAGTGGCTGAAATCAAACCGAAGCCGATCAGAGGCGTTCAGCGACCCGCGCTGTGCCACGTGATCACCCAGCGTTTCGCGCAGCGCCTCATGCAGCAGGTGCGTGGCCGAATGGTTGGCCCGGATCGCGCTGCGGCGGGTATGGTCCACCTCAAGCTCGACGCCGTCACCCTTGGACAGCACACCCTGACTGACCGTCACACGATGCGCATAGACCTTACCTTCGGCGAATTTACGAGTGTCTTCGACCTCGGCCACATCCTGCATATTCTCAAGCCGTCGGATTTCACCGGTATCCCCAACCTGACCACCGGCCTCACCATAGAAGGGAGTTTGGTTCACGATGACCCAGCCGGTGCCGCCCTGTTCGATAGTGTCGGCCAGCGCGCCATCCACGACCAGAGCAGCCACCTGCCCTTCGGCCTTTTCAGTATCATAGCCCAGAAAATCCGTGGCTCCGCCACTGTCCAGCACGTCAAACCAAACTGCCTGATCGGCGGCCTCGCCCGAGCCCGCCCATGCGGCGCGTGCTTTGGCCTTTTGTTCGGCCATCGCCTCATCAAATCCATCGGTATCCACGGTTCGGCCCTTTTCACGCAGCGCATCCTGCGTCAGGTCCAGCGGGAAACCATAAGTGTCATACAGTTTGAATGCCGCTTCACCGGGCAGAGCGGCCCCTTCGGGCAGGCCCGCAACCTCATCATCAAGCAGTTTCAGACCGCGATCCAGTGTCTGCTTGAACCGGGTTTCCTCAAGCAGCAGCGTTTCTTCGATCAGCGCCTGCGCCTGTCCCAGTTCCGTGTATTGCGCGCCCATCAGCTGCACCAAAGAGGGCACAAGGCGGTGCATCACCGGGTCTTTCGCACCCAGCAAATGCGCGTGACGCATGGCGCGACGCATAATCCGGCGCAGAACATATCCGCGCCCGTCATTGCTGGGCATCACCCCATCGGCAATCAGGAATGAAGTCGACCGCAAGTGATCAGCGATTACGCGGTGATGCACGTTTTGATCGCCGTACGGATCAACGCCGGTCGCATCGGCCGACGCCTCAATCAGCGTTTTGAACAGGTCGGTGTCATAGTTGTCATGGCTGCCCTGCAACAACGCGCCAATCCGTTCCAGCCCCATGCCAGTGTCGATGGACTGCATGTCCAGCTCCACCATCGAGCCGTCTTCGAACTGTTCGTTCTGCATGAAAACGATGTTCCAGATCTCGATGAACCGATCACCGTCTTCCTCGGCCGAACCCGGAGGGCCGCCCCAGATGTGGTCGCCATGATCATAGAAAATCTCGGTGCACGGACCACAGGGTCCGGTCGGACCCATTTGCCAGAAGTTGTCACTGGTGGCGATGCGGATAATCCGATCCTCGGGGACGCCGACCTTCTTCCAGATCTCAAACGCCTCATCATCAGTGTGGTAGACCGTTGTCAGCAGGCGGTTCTTGTCGATACCGAATTCCTTGGTGATCAGCTCCCACGCGAAGGGGATCGCGTCATGCTTGAAGTAATCCCCGAACGAGAAATTTCCCAGCATCTCAAAGAACGTATGGTGACGTGCGGTGTAACCCACATTGTCCAGATCGTTATGCTTGCCGCCTGCACGCACACATTTCTGCGCCGTCGTCGCGCGCTGATAGTCGCGGGTTTCAACGCCGGTAAACAGGTTCTTGAACTGCACCATGCCCGAATTCACGAACATCAGTGTCGGGTCATTGCGGGGCACCAAAGGGCTGGACGCCACCACTTCGTGCCCTTGTTTGGCAAAGTAGTTCAGAAAGGTCGATCGAATATCGTTCAGCGTTGGCATAAGGCTCTCTCAGCGCGCAGTCATCTTGTTCCAGAAGGGTTTATCCCCGTCCCATGGGATAGTCCACAGGATTGAAAGACCAAACGAAACAAGGCGGCCCCGAAGGACCGCCCGTCTGTCAGAAATCGGGATCGGATCAGGCTTCGAGGATGTCGTCATCCTCGGCCGCGCCGGGCGGCATATCAAAATCCAACCCATGCGCGGCTCGGATCTTGTCTTCGATTTCAAGCGCGATCCGGCTGTTGTCACGCAGGTACTGCTTGGCATTCTCACGCCCCTGCCCGATCCTCTCGTCGCCATAGCTGAACCACGAGCCAGATTTCTCGACCACACCAGCCTTGACGCCCAGATCCAGCAGCTCGCCCATCTTGCTGATGCCTTCGCCATACATAATGTCGAATTCCACCTGCTTGAACGGAGGTGCCACCTTGTTCTTGACGACCTTCACACGGGTCTGGTTGCCGACAACCTCGTCCCGATCCTTGATCGCGCCGATGCGACGGATATCCAGACGAACCGAGCTGTAGAATTTCAGAGCGTTGCCCCCGGTCGTGGTCTCAGGGCTGCCAAACATCACGCCGATCTTCATCCGAATCTGGTTGATGAAAATCACCATGCAGTTGCTGCGGCTGATCGAGCCGGTCAGCTTGCGCATCGCCTGGCTCATCAAACGGGCCTGAACGCCGACATTGCTGTCGCCCATGTCGCCTTCCAGTTCAGACTTCGGCGTCAGGGCTGCGACCGAGTCGACCACGACCATGTTCACCGCGCCCGAGCGCACCAGCGTATCAGTAATCTCAAGCGCCTGTTCGCCGGTATCGGGTTGCGAGATCAACAGCTCATCCAGATCAACACCCAGCTTGCGGGCATATTGCGGGTCCAGCGCATGTTCCGCGTCGACGAACGCACAGACACCGCCGCGCTTCTGCTGTTCTGCAATACAATGCAACGTAAGCGTGGTCTTACCCGAGCTTTCGGGTCCGTAAATCTCAACAATCCGGCCCATCGGCAGGCCACCGATTCCCAACGCGATATCCAGCCCCAGCGACCCGGTTGAGCTAGCGTCAATATCCTGCTTGGTATCTTCGCCCAGCTTCATGATCGAGCCCTTACCGAACTGCCGTTCGATCTGTGCCAGCGCACTGTCGAGCGCCTTTTGCTTGTCTGCGTTTTTCTTGTCGCTCATCGTCAGAAGATCCGCCATTGTCCTGTCGCCTTCCCTTTTGTCACACCCTTTAACGGGCGGCAATCACTGCTTTGTTCGCCTCTTGTTCCTTATGGGACCAAAAAGAGAACATTTCAATAAAAACTTACAGAAAGTACTGTTCAGCAATTGTGTTAAAGAGTCGTTTACGCCACTCTGCCCTTGTGACAAACTTGGCCAAGGACGCGATAATTGCTTGTTTTCTATAAAGAACGTCTTGCGTTCCTGGCCGTACCTAAAACCGGAAGTACAGCGTACCACACGGCGTTGCAGGATCGCGCTGACTTTGTGATTACCGGCCCGCCGGACCTGAAACACGCGCCGTTCCGACGCTATGATCGTTTTTTTCAGAATATCTTTCGAAAAATGTACGACACCGAGATGGAAATCATGGCCGTCGTCCGAGAGCCGATCGACTGGATTGGCAGTTGGTACAAGTTTCGCGCCCGGCCCGAGCGTCTGGGCCACCCTCATTCCACCCACGACCTGAGCTTTGATGATTTCGTTCAAGCTTACATGCAGACCCCGCGCCCGGAATTCGCGGATGTAGGCAGTCAGAGCCAGTTTTTTCGCACACGGAACAACGGTGTTGGCGCAAGTCACATTTTCAAATACGAAAATCAGGACAAAATACTGGATTTCCTGCAAGACCGACTTGGCACAGAGATATCTTTGACCCAAGAGAATGTCTCGCCAAAACGCGATTTGAGTTTGAGCCCGGAAACGGAAAAGGCATTTCGCCAATCACATGCCGCCGAATTCGCATGTCATGACGCCGCGCTCTGACCGTTTCAATTGATTTGTTGAAACACCGCTTCTGTAAGTTGGTTCAAAGAAAAGGGTTTCGGCAGGAAGGTCGAATTGCTGATATCGTGGTCCGAGTTCCCGAATGCGCCTTCGGTATAGCCTGACATGAAGATGACCCGGACATCGGGACGATCTTCCATCGCCTTGCGAACCCATGTCGGCCCATCCATGCCGGGCATAACGACATCGGTGACAAAAACGTCCACATTCAAGGACCCGTCTTCCAGCAACCGTAAAGCCTCTTCCGCACAATCCGCCTCAAGCACCGTGTACCCTTTCAACCTCAACGCGCGGGTGGCAAATGCGCGGACCGGTGCTTCATCCTCAACCAAGAGGACAACGCCTTCGCCCGAGCGAGCACCCTGAGCGTCAGGCAAGGTGGCTTCTTCGGGAACAACCCGCTCCTCTGCGCCAGAGACCGGCAGGAATACCGTGAATTCGGTTCCGCACCCAATCAGACTGTCAACAAAGATGAACCCCCCCGTCTGCTTTACGATTCCGTAAACAGTAGACAGGCCCAGCCCGGTGCCTTCGCCGGTTCTTTTCGTCGTGTAGAAGGGTTCAAACACCTTTTGCAATTTGTCCGAAGCAATCCCGGTGCCGCTATCAATGACCTTAACAGTAACGTATTCGCCGGGTTGAACCGTCGCGCGGTCCCTGCGAAGTGGCTCTGTCATACGAACAACCTCAGTTTCAATTCGCACATCCCCCCCTTCCGGCATGGCGTCCCGTGCATTCACGACAAGGTTCATGAAAACCTGTTCCAGTTGGCGCTTATCTGCCCGCACGGGTTTGAGAACCGGATCATGGCTGAGGATCAGGCGAATTTTCTCTCCGACCAGTCGGTTCAACAGATGGATGAGGTCAGAAATTGTATCCCGCAAGTCCAGAACTTCGGGCTGAAGGGTCTGTTTGCGTGAGAACGCCAGCAATTGACTTACCAGCGCAGCCGCGCGGTTGGCGTTTTGGTTGATCTGAACCAAATCTCCGTAGTTTGGATCATTCTGATCATGTCTAAGCAGCAACAGGTCACAATGCCCCGAGATCGCCGTTAGCAGATTGTTGAAGTCATGCGCGACACCACCCGCCAGTTGCCCAACGGCCTGCATCTTTTGTCCCTGAACGAACTGGGCCTCCAAAGTCTTAAGCTCCGTCGCATCGTTCAGCACGGCGATCAGGCAAACTTCGCCCTTGTTGACGACCTTGCTCAGAGTGACTTGAACGAAGACCTCTTTATCCTTGCGACTTAACCTAAGAAATTCCGAACACGGTACTGCATCATCGGCGGCAGAACGTGCCAGCCATTCGTGGATTGGATAGCCCAGCCCTTGCATGATCTGCGCCACGTTCGTTTCACCCGGGCGGATATCCCCGGCAAGCTTGGCGGCCAGACGGTTGACCTCTTTGATCTGCCCGTCAAGCGAAAGGCACATGAGGGGGACTGGTAAATCATCAAATGGGGCCTCAGGCGCGGGGCCGGCTGACACATTCACTGGAAGAATAAGTGTATCTTGAACTGATCCCGAGCGTGAAAGCTCACACACTGTCACCGGGATTGACGTATCGGCAGTTTCGGCACGCACAATTTCACCAGCAGGCGGGAGTTCTGTCGCAAAGACTTGCTCTATGGTCTCAGGCCGGAAACCAAGCAGACTTTCTGCAGCCCCGTTGACACGCAGCAGCGTGCCATTTCTTCCGTGCGTCAGAACAGGAACATCCGCATCGTCCCATTGCCCCCGCTCGTCCATTTTGAAGCGCCAGCAATATAAGCCGTGCCCAACATCAAAGACCGAGACCGGCACAGTCGACCCAACGGTGACAACGTCTTCACGTGCCTTTCCGTGAATTTCCGCCAAAGCTTGCAGACGAAGCAAAACCGCAGACGGGTTGGCAAACACGGACTTGAGAGAACTGTCAAGCCTGACCCCCGGAAAAGCACGGAACCGAGCCGAAGCCCTGGAATTCGCGTGGCGCACGCACCCTTCGGAATCCGCGATCACGCAGGGAAACATGTCCTGTTCTGCGAACGATGCCATGACCTTGATGGCCTGCCGAAGGAATAGTTCTGCGATCTGCCCCCTGAGCACGACCAAAAATGCAGTCGACAGAAATGAGGCACCGACGACCAGAAATCCAGTTGCAATAGCTTCCGGTAGGTCTTTGGCAAAGGGTGCGAAACTAAGTGCGCCACCCAGCATGACCAAAGCAACAAGCCTTACGTTGGCAGGAAATTTCCTGAGGGAATGTTCAGAAATCAAGGCTAGGGTTTCAGGCATTAACAACTCGGATCAAAAGATTTTTTGGAGATCAGCCCAAATTGATTAACACCCTATTAATTTTCTCGCCACAATCTACCCCAAGTTGTTTGATGCGTCAAAATTACCGCTTTATATGTGATGCGAAGAAACCGTCCGCGCCCTCAGTCGGCAACCACCTTTTGCTAAATGCCTCTCTCCATTCGGAATGCAGCGCCGTAAACCTGTCGACGACTTCATCGTTTTCGGGCCTAAACATCGAACAGGTCGCGTAGGCCAGTGTTCCGCCTTGAGCGACCAGCGACGACGTTGCCTCCAAAATTTCAAACTGCAATTCAGTCAACTCAGTCAGGCGCTGTGGGGTCAATGCCCACTTCCCGGCAGGTGCACGCCGCCATGAGCCGCTTCCTGAACATGGTGCATCAACCAACACGATATCAAAAGGACCGTGTTTCCGAACGTCTTGCGTGGACACTGTCGTAATCTTGGCACCAGCGCGGTCAGCGCGTGCAGGAATGTCACGCATCCGACCTGCGTTAACATCATGTGCGAAAACTTCGACACCGTCATGCGCAGCCAAGGCCAAAGACTTTCCTCCGCCGCCAGC
The DNA here is from genome assembly GCF_013031225.1 of Ruegeria sp. HKCCD7221. NCBI lineage: Bacteria > Pseudomonadati > Pseudomonadota > Alphaproteobacteria > Rhodobacterales > Roseobacteraceae > Ruegeria > Ruegeria sp. HKCCD7221. The sequence continues at coordinate 922,019 of NZ_WPZE01000001.1, forward strand.
GCAATAGTCGAGAACGCGCAGACCGGGCTGCAAGTCCAGCGCAGATACGACAGCTTGACTTGCCGCATCCTGAAGTTCGACAAGCCCTTCTTTATAAGCCGGACTTTGTGCGATCTTGCGGGCCCCTTCGACGACTTCAAGTGCCGTGTCACTAGCTGGATGAACGCGTGCAACGATCCCAACCTGATCCAGTGCCACAATTGCGTCGGACCGATTGGTTTTGATCAGGTTGGCGCGTAGATGGATCGGAGCACGTCTTTGCAACGCTTCTGCAGCAGGAACAGCCTGATCCCCCAAGGAATCCTTGAACACCGGCCATAACCAATCGGGGATATCGTACCGCTCTGCATCAGATGCAAAGTCTCGCCCGGCTTCCGTTTCCAGCACAGCAGTCGGCGCGTGGCGTTCGCCGGTGAAAAGCGCGGCAAGATCAGCCTGGGCTGCGCGTGACGCGCCAATCATCAGCCCCCGCCCGGTTGCCGCTCCGCCAAGTGCTGCAAAGGATCGTTTGCATCGCACAGCACCGAAAACATGGTCACGAATGGCAGCACGATCTTTGGACCCCGCAAAACGGCTGCGTCGCGCCCATCCCGTAAGCGCCTTTTCAACCGGCACTCCGCCGAGAATCTCGTCCAGAATGTCGATGGAGGCCTGAACGCGGGCTGCTGGTGTCATCGGGCTGTCCCTTGCTCTTTAGAAACGCAAAACGGCGCCCCAACAGGCGCCGCATCGCACAATTCGAGAGTTTACATCACGCGGTAATTCGGGCTTTCGCGGGTGATCTGAACGTCATGCACATGGCTTTCCTTAAGCCCCGCGCCCGTGATTTTGACAAAGTCGCAGTTGCGCCGCATCTCTTCCACAGTTGCGCAGCCGGTATAGCCCATCGCCGCGCGCAGACCGCCGACCAACTGATGCACAACGGCGCTGGCCGAGCCTTTGTAGGGCACCTGCCCTTCGATCCCTTCGGGCACCAGCTTGTCGTTGGCGGCGTCCTTCTGGAAGTACCGATCCGCCGAGCCTCGCGCCATTGCGCCCAAGCTACCCATGCCGCGATAAGATTTGAACGAGCGGCCCTGATACAAAATCACTTCACCGGGGCTTTCATCGGTGCCCGCGATCATAGAACCGACCATCGCGCAGGACGCCCCCGCCGCGATTGCCTTGGCAAAATCGCCCGAGAATTTAATGCCGCCATCGGCGATTATCGGCACATCCCCGGCCGCCGCAGCGCAATCCATGATCGCGGTCAACTGCGGCACGCCCACACCGGCCACCATCCGTGTGGTACAGATCGAGCCCGGCCCGATCCCCACCTTGATCGAGTCCGCGCCCGCGTCGATCAACGCTTTGGTCGCCTCGCCAGTGGCTACATTACCGGCGATGATCTGAACCTCGTTCGACAGGGTCTTGACCCGTTTCACCGCGTCCAGAACGCCTTGTGAATGGCCGTGTGCGGTGTCCACAACAATGATGTCGACGCCTGAATCCACCAATTGCTCGGAACGCTCAAACCCGGCATCCCCGACCGAAGTCGCCGCCGCAACGCGCAAACGGCCCAGGCGGTCTTTGCACGCAGTCGGATTCAGCACCGCTTGTTCTGTATCTTTCAGGGTCAGCAGGCCAGTCAGTTTGCCTTCGGCGTCAACAACCAGCAGCTTTTCGATCCGGCGCGCCTTCATCAGGCTTTTAGCTTCTTCCAGATCGGCGGGTTCCTGCAGCATCGCCAGATTGTCGGCGGTCATCATCGCGTGGATCGGCGTGTCGTCCGAGGTCGCAAACCGCATGTCGCGGTTGGTCACGATACCGACAACGCGCCCCTCGGGGTCGACAACGGGAAAACCGGTGAAGTTATACCGCTCGACCAGCGCCTTGGCATCAGCCAGCGTCTGATCCGCGCGCAATGTCACAGGGTTATAGACGATGCCGGATTCGAACCGCTTGACCCGGCGTACCTCGCGGGCCTGTTCCTCGGTGCTCAGGTTCTTGTGGATCACGCCGATGCCGCCCGCTTGCGCCATGGCGATGGCCATGCGCGCCTCGGTCACTGTGTCCATCGCTGAACTCAGCAGCGGGATGTTCATGGTAATCTCGCGCGTCACGCGCGTCGTCGTGTTCGCCGTTGCGGGCAGCACAGAAGATGCGCCCGGAACCAGAAGAACGTCGTCAAAGGTGAGTGCCTCACGAATCTGCATCTGCTAACCCCATGCAAAACCCCGTTTGACGGCGACCCTATTGCATGGATTCAAGCTAAGGAAAAGCCCCTGACCTAAACTAGTTTTGCCCTGCGGGACATTGCCGCGGCAAAAAACGACGCAAGACGGTCAAAACCTGCCGCTGATTGCCCTTTCCCTTTGCGCACAAACCCATATCTTGCGCGGCAGATGCGCGAATACAAAAGGCAGGCCAGATATGACCACCGAACCCCTTGTCGTTTTTACCCCGTCGGGCAAACGTGGGCACTTCCCAGTTGGCACTCCGGTCCTGACCGCTGCCCGGCAGTTGGGTGTCGATCTGGATTCGGTCTGCGGTGGGCGCGGGATTTGTTCGAAATGCCAGATCACGCCCAGCTATGGTGAGTTTCCCAAGCACGGCGTGTCGGTATCCGAAGGCGCGCTGAGCGAATGGAACGCGGTGGAACAACGCTATGACGACAAGCGCGGGTTGAAGCCGGGGCGCCGTTTGGGGTGTCAGGCCACTGTACAGGGCGATGTAGTGATCGACGTGCCGCCCGAATCTCAGGTCCATCGTCAGGTCGTGCGCAAAGCGGCTGCGGCCCGTGCCATCACCATGGATCCGGCGACGCGGCTGTATTTCGTGGTGGTCGAGGAACCCGACATGCACTCGCCCACCGGCGATCTGGAGCGGCTGGAACGCGCCCTGCGCGAGCAGTGGAAGATCGACGCCGTCACCGCCGATCTGTCGCTGATGGCAAAGTTGCAGCCTGTGCTGCGCAAAGGCAAGTGGGAGGTTACGGTAGCCGTCCACAAAGGCCACAAGGATGAGGTAGCGCAGATCGTGGAAATCTGGCCCGGCCTGCATGAGCAAGGGCTGTACGGTCTGGCCATCGACCTTGGCTCAACCACCGTCGCCGCCCACCTGACTGATCTGGAAACCGGTGAGGTCAAGGCATCGTCCGGCTTGATGAACCCGCAGATCCGCTTTGGTGAAGACCTGATGAGCCGCGTGTCCTACGCCATGATGAACCCCGGCGGCGACGCCGAGATGACCCGCGCCGTGCGTGAGGCGATCAATGACCTGACCACCTCGATCGCGGATGAGGCCGGGATCGACGCCGCGCTGATCGTGGAAACGGTGTTCGTCTGCAACCCGGTCATGCACCACCTGCTGCTGGGTCTGGACCCGGTTGAACTGGGGCAGGCCCCCTTCGCGCTGGCGACATCGGAAAGCATGTCCCTGCCCGCGCGTGAGATGGACCTGACCAAGATGAACCCCCGCGCACAGGTCTATATCCTGCCCTGTATTGCGGGACATGTGGGGGCCGACTGTGCCGCCGTTGCCCTGTCCGAGGAACCGGGCAAGTCGGAAGACCTTGTGCTGATCGTCGATGTCGGCACCAACGCCGAAATCCTGCTGGGCAACACCACACGCGTGCTGGCTTGTTCCTCGCCCACCGGCCCCGCCTTTGAAGGCGCGCAGATCAGTTCTGGCCAGCGCGCTGCGCCCGGCGCGATTGAACGGATCGAGATCGACCCCATTACCAAGGAACCCCGCTTCCGCATCATCGGGTCTGACAAGTGGTCCGACGAGGACGGGTTCGATCAGGACATCACCACCACCGGAATCACTGGCATCTGCGGCTCAGGCATTATCGAAGCCGTGGCGGAAATGCGCATCGCCGGGCTGCTGGATGAAAGCGGCCTGATCGGATCGGCTGAACAAACCGGCACCACGCGCTGCATCCCCGAAGGGCGTACACATTCCTATTTGATCCACGACGCCAGCGCCGAAGGCGGCCCGCGTATCACTGTGACCCAAGGTGACATCCGCGCCATCCAACTGGCGAAATCGGCGCTTTATGCCGGTGCGCGCCTGCTAATGGATGAGATGCAGGTCGACACCGTGGATCGCGTGGTTCTGGCCGGGGCGTTCGGCGCGCATATCTCGACCAAACACGCGATGGTTTTGGGGATGATCCCCGACGCACCGTTGGACAAGGTCTCCAGCGCAGGAAACGCGGCCGGTACCGGCGCGCGGATCGCCCTGTGCAACATCGGATCGCGCAAGGAAATTGAACGTGTCGTGCGCGAGATCACCAAAGTCGAAACCGCGATTGAGCCCAAGTTTCAGGATCATTTCGTAGCCGCCAACGCGATCCCGCACAAAACCGACCCATTTCCGGAACTGGCGCAGGTGGTCACCCTCCCCTCGCCTTCATTCAACACCGGTGGCGGGGATGAGGAAAAATCTGGCCGCCGTCGTCGCCGCAGGTCATAGTTACCCCAAAGAACCGGAGGCGACATGGCGATAACAAACGAAGAACAGGCTGAATTCTGGGGCAACTCACCCTCGGGTGCGAAATGGCTGACCTATGAGGATCAGATGGATGCCCTTCTGGCCCCGGTTCTGGATCTGGTGCTGGATCGCGCCGCTCTTCAACCGGGGCATCGTGTGTTGGACATCGGCTGCGGCACGGGCGCGAGCACGGTTCAGGCCGCCCAGGTCGTTGGCCCCAAAGGTCACGTTCTAGCCGCTGATTTTTCACAGCCTTTTCTGGATCGAGCTGCGGTACGCGCAGAGGCAGCCGGGCATTCAAATGTCGGCTTTCAATTCGCAGACGCGCAGACCCACCCTTTTGACGAAGGCGACCGGGATGCCATGATCTCGCGTTTTGGCGTGATGTTCTTCGATGATACGGTTGCTGCCTTTGCAAACATGGCACGAGCCCTGAAGCCCGGCGGGCAAATGACTTTTGCCGCTTGGGGGCCGCTCTCCGGCAACCCCTGGTTCTTTATTCCACACATTGCGGCCACCGCGCGCCTAGGAACACCACCAAAAGTGGATCGCAACGCACCCGGACCTTTGGCCTTTCATGATCAGGATCGCGTCACAGGTTTGCTGGCAGACGCCGGACTGACTGACATCAAGGTCGACGCGGTTGACCTGACCTTACCGGTATACGGAACGCTAGAGGATTGCGCTGCACTCTGTACACGAGTTGGCCCAGCGGCGCGGGTGATCGCCCACTTCGACGGTGGACCCGAAGATATCGCGGTCATTCGGGACGCAGTAGCAGGTGAATTCCAGCCCTATCAGGCAGGGGATATGGTCAACGTACCTGCGCTCATAAACTTGTTTCAGGCACGTGGGCCCGAGTAACTGGAGCGGGTAGCGGGAATCGAACCCGCGCGTTCAGCTTGGGAAGCTGACAGGCTACCATTACATCATACCCGCCGCGCGGGTTTGAATAACATTGGCTCACGACCAGCTTCAAGCGCGTTTCGACAGGATGCCGCAAGATTATTCTGTCCGGGCTCGCAGGCTGTCGATCAGCGATTTTTCAACGTCCAACACTTCGCACGCAGCATCAAGGGTTCGCTGATCCAGATGTTGCGGGCTCAGGTCGATGTCCCTTGAGAACGCCTCAACAATCGTTCGCATCGTCTTGATCCGGGCGTATTTCTTGTTGTTGGCGGGGATCACGTGCCACGGCGCTATCTGGGTCGAGGTCCGCGCCAGCATCTCATCCACCGCGACTTCCGCCTCGGACCAGTGTTCGCGGTTGCGGAAATCCTCATAGGTCAGTTTCCAGCGCTTCAGCGGGTTGCGTAGACGTTCGGTGAATCGCGCCATCTGTTCCTCGGACGAGATGTGGAAGAACAGCTTTACGATCCGCGTGCCGTCATCCACCAGCATTCGCTCGAAATCGTTGATCTCACCATAAGCGGCGCGCCAGCGATCTTCGGAGGTGAACTTTTCCAACCGCTCGACCAGCACCCGCCCATACCAGCTTCGGTCAAAAGCCGAGATCGCGCCCTCGGGCGGTAGCCGTTCCCAGAACCGCAACAGGTAATGACGATTCAGGTAGTAGTTGCGCGGCGCACCAATCGGCCAAACCTTGAAGCTGCGCGGGTCCAACGCCTGACTGATCCGCCGGATCGTGCCGCCTTTGCCCGCCGCGTCCCATCCTTCGAACACCAGCACGCCCTTGGTCCCGTGAAACAAAAACGCCTGTTGGATCAACGCCAGTTGCGCCTGCAACTCTACCAGTTCCTCAAAATACTCTTTCTTGCCCAGCCTCAGCGACAGATCTGCCTCGGTCAGTTTCGGGGGAACATGCTTGGTCATAATGGCGCCCTGATCTGCGAAAAAATCACAACCAGTGTCACTACAACGGCCACGAGAGGCATTGATCGGTGTCAAACGAAAAAAAGCCGGGCACTTGGCCCGGCTTTGACTCAAAATGTGATGCGGATCACGCGCGGCGGCGACGTCCACCACCACGACGACCACCTGCGGCACCGGCTGCCGCGGCTTCTTCAGGCGACTTGTTGAACTTGATCCATGCCCCGCCATGCGGGTCGTTGTTGGTCAGCAGGTTAGCGGCGCGGATGGCCTCCATCTCTTTGCCGGCGCGCGGTTGGGTCGAGCCCAGGCCGAACAGTTGGCAGAAGGTCTCATCATCCATATCCGCAGGCAGTACGATGCCTTTGGCTGCTACCTCGGCCTTCTTTTCAGCCAGCTTTTTGGGACCAACTGGCAAGGCCACAGGGTTCATGATCGCCGAGGTCATTCCAGCGCCCATTGCCATCGGCAGGAAGGCATTGTTGATGCCGTGACGGTTCGGCAGACCGAACGAGATGTTGGATGCACCGCAAGTCGTATTCACGCCCAGTTCCTCGCGCAGGCGACGAACCAATGCAAATACCTGCTGGCCAGCGGTTGCCATCGCGCCGATGGGCATAACCAGCGGGTCAACCACGATGTCATGGGCCGGAATGCCGAAATCGGCGGCGCGTTCAACGATCTTCTTAGCGACGTCAAACCGCACATCAGGGTCTTCGGAAATCCCGGTGTCGTCGTTCGAGATTGCCACAACCGGCACGTTGTATTTCTTGACCAGCGGCAGCACCAATTCCAGACGCTCTTCTTCACCGGTAACCGAATTCAGAAGCGGGCGGCCCTCAGCCGCCTCAAGACCGGCTTCCAGAGCGCCCGGAACCGACGAGTCGATACAGAGCGGGACGTCAACCAGGCCCTGAACCAGCTCAACGATCTTGGTCATCAGCGGTGGCTCGGTCTCGTTCGGGTTGGGGTTCGAGTTGTAGACAACGCCCGCATTGATATCCAGAACGGTCGCGCCTGCTGCAACCTGCGCGATGGCGTCCTTCTCGACAGTCGAGAAATCGCCCGCTTCCAGTTCTGCGGCCAGTTTCTTGCGGCCAGTGGGGTTAATCCGCTCACCGATCACGCAGAACGGTTCGTCAAAGCCCAGAACGGCGGTTTTTGTTTTTGATTCTACGACAGTACGGGTCATGTCCGTTCCTTAGGTATTTGCAGGCTTTGCCGAAGCGCCGCCATTGTTGATAGCCCAGTTGGCGTTAGTCTTGACGCCGCCAAGCGGGAAGAAATGTACGTTGGTGATGTTGAAATCCGGGTTGGCGGCTTTGTGGTTGGCCAATTCGGTGATCACATCGGTCGGCTCATAAGGCAGCAACAGCTTGGATACATCCATCGCGCGCTTTTGCAGAACCTTCAGCGATGGACCAACGCCACAGGCAATCGCGAATTTGATCAGGGTCTGCAACTTGGCCGGACCCGCAATACCAATATGGATCGGTAAGTCGATCCCCGCGGCCTTCAGACCGTCTGCCCATTCGATGATCGGCTTCGCGTCGAACGCAAATTGTGTCGCCAGCGCCATTTCGGCGTCGGTTGTCTCGCTGAATTTCTGTTTCCAACGCAGCGCATCGTCAACATTCTTGGTCGAGCCGTCCGGGTCGATATCCTTGTTGCCCTCGGGGTGGCCAGCCACGTGCAGACGCTTGAAACCTGCCTTGTCAAACAGGCCGGTCTCCATCAGTTGCATCGAACTGTCAAAATCACCCTGCGGCTTGTCCAGTCCACCGGCCAGCAGCAGCGCCTGATCCACGCCCGCTTCCCCCTGATACATAGAAATCCAGTTTTCCAGCGTCGCCGCGTCCTTAATGATCCGCGCAGGAAAGTGCGGCATGACCGGATAGCCCTCGGCAGCGATGCGCTTGGCGGTCTTGACCATGTCCTCGATCGGGGTGCCCTCGATATGGGCGATGTAGACGCGGGTGCCTTCGGGCAGCAGAGCGCGGAAATCCTCGACCTTTTCGGCCGTACGGGGCATTACTTCGATCGAATAGCCCTGCAAAAAGGCTTCGACGGTCGGGTTCACAGGGCCGTTTTCGGCCGCATCACGTTTCTTGAAGTTCAGCAAAGCCATCGCGGCCTCCCATATAGATTTCGGGCTCATGCCCAACCGTCATTTGCGATCAGCGCCTTGATGCGGTCCTGATCATATTCCGCTTCCAGACGCACGGCCTCGGCCTCGGCGATCTCGGACGGGTCGCCCTCAACCGCAAAAGGTTCGGCCTTGCGCCACTCGGCCAGATAGGCGTCGCTATCCTTGGCGTTCACCTTCATAGCCGCGCGGTCGATGGCTTGCTCGAACCGTTCCTCCAACTGCCGCTTTGCGCCCCGGCGGCCTTTGCCGACGATGACTTGAGCTGGGATATCGCGCCAAAAAACGATGGTGACGTCAGGCATCGCGTTTGATTCCTCCTAACCAGATGGATCGGTTCTAAACTTCAATATGGGCTCAGGTCGGTCGATTTTCGACACAAGGCAGAGTTCTAACGACCTTTTTACCCACGATGGGATACCGGCCTTGTAACGAAGTCTTGAGCAAACCCTCACATCAAAATTCTCATCACCTTAATGAGCGTCTTGCACGACGCAGGCGCGCGACCTATGGTCGGGGTAACTCGAAAATCGGAGGGCGTTACGATGGCGCCCAAGCGTCCCAAAGGTGCGGGCGCGTTCCCGAAGGCGGTCGAAAGCCCCGCGCCGGCAAGACCCGATCCAGATGCGTTGTATGCGGCGCTGGATCTGGGGACAAATAGCTGCCGCATGTTGATAGCCCAGCCCAAGGGCAGCGGGTTCCATGTGGTCGACAGCTTCTCAAAATCCGTGCAATTGGGCGCGGGTCTTGAGCGGACCGGGCGTTTGTCCCGGTCTTCCATGGCGCGCACCATTCAGGCGCTGCGGATTTGCCAGCAAAAACTGAAACGCAATAAAGTCCGACGAATGCGGCTGGTTGCGACCGAAGCTTGTCGGCGCGCCAAAAACTCACGCGACTTCATCCGGCAGGTGCGGCGCGAAACCGGGCTGACGCTTGAGATCATCCAGCCCGAGGAAGAAGCACGGCTTGCCGTGATCTCCTGCGCGCCGCTGGTTTCAACCAAGACCGAACAATTGCTGGTCGTGGATATCGGCGGCGGCTCGACCGAACTGGTGTGGATCGACATCTCATCCGTTCCGCGCCGGGACAGACCTGCGGCGATCATGCGCCTGCACAATGGGTTCCACGCGGCCGAAAGCCCATTTCCTGCGGCCAAGGTTGTGGACTGGATCAGTGTTCCCTTAGGGGTCGCGACCCTCCGGGACCAATTCAATGACGTCGAGGATGACTCGGCTCGGTTTGCCTTGATGAGCTGGTTTTTCGAAGAGAACCTGGCCGATTTCGCCCCCTACAAAGATGAGCAGGCACGTGAAGGGTTTCAGATTGTAGGCACCAGCGGCACGGTCACAACCGTTGCTGCCTCCCACCTTGGGCTCAAACGGTATGACCGAACCAAGGTCGATGGCCTGCGCATGACCAGCGATCAGATTGACAAAGTGATACGTGGTTATCTAGAACTCGGCCCTCAGGGTCGGCGCCGGGATCCGCGTATCGGTGATGACCGGCAGGCCCTGATCATGTCCGGCTCGGCCATTTTGCAGGCACTATTACGCTGCTGGCCCACCGACCGCCTTTCCGTGGCGGATCGTGGGCTGCGCGAGGGTCTGCTTTATGCACAAATGAGCGCGGACGGCGTATTGGAAGACGGACCGTTCTGATGGCGAAGACACCGACTGGCAAAAACAACTCGGGCCGCGGGCAGCGCGACCTGAAGGTTAAGGTCAAGACTGCACGTGGGCGCAAGCTCAGCTCAACCCGCTGGCTCGAACGGCAGTTGAATGACCCTTATGTCAAGCGCGCTAATGCCGAAGGGTATCGCGGACGCGCGGCCTATAAGATATTGGAACTGGACGACAAGTTTCGCTTTCTGGTCCCCGGCGCGCGCGTCGTTGATCTGGGCTGCGCGCCCGGCGGGTGGTTGCAGGTCGCTGTCAAGCGGGTGAATGCGCTGGGCGAAAAAAGCGGCAAGCGGATCGGCACGGTTCTGGGCGTGGACCTGCAAGAAGTCGAGCCGGTCGCTGGCGCAACGGCCCATGTGCTGGACTTCATGGAAGACGACGCCGACCAAAAGGTTAAAGAATGGCTGGGCGGCAAGGCCGATGTGGTAATGTCGGACATGGCAGCCGCCTCATCGGGGCATAAGCAAACCGACCATTTACGGATCATGGCACTGTGTGAGACAGCCGCCTATTTCGCATTTGACGTTTTGGAAGAAGGCGGCACCTTCGTCGCTAAAGTCCTGGCCGGTGGTGCCGAGGGCGATCTGCAAAAACTTCTGAAACAGAAATTCACCAAGGTTGCCAACGTCAAACCACCTGCGTCCCGCTCAGACAGTTCCGAGAAATTTGTTGTAGCGACTGGGTTTCGGGGCGACTCTTAATCCTCTAACGAAACCCGCTCTCCTGTCAGAACCTGCTCGCGCAGGGACGCAGCCGCGATGCCCTGTAGCAGCAGAGCCTCGCCATGGTTAAGGTATTGCGGCTTCCGTGTGCGTAGATCTTCAATGCGCTGGGACATTGATAGCGGTCGTTGCAATTGGGATATCCGAACCGGTTTTCCAAGCATTTAAACCCCTTACCGAAAAAAGCTTCTACTCCTTCCGACTTGGATACCGATAGATTTTGCCGTGAACGTGGCCGAAAGCGGGTATTACAATGCCAATTCAGCGCCCGATCTGGGCCTTTAATTGCAGCAATTCGGGGTGGTTTGGAACCCGCGACAACCCTTCAGCAAGAACGCTCTGCGCGGCCTCGACCCCACGGTTCAGTTGAACGAGTTGAACCAGTATCGGCCACGCTTCAGCACGCTGCGGGTCAAGGGTAATCACTTCGGCAAAGGCGCGCTCGGCCGCTTCGGGATTGCGAAGCGTCAAAGCCATGCCACCCAGCACCATGTGCGTTTCGGGAAAATCTAGACGGTTGGCAATCGCGCCTTGCCACTCGGACATACCCTGCCCGGCCAGTTGCCCTTGTTCGCGGGTCATTAGTTGCGGCGGAATAGTCAGAAACTCTTTCGCCGCTGCAATCCGAACATTACGGCGCGGGTCCGACAGCAACGGTTCCAACCGCTGAACCCGATCCGACATACTCGCATATCGTTGCAGAGGGGCTGCGTTGGCGCGGACAACCGGATCAACGTCCGCCAGCAAAGACGCCGTCTGAGCCGCAATTTCGTCCGAGCCAAAATCCTGCAGCAAATACGCCGCTGTCGCGCGAACGATGCCCGCCTGCCCGGGATCGGTGGCGATATCAAGCAACGCGGCGGGTCCGTCCGCGCGGCCTGTCAGCGCTTGCTGAAACGACGTGCCATAATGCGTGCCACGCTGTTCCGACTGGGGAAACCATGCCTCAATCTGTGTCGCCGCCCATTCCTGATCCTCGTCCTTATGGCAATCGGTGCAGGCATCTTCGCCAAGCCCCAAGTCCGGGCGCGGAATACGGAAACTGTGATCACGCCGACCATCGACCCCCATGTAGACACGTTCGATCATGTGGCACGACTTGCACTGTGCGCCGTCGCTGCCGTCAGGATGGTGGTGGTGATCAGGCGCGTCGTATTCTTTTGCCGTCAAAGTCGGAAAGCGGCCGTTCCCAGCGGGAGAATGGCACTGTGTGCAAACACCATTCCCCTTGGCCCGCAACGTTGCGCTGTGGGGCTCGTGGCAATCCATGCACCCTACGCCTTGCGCGTACATTTTGGACTGCAGGAACGAGCCATAGACATAGACTTCATCCAGTATCTGCCCATCCGGGTGGTACAATCCCGGCCTTAGGACCGCGAGGTTATAGGCATCATGATACGGCGTTCCCGGCAAGGGGTTGCCGTCACCATGTGCTTCACGGCGTGAATGGCATCCGGCACATTGCTGGATTTCAGCTTCGGTCTGACCGCTGCCCCAATCCATAGTGAACCCGTATTCTGTCAGGTCGCCGCCGACACTTTGACCTTTGATCCAGTCGATATGGGCAGAACCCGGGCCATGGCACGCCTCGCACCCGACGCCGATCTCCGCCTGTGTTGATGCGTAACTGCGGGTTTGCGCGTCATAGTTCTTTTCGAACCCCGTCGCATGACATTCTGCGCAGCGGGCATTCCAGTTTTTATACGGTCCTGTCCAGTGCAACCCGTCATCCGGGGGCAAATCCTGATCGGGGTAAAGGTGAAACCAACGCTTTTGCTCGGTATCCCAAACCACGTCAAAGCTTTGCAAACTGCCCTGTTCGGTTTCGAACAGATATTGCTGAAGTGGCGCGATTCCGACCACTGAATGCACATCATACTTGGTCGCTACACCGTCTTTCTCGGTGACCCGAGCACGCAGCGTATCGTCGCTGGAAAACTCGACAGACATGCCGTCATGCTCAAATCTGGTGCCGTCAAAGTCAGCGACAACATGACCGGCATCTGCCTCGGTCCACGCCAATGCGTGATGAGATTTGGCCCATGCGTCGGCTTCGGCCTGATGACACTCAACACATTTTTCCGAACCGACATAAGACGGAACCTGTGCCCAAGCAAACGCCGGGAAAAGCACTAACAAACCGAAAAGAAAATGTCTCAATCCACGGTCCCTTCGCCGGAATTCTGAAGGTCCATCAAAGCGCCGTTAAACTCAGCGCCCAAGATCAGGATCGCGGCGCATAGATACAGGAAGATCAAGGCCGCCATTGCACCGGCCAATCCGGCGTAGGTCGTGCTGTAAGACGCAAACTGACCGATATAGATCGAGAACGCCCATCCCCCTGCTGCCCATAGCGCCAGCGTAAGAACCACGCCGGGCAGAATCTGCATCACGGAATGTCGACGTGTCGGCAAAAGAAGATGCGCCAGAATCACGGTTCCGGCTGGAACGGCAACCGTAAAGGTCCATCGCAGCCGATCCACGGACAACCACTCTGATACGTTTACATCAGTCCTTTCAGACACAAGTTTTGTATAGACCGGCAAGACCACCTCGACCGCAGCGATCGCCAGAATCGTGGCACCACCGATTACCACCAGCGCCAGACAGTACAGCCGGGTTTTCCAGAACGGCCAGCTATCGTGATCATGATATGCCTGGTTCATCGCTGCACGAACGGCCACAACTCCGTTGGATGCGAAGAACACGGCCAACAAACCCCCGATGGTTATGACGCCTGAGCCGGATTCTTCCAGCACGGCCCGCAGCTCGGCCACAATAGGGTCGGCCACGTCTTGCGGCCAAGCCCCAAAGATCAGCTCAATCAATTCGTTGGTGACATAATCCTGAGACAAGGATCCGGCCAAAGCCACAGTGAACAAGACGAACGGAAACAAGGCGAGCATAAGGGACATGGCGACATGGCTGCTCATCACCAACCCGTTCTTGGCACCAAAGCGACCAAGGGCCAGCCACAGCGCCTGAAGAGGTCGGCCAAAAAGGGGAATCACGTTCGCGCTCATGCCGAAAGCCTACCCCGGCTCATTGGATCACAGAACCATCAAATCCAGTATAAAGACAAATTAATCCGTACAAATATCTGGGTGCATTGCATAATCCCGCGCGGCTGTGCAGGATCAGGATAGGATAACCAGCTTGAGGCAATCTCAGCTCAGCGGCGGGAAACCGATGCCCTTGGACCAAAACGATACGTATACGACACCCCGGCTGAAGCTGTCTGTCGTCCGCGATACCGCCATTGTTGCCACGCTGACCGTGCTGGGCCTGTATGCCGGGTCCGCATTTCTTATTCCCTTGACGATGGCATTGCTGATCAACGTTCTGATTATCGCCCTAAGCGACCGGGTGATTTCTGTCACCCACGCCCCTGTCTGGCTGGCCAATGTCGCTGGTGTGACAGTCGTTTTGGCGGGCTTGTTCATGATCATGTATATTCTGGGCAGCCAAGCGACCCAGTTCGCGCGGTCCATCAGCACCTATGAAAATCAGTTCGACGGCGCGGTAAACCGGGTCACAGGGCTGGTCGGCAATGACGTGACCACCTTTATCAGGGACAACCTAATCAGCATCGACATGTCTTATGTCGCCCGCGTTCTGTTGGGCAGCGCCACGTCCTTGCTGAACCATTTCTTCCTGATCAGCCTTTATGTGGCTTTCCTCATGGCTGAACGGCTGGCCTTTCGAAAAAAGATACAACTGGCGGCAGGAAACCCTCAGACCGGGGCCGAATTTGCGTCGGTACTGGACGCGATCTCTTACAGCCTGCAGCGTTATGTCGGTGTTAAGACATTCATCAGCCTGATCACCGCCGGAATCAGCTATTCGGTTTTCAAACTATTGGGTCTTGAATACGCCGAAACATGGGCTGTACTTACTTTTGCGCTGAATTTCATCCCCTCAATCGGTTCGATCATTGCGGTGATTTTTCCTGCGATGATTGCACTTGTTCAGTTCGACAGCATCGGTCCGTTCCTCATCATCGTATTTGGATGCGGGACAATCCAGTTCCTCATCGGCAATTTTCTGGACCCCGCCATGCTGGGGCGTTCGCTGAACATGTCGACGTTTCTGGTCATTCTCGCGCTGACCTTCTGGACAACCGTCTGGGGCATGATCGGCGCCTTTCTAAGTGTACCTCTGACGGTCTGCATCCTTATTGTCTTCAGCCACATCCCCGCGCTGCGCCCGATCGCAATCCTGATGTCGCTGGATGGACGACTGGGTGAAGATCAACAACCAACTTCCACCACCTGAGCGATGCGCCCACTGTTCATCGGATCAGAGATCTATCGAAACTCGACCTATGGTTCGAAACACCCGCTTGCGATCCCGCGCGTTTCAACGGTTATTGATCTATGCCGGGCACAAGGATGGCTTCCCCCCGAGGCATATCGGGTCAGCCCCCGGGCCAAGCCTAACGCCCTGCGCCTCTTTCACACGCCCGATTATATTGCAGCGCTTCAAAAAGCGGAAAAGACACAGTCGGTTTCCGATGAAACGCGCAAGAAATACGGCCTTGGCACACTTTCAAATCCAGTTTTCGCCGAAATGTTTCGCAGGCCAGCTACCGCCGCAGGGGGATCGTTGCTGGCCGCAGAACTACTGCGGGACGGCGGGATCGTTTACAACCCGGCCGGAGGGACGCATCACGGCCTGCCTGACCGCGCAAACGGGTTCTGCTATCTGAACGATCCTGTACTTGCGATCCTGACCTTTCTGAACGCAGGTCTAGAGCGTATCGTTTACGTGGATATCGACGCGCATCATTGTGACGGGGTCGAAGCCGCCTTTTGCGGATCTTCCAAAGTCAGAATGATCTCGGTCCACGAGGCGCGACGCTGGCCCTTTACCGGTGCGCTTGAAGACACGGCTGGGGGTGCTGCGTTCAACCTGCCAGTCGCGCGCGGACTGAACGATAGTGAGTTCTACGCGATACTGGATCAGGTGATCCTGCCCGCCACGGCCACGTTTCGCCCGCAGGCGATTATCCTTCAATGTGGCGCGGATGCTGTCGCCGAGGACCCGCTGTCACGCCTGTCTCTGTCAAACAACGCCCATTGGCGCGCCGCGGCACACCTAAGAGATATGGCACCCAGGTTTCTTGTTCTGGGCGGAGGCGGCTATAACCCATGGTCAGTCGCCCGGCTGTGGACCGGCGTTTGGGCGGTGCTTAATGGCTTTGAAATCCCTCAGGAATTAAACGCCGATGCGCAATCCGTCCTCGGCGCTTTGACGTGGAACCGGGCCGCTGGCAAACAGCCGCCGGACCATTGGTTCAAGACGTTGCGCGACAATCCAAACACCGGAGAGATCAGGCCCGATCTGTTGGCGGATATGAGGCGGCTTGCAAGCCGGATTTCGTAGTGGATTGACTTCGGAAGGGCTGCTAACCTGCAGTCATTACGAAATATTTCTGACCGCCCGGATAATTTGGAAACCTGCCAGCCTGTTTTAACCGATTGGCTGCAATTGGATCACCAAAATGAATGCACACGAACAAATAAGCGACCTCAAGGCCCGAATGGGACAGTCCATCATTGGCCAGACCGAAGTCATTGATCGCCTGATCATCGGTTTGCTGGCAAACGGTAACCTGTTGATCGAAGGATTGCCCGGCCTTGCAAAGACCCGCGCCGTCAAAGCAATGGCGCGCAACATGGACGCCAGTTTCAGCCGGATTCAGTTCACGCCAGACCTTCTTCCGTCAGACGTGACCGGAACCGAAGTGTTTCAGCAAACCGATACGGGCAGCACGTTTCGCTTCGATCCCGGCCCGATCTTTGCCAACATCGTATTGGCGGACGAAATCAACAGAGCCCCGGCCAAGGTTCAGGCCGCGCTGCTTGAGGCGATGGAAGAACGGCAGGTCACGGTTTCCGGAACAACGCATAAAATGGACCCGTTGTTCATCGTAATGGCCACGCAAAACCCCATTGAACAAGAGGGCACGTACCCCCTGCCCGAAGCGCAAATGGACCGGTTTCTGATGCATGTTCAGATCACCTACCCGCCGGTCGAAGACGAGGTCGAAGTCATACGCCTGGTCCGGAACGAGGAAATCGCAACAGGCCGGGAAATGTCTGGGGAACGCCCTGCCCCAATCCCACAGGACGCTGTGTTCACCGCGCGTTCGGAAATCGGCCAGATCCATGTCTCGGACGCGATGGACAGGTATATGGCAGATCTTGTGCAAGCGACCCGAACACCAGAAAACCTGAGCGAAGAGCTTGCTAACTGGATCGAGATCGGGGCCAGCCCCCGCGCGTCATTGGCGCTTGATAAGTGCGGGCGCGCTCATGCCTGGATGAACGGGCGCGACTATGTCGACCCCGCCGACATTCGCGCTATTGCCCATGACGTCTTTCGCCATCGCATATCCTTAAGCTTCGAAGCGCAGGGCAGCGCCAAAACCGCCGATGACGTCATTGCGGAAATCCTGCGCCTTGTGGCGTTGCCGTAAGGGCCCCACATGGCGCAGACAGCCACATATCTCTCAGACACGCGCATCCATGTGAATGCCGAACATTTACAACGGCTGGGTCCGAAATCGCGATCGCTCAGCCTTTTGCCCCGGCAACCCGCGCGATCAATCCTCAATGGACGTCACGCATCGCGTTTACGCGGACGTGGCCTGAACTTTGAGGAATTGCGCACGTATATGCCAGGTGACGACATTCGAACAATTGACTGGAAGGTCACCGCACGCACCGGCACACCCCATGTTCGGGTCTATACGGAAGAGCGCGATCGCCCCGCCCTTTTGTTGGTCGACCAAAGGGTATCCATGTTCTACGGAACCGAGGTCTATATGAAATCCGTGATCGCGGCAGAAGCCGCGGCCATTGCCGCACATCGGGTTCTGGGGCAAGGCGACCGTGTTGGCGGGATTGTTTTCGGTGATACGGACTTGGCCGAGCATCACCCGCAACGGCGCCCTGCTGCACTGACGCGGTTCCTATCATCTGTTGGAGAATTGAATTGTAGCCTGAACGCGAAGCTGCGCCCAAAACCAACTGTGACACTGAACGACGTACTGAAACAGGCAGTCCGACTTGCACACACGAATGCCTTGGTGTGCGTGTTTTCCGACTTCGACGGGATCAACGACAGGTCCGAACGTCTTTTCAGCAGGTTATCGCGATCAAATGATCTGATCCTTTTCAATGTTTTTGATCCAAGTTCGCGCGCATTACCTCCGGGGGTAAAACTGACGGTATCCGACGGGGACAACCAGATCGAAATCGACAGCTCAATCCCTGATCTGCCCGATCGCATCAGATCAGCGATGGAGGACAGGCTTTCGCAGTTGAACCTGTGGTCCCGCCGCTATGGCTTCCCAATTGTCCCCCTGACAACAGCGGTCCCTGCTCTGGATCAGTTGCTGAAGCTGTTCGGGCATCCGGGGGGACGATGATGGCGGTCGATGTTTCGGGCAAATCACTGGTTGAACTTTTGGATATGCTAGAGCCTGCTCCGGCCCCAGATCCAATCGCAATGACCCCGCAAACATGGGGTTGGGCGGTTCTTGCAGTGGTGCTGGCAGCGGCCTTGACCTATTGCTTCTATCTGGCCCGTCGACATTGGTCGGCAAATGCCTACCGACGCTCGGCCCTTGCAGAACTGGATCGGGCTGGAACCGATGCGGCACGCGCGGCCGAGATTCTGCGGCGGACCGCTCTGGTCGCTTTTCCGCGTGCGACTGTGGCAAGTCTTCACGGGCAAGAGTGGTTGAATTTTTTAAATCAGACGTATGAAAAGAAAGAATTTAAAGGCGCCTCCGGCGAAGTCCTCCTTGCCGCGCCCTATCAAGAAACCGTTCAAAACAACGACGTCCCCGATCTGGTTCGCAGTTGGATCAAACTCCACAAAAGGGACCAAGGGGCATGACCTACACCTTCGCTGCGCCCTGGATCTTTGTTCTGTTGCCATTGCCTTTGGTCGTGTTTTGGTTCGCCCCACCACATAAGGAAAAGGTGCAAGCCACACGCATTCCGTTTTTCCGGCACATCGCGGCCGCGACCGGCCTTGAACCCAAGACCGGATCAAGCATTCTAGGACGAACATGGTTGCAATCTATAATTGCGACGCTGGTTTGGGTCTTGTTGGTTACAGCGCTGGCACGCCCTGAACGGCTGGCGGATCCCATCGTGGTGGAAAAATCGGCGAGGGATGTGGTCCTGGCCCTAGATATATCCGGGTCAATGGACCAACGGGATTTCACGTCCGAAGATGGAACCCCCAAACAGCGCCTCGCAGCGGTCAAGGATGTACTGCGGGACTTCATTGCCGCGCGTCAGGGGGATCGAATGGCCCTGATCATCTTTGGGACACGCGCGTTTGTGCAGGCACCGTTCACCGAAGATTTGAATAGTTTGAATGGGTTCCTCGACCAGACTGAAGTGGGAATGGCTGGGCCGAACACGGCGCTTGGCGATGCCATTGGGTTGGGCTTACGGCTGTTTGACTCGAGCGAAGTCGATCAGCGCCTGATGATCGTCCTCAGCGACGGGGCCGACACGTCAAGCCGCATGACACCCGTCAACGCGTCGGCAATCGCTGCGGGCAAAAATGTGGTCATTTATACGATCGGAGTTGGCGACCCGAACGCAACAGGTGAAGACCGCGTAGATTTGCAAGCCCTTCAAGACATCGCGCAAACGACTGGCGGACAGTACTTTTTTGCCGATGACGAAGCCGCTTTGACGCAGACCTACCAACAGATCGACGAGCAAAATCCAAGAGTTGTTGAAACCCAAAGCTATCGACCGCGCGAAAGCCTTACCCATATACCGCTTTTAATCGTCATTGCCGTGATCCTGTTCAGTTCCGCAGGATTTCATATCGCGCAACACCGGCGGAGTGTTCGATGATCGAAGCACTCGCAGATTTCCACTTTATCCGAGCGGCTTGGCTTCTTTTCCTGATACCGGTTTTTGCAGTTTGGTGGCTGATCCGTCCAAGATCGAAACGGTCCACTCAAATTCCAGACGGTATCGCCCCGCACCTGGCCCAAGCCCTTGAGGTGGGCGACACGGACAAACGCAAGCTGAACCCCGTAGACGGGGTCATGGCCATTGCAGTGCTGGTCACCTTGGCCGCCGCGGGCCCAACGTGGTCGCGCGCCCCTAACCCACTGATTGCAGACACCGCGCCGTTGGTTATTGCGCTGAAAGTCACCGAAAGCATGGAAGGTACCGACCTGCCCCCATCCCGGCTTGAGCGTGCGAAATACAAGATCACCGATCTGATCAACACGCGCTCAGGGGCGCGGACCGCTTTGATCGCGTATGCAGGCAGTCCGCACCGCGTTGCCCCCCTGACCGAGGATGCCAACATCCTTCGCCCGCTGCTGGAAGGGTTAACGCCCGCCGTTATGCCGCTGAAGGGCGACGCGGCAGCCGATGCCCTTGCACTGGCTCAGAACATACTCGGCGATGCCGAAACCCCGGGCGCCATTTTGTTTGTGCTGGACGATATCGACCCGTCGCAGGTTAAGGCAATGAATAATGAAGAGGACGACCTGTTGTTTCTTACGATGCTGCCAGAAGGCGAAAGACTGGTTCAGCTAGACGCGTTATCATCCGCGACCGTCGTGCCATTTTCGACGGGCGATCAGGATGTTACGCGGCTCAACAGAAGTATTCACAACGCCTATGTCGACGCTCTGGACGAAGAGGATCAGTTGGATTGGCAGGATCAGGGTTGGATTTTGGCTTGGCCTGCGGCGTTGCTCTCACTTTTGTGGTTCCGGCGCGGCTGGGTCATTCGGTGGGCATTTTTGCTTTTTTGCATCACGCACCCATCCGATCCTGCGCGGGCCGAAGGTTGGAAGGACTGGTTCCTGACACCTGATCAACAAGGCCAAATCGCCATGAACCAAAAGCGCTTTTCTGACGCGGCCGATTTGTTTCAGGACCCCTACCATCAAGGATACGCCATGCTCAAAGCAGGCCGCTATCCTGAGGCGACCGAGGTCTTTTCGTCGTTGAACACACCTGAAGCCGCGTTTGCGGAAGGAATGGCGCGCATCCGTAACCGCGAGTACCGCCCAGCGATTGCAGCATTTGAAACCGCGTTAGAGCGTCGACCAGACTGGCCAGAAGCCCAGCACAATTTGGAAGTTGCGACAGCAATTCTGGAGTATGTTGAAACCACCCGAGAGCAATCGGATACCAGCGAAGAGGCCGGGATCGGCGCGGATGATACGGTATTTGATAATGAAGACGCGCGTGGTCAGGACACCACGGTGCAAGCCCAGACCGAAGCCGCGCAGCCAATGTCTGCAGACCAGTGGATCAGCGCAATTGATACCGACATGCAGGATTTTTTGAGAAACCGGTTCCTGCTGGAAAATCAGGTGCAATCGCAATGAGATACCTTCTGTTCCTCATTTTCTTGCTCCTTCCAACGGTGGTCACACCGCAGACCCCAACAGATATTGCCCCACTTGTAACAGTGGACCTTGCAGAGGGCGATGTGATCGTCGGGCAACCCACCATTTTGCGCGTCAAGGTTTTGGTTCCTACCTTCATGCCGGCCCCTCCGGTCTTTCCGTCATTGGAGCAAGAAAACTTATTGGTCCGCTTGCCCGAGCGCGCATCCGGCCCGGTCAGCGAAACTGTGCAAGGCGACACGTGGTCTGGTGTTCAGCGCAGCTATCGCCTTTATCCTTTGCAAGTTGGAAAAATCCAGTTGGGCCAGATGGATATTCTGGTTACTTACGCCGATCCTGATACCAACGCACCGATTGAATCTTCGGTCCCGCTGCCACCGATATCGTTTGGCGCTGTGATCCCGCAAGGCGCGCAAAATCTGGACCCGCTTATTCTGGCGTCGGACTTTTCCATTGAACAAACGCTGGATGGTGACACCGACATTCAGACGGGGGGCGCGATTACGCGAAAGCTCACAGCCAAAATTTCGGGGACTACTCCGATCTTGATACCTCCTCTTATTCCGGAAAATCAGGATGAACTTCTGCGTGCTTACCCAAAAGAGCCGCGTTTTACCGAAGCTGAAGATCGCGGAGTTTTGTCAGGTCAGCGCGTTGATGAAGCTATTTATCTGGCTCAGGCAGGTGGGCAGACGCAACTTCCTGCTGTTTCGATCGACTGGTTCAACCTGACGACCCAACAGGTTGAAACTGTTGATATCCCTGCAGTCGACTTAACCTTGGCTGCACCCAAAACGCCCCCGAAAGACATGGGCGATTTTCTTAGGCTTGGCTTAGGGGTAACACTCGTGTTGCTGATGATCTGGACCGGCTGGCGTTGGGTTGCACCCCGCTTCAGGACGCGCCGGGAAGAACGCGAACGTGCTTATAGGTCCTCAGCCGAATATGCCCTTGCACAGCTCAGGCTGTCTTTGAAAAACCACGACCTGTCAGGCGCCTATTCGGCACTGGATCTTTTGAAGGCACGCGCAGAAACACCCATGGATTTACATAAGCTTGAAGCGCAGATGGCATTGATCGGCGCAACGCGCTACGGGTCTGATGCCGGCCGGCAGGCCCCGCATTGGTCCGAGGCTATCGCCACCCTTGACACCTTTGTCCGGCGGCGAGGGGCTAACGCCAATTCGTTGCCCCCATTGAACCCATGATGCTTAGTTCTGACAATTTGCAATAAGGCCACGCCGGTCCTTTAGAAGCACGCGGCCATAGCCCACCTCAACCAAACCAAGATCAGCCAAGCGGTGCAGACTGCGGTGAAGTGTCGGTTGCGAGACCGCTATCATCTCGGCCAGCTCCTCTTGCGACACCTCAATCCAGCCGTCGGACTTCGAAGTGCCCTCGTCCAGATGGAGAAGGCGCAGCGCAAGGCGCTTTTCCGTACCAGTCACTACAAGGTTCGCCACGATACGCAGCGCGGTCTGCATATTCTCATGACTGAGCGCATAGAAATCCCTAACATAATCAGGCTTCTCCTGAACTAACTTCGTAACACGCGAGTTTGGAAAGAACAGGGCGCAGGTTGTCTGTGTCGCGACAACACTGACCAGCCTTGAGGAATCGGCGAACAAAGCCAGGTCGCCAACCCAGAAACCTGCGCCTTCGCGGTGTATGACGAACTCCTGCCCATCATCGGCTGGCACGGTTATCTGTACGCCCCCCTCAAGGACGGCGAAAATACCGTTCACTGTATCGCCGTGATGATACAACGCCTCGCTCGCTTCAAAGTCCTTCGCGATTCCACACTCCAGCAAGTCGCGTTGAAATGCGGTCGATCGGTTGCTGAACCAGCCGCCTTTCCGCAAGGTCTTAAGATTGTTGGATTTGTTAAACATTAGAATTTTCCAAACTCATCAAATGATAAGTTTTTAACACAGATCATCGCTTATGCTAATCCCGTTCGATTCCTTCTATCACGCATTATCGCAGATCAATATCGAACCAACTTTCAGGCCGCGTTTTTAATTAGTTATCGCGCCAAATTTAAGTTTCAACAAAGGGTCGTACAGGGCCCAGAAAAACGGGAGAAAACCATGTCACCACCACGTTCAATGGCAGACACTTGGCGCAGGGGCTTACGTAGATTCGCTGTCGCAACGGTTGCGGTCGCGCTGGCGGTTCCCGCGTGGGCGCAAGACCAAAAGCCAAATATTCTGGTGATCTGGGGCGATGACGTCGGGCAATCCAACATCTCGGCCTACACGATGGGTCTGATGGGTTATCAGACGCCAAATATCGACCGTGTCGCGAAAGAGGGAATGATCTTTACCGATTACTACGGTGAGCAATCCTGTACCGCCGGTCGATCCTCTTACATCATGGGTCAATCCGTATTTCGGACCGGGCTGTCCAAGGTGGGTTTGCCGGGCGCCGATCTTGGTATGCAAGTCGAAGATCCGACCATACCCGGTCTGCTTAAGGATCATGGCTATGTCACGGGTCAATTCGGCAAGAACCATCTAGGCGACAAGGATGAACATCTTCCGACAAACCACGGATTTGATGAGTTTTTCGGAAACCTGTATCACCTGAACGCCGAGGAAGAGCCCGAGAACGAAGACTATCCCGGTGATACTGTTTTGGCTGACGGTCGCACCTTCCGCGAGGCCTATGGCCCGCGCGGCGTGATCAAGTCCAAGGCCGACGGCACCATCGAAGACACCGGTCCGCTGACTAAAAAGCGTATGGAAACGGTGGATGACGAAACCGTTGCCGCAGCGATCGACTTTATCAAGCGTGCCCACGAACAGGGTCAGCCTTTCTATGTCTGGTGGAACGGGACGCGCATGCATTTCCGGACCCACGTCAAGGATGAGATGCGCGCTCAAGCCAACGAAATCGTTGGCGGAGTGGCTGACGAATACACCGCTGGCATGATCGAACACGACATGCATGTTGGTCAGTTGCTTGATCTGCTGGATGAACTCGGCATCGCCGACAACACCATCGTCCACTACTCAACCGATAACGGCCCCCATATGAACACGTGGCCTGATGCGGCGGCGACCCCGTTCTGGGGCGAAAAGAACACCAACTGGGAAGGCGGCTGGCGTGTGCCCTCAATGGTGCGTTGGCCCGGCAAGATCGAAGCCGGTTCTGTAACCAACGAGATCGTTCACCATATGGACTGGCTGCCAACCTATCTGGCCGTCGCCGGTGATCCGGAAATCAAGGACAAGCTGAAGGCGGGATACAGCTCTTCGGGCATGGGCCGTGATTACAAGGTGCATTTGGATGGCTACAACATCCTGCCCCTTCTGACTGGTGAGGCGACCGAAAGCCCGCGTAAGGAGATCTTCTATTTCTCAGACGATGGCGACCTGACGGCGCTGCGCTTTGAGGATTGGAAACTGATCTTCCTTGAGCAGAAAGCCTGGGCAACGCTTCGTGCGTGGATCGAGCCGTGGACCGAATTGCGCATTCCGCTGATCGTCAACCTGCGCCGCGATCCGTATGAACGGGCCTATCGTACGTCCAACACTTACTACGATTGGTTGCTGGAACGTGCGTACTTCCTGGTGCCGGCGCAGCAGTATGTCGGAACCTTCCTTGAAACATTCCAGGAATTTCCGCCTCGACAGAAGGCGGCCAGCTTCAACCTGGATCAAGTGATGGAGAAACTGGCCACACCGACAAACAACTGAGGCCAGACAACAACAAACAAGGGGCCGCCACGCACATGGCGGCCCTTCTAAGATATTTATTTAGGGTTTTGGAATTTCCTATGAAGGCAGCTCTGTTCACCACGTTCCTTTCGATAACAGCGACGACCTTGTTCGCCGACCCGCTGCCCAGTTGGGAAGATGGAGACTCCAAGTCCCGGATCGTTGAATTCGTCAGTACGGTGACCGACCCAAACCACTCGGATTATGTAACTCCAGCCGAACGGATCGCAGTATTCGACAACGACGGCACTCTATGGGCCGAACAGCCGGTCTATTTTCAGTTGATCTTTGCCATGGATCGGCTTGAAGAACTTGCAAAAACAGACCCGTCCATCCTGAACTCCCCCATTTTGGAAGCCGCAGCCAAAGGCGATGTCCAAACCATTGCAGAAGGCGGGCATGAAGCATTGATCGAGGTAATCAACGCCTCACACGCGGGCGCCAGCGTCGATGAGTTTCAGGCTTCCGTAGCCGACTGGCTGCAATCAGCGCGCCACCCTGACACGGGCCTGCCTTACGACCAAATGACCTATCAGCCGATGGTGGAACTTCTGCGGTATCTCCGGGACGAGGGTTTTAGCACCTATATCGTGTCCGGCGGCGGCCTGCACTTCATGCGCGTTTTCGCCGAAGACGCATATGGCATTCCACCCGAGCAAGTGCTTGGCACATATGCTGACGCCACATACGAATCCATCGACGGTACGCCCACTATTGTAAAGTCACCCGGAATTGCGTTCATCGACGACAAACAGGGAAAACCCATCAACATAGAACGTACAATTGGCCGACGTCCCATATTGGCGGCTGGCAACTCGGATGGCGATTTTGCGATGTTGGAATGGACGACTGCTGGGGAAGGCAATCGTCTTGGGGTATTGATCCATCACACGGATTCTGAACGTGAATGGGCCTATGACCGCGAAAGCCCGATTGGCAAGCTTGTTGACGGGCTGGACAAAGGCCCGGACATGGGATGGGTCATCGTCGATATGGCGGAAGATTGGAAACGCGTCTACACTGGGGCAAACTAGGTAGAACAGAGACTGATAACCCCATGTGGACACTACTTGTTTCCGCGTTTGTCTTTATCCTATATGTCACCGCGATCCTCTTTGCGATCCGGGCAGCGCAAACGGCGCGCACGCCACAAGGTGCAGTTGGATGGGTTGTCTTATTGATCTCCGCTCCGGTGTTCGGCGTGCCGCTCTATCTGTTTTTAGGGCACCACCGGTTTCGCGGGTATCGGATTGCGCGCAAACAAAGCGAAACCGTGGTCGAAGGCATCAAGACTTTCGCCGACTTCTCAAAACCCGACCCAGACACAATGCAGGTGAACCCAAGACCGTTTGAGGCGCTGGCGCACCTGCCTGTATCTCGTGGAAACGGGGCCGAGTTGCTGATCGACGGTCAGGCCACGTTCGATTCCATTTTCGAGGCGATTGACGCCGCGCAGAATTACGTCCTGATCCAGTTCTACATCGTGCGCGATGACGCATTGGGCCAACAACTTCAGGCAAAGCTGATCGAAGCGGCTGAACGCGGTGTCAGTGTTCGATTCATGACCGATGCGGTCGGCAGTTATGGCCTGCCCACGGCGTATCTGGACAAACTACGCTCTGCAGGGGTTGAGATCGCCAATCCACGTGACCGACGCGGCCCGCAAAACCGATTTCAGCTCAATTACCGCAACCACAGAAAAACCGTGATCATTGACGGGGAAACCGGCTTTATCGGCGGGCACAATGTGGGTGTCGAATATCTGGGACAGGACCCGCATTTCGGCCATTGGCGGGATACGCATATCAAAATGTTCGGCCATATTGTCCGCCAGTTGCAACTTATCTTTTGCGAAGACTGGCATTGGGCACATGAAGAGGATCTGATTGATCAACTGGACTGGGCAGGAACAGAAGCCGAGCAGGACATGAACGCGCTTCTGGTTGCCACCGGACCCGGCGACGATACCGAGACCGGGGCAATGATGTTCTTTGCTGCCATAACTGCAGCAAAAGAAAGAATCTGGATCGCATCCCCCTATTTCGTGCCTGACATCGACATCATGACGGCGTTGCAACATGCCTCATTGCGCGGAGTGGATGTTCGAATTCTTGTGCCTGACGTGATTGACCACCGCCTGCCCTGGCTGGCCGCTTTTGCCTATTTTGACGAAATTCGCGAATGCGGTGCGCGCGTTTTTCGCTATACCAACGGGTTCATGCATCAAAAGGCATTTGTCGTTGATGATACTCTCGCGGCGGTCGGCACGACCAATCTGGACAATCGCTCTTTCCGATTGAACTTTGAGGCGATGGCCCTGTTCTTTGACGAACGCGCAGCGCAGGCTGTGGACGATATGCTAAAGGCCGATTTCAAAGACTGTTACGAACTAGAGCGGAACTTGCCTGAACAACCCGCCTTTATCCGCTTTGGCTCTCCACTGGCGCGGCTGTTTGCCCCGATCCTTTAGGACATCAATTCCTCTTTGAACACCTGAGTCATCAAGGCAACCATAAAGGCCGTCGACAATCCAAAGGCCAGCAAACCCGTGACGGAAGCAAACGCGCCAAAAATCCGCAGGTCCTCACCCAAAACGATGTCGCCATAGCCAAGCGTCGTGAAGGTCACCAAAGAGAAATAAAGCGCCGAATTCCAATCCGGCAGGGTTTCCCCAAGAACCCAGACGATCGCCCATAGCCACACCTGAAACGTGTGAATCGCGACGATAAACACCAAGGCAACGCAGATCGGTGCGGCGATTGTGACAAACCGTTTACTTTCTTCCAGTTTCAACGCCATGCTGCGGATTGTCTGCGTGCACCAAGTCAGCAGAACAAGTTCAATCAAAAAGCAAATACCAAGATAGATACTGCCCCAAAGAATCTGCTGCGCTAAGGTCATAATTCGGTATCTCTTGTCTTGGTCAGTGAATGCAGCGTCAGAATGACCGTTTAGGCAAAGGCTCACAACCCCGCCTCGGGCACCGCGACGAATAGAACCGAATCTGTGTCGGGTCTGGACTCTGCCCGGGTGGGTTCCACATTGTTGCAAATACGACCCGAGGCTTACTGATGCTGTTGAAAATAGACAATGTTCAGAAATCCTATCCCGGAGGGCGCCCTGTCCTGCGCGGTGTATCACTGGCGCTGGACAAGGGGCAAACGCTTGCGCTTACCGGTGAAAGCGGCAGCGGGAAAAGCACGCTGCTGAACCTTGCCGCCACGCTGGACAGTTTTGACGGCGGAGAGATCACGCTAGACGGAACCGATCTGTCCGGGCTGGAAGATCCCGGTCGTGCCGCGTTGCGCCGTCAGAGCGTTTCTTTGGTGTTTCAGCAATTCAACCTGATCCCTTCTTTGACCGTCGCGCAGAACCTGTCCTTTCACGCGCGTCTGGCAGGAAGACTGGACGAAGCGTGGTCGACCCATCTTGCGGACAGGCTTGGGCTGTCGGATTTACTGGACCGCTATCCCGAAAATCTGTCGGGCGGCCAACAGCAGCGTGTTGCGATTGGGCGCGCTATGGCTGCGCAGCCTAAACTGCTGCTTGCAGATGAACCCACCGGAAATCTGGATGAAACCGCCAGCGCAACCGTTCTGGACCTCATGCTATCTCTTGTAGCCGAAACCGGGGCCGCGCTGCTGCTGGTCACGCATTCACAGGATATTGCCGCACGGCTGGACCGAAGGGCGCATCTGTCCGGTGGGCGTATCACATGACTGTGGCGATTATTCAGGTGCTGCTGTCTCATTGGCGGCGGCACCGCTTGCAACTTGCAACCCTATTAATCGGGATTGCGCTGGCGACCGGCCTGTGGTCAGCGGTTCAGGCTATCAACGCCGAAGCACGGGCAAGCTATCAGCGCGCCAACGAACAACTCGCGCTGGGACAACACGACGAATTGAGAAATCCGGCTGGTCCAATCACGATCGACAGATATCTGTCATTGCGGCGGGCCGGATGGCAAGTTGCGGCCGTGTTGGAAGAAACCACGCGCATAGGGGGGCGCAGCATCCGCGTCATGGGCGTCGACATGGTCGCCTATCCAGCTCTGCCTGCTGTTACGGGCATTGAGCAAAGCGCCACCCCACCGGACCCGGCTGACATGCTGACCGCCCCCGGTCGGTTGCTGGCCTCACCTGACTTGGCGCGGTTTCTGAGCAACCAAACCGGACTGCCGCCCGTTCTGACAAGCCCGGACCTTCCCCCTGATCTGATCCTGACAGATATCGGTGTGGCCGAGGTTTTGCTGGACAGGAAGGGCCAAATCTCAAGGCTGATCATTCTGCCAGACCAGCCACGCACGCTTCCTGAAATCGCCGCGATTACACCCGAGCTGGAGCGGGTCGAAGCGTCGTCGCAACTGGACACCGCGCAACTGACCGACAGTTTTCACTTGAACCTGTCGGCCTTTGGGCTGCTGTCTTTCGCCGTTGGCCTGTTCATCGTGCACGGAACGGTTGGGCTGGCTTTTGCGCAGCGTCGGGGGATGATCCGAACGCTGCGGGCGCTTGGCGTTTCCATGCGGCAACTGGTCTGGGTGATCCTTTTGGAACTGTCCTTGCTGGCACTGTTCGGCGGGTTGGCAGGGCTGATGCTTGGGTACTTTCTGGCGGGTGCGCTCTTGCCTGATGTCGCAGCAACCTTGCGGGGGCTGTACGGCGCTCCGGTAAGCGGCGAAATTGCATTACAGCCGAAATGGGCGGTGGCTGGTTTGGCAATGGCTCTGGGCGGAACGCTGCTGGCCAGTGGTCACGCACTAATCCGATTGTCCCATATGCCCCTGCTGTCCGGTGCCGGAGTTCAAGCGTGGCGGACAGCCGCCTTTAACGGTTTCACCACCCCGCTTTTGGGCCTGTTGATCATGTTGGTCGGCATCATCGTGCAACTGTCCATTGGTGGATTGGTCGCCGGGTTTACACTGGTTGCCGGTATGCTGCTGGGTGCGGCGATGCTTTTGCCGTCCTTGCTTTCGCTGGTGATCTCGATTTTTCAACGCTTTACCAAAGGCCCAATAGCCCAGTGGATCTGGTCGGATATGCGCGCGCAGTTGCCCGGCCTATCCCTGGCGTTGATGGCGCTTCTACTGGCCCTTGCGGCCAATATCGGCGTTGGAACGATGGTTTCCAGCTTTCGCCTGACCTTCACAGGCTGGCTGGATCAACGCCTGACGTCCGAGCTGTATCTGACGGCAAAGGATGACCAGCAAGGGCGCGAAATCTCAAATTGGTTAGCGCCGCAAGTAGACGCAATTCTGCCAATTCGCAGCGTGGAACTGGCGCATCCCAGCGGACCCCTTTTTCTGTACGGAGTCGTCGACGATCAAACCTACCGCCAGCATTGGCCTCTGATCGCCTCGGGTGCGGATGTCTGGGATCGCGTGAATGCGGGCGAAGCGGTGCTGATCAATGAACAACTCGCCCGCCGTCAGGACCTGTGGCCCGGTGACGATCTTATGATCAACCGTGAATACACATTGCCCGTTGCTGGCGTGTACTCTGACTATGGCAACCCTACCGGACAAGCGATTGTCTCGATGACGCGGCTGGATCAAATCGCCCCGGGGGTTGAGGCAAGGCGCTTCGGGATACGTACGCGCGCCGAAAGTGCAACGGAACTGGCAGACGCGCTACGGGACAGATTTGACCTTCCAGGGCAGGCCGTGATCCAACAGGCCGCGATGAAGGCACAGTCCATGGCCGTGTTTGAAAAAACCTTTGTGGTCACTTCGGCGCTGAATGTGCTGACGCTGGGTGTCGCGGGGTTCGCCATTCTGACCAGCCTGCTGACCCTCTGGACCCAACGCCTGCCGCAGATTGCCCCCGTTTGGGCGTTGGGCCTGACCCGCGCCAGACTCGCGCAGTTTGAGCTGTTGCGCAGCGTGTTGCTGGCGGCGATTACCGCGATTATTGCGCTGCCCCTTGGCTTGGCTCTAGCCTGGACCCTTTTGGCCATCATCAATGTCGAGGCATTTGGCTGGCGCCTGCCGATGTACCTGTTTCCCGCAGATTGGGCCCGATTATTCCTTCTAACCTTGCTGGCGGCTTTGGTTGCAGCGGCTTTACCCGCCATGCGCCTTCTGCGCCTGCCTCCGGCTGAATTGCTAAGGGTGTTCGCCAATGAACGTTAAATCGTGGCTATTGATCCTTGCTCTGCTGCTTCCATCCTTCGCACAGGCCCAAGGATATGCGGGGTTGGGCGGATCGGCTGAAGGGTTCGACATTCCGCAGCCGGGATACCGATTCAAGTTTCCGCAGGATCACGGCCCACACCCGTCCTTTCGCATTGAATGGTGGTACCTAACGGCAAACCTGACCGGAGAGGACGGGCGGCCCTACGGTATTCAATGGACGTTGTTTCGTTCTGCCCTCAAACCCAAAGAAACCGAGGGTTGGCAAAGCCCCCAACTATGGATGGGGCACGCGGCGGTTACGACCCCGGATCACCACTACTTTGCGGAAAGACTATCACGCGGCGGCATCGGGCAGGCTGGCGTCACCGCGCAACCGTTCGAGGCTTGGATCGACGAGTGGCACATGCGCGGGCCTGACATGGGCACCCTGTCCCTTTCTGCCAATGGCGGCAATTTCGGATATGACCTGACCCTGCAGGCGCAGGGTCCATTGGTGTTTCACGGCGACCAAGGCTATTCGGTCAAATCGGCGGATGGGCAGGCCAGCTACTATTACTCACAGCCATTCTTCGCGGTCGAGGGCACGTTGCACCTGCCGGATCAGGATATCGCGGTCACCGGTCAAGGCTGGCTGGATCGCGAATGGTCATCGCAACCGCTGGCAGCAGATCAAAGCGGGTGGGACTGGTTTTCGCTGAGCTTCGACGACGGGAACAAACTTATGGCGTTTCGCCTTCGCGGGGATCGCAGTGACTTTACCGCTGCGACCCTGATCTCGGCAGATGGCGAGACAACCGCCCTGCCCGATGGGTCCGTCACGTTCAGCCCGCTCGAAACGTCCACGGTCGCTGGCCGCACGATCCCGACCCGCTGGCGCGTGACGCTACCTGACCGGAACCTCGATGTCGAAGTGTCCGCACTGACGCCCCAGGCTTGGATGGCGACAAGGTTCGAATATTGGGAAGGTCCGGTTACGATCTCGGGCAGCCACTCGGGGCGTGGATACCTTGAGATGACAGGATACTGAGCCCTAGCGCACGACGTAGACCGAAACCGTCGAATGCCGCACAACCCGCGCAGCGTTCGGGCCCAGCAAGTAATCCTTCAGGTCCGGTTTATGCGCCCCGATCACGATCAGATCGCTGCCTGCGCCCTCGGCCGTTTTCAGAATTTCCTGATAGGCCGTTCCCGTCGCGACAACATGGCGGATTTTTTCGTTCCGCTCTTTGCCAACCGCTGCGACGCACATCTCGACCAGTTTGGAATGCGCTTCTTCCATCGCCTTGTCGTGAAAGTCTGGCTGGAAGAACCCGGAAACCCAGCTTTCCCCGAAATCGGGAAGCACCGTCACCACATCCAGTTGCGCATTATCCTGATCCGCCAGAGCCGCGGCTTTGCTCAAGACATTGCTATCCAGTTCGCCGTTGCTGATGTCGACGGCACAAAGCACCGAGTTCGTCATGCGGGCACCTCTTGTCTGGCGGCTCGGCCGCGTTGCAGGAATGCGATCAGACCCAGAAAGATCATAGCGGGAATGTAGATCAATTGCTTGGGAGGCTGGCTGGACGGCAGGCTGACCGAGGTTAGACGCACCGCGTCATCGCCGTAATAGTCGAACATATCCAGCTCATCCGCCACGGGCGTGCCAAACAGCGGCTCTTCTAGTTTGACCAACCCGTCTTCTTCCAGAAGAAGCAAGCCCATGGCATCAACCCGCGCCGCGCCGCCCTCTTCGCTGCCGACCATGACAACAACGGTTGTGTCTGTCATCTCGAGCGTGTCGAAATCCGGGCCGCTGACGACCATGCGTACTTCGGTTCCGGGCGGGGTCTCCCCGATGGTTTCCACAAATGCAGCAGGCTCGACCGATGTATAGGGCGGCGCGATGCGGTCCATGAAATAATCCGGCCTGAACAATGCAAAGGCCACCGCGATCAACGCCACGCTTTCGTAGATGCGGCTGTGGGTCAGGAAGTACCCCATCGTTCCCGCCGTAAAGACAAGGATCGCTATGGTCGCAAATATCGCGACGATTATCCCTTCTACCCAAGTCACGTCGATCAACAGCAGGTCAGTGTTGAAGATGAACACAAAAGGCAGCGCCACGGTGCGCAGGCTGTAGAAGAACGCGGTGAACCCGGTCTTGATCGCATCCCCACCAGATACAGCAGCGGCGGCGAAACTGGCCAGGCCCACAGGCGGTGTCACATCCGCCATGATACCGAAGTAGAACACAAACAGGTGGACCGCGATCAGCGGCACGATCAGTCCGCTTTGTGCGCCCAGTTCAACGACAACCCCGGCCATCAATGAGCTGACCACGATATAGTTCGCAGTGGTTGGCAGGCCCATGCCAAGGATCAGACTCAGCAGGCCGACCATCACCAGCATCAGGATTAGGTTTCCGCCTGACAGGAACTCGACCAGGTCGGCCATGACCTGCCCCACTCCGGTCAGGGTCACGGTACCCACGATCACACCCGCGGTGGCCGTGGCCAGAGCGATCCCGATCATGTTGCGTGCGCCGTCGATCAGGCCCTGCCACAGGTCGGCAACCCCGTCGATGAACGTGTCATAAAGATTGCTCTGCCCCCGGAACAGCGCCTTGAGCGGCTTCTGCGTCAGCAGGATCACAAACAACAGCGTCGTCGCCCAGAACGCCGACAACCCGGGAGATTTCTGTTCGATCATCAGGAAATAAACCAACACGATGATCGGCAGCAGGTAATGCAGACCGGCTTTGTAGATATCCGCGATCACCGGCAGCGTAACTTCCTTGGCATTCGGATCGTCGGGCTCAAGGTCAGGCACCTGCGCGGCAAGATACAGCAGCGCCACGTACACCGCGCAGACAATAAGGCTCAGGATCAAACCCGCCGAGGACGGTGCCCAACTTGTCACGGCCTCGACCGGGAACTGCGAGCCATAGCAAAGACCGGCAAAGACCAGGAAGAAGGACAACATTCCCACAACAGTCCGCGCCAGATGCACATCGCGGTCACCCAGCGTAGGCATGTTCCGCTTCACGGCCTCAAGGTGGACGATATAGACCAGTGCGATGTAAGAAATCGCGGCTGGCAGGAAAGCATGGGTGATCACCTCGACATAGGAAATGCCCACATATTCCACCATCAGGAAGGCGGCAGCGCCCATAACGGGCGGCATGATCTGGCCATTCACGGAGGAGGCAACCTCGACCGAGCCTGCCTGTTCGCTGCTAAAGCCTACCCGCTTCATCAGCGGGATGGTGAAAGTACCGGTCGTCACCACGTTCGCAATCGACGAGCCCGAGATCAGGCCGGTTGCAGCCGAACCCACAACGGCTGCTTTGGCAGGTCCGCCGCGCAGGTGGCCCAATGCTCCAAAGGCCATCTTGATAAAATAGTTCCCCGCCCCCGCCTTATCCAAAAGCGCACCGAACAGAACGAAGAGGAATACGAATTTGGTGGACACGCCGAGAGCGATGCCGAACACGCCCTCGGACGTGATCCACATATGGCTCATGGCTTTCTTGAGGCTGGCCCCTTTCCAACGGATAACTTCGGGCACCCATTCCGAGGAACCGAAGAAGACATAGGCCAGGAATATGGTTGCGATGATTGCCATCGCAGGGCCGAGCGCACGGCGCGCGGCCTCAAACAGCAGCAGCAGACCACCCAGCGCGACCCATTTATCGGTGTCATCGGCCAGACCGCCTGCGTTTACGATCTTGTCGTAGAAGAAATACCCATACAACGCCACAAAGGCGCCAAGCGCGCCCATGATCCAGTCCTGCACAGGAATGTAATCCCGCGGGCTGGACTTGAGCGCAGGATAGGCGGCAAACGCCAAAAACATAGCGAAAGCCAGATGAATCTGGCGCGAGTTGTTCACCACGCTGCCCGGCAGCACCACATTCGAAACAGGTGAGGCCAAAACAACCTGAAACACGGACCACAGCGCCGCGACAACAGCCAGAAAAATTCCGACATTACCGACCGGGTTACGCCCGCCCGCATCGGACGAGGCGACAAGGTCCTGTAGCTCTTCTTCGGATAGCGGTCGGTTGGATTGGGTGTCGGAACTCATCAAGATGTCTCCCCGTCATGCGGCCTTTTTGACCTTATTTACTGCCCGGTCGAGCCGGGCTTGGGTTGCGGGGCGCCCGAAGGCACCCCGCGTCAGGTCTGGCTTACTGAATCCAGCCTTTTTCTTTGTAGTACTTCTCGGCACCCGGATGCAGAGGTGCCGACAGGCCGTCTGCGATCATTTCCTCGGGCTTGAGGTTGGCAAATGCCGGGTGCAGCTTTTTGAAGTCGTCGAAGTTTTCGAAGACCGAGCTGACAACCGCGTAAACCGCGTCATCCGACACGTCGGCCGAGGTCACAAAGGTTGCACCCACACCGAAGGTTGTGGTGTCGCCGTCCGACCCACGATACATGCCGCCCGGAATGGTCGCGGTGCGGTAGTATGAATTGCCGTCGATCAGACCGTCGATCGCATCGCCGGTCACGTTGACCAGAACGGAATCACAAGCTGTGGTCGCTTCCTGGATCGAACCCGACGGGTGACCAACGGTGTAGATCATCGCGTCGATCTGGTTGTCGCACAGAGCCGCCGACTGTTCAGCCGCCTTCAGCTCGGACGCCAGTTCGAAATCGTCAAGGCTCCAGCCCATCGCTTCGAGAACCACGTCCATGGTGCCGCGCTGACCGGAACCGGGGTTGCCGATATTCACGCGCTTGCCCTTGAGGTCTTCAAAGCTGGCAATGCCGGAGTCAGCACGGGCCACAACGGTGAACGGCTCGGGGTGGACCGAGAACACCGCGCGCAGGCTTTCGAAGGGACCAGCCTCTTCGAATTTCGAGGTGCCGTTGTAAGCGTGGAACTGCCAGTCGGACTGGGCAACACCAAACTCCAGCTCGCCTTCGCGAATGGTGTTGATGTTGTAGACCGAACCACCGGTAGATTCTACCGAGCAACGCACGCCGTGCTCTTTGCGGCCTTTGTTGACCAGACGGCAGATCGCACCGCCGGTCGGATAGTACACACCGGTTACACCGCCGGTACCAATTGTGATGAATTCCTCGGCGTAAGCGGCCGGAGCCATAAATGCCGCGGTTACGACCGCGCCAAGGCTAAGCTTGCTGCTGTTTTTCATTTTTGAGAACTCCCAAACTCTTATTATGGATGAGAGACTTTTCAGCGGTCCCTAATCTGGGACCTTGCCGGTACGACAAGCCACCCCGTCTTGCAACAGGGTAAAGCATCTGAATTTTCAAAATCTCCCAACTTATTTGACGTTTCATTCAGACACTCCGCTTGTCAACCCCCGCGCCCCCCTCAACCGCCCCGAGCAGCAAATGTGAGAGAATTTCCAGAACTTTCCCCCCGGATAAGGGAAATCGGGCCAAACCGGGCAAATTGCAGCTATACGAAGTTATGCGCGTCCGGTTCCCATTGCATGGCCGCATAGCGTGCAACGTATTCCAATCCTTTCAGACTTGCGCAAAATTGGACTAAGATGGTGAAAACCGTGCAGAAAGGCGCCGGACCGTGGACAGGAAATCCCCCAGCCCGCTTTTGATGATTGCACTGGCTCTCAGCGCGGCAATCGCGGCATGGGGCATTGCCGATCCGCAAGGATTGGGGCGCCTTGCGTCTTCGGCTGTTGCAACGCAATTCAACAGCCGTGGCTGGTTTATCATGCTCGAAGTCAGCGGCCTGCTGTTTGTTGCAATCTATCTGGCCTTTTCGCGCTTTGGCAAAATACGTCTGGGGACCGATACGTCCGAGCCCGAATTTTCAACGCCCGTCTGGATCGCGATGCTGTTTGCAGCCGGGATGGGCGTGGGTCTGCTGTTTTACGGAACGGCCGAACCCCTGACGCATTTTGAGCTTTTGCAAAACTATAGCGACGATGCCGAAGCCGCCAGTCACGCCATGTTCGTGACCTACTTGAACTGGGGTTTCCACGCCTGGGCGATATACGGGATTGTAGCGTTGGTCATTGCCTATTTTGCATACCGACAAGGCCGCGCCCTGTTGCTAAGCGCACCACTGCTCGCCGCATTGGGAGAGGCTCGCTGGGTCAAGGCGTTGGGCTGGGTTTTCGATCTGCTTTCAATCGTCGCCATCGCGGTTGGTCTGGCGGGATCTATGGCGATGGGCGTCTTTCAAATTCAAACCGGGGTGGCCGGTCTGATTGGTGTTGAGCAGCCCGATAGCCTGACCCTGCCAATATTTGGAGCCCTATGCATCGCCTTCATCATTCCCCTGCGCAGAGACCTCGGCGACGGCATGGCGCTTTTGTCGAATGCCGCGATGCTGATAGCCGTAGGGCTGATGATCTACCTTTTGATCTTCGGCCCGACTTCGTATGTGATGGACGACATCGTATCGGGGTTTGGGCGCTACCTGTTCGGCGTTCTGCCCGCAGGTTTTTCAACGGCCGGATTCTTTGACCAAAAGATCGTCAACTGGTTCCATAGCTGGACGCTGAATTACATGATCTGGTGGCTTGCCTGGTCACCATTTGTGGGTATCTTCATCGCCCGCATCTCGCGCGGGCGAACTATACGAGAGTTTTTGATCGGCGTTATTGTCACCCCCACCCTGTTTTCCATCCTTTGGTTCGGAATCTTCGGGGGGCTGGGATTCTTTGACACTCTCAGACAGGATGGAACGCTGGCCGCGGTAAATGCCGAAAACCTTGACGCGACCACATTTGCATTGCTTGAAAAGTTTCCGCTGGACGGTTTGACCCGTACGGCGACAGTTCTGGCAGCGTTCCTGTTCGTCGTTACGAGCGTAGTCAGCGCAGGCTTTACCCTTGCTATGATTGGCGCCGGAGGGGATGAGAACCCTTCGCCCCGCATTCGTACAATTTGGGGCGGGATTCTGGGGGCCCTTGGACTTGCAATGATTTTGGTCGGGGATATCGGCCTAGTGCGCTCGATCATCGCGCTATCCGCCATTGCTTTTGTGTTTATTGTTCCGGTTCTGGTCGTTTGCTTGTTCAAGTCCCTCACCAAGGAGGAAAACGCATGACTGGTGGACTGATTGATACAGTGCTGAACCTAAGTGTGTTCGCCTATGTAGGCTTTCTGATTTGGCTCAGCCAGCGCCCGGATCCGTGATCCTCGGTTGCACAACTTAGAAGGCGACGCTGAACACCACGCACAAAACAGCCGCCACGCCGAACCCCATAGCAAAGCGACTGAACAGCTTTGACCCCGTGATTTCCTTCCACGCCAGTTGAAAGGGTTTCAAATATAGCTCGACGATCGACCCAAACGGGTTGGGTTCGGCGCGTGAAATGCCAAATTCCAGCTTTTCGTATCCTTTTGGAACGTAAAGCGTGCCAAACAACCAATCCCAAATCGCGAAGATAAAGCCAAAGTTTTTGTCAAAGTGCTTTTCGTCAATCGAGTGATGGGTTTGGTGCTGCGCCGGGCTGATGAAGATGTAAGACAGCCAGCGCGGATAACTGAGCCAGATATGCGAATGCCTCAGATTGTACCCCAATAGGTAAAATCCAAAGAGCACAACATTCAGCCCTCCGATCGTAAGCTGCGCGGGTTCGGACATCGTCAGATAGGCATAGAACGCAAAAGCGACCTCGGTCAGAACCACCATGAACGTACCCGTAATGAACAGGTCGACCGGGTGTTGACGATAGACAGTTACGATGTTCAGCACTTCGGCAGAGTGATGAACAGAATGGAAATGCCACAGCGGTGCAAACTTATGCTGCACGTAATGGGTTAGGAAAATGGCAAAATCAATCGCAAGGACCGCCACCAGAGTATATGCCAGTGACGTGAATACGGACAACGTGAACAGGGCCTCCTGACGCGGTCCGAGCACTGACTCAAAGACGTTACCGAATGCGTTGAACACGATATGCCCCGAGATCATAAAGTGGGCAATGATCCCAGAATAGATAAAAGTGTTTACGATAAAGAAATAATAATCCTGCTTTGAAGACGGGTGAAGCCAGACTTTTCGGTCAAAAATATACCCAAAAAGACCCTTCTCGATCTCATCAGGTCGGCGCTCGCCCTCTTTTCTTTCGAAGAAGAAAAACACCGCAGCCGAGATGATAAACGCTGAAACAACATAGAGATAGAACAGGCTTGTTGATGGCAACAGTGGTGCCATGAAGTTCTGAATAACTCCGTCTTTGAACAGATCAACAAACACTGCTGGATGTACCTTTTACTTCTTTTCCCAAACAGTGAGCGGAACGAGGCCGCAAGTCAACGTGCGCCTCAACCAGTCTATTTGGAAACAGTGGGTCCAGCACTGAACGGAATGGCAGCAAGCACCGCAGGTCGCGCACGCGCGACTTTTCATTAGACCTAAGACCGCTTCCAGATTAGCACTTGAAGACTTAGTTTATTTTCGGAGCTTTGTCGGATGAGTTACTGGTTAGCTTTGTTGCTTGCGATTTGCGGAAATATTGGCGCGAACTTTGCTTTCAAGAAATTTACGGTTGAAACCGAGATATCCCGCTCGTGGTCTTCCATGTTGTCTGCCGCACTGCACCCGATGCTGTGGGTTGGACTGACGTTGGGTGTCATGCTTTTACTCAGTTATCTATATGCTTTGCGCGGGCTT
Organism: Ruegeria sp. HKCCD7221; assembly: GCF_013031225.1. NCBI lineage: Bacteria > Pseudomonadati > Pseudomonadota > Alphaproteobacteria > Rhodobacterales > Roseobacteraceae > Ruegeria > Ruegeria sp. HKCCD7221. The sequence continues at coordinate 961,742 of NZ_WPZE01000001.1, forward strand.
CCTTTGCGCACCGCGTACACGCTTGCGACAAGCCTCTCTATCGTCGGAATCTCAAGCGTCGGGATGATATTTTTTGGCGAGGCCATAGGTTTGAAAGCGGTACTTGGAATTGCCTTTGTTATTGTTGGAGTCGGGCTTCTGACAACCGGGTGACCTGTCCAGCAGTTTCAATTTCTATTGTTTTTTAAAAGCAAACCGTATCCAAGGTCACCGAACTCAATCTTCTCGCCATTGGCAATCGCTTGCTTGGGCATTTTTGAGTAAACTTCCGTCAGATTACTGGCTTGCTTCAGAGCCAAGGCAGAGGGTGCAATGACGTCTGGGTAGATCATGACCTGATGACCACTATCCATGGTACCTTCCAGCCGACTAAGAATGACGTCGGTCTGTGTGTCCTTGGCAAAAATCGTATCGGCGGCGCCTACATAATTTAGATATTTAAACAACGGCCAGTCGGCCCCAATGATAACCAAGTCCTTCTCGCCAAGGCGGGTAATGGCGGGTTCGGCCAGTATGCGATTGTAGTCCCGCGTTGCATTGGCAAACACTCCAACGCCTGCAAACCAGTTATGAACTCCAAAGACCGCGACAATTAAAACAAGTACCGACACATGCCCAGAGCGTTGCAGAGGTCCGGAAATACGACTTCCCAACAGTAAGAATACAGGCACAAGCGTTGGCAACCACGCTTCGAAACCTTCGGGGTGCAATCCCAGCACCATAAGCGCCTGCACGGTCAAAAGCGAAATCGCACTTAGTTCAGGGCTGGTCAGCGGGCGTCTTTCACGCGCCTTAAGAACGCGAACGACTGCAAGCAGCAACAAAACCAATGCTGCCGGAATCGTAAGAAGGAATAGGCGGTAACCCCAATAGGCCGGGTCAGTGGCGACCAACTCGTGCATGAAATGGTCCGCAAACTTGCTTTCGATGACATCCCGTGTTGGTGGGAACGCAAACATCCAATTCGCCGACAACAGGTTTTGAAAGAACGCCACCGCCGAAGCGGAAAGGCTGACCATGTCGGGCAGCACAACAACTTTGCCGTCCGTATCTAAAATTGTGTGCAACGGATCGCTGGATCCCCCGGTGCGTGCCAAGCTTAGGAACCCCGCCGCCAAGAACAGACCGTAGATTGCACAGTATTGAATAAGGTCTTTCATGACCCGCCGGGACAGGAAGAATACCGGGATTGCTATGCCTGCGACGATGCCCAACGGCTGATAGAAAAACGAAGCAACTGCACCCGCTATCGCAGTGATCCAGATCCGTTTTGACCGCGCAGAGGGCACCATCCCCGCCGAAGAGAAGGCCAAGGTAAGCAGAACTATCGTGAACAACATCGCTGAGGGATAAACCTCAAGCTCGGTTGCGTATCGCCATGTGCCGTAACTGACCCCGAAAGTAATGGCGGTAAGCCAAGACGCCGGTGAAGGCACTGCGAACTGTCGCGACAATAACCTTTCAAGCAAGATGACAGAAAGCGAGGCAAATATCGCGTTGGCGATACTCAGGATCAAAAACGGATCGGGCTCGGCCTGAAAAACCGAAACTATCCGGTAAAGCAATTGCATCGAAGACAGCCACAACAACAGCCGGACCGGCGCCTCGAAAAGGTCATGTTGCGAGATAATCTCGGCGAAATAATACGAGTCGATTGCTGTCGTATGATACTCAGGCGCAGTCACCAGATAGGAAACAGTGAGAATGCAGAACACGCTGACTCTCAGCAGCGCCTGATAGGATTGAGTATGCCGTGCCGCAATCATCGGGTGGCGCTCGTTTCTTGGGCCAAATCGACGGCATCCGTGTCTTCGACGGCGAAATCCGGTCTTCGCAAAGGCAGCTCGGTGCTATTCAGAGTCTTCGCGTGCCCAGCCATCGTCGTGACGTCATACTCGGCGTTCAGTTTGGACAAGAAGCGCTTCATGCGGGCAAGCTTTTCAGTAGAGGGTTGGTTCATACCGGGGAAAAAAGCCAACTGCTGCACGTCATCCCCCCCCATGAAGTCCAGCGGATGCAGTAACATCGAAGGGGCTACACCGGCCATATCACAAGCTCGTAAAGCGGATGCGTAATAGGCCGAAGCCAGCCCCTCGGACGCGCCTGCGATCCAGTGCAAATAACTGTAATGGAACGGTATTCGAGCAAACGGCATAGTCGAAACTGGGATTTCGACTATCCGCTCTCGGTTCAGGTCCCATGCATAAGGTTTTAAGGGTCGAAAGCCATCCTTTATCCCGCCGAACAGGACTTTTCGCCTTTCCTTTTGATCTGATGACAAGCGCGACTTGGCAAAATAATAAGCCCGCGCCAGAGGGCCGACGATCGTGGGAAAGGTCGAGCAGTCATAGTCATACCCACGTTGTTTCAGTACGTCCAAAACGGTTTCTGACAAACTGTAACCCGGACCCCGGAACCCCTTAGGCGTAACGCCTGTAGCAGAGTGGATCGCCTCTTCCGCGCGTTCAATTTCCTTACCGATCTCCTCGGGGGAATAAAGGTGCAACCAAGGTTCATGGTTGAATGAGTGATTGGCGATCTCGTGACCTGCATCGGCGATGGATTTTAGGATCGGCTTGTTTTCCTTGATCACCGCATCCTGCCCGACAATGAAAACCGTCATGCTTATGGAAAGCTCGTCAAGCATGTCCAGAAACCGCGGCACGACAACGTCCAAATATCCGGGAAAATCCTGCCATCCCGGATCGCCATGCGTTTTCATGTAGGACCACAGGTTATCAAGATCGAGCGACAGGCTTGCGAGCTTCTTTGTCATGCTGCTGGCCTCGCCTCGGTTGTGGTGCGACCCAGTTCGAGTTTCGCCATAGCCTCGTCTAAGACGCCCAGTGTCGCATCGACGTTCAACGTCCCGTCAATGATCTGGGCCGAGTTCACAAAGTAAAGGCCAGGCACCGAAGTCACCGATTGCGGAGCGTTCTCACGATACCCAATGGTTGGCACGGCCATCACCTCGCGTACTCTTGATACTTTTATGTCCAGAACATCGGTGCTTGCGACGTCCGGATGCACCTTTCGCAGCGCGTCAATAAATTGCAGCGCGATCCCTTCATCGCTTTGGGCCCAATACGGATCATCCTGCGTGACGTAACGCGGTAAATAGACCAGGGTTTTGCCGTCAAACGCATCGGTGCCCGTCAAAGCAGACATTTCAACGATGCCTGTGAAAGGCAGCGCCTCGTCTGTCAGGTAGGTCAGATAATAACCGGCCAGCGGTCGATTCAGCACAACGGACGCGCAAATTATGCCTTGGTAAACCACCCCATCCAGACGGTTTTTCTCCTCGGCATTCAGCCCCTCGCACACTGCCAGATTTGCTTTTGTCGGAAGTGTCGAGACAACATTTTGGAATACCTGCCTGCCGGATGGGGTTTCGACGCAAACACCTGCGGCGGAACCAAAAACCCGGCTTACGGGGGTGTTTGTTTGCACCTCGATCCCTCTTGCGGTCAACGTATCGCGAAGGGCGTTCAGGATACGGGCATAGCCACCATTCTTTACAAAACCAAGCTGTTCAACTTTTTGAACACCCTGCCGCGCAAGGTACAAACGGCGTATGCTTGACCAAATGAACGCCGCCGATGCCCGCGATGCATTATCACCCAACTTTGCCCTGAGTAGCGGCCGCCAGAGCCGTTCAAACCCAGCCTGTCCACACCAGCGGGTTAACCACTCCTGAACACTGATCTGCTCAAGCGGAGCCCCATCCCTGATCCGTCCAGCCGCCATCAACAGATAGGCAACCCGCATCTTGGTCACCAAACCAATTGATCTGAGGCGCAGATAGTCGAGTGCTCCGTTCAGCGGCATCAGCCGTCCGTCGCTGAAAAAACCTGTTCGCGTTGACCTCCATTCAACGTCGTCCCCCAACCCTATGTCGTCGAGCAGAGCGAGAGTTCGTTTATCAAACGGTAAAATCACGTGATAGAACTTGTCGTAGGTGATACCTCCGACCTGCTGCGCCATTGCAAGACCGCCCAACTCTGGCGCGGCTTCAATCAGGGTCACGCGCTTACCGGCTTTCTGCAACCGAAGCGCCAGTGCCTGACCCAAAATCCCCCCGCCAAGGACCGCCCACGTATCCGCCTGCCCAACAGTCATGACACGCTTTCCAACTCGGACGAAACGACCCCGTCTTGATAACTGTATTGCCGGTCGCACATTGGGCAGGTCACCCTTCCCTGCCCTTCAAGGCTTCCACGGACCAAAACGTGGCCGCATTTGCAAACAGCCCCCTTCAGCCGGGCCGGGTTACCAAATACCAGATGGAACGCGCCCACGTCTTTGGTGACAACCGATCCCATTCCAACCATTGCGAACTCAGCAATTGTTATCCCGCCAGAGATTCTGCTGCCCGCTCCGATGGTGACACCGTCCCCAACAAAGGTCGGGAGCGTACTATCCTGCGGACCGGAATCCAAAAGCTGTGTGATGTCGGGGTCAGTGGCACGCGGTGTGATGTCATTGGTAAAAATAGTGCCCGCAGAAATCATCACGCCATTCCCGACCTTGACGGCATTCGGAATGTAGACAAACGAGTTTATCTTTACGAAATCGCCGATTTCGACCCCGTACGCGATATAGCTTTTGCCACCAATAATGCAGTTGCTGCCGATCTTACTGGGACCGCGCAGATGAACGTTGTCCCATACCGATGTGCCGGCGCCGATTTCCACGCCCTTCTCGACGATCGCCGTTGGGTGAATCCTGGGCGTCACGACACCACACTCTTGGGCATGACCCTGTCGATGGTGGCAACGCCGTCAACATCAACCCATCTGCCGCCTTCTGCAATCGATGTGTAACCGGCGGATATCACGTCCACTGACGCCAGAATATCCCGCCCTGTCGCAAGGCTTTTGGTTGGTTCTCCGCGAACTCCGGCTGCAAAATCCAAGACCTGATTGGAGAATGCCTGCACCTTTCCATAACCGGTGCCAAAGGTTTCCCACTGTCCGGTCAAAGGACGCCGTATGCGCGAGGACTTCCAACCGACTTCAATGACGCCTTCGTCGCCGTACAACGCCAAGTAGTCCGAACTGTCCTTGTGGATACTCCAAGACGTTTCGATCTGCGCCAGAGCCCCGTTTGCCGTCCTGAGCGACATGAAGACGTGGTCTTCAACGCTAATATCCTGAAGACTTGGGCCCACCATGGCAGAGGCGGCGACAATACCGCCCGTGAAGAAGCGCACTATATCCACGCAATGCGTGCCATTATCCACCAAGACGCCACCGCCAGATATATCAGGCTGCGCGTTCCACCGGTCGGTCATGTCCACCACGCCCGTAAAGACGTTCTCGATCAGTTTGAGTTCGCCAATCTCTCCCGCAGCCACCTTTTCCCGCGCGATCTGAACGTCATCCACATAGCGGAACTTTGACGCCATCGAGATCAGAATGCCTTTCTCACCAGCCGCCGACGCCATTCTGCGTGCACTTACACCGTTAATTGCAAAAGGTTTTTCGCAGAGCACGGGTAAACCCGCCTCAATCAGATCCAAAACCACAGCTTCATGGGTCGCGGGCGGTGTTGATACGATCACCGCGTCACACAGCCCTGACAACGCCAATTCCCGATGCGACGCAAACGTCGCAGCGCCGTTGCCATCGGCCAACGAACTTGCGGCATCAAATACCGTATCTGCAACGGCAGTCAGGCAAACGCCTTCGGCCTGCTCCAGTGCTTCGGCATATGCTTTTGCAATCGCGCCAGCCCCAACAATACCAAATCGTACCATCAGCTTTACTCCGCCACGTCCAGACGAGGCACGTCAGAACACGCAGCGGCAATCTGTTGTGCCAAGTAATCGACGTGCTCGTCGGTGTAACGCTCGTTCCACGGCAGAACGAGAACATCGTTAAGGAAAGAATAGGTTCCCTCAAATCGCTCGGGCGCATAATCAACAGCTTCGGGCCGGGCAAGATTGAAGGGAAAGCCGCTGTCTCCGAAGGTCTGTTGATCGCGTATCACGGCGCACTCAAACGCGGGCTTCTGGATGTATCGTGGCGCCGAGTTGATGCCAAATCCGCGCAACGCCTCAGCAACACGAACCGGGCCGCCAATTTCGGGCTGAACGATCAGCGGATATTTCCAATAGCTGTGAACAGTTTGGTCATCCGAGTACGGAGCCACCAGCATAGGCAGGCCAGATATCGCGTCCGTCAGCTTTTGGGCCATCGCCTTTCTTTGGTGCACGCTGTCATCAAGCTTGGCGAACTGTGCAAGCGCCACCGCGCCTTGAAGTTCGGTCATCCGCCCGTTCAGCGCGACAAAATAATGATCCGGCTTTGGATCTCCGTAACCCCACGCCTTGTCGATAAACAACCGTATGCGCCGAGCAAGACCTTCGTCGTTGGACGTTACAATTCCACCTTCGCCGGTCGTGATGTGTTTACCTTGCTGAAGACTAAAGCACCCGATGTCGCCAAATGTCCCGACATGACGACCGTCTATGGTTGCGCCATACGCTTGCGCACAGTCTTCAATCACTGGAATTCCATGCTGACGGGCAACAGCGCAAATCGCCCGCATGTCTGCGGGATACCCAAAAAGGTGCGTGACGATGATGGCTTTCGTGCGGTCACTAATCGCGCGCTCAATCGTTTCCGCGGTCAGGTTTCCCGTGATCGGGTCGACATCCGCAAAAACAGGTATGGCGGTCTGGTACAAGATCGGGGTTATCGCACCCATATCGGTGATCGCCGACGTGATAATCTCGTCGCCAGGACTTGGGTCAATTGCGGAAACCGCAGCATGGATCGCCCCCGTACCCGAACTGCAGGCATACCCGAACACAGCCCCGATGGATTGGGCGAATTTGGACTGAAACTCTTTTACGAAATGACCTTTGGTCGACGTAAGCGTACCAGAGCGAATTGCGGACGTCAGGGCCACGATTTCTTCTTCACCCAACTGGCGACCGCTAGCATCCTGATCTGAAGGGAAATCGGGAACAGATGTACTCGTCATTAATCTCTTTCTCCACGAACTTGAGGGCCCGCAGAAACTTCCTGCGGGGGGATACGGTTAAAAAAAATCTTTCCGACTGCGATACTGGACATCAAGGACAGGTGATCGCGAACCACCCGCATCAGCTTCAGCTTGGACTGCCCGTATTTGCGTGTTGTCAAAACGGCCGGAACCTCGTCAATGCGCCACCCACGACGGTCCAGCAAAGCAAGAACCTCGGCCACACCGGAAAACCCGTCATGCCGGCGGGGTAAAGATACAACCGAGCTTTTCCGATACAGGCGAAAGCACGACGTGTAAGTAGCCAGATTGTTCCGAAGCAACTGCCGATAACCCCAAGACGCGCCCTTGGACAAAAACAGACGCCATTCTGATACACCTTCCACTTGTCCCTGCGGATGGTACGGCGATGCCGTCACGATCGACGTGTCTTCTTTCAGCAAGGGCAGCATCTTGGAAATAAGCGCCGGATCGTAAGAACAATCGCTGTCGATGACCGCGACCGCCTCGTCTGTCGATGCCGCTATCCCGGTTGCCGTCGCCGCCATGATACCAAGATTTTCCTTATGACGCAGGCAGGTAACGTTCGGCGAACGCCCGAACAGGTCGTGCATGACATCCCACGTTTTGTCAGTGCTTCCGTCATCGACCAGTACGATCGACAGAACCACTTGCGAACCAAGGTTCGTCTGCAATTTGGCAAGCTTCTCTGCCAAATAATGCAGCCCCTCTTCCTCGTTGAAACACGGTGCGACCACGGTCAAGGACCGATGATCAGGGACGATATCCGCCTCACTTTGTGCGCGCTGATTGTCCGCCGGAGTGGGATCGGACATGCCCGTCATTGCACCGTCCCCGCAGCAGCCAATTCAACGGCACGCGCCACCGTCTGCCTTTTTTGCAGGATGTCCAATATCCTGGCTGCGCTGTTTCCCCGGCCAAATGGGTTTTCAACTTCTCCGACCTTTGTGGCCCAACTTTTGGGGCAATCAAGCTCCAGAAGTTCTTCCTGCAGGCGTTGCGCCGATTGACCGACAAGCCGCGCGATCCCGCAGCTCACGGCTTCCGGACGTTCGGTTTCGTCCCGCAAAATCAGCAGCGGCTTCCCGAGGCTTGGTGCCTCTTCCTGAATGCCTCCTGAATCTGACAGAATAACCCACGAGGCCGCCAGTACGTGCAGAAAATCCGGATAGTCCAAAGGCTCAACCAAGTGAATCTGATCGGACCCGGATAACTCGGCGCGCGCTAAATTCTTGACCTGTGGATTGGGGTGGACCGGGAACACGAGGCTGATATCCGGCCGTTCTTCGACATAGCGACGCAAGACCTTAAGGCGATCGCACATAACGGACCCAAAGCTCTCTCTTCTATGCGTCGTCAACACAATAATTCGACGCCCCTTAAGGCTGGATATCAACGACGCAACAGGCTTGGAGGGACGCCTCTGCCCCATTACATGCCTGATCGAGTCCACCACCGTATTGCCAGTCAGGAAAACCCCCTGCGCTGGTACTTTCTCGGCCAGCAACGCGTTTTTATTGCTTAGGGTTGGTGCGAAATGAAAACTGGCTATGCGGGAAATCAGCCTCCTGTTCGCCTCTTCGGGGAACGGAGAATCGATACTCGCAGTCCGCAGTCCAGCCTCGACATGACCAACAGGTATCTGGCGCTGCCACGCAGCCAAAGCACTGCCAAACGCGCTTGAGGTGTCGCCCTGAACAAGAACCACATCTGGCCTCTCTTCCTCCAGAACGCGATCAATCCGTCCAACAACCCGAGAAATCACGTCATTCAATGACTGCGCGTGCTTCATGACTTCAAGGTCGTAATCGACGGGGATTGCCCATTCTTTAGCCAGAGACCGCACAAGGTCAGTGTGCTGGGACGTCATCACTGTAATCAGTTCAACATCTTCACGCTCACCCGCTTCGCGAATGATCGGCAGCATCTTGATTAATTCCGGGCGCGTTCCAAAAACCAACATTACTTTCAACGCCGCACGACGTGATTGTCTGCCCGAACGCCGACCCAAAGGTGCTTTTCCAAACACCTTTTGTTCAGACCTATTTTCCGAATGAGGGTTCCCCATAACGCTTAAACAGCGCCGAAAACTGCGCCCATTCGAGCGCACAAATAACCAAATTCACACAAACCAAACACCCCACTATTCATCATTACCCCGGGCGTAAAATTCCGCCCAAGTCACAATACTTTTCGTACTGCTCTGCTATGAATAGTCGCGAGATTTTTACTCGCAAAAATTGCCTGCCCCCACATTCAAAGTCCGTTATGGGATGCAGAATTGTCAACCGATTCGTTTAAAACGGCCTGAATTCCCCCCCGAGCATCCAGTCTTTTTAACAATTTAGGGCAAGGCGAAAGGGAAACTGAACGACAAAAAAAGTGTCCACGAAAGAGAAACAATTATGGCTATTTTGGAAATATTGACGCCCAATTTATCCCATCAACCATCACAAAGATCTGACTTTAAATCAGCCGTCAACGCGCCAGAATTAAGTGCGACTTGATGTCAATTTAATTGGCGATCATTCAATCCATACGCCTTTAATTTTGACGATCGTGCACAGATTTGCGACATGTTGAAGACCGATTTGAACAATTGCGGCGGGATTTGCCGAGTGAAACATGCACGTGAATTAAAAACAGGCCAAAGCTCAATTTGCCCGGCCTGTGAAAATAGAACCGAATTTGCATTCGCCAAAAACGGACACTCGATTATGCAATGCCCGGCCTGCGGAAACCGCTCGGTTGCAGGCTTGTTTGATCAGGACCACGTTGCATCAGTTTATGACGATAGCTATTTTTTTGGTGGTGGCGCTGGGTATTCCGATTACCTGAGCGAGGCTCAGTTGTTGCGAGACCAAGGCCGACGGTACGGAGAACTCCTGTCCCGCCATTCAAAAAATGGGCGGCTTCTTGAGGTTGGTAGTGCCGCAGGCTTTCTTCAAGCCGGGATGGAGGATGCAGGCTGGGCGACGACAGGCCTGGACCCCAACCAGACGATGGTTTCGCACGCTCGGGACACGCTGGGTCTGAACGCGCTGCAGGGAAGCCTTGAAGACTGCAAAGGACTGGAACCTTTCGATGCCGTCAGTTTGATACAGGTTATCGGCCACTTTCACGACCTGCCCAAGGCCATGAAATCGGTCGCGGATTTGACGCGGCCAGGCGGTATTTGCGTGATTGAATACTGGCGTCTGGACAGTTGGATGGCCCGGCTGATGGGCAAGCGTTGGCACGAGTATTCACCCCCAAGCGTCCTGCATTGGTTTACGCGTTCCGGGCTTGATACGTTGATGCGGCGCCATTCTTTTTCGGTGATAGATAGCGGCAAACCAAAGAAATACATATCCGCAGGACACGCCGCGTCGTTGCTGGAACATCTTCTGGGCAGCAAGATGCCTGTTAAACCCCTACGAATGCTGCATCCTGACGCGAAAATCCGCTATCCGTCATTTGATCTTGAATGGAGGCTGTATCGCCGCCGGTAACGTGCAGGAAACCACCAAGTAGACAGCCGACTGGACGGACGGACCAAACGCATTGGCGGAAATCGCTTGTCTTGAAGCGCCAAAAATATGGCTGCCGCATTGCGCAACAAATTCACAATCGTCGAAACCGGAATTGTGGTGCCCAAGGAGAGACTCGAACTCTCACGCCCGTGAAGGCGGGGGATTTTGAATCCCCTGCGTCTACCATTCCGCCACTTGGGCCACGGTCACTGAATTATCGCCCAAGAACCGGAACGTCCAGAGGCAAAAAACACTCCAACGCCAGATTGTTTTCCTCCGGTAGGTTGACGACACATCTGGCCCGTGATTTTGCTTGAACATCAAACCAACAGGATTTTAGCACCTAATGTTGCGATCGCTTTATGACTGGACCATTCGTCTGGCCGAACATCCGCACGCGCTGTGGGCGCTGGCCGTGGTTGCCTTTATCGAAAGCTCGTTTTTTCCGATTCCCCCCGACGTACTGATGATTCCAATGATCATCGCCCGACCGTCGCGCGCGTGGTTGATCGCGACCGTTGCCTTGGTTGCTTCGGTATTGGGCGGATTGCTGGGTTATGCCATTGGTGCGTTTTTCTATGAAAGCATTGGACAGCCCATTCTGGAATCCATGGGCAAGGCGCACGCCATGGAGGAATTCAACACGCGATTCAACGATTTCGGATTCTGGGCCGTTCTCGGCGCGGGAGTGACTCCGTTTCCCTACAAGGTCATTACGATCATGTCCGGGTGGACCGGTATGCCCTTGGGCACCTTCGTCGCGACGTCTATTCTGGCGCGTGCTTTGCGCTTTTACGTTGTGGCAGGGCTGCTATGGGGATTCGGGGAACCCATTCGCGCCTTTATCGAAAAGCGCCTTGGCCTCATGTTCACGCTGTTTATCATCCTGCTGTTTGGCGGGTTTATTGCGGTGAAGTACCTATGACGCGTCGAAACCTTTATGTCCTGATCGCCGCCGGAGGCTCTGCTGCGCTTTTACTTGGGGCCTGGGGTTTTCAGTATTTGGGTGGACTGCCGCCCTGCAAGATGTGCATATGGCAGCGATACCCGCATGGGGCGGCCGTTTTGATTGGTGTATTGGCGCTAGCCCTGCCCCGTAACACGTTGCTTCCGGTATTGGGCGCTCTTGCAGCGATGGCAACCGCCGCCATTGGCGTTTTTCACGCAGGCGTAGAGCAGAAATGGTGGGAAGGCCCGTCAAGCTGCACTTCAGGTGACATTGGAGGCCTGTCCACACAAGAACTGATGGACCAGATCATGTCTGCCCCATTGGTACGCTGCGACGACATCCCGTGGGAGTTTCTTGGTTTATCCATGGCCGGCTGGAATGCGGCTATCTCGGCCGTGCTGGTTATGATCTGGCTCGCAGCGCGACGCGCCAGCGATTAAAACTCATCCAATTCTGCATCCCAGTACAGAAAATCAATCCAGCTATCGTGCAGGTGGTTTGGCGGGAATTTCCGACCGATATTCCGAAGCGCCTCGGCGTCCGGTTGACGTGGGGGCTTGCGCAACGCCATCCCGGCCTGACGCAACGATTTTGACCCCTTCTTCAAGTTGCAGGGGCTGCACGCTGCCACAACGTTTTGCCAGCTTGTCACGCCACCTGCCGCGCGGGGGACGACGTGGTCAAACGTCAGGTCTCCGCGTGCGCCGCAGTATTGGCAACGGAACTCATCCCTCAGAAATAAATTAAAGCGCGTGAAGGCCACGCGCTTTCTGGGTTTTACATAATCTTTGAGGACAACGACCGAGGGTATTCGTATCTCGGTACTCGGGCTTCGCACGACTTCGTCATATTCTGCGACGATGTCCACCCGGTCAAGCCAGGCCGCCTTGATCGCCTCCTGCCAGGGCCACAATGACAGTGGGTAATAGGACAAGGGGCGGTAATCGGCGTTCAAAACCAATGCCGGATGATGCTTTAGCGCACCGGGTTCCCTGACAAATTCGGTTCTGAAGTCTCCATCCATATCAGAATCGCTCCTCGCTCTGCTCTGCCCGTTTTGACATCAGAGCGGGGAACACCCGCCCCGGCCTTAACTCAACTATATATCGTGTTAAAACTCTGACAAGCCCTGAGTTTCCACAATATCTCGGGCATGGGGTAAGCTGCCTAAGTAACAGGCACGTGACAGTTATCCACAGGTTGCGTTGCCTGTGTCGCTCGGGCTATGGCGTGACTTATGTCCTGGTTCATCCGCTTCAACAAACCTTTCGACGTGTTGCCGCAGTTCACCGATCGCGCCAATGCAGATTCGCCGCGCAGCACCTTGTCTGACTTCATTGATTTATCCGGCGTTTATCCCGCCGGACGATTGGATCGCGATAGCGAAGGGTTGATGCTGCTGACCGACAATGGCCGGTTGCAGGCGCAGATATCTGACCCGCAGCACAAGATGCTAAAAACCTATTGGGTTCAGGTTGAAGGTCTGCCCGATGCTTCCGCGCTGAAGGCGCTGAGGAACGGGGTCGAACTGAAGGACGGTTTGACCCGCCCCGCAAAGGCACGCCTGATGAATGAACCCGACCGGCTGTGGCCGCGCACACCTCCGATACGGGTTCGTCAGACAGTGCCTGATTGCTGGATCGAATTGACCCTGCGCGAGGGTAAGAACCGGCAGGTCCGCCGGATGACGGCCGCGGTTGGCCACCCAACCCTGCGCCTAATCCGGGCCCGCATCGGAGACTGGACACTTGACGGGCTGGAACCGGGCCAATGGGACAGCCTGCCTGCACCTGCAATCGATGTCGCGCCTCAGCGCAAACGGGACCGCCGCCCGCGCCGGTGACAAAAACCGCGTTTTGTGATAGACTTACGCCATGAAAGTCACACCAGACATACCAAGAGCACAAGGTGTTCTGGAGGCCGCACTTTACGTCGATGATCTGGATTCAGCAGAACGGTTCTATGGCGAAATATTGGGGCTGGAGAAAATTCAACGTGTCACCGACCGCCATGTTTTCTACCGCCTCGGTGCAACGGTTTTGCTGATCTTCAATGCGGATGAAACTGAAAAGGCCCCAACGAACCTGGACCTTCCTGTTCCGCCCCACGGGGCACGCGGGCCCGGGCATGTCTGCCTGTCCATGCCACGCGCGCAGATACAAGTGATGCGCAAACATCTGCTGGACTGGAATGTACCCATTGAGGCCGAGTTCGACTGGCCGAATGGCGCGCGCTCACTCTATATCCGTGACCCGGCTGGAAACTCGGTGGAATTCGCCGAACCTCACCTTTGGGGCTAGACTTAGCGAAGGGGTTGCTTTTCGCCCCCGACGATGCGGCAGATATCGCTAGACGTCACCCCTGCTTCGCCCAATGCCGCCCGAAACGCGGCCATATGCGGAGCGGCAAAGTGCGCCTCGAGTGCAGCTTGGCTTTCCCATTCCTCATACACGCGGAACCGGTTGGTGTGGCCTAGGACCTGACTGAACTCATAGGTGATGCAGCCTGCTTCCTTGACCGTTTCCGCCACCATTTCCAAAGCCGCTTTCTCAGCCTTTTCAACACCTTCCGGCGCAACTTCAACCGTTCCTGTGACAACCAGCATTCTTAGCCCTTTCTCAATTCAAACCGTTTGGAAATCCGATCCACCGGGGTACCGTCCCTAAGAGGAACACCATAAGAGACCGAGTAATCCTGAAACCCCATTTTTTCGTAATAGCTTAACCCCTGCCGGTTATCGGCCCTTATCGTCGCGTTGATCGCCCGCAGCCCGAGCGCCCCGGCATGTTTCGAAGTCTCGGCAAACAACGCCCGCCCTGCACCCTTCAACAGAGGCTCTCGGCGCGTGAATGTGGCGATGTCGGCGCATCCGTTTGGCAGAGCTTCGTTCAAACCCAACCATTGAAAGCCGGCGACTTCGCCCTGTTCATCAAGCGCGACATGGCAACAAATCTTGTCCGGCCCATCCAAGTAGCTTTGCGTGAATAAGGCCTCGGAATACGGGATTTCATGTGCGGTCGTGCCGCCGATGTCTATGATTTGGTTGAGGACATGGCAGGCAACTGCCACGTCCTCTCGCATCATCGGACGGACCGCGATCACGGGGTCAGAGGCTCAGCTTGTCGCGCATAAACGCCAGCGCAACGCTGAGGCCGTCGGGTGCGATACCGTGACCAGTGCCTTTCATGACATGGGCGAAGACCTCTTTGAAATCGGCGGCCTGCAACGCCTCGGCCGCCTCGGGCAGGGATTGCGGTGGCACCACGTCATCCGCATCACCATGCACCAGAAGGATCGGCATCCGGCTGACTGTTTCATCAGGCAAAAGATCAGGTTCCAGCAAGCGGCCCGAGAACGCCACGATCCCAGCCACCGGGTCTTCGCGGCGGGGGGCGACATACAAGCTCATCATCGTGCCTTGCGAAAACCCAAACAGAACCACCTGTTCGGGCAGAACGTCCTCGTCCACCATCAGCGCATCGAGAAACGCGTTGAAATCTTCAACGGCCATCGCCATTCCGCGCCGCGCCTCTTCCTCGGACGATCCGTCAATCCACGGGATCGGGAACCACTGGTAACCATTCGGCATTCCCGGGATTTGTTCCGGTGCATCAGGCGCCACGAAAAGCGTGTCGGGCAGATGTTCGCCCAGTACATCCGCGATCCCCAGCAGGTCTGCGCCATTGGCCCCATAGCCATGCACAAACACCACGACCGAGCGCGTGTCGCCCGAAACCGGCTCTTTTCGGAGCGCATTTAAAACTCGAGTCATCTGATCCCTTCTCGTTCCTTTGCCACCCGGTAATAGGCCCACAGCACCCGCGCCGCAACCGACCGCCAAGGCGACCACGCCTCGGCCATTTGTCTCAGTTCTTTGTCGGTTGGACGCTTGGGCAGGTCATAGAGAATACGCGCGGCCTCTTGCAGGGCCAGATCACCGGGCGCGATCACATCCGCTCGGCCCAGCGAAAACATCGCGTAGATCTCGGCGGTCCAGACGCCAATGCCCGAAACCTCGGTAAGGATCGCGACAACTTCGTCGTTTGGGGCATCCCGCAACGCTTTGTAATCTATACGTGCCTCCGCCAGCGCGCGGGCATAGCGTATTTTCTGTCGGCTCAATCCGACGGCGCGCAGATCGTCATCCGTGGCCCACATTATCTTGCGCGGGCCGGTTAGTTTCGCATCCTGCAAGCGTTTCCAGATCGCATTGGCCGAGGCCACGCTGACCTGCTGACTGACAATCGCGCTAAGCAGTTGAGCGAATCCGTCCGGTCGCCGACGCAGAGGCAACGGCCCCACCTGATTCAACGCGTAAGCCATACGCGTGCAAGCGCTGGCCAGCCACACGGCACCCTCGCTGACACAGTCATTGGTTTCGATGATACGTCCGACGGACATGTGCGCTCCGGGGGCTGAATAATCACGAGCACGTTAGGCTGCTTTGCCGTATATGCAACCCGCTTGTATGCCACGCTTTTCACGGATACGCATAGGCACATGACAATGACCGCCTCTTCCCCAAATGATAGTGTGGCCAAGCGCAACGTCGCTGTGCTGGTCGCGGTGCAAGCCGTGCTTGGCGCGCAACTGCCGATTATCTTTATCGTCGCTGGATTGGCGGGGCAGTCTCTGGCAACCAACGCTTGCCTGGCAACACTTCCGATTTCGTTGATCGTGCTGGGGTCAATGCTGGCGGCTACGCCGATCTCCGCGATCATGCAACGCTGGGGCCGGCGCGCGGGTTTTCTTTTGGGGGCAACGGCCGGTGCCCTAGGCGGGCTTGTCGGCGCGTATGGGCTGTACCTTGGGTCTTTCCCAGTGTTTCTTTTTGGAAGCCTTCTGACCGGCATCTACATGAGCGCGCACGGCTTCTATCGCTTTGCCGCTGCAGACACGGCCTCGGATGAGTTTCGCCCCAAGGCAATTTCTTACGTTATGGCAGGCGGTCTGGTTGCAGCAATCATCGGGCCTCAGATCGTCAAGCTTACCTCGACGGCATATGTCATCCCTTTTCTCGGTACTTATCTGGCTGTGATTGCTTTGAACGTTGTTGGTTCAGGTCTGTTCTTCTTTCTGGACACCCCAACCCCCAACATGGCCGAGAAAGGCACACCAAGGGGCAGAACCCGGCTTGAGATGCTAAAGACGCCGCGCATCGCCGTGGCCGTCATCTGTGCGATGGTGTCCTACGCGCTGATGAACCTTGTCATGACTTCGACCCCGCTGGCTGTCGTAGGCTGCGGATACTCGGCGAATGATGCGGCGGATGTGGTAACCGGTCACGTGTTGGCCATGTATATTCCCAGTTTCTTCACCGGCCAGTTGATCGCACGTTTCGGGGTCGAAAAGATCGTTGCGCTTGGCCTCGCCATTCTGGGCGGTGCGGGTATCGTGGCCTTGCAAGGCGTTGAACTTGAAAACTTCTTTATTGCCCTGATCTTGCTGGGTGTCGGCTGGAATTTCGGCTTTATCGGGGCAACCACGATGCTGGCCGCCTCACACGACGTAAATGAACGCGGTCGGATGCAGGGCCTGAACGACCTGTTGGTGTTCGGCGGCGTGACGTTGGCCTCTTTGTCCTCGGGCGGGTTGATGAACTGTTCGGGCGGGTCCCCGGTTGAGGGGTGGACTGCCGTCAACCTTGCCATGATCCCGCTGTTGACTTTGGCCGGGGGCGCGTTGCTGTGGTTGGTCCTGCGCCCGACTGAACCGGAAACGGCCTGACCGTTACCAGCGCCCCCGGGCGACGTTCCACATCAGTGACAGCCTACGCCGGATTTCACCTTGCGCCAGCGCACTAGCGGCGACGCGATCTGGTTGCGCAATCGCCTGCCGCAACACCCATTCTGCCTGCCAACCGGCGTACAGGGCCGGACGCGCTTCGTTTGAGACAGCAGGTCGCTGAGCGCGGGCGGCGTGAAGTCGATCCAGTGCCGATTTTGCCAATTGCTGCACCCCGTCCGGTGTTCCATCCAACAGGGGAACACGTCCGCGCGCCTCAAGCTCGGGGATCGCCCGCAACCAGTTCGCGACACCCACTGCATAACCGAAATTGCGCAGAACCTGTTCGTCCGCCTCGCCCAACGCCTGCGCGGACGCGACAATCAAAGTTCCGGCGCTATGGTTGAAATAGGACTCAAAATGCGCCTGATCCTCAAACGGATCACGGTATATATCCCAACGTCTTACGGCCACATACTCATCCAACTGAGCCGCCAAATGCGGCGACAGAATACGGGACAAAGGCGTCACGACCTCATGCCTGCGTACCGCCTGCCCCTCGGCAATCTCCTGCAAAGCGTCACGCCACCATTGAAGGCGCATTTCGGCAATCATGGGTTCCTGCGTTACCCATGGTGCGCGGGCGACTTCGACATTCAACGCATAGATCGGAAACAGAACCGCCCGCGCTGTGACAGGGGCAGCCATTGCCGCCATAAACCGATCCGGGTCGGCGCGATGCACCAGTGCGGCACAGGCCTTTACGTCATCGTCGAAGGCAACGCTCACTCGGCCACCGCCGTCTGCGGTCCGCAATCGCGAACCAGTTTCCACTGAATCGCATCCAAAAGCGCCTCGAACGAGGCATCTACTATGTTCGCGCTGACGCCCACAGTGGACCAGCGCCGCCCCTGCCCGTCTTCGCTGTCGATGATGACGCGGGTGACAGCCTCGGTCCCGCCTTGCGTAATGCGCACCTTAAAGTCCACCAACCGCATATCCGCCAGCACCTGCGAATATTGCCCCAGATCCTTCGCCAGCGCTTTGGCCAGCGCGTTCACCGGGCCGCGATCGCTGCCATCCTCGTCCAAAGACTCGCTAACCGACAGCTTCTTTTCGCCGTCGACCTTCACCACGACCACGGCCTCGGACAGGCTGACCATCGTGTTGTACTTGTTCTTGCGCCGCTCGACCGTGACCTTGTATCGCTTGACCTCAAAAAACGCTGGCAATTGCCCCAGTTCGACCCGCGCCAGCAATTCGAAGCTCGCCTGAGCAGTGTCGTAGGAATAGCCCTCAGCCTCGCGCTGCTTGATCCGATCAAGGATACGCCCCAATGCCGGGTCGCCTTTATCCACCGACAAACCTGCCTCGGTCAGGCGTTTTCGCAGGTTCGATTGCCCCGCCTGATTGGACATCGGAATGATCCGCGCATTACCAACCGCACCCGGATCCACATGCTCATAGGTCGATGGATCCTTGAGGATCGCGCTGGCGTGCAGCCCCGCCTTATGCGCAAAAGCCGAAGCCCCCACATAGGCCGACTGCTTGCTGGGCACCCGGTTCAGAATATCATCCAGCATCCGGCTGATCCGCGTCAGACCGGCCAGCGCTTGCGCACTGACGCCGATTTCAAACTGCGAGGCATAGGGTTCTTTCAGCAACAAGGTCGGGATCAAGGCGGTCAGGTTCGCATTGCCGCACCGCTCGCCCAGCCCGTTCAGCGTGCCTTGTATCTGGCGCGCGCCCGCATCCACGGCGGCCAGCGAACAGGCTACCGCGTTTTCCGTATCGTTATGAGTGTGGATGCCCAACCGGTCGCCCGGCAGCCCTGCGGCGATCACCTCGGCCACAATGCGTGAAACCTCGGCAGGCAGCGCGCCACCGTTCGTGTCACAAAGCACGACCCAACGGGCGCCTGCCTCCAACGCGGCCCGGCAGACCTGAACCGCATAGGCGGGATTGTCCTTATAACCATCAAAGAAATGCTCGGCATCGAACAACGCTTCGCGCCCCTGCGCCACGATATGCGCGACCGAGGCGCGGACGTTCTCGACATTGTCCTCCAGCGTGGTCCCAAGCGCGTGGGTCACGTGGTAATCATGCGATTTGCCCACCAGACAGACGGCTTGCGTGCCCGCATTCATCACGGCGGCCAGCACATCGTCATTCTCGGCCGACCGGCCCGATCGTTTGGTCATCCCAAACGCCGTCAACCGGGCCGAGGTCTGTGGCGCAACCTCAAAGAACGCGCTGTCGGTGGGGTTCGCACCGGGCCAGCCGCCTTCGATATAGTCCACACCCAACTCGTCCAGAGCCTTGGCGATCTGCACCTTTTCAGAGGTCGAGAACTGCACCCCCTGCGTCTGCTGCCCGTCGCGCAGTGTGGTGTCGTAGAGATAAAGCCGTTCCTTCGACATCACACACCCTCCAACTTGGTCGCATCGAAGCCCGCGCCGGGTACAAGATCCACACCGTCCTTGCTCATCCGCACTTCGAGCCCTGCCGCGACATAGGCCGCCTTGAGCCGGTCCACTTCCGAGAAGTCCTTGCTTTGCATCGCTTCGACTCGCGCATCGGCCAGACGCGCCGCATGGCCCGAAAGATCTGCCGAGCCCGTATCGGCCCAATCACCCATCTCAGGCTCCAACAACCCCAGAACCCGTGAACTGGCCAACAGTCCGGCGGCATCACCATCAGATGCCAAACGGTGCAGTTCCGTAAGAGCCCCCGCCGTGTTGAGGTCATCACTCAGCGCCGCGATCACCGAGGGGGCCGCGCTGGCGGCGGGCTCGATGCCAGCTGTCAGCGCCCGCCATTTGCGCAGCGTCGCTTCGGCCTCGCGCGCCTTCTTCTCGGTCCAGTCCATCGGCTTGCGGTAATGCGTCTGTAAGAACACAAACCGGATCACCTCACCCGGCACGCCCTGATCCAAAAGATCATGAACGGTGAAGAAATTGCCCAGAGATTTGGACATTTTCTTACCCTCAACCTGCAACATCTCATTGTGCAGCCAAACCCGGGCGAACTCGCCCTCGGGGTGCGCGCAGCAGCTTTGTGCGATCTCGTTCTCATGATGCGGGAACATCAAGTCATTGCCACCGCCATGAATGTCGAAACTTTCACCCAACAGTTCATAGCTCATAGCCGAGCACTCAATATGCCATCCCGGACGCCCGCGCCCCCATGGGCTGTCCCAACCCGGCAGTTCATCGCTTGACGGTTTCCACAGCACGAAATCCATCGGATTCTTCTTGTAGGGCGCAACCTCGACCCGCGCCCCCGCGATCATGTCATCGACCGAGCGGCCCGACAGTGCGCCGTAACGTTCTTTCCAGCTATCCACAGCGAACAGAACATGCCCCTCGGCGACATAAGCGTGGCCTTTGTCAATCAACCCTTCGATCATCGCGATCATCTGCGGGATATACTCGGTCGCGCGCGGCATCTCGTTCGGTTCAAGCGCGCCCAAAGCGCCCATATCGTGCAGATACCAGCCAATCGTTTCGTCCGAACGTTCTTGTACCAATTGCTCCAACGTGCCTGGCGAACCTGCTTTTTGCCGCGCCAAGGCCGTGGCGTTGATCTTGTCATCCACGTCAGTGAAATTGCGCACATAGGTCACGTGATCCGCGCCATAGACATGGCGCAGCAACCGATACAGCACATCAAACACCACCACTGGCCGCGCATTGCCCAGATGGGCACGGTCATAGACCGTGGGACCACAGACATACATCCGCACATTGTCGGCGCTGATCGGCACGAAATCCTCTTTCGTCCGCGTCCGTGTGTTGTGCAGTTTGATCGTCGTCATCGGTCGGCTCCTCAGAACAGCATGGGCTGTGTCGCGTTGGCGCGGGCATAGCAACTTGTCTCAGGGATGAAAACGAAAGAAACCGGCCCGCTTGATAAATCAGCAGGGAATGCAGCAGATAATGATGCAGGTCATCCGGTTCATGACACCCTGATTATCACGCAGCATCACTCTCGCCAAGTCCCCACGATCCGGCGGGTATTCGATTGACAATTGAAACGCCCTCTGGCCCTTTCAGCCCAAAAGACCACCACAGGAGCGTGCCATGAAACTGTCGCAGCGTATCACTCATCTAACCCCGGGCGGCAACGACGGCTGGGATGTGTTCTATCGTGCGCGCCGGATGATCAGTGGGGGCCACGCCATTACTGAGCTGACTATTGGCGAACATGACATTCGCACCGACCCTTCAATCCTGCAGGCAATGGACCTGTCTGCCCGGCAAGGCCACACCGGATACGCGATGGTCCCTGGCACAGATTTGTTGCGTGATACGGTCGCGGCCCGCGTTCAGGCCCGCACAGGCGTAACCACCACGCGCCGCAACGTCCTGATCACGCCAGGGGGCCAAGCCGCACTGTTTGCCGCCCATGTTGCGGTCTGCAATCCGGGTGACGTCGGGTTGTTTCTCGATCCATACTACGCCACGTATCCCGGTACGATCCGTGGCGCGGGCGCAATTGCTCGCCCGGTGCAAACCACCGCAGAAGATGCCTTTCAACCCTGCGCCGAGCGGATCGACGAAGCAGCCGAAGGTGCTGTCTCATTGCTGATTAATACGCCCAATAACCCGACCGGCGTGACATATTCCCGGCAGACACTTGAGGAAATCGCCAAGGTTTGCCGCAGGCGTGACCTGTGGCTGATCTCGGATGAGGTCTACGACACTCAGGTTTGGGAGGGCGACCATATCTCTCCGCGAAGCTTGCCTGACATGATCGAACAGACGTTGATTGTGGGGTCGATGTCAAAATCTCATGCGATGACAGGCTCCCGTTGTGGCTGGATAGTTGGCCCCGAGGACGTCATCTCACATCTGATCAATCTTGCAACCCATACGACCTATGGCGTTCCCGGTTTCATACAGGATGCAGCCAGTTTCGCGTTGACGGCAGGCGTGGCAATGGAAGAGGAAATCGCCGCGCCATTTCGCAGGCGACGCGCCAAGGCGGTTGAAATTCTTGCGGCGCAAAACACGGTTGGTCTGGTTCCGGCGCAAGGTGCCATGTACCTGATGTTGGATATCCGCGCCACCGGTCAAAGCGGCGAAGGTTTTGCCAATGCCTTGCTGGATACGCACGCGATCGCGGTCATGCCGGGTGAAAGTTTCGGTGATGCTGCTGCGGGGCACATTCGCGTGGCTATGACAATTGACGATGACCGCTTTGCTTCGGCGCTTCAGACAATTTGTAACTTTGCAAGTGAACTGGCCGACCGCCGCGCAGCCGAGTAGCGGTGTTCAGAACCGAAACGTTGTTCGCAGGTTGAACACGTTGGAATCAAGGCCGCCTTCGGAGCGGGTGACATCGTCGAAATTCTGGCGCAGCGCCTCGCCACTGATGACAAAGTTCTCACCGATCGGATAAGCGACGCCAATGCCGTAGACAGCGGCGGTGTCATTATCGACCGTCGAATCCACGCGCGCGGCTCCGACCACGACATACCCCAGCGCGGATCCAAAATCGTATCCACCCCGCAATTTCAGACGTGTCATGCTGTCCAGGCTACCCTCACCCTGCCCTAGATTCAGAGACAAGCGGTTATATTCCAACTCACCCCCAAGCACGAAGTTCCCGAAGTCATGATCGTACCCGACATGAGGACCAAAAGTCAGGTCACTGCCGCTTGAACCATTGGGCCCATCTGCGTCGGCATACCCAAAGCTGAACCCGGCATAGGCCCCGCTCCAATCCTCGGCAACTGCTGGGGCAGCGCACGTTATGATCAGAGTGGCGATAAGGGCCGAACGGGGTATCACAACTTTCACCAAAACCTTCCAAAAAGGAATTCGAGAATTTAGTTCACTTTCGCATAAAACTGGGTCGCAATCGTTAACAATCAATTGAGATCACGAACCGCTCTTAAATAAGTGACAGAAGTATAACAGATTTCCCGCGTTTCGGTAGAAATTATTGAACTCTTTCGCTTCTTTGATCCGCACCCAAGCATCCATTTCGTTTTTGAACCCCAAAGTCGCAAACAGGACAGAATGTCGCGACCTGTATTGAAAGACTGATAGCATAAGGTGAGGACCTGCATGCAGAACGACGTTTGGAAGATCCGTCTGATCAGCCGCACAATAGGCGCGGATCGAGGACGCGCGGCCCGAGGGCGCCCGACGGGGGTGTAACCACATTCACCCCCTCACGTGCCACCTAGCGGAATCTCAACATGAAAGATCAATCCCGTAATAATTCGCGCAGCGGCGGACGCGCCGCGCGCCGTGCCGCCCGTGCCTCTGCCCTTCCGGATCATTTGCGTCCCATACGCCCGGGGCTTGAGGGCGGAACCTACAAGCCGTTGACCCAAACTCAGGTTGAACAAATCCACGACGCAGCGCTGACCGCGCTTGAAACGATTGGTTTGGCAGACGCCCCGCAAAGCGGGATCGACTATCTGGTCGGTGCTGGATGCACATTGGGCGATGATGGCCGCATACGGTTTCCCCGGGCGTTGGTTGAAGACACGATCGCCAATGCCAACCGATCAGTTACCCTGTTCAGTCGTGACGGGAATACCGATCTGGAACTCTCGGGCACTCGCGTTCACTACGGCACAGCCGGGGCTGCTGTCAGCATGGTGGACGTGCACGGGCGCGAATATCGCGACTCGACCGTGCAGGACCTGCACGACGCAGCCCGGATTTGTCAGCAACTTGATAATATCCATTTTGTTCAACGCCCTATGGTGTGTCGTGACATTTTCGACAATCAGGAAATGGACCTGAACACAATCTACGCAAGCTGTTCGGGAACTTTCAAACATATCGGCACGTCTTTCACTGAACCAAGCCATGTCGCCCCGGCCATGGAAATGCTCCACATGATTGCGGGTGGTGAGGACAAGTGGCGCGAACGTCCGTTCGTCTCAAACTCGAATTGCTTTGTCGTGCCGCCGATGAAGTTCGCCACCGAAAGCTGCGAAGTGATGGAAGAATGCATCAAGGCAGGCATGCCCGTTCTTCTTCTTTCCGCAGGGATGGCCGGAGCGACCGCACCTTCAACCATCGCCGGTGCCATCACGCAAGCCACGGCGGAATGTCTTGCAGGATTGGTTTACGTAAATGCCGTAAGTCCTGGGGCACCAGCCGTTTTTGGCACTTGGCCATTTGGTTTGGACCTGCGCACCGGGGCAATGTCCATCGGCTCGGGTGAACAGGCCCTTTTGACCGCAGGCTGCGCCCAGATGCACCAGTTCTACGACCTGCCCGGTGGGGCTGCAGCGGGGGCGTCGGATTCGAAACTGCCGGACATGCAAGCAGGATGGGAGCAAATGTGCTCGAATGTCATGGCGGGGCTGTCTGGGGTTAATATGGTTTACGAAGCAGCCGGAATGCACGCTTCGCTGCTAGGATTTTGCTTTGAAAGCCTGATCTTGGGGGACGATCTTATCGGACAGGCCCAGCGTTGCATTCGCGGAATTGAAGTGAACGAAGAAACGCTGGCCTTGGATCAGATCGCCGAGGTTTGTATGGGCGGACCCGGGCACTATCTGGGTACCGACGCAACACTCAGCCGTATGCAGGCGGACTATGTCTATCCGACCTTCGGTGACCGGACATCACCAAAAGAATGGGCCGAACTAGGCAAGCCGGACCTGATCGAAAAGGCGACCGCGCGGAAAGAGGAAATCCTGTCCAGCCCGTCACCTGCACAGTTTGATCCGCTGCTGGATGCCCAGATCCGCGCCCGGTTCAACATTCACCTTCCGACGTAATCCAAGAAAAAAAGGGGGCCGAAGCCCCCTTTAAGTTTCGCCATCCAGGCTCATATCGTTGACCGCCCGGTGTTTTTTTGCCTGCGGCCTGGACTGCGCATGGGACGAGCGCACCCGTCCCGTGAAAGAGTGGGAAAGAGCAATATTCCGCCCCACCCTGTTCCCGGTCGACACGGGCATGTCGACCGAGTGGAGCAAGGCAGCTTGGGTAAGTCTCAGTGCCTTGCTCCGTATTCGTCGGGACCGGATATCCGGGGGGAAGATCGCGGTCCCTACACCCCGTTGCCGGGGCGCTTGCCTTAGCTACACCCGCTTGTTGCCCCGCAAGTGTTGCATTTCATGCAGGTGCCGTTCCGCACCAGCGTATAATTTCCGCACTCGCCACAAGGATCGCCCTCATAGCCTTGCATCTTGGCTTTGGTCCGGGCGTCCATTCCGGTTGCGACGGCGGTTTCCGCGACAGGGGCCTCAAACGCCGCAGCAGCTTCGGCCATACCGGACAAATCCGCTTGGGGATTGAACACCGCCAGATCCTGCGGCAACCGCTTGCGCAGATACCCTGTCGAACTGATTTGTTTCAGCACTTCCAGCGACTTGGATGCCGCAGTATCAGTGACTTCGGAGACATTCGAGACACCTTCTTCCTCACCGCGGCCCAGATCGTCGAAAGTTGCACCTTCGGGCTTTACGTGGGCCAGATCGGTGCGATCCAGATAGCTGACGGCCAGTTCGCGGAAGATGTAATCTAAGATCGACGTCGCGTTCTTGATCGAGTCGTTGCCCTGCACCATCCCCGCCGGTTCGAACTTAGTAAAGGTGAAGGCATCCACAAACTCTTCCAGCGGCACACCGTATTGCAGGCCAACCGAGACCGCGATGGCAAAGTTGTTCATCATCGCCCGGAATCCAGCACCTTCCTTGTGCATGTCGATGAAGATTTCACCCAATTGCCCGTCTTCGAACTCACCGGTGCGCAGGTAAACTTTATGGCCTCCTACGATCGCCTTCTGGGTATACCCTTTGCGGCGATGCGGCAGCTTTTCGCGATGGCTGCGGATGACTTCCTTGACGACCACTTTCTCGATGACCTTTTCGGCCAACACGGTGGCTTTTTCCTGCGGCGAGCCGCTTTCCAGAACTTCGGCCGCCTCGTCGTCATCCTCGACCAGCGCAGCCGCCAGCGGTTGCGACAGTTTCGAGCCGTCGCGATAGAGCGCGTTGGCCTTCACACCCAGCGACCACGACAATTCGTAAGCCTTCTGGCAATCCTCGATGGTCGCGTCATTCGGCATGTTGATCGTTTTCGAGATCGCACCCGAGATAAAACTCTGAGCCGCGGCCATCATGGTGATGTGGCTATCAACCCCAAGGAAACGCTTGCCTTTCTTGCCGCATGGGTTGGCACAATCGAAGATCGCATAATGCTCTTCTTTAAGGTGCGGAGCACCTTCCAGCGTCATGGTTCCGCAGACATGGTCGTTGGCTGCGTCGATATCGGCCTTGGTGAACCCAAGGTGACGCAGCAGGTCAAAGGTTGGGTCATTCAGCTTGGTCGCTGGGATTCCCAGAACACCCGTGCAGAAATCTTCGCCCAGCGTCCACTGGTTGAAGACGAACCGGATGTCAAAGGCGCTTTCCAGCGCAGCGTCCACTTTCGCCAGCTCGTTCGGACCAAAGCCGTGACCAGTCAGCGACGTATGGTTGATCCCCGGCGCGTTGCCGATGGTGCCATGGCCTACCGCATAACCCACGATCTCTTCGATCTGCGCCGAGGAATAGCCCAGCTTTTCAAGCGCCGACGGCACTGAGCGGTTGATGATCTTGAAGTAACCGCCACCCGCCAGCTTTTTGAATTTGACCAGCGCAAAGTCCGGCTCAATCCCCGTGGTGTCGCAATCCATCACCAGCCCGATGGTACCGGTCGGCGCGATCACGGTGGCCTGCGCGTTGCGATAGCCGTTCTTTTCGCCCAAGCTTAAGGCATCATCCCAAGCGGACATTGCCAGATCGACCAAACGCTTATCGGGGCAGTTGCCGTGATCCAGAGGCACCGGCTTCACGGCCAGCTTTTCATAGCCCGTCGTGACGCCCTGCGACGCGCGGCGGTGGTTACGAATAACACGCAGCATGTGGTCCGCGTTCCGCTCGTATCCCTTGAACGGCCCCAGTTCACCCGCGATCTCGGCCGAGGTCGCATAGGCCACGCCGGTCATGATCGCGGTCAGTGCACCACAGATCGCCCGACCCTCATCCGAGTCATAGCTGTAGCCCATGTTCATCAGCAGACCGCCGATATTGGCATAGCCGAGACCCAAGGTACGGAAGTCAAAAGAAAGCTGCGCGATTTCCTTCGACGGGAACTGCGCCATCGTCACCGAGATTTCCAGCGTCAGGGTCCACAGGCGCGCCGCATGCATGTAGTCGGCCGCCTGAAACTCACCATCCTTGAGGAAGGTCAGCAGGTTCATCGACGCCAGGTTACAGGCCGTATCATCCAGGAACATATACTCGGAACACGGGTTCGAGCCGCGAATCTCACCATCCTCGGGGCATGTGTGCCACTCATTGACGGTGTCATGGAACTGAATACCCGGATCGGCACAGGCCCATGCAGCGTGGCCGACCTTTTCCCACAGATCGCGCGCCTTGACGGTCTTGGCGACTTGGCCATCGGTCCGATTGATCAGCTCCCAATCGGCGTCTTTCTCGACCGCAGTCAGGAACGCGTTGGTCACGCGGATCGAGTTGTTCGAGTTCTGACCCGAAACCGAGCTGTAGGCTTCGGAATCCCAATCCGTATCATAGGTGGGGAATTCGATGCTGTCGTGGCCCTGCCGCGCATAATCCAGCAC
The DNA here is from genome assembly GCF_013031225.1 of Ruegeria sp. HKCCD7221. NCBI lineage: Bacteria > Pseudomonadati > Pseudomonadota > Alphaproteobacteria > Rhodobacterales > Roseobacteraceae > Ruegeria > Ruegeria sp. HKCCD7221. Next base: position 989,543 of record NZ_WPZE01000001.1, read on the forward strand.
GCGCTTGATGTAAGTCTCGGGGATCGCGACCTTTTTTGCCTCGCGAACCGCTTTCTTCAGGCTGTCATTCTTGTTGGGATCATACGCATCGTCCTGCGCGCCGTCCCATGAGCGGATGGCCTCGAAAATGCCGTTCAGCATCTTCTCGTGCATCTTCGATCCGGCAACGATCGAGGCCACCTTCTGCTCTTCGATCACCTTCCATTCGATGAATTGCTCGATGTCCGGGTGATCTGCATCGACGATTACCATCTTTGCTGCTCGACGGGTTGTCCCGCCTGATTTGATCGCGCCAGCGGCGCGGTCGCCGATCTTGAGAAAGCCCATAAGGCCCGAGGACTTGCCGCCACCCGACAGCGCTTCGCCCTCTGCACGCAGATGGCTGAAGTTGGTCCCGGTGCCCGAGCCATACTTGAACAGGCGCGCCTCGCGCACCCACAAATCCATGATGCCGCCTTCGTTCACCAGATCATCATCGACGGATTGGATGAAACACGCGTGCGGCTGCGGATGCTCGTAAGCAGACTTCGATTTTGTCAGCTTTCCGGTTTTATAGTCGACATAGTGGTGACCTTGCGCAGGACCGTCGATGCCGTAAGCCCAATGCAAACCGGTGTTGAACCATTGCGGGCTGTTCGGCGCGGCGCGCTGAGTGGCCAGCATATAGCGCATCTCGTCGAAATAGGCGCGCGCGTCTTCCTCGGTCGAGAAATAGCCGCCCTTCCAGCCCCAATACGCCCATGCACCTGCCAAGCGGTCAAAGACCTGCTTGGACGACGTCTCACCGTCGAATTCAGCGCCATCGGCAGGCACCGAGCGCCACAGGAATTCGGGAACGTCTTTCTCTTTAACCTTTTTCAGCTTGGACGGAACACCGGCTTTGCGAAAGTACTTCTGCGCAATGACATCGCTTGCGACCTGGCTCCAGCTGGCAGGAACTTCAATGTTATCCAGGCGAAATACTATCGTCCCGTCTGGGTTCCGAATCTCGGACGTTGCAGACACAAAGTCCAGGTCCGCATATGCATCCTGCCCCGATGTAGTGAATTTTCTGTCAATCTTCATGTCCGCCGCCCTAGATTCAATCAACTTATTCTTTGGTTTCAGGTCCGAAACTGTAGACCTTCGACCGCGCCAGAAATTTGGGCGCAAAAGACCGTTCGCTGCCTATGACAGCGCAACCCGTCCAAACGGTTGCACGTTAGTATAGCTGTGCTTTCCGACCCTCGCCCTGTACCATCTCTGGATTTACTACCAGATTTAGTGGCACCACCTTCGGCCCATACAAGTTGACGCATTCAGCCATAGATCGTCAACGTCATTTTTCGGTCATTTTTTGAATCTTTACTGTTGACCGGTTCGCATTCGAACACTCTCGAACTTTGGTGGCCGATTCCTCCACAGCTTCATCCACCACTCTTGGCCGATGAACTCATGTTTGGGAGAACCAATTAACTGTGTTGCCAAGTATGGTTATCGGCATTTGATAAACCCGCGCTATGATTGCCGTGTCAAAAAAGAATCGGTGCAAGGACGGTCATGAAGAAAAACTCAGTCGAAAATTTTTGCAGGCCAAAAATTGGGCAAGCAGTCTGATGAGACGGCTTGGATTGGTTCCTCTGATTGGCCTGATCGTGGCCTGTGCACCACAAGATGTGCCCCTTCCATCGCGCAGCGCGCAATTCGAAAACTATCCAGAGCGCTTGTTTAAAACCTTTGAAATTGGATGCGACGGGCCCGGCGAACAGTTTCAACGGCTTGGGAATCGGGTTTTTGAATGCTCCGAATTGCTGCCCCCGGATAAGACGGCTTACCTGATTCTCAACTACGACGGTTACCCGCAGGATCTTCCCACCAGTGTCATGCGGCTGACATCGACCAAGAACTCAACCGGGTACCGAGTGGATGCTGATTTGTATTTTGACGTACCGCGACGAACAGGACCTGCCGTTCAGGTCCCTGTGGAAAGCGAAACGCTGGATAAGGCGCTGACAGCGCTTTATCAGGCTATGGGTGGATCACCAGCGATTTAAGAAGAAGTGGTCGGGGCGGCAGGATTCGAACCTACGACCCCCTGTACCCAAAACAGGTGCGCTACCAGACTGCGCCACGCCCCGGACCGTGCGCCTTCCTAACGATGCCTTTCTGATTTGAAAAGCCCTAACAGGGCCAAATTGCGGGACCTTGTGCAAAAATTTCGTGCTGCACCTCGGTTCCCGGCGTAATCGAATACCGCGCAGACAGCCCGGCATTGATTTCCAGCACCGCAAACACGGAATCACCGCCTTCAATCGGCGTCAAATCGCCAGGAACAGCGCCCTGATGAATGTGTGTGATTACACCTGCCCGGTCGATGAAAATGATATCGAGGGGAATCAGTGTGTTCTTCATCCAGAACACAACAGGTTGTGGAGGATCGAAAACAAAAAGCATGCCCGACCGTGTCGGCAGTGATTCCCGGAACATCAACCCACGGGATCGCTCTTGCGGCGTGATGGCGAGTTCGACATCAAAACCCGCCTGCATCTTGTCATTCTTCAGGTTAACGCGATCTGCACGGCACGCGGCCAGCGCATCTTCGGTCCATAGCAGAGAGATAAAAGCAAGAACCGTGAGAAACCTGAGCATTGTCCGACTTATTCGTCCAAAGCCGCTTCCCAGGCTAGCACCTGAGCCGCCATACGCCCGCGCTTGCCGTCGATAACGCGCATCGCCAACGCCTCTCCGGGCTGAAGATCAGCCAATCCGGATCGACGTAGAACCTCGATGTGAAGGAATACATCTTCGTCGCGCCCAAAGACATTCGCAAAGCCAAAGCCTTTGCCCTTATCGAACCACTTCACGCGCGCAGCTTCCAACGGAGCTTGCGCGATCACCACTGGATCGAGCTCGGCAAAATCGGCAAGCATCATCGAGTCGGTACGCACCGGCGGGTCGACGCTGACCACTTCAACCGCCTGAACACCACGATCGGTGCGATGCGTCATAATCTCGATTCCCGCGCCGTCAGCTACCGAGCTTTGGCCGAAATTGCGCAAAACATTTACATGCAACAGAATATCAGGACCGCCCTCATCAGACACAACGAATCCGTACCCCTTGGCGGGATCGAACCATTTTACGTGTCCACGGACGCGGTACATGCTGTTCAGGTCTTCTGGCACAGTGTTTCCATCGCGAGTTTTAGCACTTCGTTAAGAGTTCGATGTGTATGGGAATGGTCTGCAATTTCAAGCCGAAAAAATCCTTTATTCTCCGAGTCTTGCATTTCACGATACGCGAACGTCATGGATTCAGCCTTTGAATTTGCCAGGGCGAGCCCGAATGATCGCGTTGCCATCGAAACCGATCGTGCAGTCGAAACGCTCCGTCCGCCCAAAACTCGATCTCGACCGGCTCCAGCCTGTAACCACCCCAGAACGGAGGGCGCGGTGGATTCGGCCCCAGTTTCGCCGTTACTTTGGCAACCTCAGCCATCAAAGCCGCGCGACTACTCAGAGGCTGCGACTGCTTCGATGCCCAGGCCCCCAAACGGCTTTTTAAAGAACGGGAAGCATAGTATTCGTCTGCCTGCGGCCCACTCTCGCGTGTTATTGTACCACGAACTCGGATTTGACGCCGCAAAGATTTCCAATGCATCACAAATGCGGCTTTGCCAGCACTGTCGAGCTCAGCAGCTTTGGTGCTTTCATAGTTTGTATAGAAAACAAAAGCGTTCTGTTCGATCTCTTTCAACAGAACCATGCGCACGTTCGGCAAACCAGAATCATCCACGGTTGCCAAGGCAATCGCGTTCGGATCGTTCGGTTCGCTATCCTTGGCCTCGTCCAACCACCGCGCCGCGATAACAAACGGATCGGTGCCGGCGAAAATGCCGTCTCGTTCGTTCATTTCCATCCCCTGGAAACTCTTGCCTTCCACCCTAGGGCGAGAACCCGCCTCGGGCAAGAGCGCGCGGCCTTGATGCCGCGCATCCAATGGCATAAACCATCTCAACATGACGCGAAGACAGGCGGAGAACCGAACATGTCAAATCAGTTGATGGCCGGAAAGCGCGGCCTCATCATGGGACTGGCCAATGATAAATCAATCGCTTGGGGAATTGCCCGTGCATTGTCAGAAGCTGGAGCAGAGCTGGCTTTTTCCTACCAAGGGGACGCGCTGAAGAAACGCGTCGACCCTTTGGCGGCGCAACTCGGCAGCGAAATCGTGCTGCCCTGTGACGTCAGCGATGAAGAGTCAATCGACGGGCTTTTCACGGCGCTGTCGGAAAAGTGGGGCAAGCTGGACTTTGTCGTTCACGCCATTGGGTTCTCGGACAAGAACGAACTGCGCGGTCGTTATGTCGATACATCGCGCGCAAACTTCAAACTGACGATGGATGTTTCGGTCTACTCCTTCACTGCCGTCATGCAGCGCGCCGAAAAGATGATGTCTGAAGGCGGCAGCGCCGTCACCCTCACATATTATGGTGCCGAACAGGTTATGCCGCATTACAATGTCATGGGCGTTGCAAAGGCTGCGCTGGAAGCTTCTGTAAAGTACCTGGCCGAAGATCTTGGCAAGGACGGCATCCGGGTCAACGCGATCTCGGCCGGCCCCATCAAGACACTGGCCGCCAGCGGCATTGGCGATTTCCGCTATATCATGAAGTGGAACGAATATAACTCGCCCCTGCGCCGCAACGTGACAATCGACGACGTGGGCAAGTCGGCCCTTTACCTGTTGTCAGATCTCAGCAGCGGCGTGACCGGCGAAAACCTGCACGTGGATTCGGGATACCATATCGTCGGCATGAAGGCTGTCGACGCGCCAGACGTTGAGAAGGGTTAACAGCATGAGCGCCAAGGACCGTCTGCCCCACGAAAAAGGTTTTCACATCAGCTGGGATCAGATCCATCGCGATTCCCGTGCTTTGGCGTGGCGTCTGGACGGGCAAGGCCCCGACGACGGCGCATGGCGCGCTGTGGTTGCCATCACGCGTGGTGGCATGGCCCCTGCGATGATTGTCAGCCGTGAACTCGACATTCGAACCGTCGATACCATCAGCGTGCGGTCCTATCACCATCAGGAACAAGGCGAGGCCGAAGTGCTCAAGGCTCCGGACGCGGATTTGATGGGCGACGGAACCGGCGTTCTGATCATCGACGATCTTGTCGACAGTGGAAAAACGCTGGAGCTGGTACGCGCGATGTATCCCAACGCCCATTTTGCGACCGTCTATGCCAAACCCAAGGGTCGGCCAATGGTGGACACCTTCATCACCGAAGTCAGCCAGGACACCTGGATTTTCTTCCCGTGGGACATGGCCCTGCAATATGTCGAACCCTATCGAGGAACCGACTGACGCCAACAGCAATAACACTCAGTTTTCCAACGGTCAGAGAATACAAATGCCCCGGACACGCACTGCCTCAACCTTCGCGCCACCGGTGATGGAGGCGAGGCGTTGGCTAGACGGCGTGGAATTCCCCGAAGATCGCCCGCTTATCAACGTCAGTCAGGCAGCCCCGGTTGATCCACCGCCACTGGCTCTGCGACAGGCAATGGCAGAGTTCGCGATTTCCGAAGATGCGGCCCACCTTTATGGGCCGGTGCTGGGCAATACGAACCTGCGAGATGAACTGGCAGGCCAGATCAGCGCACATTACGATGCAAAGGTTCACCCGGATCAGGTCGCAATAACCTCGGGGTGCAATCAGGCATTCTCAGCGGTGATATCAGCGATCACGGATCAAGATGATGAGGTGATCCTGCCAACCCCTTGGTACTTCAACCACAGAATGTGGCTGGATATGGCTGGCGTGCGTGCGGTTGACCTACCGACCGGCGACGACCTTCTGCCCGACCCTGATGCGGCCCGAGCGCTGCTGACCGATAAAACCCGGGCAATTGCGTTGGTTACTCCCAACAATCCGGGCGGCGTTGAATACCCTGCCGATCTGGTGTTGGCCTTCTACCAGCTATGTCGTGACGCTGGTATCCGGTTGATCGTGGACGAAACCTATCGTGACTTTGACAGCCGCAGGGGGCCGCCGCACGATTTGTTTCAGCAGCCGGGGTGGGAAAAAACTCTGGTGCATCTCTATTCGTTCTCGAAAGCCTACCGGCTGACTGGCCACCGTGTTGGTGCAATCGCCACCGATGTCGCGCTTTTGGCTGAGATTGAAAAGTTTCTGGATACCGTTACGATCTGCCCCGGTCAGATCGGCCAGTTCGCAGCACTTTGGGGAATGAAGAACCTTCCAGAATGGCTTGCGGGTGAAAGACAAGAAATTCTGGACCGGCGCGCTGCCATTCAGGAACTGCTGCCTGTGTTAACGGACAAGGGATGGCGTCTGCTTGGGCTTGGGGCCTATTTCGCGTATTTTGAGCATCCGTTCGACATTCCGTCTGACGAGCTGGCCCGTCGTCTGGTGCCAGAGGCCGGTGTGCTTTTACTGCCTGGCACCATGTTCATGCCCAAAGGCAACCCAGCAGGAAAACGCCAGGTACGCATCGCATTCGCCAATCTGGATCGCACCGGGCTGGGACAATTGTTCGATCGGCTACGTACCCTTTCCTTCTGAGCTTGCCCCCCGGCGGTACGCGTCGTATTCAGGGCCGCAACCGACGGGGCAGTAACCTGCCAAAAAGCACAAAGAGGGCAAAATGGCCGCAGGCATGAAAAACCTTTCGAAGACCTTTGTCTGGATATTGATGGGCCTTCTGATGCTGGGTCTGGCAGGGTTCGGAGCAACCAGCCTGACCGGAACAGTTCGGACAGTGGCGCAGGTGGGCGACGAGGATATCTCGGTCAACGAATATGTGCGCGAGCTTCAGCGAGAAATCCGTGCCGTCGAAAATCAGACCGGTCAACCGCTGCAAATGTCCCAAGCGATTGAGATCGGATTGGATCAGCTTGCCCTATCTCGCCTGACCGCGTTGGCCGCGATTGATAACGAAGTTGGCTTGCTTGGCATTTCGATCGGCGACGAGAACCTGCAAAAGGAAATTCTGGCGATCCCCGCCTTTCAGGGTGTTAACGGCACATTCGACCGCGAGGCCTATCAGTTCCAGCTTGAACAGGTCGGCATGACCGACACAGAGTTCGAGACCGACCTTCGCAAGGAGTCGGCCCGTACCATCGTACAGGGCGCAATCATGGGTGGTATTGAGATGCCGCAGGCCCTGACCGATGTCCTGACGGATTTCATCGGCGCACGGCGCAACTTTACCGTTGCTACGCTGACACCTGATGCCCTGACCACGCCGGTTGCCGACCCGACGGACGCGCAGGTGCAAGCGTACTATGATGAAAATTCCGACCAATTCACCCTGCCCCGCACCAAGCAGCTAACCTATGCAATTCTGTCACCTGACATGCTGTTGGACAGTGTCGAGGTTGACGAGGATTCGGTTCGCCGCCTGTATGACCAGCGCTCGGCTGAGTTTTTGCAACCCGAACGCCGCTTGGTCGAACGCCTTCCCTTCCCGTCCGAGGAAGAAGCAAAAGACGCAATGGCGCAACTTGAGGTCGGCGGCACGTCTTTCGAGCAACTTGTTCGCGATCGCGAGCTTGAACTCAGCGACGTCGATCTTGGCGACGTGACCCGCGAGGATTTGGAAGGTGCCGCCGACGCCGTTTTCGCGGCAGAACTGGATACCGTCGTCGGACCTTTGCCGTCGGTTTTCGGCCCTGCCTTGTTCCGGATCAACGGATCGCTTGCTGAAAACAACACCTCTTTTGAAGACGCCGCCCCGATCCTGCGGGAAGAACTGGCAGCAGATCGCGCCCGCCGTCAGATCGAGGCGCAATCCGAAGACATCAATGACTTGCTGGCTGGTGGCGCCACATTGGAAGAACTGGTTGCGGAAACCGAGATGCAGTTGGGCCAGATCGACTGGACACGCCAGAGCGAAGACGGTGTTGCCGCCTATGAAGGTTTCCGTGCCGCCGCCGAGGCAGTTCAAGATGGTGACTTCCCCGAGGTTGCTTTTCTGGAAGATGGCTCGATCTTTGCGATGCGCCTGAACGAAGTGCTGCCCCGCCGACCTGAACCTCTGGACACAGCCCGCGAACGCGTGGCCATGGCGTGGACCCTGGCCGAAACCGGCAAAGCCCTTGAAGAACAGGCAAACGTGGTTCTGGAACAACTGAAGGAAGACGGTGACTTTACCGCTACGGGTCTGCCGTTCCGGGTGGAAAATGCCCTTACCCGCACGGCCTTCCTTGATGACGTGCCTGCCGACTTCATGACGCAGGTATTTGAGATGGAGCCGGACGAACTGCGGGTAGTTCCCGGCGCGGGAACCGCCCTGATCGTGCGTCTGGATGAGCTGTTGCCGCCAGATGAGACTGACGAGCTACGCCAGGCGCAAGAGGCATTGGCCGCACAGTTGAATCAAGCTCTGGCACAGAACATTTTCGACGTTTACGTCCGCGATGCACAGGTGCGCGCGCGCCCCGTCGTGGATCAACGTGCCCTGAACGCCGTGCAAGCGAGCTATTAAAGAGACCAAAGATGGCCCTTACCCCAGAATTCGACAGTTTCGCGCGCGCTTACGAGGCGGGTGAAAATCAGGTCGTTTACACGCGTCTTGCCGCTGATCTGGACACTCCGGTATCGCTGATGCTGAAGCTGACCGGCGCGCAAAAAGATGCATTTATGCTGGAATCGGTGACTGGCGGTGAAGTCCGTGGACGGTACTCGATCATCGGTATGAAACCTGACCTGATCTGGCGATGCCAAGGTGAAACCTCGGCCCTGAACCGCTCGGCCCGGTTCGATCCCGAAGCGTTTACCCCGCAAGATGGCAACCCAATGGACAACCTGCGGGCGCTGTTGGCGGAAAGTCGGATTGCCTTGCCCGAAGACCTGCCGCAGGCCGCTGCTGGATTGTTCGGGTATCTTGGATATGACATGGTTCGTCTGGTCGAATATTTGCCCGATGTTAACCCGGACCCGCTTGGCCTGCCGGATGCGGTCATGCTGCGCCCTTCGGTCGTTGCTGTGCTCGACGGGGTCAAGGGCGAGGTAACCGTCGTGTCGCCTGCATGGGTCAGCGAAGGACAATCTGCGAAAGCGGCCTATGCTCAGGCGGCAGAGCGCGTTATGGACGCGGTGCGCGATCTTGAACGCGCCATGCCTGCCGAAACACGCGATTTGGGGGATGCGTCCGAGGTCGCCGCGCCGGTATCCAACTTTACCAAATCCGGCTATATGGAGGCCGTTGAGAAGGCCAAGGAATATATCCGCGCAGGCGATATCTTTCAGGTCGTTCCCGCGCAACGCTGGACGCAGGATTTCCCGCAGCCGCCCTTTGCGCTTTACCGGTCCTTGCGGCGCACAAACCCGTCGCCCTTCATGTTCTACTTCAACTTCGGTGGTTTTCAGGTTGTTGGTGCCAGCCCCGAGATTCTGGTCAGGGTGTTCGGGGATGAGGTTACAATCCGCCCGATCGCCGGAACCCGTCCGCGTGGCGCGACCCCCGAAGAGGACAAGGCCAACGAAGTGGATCTGCTGGCCGACAAGAAAGAGCTTGCTGAACACCTGATGCTTCTGGATCTGGGTCGCAACGATACCGGTCGGGTCGCAAAGATCGGCACTGTGCGCCCGACAGAAGAGTTCATCATCGAACGGTACAGCCACGTCATGCACATCGTATCGAACGTTGTCGGTGAACTGGCCGACGACAAAGACGCATTGGACGCGTTTTTTGCGGGAATGCCGGCTGGCACGGTCTCGGGCGCGCCCAAAGTGCGGGCGATGGAAATCATCGACGAACTAGAACCTGAAAAGCGCGGAATTTACGGCGGCGGCGTGGGGTATTTCAGCGCAGGCGGTGACATGGATATGTGTATCGCGCTAAGAACGGCAATCGTGAAAGACCACAAACTCTATATTCAGGCAGGCGGCGGTGTTGTCTACGACAGCGACCCCGAGGCCGAATTCATGGAGACCGTCCACAAGTCGAACGCGATCAGGCGCGCAGCCGCAGATGCCGCGCGATTTACCGGCACCGGGAACAGTTAAGCCAGAGGCCAATCGCGGATTGGCCTCGCAACAGTGTTATTGAACTTCTTGCATCATGACTGCTGAAATTGGCGCCATGGCGACCCGACCACCGCGATCTTCCAGCCCCCACAACAGCAGGGCTGAGATCGTGTCGGGCCGCAACCTGCCAAGCATAACGACGGTTCCTTCCTGACCAGCGCGAAACGCGGCCTGATCCAGAAAACGCCGCATGATTTTCGGGTCCTGACGGGCGCCATCTATGTCACGAAAGATCACGCCCGACGGGATACCATTTCGCGCAGCCAGTTTCTGCACTGTGTTCAGACCATTATCCTGCGTAATCAACCCACGCCCTGTGCCACCTGCAATCGCAGCGACCTGATCTGCGAGTTTTCTGTTGCCCTGAATTCCTGTCTCAACACCTTCGAGAATACCAACGGTTTCGGGCAGCATATCCAGCCATACAGACAAAGAGACCTCGGCATCCTGTGCGCTCGCCGCCTTGGGCAAATCTGCCATGGCCAATACCTCGAACCCTGCTGCACGGTGCTTAGCCATCTTTTCGGCAGCGTCCGGATCAGCGGGGCTGATGGCAAAACTGATTGGGTACGGGAAATCCTGCAGCGCTTCGGCACCAAACGCACCTTCGTCGTCAATCAGAATGATGGACATCAAGGGTTTCGCTTCGGGATTTTCAAACTCAGCCGAATACGCTTCGATCGGTTTTCCCGTGGCAACAACGGTTCCGTCAGCCGATTCAACAATCGGTGCGTCATCACGCTCGGTCAAGGGCACAATCCGCTTGCCGACCGAATTCGAGCTTGCATCAGTCTGCTCTCCTCCGATCTGGGGAACAGACGCAATTCGCGGCAGTTCGGCCGGCGCGACCTCTTCCTCACCTTCAACTGCGATCGGGTTATCCTGCGGAAGGGTTTCGTCCTGATCCAGCGTTTCGGCATCTGCGATTTCGTCGCTCTGATCCTGAGGAATTTCTTCCACTTCGGCCTCTTCCACTACAGGCGCAGGAGGTTCAGGGGACTGTTCAGCCACCTCCGGACCCGTTTCTTCCAACGGCGTATCTGGCAACGGTGCAGGTGCTTGCGGCGCGATAGGCGCTTCGGTCGACACGGTCACATCCTGTGCTTCGGTCGGCTGTGTCGCCTGTTCCACCTGAGTCGCCGTATCGTTGACCTGAGGCTGCGTGTCTGTGGCGGTTTCCGCCTCATCCAAACCTGCTAATGTATCGGCCTGTTCCTCGGCCGGTTCAGCGTCTTGCGGTGGAATTTTGACAAGCCCGGCATCGGAGACGCTTTCTTCCACCTCCGAGTCGCTTGAAACTGATTCCACCGGCGCCGGTTCCGGAGCGTCCTCGGCGACAATGGGTTTTCTGGTCAAAGGTGTATTCAGGGACAAAACTGCACCAAGCAGTAACACAACGACCGCGCCTGCGATCATTCCACCCATAAATCCGCCCATAACAATTGCCTCTCGTCTAATTCCTGCTTCGACCGCCAGTGTGCCATCTTGCGCAGCACTCACCTGCCGGTTCGTCAAGAATGGGATGTCCTCTTGACGCTGCCCCGCAAGCCTGAGCATGTATGTGCAAACATTATATCGCGGCTCGGGGCTGCATCACCAGCCCGAAATGCCCAATCCGAGACAAGTGCCCAAATGCTGCTGCTCATCGACAACTATGACTCGTTCACCTACAACCTCGTCCATTATTTAGGCGAGCTTGGCGCTGAAATGGTCATTCGCCGAAACGACGCACTGAACGTGCAGGAAGCGATGGCCATGAACCCGGCCGGTATCCTTCTTAGCCCCGGACCGTGTGATCCCGATCAGGCCGGAATTTGCCTTGCCCTGACCGAAGCGGCGGCTGAAACCGGAACACCTCTGTTGGGGGTTTGCCTTGGGCATCAAACAATCGGGCAGGCGTTTGGGGGAAACGTTGTTCGCTGTCATGAAATCGTACATGGCAAGATGGGCACAATGCACCACACGGGCAAAGGCCTGTTTGCGGGTCTGCCCTCGCCTTTTGAAGCAACGCGGTATCATTCCCTGATCGTAGAGCGGGAAACACTACCCGATTGCCTTGAGGTCACCGCCGAATTGGAAGATGGCACTATCATGGGTCTACAACACAAAAAACTGCCGATCCACGGGGTTCAGTTCCACCCCGAATCCATCGCTTCCGAGCACGGCCATGCCATGCTCAAGAATTTCCTGACTGAAATGAAAGTCCCTGCATGAGCGACGCTCTTAAACCGCTGATCGGTGCTGCGGCGGACCGACCCTTGTCCCGCACCGAAGCAGAACAAGCCTTTGGCATTCTATTTGACGGTGCAGCCACTCCAAGCCAGATCGGTGGGCTGCTAATGGCCATGCGTACACGGGGTGAAACCGTTGAGGAATACGCGGCAGCCGCCGCTGTGATGCGCGCAAAATGCAATGCCGTCAAAGCCCCGGCGGGCGCCATGGATATCGTTGGAACCGGGGGTGACGGCAAAGGGACGCTGAACATATCGACCGCGACTGCGTTTGTCGTCGCAGGTGCCGGTGTCACGGTCGCCAAGCACGGCAACCGCAATCTCAGTTCAAAGTCTGGCGCGGCCGATGCGCTTGGGCAACTGGGCATCAACGTTATGGTCGGTCCACAAACCGTTGAAAAGGCTTTGGAAGAGGCCGGTATTGGTTTCATGATGGCCCCGATGCATCATCCCGCAATCGCGCATGTCATGCCCACCCGTCAAGAGCTGGGAACTCGGACGATATTCAACATTCTGGGGCCGCTGACCAATCCTGCAGGGGTCAAACGGCAACTGACCGGTGCTTTCAGCCGCGAATTGATCCGCCCCATGGCCGAAACTCTGGGTTTGTTGGGATCAGAGCACGCCTGGTTGGTCCATGGCTCTGACGGAACCGATGAACTGACCATAACCGGCGTGAGCTGGGTTGCCTCAGTAGAAGACGGCGTAATCAAAGAAGTTGAGCTTCATCCCGAAGATGCCGGACTACCGGTTCATCCTTTCGAAGATATTATCGGCGGCACCCCCGAAGAAAACGCCGTCGCTTTTCGTGCCCTTCTGGGCGGTGCGCCGTCAGCCTATCGTGACGCGGTATTGCTGAACGCCGCCGCTGCGCTGGTTGTGGCGGATGCGGCTGGCGACTTGAAGGAAGGCGTTGCCAAAGCTGCCGAAAGCATCGACAGCGGGCGCGCCAAAGAAAAAATAGCGGTACTGGCCCGCATCACTCAGGAGGCCGCATGACCGAGACGGTACTGGACAAGATCAAGGCTTACAAGCTTGAGGAAGTTGCTTCAGATAAGACGCACAAGTCACTGGAAACATTAGAGAGTGAAGCCAAGTCCGCCCCGGAAGTTCGCGGTTTTGCGAAAGCACTCCAAACCGCGGCGCGTCAGGGCTATGGGTTGATTGCAGAAGTCAAGAAAGCCAGCCCGTCCAAGGGCTTGATCCGTGCTGATTTTAACCCGCCTCTACTTGCGCAAGCCTATGAGGAAGGCGGTGCAGCTTGCCTTTCTGTTCTAACAGACACACCCAGCTTTCAAGGTGCCAAAGAATACCTGACCCAAGCGCGTGAGGCTTGTGGGTTACCCGCGCTACGCAAAGACTTCATGTATGATCCATATCAGGTCGTCGAAGCCCGTGCTTTGGGCGCAGACTGTATCCTGATCATAATGGCCTCGGTCGAGGACGAACAAGCCGCCGAGCTTGAGCAGACAGCTTTTGATTGGGACATGGACGTTTTGATCGAAGTTCACGATGAAACCGAGTTGGAGCGCGCAACAAAACTTAAAAGCCCGCTGATTGGAATAAACAACCGCAATCTCAAGACGTTCGAAACCACACTTGATACGACAAGACGCCTGTCCAAGCTGGTACCGGCGGATCGGACGATCGTGTGTGAGAGTGGCCTCAGCAACCCGGAAGACCTAGCGGATATCGCCCGCTATGGTGCGCGCAGTTTCCTGATTGGTGAAAGCCTGATGCGACAAGACGACGTTGCGCTTGCCACGCGCACCCTGTTGGCGAACCCACTGATACCCGGAGTGATGTGATGCCTTTGACGCATTTTGATGCCCAGGGTCAGGCCCATATGGTTGACGTCTCGGACAAGGCTGTAACCGACCGCGTTGCCGTTGCCGCAGGACACATCCAGATGGCGCAGGAAACCTTTGATTTAATATCCGAAGGTCGCGCAAAAAAAGGGGATGTGCTTGGTATCGCTCGATTGGCGGGGATTATGGGGGCGAAGAAAACGCCAGACCTAATTCCTTTGTGCCATCCCTTGCCGGTGACGAAGGTAGCCGTTGAACTGACGTTAGACCCCGATCTACCCGGAGTTCAAATTGAGGCCACCGTAAAAACATCCGGGCAAACCGGAGTGGAGATGGAGGCGCTTACGGCGGTTTCTACCGCCGCGCTGACGGTGTACGACATGACCAAAGCCGTGGACAAGGCGATGGAGATTGGCGGCATTCGTGTCATCTTAAAAGACGGCGGTAAATCAGGACGTTATGAGGCGTGATGATTACGGTTGAAGACGCGCGAGCACTGCTTTTCGATCTGGTCGAACAACAGCCCATCGAAACGGTTCCGCTGGCTCAGGCCGCTGGACGTGTGTTGGCGCAGGATATCGCCGCAACGCGGGATCAGCCGCCCTTTGCGGCCTCATCCATGGATGGATATGCGGTCAAATCGTCCGAAGTGGAACCGCACGCGATGTTCAAGATCGTGGGGGAATCCGCTGCCGGACGCCGGTACGAGGGCCAAGTCGGTGCCGGACAAGCCGTGCGCATCTTTACCGGCGCACCGGTTCCAGAAGGTGCTGATTTCGTTGTAATTCAAGAAGATACGGAGCGCCGTGAAGATCTTCTTACGATCACCGACAATCCCGGCGCCAAGGATAACATCCGCCCGTCTGGCGTGGACTTCAAAGCTGGCACCAAGATCACGTCGCCTCGGCTTTTGCGACCCGAAGACCTTGCGCTGATGGCCGCCATGAATGTCGCAGTGGTCCCGGTTGCGCGCAAACCGTCGGTTGCGCTGATTTCGACCGGAGACGAGCTGGTTATGCCGGGTGAGGTTCCTGGACCGGATCAGATCATCGCGTCAAATACCTTTGGCCTCAAGGCGTTGCTCGAAAAAGCTGGGGCGGATGTTAGAATCCTTCCCATTGCGCGCGATACGATTTCTTCGCTGGAGGCCGCTTTTGGCCTCGCACAGGGGGCTGACCTAGTTGTCACCATTGGTGGGGCATCGGTTGGGGATTATGATTTGGTTTCAGAGGCCTCTACCGGATTGGGTATGGAGGGGTCTTTTTACAAAATCCGAATGCGACCCGGGAAACCTCTGATGGCTGGCCGGTTGGGGGACAAACCAATGGTTGGACTTCCGGGGAATCCTGTCAGTGCAATGGTTTGCGGGTATTTGTTCCTAGCTCCCATGGTCTTCCGCATGTTGGGGATTGAACAGGCTGTACCCTCCTTCCGCAACGCTGCGCTGACAGCTCCATTAACAGAGAACGGCCCGCGCGAGCATTACATGCGGGCGGTTCTGGACGAAACCGGCATCCGGGCTTGTGATAATCAGGACAGTTCGCTGCTTAGTGTTTTGGCCCATGCAAACGCATTATTGGTCCGCGACCCCAATGATCCGGCACGCGCTGCCGGAGAGATAGTCAGGTACCTGCCAATCTGAACGGCGCGCAAATCCATTGACACAAAACGTGAACATGCGTAGAACAAAATAAAACGCATGACCGACGAGGTGTGAGCAATGCTGACCAAGAAGCAGTTGGATTTGTTGGAATTCATCCACAAACGCGTGCAAGCGGATGGTGTTCCCCCCAGTTTTGACGAGATGAAGGCCGCATTGGACCTCAGATCCAAGTCAGGCATCCATCGACTGATTACCGCGCTTGAAGAACGCGGGTTTATTCGTCGATTGGCGCATCGCGCTCGTGCGATCGAAATCGTCAAGCTACCGGAAAGTCTTGGCGGTGAGCCAACGGTTGCTTTCAAACCCCGCGTGATTGAGGGCGACAAACCTCAAGGCCCGAGACCAGCGAATTTTGAACCGGTGACGGTCGACGCCATGGAACTGCCCGTAATGGGACGTATCGCCGCCGGTGTGCCGATCGAAGCGATCAGCCATGTGTCGCATCGCGTTGCTGTCCCCGGCAGCATGGTGTCCGGCAAAGGCGAACATTATGCGCTGGAGGTGCGTGGCGATTCGATGATCGACGCGGGCATCAATGATGGCGACGTCGTTGTGATCAAAGAAACCTCTGTCGCGGATAATGGTGATATCGTTGTGGCCCTTGTTGAAGATCAGGAGGCGACTTTGAAGCGGTTCTACCGCCGTGGTCACGCCATCGCACTGGAGGCCGCCAACCCCGCCTATGAAACCCGCGTCCTGCCCGAAGAAAAGGTCAAGGTTCAAGGTCGGCTGGTTGGTTTGATCCGCAGCTACTGATCGAACTTGTGGTCCTTGTCCTCAAATGGGGACCACAGTCTGTTGCCAATTTCATCTCTACTGGTTCTGAACGTGTTGCCGTGGAGCGCAAGGCTCCCGGTATTCGAAAGGCGCTGAGGGTCAAATATCTGGCAGTTGCCCGGCAGGTCCATAGAAACAGCGGATATGATGATCTGATGCTCGGCACACTCGTCAAACGCGCGCGCGGCGCGTTTGCCGGTGATATGGATCAGCTCTTTGCCACGCCACAAATGGCGTTGAACCAAGTTTGACCCCTGAGGCCAGCGATCTGCCGATTGAATCTGATCCACGCCATCCCCGTCGTTCTCTAACCAGACCGTAGCGACAAAACCGCTGCCTTTCCTTTTGCTCACCGCCCTGCCCTTGTCCGTCATGACGCCAACAAGACCTCCGGATTCCGCGACCAGGACTTCGGGGCGATCACCCTGCCCCCAAAGAAGGAACGCGGCCAGGACCACCACCCCACCGATCCACCGCGCGGACCCAAGCCATAGCGCTAGCCACAATGCGCCCAATGCGAACATCGGCAACACATGGAAGGGCGGGCTGACCACGTGACTTTGCGCGCCATCCAATCCGGATACCTAATCCGATACTGTCAGAATCCATTCAAGCCCAAGGCCCATTACACCCAAAGCCACCCCCTCAAGACCAAAGGGGGCGAGCAAGGCGGCGACCACCGCCGACGGAACCACTACGGTTCCCATCACGGGAACAGACAGCATGTTGGCCAACAATCCATAGTGCGACAAACTGTTGAAATGCGCAGCGCCAATAGGAGCCGTCGCCAACCCGGCAATGGCAGACGACAAAAGTAAGCCAATTACAGGCTTGAACCATTTCGGGCCTGGCAAAGGGCCATAGTCACGCAATTCACCAAACACCGCGACCAAGGCCGTTGTTGCTGCGAAGGACATCTGAAAACCCGGACTCAGCAGAGTTTCCGGCCGTAAACACAGGACAATAAGGGCCGCAACCGCAACTGCGCGCAGAGAAATCGCGCGGCGGTCGATCAGAACGGCGACCAGCATGACACTTGCCATGATGAAGGCGCGTTCGGTGGCGACATTTCCGCCAGACAGCATCAGATAGATGACAGCCGCAAGCAATGCGCACAGCGCCGCCAATTTACGGACCGGCCACCTGAGGGCAATCACGGGCAACGCCGACAGCGCGATCCGGCAGGCAACAAATACAAATCCGGTCAAAAGCCCCATGTGCAGGCCAGAAATCGCAAGAAGATGGGCAAGGTTGGACGCGCGCAGGGTTGTCAGCGTTTCTTGCCCCATGCCGCTGCGGTCGCCAGTGGTCACAGCGGCCGCGAACCCTCCGACCTCACCCGGTAGTTTCGTTCGAACATGGTTGGATATCACCATGCGCCATGCGGTAATACGCAGTCCAGTTTCGTTAGCAGCGGAAGCCGTCAGAACAGGAACACGGGTATACCCAACAGCCCCGAGCCCCTGAAACCACGCGTGACGGCGAAAATCGAAGCCGCCCGGTTCAACCGGGCCTTGCGGAGGACATAGGTGACCTGTGGTCATGATCCTTTGCCCCGGCGACACTGATACATCCGTGCCGTGCAGAGACAGGCGAACCCGCAGGGGGCGCAAGGCCTCCGGCACATCATTCAGCCGCACTTGATCAAGTGTCACCCTGAGCGCGTCAGAGGCGGAACGATCAATTGCGACCACGCGCCCTTCGATCGGACCATAGTACCGCCATCCAAGAACCGGTTCCGCAACAGAGTGCGCCCGCGCACCTGCCAGAACAAATCCAGCCGCGACAAGCATACCGCCAATCGCCAAGGACACCCAGACCGAACGCCAGTGTCTGACAGCCCACGCACCCACAGCGATGACGCCCAATAGGGCTCCATAAACGTGCCATCCCGGTTCAAGCCTGAGCGAGAAATACAGCGCAATGCCAATGGCAAGACACACTGGAGACCACTGGAACAAATGGCCCGTCTGGTTCAGCAATGCCGCCTCGACCCGTGCCAGAACACGCATGGTTGCCCCCGTCCCTCCGGCTCGTTAGACAGGCGCCAAACTATGCCCGACACGGTTACCAAAAGGTTAATCCACACAATGTCCGATCAGGTCGTCACTCGTTTCGCTCCTTCACCCACTGGCTTCTTGCACATCGGCGGCGCTCGTACTGCGCTGTTCAACTGGCTTTATGCTCGTGGACGTGGTGGTAAGTTCCTGCTGCGGATCGAAGACACTGACCGCGAACGCTCGACCCCCGAGGCGACAGCGGCAATCTTGCAAGGCATGGCATGGCTGGGGCTGGATCATGATGGCGACGTGATCAGCCAATTCGAAGGTGCCGACCGCCACGCCGAGGTTGCCCGTCAATTGCTGGCCGAGGGTAAGGCTTACAAATGTTTTTCGACCCAGGATGAGATTGCAGCGTTCCGTGAACAGGCCCGCGCCGAGGGCACGTCCACCTTGTTCCGCAGCCCATGGCGCGACGCGGATCCTGCGACCCACCCGGACGCGCCCTTTGTGATCCGCATCAAGGCCCCGCAAGACGGTGCAACCGTGATCCGCGATCAGGTGCAGGGGGACGTGACCATCCGCAACGATCACTTGGACGACATGATCCTGCTGCGCTCGGATGGGACGCCGGTCTATATGTTGGCCGTGGTGGTGGACGATCACGACATGGGCGTCACCCATGTGATCCGGGGCGACGACCACCTGAACAACGCCGCGCGCCAGATGATGATTTACGAGGCGATGGGATGGGACGTACCGGTCTGGGCCCACATCCCCCTGATCCACGGACCTGACGGCAAGAAGCTGTCCAAACGCCACGGCGCATTGGGTGCGCAGGAATATCAAGCCATGGGTTATCCTGCTGCCGGGATGCGCAATTACCTCGCGCGGCTGGGTTGGAGCCATGGGGATGACGAGTTCTTTACCGACGAACAGGCCAAAGAGTGGTTTGATCTTGACGGAATCGGCAAAAGCCCGGCCCGTTTCGATCTGAAAAAGCTCGAGAACCTGTGCGGCCAACACATAGCCGTTGCAGATGATGCTGCATTGCGGCAAGAGATCGAAGCCTATCTTGCCGCGGCTGGATTGCCTGCTCTCAGCGACACACAATCCAGTGATCTACAACGTGCGATGTATTGCCTCAAGGATCGAGCCCGAACCTTTCCTGAACTCCTTGAAAAAGCGCAATTTGTATTGGCATCCCGCCCCATTCAACCAGATGAGAAAGCCCAAAAAGCCCTTAACTTTGTATCCGATGGTATACTGAATGAATTGACGCCGCAGTTGCAAAATGTTAGCTGGTCGCGAAACGAACTGGAGGATGCCCTGAATTCCTTTGCGGAAGCGAATGGGCTGAAGTTCGGCAAGCTGGCTGGACCCTTGCGGGCGGCATTGGCGGGTCGGGCTGTGACACCTTCGGTCTTTGACATGATGCTTGTGTTGGGGCGAGAAGAAACCCTTGCACGGCTTTCTGATGCAGCAAGTTAAACCAAAGCTTCACATTTGGGTAACGCTGCTCCGCTAACACCCGGACTGCGCGTCTGCGCGCATCCGTTGCCCGTAAGTTCGGACAGCGATCCGACTTGCGCATGAATGAGGAAGAGACACTATGACCGACAGCAATAAATCAGCCACTCTGACAGTCCATGGTGAAACGTACGAGTTGCCGGTTCATTCGCCGACCGCCGGTCCTGACGTAATCGACATCCGCAAACTGTATGGGCAGGCGGGTGTGTTCACGTATGACCCCGGTTTCACCTCAACCGCGAGCTGCGACAGTACCATCACCTATATTGACGGTGAAAAGGGTGAACTGCTGCACCGCGGCTATCCGATCGACCAGTTGGCTGGCAAATCTCACTTCCTCGAGGTGTGCTACCTGCTGCTGTACGGAGAACTGCCGACAGCACCCGTTCTTGAAAAGTTCGAGACCACGATCACCCGCCACACTATGCTGCACGAGCAGATGCAGTACTTCTACCGTGGCTTCCGCCGTGACGCGCACCCGATGGCGATCATGGTCGGCGTGGTTGGTGCGATGTCCGCCTTCTATCACGACTCGACCGATATCTCGGACCCGCATCAGCGCGAGGTCGCCTCGCACCGCCTGATCGCCAAGATGCCGACGATTGCGGCGTGGGCATTCAAGTATCACACCGGTCAGCCCTTCGTGTATCCGCGCAACGATCTGGACTATGCGTCGAACTTCCTGCGCATGTGTTTCAGCGTTCCGGCGGAAGAATATGAGGTCAACCCGATCCTCAGCCGTGCTATGGATCGTATTTTCACCCTGCACGCGGACCACGAACAGAACGCCTCGACCTCGACCGTGCGCTTGGCCTCGTCCTCGGGTGCGAACCCGTTCGCCTGTATCGCGGCCGGCATCGCATGTTTGTGGGGTCCGGCCCATGGTGGTGCGAACCAGGCCTGTCTGGAAATGCTGGAAGAGATCGGCAGCGTTGATCGAATCCCCGAATTTATCGCCCGCGCGAAGGACAAGAACGACCCGTTCCGTCTGATGGGCTTTGGCCACCGGGTTTACAAGAACTTCGACCCCCGTGCGAAAGTGATGAAGCAGTCGGCGGACGAAGTGCTGGACCTCTTGGGCATCGAGGACAACCCGAAGCTGCAGGTCGCCAAAGCGCTGGAAAAACAGGCTCTGGAAGATCCGTATTTCGCCGAGAAGAAACTGTTCCCGAACGTCGACTTCTACTCGGGCATCATCCTCGAGGCGATGGGCTTCCCGACGTCGATGTTCACCCCGATCTTTGCCTTGTCGCGCACCGTTGGCTGGGTCAGCCAGTGGAAAGAGATGATCGCGGATCCGCAGAACAAGATCGGCCGTCCGCGTCAGTTGTATTTGGGTGAAACCAACCGCGACTATGTGGATATCGAAAACCGCTGATTTGCCAGACTAAAACAAACCGCCCCGGATCAGAACTCCGGGGCGGTTTTGATTCAGAACAGGCAAAGTTGATCTCCGGCCTGCGCTGGTTTGGAAAACAAATCACATCGCAGGGACGGAGTTCGCATCGCAAGACCCAACCGTTTGACGGCCAAGGCGAATCTTTTTGCGATCACCCCTGCGTATTCCCCCTCTCCGCGCATCCGGTGCCCCCAACGCGGATCATAATCCCGCCCCCCGTGCATCTCGCGGAGTTTTGACATGATCTTTTCGGCGCGGGCCGGTTCGTGTTGCTTCAACCAGTCCTGCCACAAGCCCGATACTTCGCGCGGCAACCGCAGCATGATCCAGCTTGCGGAGTCTGCACCTGCATCTCGCCCGTCTTCCAGCAGGGCCTCCAACTCGTGATCTGTTAGCCCCGGGATCAAGGGCGACGTCATGACGCGCACCGGCACCCCTGCCCCAGTCAACCTTCGAATAACGGCTAGACGACGCTGGGGTGATGGCGCGCGTGGCTCCATCCTTCGAGACAGGTCAGCGTCCAAGGTGGTCAATGAAATCCCGACCCTCACCAACCCGTCCTGCGCCATTTCTGACAGTATGTCCAAATCCCGCTCGATCAGAGTGCCCTTGGTCACAATTCCGATGGGATGCCGAAACTCCTGCAGAACTGTCAAACAAGATCTGGTGATTGATAGGTCACGCTCAATAGGTTGATATGGATCGGTGTTTGTTCCCAACGCAATTGGCGCGACCTTATAACCACGCGCCGACAGCTCTTTTCTGAGGACCGCCGCCGCGTTGGGTCGCGCTACCAAACGGGTTTCAAAATCCAATCCCGGGGAAAGGCCAAGATAGGCGTGGCTTGGACGCGCAAAGCAATAGACACACCCATGTTCACATCCCCGATAGGGATTAATGGAACGGTCAAATGGCAAGTCGGGCGATCGGTTATAGTTTATCACGCTGCGCGCAACCTCTTGGCGAACCTCGGTCCGAAGAACAGGAAGATCGTCCTCCGCATCCCACCCATCGTCAAAAGATTCGGTCTCATACCTCTCAAACCGGCCTGCGGAATTTGACAGGGTTCCCCGGGCCTTGATGTTGTGCGAAACCATGATGTTTCCCTTTTGTTCTCACTTATGCATACGCCCGTTCTGCGTCTGCGGCAAGCATTTCGGAAGTTTCGTTGGGAATTGAGCATCCGGACAAAGACCCGCGTACCGCCACCTTTTCTGAACGAAATGCAGGATGTTCATGCAGAAAATGACGTCGAGTTGATCAATAATTTGCCGTATAGGTCGGTCCCGGAACCGCCAAGGTCGCAATCGTCACAGTCGAACTGCGGCGAAATGGCCAAAACGGAAAAAATGCCACCACGGGCGCAATGCCCGAACAGCTCAGGGAAACGCCCCATGTCCGATGAAGAAGACATCGTCCTGTCCGAACTAAATGACGACGAACTGGTCGAACAGATGTTCGACGATCTTTATGACGGCCTGAAAGAAGAAATCGAAGAAGGTGTGAACATCCTGCTGGAGCGCGGATGGACCCCCTATGACATCCTGACCAAAGCCCTGGTCGGTGGTATGACTATCGTTGGCCATGACTTCCGCGACGGCATCCTGTTCGTGCCGGAGGTTCTGCTGGCCGCAAATGCAATGAAGGGTGGCATGGCCATCCTGAAACCGCTGTTGGCTGAAACCGGTGCACCGCGCGTTGGTAAGATGGTTATCGGCACCGTGAAAGGCGACATCCATGACATCGGCAAGAACCTTGTTTCGATGATGATGGAAGGCGCTGGCTTCGATGTTGTGGATATCGGCATCAACAACCCGGTCGAAAACTACCTCGAAGCGCTGGAATCCGAGAAACCCGACATTCTGGGCATGTCCGCCCTGCTGACCACGACCATGCCCTACATGAAGGTTGTGATCGACACTATGGTCGAACAAGGCCTGCGCGAAGAGTATATTGTTCTGGTCGGTGGCGCACCGCTGAACGAAGAGTTCGGCAAAGCGATTGGGGCCGATGGCTACTGCCGCGATGCGGCTGTGGCCGTGGAAATGGCCAAGGACTTCGTTTCTCGCAAACACAATCAACTCGCCGGTTGACAATAGTGACACAGATTTGAACGAGACCGCCCAACCCGGGCGGTCTTTTTGTTGGACGCCTTGAAAAAAACTTCATTATTTTAGAGTTTGGTTTCGTGATGCCGAGCATTGCGATTTAAGCTCGATAAGTGACCGGTTTTTATGAGGTAGTTTATGCCTACGACGTTCAATGTGCTTTTCCTCGGAACGCTTCCGATCATCGACCCGACCGAGGGCAACAACACTGTTGAAAACGCGGGTGCGCTTGTCGGCCAGACCTTTGGTGGCCAAGGCGACCCCCTGTTCGAGGAAGCCGCTGTCTGGAGCCCGGTGGGAAATCCTGGCGGCACCTATGAAAACAACGCAAATGTCGACACCGACTCTTTCTCGATTGATGGCAACACGGCCCAATTCGATGCGGCGGTCGCGTATAACGCTACAATTACCTATGTCGACGGAACTACGGCGAACATAACTGCCGTAGTGGCGCAGGATGATGCTGGAAATACCTATCTGGTGCCGGAATTTTCAGCCAACGCAGATCAGGCCGCGCTAGAGGATCAGGGCATCCGCTCCGTAACCTTCGACAGTATTAACACCGATACAGCCAGCGGTCTGAACTCTAACCGCCAAGAGTGGGATATTGCTACGTGCATTACCACCGGCACCCTGATTGAAACAGAAAACGGAACTGTCGCGGTTGAAGACCTTCGGATCGGCGACAGGATTAAAACACTGGATCACGGATTGCAGACGTTGCGCTGGGTCGGTCGCCGAACCGTTCGCGCCACCGGGGCATTCGCGCCCGTTCTTTTCAAGGCTGGAGCATTTGGAAACAGCAGGGATTTGCTGGTTTCCCAACAGCACAGAATGCTGATCGACACCTGGCAGGTTGAATTGAACACCGGAATTTCCGAGGCGCTGGCGCCCGCAACCCAATTGGTGAACGGCAATGACATCGTGCTGCAAGCAGGCGGCCTTATTACCTACTATCACCTGATGTTTGATCAACACGAACTGGTCTGGGCCGAGGGGTGTTTGACCGAAAGCTTTCATCCGGGCATCCAAGCCTGGAATAGTTTGACCGACGCGACACGGACCGAGATTCTGAACCTGTTCCCGACACTGGCAGATCAAGGAATTACCGCATACGGTCCCCCTGCCCGTCCGTCGCTGCAGCACTTCGAGACGCAAGCGTCGGTCGCTTAGCGCGGGATGTCGTAAGCAGGCTTGTCTTCACCCCGATTTCGGCCTTTGATGTCGCAATCGCAGCCGGAACAAAGCCATGCAGCACAACAGCCCGCCAGATGACGAAAGCCTGACGTCGCAAGGCTATAGTGAAACCGGGCGCTCGGGCAGTATTCTTCTGCTGGCCTGTGGCGCGCTGGCGCGTGAAATTCTTGACCTGAAAAATCGTAACGGCTGGGATCACATATCGCTGACCTGCCTGCCCGCGATATTGCATGTTCATCCAGAACGGATCACGCAAGCTGTTGAAGAGGCCGTCGCCAAGCATCGCGACGAATATGACCAGATCTTTGTTGTCTATGCTGATTGCGGCACCGGGGGGCTGCTCCAAAAAGCCTGTGCCGAATTGGGGGTTGAGATGGTTCAGGGCCCGCACTGCTATTCGTTTTTTGAAGGCAATCAGGCCTTCGACGCGCGTGGCGAAGACGAGACCACGGCGTTCTATCTGACGGACTTTCTGGCCCGCCAATTCGATGCCTTTGTCTGGAAACCGCTGGGCTTGGATCGTCACCCCGAACTCAGGGACATGTATTTCGGGAATTACACGAAACTGGTCTATCAGGCACAGACGGACGATCCGGATCTGACAGATCGCGCCCGCGACTGCGCCGACCGGATGGGGCTGGCGTTCGAGCGTCGCTTTACCGGGTATGGAGACCTTGAAACCACGCTTGCCGATTGGGCGACTCGCACGCCCAATAACTAACGGGGTCAGGCGTTTTCCTGAGCCACTTCCCGAATGCGCTGGATCATCGCCCGCAGGCCATTTGAACGCTGGGCGGACAGGTGATCATTCAGGCCCAGCCGCGCCAATTCTCCGCCTGCATCGACCTTTGGCACCTCTGCAACCGGCAAGCCGTTATAAAGCGACCGCAGCACAGCTATCAGGCCCCGCACGATCAACGCATCGCTGTCGCCATCAAAGCGAAACACACCACCTTCAATAATGGGTTGCAACCATACTTGGCTGGCACAGCCATTCACCTTGGTCGCGGGCACCTTGAGCGCATCGTCCAACGGCTCCATCGCTTTGCCCTGTTCTATGACGTGGCGGTACCGGTCTTCCCAGTCCTCCAGAAACTCGAAATCCTCAACGATTTCTTCAAAGGCTGGCGTTGCCATCTTGCGGCGATCCTTTTGTTGCGACCATACAGGAGAACTATGCCGCGCACCCGCATCTGTCCAGCCCTGCCATGGGTTTTCAAAGCTTGCAAATTACGATAACCCATTGCGGAATTTAATGCTCTGAGCTGGGTCTATGCAAAAATCACTGTCACTCCTTATGATCGCCGCACTGACCCTGTCTGCCTGCAACAGTTGGAGCGACTCGCGGGCGAACCCATCCAACTGGTTCGGGTCCAGCACGTCGACCCCACCACCCACCGAGGCGGCCTATGACCCCAACGTCCTGGTACCGCCAGAACGCGAAGGGTCCGGCCTGTTTTCAAGACCTGATCCCGTGGACAACAGCGTGCCGATCGCCAAGGTTGATGAGCTGCGGATTAACCCCACGCCCTCGGGTGCCATCATTTATGTAAGGGGTACCGCTGCGCGCCAAGGCGCTTATGGGGCCCAACTTGTCCGGGTTGAAAACGCAGAGAATCAAAAGAACGGGGTTCTGGAGTTCACGTTCCGGGTCAGCTACCCCAGCTACGCCACCAATCAGGGGACAGAACGGTCACGAGCGGTGTCCGATGCGGTTAATGTTAGCCTGGATGACCTGCAAAACACCCGTCTGGTTCGGGTCGTCGGTCAGCAGAACGCACTGGAATCCCGGCGCCGGTAACTGTCGCTAAAGCGTGACGACCTTCACCGTTTGCCCCTTGGCAGCCAAAGCGATCTTACCTTCACACAGTTTGAGGGCGTCCTCGCCGAACACCTCGAAACGCCAGCCTGACATGGCCGGCACGTCGCGCTCACCGGCGGCAATCTGATCCAACTCGGAACTGGTTGCGATCAGCTTTGCCGCAACGCCCGCGCTTTCGGTTTTCGACTTCAGCAACACGCGCAAAAGGTCCGCCAACGCAGGATTGACCTTAAGCTTGTCTCGGCTGGTGTCCACGCGCGGCATTTGTTCGGGCGGGCAACTGACCCCTTCTTTGACAGCGTTCAAAATCCCTTCGGCAATAGCCCCCTTGCGGGCTTCGCGCAGCAACAACCGAGAGCCACCCAGGTCCGACGGCGATTTCGGCTTGGTAGATGCAAGTTCGATCAGTGCATCATCCTTGAACACACGGCTGCGCGGTACATTATTTTCCTGCGCATAAGCCTCGCGGAACCGGGCCAATTCGCGCACGACGGCCAGAAACTTGGCGGAATTTGTCCGCGTCTTTACCCGCTTCCAAGCGTCTTCTGGGCGAATATCGTATGTGTCAGGCAAGGTCAGTGTCCGCAACTCTTCGGCGACCCAATGGCTACGCTGGGATTTCTCCAACTCAGCGGCCAAATGTTCGTAGATTTGCCGCAGGTGCGTTACATCTGCTAGAGCATAGGTTTTTTGCGCTTCGGACAGAGGCCGCCGGGACCAATCTGTAAAGCGGGAGGTCTTGTCCAAACCTTGTTTGCAAATCTTGCGCACCAGCGTTTCATAACCAACCTGTTCACCAAAACCGCAAACCATCGCCGCCACTTGCGTGTCAAACAACGGCTTGGGGAACACGCCAGCCTCGACCCAGAAAATCTCAAGATCCTGCCGGGCCGCATGGAAGACTTTGACAACACTTTCGTTAGCAAAAAGCTCGTACAACGGGTCCAGCGACAGTCCGTCCGACAAAGGATCAACAAGAACAGCACTGCCCTCGTCCGAGGAAGGAACCGCAAGTTGCAGCAGGCAGAGTTTGGAATAGTAGGTGCGTTCCCGCAGAAACTCGGTGTCCACGGTGACATAGTCATGATCCGCAGCCGCCGTGCAGAACTCGGCCAACTCTTGCGTCGTTGTCAGGGTTTTCATTCGTGGTGCTATTCTTGCTTTTGTTCTTTGTGACTGCCCGTCAGTTTTTTGACATACCGAGCCGTAGTGCAGACCATAGGCCGAATAACACGTAAGTGTAAATCACCCTGAAATGTTCAAGGCAGCAACACCGGAGTGCGATCCGCGCCTGCATAACGTCTAAGCACCGCCGGGTAGAGTTTGTGCTCTAATACCAGGACACGTGCAGCCAACGCTTCGGGCGTCTCATCTGGTTCAATGTTCAAACGGGCCTGACCCAGGATTGGACCGTCATCCAATTCGGCCGTGACCTCATGAACCGAGCAGCCATGTTCAACATCGTCTGCTTCGATTGCCCGGGCGTGGGTATTCAAACCCTTGTATTTTGGCAACAGTGACGGGTGGATATTCAGCATCCGGCCCTGAAATCGCGACACAAAATCCGCCGTCAAAACCCGCATGAAACCAGCAAGGCACACGATGTCAGGCTGGGCTTGCTCCAAGGGCTTCAGCAACTCGGCCTCAAAAGCGGCGCGGTCCCCCTTGAACGGTCGGTGATCAACCGCAGCCGTAGCGATGCCGCGGTCGGCGGCTTTCACCAAGCCGCCCGCCTGCGGATCGTTGGACAGCACCAGACACGGTCGCGCAGGGTGATCGCCGGTCATGCTGTCGACCAGCGACACCATGTTGGAACCGCCACCCGAAATTAAGATCGCGACGCGCTTGTAGCTCACAGCAGGTGGCCCGAATAAGATACGCCGGGCACGTCTGTGACGCTGCCGATCCGGGCAACGGTCTCACCTGCCTCGGCCAACAAAGTGGTCAGTTCATCTGCGTGCGCTGCGTCGCAGACGACGATCATGCCGATACCGCAGTTGAAGGTTTTTAGCATTTCAGCCTCGGCTATGCCGCCAACGTCAGCCATCCAGCGGAAAACGGGCGGCAAGTCCCACGCATTCAGATCAATCTGTGCACCCAACTCATCAGGCAGTACGCGCGGCAGGTTTTCAGTCAGGCCGCCACCAGTGATGTGCGCCAGCGCGTGAACGCCCCCTGCCCGGATCGCTTGCAACGCCTGTTTGACATACAGACGCGTCGGCGTCAGCAGCGCCTCGCCCAGCGAACCTTCGCTGAACGGCGAGGCGGCATCCCAGCCCAGCCCCGAGAGTTCAACCAGTTTGCGCACCAGCGAATAGCCGTTAGAATGCACCCCGTTCGAGGCCAACCCTAGCAGCACATCACCCTGTTGCACGTCTGCGGGCAGATGCGCGCCACGCTCCATCGCGCCGACCGAGAAACCGGCCAGGTCGAAATCGCCTTCGGGGTACATGCCAGGCATTTCAGCGGTCTCACCCCCGATCAGGGCGCAACCAGACTGTACACAGCCCTCAGCGATGCCTTCGATGATCCGCGCGGCGGTATCTGTGTCCAGCTTGCCGGTGGCGAAATAGTCGAGGAAGAACAGCGGCTCGGCGCCCTGACAGATCAGGTCGTTGACGCACATGGCCACTAGATCAATGCCCACCCCGTCAACTACGCCGGTATCAATGGCGATGCGCAGCTTGGTACCCACACCATCGGTCGCGCCCACCAGAATCGGGTCGCTATAGCCCGCGTCCTTTAGGTCGAACAGCGCGCCAAACCCGCCCAGACCGCTCATCACGCCCGAGCGGTTCGTCCGCTTGGCCGCAGGCTTGATCCGGTCGACCAGAGCGTTCCCCGCATCAATGTCAACGCCTGCATCAGCATAGGTGATTCCGTTCTTGCCCGCTGTCATGGCCACCCCCTTATGAATGGTTCACGCGCGGGTTAGTCGATTGTTGGACATGTTGCAACGGTCAGGCTTGACGCGGCTGTTCACCGTGGTACGCAAGGCGCTTAGGCGGGCCTGTAGCTCAATTGGTTAGAGCAGAGCGCTCATAACGCTTTGGTTGGGGGTTCGAGTCCCTCCGGGCCTACCAAAAACCGCTTCAACGCAAGCCCACATACTGACAGGCTGTGTAGAATTCGTCACAGGGTTCAAACCACCCGAAATAAATCACGCCTGCAATTACGACACCAATAAAAATAAGCAACTTATTCAAAATCTTAACCTCACTATTTACCAAGGCGCGCAAATCAGAAATTTCGACTTTCGGTCAATGTGAATACACCGACGCGAAACACGCGCGACCGGACCTTTGACCTGAATCCCCGACAGACGGCCTACAAAAGCATAAACGCTCTCTACCCTTCCTTCGGGTTCATCCTAGCACATTTTGGCAATTGTCAAAAAACCTACGTCCAAAGCGGACCAGTTGCCCCGAGTCATCGACCGATGATTATGTCCGCGCACAACCCGCCCAGCCTTTCGCTTTTGCCCAAGCGTAATACCCCGCCATGCGCGCGCGCGATGTCCGAGACGATCGCAAGGCCAAGACCAACACCGCTGCCCTGATTCTGATTCCGCGCAGGATCAAGGCGAGAAAACGGTTTGACGGCCTCGGTGCGCTGATCCTGTGGAATACCTGGACCGTCATCCTCGACCCGAAAACGGATCGTCTTGGGTGTCATCGACAGACTGACTTCGGCCCGGTTTCCGTACCTGACCGCGTTTCCGATCAAGTTCTCAACGGCCCGGCGAATGGCAGTGGGACGCAGCAAGGCCGTACCCTCGCCCTCAACCGAGACAAGGCTGGCCTCGTGACCTGCGCGACGTGCATCCTCGACAATCTGCCTCAGCAAAATCTCGGGCTGAACGGTTTCCGGCGGGCCCTCTGCCGCCCCGCGCGAAAAGTCCAGAAATGCGTCCAACAGCAACTGCATTTCATCCACATCCTGTTGCAGCGGCGCGGCCTCATCCTCGGGCAGCATGGACAGGCCCAGTTTCAGTCGCGTCAACGGGGTTCTGAGATCGTGACTGACCCCCGACAACATCAGTGTGCGCTGTTCCATCTGGCGTTCAATTCGCGCGCGCATGTCCAGAAACGCACTGCCCGCTGCGCGGACTTCAATTGCCCCACCGGGTGAATAAGGCACAACCCTGCCCCGGCCAAATGCCTGCGCTGCATTCGCCAGTCGAGTGATCGGCCGAAGTTGATTGCGCATGTACAAAAAGGAAATCGAAGTCATGATCACCGCGAAGAAAACCATGGTCACGATCAACTGGTGCGGCGCGGTTGGGGACAAGCGACGGCGATCCAGTGTCAGCTCAAGCAAGCCTAGATGGGTCCGCATATACAGCCGCGCCTGATCGCCCGTTGGCAGAGCGACTGCCACAAGATCCAGCAATTGTTCGTGCAGATCGGCTTCTACCTGTGGCGCGATGAAGTCATACCATCTGCGGTATCCAATATCGGGCCCTTCATTGATCCCTAAAAAACGGGCCTTCATTTCCAATGAGGCAATGTCCTGTCGAATCGCGGCAATGGCCTGATGCTGCGTTTCGGCGTCTGCCATCGTGTCTGTAATCAGGTCGACCTCACGTGCAGCCGCGCTGGTCATTTGCGCGGTCACATCCTCAAGGTGTTTTTGAATGAACGCGACGCCGACCACCAACAGAAGAACGATCACCGGAAGAACCAGGATCAGAACCGCACGCGCATAGAGACTGCGCGGCATATAGGATTTGAGCCACCGACTGGACATGCGCTAAACCTAACGGGCTGATCCGACAAGAGAAAGAGTACAGAATGCAGGCTCCCGACGATTTCAACCCGCGCCCCGGTATGGCTGTCGAGTTACAGACGGGCCTAAGGCGCATTCTGGCCCCCAATCCATCGCCAATGACATATCGGGGCACCAACACATATCTATTGGGTGAAAAGGACTGCGCCGTCATTGATCCCGGCCCACTGAATGAGGGTCATCTTCAGGCGATTCTGGATGCTTTGCAGCCCGGCCAGCGGATCAGCCATATTATTGTAACGCACACGCATCTTGATCACTCGCCCCTTGCCGCACCATTGGCCGCCCGCACAGGTGCCCCGATTTTGGCATTTGGCGGCCCCGAATCTGGCCGCAGCGCAGTTATGTCCGAATTGGCGGAACAGGGCCTCGCAGGCGGCGGCGAAGGCATCGACACCGATTTCCGTCCGGATATCGAGGTTTCAGACGGCGAAGTTATCCAAGGCGACGGCTGGCAACTCGACGTCATTCACACCCCCGGTCATCTGGGCAACCATATCGCGCTGGGTTGGTCGGACGTCTGTTTTACTGCAGATCACGTCATGGGTTGGGCCAGCTCTCTTGTGTCACCACCAGATGGTGATCTGACTGATTTCATGAACGCCTGCTACCGCCTGCGCGAACGTGACTGGAGCAGTTTTCATGCCGGTCACGGAGCACCGATTCAGAATCCAACCGAGCGTCTGGACTGGCTGATCAATCACCGGCTTGAACGCGAAGCCCAGATTCTGACCGCACTGGAGGAAAAGCCCGGCACCGCACGCGACCTGGCCGAGAGGATATACACAGAAACCCCTGCGGCCGTTCTACCCGCCGCCGAGCGCAATGTTTTTGCACATCTTGTCGATTTATGCGGAAAATCAAAGGCTTCACCAAAAGGCCAACTTTCCGTGAATGCGCTTTTTGAAAGGTTGGGCTAACCAAAGAACTTTTTTCAGCTCTTATGACGATCTTGTCTTGTCGGCCAAAAACGAGGTTGCTATACGGCCCTCAGTTCCGGCGTAGCTCAGCGGTAGAGCAGTTGACTGTTAATCAATTGGTCGTAGGTTCGATCCCTACCGCCGGAGCCATATTCCCCTTCAGATTTCAGAAGAATGGTTCGGCGAATTTCCCTGCGCCGTGGACAGTCAACCTTCGTCAAAAAAACTTCGCGCACCCCTCTGGACGCCGCAGAGTCGTATTGATATACGGCGCGAACCGTTCCGGCGTAGCTCAGCGGTAGAGCAGTTGACTGTTAATCAATTGGTCGTAGGTTCGATCCCTACCGCCGGAGCCATTTTCCCTAATTTCAAATACTTAGCCCGTAAGGGCATCCGAAAAGTCCGCACGAAGGTTGCGCTTAAGCACTTTGCCCGTAGCGTTCAGTGGCAGTGCTTCCACAAAGACAACCTTGTCAGGAATCTGCCATTTGGCGATTTTGCCGTCGAAGTATGACAGCAGTTCGTCCTCCGACGGGTCCTGCCCCTCGGCCTTAACCGCAACCAATAGAGGACGCTCGTCCCACTTGGGGTGCGGAACACCGATCACAGCGGCCGTCGCAAGCTTGGGATGGGCAACGGCGATATTCTCCAACTCAACTGAACTGATCCATTCGCCACCAGATTTGATGATATCCTTGGATCGGTCACGGATGGTCATGTACCCGTCGGCATCCAAAGTCGCCACATCACCAGTGGCGAACCAGCCATCCTGCAGCAGGTTCTGATCCTGCAGTTCAAAATAGCTGTCCAGCACCCAATACCCGCGAACCAACAAATCACCCTGAGTTTCACCATCGCGGGGCAGTTCATTGCCGTCATCGTCAACGATTTTCAGTTCGACGCCATAGCACGGCCGGCCTTGACTCTCGCGCAGCTTGTGCTGCTGTTCAATCGGCAGATCAGCGTGTTTCGCCATGGGTTGATTCGCCGTACCCAACGGGCTCATCTCGCTCATGCCCCAGGCGTGAACTGTGTCTACACCATAGGTGTCACGGAATGTTTCGATCATCGAGGGTGGGCAGGCCGCGCCGCCGATAACCGTTCGCTCCAGACTGGTAAGTTTACTGCCCGACTTTCCTGCGTGGGCCAGCAAACCCTGCCAGATCGTCGGAACACCCATCGCCAGTGTAACGCCGTAGGCGTCAATCAGGTTCACCAACGCCTCACCATGCAGATCCGGTCCGGGCAGAACCATTCGTGAACCTGACATCGCGCAGGCATAAGGCGACCCCCACGCATTCACATGGAACATCGGCACCACTGGCATCACAACGTCCACGGCGGAGTACCCGATGACATCTCGCGTATTCGAACCGAAGCTATGCAACACGGTCGAACGGTGGGAATACAACACGCCCTTCGGATTTCCCGTTGTGCCGGATGTGTAACACAGGCTGGACGCAGTGTTTTCGTCAAAGCTGGGCCATTGGAACCCTTCATCACCTGTTTCGATCAGTTCATCATAGAACTGGACACCGGGAACCTGCGCGATCGCGTCATCGTTCCTTGGCCCCATCAGCACGAAATGCTGAACTTCGGTCAGATGTTCTTTGATCGCCGCAACCAGCGGAATAAAGGTCGTGTCAAAGAACAGAACCCGGTCTTTCGCGTGGTTGATGATGTAGGTGAGCTGTTCGGGAAACAGTCTGGGGTTGATCGTGTGACACACAAAGCCTGCACCAGAAGTTCCATAGTATATTTCCAGGTGCCGCCGATTGTTCCACGCCAGTGTCCCGATACGCGCTTGCGGTTCGAGGTCCAGTTTGGTCAAAGCTGACGCCAGCTTTCTCGCATTCACCGCTACTTGTGACCAAGTGCTTTCGGTCACGGACCCGTCGGTCTCAACCGAGAGGATCTCTGTCTGACCATGATAGCGATCCGCGTGTTCAATCAGTGACGAGATCAGCAGCGGCTGCGTCATCATTTGTCCCAGCATGGACATCCTCCCTGTAGTTGCACCATTTCTTTGCGACAGTGCATTTGTTCCGCCCCCTGCAACGACCAGCAGGGCATCTGTTCGGGGTCCCACCCTGCCAAGCATTTAATTTGCTGACAATAATAGAATGCAGCATTCCGCTGCGGCAAAAAGAAGTTTTTTCCTCAGTCCCGATGGCGCATCACATACGCCACCAACGCGGCGGTCGAATCATCCTTTTCAGACGCCGATTCCTCACCTTCCACGATCGGGCCAAGCGATGTTGCCAGTTCCTTACCTAGTTCGACACCCCATTGGTCAAACGAGTTAATTCCCAACAGCACACCTTCGACAAATACACGATGTTCATACAGCGCGATTATCTGCCCCAAAACAAACGGCGTAAGTTTTGGGTATATCAATGTGGTTGAAGGTCGGTTTCCGGAAAAGACCCGGTGGCGGGCCTGACGTTCCAGCTCGGCGCCTTCCAACCCCTTCGCGGCCATGCGTTGCCGTGCTTCGGGCAGCGAACGCCCTCGCATCAACGCCTCGGATTGAGCCAAACAATTCGCCAACAACAGACGGTGGTGATGCGAAAGCTCCGGCTCGTGCCCTTCGGCTGCAACCATGAATTCGCAGGGAATAACGTCGGTACCTTGGTGGACCAATTGATAGAAAGCGTGCTGCCCATTGGTTCCGGGCTCGCCCCAGACAACCGGCCCAGAAGGAACCGCCAACGCTGTGCCATCCATCGCCACGGATTTTCCGTTAGACTCCATCTCGAGTTGCTGAAAATACGCGGCCAACCGCAACAACCGCTGATCATAAGGCAGAACCGCACGGCTGGCATGGCCAAGAACTTGCCGATGCCAAATACCGACAAGCGCCAGCATGACAGGCATGTTTTCTACCCAGTCGGCCGCACGGAAATGCACATCCATCGCCTGACCGCCCCGCAAAAAGGCATCAAAAGCATTCGATCCGACGGCGATCATCACGGGCAAACCAACCGGCCCCCAGACCGAGTACCTTCCGCCGACCCAATCCGCAAAGCCGAATACCCTGTTTTCGGGAATGCCAAAGGCTTGCGTCTTGTCCAAAGCGGTGGACACCGCCGCGAATTGTGTCACCGGGTCGCCCCCACCTTCGGTCATCCACGCCCGAGCCGTTCGCGCATTGGTCATGGTCTCAATGGTTGTGAAGGTTTTCGAGGCGACAATGACCAGCGTCCGCGTCGGATCCAGTTGTCTCAACGTGTCGGCGATATGCGCGCCGTCCACGTTCGACACATAATGCAACCTTGGCCCATCGTGATACGGGGACAAAGCATGAGTGGCCATAACCGGACCCAGATCGGACCCACCGATTCCGATATTCACCACATCCGTAAAGCTGCCCCCTGCCCCGATGACGGCACCGCCGCGCACCTCTTCGGCAAAGACCCGCATACGTTGAAGCGTGTCCAAAACGTCAGGCATGACATCCAGACCATCAACTTCTACCGGGCCACCGTCCAAATTGCGAAGAGCCGTGTGCAGCACCGCGCGGCCTTCGGTTTCGTTGATCTTGGTACCGCTGAACATCGCCTCGCGACGGTCGGCCAAATCTGCCTCATCGCATAACTGAATTAGGGCATCGCGGATCGTCGTATCCAACTGGGTCTTCGAGTAATCAAACAGCAAGTCCCCGGTCGAAGCCGAGAAAATGCGCGCCCTGTCGGCCGAATGTTCGAACAAGTCCAAAATCGCGCGGTCCTGCGCGCCGGCTGCCAAAGTTCTGAGGTTATCCAGTTTCATTGTCGTCACTCCGCCCAGTGAACCGTCATGCCACTTAGCACCGCTGCGATCGGTGCCTCTTCCGGATGCAAGGTAAGTGCTTGTTTCAACGCCTCGCGCTTTGCAGCCCCGAAGATCACCAGATGTTTGGACAAGGCCCCGTCCAAAACTGGTGCTGTCAGGGTTATGCGCGCCTCTGGCTGGACTTCGGTCCGGGCGATGGCCAGCGGCGGCGCGTGCCTATCAAGGGCCTCTTCCAATCCCTGCATTCCAGGAAAAAGTGACGCCGTATGCATGTCCTCTCCCATCCCCAGAACAAGAACCGACAAGGGAAGGACCGGAGTGATCAGGCTTTCGACTTCCGGCAGTACTGTCTCGGGGTCCTTGCCGTCCAGATACAGCGGAACATATTGCGCCGCTGATGCGCGATTTGTCAGCAGACGCTCGCGGATCAGTTTTTCGTTGGATCGGTCGCTACTACCTGGCACGCAACGCTCATCCGTCGGTAAAATCCGCACTCTGTCCCATTCCAGATCAGCGGCACACAACCCGTCAAAAATCGGCCCCGGAGTAGTGCCGCCGGGAACCGCCAGCGAAATCATGTCGTGATGCAGCAACGCGGCTTCCAGATCTCCGGCCAAGACGTTGGCAACGTCGATGGCCAGCATGTCCCTGTCGGCGTATTCCTGTATTTTCATGGGTTTATCCCTTGCCACCGGCGACCATCCCGTTTCATCAGCAGTTCGGCGTCGCCCGGGCCGGTACTGCCACTTTCATATGGTTTCGGCACGTCCCCCCGCGACTGCCAACCAGCAATAATAGGGTCGGTCCACGCCCATGCGGCCTCGACTTCGTCGCCGCGCATGAACAGGGTCTGATTGCCGCGGATCACATCCATCACCAGCCGTTCATATGCGTCCGGCGGCTCTTGGTTTTCGGGCCCCAGCGCCTCGGCAAAGCTCATGTCCAAGGGCACGTCGACCAGACGCATGCCCCCCTGCCCAGGCTCCTTGATCGTCACCTTCAAGGTAATCCCTTCGTTCGGCTGCAGGCGG
Organism: Ruegeria sp. HKCCD7221; assembly: GCF_013031225.1. Lineage (NCBI taxonomy): Bacteria > Pseudomonadati > Pseudomonadota > Alphaproteobacteria > Rhodobacterales > Roseobacteraceae > Ruegeria > Ruegeria sp. HKCCD7221. The sequence goes on from NZ_WPZE01000001.1 coordinate 1,026,628, forward strand.
ATCGACAGGACATTCGCATGGCGACCAGCCTGTTCACCAAAGATCGAGTGCGGCGCATCCTTAAACATAACATTGATGACCGACGAGCGCGCCACCAACCGTTTGCCCGTTCGCAAATAAAACGGTGTACCGGCCCATCGCCAGTTGCTGACATGCGCCCGCAGCGCCACGTAACTTTCAGTGGTCGATCGTGGATTGCCCACGATCTGACGATAGCTTGGCCCGCCCCCTTCAAACTGACCGCGCACGATATGGTGCGGTTCAACCGGGTCCAAGGCGCGGATAACCTTGAGTTTTTCATCTCGCACGGCGTCTGGGTCGAATTTCGCCGGCGGTTCCATCGCGATCAGGCACAAAAGCTGCATCAGGTGGTTCTGCATCATGTCGCGCATCGCACCGGCGCGCTCATAATACTCTTCCCGCCCGTCTATACCTACGGATTCGGCCACGGTGATCTGAATGTGATCTACGTACTGGCTGTTCCAGAGAGGCTCGAACAACATGTTTCCGAACCGTACTGCCATCAAGTTCTGAACCGTTTCTTTGCCCAGATAATGGTCGATCCGGTAGATTTGCTTTTCCCTGAAATGCGCAGCCAAGGTCGCGTTCAACACCTTCGCGCTGTCCAAATCGTGACCAAACGGTTTTTCAACGACAATTCGGGTCTGTTCGGTCGCAAGATCATGTGACTGAATTCGCTCGGCCAACGAACCGAACAGCCTTGGCCCAACGGAAAAATAGAAGGCGCGCACCATGTCGGGCTGAAGCTTGGCCGCCAATGTCGACCACCCTTCGTCGGAACCACCATCTAGTGCAACGTAATCGACGCAATGAAGAAATGCCGCCAGCGCCGCCGCATCCTTGCACTGGACCGAGGCATGCGTTTTCAGCGATTCGGCCACAACTTGCCGAAAGGTTGCGCCGTCGTGCTTTGTTCTGGCGGCGCCGATAATCTGCACCCCATCGGCCCATTGACCAGCACAAAACCGACGGAACAGCGCCGGAAGGATCTTGCGCTGCGCCAGATCACCGGTTCCGCCAAAAATGACCAGATCAAAGGGGTCGACGGGTATGACACGAGAAACCATGTGTTTTCCTTACCTTGCCCCTAAGGCCATGTCCAATGTTAGCGCAACCATATTTGCGGCAATCTGCGTCTTCACAACTCTGTCAGTTCGGTTCTGCCCACTTAACGAACACAGGCCAAGGCGCTAAGTCTTTCACACGAGCTCAAAGAACCGGAAACCGGAATGAAAGACAACGCCCCTCAAAGCGCCAATATTGGCAAATTTCAGAACAAATTGGTGACAGCAGACGGGCAAACCCGTGCATCCGTGGCGTTGAAGGATCCTCAGACGCTTTGGTTCAATACTGGCACGCTGTGCAATATCGAATGCACCAACTGCTATATCGCAAGCAGCCCGACCAACAACGCGCTGGTTTACATAACCGCAGATGAGGTTTGCGCATATCTGGACCAGATCGAAGAACGCGCGTGGCCGGTACGTGAAATAGGCTTCACCGGCGGTGAACCTTTCATGAATCCCCAAATGATCGGGATGACGCGCGCCGCGCTTGAACGTGGGTTCGAGGTGCTGATCCTCACCAACGCAATGCAGCCCATGATGCGTCCCAAGGTCCGCGAAGGCTTGTTGGACCTGCAACGTGACTTCGGCGACAAGCTGACTTTGCGGATTTCTGTCGATCACTTCCGCCCTGACCTTCACGACGAAGAGCGTGGGCAAGGCAGCTTTGACAAGACCGTCGAAGGTATGAAATGGCTACGCGACAACGGGTTTCAAATGGCAGTGGCCGGGCGTTCGGTTTGGGGGGATACCGACGCAGAAAGCCGTGCAGGATATGCCGCATTATATGAGGCCCATGGTTTTGACATCGACGCGCAGGACCCCGCGCGGACCGTTCTGTTCCCCGAGATGGACGAAACCATCGAAGTGCCTGAGATCACAACCGCTTGCTGGGGCATTCTGGATAAATCACCCGAGGCGGTCATGTGCTCAAACGCAAGGATGGTCGTGAAACGCAGGGGCTCTGACAAACCCGCCGTGCTTGCCTGCACCCTGCTGGCCTACGAACCAGAGTTCGAGATGGGAGAAACATTGGCCGAGGCCGAAGCTGATGTGCACCTGAACCACCCGCACTGCGCCAAGTTCTGCGTATTGGGCGGCGCAAGCTGTTCGGGCTGATCAGTTCAACTCGGGCGATTTCCAGTATTTGGTTCCCGACGCCCCTGCCGAAACGCGCCACCCCTTCTTGCTAAGGACAAAGAAGGAACGGCCATCAGTAAACCTGAGTGTCTCGTCAGTGCGTTCTTCACCGTACATGGCGTCCGATTGGGCCGTAGCGTCGTATCCATAGTCAATGAACTTGTCCAAATCCGCCTGCGTTTCAAACAGGATAACGAACTTGGTTTCAAACCCACCGATTCCAATAGCGGCACCGACCCCTCCGGTTCCCATGTTCATATAGGTGTGTTGTCCGGTCTCTTTCGACACGGCCACACCACGCCCGTATCCGGCGGACACCGGGAATACCGTCACCTTTCTGGAATCAAAAACCGCGTATCCGGCGCTGACATCGTAAAGCGCCTGAGCCTCGGGGTTCTCTGCCATAAGCTGGGTAAGAACCTCGTTTGCCATGACGTCAAGTTTCGCGCGTGTCTCTTCCGGGGTGGCTTCGTTCGACATCAGATCGGCAGTGGAGTCGATGGCGTCATCCACGGCGCTCACGCCCTTTTCGACTGTGTTCCCAACCGACTCGGCCCCACGCCCAATGGCGTTTGCAGTGTTTTCAGCACCCTTCTTGATTTTATCCAGGACGCCTTCGGCAGCGACGGGACCGCCAAGCATTGTGACGGCAAAAGCGAGATACAGAATTCGAGACATTGTGACTTTCCATATGGCAAACGGTTTGCATGCCACTCTACTCAATAAAACCGCGTTGAGAATGCCTGTTCAGTTTATCCTGAATTCACCGACCATGTTGCGCCATTCTCCGGGGGCAATCATTTTCCGGTGCGTGTACCTCACCGAATGCAGCGGTCCTTCAATCTCGCGCTGCCAGAATTCGATGAAATCAAACAGTTTCGGGTGGTCCGGGGCAAGATCGTAATCCTGCCAGATGAACGTATTCAGAACGTGGATATAGTCGGGCATGTGATAGAAGAATTCCGCCGTCGTCAGCCCATATCCCTTGAGCATTAATTCGGTTTCGCTTTGCTCCATGCAGACCTCCAATTTCTTGCAAGGTCTCGTTAGGGTAACATGGAAACCCTCAAACTATTGAATAACAATATGTTACTCCGGTGTTACTGTGGTTTTTTGCCGGAAATGCTCAGCTGGCTTGCACCTTATGTGCCGGGTCTGATAAGATGCACACACAAGATATAGACCCAAGCCAAAGATCGGGCAGTTTACGTGAGCGATACGCCAGAAACCCCAGAAAACATGGATGAAACCCCGCCTGAGCGTCCCGTTTATGACGGTCCGACGGTGTCCATCGAATCCGAGATGCGCACGTCCTATCTGGACTATGCCATGTCGGTCATCGTGTCCCGTGCGATCCCTGATCTGCGCGATGGCTTGAAACCGGTGCATCGGCGGATTCTGTACGCCATGCACGAAACCGGGAACACGCATGACAAAGCGTATCGTAAATCGGCGCGTCCCGTTGGTGATGTGATGGGTAAGTACCACCCGCACGGCGACAGCGCGATCTATGACGCGCTGGTGCGGATGGCACAGGATTTCTCGATGTCGCTGCCGCTGCTGGACGGTCAGGGCAACTTTGGTTCGATGGACGGCGATAATCCGGCGGCCATGCGTTATACCGAAGTGCGGATGGACAAGCCTGCCGCATCCCTGCTGGCCGATATCGAAAAAGAAACGGTCGATTTTCAGGACAACTATGACGGCAAGGACAAAGAGCCGACTGTCCTGCCCGCGCGGTTCCCGAACATGCTGGTCAATGGGGCCGGTGGTATCGCCGTGGGCATGGCCACGAACATCCCGCCACACAATCTGGGCGAAGTGGTCGATGCTACGCTTGCACTGATCGACGATCCGGACCTGACCTCTGAACAGTTGATCGAATACGTCCCCGGCCCTGATTTCCCGACCGGCGGTGTGATGCTAGGCCGGTCAGGTGCGCGCAAAGCCTATCTGGAAGGTCGCGGTAGTGTCATCATCCGCGCCAAAACGCGGACCGAGGAAATTCGAAAAGACCGCTATGCCATCATCGTGGACGAGATCCCCTATCAGGTGAACAAGGCGTCGATGATCGAAAAGATCGCCGAGGCCGTGCGGGAAAAACGCATCGAAGGCGTGGCGCACGTACAGGACGAATCTGACCGCAACGGCGTACGGGTTGTTGTGGAACTGAAACGCGATGCAACGCCCGAAGTGGTTCTGAACCAGCTCTACCGTTTCTCGCCGATGCAAACGTCCTTCGGCTGCAACATGCTGGCGTTGAATGGTGGTCGGCCTGAACAGTTGACTCTGCGCCGGTTCATGACCTCGTTCATCGACTTCCGCGAAGATGTTGTCGCTCGCCGCACGGCCTATGATCTGCGCAAGGCGCGCGAACGCAGCCACATCCTGTGTGGCCTGGCTGTGGCCGTTTCAAACGTGGACGAAGTGGTTGCCACCATCCGGTCGTCAGCAGATGCCGCCGAGGCGCGCGAAAAGCTGATGACCCGCCGTTGGCCTGCGGCCGAGATCGAAGGCTATCTACGCCTGATCGACGATCCGCTGTCCAAGATGAACGACGACGGCACCTATAACCTGACCGAGGTGCAGGCCCGTGCGATTCTGGAGCTGCGCTTGCAACGCCTGACCCAACTGGGCGTCAAAGAAGTCACTGATGAGCTGGAGCAACTGGCCGCCAAGATCAAGGAATACCTTGATATTCTGTCCTCGCGCGAACGCATCATGTCGATCATCGGCGATGAGTTGCGCGAAGTGCGTGATCAGTTCGCCGTTCCGCGCCGCACCGAGATCGTCGACTGGTCCGGCGACATGGAAGACGAGGACCTGATTGAGCGCGAAGACATGGTCGTGACCGTCACCTCGGGCGGCTATATCAAGCGAACGCCGCTGGCTGATTTCCGCGCACAAAAGCGTGGCGGCAAGGGCCTGTCAGGGATGCAGACCAAGGAAGAGGACGTCGTTACCAACCTCTTCGTTGCGAACACACATACGCAACTACTGTTCTTCACCACCGAGGGGATGGTCTACAAGCTCAAGACCTGGCGCTTGCCACAGTCCAGCCGCACCGGAAAGGGCAAGGCGATCGTCAACATCCTGCCGATCCCCACGGGCGTGTCGATTGCCGCAATCATGCCAGTGGATGTGCCGGACGACGAATGGGAAAACCTGCAAATCGTCTTCGCCACCAGCGCAGGCGACGTGCGACGAAACCGCCTGTCAGATTTCACCAATGTGCGCCGCAACGGCAAGATTGCGATGAAACTGCCCGAAGATGTTGAACTGGTGAATGCACGCATCTGTTCCGAAGATGAAGATGTGATGCTGGTCACCAATTCTGGCCGTGCGATCCGCTTCCGCACCACTGAAGTGCGCGTCTTCAACTCGCGCGAGTCGACCGGGGTGCGCGGTATCAAGCTGACCAATGGCGACCGCGTTGTGTCGATGTCTGTCATCCGCCATTTCGAGGCCGGACCGGACGAGCGCGCGGCCTACCTCAAGATGCGCCGCGCCGTTGCGGGCATCGCCGATGACGGCGAAACGGACGAGGATGAAGCCGCACCCGGCACGATCACGCAGGAACGCTATGCCGAGATGTCGGCAGCCGAGAACCTAATCCTAACGATCACCTCGGGGGGCGCGGGTAAGCTGAGTTCCAGCCACGATTACCCCGTGCGCGGGCGCGGCGGCATGGGCGTCGCGGCAATGGACAAGGCCATGCGCGGTGGTGAACTGGTGGCGTCGTTCCCGGTTGAAATCGACGACCAGATCATGCTGGCCACTTCCAAGGGCCAGTCGATCCGTGTGCCGGTAGAAGGCATTTCCTTCCGCTCGCGTAGCGCGGGCGGTGTACGGGTGTTCAATACCGGCAAGGGCGAAGAAGTCGTCAGCGTCGCCTGGATCGCCGATCAGGGCGACGAGGACGAAGACGAATAAGCCAGCCCCAAAAGGATTTGTAAGACCCCGTAGGCCAGCCTGCGGGGTTTTTCGTTTACGTCGCGCTCTGCTTGACCGGTTTCAAAGGACCACAGTCACTACTCAGCTTTCAGCGCATTCCGGATAGACGAACACCCCTCTCCATCCGTACCCGGGACACTCTATTGACCGGGGGATGGAATTCACGTGCCTACGCGTTCAAGCGGGCATGCTACAGGCGGTAAATCTCGCCAAATTTGTCTTCCAGATACGCCATCAAAGGCTCTGGCCCCGGCTCAACCCCGCTTGCACGGGTAATGATGTCACGCGGGGCATAAAGCCCGCCATATTGCTGTAGATTTTCGCGCAGCCACCCCGTTGCGCCCGAGGTATCGCCCTGCGCCAGTTGCGTATCCAGATCAGGCAGCGCCGCGCGCAGGGTCTGGTAAAGGCATCCGGCATAGACATTACCCAGTGCATAAGTCGGGAAATAGCCAAACAGCCCCACCGACCAGTGCACATCCTGCAGACAACCATTAGACGGCTTGTCGACCGCATAGCCGAAATCGGCCTTGAACCGGTCATTCCACGCGGCCTCAAGATCCTCGACCTGCAAATCGCCGGCCATCAGGGCGCGCTCCAGATCAAAGCGCAACATGATGTGCAGGTTATATTGCACCTCATCCGCCTCGGTCCGGATGTACCCGTTATGGACGCCGTTGACGGTGGCGTAGAAGGCGTCGGCGTCGCTGATCCCGAAATCGCCAAAGGCCGCTGTCATCTGATCGAACAACCAACCGGTAAAGGCGCGGGATCGGCCCAATTGGTTTTCGTAAATCCGGCTTTGGCTTTCATGGACACCCATCGACACCCCACGGCCCAGCGGGGTCAACGCATAGGCTTGGTCGATGCCTTGTTCATAGGCGGCGTGGCCGACCTCGTGAATGGTCGAGTAGAAACAGTTGAACGGGTCGGTTTCACTGGTACGGGTGGTGATACGCACATCCAGTCCACTACCCGAGCTGAATGGGTGCACAGCCTTGTCCACACGACCTGTGTTCAGGTCATAGCCAAAGGTGGTCGCCAGTTTCTGCGACAGGCGCATCTGGGTCAGTTCGTCAAATTTGCCAGTCAGGCCCTGCGGCACAGGGCGGTCCAGTACAGCGGCGCGTAAGGCCACCAGACGTGGGCGCATCTGGTCGAATATATCGGCAATCTGGGTGCCGGTTGTGTAGGGCTCGTAATCCTCGACCATGGCGTCATAGACGTCACCGCCTTGGGCCAGCGCAGCACCCTCTTCACGTTTCAGGGCTACGACCTCTTGCAGCACAGGCAGAAACGCCGCTACGTCCTCATCCGCACGTGCCTGCGCCCATGTGCCCTGGGCCGACGAAGTCACGCGGGCGACGGCCTTGGCCAGATCGGCGGGCACTTTGACCGTGCGCTCAAAAGACCGGCGAATTTCGCGGATCTGTGCCTTGCCGACCTCATCCTGCGGGTCGGCCTGATCCAGCCACTCGGCCACGCGCGGGTCGGATCGGCGGGCGTGCAGAACGGATTCGATCGCAGCCATTTCCTCGGCCCGTTGCGGGGCCGCCCCGCGCGGCATCACCGTTTCCTGATCCCAGCCCAGCCGCCCGGCAATCTGCCCCAATGCCGAAGTTTCGCGTTGAAAGGCCATCAGGTCGTCAAAGGCGGTCATGTCACGCTCCGCGGATCGAGGTTGCGATTGGATAAGCGGTCAGGAACCGCGCGCGCAGGATCAGTGTCCAGACGACAACGGCCATGAACTGATGGAAGATCGCGATCTGCCACGGCGCGGCATAGACCACGGTAACGATGCCGATCACCACTTGCAGCGCCAGCGCCGCAAAGGCGGCATTAAAGGCGAAACGCGTCTGCGGATGCGCACTGGTGCCACCCCGTCGCCAGATGATGACGCCGAAGATCAGTAGCAGATAGCCCGCGCAACGGTGAATAAACTGCACCAACCCGGGGCTTTCGAAGAAGTTACGCCACATCGGCTCCAGCATCGTGGCATCGGGCGGCAAAAACTGCCCACCGATCAGAGGCCAGTCGGTATAGGACCGCCCCGCGTCGATCCCCGCGACCAAAGCGCCAATCAGGATTTGCAGGAACGCAAAGTGCATTAGGCCAGTCGATAACGAGAACAATTTCGCCTCTTTCGCGCGGCGGGCCTGCATCAAATCACGTTCTTCGCGGCCTAGCTCTAAGATGTACCACGCGAGGAAGCCGAGGATCACAAAAGCCAGCCCCAGATGCACAGCCAGGCGATAGCTGGCGACGGCGGTCATACCCTCGCCCTGCGTTACGCCCGAGGCGACCATCCACCAGCCCACGGCCCCCTGAACCCCACCTAAAGCACCGGGAATCAGCAGCTTACCCGTCCAACCAATTGGAATTTTCCGCGCCACAAGGAAGCCAAAGAACCCGATTGCCCAGACCAGACCAATCACGCGGCCCAGTTGGCGGTGGCCCCATTCCCACCAGTAGATCGTTTTGAAATCGTCCAATTCCATCCACTGGTTCTGGATGCGCCACTGGTCGATTTCCTTGTATTTGTCGAACTCGGACTGCCAGTCGGCTTCGGACATCGGCGGGATTGCCCCGGTGAAGGGCCGCCACTCGGTGATCGACAAGCCGCTGTCGGTCAGGCGCGTCAGACCGCCCACGGCGATCATGATCACAACCAGCGCAAACAGCATCATCAGCCAAGCCCGGATCGCCTTGCGTGCACCGCCACGCCCACGGTCGATCATACCGGGCTGAATTGCCTCTTGTTTCTGGTCGCCCGAGACCTCTTCGAAGATGCTGCGCTTGCCGCTCATGCTGTCCTCATGTCCTTGTTTCGTCGCACGCTAGGGTGAAGCGGAAGATAGGTCCAGCCTCAGCCCTTGTCCTTCCAGCGGACCATCTGCCGCATGATCCCGTGCAGCATCTGCACATCCGCCCGCGTCAGCCGCATCCGAGACCAAAGGTTGCGCAGGTTGGTCTTCATGCCTTCGGCCTTTTCGGGGGGATAGAAAAAGCCTGCCTCGTCCAGCCGGTCCTCATAATGTTCGACCAGCTTTTCGACCTCGATCCCCGTGGCCCAGTCACCCTTGCCCAGATCGGTGGCCTCATGCACCACATCGGCACTTTGACGCATCCACTCATAGGCAGTCAGCAACACACATTGCCCAAGGTTGAGCGAGGCATATTCGGGGTTCACCGGGACCGAGATGATGGCGTTGGCCTTGGCAATATCCTCATTCTCAAGCCCGGCGCGTTCGGGGCCGAACAGCACGGCAACCTTTTCGCCCGCCGCGACCTTTTCAGCGGCGATCTGCATCGCGCGCTCGGGGCTGTAGACCGGCTTGGTCAGCCCCCGTTGGCGCGCCGTGGTGGCGAAGACAAACGTGCTGTCCGCCAACGACCCAGCCAGATCGTCAAACAACAGCGCCTCATCCAGCAACCGCCCAGCCCCGCTGGACATGGCAACGGCCTTGGGGTTCGGCCAGCCATCGCGCGGCGCCACAATCCGCATTCGGTCCAGCCCGAAATTCCACATCGCGCGCGCGGCGGCGCCGATGTTTTCCCCCATCTGAGGGCGCACAAGCACAAAAGAAGGCTGAGGTTGATCGCTGGGCATACCTTACTCCGAAAGTTCCGCCTGCTCTAATCGCCCCGCCTGATTAGGGCAAGCCGCCGCTGCTTCTTCTGTTCCCAAATACCCGCTCGGCAGGCTAAAAAGTTTGCTTCCCCCGCTCAATCCGCTAAACCGCGCCGAGAACTGAAAACTGAAGGACGCGCCATGGACACCCCCGAGCAGCCGCAGATTTACCTGATTACGCCTCCGACCATTGCGCTTAGTACCTTCCCCGAGCAATTGGGCCGCGTGCTGGACAGCACCGAAATCGCCTGCATCCGGTTGGCCTTGGCGGGCAGCGACGAAGACACCATCGCCCGCGCCGCTGATGCCTGCCGCGAGGTTGCCCATGCGCGGGATGTGGCCATCGTCATCTCAAACCACGTCCTGCTTGCGCAACGGCTGGGTTTGGACGGGGTACATCTGGATGATGGTGCCCGATCAGTCCGGGCTACACGCAAAGAACTGGGCCCAGATGCCATCGTCGGCAGCTTTTGCGCGGCCTCCAGCCATGACGGCATGACCGCAGGCGAAAACGGAGCGGATTACGTGGCTTTTGGCCCGGTCGGCTCGTCAGCTTTGGGTGATGGCAGCATCGCTGAAAAGGACCTGTTCCAATGGTGGTCCGAGATGATCGAGGTTCCGGTCGTGGCCGAAGGCGGCCTGACCCCAGACCTGATCCGTGACCTCGCCCCCCATACCGATTTCTTTGGCATCGGGGACGAAATTTGGTCGCAAGACGATCCGGTCGCCGCGCTGAAGACGCTCACCGACGCGATGTGAGCGTTAACCCTTGCACCTACTGTGACGCTGCGGCATGACACGGGCATGACTCAGACTAGTGACATCCTGTGTATCGGCTCGGTCCTGTGGGACGTGATCGGACGCTCGGCCAGCGCCATGCGGCAGGGATCAGACGTACCGGGGCGGATTACACGCCTGCCTGGCGGCGTGGCGATGAATATCGCCATAACGCTGGTAAGGTTCGGCATGACGCCCACCTTGCTGACCGCCATTGGCCGTGACCCCGAAGGGGATGAGCTGGTTAATGCCTGCGCCCGGCTGGGCATGGTCACGGATCACGTCTATCGCTCACAGGACTTGCCGACCGATCGTTACATGGCCGTCGAAGGGGCAAACGGGCTGATCGCAGCCATCGCCGACGCGCACTCGCTCGAGGCTGCGGGGGCCAAAATTCTGCGACCCCTGATGCACGGGCCACTGGGCTACGAGAACACTCCGTTCGAAGGCCCGATCGCGCTGGACGGCAACCTGACACTGACCCTGCTGGAAGAAATCGTCCAAAGCCCAGCCTTCGCCAAAGCCGACCTGCGCGTAGCTCCCGCCTCACCCGGCAAGGCCGAGCGCCTGCTGCCCTTCCTCAAACACGCTCGCGCCACGTTATACGTGAACCTTGAGGAAGCTGGCATTCTGTGCCAACGCGAGTTTGCCGATTCCGAAAGCGCCGCCAAAGGTCTGCTAGACCGGGGCGCGTTGCGGGTGTTGGTCACAGATGGCGGTAACTCTGCCACTGTCGGCACCTCGGATGAAATCCTGACCCAGACACCCCCGTCCGTTCTGGTCACCCGTGTGACCGGCGCAGGCGATACTTTCATGGCGGCGCATATCGCGTCCGAGGCCGCCGGGGCCGCCCCCGACGCTGCCCTGACCCGCGCCCTGCACGCCGCCGCCACTTACGTTTCCGGAGAAACCCCACTGTGATCGACATCCAATACTCGGCCGAAGTGCGCGCCGCCAAAGACGCGGGCCACCCCATTGTTGCGCTGGAAAGCACCATCATCACCCACGGCATGCCCTACCCGCAGAATATCGAGGTCGCAGCGCAGGTCGAACAAGATATCCGTGACGCAGGCGCAGTACCCGCCACCATGGCGGTGATCAAAGGCAAGCTGCATGTGGGGCTCGAGGCCGACCAACTAAAGGCACTGGGACAAGCGCAGGGCGTCGCCAAAATCTCACGCGCCGACATGGCCGCTTGCATCGCCACCGGTGGAACCGGCGCCACCACGGTTGCCGCCACGATGATCGCCGCGCAATATGCCGGGATCGAGGTCTTTGCCACCGGCGGCATTGGCGGCGTGCATCAAGGGGCTGAAACCTCGTTCGATATCTCTGCCGATCTGCATGAGTTGGCGCAAACCCGGGTGACCGTGGTGGCAGCAGGGGCCAAAGCGATCCTTGATCTGGCCAAAACGCTCGAGGTGTTGGAAACGCTGGGCGTGCCCGTGATCGCCTATGGCCAGGACGAATTCCCCGCCTTCTGGTCGGCGCAATCTCCCTACGCAGCGCCATTGCGCATGGACAGCGCAGCAGAAATCGCCAAGGCCCACGCCACCCGTCGCGCCCTTGGCCTGCCCGGCGGCCAGTTGGTCGCCAACCCGATCCCCGCCGCTGATCAAATCCCGGCGCTGGAACTGGCCCCGATCATCGCTTCGGCTCAGGCTGATGCCGACGCACACAGGATCACCGGCAAAGACGTTACTCCCTACCTACTGCAGCGCATTTATGAACAGACCGAGGGGCGGTCGCTGACCGCGAACATCGCATTGGTCAGAAATAACGCAAAATTGGCCGCCGGCATCGCCCGTGCCCTGTCCGAGTGAGCAAAGCTATTGTACCAAAGCCCCGGACTGCTTAACTAAATTGGCAAACACGCAGGACCGTAATGAACACGCCCTTTGACGAAGAACCTCACCGCCGACCGGGCCTGTTTTCCCGGCTGCGCGCGTCATTTCTGACGGGCATCGTTGTCATCGCTCCGGTCTGGCTGACCATCTGGCTGATCTGGTCCGTGGTGGGCTGGATCGACAGCGCAGTCCTGCCGCTGATCCCGCAGAAATTCCAACCCTCGGAATATGTGGGGGTGAACCTGCGCGGCGTGGGCGTGGTGATCTTCCTGATCTTCACCGTGCTTGTCGGCTGGATTGCCAAAGGAATTCTTGGCCGCTCGCTGATCCACTTTGCCGAAAGCCTTGTGAACCGGATGCCGGTGGTGCGCTCGGTTTATTCCGGGATCAAGCAAATATCGGAAACGGTGTTTGCCCAGACGGAACGGTCCTTTGAAAAAGCCTGCCTGATCCAATATCCCCGCCGGGGCATCTGGGCGATCGGATTTGTCTCGACCACTGCGCGGGGTGAGGTCAGCGACCGCGCTGAAACCGGTGGCAACCTGTTGAGTGTTTTTGTGCCAACCACACCCAACCCGACCTCCGGATTTCTGTTGTTCTTCCCGGAAGAGGACGTGATCCTGCTGGACATGTCGATCGAGGACGCGGCCAAACTAGTGATTTCGGCAGGTCTTGTTTATCCAAACGAAAAAGACCCGTCGCAGCCGCCCGAGTGATCAGCCGAACATTTCGGGTAGATTGACCGTGCTGCGCGTGCCAAGGTCGGATTTGTGCTCCGCCAGAAACCGATCCATGGCTCTGCGCCCTGCATCCTTGAGTTTGTGCAACACGACCGGGTTTGGCACGGTCTTGGTGGCCACCGACAAATCATTCATAAGATCATCATCTGCGATCATGTGAACCAGAACGCGGCTCATCTCTCCGGCCTTTAGTTTTCCATCCGCCAATAAGCGCTGAACAAAGCTGATCGCGCGCAGCTCTCGAAACAGGGAGGAATTGAAACTGATCTCATTGATACGGTTCTGAATCTGCTGCCGCGTCCGCGGTATCTCGTCCCGTTCCAGCGGGTTTATATTCACGATCACCACGTCGTCAGGCAGATCGCCATTGAACAACGGATAAAGCGCCGGATTGCCGGTAAATCCACCGTCCCAATAAGCTTCGGTTCTGCCGGACTTGGGATCAAAAATCTCGACCGCCTGAAACAGGTTCGGCAAACAGGCCGAGGCCAAAATGGCACCGGTCGAAACCTCTTGCCCGGTAAAAACCCGTATCTTTCCGCTGCGCACACAGGTTGCACAGACAAAAAGCTGCGGCCCGTCATCTGCGCAAATCTCGTCAAAATTGAACCGATCCACCACGGGCTCAAGCGGATTGCGATAAAAGGGACCATACGCATAAGGCGAGACCAATCTCGACCATGCATCGCCCACGGAAAACGGTAGCGAATATTCCATGGCCTGTGCGATCTGCGCGGGCTCCAACGACTGCATCCAGTTGGCAAGGCGCATGTCACCAACCGCACCCATCCGGGACCAAAGACCATTCAGATTTTCCCGCGCCCCCGCGCGGCCATCGTGCACCATGCCCGATTTGAACGCCGCCCCATTCAACGCCCCGGCCGAGGTTCCAGTGATCGCCGCGACCTCGATATCCTCTTCATCCAGAATTCGATCCAACACACCCCAGGTAAACGCCCCATGTGCGCCACCGCCTTGCAAAGCCAGATTGATCCTCTTCACGACCCACCCCTTCTTCTGTTTAGAAATACTTCGGGGGTGTGGGGGCAGCGCCCCCACGTAATCTCACAAAGCGGTCCAACCGCCATCCACGGAAATCGTCGTCCCCGTGATCTGCGCCGCCGCGTCCGAGCACAAAAACACCGTCGTGCCCCCCAGTTGCTCGACCGTTGCAAATTCTTTCGACGGTTGCCGCTCCAGCAGGACGTTCTTCACGACGTCCTCGCGGCTCATGTTGTATTCCTTCATCGTGTTCGGAATCTGAGCGTCCACCAAAGGCGTCAGCACATAGCCCGGACAAATCGCGTTGCAGGTGATTGGTTCCTGCGCGGTCTCAAGCGCAATTGTCTTCGTCATCCCCACGACCCCGTGTTTGGCAGCGACATACGCCGCCTTATAAGGAGAGGCGGTCAGCCCATGCGCCGACGCGATATTAACCACACGACCCCATCCTGCCTTTCGCATCATCGGCAAAGCGGCGGCAGTCGTGTGAAAGGCCGAGCTCATGTTGATCGCAATGATTGCATCCCACTTGTCGACCGGAAACAGGTCGATCGGCGAGACATGCTGAATACCCGCGTTATTAACAAGGATATCGCAAGCCCCGGCCTGTTCGATCAGGGCGCGGCATTCGTCCCCCTTGGACATATCTGCCTTGATATAGCGCGCGTTGGTGCCAGTCTCCTGAGAGATTTCCGCAGCAAGGGCGTGATCTTCGTCAAGGTCGGTAAAGGAATTCAGAACCACATCTGCGCCAGCCTTGGCCAATTCAAGGGCAATCCCCAATCCGATCCCTGAGTTCGACCCCGTTACGATTGCCGTTTTTCCCTTAAGGCTCATGGCCGCTCTCCCTTAGAATCCGTATCGGCGACACAGTGCCATGCTGCACGTGCAAAGAAAACGAAGAATGACCTTGCGGAACGGATTGACAAAAACTCGGCCAAAAAAAACGCCCGCACGAAGCGGGCGTTAAGTTATTGAGGCAGGTTTCATACAGGCAAGAAACCTATCGAGCAGTGCACCCTTTATAAGCAATTCCACGCCTTCGTCCAAGCTAAAAGTTTGAAAAGAAGAAAAATCATCGGTACGATGAATCCCAACAAAATAAGGCCAGAGCAGGATTGTTTCCAAAATGAGCCCCGATTTTCTACGACCCGCACGCCCAGTGATCACGGGAATCACTTTCCTTTTGGGGGCCGCAATCGCCAGCGCAGAATCGGCGCATGGCATAGCTATGTACGGAGAGCCCGCCCTACCACCGGATTTTGTGTCTCTGCCTTACGCAAACCCCGACGCGCCCAAAGGCGGAAAAGTCGTTTTCGGAAATACGGGCGGCTATAACAGTTTGAACCCGTTTGTGCAAAAAGGGACCTCCCCATGGCAGTTGCGGTTTTGGACGCATGAAAGCCTGATGGGGCGATCTTGGGACGAACCTTTCACACTTTATGGCCTGTTAGCCGAATCAGTTGAGACGGCGCCGGACCGGTCTTGGGTCGAATTTACACTACGCGAAGGGGCACAATTTTCGGACGGCACACCCGTCACCGTTGATGATGTCATCTGGTCGTATGAGATTTTGGGAACCGAAGGGCATCTGCGGTATCGCGGTCTTTGGAGCAAGATCGACAGCATCGAAGCAACCGGCCCGCGCACCGTGCGGATCACATTCAACGAGCCCGACCGCGAACTGGCCTTGATCGCCGGTCTGCGCCCGATCCTGCAAAAGGCACAGTGGGACGGTAAGGATTTTGCCAATGCCACGCTGCACGATATTCCCGTCGGCACCGGCCCGTATGTGATCGACAGCTATGAGCCGGGACGATACGTCAACCTGCGACGTAACCCCGATTACTGGGGAAGCGATGTTCCCTTCCGTCAGGGTACGATGAACCTTGATGAGATGCGGATCGAATTCTACGGGGACGGCACCGTTCTGTTTGAGGCTTTCAAAGCTGGTGAGCTGACCGCCGTGCGCGAGTTCAACGCAGACAAGTGGGAAACACAGTACAACTTCCCAGCCGTTCAGCGCGGCGATGTAGTAAAAACCGAAATCCCTCATGGTAAGCCATCGGGCATGACCGGATATGTCATGAACACCCGCAAAGCGCCGTTCGACGACTGGCGCGTTCGCGAAGCCCTGACGCTAGCCTTCAATTTCGAGTTCATCAACGACACGATCACCGGCGGGGCGCAGCCCAGGATCACGTCCTATTTCTCGGGCTCCGATCTCGCCATGCAACCTGGCGCAGCGACAGGCCGCGTGGAAGAGCTGCTTCAACCCTACGCGGCAGACCTGCCGCCCGGAACGCTTGAGGGATACGTCCTGCCGGAAGGTGACGGCTCGGCCCGCAACCGGTCAAACATCCGTAAAGCGACCAAGCTGCTGTCTGAAGCAGGCTGGACCATTCAGGACGGCGTCCTTCGCAACGCAAACGGTGATGCGTTCACGCTGAACGTGTTGCTGCAACAGGGCGACAGCGAAGGCGAGACCGCCATCGAGATCTATAGCCGTGCGCTGGAACGTCTGGGGATTCAAGTATCAACAGAACAGGTAGACAGCGCGCAATTCACCGGGCGTACCTCAGATCTGGATTTTGACATGACGTTTTTCCGACGCGCCCTCTCGTTATCGCCGGGCAACGAACAACGGCTGTATTGGGGGAGTGAAAATGCCGATACGCCCGGCACCCGCAACCTGATGGGCGTGGCCTCACCTGCTGTGGACGGATTAATTGATGCCATGCTTGCGTCAGAAAGCCATGAGGACTTCGTTGCCGCCACCCGCGCCTTGGACCGCGTGTTGACAGCCGGACGATACGTCATTCCGATCTGGAATTTCGACGTCGGGCGGATCGCGCACGCCAAAGAACTGAAGCAACCGGAAACCCTGCCAATTTACGGCGACGGGCCCGAGTATATGCCGCAGGTCTGGTGGTTCGAAGAGTAACGCAAACGCACGGACCAGACCCGATTTCAGGCGGAATTCAATTGCGTTCGGCTTTTCGGCGAAAAACGGCACACGCGCCAATAGGCCCAACATCTTGCGTCACAAATTGGGACGGCTACTACAGATTGGTACGGATACTAATTTGAGTTAATAAACAAAAACTTCGCACAAAAAGCTTTACGCAATGCATCCATGCGTTGTAGCCTTGCTGCATTATAGCGCTTTGCGCGACCTGATTATTGCTTTGAATTTCGGAACATAGCCTTTTCTCAGCCTCGCAGCGTGCGCCTTTTACGGACCAGCCCCCACTCACTCCAAACTTGGGTCCGTATGCCCGTTGCGGATTGCCTGCAACGGGCATTTTGATCCTTGCAGCAGATCGGAAATGGGTGCGACATTTTGTCATGCGCTGACGACCCATGCCTCTTCGTACCCTGTTTATGGCCGAGCAGCTTTGAAACCTGGAAACCGGAAAGCTTGCAGATGTTGAACTGGAATGACCTGACGCAAGACTGGGACGCAATGTATTCGCGCGCCAAACGGCGCTTTCCAAACCTGCGCGACAAGGACAAGCCGCTGTTCAGCAAGGATCGCAAAGGATTTGAGGCTTACCTTGCAGAACGTCACCACCTGACAGTGAACGAAGCCCACGAAGAGCTTGAGGACTTTCTGTTCACGGAAGGCCTGAACCGAGAATTCAGCCGGTCGTTAACTAAGTGACGTCACCCAAAGGATCGTCGCGTCTTCGTCGCTGACAGACACCACGTTGTGCCCCATGCTGCCGTCGTAATAGGCGCTGTCGCCGCGGCGCATTTCCACAGGTTCATAAAACTCGGTGTACAGACGTACAACGCCTGTAAGCACGTAAAGAAATTCTTCCCCGTCGTGGCGAACCCAACCCTCGAACTCGTCCATCGACCGCGCCCGCACACGCGCCCGATAGGGCAGCATCTGCTTTTTCGTCAGCGTTTCGGCCAGCAACTCGTGCTCGTATGTCGTCGTGGGATGGGCTGTGCCCTCTCCCATCCGGGTGACGGCCATACGGCCAATCACCTGTTCCCGCTGTGGCGGGGTGAAGAGCTGGGGCACTGAAATCTCAAGCCCGGTCGCCAACTTTTTCAGCGCATCATAGGTCGGAGACATCTGGCCATTTTCGATTTTGCTGAGTGTCGAACGCGCCAACCCTGCCTGAGTTGCCGCTTGTTCCAACGTCCATTTGCGCGCCTTGCGCAGCTCGCGCACGCGGGCGCCAAGGTCCAGCGGCTCAACCTCCGCGGGCTCGCCCGAGTCTCGGGCCAATCGGATCAGGGATGTCTGTTCGTGCGTACTCATGTGCAATTCTATAGGGCCAGGTTGACCTGCTTGCAACGGAACAGACGTCGCGTTAGCCAGTCGCTATGCTTTCTGTCTTCGATCAAGGCCCTGCTTTGGCCTGTCCATCCCCGTTCAATCTGGCGGCGCATGTATTGCGTCAGGCCAATCGGCTGGCCGACAAAACCGCCCTGTCAGTTGTCGGGTCGACCAAGGCGCAACACTGGTCATACGCACAGTTGAAACGCGCCATTCTTGGCACCGGAACTGGTTTGCTGCAGTCCGGCCTAAACCCCGGAGACATCGCTTTGATGAGGCTGGGCAACACGGTCGACTTCCCCATCGCCTATCTGGGTGCGATATCGGTGGGGATCGTACCTGTGCCGACCTCGTCCCAATTGACCGAACCCGAAACCGCAAAGATCATCCAAGACCTAAAGCCAGCAGCCGTTCTGCGTGACCTGACCGTGGCCTGCGCCAACCATCCTGTGCAGATCACTTTGTCCGATCTGACCGCCATGCGGGACCTGTCCCCAGCCACATTCCAGATGGGCGATCCCGAGAGGATGGCTTACGTCGTCTATACCTCGGGCACCTCTGGGAAACCTCGGGCTGTCGCACACGCCCATCGCGCAATCTGGGCCCGGCAGATGATGGTGGATGGGTGGTACGGTCTACGCGAAAATGACCGCCTGTGCCACGCCGGAGCGTTCAACTGGACCTACACATTGGGCACGGGTTTGATGGACCCGTGGACGATCGGCGCGACAGCGTTGATCCCCGAGCCCGGAACCGATCTGTCCACCCTTCCTGCGCTTCTGCGTGACCACCAAGCCACTATTTTCGCGGCCGCACCGGGTGTCTTTCGAAAAATCGTCGGAACGACCGATCAGCTAACCTTGCCGCACCTACGGCATGGGCTCTGCGCAGGTGAGAAGCTGTCGCCCACGCTTCATACACAATGGAAACACGCCACAGGGACCGAACTGTTTGAGGCCTATGGCATGTCCGAATGCTCGACCTTCATCTCGTCCAGCCCCGAACACCCCGCGCGGGGTGAGGCCTTGGGCCAACCGCAGCCCGGCCGGCGCGTGGCCATCCTTGGGCCAGATGGTCCAGTCCCGCAAGGAACCGAGGGCACCATCGCCATCCACCGCTCGGATCCTGGCCTGATGCTAACCTATCTGAATGCCCCGGACGAAGCGCAGGCGCGGATGCAGGGCGATTGGTTTCTGACCGGCGATCAGGGCGCGATGGCTGTGGATGGGCAGATAACTTATCTGGGCCGCGACGACGATATGATGAACGCGGGCGGGTACCGCGTGTCCCCTGTCGAGGTTGAGGCCGTGCTGTCACAATACCCCGGCATCACGCAGGCAGGTGCCGCCGCCGTCGAGGTGAAACAGGGCACATTCCTGATAGCAGCCTTCTATACAGGCCCGGAAAAGCTGGACGAAGATGCCCTGCGCACCTATGTGGAAGCAAATCTGGCGCGCTACAAGCAACCGCGCGCCTTTATCCACCTGCCCGAGCTGCCCACTGGCGGCAACGGCAAACTCCTGCGCCGGGCGCTTCCGGCCTATTTCAAGGCGACCACCGAATGACCCAGACCGTCAAGCTTGACATCATGTCCGACCCGATCTGCCCGTGGTGCTATATCGGCAAGACCCATCTGGACAAGGCGCTGGCCGCGATCCCAGATCACCCCTTTGTCATCGAATGGCACCCTTTCCAACTGAATCCAGACATGCCGGACGAGGGCATGGGCCGCCGCGAATATCTGGAACGCAAGTTTGGCGGCAAAGAAGGTGCTGTCCGTGCCTACGCCCCGGTTGTTGAGCACGCTGAAAACGCTGGCCTGAAAATCGACTTTGAAGGGATGAAGCGCACTCCCAACACGCTGGACGCCCACCGCCTGATCCACTGGGCCGGGATCGAAGGGAAACAAAACGCGGCGGTCGACGCACTGTTCGACGCCTATTTCGTTCAGACACGCGACATCGGAGATCACGAGGTTCTGGCGGACATCGCCGACGGTATCGGTATGGACGCTGCGATCGTGCTGAAACTGCTGAAATCAGATGCTGATCGTCAGGACATCAGTGACCGCGACACGCATTCGCGCCAGATGGGAGTGAACTCGGTCCCGACCTTCATCGTCGCCAACCAGCACGCGGTTCCCGGCGCCCAACCTCCTGAAATGTGGGAGCGCGTGATCGGTGAAATCATGTCTCAACTTGAGGCTTCCCCTGCAAATTAGCACAGCCCTCTGTGCACATTTAGTCTCTGGTGCCACCTGACCTACCGTGATAGCGCGATCAGGTCAGGAGGGCACAATGGCCGGTCGTATGTCACGAGGAGAGTTCGTCGCACTTGTCGCGATGATGTTCGCAACAATAGCGTTCTCGATCGATTCCATGCTGCCCGCCCTGCCCGAAATCGGCGCGCAGCTCAGCCCGGATGACATCAACCAAGCGCAGTTGATCCTGACCTCATTCGTTCTGGGGATGGGGATCGGGACATTCTTTACCGGTCCGTTGTCTGATGCATTCGGGCGTAAACCAGTCATCTACGTCGGCTCTGCACTGTATATCCTGTCGGCGGCGGTGGCATGGTCCAGTTCCTCGCTTGAGATGCTGCTGATCGCGCGGATTTTTCAGGGTATCGGCTGTTCCGCCCCGCGCGTTGTCGCGATGGCAATTATCCGGGATCTGTATTCCGGCCGCGAAATGGCCCGTATTGTCTCGATCGCGATGATGATCTTTACGCTGGTTCCAGCCATCGCGCCAATGATGGGCGCCGGAATTATCGCACTGACCGGATGGCGCGGAATTTTCGCGTCTTTTGTGCTGTTTTCACTGATCACAATCGTCTGGATGGGGCTGCGCCTGCCGGAATCTCTGGCTGCTGAAAACCGACGTCCTTTGCGTCTGCCGCTGATGCTGGACGCGGCGCGCCAGATGTTTGCACATCCAACGGTAAGGGTTTCGATTATGGTGCAGACCCTGTGCCTTGGGATGCTATTCACCATGCTGACCATGGTGCAGCCGATCTATGACGTTATCCACGACAGCGCCGAAAGCTTTCCCTTCTGGTTCGGTTTCGTGGCGCTTATGTCCGGCTCTGCGAGCCTGCTGAACGCAGCCCTTGTAATCCGTCTGGGAATGCGCCGGATCGTGACGTGGGTTCTGGGTGCGCAGATCGTTTTCACGACTTCGGTCATCGTTCTGAACAGCATGGACCTGTCACCGACCCTGTCATTCGCCGTATTCGTTAGCTGGCAAACCGCCGTATTCTTTATGGCGGGCATGACCATGGGCAACCTCAACGCCATCGCGATGGAACCTATGGGCCATATCGCTGGCATGGCGGCCTCGGTCATCGGAGCGATCTCAACGGTTCTTGCCGCGGCGATCGCTGCACCCATTGGCCTGCTGTTCGACGGATCAATCGCACCTTTGGCAACCGGGATACTGACGATGAGCACACTGGGTTTTGGCCTAATGCTGCACATGGGTCGGATCGAAAACAGATTGCCAGCCTGATCTGTGCACCCCCGGTGAATCAGGTTAACCTCCGCTCAACCCGAGTGGAGATTTTCAATGAGCGACTATTACGATCTGGGAACCCATACCTGCACGGTCACCACCGCCTCGGCCGAAGCGCAGCTATGGTTCGACCGCGGGTTGGTCTGGACCTACGGCTATAACCACGATGAGGCCGTAGCCTGTTTCCAGCGAGCGGTCGAAGCCGATCCGAATTGCGCAATGGCACATTGGGGCGTCGCCTACTCCGCCGGTCCGAACTATAATGTGCCGTGGAATCTGTTGGATGACCGCGGCAAGAAGAAGGCGCTGACGTTGGCATTTGACGCGACCCAACGGGCGCTTGCTTTGGTCGATGGCTGTACCCCAGTCGAGCAGGCACTGATCCACGCCCTGCCCACGCGTTATCCGCAGGACGACCCAACGGATGATATGCACCAATGGGACTATGACTTTGCAGACGCAATGCGCGCGGCGTTTGCTGAACGACCTGACCATCTGGACCTGCGTACCATCTATGTTGAATCGCTCCTGAACCTCACACCTTGGCAGATGTGGGACCTGAAGTCGGGGAAACCAGCTGAGGGTGCTGCGACGCTTGAAGCCCAAAAAGCGCTGGAAGATGCGATGGCGAACGATCCAGCAGCCATGTCTCATCCCGGCCTTCTCCATCTATATGTGCACCTGATGGAAATGTCGCCAACCCCCGAAAAAGCGTTGAAAGCAGGGGATGTTCTGCGAACATTGGTGCCTGATGCGGGCCATCTGGTGCATATGCCCACCCATATCGACGTATTGTGCGGTCACTATCAAAACGTCGTTCATTGGAACGAAAAGGCGATCGAGGCAGACCTTAAGTATTACGACCGCGAGGGCGCTTTCAACGTGTACACAGGCTATCGCCAGCACGATTATCACTTTGTCATCTACGGCGCGTTGTTCCTGGGTCAGATCGAGCCGGCCCTGCGCGCCAATCAGGGCATGTGGGACACCACACCCGAAGAGATGCTGCGCATCGAAAGCCCGCCAATGGCGGACTACTTCGAAAGCTATATGTCCATGGGCCCTCACATCCTGATCCGCTTTGGCCGCTGGGAAGAGGCCAAGGCGCTTGAACCACCAGAAGACACCGACCTGTTCCTGACCCTGACCGCGACGACCTACTATGCCCGCGCCATCGCTTTTGCAGCGACGGGACAGGTGGCCGAAGCCGAGGCCGAGGAACAGCTTTTTCTTGCTGCCAAGGCCCGCGTCCCCGACACCCGGCTGATGCACAACAACCGTGTTACTGACCTGCTGGAGATCGCGCAGGAGATGCTGAGGGGCGAGATTGAGTACCGCAAGCGTAATTACGATGTGGCCTATGCCCATCTGCGACGCTCGGTCGAGTTGGACGACAACCTGCTTTATGATGAGCCGTGGGGCTGGATGCAGCCGACCCGTCACGCATTGGGCGCGTTGTTGTTCGAACAGGGCCACACTGCCGAAGCTGAAGCTGTTTATCGCGAAGATTTGGGACTGGGCGGCACTCTTAGCCGCGCCTCGATCCATCCAGACAATGTCTGGAGCCTTAAGGGGTTGCACGATTGCCTGAAAGCGCGTGGCGAGGTCGACGAGATCAAGCAAATCAGCCAAAGACTGGATCTGGCACTTGCCCGCGCCGACCGTGCCGTCGGCGCATCCTGCTTTTGCGCCCAAGCGGCGATGAGGGCCGCTGAATGAAGCCACTTCTGCTTGTTGCCGCGTTTGCCTGCGGTCCGGCGCTGGCGGATCGCCAGACCTTTCCCCCTGTGGATGAGGCTGACCAAGACCCAAGCCTTTTGGCGTTTCGGGCCGAGTTGTTGACCAAGGTCAAAGCGCGTGACGCTGACGCGGTCATAGCTGCGGCCTGTCCTGACATTTATCTTAGCCACGGCGGGAATGGCGGCCCCGAAGAGTTCCGAGAGCTTCTGGCCCCCGATCCGGCCACCGTGTCGGACCAAGGAGGCGAGGCCTATTGGTCCGATCTTGAAAACACCTTGTTACAGCCCGGCTATTTCGACGAAGATGGTGAGTTCTGGATGCCGCATCAGTGGCAGATCACCCTGCCCGCCACGCTAGACCCTTATATGGCTTATTTCGTCAATGCTGCGGACGTGACTTTGCGCCAGTCTGCAAACCGGGGCGCGCCCATTTTGGATCTGATCAGCCATGAGGTCGTCATAGTCCGGGACTATTCCGAGATTGACGAATACCAGCAGGTTTTGCTGACCGATGGCGGCCAGGGCTACATGCACAGCATGTTCCTTTGGCCGATGGTCGGGTATCGCGCCGCATTCGCCAAGTCCGAGGCCGGTCAATGGCAATTATGCACCTTCGTCGCCGGTGACTAAGGCGTCACCGGACCGAGCAATGTGATTTAGGTTTTGGCCTTTTTCTCGGCCATAACCTTTTCGGCCAGGTCCCGCGCAATAGAGAAGGCACCTTTGATCTTATCGCTGTCCTTCTTCCAGTCACGCCGCACGACGATCTTGTTGTCTTTGACCTTAGCCAACCCGCGCTGGTTCTGGATGAATTCGACCAATCCCTGAGGTGACGCGAATTTGTCATTGTGGAACTGGATCGTCGCGCCCTTTGGCCCTCCGTCCAGCTTGGCAATACCCGCGCGTTTGCACATGGCTTTGATGCGCACGACCAGCATCAATGTGTTCACCTCTTTCGGCAATTTTCCAAATCGGTCAATCAGTTCCGCCGCGAATCCTTCCAGTTCAACCTTTGTCGACAGCGATGACAGGCGACGATAGAGGCCCAGACGAACATCCAGATCAGGCACGTAGTCCTCGGGGATCAGAACGGGTACGCCTAGATTTATCTGCGGGGCCCATTGGTCATCGCTGTCTGACAGCCCCTCCATCTCACCGGCTTTGATCTTGGCAATCGCCTCTTCCAGCATCGACTGGTAGAGTTCATAGCCCACATCGCGCATTTGCCCCGATTGTTCTTCGCCCAGTAGGTTACCCGCGCCACGAATGTCCAAGTCTTGGCTAGCCAGCGTGAACCCCGCCCCCAGTGTATCCAACGAGCCCAGAACGCGCAGACGTTTCTCGGCCGTGGCAGTCAGCTTCTGGCGCGGTTTTGTGGTTAGATAGGCATAAGCGCGGGTTTTTGAGCGCCCCACCCGACCACGGATTTGATAGAGCTGCGCGAGGCCGAACATATCCGCCCGGTGCACAACCATCGTGTTCGCGGTTGGGATATCCAGACCACTTTCGACAATCGTGGTGGCCAGCAGAACGTCGTATTTGCCGTCGTAAAAGGCGTTCATTCGGTCATCCAGCTCGCCTGCCGCCATCTGTCCATGGGCGACCACATAGGTCAGCTCTGGCAATTGCTCCTTCAGGAACTCTTCGATCTCGGGCAGGTCCGAAATACGCGGGACCACGTAAAAGCTCTGGCCACCGCGATAATGTTCACGCAGCAGGGCCTCGCGGATCGTGACCGCGTCGAATTCGCTGACATAGGTGCGGATCGCCAGACGGTCGATGGGTGGCGTGCCGATGATCGACAGGTCGCGCACGCCGGTCAGCGAAAGTTGCAGGGTACGCGGGATCGGCGTGGCGGTCAGGGTCAGGACGTGGATGTCGCTGCGCAGCTGTTTCAGGCGTTCTTTGTGGCCGACGCCGAAATGCTGTTCCTCGTCGATGATCAGCAGGCCCAGATTGTTGAACCGGATGCCCTTGGCCAACAGCGCGTGGGTGCCGATCACGATATCGACCGTGCCGCGCGCCAGCCCGTCGCGTGTTTGCTGAGCGTCTTTTGCGGAGACAAACCGCGACAACTGCCGCACCTCAAGCGGGAAGCCCCGGAAGCGTTCTTTGAAGCTGGCCGCGTGTTGGCGGGCCAGCAGTGTGGTTGGCGCGATCACCGCCACCTGCACGCCCGACATGGCGGCGACAAAGGCCGCACGCATGGCAACCTCGGTCTTACCAAAGCCCACATCGCCGCAGATCAGGCGATCCATCGGCGCGCCCGAATGCATATCCTCCATCACCTCAGAAATCGCGCGCAACTGATCGTCGGTTTCCTGATAAGGGAAACGGGCGCTGAATTCCTCCCACGCATGGGGCGGAGGGTCCATGATGGGGGCTTTGCGCAAGGCCCGTTCGGCTGCGATGCGGATCAACTTGTCCGCCATTTCGCGGATACGCTCTTTTAGCTTGGCCTTTTTCGCCTGCCACGCGCCGCCGCCCAGACGGTCCAGCAGACCTTCGTCATGGCCGTATTTGGACAGCAACTCTATATTTTCGACCGGCAGGTACAGTTTTGATTGCTCGGCATATTCCAGCAGCAGGCATTCATGAGCGGCACCGGCGGCAGTGACGACCTCCATCCCCATATAACGACCGATGCCGTGATCCACATGCACCACAAGATCGCCGGGCGTCAGGGATTGGGTCTCAGTCAGGAAGTTCTCGGCCTTGCGGCGTTTCTTGGGTTGACGGATCAGGCGATCACCCAGCACGTCCTGTTCGGCAATCACCGTCAGGTCGGGGGTCTCGAACCCATGCTCCAGCGCCCAGACGGCCAGATGCAGGCCGCGTTTGCCGACGCGGGTGCCATCGGTGACGGGGATCGCCTCGGCCAGCCCTTCATCCTCGATCAACCCGGTCAGACGTTCGCGCGCGCCTTCGGAATAAGACGCGATCAGCACCGGGCCTTTGGCCATTTTGTCGGTGATATGCGCAGCTAGGGCACCAAATAGGCTGATGCTTTCCTGCTGCCGTTCGGGTGCAAAGTTTCGACCGATCCGTCCGCCTGCGTCGATCACGCCCGGTCCGCTGGCTTGTGGCAGGGGGCCGAACTGCAGAACCCGCCGGTCGCCAATCGCCTGTTCCCAAGAAGCATCGTCCAGATACAACAATCCGGGTGGCGTCGGCTTATACACCGTATCCATGCGCGATCGGTTTTCCAAAGCCAAGCGCCGGGTTTCATACTGATCGGCAATCGTATCCCACCGCGCAAGACGCGCGGGCGTCACCTGATCATCCAGCGAGATCGTCGCCCCCGGCAGGTAATCGAAAAGTGTCTCCAGCCTTTCGTGAAAGAACGGAAGCCAATGTTCGACACCTTGATGTTTGCGCCCCGCACTGACGGCCTCGTACAAAGGATCATCGGTCCCCGCCGCGCCAAATTCGATGCGGTAGTTTTGGCGAAACCGAGTAATGGCGGCCTCGTCCAGAATAACCTCGGACACCGGGGCCAATTCCACGACCTCAAGCTTTTCGGTCGTTCGTTGTGAAACAGGATCAAACCGGCGCGCACCGTCCAGAACATCGCCGAACAGGTCCAGCCGCACGGGACCGGACTCACCGGGCGGGAAAATGTCTATGATGCCACCGCGAACCGCATAATCTCCGGGCTCCATCACGGTGGGACTTTGGGCAAATCCCATGCGGACCAGAAACGCGCGCAGGGCCTGTTCATCGACACGATGATTCACGCGTGCGGTAAAGGCAGCTTGTCTTAGCACGTCCCGCGCTGGAACGCGCTGTGTTGCCGCGTTCAGGGTTGTCAGCAAAACGAAACGTTCTGGCATCTGATGGACCAGAGCTGCCAATGTCGCCACCCGCGCCGCCGCAATATCCGCATTCGGCGACACCCGATCGTATGGCAGGCAATCCCAGCCGGGAAACACAAAGACGGGAACGTCCGGCGCGAAGAAAGCCAGCGCCGCGCGCATCGCTTCCATCCGCTTGTCATCACGCGCGACATGACAGACCGGACCGCCGCTCCGGGTCATTTCGTTCAGAACAAGCTGTGCGTCAAACCCTTCGGGGGCGCCGCCAACCGTCACATGGTTCGGAGCCGTCATCGCCTTGCCTTTCCGAATTCTCTATCCCAGAACGCCGATGGAAAAGTTCTGATACATACCCCAAAGCGATGTGATCAAGATCGAAATTATTCCAACGATCTGCGTATAGATTCTGCATCGCGTGAGAATTTTTGACACGACATCCATGCCCGGTTCGGTCCGTTGTAACTTGCGCGCAGCGGAAATGTTGATCAGCATCACCACACAAAGCGGAAACAAAAGCAGAAAGACCGCCTGAGCGAACTCAACTCCGTAGAAAAACCCAAGTATCGCCAGCCCGGTAAAGAAAAAGCAACTTAACGCCAAAATGACCAGCCCGGACACATCCACGATGTATAAAAGCCGGTTCTTGTTGATCCTGACGACGTCCAACAGGTCTTCTTCAGCCTGCCCACCGATGCGGCGTGCGCGAACGACCAGGTCATAAGGAACCCCCATGGCCCAGTGGCTGGCCGACGACCATAGAACGGCCAAACCGATCCAATACCAAAGGTTGGAAAAGCTGCGCATGTCGATGAGTTCAAAAATCGAAGAGTATAAGTCCACGCGTCAGCCCTTTGTTCACTGTCCTTAGGGACCCTCTTCGCATAGGCGCGTCCATCGTTACCCTTGAGACTACGCGGAATTCATGCCACCCAATGCGGGAATATTCAAGGAGAGCGCGACATGAAACCGACCATCGCCACTTTTCCATTGGCTCGTTTCCGTAGAGCGCGGCAATCTCAGGCCATTCGGGGTCTTGTGCGCGAAAACACACTGACCACAGATGACCTGATCTGGCCGGTATTTGTGCGCGACGGCGAAGGGATTGAAGAACCGGTTCCTTCTATGCCTGGTGTTGTACGGCGGTCCGTCGATCTGATTGCAAAGGCCGCAGTCGAAGCACAAGCACTTGGAATACCTGCGATCTGCATCTTTCCTTACACTGACCCCAGTCTGAAAACCGAAGACTGTGTCGAGGCGTGGAATCCCGACAACCTGTCGAACCGCGCCATTCGCGCCATCAAGTCCGCAGCTCCGGATATTGCAGTGATGACGGATGTGGCATTGGACCCCTACAACATCAACGGTCATGACGGATATGTCGTCGATGGCGAGATTGTGAACGATCAGACGGTCGAGGCGCTGGTGAAGATGACGCTAGCCCAGGCCGACGCGGGTGCTGACATCATCGGGCCATCTGACATGATGGACGGCCGGATCGGGGAAATGCGCCGCGCGCTGGAATCCGCAGGCCACCAGAATGTGATGATTCTGAGCTACGCCGCCAAATACGCCAGCGCCTTCTATGGTCCGTTCCGAGATGCAGTTGGCGCGTCTGGTGCGCTGACGGGTGACAAGAAGACCTACCAGATGGACCCGGCCAATTCGAACGAGGCCATGCGCCTGATCGAACGTGATCTGACGGAAGGAGCCGACATGGTCATGATCAAGCCGGGCATGCCCTATCTGGACATCTGCCGACGCGTCAAAGACACGTTCGGCGCCCCCACTTATGCCTATCAGGTGTCCGGTGAATACGCGATGATTCAGGCCGCTGCGCAGAACGGCTGGATCGATGGGGAAAAGGTCATGCTGGAAAGCCTTCTCGCGTTCAAGCGCGCGGGATGTGACGGCATCCTGACCTACTTTGCCCCAGAGGTCGCCCGGCACCTTCAGGGCTAAGACCTCAAACTGTCGCGATAATTCGCCTATTGTGATCGGGGGTGATGCAGCTTTCCCGTGACACGTGGACTCAATAGGCGTATCCTCGCCCATAAGATCGGGAACACCCGACAACTCAGGCAGTCATACAGAGAAAAAACATGAGCAGTTCCAATCCCATTCGACTAAGTCGTCGTGGCTTTGCCTTTGGCATGGCCGGGCTGACCCTAACCGCAGCTTGCGGCAACGGTGTCGGCAACTCGAACGCGGCAACGATCGACGCGCGCGTCGATGCCACGCTGACCGAAATGTATTCACGCTATCCGAACACGGTGGAAATCGCAGAAAAAGCCAACGGCATGCTGGTCATGCCCTTGATAACCGAAGCCGGGTTCGTTTTTGGCGGCGGTTATGGCCGTGGCGCATTGCGGATCAATGGCGCAACCGTGGACTACTATTCTGCCGTAAAAGGCACCGCTGGATTGCAGGTCGGGGCACAGCAATACGCCCACGTCCTGTTCTTCATGACACAGGACGCGCTGAATGACTTCCGTCGTTCCAGCGGATGGACGGCTGGCGCGGATATCGGCTACGTGGTCAGCGATCAGGGCGACTCTCTTTCGACCAACACAACAACGTTGCGCTCCCCGGTACTGGCCGCCGTTTTCGGTCAGGCGGGTCTGCAGATCGGCGCAACCGTCGATGGCACGAAATACACTCGGATCATCCCGTAACACAGCACTAACCCCCTCAGTGCTTAAGCCCTGCCATGGACGTATCTCTGTGGCAGGGGTTTTTCTTTGCGACGTTGCGCAAAGATACACAATCTTCCGGCGTTCCTCTTTCGGTTGGGATGGGCTTCTACTAATCTGACGCCAAACGGAGATAGATAAGAAAATGGGCCTCAGATGGGATTAGTATTTCGTTGGCTGGTGCGCCTCGCCACGGGCCTCGTTCTTCTTAGTCTGGCCGCCGTCATACTGGTCTACTTTCTGGCCAGCCAATCCCTGCCCGAATACGATCAAACCGTCGAGGTACGCGGGCTGACAGCGCCGGTGGAAATCGTGCGCGATACCGCCAATGTGCCGCATATTCTGGGCGAGACTGACCCGGATGTCTTCTTCGGGCTTGGGTACGCACATGCGCAGGACCGTCTGTGGCAAATGACCGTCCTGCGACGCACCGCCCAAGGGCGCTTGTCCGAAGTGTTCGGCGCGCGCACGGTTTCAATCGACAAGTTGCTGCGTCGGCTTGACCTTTACGGCCTCGCCCATCGCTCGGTCGATGTGCAGGACGACTATACCAAGGCTGCGCTGCGCGCTTACGCGGCCGGTGTCAACGCGCGGCTGGACGAAATCAACGAGATGGCGCTTGGGCGTGGCGCGCCCGAAATGTTCCTGTTCAATGCGCCTGTTTCCCCTTGGCAACCCGGTGACAGCCTCGCTGTGATCAAATTGATGAGCCTTCAGTTGTCCGGCCATCTTGAAGACGAAGTGCTGAGGGCGCGCACGTCGCTCATGCTGAACAACTCGGCGCGGCTGGCCGATATCCTGCCCGATGTACCGGGTGCCGGAATTGCGGCCCTGCCCGAATATGCCGCCTTGTTCCCGGGTTTGCCCCGATATGTAGACGGATCGCCGATGCCAGACAGTCCGCTTTCGCCATTCCCGAAACGTGGATTAGCCGGGGCATCAAACGCCTGGACTGCAGCACCATCACGATCGGCCATTGGTGGGACGCTGCTGGCGAACGACCCGCATCTGGGTTTCACTGCACCCGGAGTTTGGTATCTGGCCCGGCTGGAACTTGAAAAAGGTGGCGTCATCGGCGCAACGATTCCGGGCATTCCTTCGGTCATGGCGGGGCGCAGCGATCGGCTGGGATGGGGGCTGACCTCATCTTATCTGGATGATCAGGACGTTCATATTGAACAGCTCAACCCCGACAATCCCGAAGAATACCTGACCCCGGACGGGTACAAGTCATTCCGAACCCGCCCGTCAATCATCGAGATCAAGGATGAGGCGCCCATCACACTGACCCTCCGATGGACGGAGAATGGACCCGTTCTGCCCGGCAGCCACTACGATCTGGGAACCATAACACCGCAGGGCCACGTTGCATCGCTGTCCTGGACGGCCCTAAGTGCGCAAGACACGTCAATGACCGCGTCGATGGCCTTGATGAATTCTGATACTGTGCCGCAGGCGATTGACGCAGCCGAACTGGTCATCTCCCCATCTCAGAACCTGTCGCTGGTGGATAAGGACACGATCGGCATGAAGCTGATCGGGGCTATGCCCAAGCGCGACCTGCGCAATCAAAGCCGTGGACGTATCCCCACCCCCGGATGGCTGACCGAGAACCGCTGGCAGGGCCGCCTGCCCTATGCGGACAACCCCGAATTTGTGGCCCCTGCCGGTGGCATACTGGGCAACACAAACAACAAGGTCATAGACCGCCCCTTCCCCGAGCATGTTTCATTTGAATGGGGTGACACGCAGCGCATTCACCGCTGGGAACGCCTAATGCAATCGCGCGAGGTTCACACGCGTGACAGCTTTATCGAGGCGCAACTGGACACCGTCAGCTTTACCGCCCGCTCGCTGCTGCCCTTGATTGGCGCGGACCTGTGGTTCACCGGAGCATCGGCCCCAGAAGGCACGCCCGAGCGTCAGCGCCAGATCGCGCTGGGATTGCTGGCCGAGTGGAATGGCGAGATGAACGAACATCTGCCCGAACCTCTGATCTATGCCGCTTGGCTGCGTGCGCTGCAAATCCGCCTGATCTCGGACGAGCTTGGCCCGTTGGCTGCCAAATACAAACATGTTGAGCCGCTGTTCATAGAACGTGTTTACCGCGATATCGACGGCGCGGCAGTATGGTGTGACGTACGTCAAAGTGCGCCCACGGAAACCTGCACCGACATGGCGCGGCTGGCGCTGGACGACGCGCTGATCTGGATTTCCGAGAAATATGGCGGGTCGCTGGAATCCCTGCGCTGGGGCGATGCTCATCAGGCGACCCACGATCACCCGGTTCTGGGCTCGGTCCCGGTTCTGCGGTTCTTCGTCAATATCCGCCAATCCACCAGCGGCGGCGACAATACATTGCTGCGTGGGCGCACGTCGGGCGAAGGGCCGGACCCGTTTCAGAACGTGCACGGCGCGGGCTATCGGGGCGTTTATGATTTCGCGGACCCTGACAGTTCGGTCTTCATCACAGCCACTGGTCAATCGGGCCATTTCCTGTCGCGCTACTATGACGATCAGGCGCAACTTTGGCGGCGTGGGGAGTATATTCCGATGTCGCTCGATCTTGATCTGGCCCGTGCAGCGGCCGTTGGTGTGACGAATTTGATCCCGCGCTGATTTCGTCTGTTCGGCAAGACCTTGCCCCTTTTTCACGGTTGCGTGGACGCAGCCCCTTGTTTTGGCTTACGATCCCAGTGGTCATTGATTGGAACCGGGGGGTATTCATGGCCAGTATTCGGGATATGTTGAACAACCTCGCACGGGATTACGCGATCGCGTGGAGCTCGGGCGACCCCGAAGCGGTCGCCGGTTTCTTTGCACCGGACGGAACAATCACAGTCAATCGTGGTGATCCATTTGTCGGACGCTCGGCAATCGCGGATATGGCGCGCGGGTTCTTTGACGAGTTTGTCGACCTAGAAGTTCGATGCGATATGCTGAGATGGGCCGGAACCCACGCAATCTTTGTCTGGACACTGGAAGGGCACCACGCCGAAACCCGCAATCACGTCATCACCCGGGGTTGGGAAGAATGGGACATGACGGCTGACAACAAGGTTCAGTCTTCGATGTGGTGGTACGACGCAGAAGACTATCAGCGGCAGATCGACGGGGTCTGACCCAGCCTACCCCTTGGTAATCTGGTACGAACGAGGGATGCCCTGCGTGATCCCGAACCAGTCCGAGTTTTGCGTGCGTTCCTGATGCGCATCAAACGACGTTTGATCCCGAAACACCTCGTTGACATTAAACCGACCCGGGGTTTCCGCGTCTTCGGTGACTTCGAAGGACAAGCACCCCGGTTCCGCCCGTGTCAGCGCAATATGCTTGGGCAATGCGGCGCGTACTTGCTCAAGACGATCTATCGGTACGTCGATATGACCAGTCAAAAAGACCTTGCTTTCGGACACTGTGCCCCCCGTCAACTCAAAGCGCCGAAAACTGAGCGGCCTGCTTGTCGGTCCAGAGAACCGTGATCTGGAACCCGTCCTCTGTCTGCCTTTCGGATCGGACGACGTCCTGACGGAACAGCCACGCGCGCTTGTCGCCTTCGGCATATCCAAGGGTCAACGTGCTTTCGTGCCGTACGCCCTGCAGTTTGACCGCGATATCGGCCAATAGCGGCTCTATCCCCTCACCCGTCACTGCGGAAATCGCAAAGATCGCAGGATCGCGATCCGAACGCGCTATGGCGGCTTCGCGATCCTCGTCGCTCAATAGGTCGATCTTGTTCCAAACCTCAAGCCGCGGACGTTCATCATCAACCCCAAGCGAGCTCAGGATCGTTTCGACATCCCGCGCCTGTTCGTCGGTTTCGTCATGGCTGATATCGCGCACATGAACAATGATATCGGCGCCCAGAACCTCTTCCAGCGTGGCGCGGAATGCCGCGACCAGCTCGGTCGGCAGGTTCGAGATGAACCCAACTGTGTCCGACAGGATCACCTCGGGGCCGTCAGGCAGTTCAACCCGGCGCATGGTCGGGTCCAACGTGGCGAACAACATGTCCTTGGCCATCACCTCTGCCCCAGTCAGCCGGTTGAACAGTGTCGACTTGCCTGCGTTCGTGTAGCCCACTAGCGCAACGATGGGATATGGCACCTTAGCGCGCGCTGCACGGTGAAGGGTGCGGGTTTTGACCACCTTCTGCAATTGGCGACGCAAACGAACAAGCTGTTCGTCAATGGCGCGCCGGTCGGCTTCGATCTGTGTTTCACCCGGACCGCCGACAAATCCCAGCCCGCCCCGCTGCCGTTCAAGGTGGGTCCACGCCCGAACAAGGCGCGTCCGCTGATAGCTGAGCGCAGCCATTTCGACTTGCAGAACACCCTCGCGGGTCCGCGCACGATCGCTGAAAATCTCAAGGATCAGCCCCGTCCGATCAAGGATTTTGACCTTCCAGGCTTTTTCAAGGTTGCGCTGCTGAACAGGGGTAACCGGCCCGTCAATCAGAACCAGTTCGATTTTGTTATCGTGCAGCCGTTCTGCCAGTTCTTCAATCTTGCCGCTGCCGAACAGCAACCCGGGCTGGGCGCGTTGCAGGCGCACGATTTCCGAGCCGACCACGTCAAGGTCGGGCAAAGCGGCAGCCAGTGCCACCGCCTCTTCCAGCGCCGGTTCAGGAACACGGCGCTGTTCATCTGACTTGATTTCCGGATGCAGCACCCAAGCGCGGGTGCGCGTCCTATCGTGTTCCATCAAGAGGCGTCTTCGCCCTCATACAGGCTGATCGGCTGCGACGGCATGATGGTCGAAATCGCGTGCTTGTAGACCAACTGCGACTGTCCGTCGCGGCGCAACAACACGCAGAAGTTATCGAACCAGGTAATCACACCCTGCAATTTCACACCGTTGATCAGGAAAATTGTGACCGGGACCTTTGCTTTCCGTACATTATTCAGGAACGCGTCCTGCAGATTCTGTCTGTCCGAAGCCATATTTTTATAATCTCGCCATTGTTCTTGCTACGCGCTGCGGACCAACGCGCTCCCTCCGGCGGAGTATGGAGTGTCGTTAACCGAGTTTCCAGATGAAAAATAAGACATTCTGCGGGTGTGGATTCTTAGCCCCGCCAAAGTGTTGGCGTTATCAGCGCTACAATCGCCAGTGTTTCAAGCCGGCCAATGACCATTGCGGCGCACATTGTCAGCTTGGCGCCTTCCGACAAATCCACCAGCCGCAGCGGAACATCCGTAGCCAGTTCGATCAACGGTCCGGTCGTACTAAGCGCGGCAACCGTCAAAACCATCGCCTGTTCAAACCCAGCCCCGGTCGCGGCCAGCAGCAAGTTGAAGGCCGCAGCGGTCAGCGCAAACATCATCAAAAAGATCCAAGCGATGAAGGCACCATCGCTTTGGATGCGTCTGTTGCCGCCACCCACCCCACTTACCGAGGACGGATAGATCAGTCGATCAATTTCGCGCGCACCGTTGAGGTACAGGGCAAACACGCGCAACAGTTTGACGCCACCTGCCGTTGTCGCAACGCCCCCGCCAATCAAGGCCAACCCCATCAGGATCAGGCCGGGTGTTCCCAATCCGGACAATTGCTGCGCGTCGTTCCAGTTGGCACTTTCGAATCCTGCAGTCGTGAGAAAGGACAAGGCCGTGAATGTCATGCCCCAGATAACGTTCAACGCCTGCAGCGGCTCCATCGTGTTGCCAATTTCATTCACACCCGCCCACACACGAATGAACAGCAGTATCGCGACCGAAAGGACAATCATCAGCCCGATCCGGAATTCCGGGTCTTTGTCTAGCCGAGAATACCCTGTCATGGCTGTATCGGTCGAAAACGTCAGACGGGAAAGCGCGAAGAAGAGAAACAGAAACAAAATCGCCTCGCCGGTAATTCCCGCCTGCGCGCCCTCAAGCCCCCCCACAGGCGAAATACCGGACGTTGCCATGGTAGACATGGCATGGCAGATCGCGGTCAAACCCTGCTCACCCGCGATCAGCAGAAGCAACCAGATCACTGCCGTCAGACCGGCGTAGACGGGCGTCAGAGTACGCGCGACACGTATCAACCGACCACGCGGATCGACCTTTTCACTCTGAGCCACGCCCGAGACCGGACGTCCCGGTTGCCCTCGTGCCGTCACCTCGAATCCACCCAATGACAAGGGCGCCAAGATAGCCGCGGCAGAAATCCACATCAGCAAGCCACCCATCCATCCCACTTGCGCCCGCCATAGATGTAGCGGCGCGGTCAATCGGTCAGGGTCGGGAAAAATGTCCGCTCCGGTCGTCGTCAATGCGCTGACCATGTCGAAATACGCATTCAGGAACGTGGTGTTCCCCAAAGCATCATGCAGCGGGATCGCCAGAAAGATCGGCAGGATTGTAAAACAGGCCAGCAACACAGCCAACTGCCCCAATGTGCCGCGCCGTGGAACCCGGTTGGATGATGCAAGCGCAACGGTTGCAACGACAAACAACCCCAACAACCCCGAATAGAAGAAAGACCGGGACGTGTCGTGGTCATCCAGCGCGAGCGCATAGATCGCGGGGACCCACATCGACAAAGCAGCGATGCCCCAGATGAGCAGGAACAACGGCAATCGCCGCACCAGCCCGATCCTGAGTGCCTGCGCCCGCTCCATCAGAAGAAATCAATCGAGACCTGTAGCAACCGTTCGACCTCGGGCACGTCCTTGGCCATGGCAAAGATGGCGACCACGTCTTTTTCCTCGATCCGCAAGCTGCCGGTTGGCCGAAACAATTCTTCCCCTTTGCGAACCGCGCCAACAAGGACACCTTCGGGAAAGTCGATATCGCGCAACCGCTGCCCCGCCATAGGTGAGGTGGACAGAACCTCAGCCTCGATCACTTCGGCCTCGGCATCGCCGATGGAATAAACCTGCCGAACACGTCCATGGCGAATGTGACGCAGGATCGAGCTGACCGTGGTCGCGCGTGGGTTGATATAGGCATCAATTCCCAAAGGTCCCATCAAAGCGACCATGCTGGGGTCATTGATCAGCGCAATCGCCAGTGCACAGCCTTCGGCCTTGGCGCGCACGGCAGCCAGCATGTTGGCACGGTCGTCGTCGGTGACCGCAAGCATCGCGTCTGCACGTTCAATCCCGGCCTCGCGCAGCAAAGCGGCATCCAATCCGTCGCCATTCAGAACAATCGTACGCTCCAGCGCCTCGGCCGCGAGTTCGGCGCAATTGCGGTCCCGTTCGATGATTTTGGCACGTACGCGGCTTTCGCGTTCTTCCAGCGTGCGGGCAACTTCGAGCCCGACATTCCCGCCGCCGACGATGACGACGCGATCCTGTTTCTTTTGCGCCTTTCCGAACACTTCCATCGTGCGGTCCACGTCTTTGACAGTGGCAAAGACATAGCATTCGTCGTCGACGAAAAGTTGGTCCTCGGATTCGGGAGCAAAAAGGGTGCCTTCGCGCCGCACCCCGACGACAACAGAGCTGAGCGTAGAGAATAGATCGGTCAATTGCCGCAAAGGGGTGTTCACAATTGGGCAATCCTCGTCGATGCGAATCCCCAAAAGCTGCGCCTGGCCGTCCATGAACATTTCGGTATCAAAGGCTGAAGGCGCCGAAAGGCGGCGCATGGCGGCGGCTGCGACCTCTCGCTCTGGGCTGATCACCACGTCGATGGGAAGGTGATCCCGGCGATAAAGATCCGAGTGGATCGCCTCAAGATAAGATTTTGACCGCAGTCGCGCGATTTTCCGCTGAATCGAGAATACCGAATGCGCCATTTGGCAGGTGACCATATTCACTTCGTCCGAATGGGTGGCGGCAATGATCATCTCGGCGTCGCGCGCACCTGCGCGTTCCAACACGTCGGGGTAGCTGGCGAACCCGGCGATGCCCTGAACGTCCAGTGTTTCCGTCGCCCGCCGCACGAGGTCCGGGTTATTGTCCACAACCGTTACATCATTCAATTCGCCCGACAGGTGCCGTGCAATCTGCCAGCCAACCTGACCAGCACCGCATATGATGACCTTCATGTTTTTGGCCCTCTTGCCTGAAATCTTTGAATGACAGATGCCCTTATAGCGGTCAATTGAATTGTCATACCTGTCCTTTCAAGGCAAGATAACCCTATGAAAACAGTGCTTCGATTGCTTATTCCTGTTCTGACGCTCACCTCATGCGGCCCACTTTCCATGTATTACCGTGAGGGTGAAAGCGTATCGCGCATGCAAACGGACACGACCGAGTGTCGGGTGCAGGCGGTCAACAACGTGCCGGTCGCCACTCAAGTGCGGCAATCCCCGCCAACATATTGGCCCGGTCGAACCTATTGTCACGGGAACGGAAGATGCTACCGATCGGCTGGATGGTGGCAGCCGGGGCAAGTCTACACCGTGGATGTGAACCAAGGCCTGCGCAACAATGTCGAAGCGCAGTGCATGGCCAAAAAGGGATATCGACCCGTCAGCTTGCCGCCGTGCAGGCAAAATGTGAAGTCACGGGTTCCTGCGCAGCGAACGACACAACTCCCGCCGCTGAGCACCGAGTCGTGTTTCGTCAAATTTAACGACGGCGCGTTTCAGATCATAACCCCCGGGGTACCGGGCTAAAGTCACCGGCAGCTTATTCTGCCGGCTCCGGTTCATCCAATTGCGCGACACGTGCACCCGACTTGTTCGACGTCACAACACCCAGCGATTTCAGCTTGCGGTGCAGCGCGCTGCGCTCCATCCCGACGAAGCTGGCGGTGCGACTGATATTGCCACCGAACCGGTTGATCTGCGTCAGCAGATATTCACGTTCGAACGCCTCGCGCGCCTCACGCAGAGGCAACGTGGCCAATGCACCTGACAGTACGACACGGCCGGAATCGTCCGCTTTCTCATCCTCGGCGGGCAGCTCCTTGGCCTCGATTGGGCCCGTGCCGTCACCCAGGATCAACACCCGTTCGATCAGGTTCTTCAACTGGCGTACATTGCCCGGCCAGGTCATCGTCTGCAGCAGAGCGACGGCTTCCTCAGATATCTCACGCATGGGTAGACCTTGGGATTCATTGCACATTTCGATGAAATGCTGCGCCAGAACCGGGATGTCCTCGCGCCGGTCTTCAAGCGAAGGCACATCAATCGGCACGACGTTCAAACGGTGATACAACTCTTCCCGGAACCGTTCTGCCGCGATCTCTGCGTCAAGATCCTTGTTCGTCGAAGAGATCACCCGCAAATCCACCCGCACCTTGTCAGATCCGCCGACGCGCTGAAACTGCTGATCAACCAATACGCGCAATATCTTGGATTGCGTGCCAAGCGGCATATCCGCAACCTCGTCAAAGTAGACCACGCCCCCATGCGCTTCTTCCAGAAGCCCGGATTCAACACCGCGCTCCGACGACTCTCGTCCGAACAGAACCTCTTCGACCCGCTCAGGTTCGATACCCGCGCAGTTTACAGTCACGAAGGGCGCATTCGCCCGGTTGGAATGGGCGTGAATATAACGCGCCGCGATTTCCTTGCCGGACCCGGCAGGGCCGCTCAACATTACACGGCCATTAGATTTGGTGACTTTGTCCAACTGACTTTGCATCGATCGGAAGGCGGCGGATTTGCCGATCATGTCCGAATTCGTGACCTCTTTACGCTTGAGCGATGCATTCTCGCGGCGCAGGCGCGAGGTTTCCATTGCGCGCCGGATCACCACCATCAACTGATCAATGTTAAAGGGCTTTTCGATAAAGTCATAAGCCCCCTGTTTGATTGCAGCCACGGCAATTTCAATATTCCCGTGCCCCGAGATGATCACCACTGGCACATCGGGATTGTCACGTTTCACAGCCTTGAGGATGTCGATTCCGTCCATGCGGCTGTCCTTTAGCCAAATGTCCAAAATCAAAAGCCCCGGCGGTTCCGAATTGATTGCCGCCATGCACTCGTCCGAGTTGCCAGCCAGCCGGGTTGAATAGCCTTCGTCCTCCAGAATGTCGGACACCAGCTCGCGAATATCGCGTTCGTCATCTACGATCAGAATGTCACTCATCTTTGGCCTGCTTTCAGTTTGTTTATATGATTTGCCTGCTTTTGTGGCGCAGCCGTCTGGGTAAATTTGCCCCCCGGCAAACGGATAACGGCCATCGCGCCAAAATGGTCCTGTCCGTCAAATACCGGTGCATCTTCCAACGTCAGCGCACCGCCATGTTCTTCGATAATCTTCTTGACGATAGGCAGTCCCAGACCGGTTCCCTCGTCACGTGTGGTTACGTATGGCTCAAACAGCCGCGCCC
Source organism: Ruegeria sp. HKCCD7221 (assembly GCF_013031225.1). NCBI lineage: Bacteria > Pseudomonadati > Pseudomonadota > Alphaproteobacteria > Rhodobacterales > Roseobacteraceae > Ruegeria > Ruegeria sp. HKCCD7221. The sequence goes on from NZ_WPZE01000001.1 coordinate 1,067,074, forward strand.
GATCTTCGGGCAACCCTATTCCGTTGTCAGCAATGGAGATGATTGTCCCTGCATCATCACAGGTTACATCCACTTTTATCTGTGGTTTGAGATTTTCCGGAGCACCTTTTTTCTTCAAGGTTTCAATCGCTTCTCCGGCATTCTTGATAAGATTGGTCAAAGCCTGATTCAGCATCGTCGCGTCCAGATCCGCCACGACTGGGTGGTTCGGAAGCGTTGCATCAATCTGAACGTCGGGCTGACCGGATTGTTGCAGCAACACCGCCTCGCGTACCAGATCGACGACGTTTTCCTCGTGTCGGTCAGGTTCGGGCATACGCGCAAACTTCGAAAACTCGTCCACGATCCGCCTTAGATCATTGGTCTGCCGCACAATCACGTCCGTCATGGATTCGAGGCTGTTGCAATCTTCCTCATCCAGCTTGCGAGAGAATTTTCGTTTGATCCGCTCGGCACTCAGTTGAATTGGGGTCAGCGGGTTCTTGATCTCATGCGCAATGCGGCGGGCCACATCACCCCAAGCCGCCATGCGCTGCGCGCTGACCAGATCGGTTACGTCATCAAAGGCCACAACGTAACCTTCCAGACCACCATCCTCGCCCCGCCGGATTGCCATGCGCACCAGAAGGTTCTCCAACCTGCCCTTTCGGGTCACTTTGACCTCGCCCTGAACGGCTTCCTGACCGCTGTCCTTGAGGCTTTCAAACAAAGGAAGGAACTCCGGCACGGCAATACCGATGGCCAGATGTTCTTCCTTACTGGACCAGTCCAAAAGGCGTTCCGCCGACCGGTTCACGAATGTCACGCAACCATCGGAATCCACACCCACAACGCCGGACGTTACAGAGCTGAGGACCGAGTCGAACAGCCGCCGACGCCGCTCAATCTGGCGCGTATTTTCAAGCAGAGTGTCGCGTTGGCCTTTCAGTTGCCGAGTCATCTGGTTGAAATAACGGCCCAGCATGGCGATTTCGTCGTCGCTGGCCTCTTCGATCACCTGCACACTCAGGTCACCCGCCCCAACCCGCTGCGCCGCCGTGGTCAATCGTCCGACAGGGCGTGACAGTCGCTCGGCAAACCACATGCCCAAAGACACAGCCGCCAAAATCAGGATCACCGCAAAGCCCAGATAAAGCAGGCCAAACTCGAACAGTACCCTGCCCCGTTCGTTTTCAAGCTGTTGATAGAACTGGACTGTTTCTTTGGTGTCATCCAACAAGGTAAGCAGTTGCCCGTCTACCTCACGACTGACGTAAAGATAGCGATCCAAATAGGCCTGAAGGGGTACCAAGGCCCGAAACTCGCTGTTTTGCCAATCGGCAATTATCAGCAATCCGGTGTCCGTCGCTTCGATCATCTGCTCAGGCGTAGGGGCTTCGTAGTTGAACAGGTACGAACGATCGCCCCGGGATTTGATCTCGCCACTGCCGTCGATGACGTAAGCCTCGCGCAAGCCTCGCTGAATCTGCGACTGACCCTGCGCCAGAACGGTGCGCAATTCGGCGTCCGAAATGTAGTAATCCCGCGCTCGAGCCGTATCCAAGAACCGCGCCAGAACGGTGGCGTCTTGGGTAAGTCCTTCGCGGTGCTCCTGTTCATAAGCCTCAGCAGCGGTCAAGGACGAGCCTACAACTTCGCGGACGCGGTCCGAGAACCAACCTTCAAGCCCGATATTCACCGTCAGCCCTGCGAAAATCGCGACGGTGACTGTTGGCACCAGCGCCAACAGCGTGAAAGCGCCGATCAGACGCAAATGAAGACGAGAACCCGCGGATTTAGCCCTTCGCGCGGCGATCAGGCTTCCAAGTTGGCTTAGGACCAGTGCCGCAACGACCAGAACATATACCAGGTCAGCCAGCAAGATCAGGCGCAGCGTTGGCGCCGTCGTTCCCAGATCGAATGGACCAATGACGAGGTATGTGGCCAACGCAAGGACGGGGCCCAGCAATACCAGACCCAAGGTGCTAAAATTGCGCAGCTTTCGTGACTTTCTCCACCGATTGATCGATAGGATCAGCCCGCTCTGTGCCCGGGTTGCCACCGTCTGCCCTCATCCTGATGTGCCGCTTGCGCGGCTTACCGCCATATTTCGTGGTCGTTGCCGGACATAGGCCCGGATGCCACGCTTTGTGTGGCTATATTACATCAGTTTGCGTCGCCGTGTCACCTGAATATCGAGATCAGTAATCTTTTTCCGGAGCGTATTCCGGTTTATGCCCAGCAGATCGGCACATTTCGCCTGATTTCCGCCGGTTGCGTCCAATGCCAGCTCGATCAAAGGGGCCTCAACCTCGCGCAGGATGCGTTGATACAGGCCCGGAGGTGGCAATAAATTGCCGTGCAGATCAAAGTAACGACGCAAATGACGCGCGACAGAGGCGGACAGTTTTTCGCGCTCACCATCCCCCAGAACCGGTTCGGCTTCGGGTTGACTGCCCAAGACCATCTCGACCTCGGCCTTCGAAATCTCGTCGGCGCGGCTGGTCAGGCTTAGACGGCGGATCGCATTTTCAAGCTGCCGCACGTTGCCGGGCCACGAATACCGGCGTACCAGTTCCACCGCCTCGGGGCTGAGCCAGCGTTTTGCGCCATGCTCGCGCTCCTCTCGCGCCAGAAAATGATCGGCCAAAAGCGTGATGTCATCCACCCGTTCGCGCAGGGCCGGAACATGGATTGTTGCGCCACACAGCCGGTAATACAGGTCCTGCCGAACACGACCGCTTTCCATCGCTTCAGTCAGGTCCGACTGGCTGGTGGCCATGAATCGGGGGACATGATCGCCCGGTGTGTCCATCATCCGCACAATCCGGGCCTGCAATTCATCTTCGATATCCGCGATCTCATCAATCAGCAGCGTGCCGCCACGCACACGGGCCATCACGCGGGCCGGACCTTCCAGATCACGCAAGTCCGCAGCCGTGGCTGTGACAAACGGCAACGTCCGGCGATCAGAGAAATCATGAATAGCACGTGCTATCAGAGACTTACCTGTTCCGCTTTCACCCGAAATCATCACTGAAAGATCGGTATTCATCACCCGCGCAACCAGACGATAAAGCGCCTGCATGACCGGTGTCCTACCGACCAGCGGCAGTTCTTCAGGGCGATCATCCGACGGTTCCGTGACCTCGGTTTGAACCCGCTGTTTCTGCTCCAACGCCCGCGCGGTGCGCTTCATCAGGTCTGGAAGGTCGAACGGTTTGGGCAAATAGTCATATGCGTCCGCCTCTGCCGCCTGAATCGCCGTCATGATCGTGTTTTGCGCGGAAATGACGATCACCGGCAGACCGGGCCGATCTTGGGCGATCTTGGGCAACATCTCCAACCCGTTCCCGTCCGGCATGACAACGTCCGAGATCACGACGTCACCCTTACCTTCACCGACCCAGCGCATCAGCGTGGTCAGCGAGGATGTCGCATGTACCTTGCACCCTGCCCGCGTCAGGGCCTGTGTCAGGACCGTGCGGATTGTGCGATCGTCATCTGCGACCAATACTGTTCCATCCATCGGGTGCTCTCCTTATCTTCAGCTCTTGCCGGCTGTGTTCTACGTTGCGTCTTTTGGCGCCCGCCTCAGCGAGATGCGGAACACCGTGCGACCCGGCACCGAGTCGGCGGAAATCCAGCCGTCATGGTCCGAGATGATCTTGCTCACCAGCGCCAGCCCAAGGCCGGTGCCGTTTTCCTTGCCCGACACGAACGGGTCAAAAATATCGCTGCGAATCTTATCCGGCAGACCCGGCCCGTCATCCATGATTTCGATCTGCAGGGGCAGCGAATGCCCCGATCCATCGCTGCGCCGCAGTCGGAAGGAATGTTCGAAATACGTGCGAAGCCGGATTGTTCCCCCTTTAGGGTCAGCTGCTTCCGACGCGTTCTTCAACAAGTTCAGTACAACTTGCAGAAACTGATCCGGGTCTCCATAGGCCAACGGCAACGAGGGGTCGTAATCTTCGATGATCGTCATATGGGCACCAAACCCCAGCAGCGCCGAGCGCCTTGCACGGTCCAGAACATCGTGAATATTGACCGGCTTGAAATCGGGCTGCGAGAGGTTGCCGAACTGCTCCACCTGCTCCAACAGCTTTACGATCCGGCGGCTTTCAGCGACGATAAGATCCGTTAATTCAAGGTCTTGCTGCGAGATATTCATGCTCAATAACTGCGCTGCCCCAGTTATTCCGGCCAACGGATTCTTGATCTCGTGCGCCAGCATTTCGGCCATGCCGATGGCGGACTGCGCCGCAGATTTGACCGTATTGCCGCGTGTCATCCGCCCTGCCAATTCGCGCGGCGAGATGATCATGATCATCGACCCCGTATGCCCAACCAAAGGTGCAATCTGCAACGCGCATTGCAGCGGCGCGCGACTGCCGGACCCTACGTCAACGTCGTTCACGAACAACGGGGTGCTTTGCTGACGGGCGCGCAGAAACGCCTCTTCCAGGGGGGCATCGACAGCGATCTGGTCCCAGACTGGGTTGCCGATTACGGACTTGCGGGACGCATTCAAAAACCCTTCACCCGCCGAATTTACATCGGTGATCCGGTCCTCGGCGTCAATAATGAAGGCTGGAACCGGCAATGAGGCCCAAATGCTCTGATCCGAAGTCATGCCGCAGCCTCCGCATCGCCTATAAGCGCATCGCCCAGCAGACGCAGAACCTCAGCCGTGTCGCGGGACGTCAGCACAGCGCGACGCAAACTCGGGGGGGTACCTGCCTCATCCATGTACCAGCCAAGGTGTTTTCGTGCGACCCGCAGCCCCAGGTCTGCACCATAGAATTCGAGCATTGACTGATAGTGCCCCTGCACCATTTCAACCAGATCATCACCTGTGGGAACGACCGGAGCTTGGGCGCCATACAAGTCGTGGCAAATCTGCGCCAGCAACCACGGCTTACCCTGGGCACCCCGCCCGATCATGACCCCATCTGCGCCCGACTTTTCCAGTGCAGTCCGCGCCGCGCTTGCGTCCACGATATCGCCATTGGCAATGACAGGGATCGAAACAGCCTCTTTCACAGCCCGAATTGCGGCCCAATCCGCGCGCCCCTTATAGAACTGACACCGCGTGCGGCCATGGATCGTGACCATACGGATACCCGTGTCCTGCGCACGCCGCGCAACGTCAGGGGCATTCAACAGGTTATCGTCCCAGCCAAGGCGCGTCTTCAGCGTGACCGGCACGTCAACGGCATTCACGACTGCCTCGATCAGCGTCAGCGCGTGATCCGGTGTCTTCAACAACGCCGATCCGGAATAGCCGTTCGTCACCTTCTTGGCCGGGCACCCCATGTTAATGTCAATCACCCGTGCACCCCGATCTGCAACCTGCCGTGCAGCTTCGGCCATCCAATATGCCTCGCGCCCTGCTAGTTGAACGGCGGTGTTTTCGACGTCGACCGAAAGCTCGGCCCGTTCGCGCACGCCGGGCTTAGCTTGAACCATCTCCTGACTGGCGACCATCTCACTGACGACCATCCCGGCGCCAAAGCGCATCACCAGATCACGAAACGGTCGGTCGGTGATTCCGGCCATCGGAGCCAGCATGACTGGCGGGTCTAGGTGTTTGTCAGCGAGTTGCGGGGTCAACGTGCTTAATCCTTGGGCAGTTGCGGCTTTGATATCGAATTGAGCGTATATGAACAACAAAACGGGGGGGCAAAAGCCCGGAAAATCATCACGTGCCTATTTTTTAGGCACGGTTACGCGGGTGATTGCCTCTGCATTCACCGCACCCTAAACATTGCGCTCAAATCACCGGAGTGACCGCCCCATGACCACCGCCGCTATCATCGTCGCCGCAGGACGCGGAACGCGCGTTGGAGGGGATATTCCAAAACAGTGGCGACCACTTGCAGGGCGTCGCGTCGCGGACTGGACGATTGACCGCTTTCAGGGTCAGGTCGACCACATCGTTGTTGTCCTGTCCGAGGGCGATCAATCCGCCTGGAGCGAGTTTGAAAGAACGAACCTGATCCTCGCCGCAGGTGGGTCGGACAGGGCAGCGTCTGTGCGCAACGGACTGGACGCGCTGGCCGATTTGGAAATCGAACATGTTCTGATTCACGATGTGGCGCGCCCTTGCGTGACCACCGATCTTATTCAGTGTGTTCTGTCGGCCCTGAACGATTCCCCTGCTGCCGCTCCGGGGCTTGCCGTCACGGATGCCTTATGGACCGGAGATGGGCATTTCGTTACGGGAACACAGGACCGAACCAGCCTGTTCGCTGCGCAAACGCCACAAGGCTTTCACTATGGTGCGATTGTCTCAGCCCACGCGGCCCATCCCGGAGGCGCAGCAGACGATGTCGAAGCCGCACGCGCGGCGGGTCTGGACGTGGCGATTGTTCCAGGTGATGCGGACAACTTGAAAATTACACGGCCCGAGGATTTTGCCCGGGCTGAACGCATATTGGGAACGAATATGGATGTAAGACTGGGCAACGGGTACGACGTGCATCGGTTTGGCGACGGGGATCATGTGATCCTGTGCGGCGTGAAAGTTCCGCATGATCGCGGCCTACAGGGCCACTCAGACGCAGATGTGGGAATGCACGCCGTGACTGATGCGATCTATGGCGCGCTGGCACAGGGTGATATTGGCCAGCACTTCCCGCCCTCGGACCCGCAATGGAAGGGCGCGGCCAGCGAGATTTTCCTGCGTCACGCGGTCGAATTGGCCGAAACGATGGGTTACGCAATTTCGAATGTGGATTGCACGCTTGTCTGCCAATACCCCAAGATCGGCCCCCATGCGAGCGCGATGCGCGCGGAAATGGCCCGGATCATGGGCCTACGGACCGATCAGGTCTCGGTCAAAGCGACCACATCTGAACGTCTGGGCTTTACCGGCCGAAGCGAGGGGATCGCCTCGCTTGCCACCGCCTGTCTGGTGAAGTCATGACCGCCGCGCGCCTGATCGGAACGGTCTGCGGTGTGGGCTATCTGCGCCCTGCGCCGGGCACATGGGGATCGCTGGTCGCCCTGCCCCTTGCATGGCTGCTGCATACGCTGGGCGGCTTTCCCCTGCTGGTGATCGCCACGCTGGCAGCGTTCTTGGGTGGTCTTTGGGCGACTCGCGTGATGACTGCAGGGCAAGAGGATCACGATCCGTCCGAGATTGTTATAGATGAGGTCGCGGGCCAGTTCATCGCGCTTTGGGCGGTTTCCTACCCCTCATGGGCGCATGGGATCGACATTACCGCACTCTGGCCCGGTTGGATTGCTGGTTTCCTGCTATTCCGGCTGTTCGACATCACCAAGCCCGGTCCGGTTGGTTGGGCCGACCGCAAGGGGGATGCGATGGGCGTTATGCTGGACGATGTAATCGCCGGGGTATTCGCCGCCATTGGTGTGATACTGCTGGCCGGACTTGCACATGGAGTTCTTGGGCTATGAACGTGACTGACCTGCTTGACCGCGCCAAGGTGCAAGGGGTGATGATCGCCACCGCCGAAAGCTGCACAGGGGGCATGGTGGCCGCGGCGCTGACCGACATTCCCGGCAGCTCGGCCGTGGTTGACCGCGGTTTCGTCACGTACACCAACACCGCAAAGCAACAGATGCTGGGTGTTCAGGTCGGGACACTGGACGCCCATGGCGCGGTTTCGGAACAGGTCGCCCGCGAAATGGCCGAAGGCGCATTAAAGCATTCAGAGGCGCAACTAGCCGTGTCCATTACCGGTATCGCAGGCCCCGGCGGGTCCGAGTTCAAACCCGAAGGGCGCGTGTGCTTCGGACTAGCTGCCAGCGGGATGCCAACGCATGTTGAAACCATCGAATTCGGCACGCTCGGCCGTGACAAGGTTCGCGTTGCCGCGCGCGATCACGCGTTGAACTTGCTTTCAACTGGGCTTTTCACACTCGCCCAAAAATAAGGCATTTTGCCAGAATTGATGCGCATTTAACCATCACTTCACAAAAAGCCCCCAAAATAGGCGGGTTTTTCGATCATTGCCTCTTTTTTCCACGCTCTCCCTCCGCTTCAAGCCCCGCCACACATGCTGATGAGGAGAGCGGCCAATGAATGGAGCCGATACCGCCTGGATCATAGTTGCAACCGCACTGGTCCTTTTCATGACACTTCCGGGCCTGGCCCTGTTCTATGGCGGCCTTGTGCGTGCCCGTAACGTGCTGAGCGTTTTCATGCACTGTTTCTCGATCGCCTGCCTGATGAGCATTCTGTGGCTGGTCGCGGGCTACTCGATTGCGTTCGGCGACGGCGGGTCGGGCCTGTGGGGCGGTCTGGGCAAAGCCTTTCTGTACGGCGTCGATGCAGACAGCCTTTCAGGCAATCTGCCCGAAGTTCTTTTCTTCGCGTTCCAGATGACATTTGCCATCATCACGCCCGCGCTGATCGTGGGTGCCTATGTGGAACGCGTTGGTTTTGGCTTCGTGCTGACCTTCTCGGGCCTGTGGATGCTGCTGTGCTATGCGCCGGTGGTGCATTGGATCTGGGGCGGCGGCATGCTGACCGATGGCGGTATTCTGGGTGAGGTCGGCGTGCGCGACTTTGCAGGCGGAATTGTGGTGCATGAAACCGCAGGTCTGGCCGCGTTGATCATTGCCGTGGTGCTTGGTCCCCGCCTTAACCGCACGACGCCGCCGCACAACCCCGGATTCGTGATGATTGGTGCCGCGATGCTGTGGGTCGGCTGGTTCGGCTTCAACGGCGGGTCGCAACTGGCCGCTGACGGCGGTGCCGCGATGGCGATGACCGTGACACATATCTCGGCCGCAACCGCCTCGCTGACATGGGCGCTGTACGAGCGGATCAAGTACGGCAAAGCCTCGATGGTTGGTCTGGTGACCGGCACGATTGCGGGTCTGGCGTCAATCACCCCGGCTTCGGGCTATGTCGATCCGGTGCAGGCGCTGATCATCGGTGCTGTCGCAGGTGTGTTGTGCCAAGAGGCCGTCAATGTCATCCGCAACGTGCTGAAAATCGACGACACGCTGGATGTCTTTGCCGTGCATGGTGTCGGAGGCATTTTCGGCACGATCATGATCGCCGTGTTCGGCCTTGGCGCTTGGACCGCACAGTTGGGCGGATTGGTTATCGTGGGTGCCTTTACGGCAGTTGTCACATTTGTGTTGATCAAGGTGGTTGCACTGATCACCCCGCTTCGCGTAGACGCCGAGACCGAGACAAACGGCCTAGACCTGTCGGTACACGGTGAGCGGGCCTATGACATGAGCAGCTAAGCCCACCTTGGCGCTCGGGCCCTTTTGGGCCATGGCGGGCCTCGCATCTGCGGGGTCCGCTTTTCTTTTGCCCGCCCTCTCGACTCTGGGTGGCGGGGCGCGCTATCAGCCCGCAACGTGTTTTCAGCCCAGAGGTTTGCACCATGATCCCCAGCTCGTACCCCGACAGCACCGAAATCGCCCGCCTGACCGCGCGGATGCTGCTGGAGATCAAAGCCGTCCACTTCAATTCGCGTGAGCCGTTCACGCTCGCTTCGGGCCTGCCTAGCCCAACCTATATCGACTGCCGCAAGCTGATTTCATATCCGCGTATCCGGTCGACCTTGATGGATTTCCTGACCGTTACCGTGATGCGGGACGCGGGGTTCGAGGCGTTTGACAACATCGCGGGTGGAGAAACCGCAGGCATCCCGTTTGCTGCCATGGTGGCCGAGCGCATGGCCCTGCCGATGACCTATGTACGCAAAAAGCCCAAAGGCTATGGCCGCAATGCCAGGATTGAGGGCGCAATGTCCGAGGGTGAGCGCGTCTTGCTGGTCGAAGACCTGACCACCGATGGAGGTTCCAAGCTGTCATTCGTCGACGCGATCCGCGATACGGGTGCCACCTGCGGCCATACCGCAGTAATCTTCTACTATGGGATCTTCCCCGAGACCGAGAAAACCCTGGGCGACCATGGCGTGAAGCTGCATCACCTGTGCACCTGGTGGGATGTTCTGGCCGAAGCGAAGGCGCAGAAAGCCTTTGATGCAGAGACACTTGATGGGGTCGAAGCCTTCCTGAATGATCCGCGTGGATGGCAGGAAACCCACAAAAGCTGATAATCCACCTGTGCATAAGCTGGGGGTAACTCGGCGTAGAATCGCCCCTAGACGCTTGCATCTAGTGTCGCCGGCTGGATGGCGCACTAAATGTTGCGCGGCGCAGCGTTCTTTGGCAAAGTTGTCCAAACTTATCCCAAGCTGAAGCCGAGTTATACGCAACTTATCTTCAGAGATTTACAGATGGCCCAACGGGCGCCGGATTGATTAGAACTGTCGCACGGGCAGCGGGGACAAAATGAACGAGATTAGCAGCATCGAGCAGGCAGCGGCGCAGATTCAGAATGCCGAAACTATGCCGCACTCCATCGAGGCCGAGCAGCAGCTTCTGGGCGCGATCCTGACGAATAATGATCTGTATGACCGGGTGGCCTCGATCATCGGGGCCGAGCATTTCTATGACCCGGTCCATGCCCGCATCTATGAAGTCGCCGCCAACCGCATCGCCAAGAATGCGCTGGCCTCACCCGTCACGCTGAAATCCTTCATGGCCGAGGATGAGGGCCTGAAGGAATTGGGCGGCCCCGCCTATCTGGTCAAACTGGCGGGCGCCTCGATCAGTGCGTTTGCCGTGCATGATTATGCCCAGATGATCTATGACCTGGCCATTCGGCGCGAGTTGATCCGACTGGGTCGGGACATTTCGGACAAGGCGGCGCGGGTCGATGTATCAAGCGAACCAAAAGAACAAATCGTCGAGGCCGAGCAACAGCTTTATCAGTTATCCGAGCAGGGCCAGACCGAACAGGGATTTCAATCCTTCCTCAAGGCGGTCACAGAAGCCGTCAACGTCACCAACGAAGCGTACCAGCGCGGCGGTGGCATGGCAGGGATTTCCACCGGTCTGGCCGACTTGGACAAACAGCTTGGGGGCCTGCACCCCTCGGACCTGATCATTCTGGCCGGGCGTCCGTCGATGGGGAAAACCTCGCTTGCGACCAACGTGGCGTTCAACGTGGCCAAAGCATACAAGCGCGGCACCAAATCGGATGGGTCCGAAGGAGCGGTTGACGGCGGCGTGGTCGGGTTCTTTTCACTGGAAATGAGCGCCGAGCAGTTGGCGGGCCGGGTTCTGGCCGAAGCGTCCGAAATCTCAAGTCACAAAATCCGTCAGGGTGACATGACGGAATCCGAATTCCGCCGTTTCGTGGACGCCGCGAAGGAGTTGGAAGCCTGCCCGCTTTTCATCGACGACACCCCGGCCCTGCCGATCTCACAACTTGCCGCCCGCGCGCGGCGGTTGAAGCGGACACATGGGCTGGACCTGCTGGTGATCGACTATTTGCAGCTCTGTCGGGGCATGTCCGACAACCGCGTCAACGAAATTGCCGAAATCTCGATGGGCATGAAGGCCATCGCCAAGGAACTGAACATCCCGGTGATCGCGCTGTCTCAGCTTTCCCGTCAGGTCGAAAGCCGAGACGACAAGCGCCCGCAACTGTCAGACCTGCGGGAATCAGGCTCGATCGAACAGGATGCCGACGTGGTGATGTTCGTGTTCCGCGAGGAATATTATAAAGAACGCGAAAAGCCCGGCGATCATGAGCTGGAAAAGATGGAAGAGTGGAAACAGGCGATGGAACGCCTGCACGGCAAGGCCGAAGTCATTGTCGGCAAGCAGCGACATGGTCCCATCGGCACGGTCGAACTGTCGTTCGAGGCGCAATTCACCCGCTTCGGCAATCTGGTCAAACCCTGGCAGCAGGACGGCCAGATCGAAGGCTACTGACCTACCACAATTCAGGCTTGTCAAACGCGGGAACGCAGCGCGACGGACCAGTGAAAGGGGCCGCGTCGCCCTCAGCCAGCGACTGACCGATCCATCCGTGCGGCTGGCTCAGCTTCTGGGGCGGACGGGCGAAATCCTGCGCCATCGGTTTGAACCCTGTCTTTCCGTAGTAGGCAGGATCACCGTAAGTTATCGCAAAATCAACGCCTTGCCCCTTCAGGTCGTCTAGCGCGAAACGGATCAGCCTCTGCCCAATCCCTGCTTTCTGGCGATCGGTTTTAACGGCGACCGGCGACATCAAAACGACGTTGCGCGGGTCTTCATCGTAAAACAAGCGCGAAAAGAGGATGCACCCCAAAAGCTCTTCACCTTCGCTTGCCAGATAGCAGCGCAGATCGTCGTCTTCGGATGTTCCCATCAAATCCTGCACCAACGACGTCAAAGCCTGACCTTCGGCCACTCCTTCGGAGGCTGTGAAAACGTCCCCATAAAACGATGGTATCTGCGCCTCAAAACCGGCGTATCCCGACGTAAGTTCAATCATGTTCGCCCTTTTCCCGCCGTCACAGCCCAAGTGAACGATTCCCCTGGCTGACTGCTGTTGATCACAAGTTAAACACAATAGGGCACCCGTAAAAACGAAAACTCGACCGGCAATTTGGCGCGCCCGTTTCGAAATACAGGCCGCATGCCGCCCACGTTCCCGTCAATCGAGGCAATAATCGGCCAGTACCCCCTTGACCTGCCGCGATCCAATGTCATGAACAGAGCCATGAGTACCGCACGTTTGACGATCAACCTTCATGCGCTGGCCAGCAACTGGCAGGCGCTCGACGCGAAAACCAATGTCGAGACCGGCGCCGTGGTCAAGGCCGACGCTTATGGCCTTGGGGCCGAGCCCGTTTCGGCAACGCTGGCCGAAGAAGGCGTGCGCAAGTTCTTTGTGGCGGCCGCGGAAGAAGGGGCCGCCGTCCGTCAGGCGGTCGGGCCTATGCCAATGATCGGCGTGTTCTCGGGCCATATGGAAGGCGACACAGATCTGTTGCGCGACCATGACCTGACACCTTTAATCAATTCACCCGAGCAGTTCCTACGCCATGTCGAGGCCCTGCCCGATCAGGTGTTCGGGGTTCAACTGGACAGCGGCATGAACCGTCTGGGCCTAGAGCCTGCGGACTGGGCGGAACTGCGCCCCAGGATCGAACCGCTGAAACCACTTGTTGTGATGTCGCATTTGGCGTGCTCGGACGAACCTGACCACCCCATGAACCAACAGCAGTTGCGAACCTTCCGCGAGATGACTGATGGAATTTCCGCGCCGCGTTCACTGGCGGCCACTGGGGGAACGCTGCTTGGCCCCGAATTCCATTTCGACTTTTGCCGCCCAGGGATCGGTTTGTACGGTGGAATGCCGTTCGCTGACGCAAAACCGGTGGTGACCGTAGACTTGCCTGTCATTCAGGTCCGCCAACTGGCGGTCGGAGAAACGGTTGGCTATGGCAACAGTTGGACGGCCCGGCGGCCGTCGCGCATTGCAACTGTCGCGGCGGGATACGCGGATGGGTTGCACAGGGCGATTGGCGGCGGGATCGACGCGTTCGCCGGTGGTCAGCCCTGCCCAGTCGTTGGACGCATTTCGATGGACCTGATTACCGTCGATGTCACCGATTTGCCCAATGACCCCGAGCGTATGCGTATCCTGAACGGTCACCAGACTGTCGATGATCTGGCCGAGGCCGCTGGCACCATTGGATATGAAATCCTCACATCGCTAGGCGCGCGATATTCCCGAGGCTACGTGGAATGAGTGCGCTGGACTTGCTGGGCGGTCTTGGTCGCGCAGTGCTGACCCTGCTTGCGACCTTTGGCAAGGTGGCCTTGTTTGCCGTAGATGCCATCTCGCACATCTTTAGGCCGCCATATTATCCGCGCGAATTTGCCGTTGCGCTGATGAATATCGGATGGCTGTCTTTGCCCGTTGTCGGATTGACCGCCATCTTCACCGGCGGTGCGCTGGCGCTGCAAATCTATGCAGGCGGCGCGCGTTTCAACGCCGAGGCCGTGGTACCGCAGATCGTTGCCATTGGCATGGTGCGCGAGCTTGGTCCGGTTCTGGTCGGCCTGATGATCGCCGCCCGTGTTACCTCGTCCATCGCGGCTGAGATTGCGACCATGAAGGTGACCGAACAGATCGACGCGCTGGTTACGCTGTCGACCCACCCGATGAAATACCTAACAGCGCCCCGCGTTCTGGCCGCGCTAATTACCGTGCCCCTGCTGGTAGGCATCGGGGATATCATCGGCATCGCCGGAGGGTATGTCGTCTCGACCGAGAATCTGGGCTTCAACGCAGCGACCTATCTGCAAAACACGGTCAATTTCCTTGAAACACGCGACATTGTCTCGTCGCTGGTCAAAGGGGCGGCTTTTGGACTGATCGCGGCGATCATGGGCTGCTACTACGGCATGAATTCGGGACGCGGCGCGCAAGGCGTCGGTCGGGCAACCAAGTCCTCGGTCGAATCTGCTGCAATCATGATTCTGGCCGCAAACTTCATTCTGACAGGGGTGTTCTTCTCGGTATGATCAGGATGGAAAATGTACACAAAGCCTTTGGCTCCAATCAGGTTCTGCGCGGCATGAGCCTTGATATCCCCAAGGGCACCTCGATGGTCATCATCGGCGGGTCGGGCACCGGAAAGTCCGTTGCGCTGAAATGTATTCTTGGCCTGATCAAACCCGACAGTGGCATGATCTATGTGGACGGCAAGGACGCCACCAAGGGCGACCGGGATGCGTTTCTGGCGCGGTTCGGGATGCTGTTTCAGGGGGCAGCCCTGTTTGACTCGCTCCCCGTCTGGCAAAACGTTGCCTTCCGCCTGCTGCGTGGCCCGTTAAAGCGCCCCCCGGAATATGCGCGCGAGATTGCGATTGAGAAACTTCGCCGGGTTGGCCTGAAATCCGATGTGGCAGACCGCTTTCCGTCTGAACTGTCGGGCGGGATGCAGAAGCGCGTGGGCCTCGCCCGCGCCATCGCTGCCGAGCCCGAGATCATTTTCTTTGACGAACCAACCACCGGTCTGGACCCGATCATGTCTGGCGTCATCAACGACCTGATCCGCGAAATCGTGACCGAGATGGGCGCGACGGCCATGACCATCACCCACGACATGAGCTCAGTCCGCGCGATTGCCGACAACGTCGCCATGCTTCACGGAGGCGTCATCCAATGGACAGGCCCGGTCAGCCAGATGGATGCCTCGGGTGATCCTTATGTGGAGCAGTTTATTAGTGGCAGCGCTGAGGGTCCGATTGAGGCGGTGCGCTAACTCACATTTGCCTGCTGTTCACGCTCCAATTTGTCAGAGGCACGTTTGGCATAGTCATATCGCAACAAATATTGTCCGCCAGCGACGACAAATTCCGGCGCCTGAATTCGGACAACACCCAATGCTTGCATCAAATGAGCTCCTGAAACCGGGAAATAGTCCGGATCTTCGCCGGAGAGCCTGTTGTAAATTCGCCCTCCGAACCAACTTGCTCTGCGTCTGGCACGGTCCGGTTCGTACAACCGAAAATGCAGAACTCCAAGAAGCTGTTCGCGATCAAACGGCAATCTGTCTGCAGCGGTGCTTCCTTCCGAAAGCAAAGAATTTGCACCGCCTGTTACGGCACTAGAAATACCCTTGCTGAACGCAGAAGGGCCATTCGGTATTTTTATGACTGGATCAACCACTTCAACCCACACAAGAACACCCCAGTCAAAATACTCCTTAACCAAAGCTTTGTCCGCGACAACAAATACTTGCAGCCCTTCATGCAGCCTCATAGGTATTCATGCGGATTATTCGGGATTGCCAATGACCCTCCGCCTCGCCACCCTCTCGCTACTGATCCTCTACCCTATCGCGTGGTTCGCCCCGCTGATGCGCGCGGGGCTGTTGCCAATCTTCGGCCTTAGCGAAATCAGCGTCATCACCGGCCTACAATCCCTGTGGAAATCCGATATCTTCCTGGCGCTGATCGTCACCGTCTTTGCCCTGTTCGCGCCCTATATCAAGACAATTGGAACGGCTCTGGTGCAGTGGGACCTGCTGGATGCCCGCGTTCAACCCGCGCTCAACATCATGGGCAAGTTGGCGATGGCCGACATCTTTCTGATCGCGCTGTACATCACGCTGGCCAAAGGCATCTCCTACGCCACTATCGAAACCGCATGGGGATTGTACCTGTTTACAGCCTGCATTCTGGCCTCAATCGCGCTGGGATACATTACGGAAATGACATCCAGTTCACGAAAACCTCAGACCTAATTGATTGAAAACCTTCATCTGGGTATCATCTTAATATTTCGAGCAGCAACAATTAGTAGTTTCAGGTCCGCAGCGGATCAATCTGCGTGTGTTAATTGCATCCCGCTCTGGCCTGGTTTGTACCGGTTTGAGAAGGAGTTCGTCTATCATGACCGCCCTCCATAATATGACTTTGCAATTTCAGAATGCGTTTTTAAGACTTACTTTTTTGCTGATTTGTGCTGCGGCACTGTTCTCTGTTTTAACGACAATACTTTCTGCTTTCGGCGTGCTGCCATGGTTGTCCATGCAAGCCGGTTTCGGCACGGGAACCTATGTTGATGCGGGTATGTTCATACAGATAGGGCTGACCGCACTGATTCTCATGCTGGCGTTCTATCTGCCGGCAAATGCGCGAATGATGGCGCTGGAAAACGCCCATCGGAAGTTCTCGCTGAACATGCAGGACATCTCTTACGCGTACCAGTTGGCGCATGCGGCTGATCGTGGGGATACCTTTCTACTGTCCTCGGAATTCGATGCGGTCAAGGAACGGATGGCGTTTCTGCGCCACCATCCAGACCTGCAATCGCTTGAGCCGGAAATCCTGGAACTGGCTGCGCAGATGAGCCAAATCAGTCACGAGCTGGCTGAAACCTATGGCGATGCCAAAGTTTCCCGCGCGCGTATGTTCTTGCAACAGCGACAGGAAGAGATCGAACAATTCCAGCAGCGGATCGGCGACGCCCAGACTATCCAGCAGGAACTGCGTCAGTGGACACGCGATATCGAGATCGAAGAATCCATTGCCAAGTCTCAGCTTGCTCGGCTGCGCGATGAGTTGTTCGAACTTCTGCCAGAGCTGTCAGCCCAGTTGCAGACGCCGGCCGAAGATCGTGAAACTTCGGCATCCAGCGTAATTGCAATGTCACCACCACGCGCGGCGGAATAGGCGCGTCAGCGCCTGCTGTCGACGATGACCCGTCGGGTCTGAGGACGCAGCCCGCCACCGTCGGAGAGGAAAGCCCATAAGGGCTTGAAGAACCGACCGTCCTCGGGCACCAAGGACGGCATGGTGAAGACGACTTCTTTTTCTTGTTCGGCCTGTGGTGCTACCCATTCCCGTTGGTCCGGGCGATGCGACAGTTGCGGCGAATGGAACACGATTGCGCAGGATGTACCCCTTTCGGCTGGCCCTGCAAAAAAATCCCTCGGCGGCAAACGTGGCCAGCCCATCGCACTCACGGACCTGTCGACCGAGGAAACACCCCCGCCCCGCACGCTGTGTGGGGTTGATGAACTGGACCGTGTTCTGGGTGGTGGCCTTGTTCCGGCCTCGGCCTTGCTGGTGGGCGGTGACCCCGGAATCGGCAAGTCCACTCTGCTGCTGCAGGCTGCCGCCCGGTTCTCGCGTGCTGGCGTCAAGACCATTTATGTGTCCGGCGAAGAAGCCAGCGCGCAGGTGCGGATGCGCGCGCGTCGCCTTGGGCTAGAAGACGCACCAGTGCAACTGGCGGCGGAAACCAACCTGCGCAACATCCTGACCACGCTTGAGGCGGAAAAGCCCGGCCTTGCCATTATCGACTCGATTCAGACCATGTGGGCCGACAATGTCGACAGCGCCCCCGGCTCGGTTTCACAAGTAAGGGCCGCTGCGCATGAATTGACCACGTTTGCGAAACGACACGGGATTTCGATAATCATGGTCGGCCATGTCACGAAAGAGGGTCAAATCGCAGGCCCCCGGGTCGTCGAGCATATGGTCGATACAGTGCTGTATTTTGAGGGCGAACGCGGTCAACAGTTCCGTATCCTGCGCGCAGTCAAGAACCGTTTCGGCCCTGCAGATGAGATCGGCGTGTTTGAAATGACGGGCAAAGGTCTGGCTCAGGTCACGAACCCTTCGGCCCTGTTCCTGTCCGAACGTGGCGCTCCCAGCCCCGGTTCGGCAGTATTCGCTGGGATCGAAGGTACGCGCCCTGTTTTGGTTGAATTACAAGCACTTGTCGCACCTTCCCCACACTCTCAGCCCCGCCGCACGGTCGTGGGTTGGGACAGCGGGCGACTGGCCATGATCCTGGCCGTGCTAGAGGCACGGTGCGGTGTGCCCTTCACCGGGCTTGACGTTTACCTCAACGTGGCCGGTGGCCTGAAAGTCAGCGAACCCGCTGCCGACCTTGCGGTTGCAGCCGCATTGCTCAGCGCACGCGAAGACACGGCCCTGCCCGCAGACACGGTCGTCTTCGGGGAAATCTCGTTATCCGGGGCACTTAGGCCAGCCTCTCAAACTGAAAATAGGTTGAAAGAAGCCCAGAAACTTGGTTTCACATCAGCCATAGCTCCGGCAGGTGGCAAAACTGGTAGTGTGGCAGGTCTGACACTCACCCGACCCTCTGATTTGGTGGGGTTTGTTGGCGAAACCTTCGGAGCAGGTTAAGGTAACGCCTTGAGAGGCTAAAAAAATACAGGCGAGGGCCATGGAAGGTTTTACAATTATTGACGGGGTGGTTGCCCTGATCGTCGTGGTGTCCGGCCTATTGGCCTATTCCCGCGGCCTTTTGAGAGAGATTCTGGCGATTGCGGGTTGGGTCGCAGCCGCCGTGCTTGCCTTTATTTTCGCACCCCAAGCTGTGCCGCTGATCAAAGAGATCCCCGTCGTTGGTGATTTCCTGCGCGACAGTTGCGAATTGTCGGTGATAACCGGGTTCGCAGCCGTATTTGCAGTGGCCTTGATCGTGGTCAGCATATTTGCACCCCTGTTTTCCTCGGTCGTGCAACGCTCGGCGCTAGGTGGACTGGATCAGGCGCTTGGGTTCTTTTTCGGCATCGCGCGCGGCATCTTGTTGGTCGCCATCGCGTTCTTCGTCTACGACACGGTCATGACCGGCCAATCCTATACCATCGTGGATGAAAGCCGTTCGGCGAAAGTTTTCGAACAATTCGGGGAAAAGATCGAAGAGCAAAACCCCGAGGCCGCTTTGGGTTGGGTCACCCAGCAATACGAAGAACTGGTCGCAAGCTGCACAGAGGGGTCAGCCCCCACCGAAAGCTCTACTCCGACCGAAGAAACGACGACACCAACAACGAACGAATAACAAAAAAGCCCGGCTCAGACCAAGGCCTTGTGGTAAAATGTTGATGGGAGGTCAAAGTGACCTCCCATTTCTGTTTCAAGGTTAAATCCGAAATTTTAACGCCATCCAGCTCACCCAAAATCAATGTTAATTCCGCTCTTTAGCTGGTTTTAGATCCGGTCCTTTGCCTGAACGGCTGCGTGTCCGAAATTCGCTTAGAGGGGGATTATGCACGAAGCCACACATGACCCGTCTAACACCAATCTAGCGACGCCGTTCCTGACATCCGACAAAAAGCGGTGGAACTGCTAAGTGTATTCGAGTGTTCGAAGATCGGATGAATAACAAAAGGTGCTGCGGGAGAACGATTAGTCTTTGTTCGATACTTTGTTGCTCTTGATTTCGTAAACATCCGCAGATACTTCCAATCCGGCGTTCAGCAGCGCTTCATGGATGTTTGTGTACAACTCCTCCCGGCCTTGGAACATGCTGGGATAGTTAGGGAAAAATACCCATGCATAGTAGATGTAGGGCTGGCTTGATCCGTTCTTCAAGCGAATTGACGGCTGTGGTGATTTCATGACCGTGCTACACTTTCCAACCGCATCCGAAAGCAGATTAACTATGGTGGTAGGGTCTGCTTTGCTGGAAATTTGTACTTCGAACACTTCCGCATATGGGCTGTTTTGACCGTGAAGGTTCAAAAAACGCTGTCGTGACAGCTGTCCATTTGGAATGACATAAGTTCCTCCGCTCCATCCTCTCAACTGGGTAGAGCGCCAATTGATGTCGATGACTTTGCCTTCCGTTCCATCATCGAACCGCAGCCAATCGCCGATTTTGAAAGACCGTTCCATTCCCACGGCTATCCCGGCAAAAAAGTCACCAAGAGTTTGTTGCATTGCAAAAGCGCAAACTGCGGCAACAGCCCCTGTCGACAAATACAGCTCGGTTGGCGCTATATCCTTGACTGCAAGAAAGACCAAAACGCCGATGAGCCAAAAGAGTGCATAGAGAATTGTCAGTGTAAGATGCGAGTGTTGGCCAGAGTGGCCACTGTACGTGTGATATCGAACCCAGGTTTCAACCAGCCTTGCGAGACTGGATGCGACAGCGAGGTACACTAGGAGTTCGGATAGTGTCAGGACATGTCGCGTCCAGTAGAATGACTCACCGATTTCTGACAGGGCGGCAGTTAACTCATAAAGTCCAAGTGCCCCAGCTGGCAGGAGGAACATGTCGAGTATGGCTGCTGGCCAAAGATGAACGCGCGCGAAATTTCGAATGTGTGGGCTTAGCAACGCAAGCCGCCAAACAAGAAGAAAAACGACGGCCGCAAAGGCGAGGACGAGTTGTGGTGACTCTGCCGTCAAAACATCGGATGGATTAGACATCGGAATCTTCTACGCTTACCTTGATTTTAGCGATGGCACGGGCGGGGACCAATTTTTGGAGTCAGAGCCAAGACAGTTAAAGCCGTTTGCTTGAATCAATTTCTCATTTGCCCCAGATTTCATTTTCGTCTCAGAAACGCTGGCCGATATATAGATAGAGTAAGCCATCACCATCGTCATTGAAGGCGTAGTCGATAGAGTAGTCGAGCCTGTTCTGCTTCGACAACCGATAACGCAAGCCTGTACCATACCCGGCACCACCTCGGTCAAATGACATGGAATCCAAACCTGATCCACCAACACCTGCTCCTGCGAACAAGACATATCCGAAACGTTGAGAGAGGCGGCCACGGTATTCGATCTGTGCGGATGTCGACCAGTCAGCGAGAGCATCAAATGCAGAAAACCCCCTCAACCCGTCGACAAACCCGACACCACACCCATCAAAGAATGGAGCTTCTTTAGCTGCACCGCACATTACCGCCCGCCAAGCGATAACGCCTTTCCGTCCCACCGGAATGTAGGACGCCAAAGACAAGACACCTTTGCCGTAGTTTCTGTCACTTATTGTCAGTCTATCATTGAGAATTTTGTCTGTAACATCGCCATACGAGAAGTTGCCGGTCACCAACAGTCCTGAACTTGGATAAAATGTATCGTCCCTTGTGTCGTGCACAACATCGAATGTCAGCCTTTTCAATAGGATATGCAAATCGGGTTGGAGAAAATCTGGGAGTTGGCGGATGAAATCGGAGTTGAGTGACAACTGAGAATCCGCAAAAGCATATCCAAACCCGATTTTGGTCGTGTCTGTGAAACCATACTCCATACGAATGGCATAACCATCAACTGACTGCGTTAAAGGTAGTTCAAAGCTGCCGGATATCGGTAGATCGTAATTCAAATCGGCATCTACATAAATTGCACCTACAGTCCATCTCCCTTGATTGAAGTTAACCGTTCCTCCGATTCCATATCCAGAGGATCCCTCATTCGTTCCGAAGTATCCGGCACCAATACCGGAAGTCTTTGATCCTGGGAGGGCAAATAGGTATCCAGCGCCAAGTGTTGCGCCACTTCCTATCGTTTCGTTCGAAAACGGAATAGGTGCAGCTATAAAATCTCCACTTCGAACGCCCACGTCGGAGTCAGTTGCTACATCATCAGTAATCCTCACGGCTCGGTTAGCGGGATCCAAGGCCCACAGGGTTGAAGGTAAAACCAAAAATAATGAAGCCACGAAAAAGGATTTTAGCCGACTGCTTAGCTCAAGGTTACATGTTGCTTTCGACAGGTCCTTGGTCTGCGAACTCTCAAGTTTGACAGAACCAAATCGTTTCATGGTGTCTGTGACTGAAAAAAATCTGCTAATTCGATTCCTTTTGATACCGAGAGCAAATATGTGTGGAACGCTTTTTCTCCAAATTGCGAAAATCCACAGGTGAGCTGTCAGAACATGTTGAATTCTTCTAGCTCGACGTACCGCTCGCCAGATCAAGATTAATAGAAGCGGGGCGAGTAAACCTGCTGTCGTCAATTTACAAAACTCTCGCTAATAAAAGCTTGAAGCCAACTCTGCTTGAGGCAAAGTCGCAGCGGGTGAATGCTTGTAGTTGATCCAGAATAGGGTCACGCCGATTGCAAGAACACAAATGGCACCTACCAAGCGCGTACTCAGTTCGAAGGTTTGTCGCCGCTTATCCGTCATGTCAAAGCGGCCATAGGCCCAGCTGCGGCCCCAAAGGGCAGCAATGCCAATGGCTGACATTGCCATAGCCATGCCGAGTGATATTGCGCAAACCATCAGAATTGCTGGTACGATTAAGTCGTTTGCAAGCCCAAAAAGCATGACAACTAAAGCGCCGGTGCACGGCACAATACCGACAGCAGCCGCGATCCAAACGCTGCCCGCTGGAGCGGTGCTCGCGGCGCAGGCGGCGCATCCGTGAACATGGTGATCGTGGTGATCGTGATCATGTGCCGGGGCTCCGAGATCCCCAGCTTTCAACGCAAACCGCGTTGCTGAAAGCGCTTTCCAGAGCATGAACATACCAATCACAACAATCAGCCCGTAACTGACTAGGCGAATGGCTCGATAGTCTGAAGGTGCTGCGCCAGTGGTTTGACGTACGGCGAAATCCAACAAGAATACAACTACCACGGCCGAAACAACGTGAATTATTGCTATACGGAAGCCCATCACGAGTCCGCGCCGCAAGCTACCGCCAGAGCCGACAAAATAGGAAATAACGACCGCTTTCCCGTGCCCCGGGCCCAAGGTGTGTAAAGCGCCGTATCCGAAGGCAAGAAATAAGGCTGTAAACAATGCCCCGGTTGTTTCTCCATTCCGGATAGATGTCATGGCCGTGGTGAAAAGGCTGTTTACCCACACCTGCGCGCGGTCCAGAACAGGCAGATCCGACATTGATGATGCAACAATATTCTGCGGCGTTCCGGATATTGTGACGTTTGCCATACTGTATGACACAGGGATGTCAGTAGATCCGTCGACGAGGAACAGTTTATGAACCCTAGGCTCGTGCCGCAGAACGCCGGACAAACGAATACTTTGAAAACGGTTTTCTAGAATCAAACCTTTTGGGACCGACACATGGACGATCTGGTTTGGCAGTGGAGGCGGAGTGTGGATACAAGCGCCTATCCAAGGCACCAGAAGGAATTCATAAACTTTTCCCGCCGTGACAGACAGTGGCAGCGCATAGCCGTCCAAAGTCAGCTCAGCACCTAGGAGTCTGGTGGTCACACCCGTTGATTCTTCTTCGCGCCGCTCCATGACAACTAGACGCTGTTCCAAGAGCTGGTCGGCATTGAGCCCAGCTGCATCTAACCTGTTGCGGGCCTGCTCGGCTGCTTTGCTAGCTTCGGGGTTATTTTGGCCTTGTTCTTTGGCAATTTGGTCAAGCAGAATTTTCCGCAGGTCGGACTTATGCTCGTACTTCATTTCCAGAAAAGGGTCGTCATAAGGCTCTACCGAGGGCACAAGGGCATCCCACGAAACAAGGCTATCTTCTGCGGCCAGCAACGGCACCGCCGCAAAGAAGAAAGCGAATGTAAGAAAAGCCATTGCGGCTCCGCGCATCGAGAATCTTGGCATCCGGCTAATCCCTTCCGTTCAGATTTTTAAGTCGAACCATTCGAGTCTCGCGGGGCTCAACTTTTACGTACCGCAACGTTAGAAAGGTACTTTCACTCCCAAAAATGCGCCGGAAAGGGTAACTTCACTGAAAAGTCCAAATTCGCCTAAGTCCCAGTCCAAGTATCGGTAGCCGACGGTTAAGTCGACGGAATTTAACCTGTAGTTAATGGCTGCCGCTGCTTGCCACGTTAGATCACTGTCGCCGGTGCCGATGTCTGCATAGTAGCTGAAATACCAATCCTCATTGATATTTGTCTCACCTCTGAAGCCAATCACCGCATCCCAGTTTGTGCCAGATTCCGACTCGGCGATTGGAGCGCCAAGTCCACTAACACTCACGTCGCCATCTAAATACAAGGCCCTTGCGCCACCGGTGATATCAAGAGACCCACCACTAGTCTCAAGCACGCGGTAGCCGGCTCCTAGCGTGGTTATGAAGCCTTTGAGACCAATATCCGCAGTAACTGGAACACTTGCTCCACCCAAGTTGACGGAAGTGCTATCAGACTCATCTACATCAAGATAGATGACGTCAGCTATCAAAGACAATCGATCGTTTCGCGCGACGAGAGTGCCCATGACACCAAAATTCAGGTCCTCGATAATCTTGTCTATGCTGATATCAACATTGCCACCAGTTGTGGTTTCTCCTCCAACGGACGCTCCCCAGAAGTAGAGTTGGGCACCCCATTGCCAATCTTCCTCAGCTGCTGCCGTGGATGCTGTAAGTGTCGCTGCGGCGAGGGTAGATAGTGTAAGTTGTGATAGACTTTTGGGTTCGAGAAAATTCACTTTTCATCCCTTCCGATTGCGTACAACACCTTCACTCGAGAGTGTTTTTGTAGATCACCCCGTCTTTCATGATGATTTTGATGTTTTCGCGATCCGTCACTGCGCTTAGGTCTTCGAGAGGATTGCCGTCGACTAGCAACAAGTCTGCCAACGCGCCTTCTTCAACGCGCCCGATCACACCTGGGTATGGGTTTCTTGGCCCGGAAAGCTGGAGCAACTCTGTAAAGTTACCGGTCGACATTTTCAGTATTTCGTAGGGCGTAAACCAGTCCAGCAGCCGTTCCATCTGTTCGACCTGCTCACTGACACCAATTCCTGGCCCAGGGCTGATAAAGATGTCGGTTCCGTGGACGACCTTTAGTTCAGGAAGCCCCTTGATCCACTCATAGACTGATCCCGTACCTTGGCACACAATAGCTTGTTTTGCGTTCTGTGCATCATTCAGTCCAGGCTCGCTGCATAGCGTAAACGGTTGAATACTCAACCAGATCCCATCTTTCGCCATCCTCTCCAACGTTGGCTTGTCGAGAAGTTGACCATGCTCGACCACCTTAATTCCGGCATCAATTGCTTGATTAACGGCTCGAGGAGTGTAGCCGTGTACGGTAACGTAAGTTCCCCAGTTTTCAGCGGCTGCTGTAGCTGCTTGGATTTCTTCAAACGTAAACTGCGTAGTGTCTAATGGGTCGTTGGGTCCGCTAACTGAACCGCCAATAGCAAGTTTGACCTGTGATGCTCCAAGCCGCAGTTGTTCGCGTGTCGCGGCGAGCACCTTTGGGACCCCATCTACCAGTGTACTGTTTCCCGTTAAGTCAGTGATTGGCGGTTCTCCACCCAGCAATGGGTTACGCTCGTTCCTAACTCTGAAATCCGCATGGCCGCTTGTTTGAGATATCATTGAACCTGACGGGTAAATACGAGGTCCGACAATAGAACCCTCGTCAATTGCACGCTTGAGGCTAAAAACCTCACCGGCCATATCGCGTGCTGTGGTCACACCATTCATCAGCATGTTTCGAGCCGTATCGACCGAACGGATGGATTGGTAACCTGGCAACTCGAAAAGCACGTCAGCGAACGTAATCCCAGACAAAGCTAAGTGAGAGTGTCCCTCAATGATGCCGGGCATCAGAGTGTGCCCATTTCCCTCAACAACCAGGCCGTCGTTTGCCGAAAGTTCTTCTTGCGAAATCTTTGAGATGATATTGCCGTCGATGAGGACGTTCACATCTTCTATGAGCGTTTCATTTACGCCGTCAAAAACATCAACATTGGTAATGAGTACAGAGCTATCTTGCGCGTTCGCTGTGGCTCCAAAGATCGAGGCCGTGTAAAAAATTGCTCCGAATAATCTGTTGCAAGTCATGATGTTCTCCTTGATTTGAAGGGCTCTCTACCGGTCAAAGATTTTTCGGTTAAGCGGCGCCATGGAGCTTGATGAGGTGTGACATTTGTTGTTTTGAGTCGGGTATACCGGCTATGGCTACTGGCTCACCTTGCCTCTAATCGGTACGCCGGCCGAGACATTCTGAACCACTGAGTCGTCCACAACGATGGTGCCATTGACTATCACATAGGGAATACCTGACGATGGGAGAGAGTTTTTTCCGTTTTCCGGCCCGGAATTATCGGTCACGTTTTCCGGATCGAAAATTGTAATATCCGCGACTGAGCCCTCCTGAATGCGCCCGCGAAGTTTCATCTGCGGGACGTGGTCTTCCAGAAAAGCCGCTGGCTCGTAGGTCATCTTAGAAAGCGCGTCCATCAGCGAGATGGCGCCAGTTTCCCGCGCCATGCGGAGTATTTTTGCATGAGTACCAGCACCCCGCGCGTGCCCGGCGCCGGCACCGTACGGCGTCTCGAAATCACCATTCAGCCCGCCGTCGACTATGTAGGGCATCGCGTCTGAACCAACGATTACACCAGGCCTGGTCATCGCCTCCATGATGTATTCGTCTTTCATTGTGTACATTAGCAACTGTGTTTCAGGCGCTTCCGTCCGCAGTCGATCAAACTCTTCGTCGGTCAGCGGCTCTCCAGTTTCTGTTACAATGTAGTCTGACGCTTCAACGCCCAATCGCTCCTTGTATCCGGGCTTGTTGTAGTCTGCATCCACGTAGGTTCCTGCGTAATTATACGGATAGAATTCACCGATGACCTTCTGCCCTTGCGCACGTGCGTTGTCGATTAAATCCAAACACTTCTCTGTCAAGCCAAGGCAATTGCTTGGGACGTGGTGAACCAGCAGCGGAACGTTGTTTTCCCTGGCAATTGTCAGCATTTCGGTAATACCCATGAAGCCGCTGGGTGGAATTTGAGAGAGATACCGAACGTGTGTTGTTATCGGGAGATCGTACTTTGCCGCTAGAGAAGTAACGGCCATGACCTCCGGACTTCCAACAACGGTGTAGTACCCAATCGGGTATGCAATCCCGATACCACCCTGCTGCAATCCTTCTTCGACCGCCTCCAAAATTGCGGCCTCGTCCAGGGGATCATACAGCTTCGTTTTCCACTGCTGACCATCATCCATCGCGCGCGTGGCCGAACCTTCGTAAAAAACCCTTCCCCCGGGGTCCAATCCATCCAGAACAGCCAATCTGGCGAAAGCGTGGGATACGTTGGCGCCGTAGTTTACAATCGATTTTCCGTCCCAATAGTCGTAGTAGCTGTTTATCGGATACTGACCGATTTCCAAATCCATGGGAGTTGTTACGCCATCACGAGCATATAGGCGTTGGGCAAATAGGTCCTGACCGTGTGAATGATAATCTATGAACCCAGGCGCAACCACATGTCCGGACGCATCAATCTCTCTAATGCCTTCCAAGTTGTCAGTGCTTATTTCAGTAACAAAGCCGTTGTTGATTCCAACATTGGCCGTAGCGTCGAAACCCGTTTCGGGGTCCATTACGCGGCCATTTTTGATTACGATGTCAAAGGATTGGGCGTAAGCAAATGGCGCTAACAGAAGAGAAAGCCCAATTGCTGAAATTATTGGTTTCTTGTTCATTCTTGCCTCCCATCAGGGGAACTCCTCCGCCTTTTCTTTACCTATTTGCTCCAATGGTCGTGAGAACCGAGCTCTCGTAAGCCCTCGGAGAAAGTTGCTTAAGTTCCTGCATTTAAATGGTTTTAACCCGCTTAATTAGCGATGCTTCCACGAAAGATGCTCTCATCAAAGAGGATTCAGTGTTCGATTCTTCCGTTGCTTAAAATTTTTGCGACTTCGAGTTTGCATTAATGTTGGGACAACTAAAGTTCGTGAATTACACTCTTCAGAATAACCGCCGAGAGTCTGAAAGATTTTTGATTGCAATGTGGTCACCTAAAACGACTTTTCACACCTACATGAATGACTTCCCGGTCAGAGAGGCCGAGTTGGTTCAACTGGGTGGTGGGCCGCTTGGGTTGCGTGCAGAGATGGTATTTGGCGCCGACGCTGTCCTCTCAAAGGTCAAATGTGATGCCAATACAGTTTGGAGAATGCTCGCTGCAAAAGACTGGGTCGGGCTTGTCCTGCCAATCACTTGGCAAGGAACCTACAAACTGGATGGTTGGGAAGCAGCACCAGGAGATGTGTTCCTGCTTGATGGCAGAGTTGAGTTCACTACCAGCGCTGGCAACCGTACATCCATTATGCTTGCAATACGCAGAACGCGGTTGATCGAAGCGATTCACCGCATTGCTGGATCCAATTTCATCGAGATCGACCCGAACCACGTGCTACTGCAACTCCACGACATTCAACTACACCAACTTAAATCCCGCATAACACGCATGTTTTCCGTCACTAAATTCCATAGAGACTTCACTGGCGGTTTGTTCATGCCACCAACACATGAAAAAGATATGTTTTCCTTTCTAGGCGAATTTCTTCTCGAATGCGTGCCTAAGAAGGCCTACAAGAATTTGCTTCCAAGCCGCGATTTTAAGACTGTGGGTCGAGCTCTCCAATTCGCGCGAAAGACCAGATATGAAGATGTTAATTTGGCTACTCTGTGTGAAGGCGCCGGAGTAGGAAGAACCACCTTATATCAAGCGTTTGAAGGAGTTTATGGAATTACACCTATGCAGTTCATTTATAAGTTGCGACTGACTGGCGCTAAAGAGTGGCTGTCAGATCCTTCTGACCCACCTCAATCTGTCAAGCAGGCCGCACTGAAATACGGATTTGTAAGCTTTGGACGTTTCGCAAAGACTTATCGTGAATTGTTTGGTGAAAGCCCTTCTCAAACTCTTCTCAGGGCAAGATAACCGTTTGAACAATCGTCAGTATCAGCGCGACATCGAAATAGGAGAACACAACAGAGTTCTCAGCAGAATGGGCACTTGTTCAAGCATCTACATTTTAGAAAACTGGTCAAAAATTTAGTTCTGCTTTCGCAGTAGTTGAACCAAGCTTTTCGACACTCTCGAAATTCATGTGACTTACTTCAATCTTGTTCCGACCAGGCCTCGAACAATTGCAAGGGGAGTGAATAGGCCGAATGAACATGGTACAGCGAAAGTAAGCTCTGGTGCCATTTAAGAGTTCTGCACACGGTTGAAAGCCACTAGCGCAGTCAGTTTGTAGATACCAGTCGCGGTAACCCAATCGAAGTCTATGGCATTTCGCTACTTATAAAACTGGGCAGCTTGACGTACTAAAACGCAAATAGGTCTCGCTCATAAACAAATCCCTTGGCGATCCCAATCTTCATCGCTGGTGTATCCTTTGTTTTGTTCATGAGGTTGGTATAGTTGTGGGCAAACCTCAGGATATCGACCATTTTAGAGACCATGACGGGGTTGTAATTTTGCTTATAATACCAAAGCCGACTGCGCCCTGAAGACACCAAACCACGTTCAAATCCCATGATCTTCGTTCTGGCCCGCGCATGATACATATCAACGGGATGAGTTCCGGACCTCACAGCGAACTGGGCGATTTGAGTATAATTCAAGTCGTTTGGGTTCGTTTTGAAGATTGTTCGCTTCTCAGGTTCATTGATGAAATGGAACGGATATAACAGCCTCTCATCCCTGCTTTCTCGCTCGCCGAAATAATTCATCAATTCGTGCAGATAGTCCTCTGGCGGGCGTTGCTGCAATAAGGAGCGCACTAAAACTTCCATGACACCATCTTGCTTCCTGGGTGACACCGGATCGCCTGTACCCAGAAGGACGTTTGAGCGATCAAGAGCTCTCTGAAGTCTGCTGTATTCCTTGTTTCCTTCTGCGACCAACGCCTTTCGCTGGTCCGCCACCAGATATTTCGTAATTGCGATATCCGCAATTCTGACACGCTTGGCCTTTACTTCCTTTGCAAATACAGCTGCATATGCAGCAGAAAGGCCAGCATCACGGTCAGTTGAAAAATTCAACTTTGCATACTTGCTCCCCAGCTTTTTCTTGACCAGCATGATATGGGCGAATTCAGCTGCGTCCTGTCTCACCCTTGCTGCTTTCTCCAGAAGCTTCACATCTTCCTCGGATGCTGTGAAGGTTCCCTTCTCCATCCCGCCTCGGGACTTGTTCAAAGCATCATGCTTATCACGCAGATTTTTTAAGTATTCAGTCGCAAACCAGACCCTCGCATTTTTTCTCATTGAGCGGGGCTTTTCTAAGTCACCTACAATTTCCATGACCTTCTCAATTGCCGCTGGCTGAACGTCGGGATCTACATCTGTTGTAGAGGCGACCACGTAATTACTGTCACGCGCGACGGTACAGATATGGCGAACGTCAACAGCCTTTCGAACTCCCCTGTCCGGCCAATTTACCTGAAGAATTTGCGTATCAGTGGCGAAGTAGGGTGATTGGCCCGCAATGGCACTTGGTAAAAGCCTTTCTCGTTCGGCAGCAAAGGCCTGGCACTGCTTATGAATAAAGTCGATCTTGCGGTAAACTTCTGCCGGCTGGACATCAAGTGTCCGGCAAATCGCAGAGATCGTCATTTCATTAACAATACTCCTGAGAACTTTCCCGTTCAGATCGCCGCGGAAATGACGTCTGCTCGACTTACCCAAGGAAAAGGTTTTCTTGCAAGCTTTACATTGAAACCTCGGGTCGCCTTTTGCGGTCTTGCCAAACTTTCTGTAGCGGCTAGGCATTAGTGAAATCGTCGCCCCATGATTGATACATGCAGCAGTTGGACAACTTTCACGTTTTGTTCTCCTATGCAGTCGAGATAGTCTCGCATACTCTTCGAACACGGCCTTGTTGGATTTTACGATGCTGGATCGGTTGCAAGCGGGACAAACAAAGGTTCGTTCATCCCCAGAGCCGATTACGCGGCCTCGTCCGATGTTCGAACCTGGTTGGGAACGTCGACCTCGGCCATCCTTGCGGTCGGGTAGAACACCGAACAATTCGCAAACTGGGTTACGACAAAAGTTGATTGATTAACCGCCAACAAGTCGAGTCAAGCGATACCGCTCTAGCCTCGCAACTTTTTGCGAGAGATCTGACAGGTCAGGCAAGCGGCATCCCCTTAATATTAAACGAAAACACCCAGCAGGCTAACCGCTGGGTGGGATATCGTCAACATTTAGCTGCAAGGGCTTGGGCTCAGACCGGGCTTTTTCTTTGGCCGTGAGACTTTGCTTCAGGTAAAGCCTTCACCCGCGCACACCGTACAGCGGACGTTCTTCAGGCCGAAACAGCCGGTACAGTTGCTGTAGATAGGTTTTCCATAGACATCGCGGCTTTTGACGACCTCGCCCGCCCCATTGCAAATCGGGCACGGAGCACGGCCCATTCCACGACAACGATGGCATCGCCGCTTGGACGGCTCTTCCTTTTTTTGTCCTTGTTTGTGCTGCCACATTTTTCAAAACCCTGCCCGATATTTTTCTATATCAGACAATCATTCTTGCGGAATTGACAGCATAAGCCGCACCGAACGTCACCTTTTGATGCTCATTGTGACAAAATCCACCTGCGTCAAATCGCAAATGTGATCCTTTGATGACACCGGCACCGTAAGGCATTATGTGAGAGCCGAACTGACATGGAATCGGAGCCACCGATCTTGCTGTATCTGTCTTTCTTCGCGCCAACCCTTCGTGACGCAGGCGCGTCTGCCCCTAAGTTTAGACGGGCAGCACAAAGCATAGATACTCTCATGCGCCCGTTCCAAACCGCGTCGCACGTCAAAACGTCATAGAAATTGGAGCCCGTACATGTGTGGGATTTTGGGGATCGCAAGCAGAACGCATGATGTGTTTGCGGAAATCTATGACGGGCTGCTGATGTTGCAGCACCGGGGTCAGGATGCCTCGGGGATCGTCACCTATACCGGAGAGTTCTTTCGCGAGAAAAAGGCCAACGGTTTGGTCAAGGACGTGTTCAACGCCAAGGACGCGGAAACCCTGCTGGGCAAGGTCGGGATTGGCCACGTCCGCTATCCGACCGCCGGGTCGCTCAGCGCGTCTGAGGCGCAGCCATTCTTCGTGAACGCCCCCTACGGCATCTATCTGGTCCACAACGGCAACATCACCAATACCGCCCAACAGCGTGCAAAGGTAACGGGCAAGTACAGCCGCCACCTGCGCACGACATCAGATTCCGAGATTTTGCTGAACGTTTTGGCCGACAAAGTGGCCGATGCGATCAAAGTCAACGGCAATGCCGATCCGATCCGCAACATCTTCGCCGGTGTGAAGATGACGATGGAACGTGTTCAGGGTGCCTATTCCGTCATTTGCCTGATCGCTGGGGTCGGCATGTTGGCGTTTCGTGACCCGCATGGCATCCGCCCGCTGTCCGTTGCGATCCGCGAGGAAGGCGGCAATGGAGATGACTATGCCTTTGCCTCGGAAGATGTTGCTTTTGGGATCAACGGGTTCAGCAAGTTGCGTGACCTGCGTCCGGGTGAAGCGATCCTAATCGACCTTGACGGAAACAAACACGAGTTCCAGGCCGTCGAAGGCAAGCTGACACCCTGTATCTTTGAATATGTGTATCTTGCACGTCCGGATTCGTTGCTGGATGGCGTATCCGTTTACAAGACCCAGATGCGCATGGGGCAGACTCTGGCCAAACAAATTCAGGATTCAGGGCTTGAGATCGACCGGATCATCCCGGTTCCCGACAGCGCCCGCCCCGTCGCACTTGAGGCTGCCAAGATTACTGGTATTCCCTATCGCGAAGGTTTGGTGAAGAACCGCTATGTCGGGCGTACCTTTATCATGCCCGGTCAGGAAGAGCGTCAGAAATCCGTGCGCCGCAAGCTGAATGCGGTTCCGCTGGAGTTCGATGGGCATAACGTGCTGCTGATCGACGATTCCATCGTGCGCGGCAACACGATCAAAAAGATCGTCCAAATGTGCCGTGAGGCCGGTGCAAAAAAGGTCTATATCGCCAGCGCCTCGCCTCCGGTGAAGTACCCCAACGTCTATGGGATCGACATGCCCACCAAGCATGAATTGATCGCCAACGGTAAAGAGATCGAGGAAATTCGGCAGGAGTTGGGTGCAGACGCTTTGTTCTATCAGCACCTCGACGACCTGATCTGGGCGGCCAAGGAAGGCAACCCCGAGATCGAGGCCTTTGACTGTTCATGCTTTGACGGCAAGTACATCACCGGCAGCGTCAGCGAAGACTATTTAGACACGCTGGAAAACAGCACTCGGGTCAGCAAAAAGCGCGAGGACATGCAGATACCGGGCGGGTCGTGGAACGCGGCCAAGCTAGCCTCTGGCTAAGAGCTACATCGCGAATCAGTTGTGACAATGGCCCGCGTTGCTTAGGCGATCGGGCCATTTTTCATGCCCGGAGAGGGAACGATTGGTTGATTTCCGCGCACAACCCTCTGGCGAAGGAGGCGCATTCGCAATGGGTTCGCTGGGTCGGTATGGTATGTGGCGGAACGGCCTGCCAACCGCACCTTTTGTTCCGGCCGCGCCTTTGATAGCCCCCTTGTCACCAACCACTCAACACAAGGGGTTGGGGCCATGCGCCCCGGCCGCAGTTCATGTCAAACGCCACCGTCAAAAGCGCTGCCACGCAGAAGGGCGCGTTAAAAAAGAACTCAGTTTCCTTACTTGGAATTTTTGGCTCCAAAACCGATATGCGTGCTTTGGTGCGCTTGTCATCGGGCCGCGTGAAAGAGATCAAACCGGGTAGCCGCATTGCCTCGGGCACCGTGGTCGCCATTGATGACGACGGAGTGATGCTGCGACAAAGCGGCCAAACCAAGCGGATCGCCATCCCCGGCAGCTAATCCTGTCTTGACGCTTTGCGCCTAGGGGTCCAAACCGCATCCATGACCGATCAGACCAAAATCGCCCTTATCACCGGGGCCTCGCGCGGCCTGGGTGCTGCTTTGGCCGAGGCCCTCGCGCCGGAGTATCACATTGTTGCCGTCGCCCGCACGACCGGCGGGTTGGAAGAACTGGACGACCGCATTCAGGCCAAAGGTGGCTCAGCGACGCTGGCCCCCATGGATATCGCCGATCCAAACGCAATGGCCACCCTGTGCCGCAGCATCCATGACCGTTGGGGCAAGGTGGATTTGTGGGCGCATACTGCTATCCACACCTCAGCGCTGACGCCCGTTCATTTTGTAGATCCCAAAGAGTGGGCAAAGGCCGCAAGCATCAACGCGACGGCAACGTCCGTTCTTATCCCATACGTGGCCCCTTTGTTGGGTGAAACGGGGCACGCCATGTTTTTCGATGATCCAAAAGCGGGCCAGAAATTCTATGGCATTTATGGTGCGACCAAAGCAGCCCAGATCGCGTTGGCGC
The DNA here is from genome assembly GCF_013031225.1 of Ruegeria sp. HKCCD7221. Lineage (NCBI taxonomy): Bacteria > Pseudomonadati > Pseudomonadota > Alphaproteobacteria > Rhodobacterales > Roseobacteraceae > Ruegeria > Ruegeria sp. HKCCD7221. The sequence goes on from NZ_WPZE01000001.1 coordinate 1,101,277, forward strand.
GGAGTTGGGCGGCGGAGACCGAACGCACCGGTCCGCGCGTTTCGATCATTGAGCCTGTGCCTATGCCAACGGCTGTACGCGCCAGGTTCCACCCCGGAGAGGATCGCGACGCGCTGACACCCACGGCAGACGAAGCCGCGCGGATATTGGCCCTGTTCTAGGAATGGCCCTTTCGGGCCATGCCTCCGGCGGGGATATTTTTAGCCAGATGAAGCGGGCGGATCAGCCTATTTGGGTGCCGCTGCGCCCAGCCAGATCGACGAAGAATTGCCACGCGACGCGGCCCGAGCGCGCGCCACGGGTGGCCTGCCATTCGATCGCTTCGGCGCGCAGAGTGTCAGCGTCGACCGTGACTCCGTAGGCGGCGCAATAGCGATCGATCATCGCTAGGTATTCATCTTGATCGCAGGGGTGGAAGCCCAACCACAACCCGAAGCGATCGGACAGCGAGACCTTTTCTTCGACCGCCTCGGACGGGTTGATGGCGCTGGAGCGTTCGTTTTCGATCATGTCCCTTGGCATCAGGTGGCGGCGGTTCGAAGTAGCATAGAAAACAACGTTTTCCGGGCGGCCTTCGATGCCGCCATCCAACACGGCCTTGAGCGATTTGTAATGCTGGTCATCATGGCTGAACGAGAGATCGTCACAGAACAGGATGAACCGGTACGGCGCGGCGCGCAAATGGTTCAGCAGACGCGCGACCGAGCCCATATCCTCGCGCTGGAGTTCCACCAGTTTTAGGTTGGGGTGGTCCGATTGCAAGGTGCCGTGGACCGCTTTGACAAGGCTGGATTTTCCCATCCCGCGCGCACCCCACAAAAGCGCGTTGTTGGCTTTGAAACCGGATGCAAAGCGGCGGGTATTATCCAACAACGTGTCTCGGGACCGGTTGATCCCAACCAGTAGGTCCAGATCAACCCGGTTGACCTTGGTCACCGGCTCAAGCCGGTCGGGGTCCACGTGCCAGACAAAGGCCGGGGCCACACTGAAATCAGGTGCGGCCAAGGGTGCAGGGGCCATCCGTTCCAGAGCGTCAGCAATGCGGTTCAGGGCTTGGTTGTCCATCGGGGCCTCCGGTCTTGTCGTCGGGGTTTCAAACCATGTTCTGGCTTGCGCAACAAGGTCCAGAAAAGAAAAAGGCGCGCCTAGCGGTGGCGCGCCCGATTTTCAGTTCAAAGAGCGGTTATTTACCGTCTTCGTCGCGAATAATCTCGGCATCCGCCTCTTCTTCATCATCATCGTAATAGCCATCGGCGCGCAGCTGTTCCTCGCGCTTTTTCTCGACGCGGGCGACGAGGAAGATCGAGATTTCATACAGCCCGTAGACCACCACAAACAAAATGACCTGAGTGATCACGTCCGGCGGAGTCACCAGCGCGGCCAGCACCAGAATGGCGACCACGGCGTATTTGCGGACTGATCCCAGGCCTTCGGCCGTCACCAGCCCCGCCTTCCCCATCAGGGTCAGCAGAACCGGCAGTTGAAAGCACAGGCCAAAGGCCACGATGAACTTGATCGTCAGGTTCAGGTATTCCTGCGCCGAGCCCTGGAAGACCACGCTCAGCGGGGCGGCAGTTGCACCTTCGGTCACCACCTCACCTTCGGCCCCGAATTGCTGGAACCCAAGGAAGAAGTCATAGGCCAACGGCGTAACGACGTAGAAGGCAAAACTTGCACCCAGCAGGAACATGAAGGGCGAGGCCAGCATGAACGGCAGGAACGCGTTCTTTTCGGATTTATACAACCCCGGAGCAACGAACCGCCACATCTGCATCCCGATGTAGGGGAACGCCAGAATGAACCCGCCAAGCAGCGAGACCTTGATGGCCACAAAGAAACCTTCCTGCGGCGAAATGAAGATTAGTCCGCAATCCTGCCCGCGTTCGGCCAGAACATCGCATAACGGGCGCGTCAGGAAGTTAAAAAGCGGCGTGGCCACCGTAAAACAGATGATCATGCCAATCAGAAACGCTACGACGCAGTGAATAAGCCGCGTGCGAAGCTCCGCCAGATGCTCGATCAATGGGGCCGAGCTGTCCTCGATCTCGTCGGTCTTGGTCATGTCTTGCTTTCGGTATTCAGCGCGGCCTCGGCTTCTTCCGCTTTGGCCAAAGCTTCAGCAGCTTCCTTGGCCTTGCGTTCGGCAGCCGCGCGCGCGGTCGAGGCCTGAATCTTTTTCGCCTGCTCTGCCCGTTCAGCCGCCAGTTTGCCAGTTTCGCTGTCGGGGTCGAACTTGGTCGGATCCATGCTCTTGGCCATTTCCTGTGCGGCTTCTTTCACGCCGTCCATGGCTGTGCCAACCGGATTGGTCGCCGCGTTCAGCCCCTTTTTGATTTCATTGACACCAGCCTGATCTGCGGCCTCGTTCATCGCACTGCTGAATTCGCGCGCCATACCACGTGCCTTGCCGACCCAACGGCCAACATTGCGGAACAGCACAGGCAGGTCCTTTGGCCCCACAACGATCAGGGCCACGATGCCAATGACCAGAAGCTCGGTCCAGCCCAGATCAAACATCTGGTCTTATGCCTTATCTTTGTCAGTCTCGGGCGTGACGTCCTTTGCGAGCTCGGACGCGTCCTGCTCCAACTCATCCGCGCCTTCTTTGACGCCCTTTTTGAACGAAGTGATACCCTTGCCCACTTCACCCATGAGCGAGCTGATCTTGCCACGGCCAAACAGCACTAGCACCACAACCGCAATCAGCAGAAGACCGGGAAGGCCGATATTGTTGAGCATGTCATATCTCCTTGTACATCGACGCACTGCGCCGGGAATGTGATCTGAGTTCGTGTCTACGCCCGGATCCTCGATTGCAAAAGTCAGGGCTTGCAATTTGTGCAGTAAATTTGATCGCCCTACCCTTTTTTTGAGGCTCGCTTTTTGCAACTGACAGGTTTATGTCAGTTGTAGTTGGCTAGGTAGAGGACATCGAAACCTGGTCAACGGAGACTCAAATGACCCATGTTGCAGAAATCGTCACCTTCAGCCTCGCCAATAGCACCACGCCGGAAGAGTTTGTGAAACTTAGCCGGGCCTCCGAAGGCTTTGTCCGGTCTGCTCCCGGCTTCACCCATCGACACTTAAGCCAGGGCGAAGATGGCCGCTGGACCGACTATGTGATCTGGACGGATATGAAAGCGGCCAAAGACGCCGCCGCGCAATTCCCGCAGCAGGACTTTTGCGCGGATCTGATGGCTGCGATCAATCCGGAAAGCATCCAGATGCGCCATGAGAATGTGCTATGGAACATGACCGCCTGATCGCGGTCGAAACGGTGTGTCATGCGCCGCACTGACCGCCTGTTCGACATCATCCAGATTCTGCGCGACGGTAAACTGCACCGCGCGCAGGACATTGCGGACCGGCATGAGGTGTCGGTTCGCACGATCTACCGCGACATGGATACTCTCGTCGCCTCGGGCGTCCCGGTCGAGGGGGAGCGCGGCGTAGGCTACATGGTGCGCGAACAAATCACCCTGCCCCCCCTGAACCTGACCCCAGCCGAGCTAGAAGCGCTGAACCTCGGCATGGCGATCGTGGCCGAAGCCGCCGACCCGGATCTGAAAGCCGCCGCCGAAACTCTCGCCGACAAGATCGACGCGGTGCTACCGGCACAGGTCGTGGCCGAGGCCGACGCCTGGAAATTCGCCGTTTATCCCTTTGCCGATGCCGCGCGCGGGCTGGCGCATATGGCGCCAATCCGATCCGCCATCAAGTCGCGCCAAAAGCTCCTCCTGTCCTACCGCCGCATCGACGGCGTATTGACAGAACGCACGATCCGCCCACTGCATATGGAATACTGGGGCCGCGTCTGGACCCTGACGGCATGGTGCGAATTGCGCGCAGGCTTCCGTGTCTTCCGCGTAGACCTGATCGAATTCGTGCACCCCTTGCCAGAAATCTTTGCCGACGAGCCCGGCAAAAGACTAAGCGACTTCGACCCCGAAGCGTGATCCGCGCTTCATCTGGCTAAAAATATCCCCACCGGAGGTATGGCCCGATCAGGGCCATTCCCTTTAGTTCAAGTAGGGTTCCGGATCGACGGCCTCGAATCCTTTCCGAACCTCGAAATGGACATAAGCATTGTCGCCGCCGCGCAATGCAGCAATCTTTTCGCCCCGGCGCACGCGATCGCCCTTTTTCACCGCGATGTTTTCGACATTGGCATAAACGGTTAGCAAGTCGTTCTTGTGCTTCACAACGATGATCGGCACCTGATCAGCGTCTGCGGTGATCGCGGCCACCGTACCGGCTTCGGCGGCTTTCACCGCAGTTCCCGGTGCCGCCGCGATATCAATGCCCTCGTTCTTTCCCTTGTTATAGGTACGGATAATCGTCCCCGTGACGGGCAGACCCAACAGGGAGTTGCTCTGGTTGGTTGGGGCTTCAGCCGTAACATCAGGCGCAGGTTTTGCTGGCGCAATCACTTCTTCCGGCAAAGGTTGCGTCGCGCTTGGCGGAGTGGGTGTCGGCGACCCCTGCCCCGGCTGCGTCACGTTGGTTGCCGGTTGGCTTGCCTGTTGCGGCGCAGGCTGGCTTTTGATCGGGATCAGCAGGAACTGCCCTTCACGCACTGTAAAGTCTGAATCCAAACCATTCCAATCGGCAAGCGCATCCACCGGAACGTCATAAAGCCGTGAGATCGTAAAGGCTGTTTCGCCCCGTTTCACCTTGTGCCGGATCGGTTCCGGTCCCGCAGGCACCGGGGCCGGGGCTGGCGTCGTGGCCGGTTGCGCAGGTTCCAGCGTCGACGTTTGCACGGACCCATCCGTCGGTGCGTCGTCAATGGCTGTTCCGGCGATCGCGGCGATATCCACTGTACTGCCGGCACCAACCGCCCGAGGCAGGGCAACAACCTCGCCATCACGCAGGGTGTCCGTCGGCTTGAGGCCGTTGAAGGTGGCAAGCTCGCCCTCGGGCAACCCGACCCGTGCGGCCACGTCCCTCACTGTGTCACCACGGCGCGCTATGGCCACCTGATATGTTGGATAGCTGATCACGCCGCGTGCATCCGGCGCCGGTCGGCTTGTTGTCGCGGATTGCGCCGCGTCAGTTGTCGAAAACCCGCCGACCTGCCCGCGCAGATCATAATCGAGCGGGCCTTCACATCCCGCCAAAAGGGCCAGAGCCGCGGCTCCGGTTGCGCAGCGTCGTATCGCTGACTTGGAAACTGCTCTCATTTTGCTGTCCTCATCACCTGCCCCTGTTGGCCGGGGTTCCGGTGCATCTGCAAAGTAATCCTTTACGCCCCTTCTTTTCCCAACCCCTCTAGCAGAGGCACGAAACGAACGGGCAACAATTCATCATATTCCAGACCGGTCTCGGTTCGCCGCACGCGGATCAACGTCTGAACCGCATCCGACTGCCCCACCGGTAAAACCATGATACCGCCGATTTTGAGCTGCGCCAAGAGTGGCCCGGGGGGGTCTTCCGCCGCCGCCGTCACGATGATGCGGTCGAACGGTGCCTGTTCCGGCAGGCCAAAGGATCCATCCGACAGCATCGCTGTCACGTTAGTCAGCCCCATATCGCGGAACAGATCCCCCGTTTCACGGACCAACCTCTTGTGGCGCTCGACGGTGTAAACCCGGCGCGCCAGCTTGGACAGGACGGCGGCCTGATATCCGGACCCCGTGCCGATTTCCAGAACTGTATCGCGCGGACGCACGTCCAGCGCCTGCGTCATAAGCCCAACAACTGACGGCTGACTTATTGTTTGACCACAGGCAATCGGCAACGGAGTGTCTTCATAGGCGCGCTCAGAAAACAGGCCTTTGACAAACTTTCCGCGATCAATCTGCTCCATCGCGGCCAGAACACGTGCATCCGTCACCCCGCGCGAGCGCAAGGCAAACAGAAATTGCATAATGGTTTCTGCGCTTGGTCCGCTCATTCGATCGACTTCAATGCCTCAAGCGTGTCATGCGCTGTCAGGTCCGCGCGCATCGGCGTAACCGAAATATAACCGGCCAGATTTACTGCGGCGTCCGTTCCGGGCGCGGTCGGGTTGTGCTGATAGCCCCCCTTGATCCACAAAAAGCGCCGCCCCGAAGGAGAGCTGTGAGGTTCGACCGAGAAATGTGTATCCCGGCGGAACCCTTGCGGCGCGATCCGCGTCCCCAACACTTCGTCCGCAGGAACCGGAGGGAAATTCACGTTGTAAAACAATCGGTAATCGCCCTGTTCTGCTGGGGTAGCATCCAGAATTTTCCGTACAAGGTCGGCGCCGTGCCGGGTTGCTGTCTCAAAGGGATCGTCCAGCCCAAGATTACGCGGGCCAAAATACTGCGACAACGCGATCGCGGGGATACCTTGTAAGGCAGCTTCCATCGCGCCGCCCACGGTTCCAGAATACAGCGTGTTTTCGGCCGAGTTGTTTCCACGATTCACACCCGACAAAACCAAATCCGGCGGCGCATCCTTCATCACGTCGTGCAAGCCAGCCAGCACGCAATCGGCGGGCGACCCTTCAGCCGCAAACCGACGTTCACCCAACTGGGCCATCATCATCGGATGCGTATAGCTGATGCAGTGACCAACGCCGGACTGTTCGAATGCCGGCGCGACGACCCAAACCTCACCATCGGGCCCTGCAAGTTCTGCGGCAATCGCCTCGAGCGCGATAAGCCCCGGGGCGTTGATTCCATCATCGTTGGTCAGAAGAATACGCATATGCCCCATCCGTCCCTGCGTTTTTTCCTTGATAGACCCGCCCCTGCGCGGCGGCAAGCGACCCGCGCACGCAATCTGCGGCTTTCGCGCACCACTTGGCCCTAATCTGTGGTTACAGGCGTCACTCGGGGAACACGAAACACCGGTCCCGGCGGACCGTCAGCCACATAACGCGCCCCGGCTGGGGCAAAAAGACGTTGGGTACCGTCGCTTTCAGGATCGAGCCGTCATGATCCATGCGAAACTCAACAAGGCTTTCGTTGCCCAGAAACCGCGAACGCTCGACCACGCCTCGGGCCGCGACGCCATCCGTCGCCGTTGGGAGCGGCCCTTTGCCGTTGCGATCAAAGTCCAAGCGAACGTGCTGAGGGCGGAAAACGATCTCGACATTCGTGCCATCAGCGACGCCGGGCGCCAGAAACTGCCCAAACGGCGTGTCCGCCAAGGCCCCATTCACTTGCGACCTTAAAGTATTGAGATCGCTAAAAAAGGTCACGGCCGCCTTATCAGCCGGGCGCGTATAAACGTTATAGGGCGCGCCTTGCTGAACGATCTTGCCCCGTCGCATCAACGCGATTTCGTCTGCCATGCGCATGGCCTCTTCAGGTTCATGAGTGACCAGAACCACAGCCGCGTCTTCCTGCTTGAGGATCGCCAGGGTCTCATCCCTGATGCCATCGCGCAGCCGGTTGTCCAGCCCCGAGAAGGGTTCATCCATCAACATGATACGCGGGCGCGGTGCCAGAGCACGCGCCAATGCCACCCTTTGCTGCTCACCCCCTGACAGGTGATGCGGAAAATCGTCGATGAACCGCATCATGTCGACCTTGCGCAGCAGTTCTTCGACGCGCGCGCGTTTCTCGTCCCTGCGCCCCTTCAGGCCAAAAGCGACGTTGTCCGCCACGCTGAGATGGGGGAACAGGGCAAAGTCCTGAAACATCAACCCAATTTCGCGCCGTTCCGGAGGCACGCGAAACACGGTGTCGCAGATCAGTTTCCCGTCGACGTAAATCTCACCGGATTCTTGCATGTCGACCCCGGCGATCATCCGCAGTGTCGTTGACTTACCACAACCGGACGGTCCCAGCAGACAGGTGACCTGCCCCGCCTGAACGGTCAGCGAGACATCGTCAACCACAACCCGCCCTTCATAGCGCGCGACCAGATTGCGAATTTCCAGACGTGGAGGAGTTGCGTCTACTGTCACCGATGGACCCCGTTGCCTTTCCCGATCAATTCCATCGGACTTGGGCGGGGATAGCAACCCCGCCCCTCAGGCGCAAGGGATCAGCAACACCCGCCGGACAGAGCTTCACCGGCGGCTTCAAACGGGCTTTCCCCGCCACACCCTTCGAAAATGCCATAATGGGTCGAGAAATCGCCGATAAAGTCGAAATGCCGGGCAAATCGTGTGTCTTTCAACATCATCCACGTATTACCGCAAACCGGAAAGACCTTGCCGGTTTCAATCGCATGATGGTCATCCAACTCAAACAGATGCGGAGCGTGAGGGATGGTGCCCTTGTAGATCACCGCCTGCCCGTAATCCTCGCAAGCCGGTTCCAGCTCTGGCAGCTTGAACAGACGATACGTCGCGGACAGGAACTTCAACGGCGCAACGCGCTCCTCCAGCACCGGGTTTTCAATGGTCAGCGGTCGGTGAGTCACACAGCGTGGATCGCCAAATCCTGCCTTGCGCGAGATCGACAGGAAATCATTCCAATACAGCGCCCCGGACAGGCATTCACCGTACAAAACCTCATCCTCGGCCATAGCCTGAGGCACGCGTCGATCGGCGTAGACGTCCGAGAAATACATCTCGCCGCCTTCTTTCAGCAGGCGGTGCGCCCCGCGCAAAACCGCCTCTTTATCGGTGGCCAGATTGATGACGCAGTTCGAGACGATGATGTCGAACGAGCCGGGCTCAAGGTCCAATTCGTCCAGTTTTTCGATATAGCCGTGATGGAATTCAACATTCGACGCTCCGTGACCAAAGGCCTGTGCGTGATAATCCTGATGCGCTCGGGCGACGTCCAGTTGCTCGGGCGTCATATCCACACCAACCACGCGGCCTTTTTCGCCCACCATAGCGGACAGAGCGTAGACGTCGCGCCCGGCCCCACAGCCCAAGTCGAGGATGCTCATCCCCTCAAGATCCAGCGGGGCGATCAACCCGCATCCATAGTAACGGGTCAACACATCGTCATGAATTTGCGAAAGAATTTTCTTTACATGATCCGGCATGTCATCCGGCGTGCAACATGCGTTGGTCTGCAGGTCAGAACTGCCTTGCAAGACTTCGCCATAGTAATTCTGCACCGACTCATGCTTCATCCCGAGCTTCCCTCTGTTTCGCGACAGACATCAGCTAGATCAGAGCGGTGTCAGGTGCAATCCAAGCCTTCGACATTTAACAGAACTGTGAGTTGCCCGCCTCAACCCAGCAGTTCGAAATCGACGCCCGCGCGCACCCGACCATTCACCTGAATTTCCAACCGATGTGCGCCGGGGACCAGCTTGAAGGTTGTCGCATCGGCTTTAAGCTTGTGCTTCTTTCCCAGTTTTAACGCCCCGTCGCGCAAAGCCGATTGCTTGAGTTTATGCACCTTTGTTGAAGTTTTTCCTCCAGGCCTTTGAAAGTGAATAATATAATCTACCAAAACGGGTTGGTCACTCTCTCCGGTCAAAGCCACATCAAACTCCAACGCCCCGCCAATCCTGGCCTCACCAAGAACAGCGATGCTTGCCGAAACCTCGGCTTCTGGGTCAAAGCCCAGCATCTTCATGGCCTTGGGGTGGCCCGATTTGACCAGCCCGCGCAAAGTGTGCGTTGTCATCCATCGCAATTCATCAGCGTCTTGATGCGCGTCCTGCGACCAGCTTTGCAGGCGGCTCAGAACCAGTTCGGGGTCCTTCTTTGTGATATCATTCAGATGATTGGCGACCGAGCGTGTAACGTAACGAGTCTTGTCCGCGTGAAGCCGGTCCAACAATGGTAACGGATCAGTCAGGTCCAGCCCGACCGCCTGCCCCCACGGCAGCCTTGGCCGCGTTCCTTCGCTAACCAGTCTGCGCACGTGATAGCTGTCGTGATCGCACCAAACTTCCATACGCGCCATCACCTTATCTGGATGGTGGTTAAGGAATGGGCGAATGGCCCATTCCATTGAAAACCTCTGCGTCAGTTCTTCGATCACGTCCAGCGCCAGATCGGGATGGTCCAACCCAACGTCCACAACCCAATCGCCCAAGGGCGCAAAGATGAAGTCACCGAAATCATCATCCGTCTTGGTCGGGTCCAACGGAGGGGGCAAGGCGTTCAACAACGTCGGCGCAACGTCCGGCAGATCACCGGGAACGGCCTGTTGCAGACACGTGGCGATCCACGCCATACGCTCTTTCAACTCAAGACCAGACAGGCGGGACATGACCTGCGCTTGAAGCGCATCCACATCGAAACCGGGGTCGGCTGCCGCGAAAAGCCCCGCCAGATAGCGGGTCTTTTCTGCATTAAATAACTGATCTTTCAGTGAAAAATTTTTCGCCATCATCTACATCGTCAGGTTGGTCCCACCGCCGTCCAGCAGGATATTCTGACCCACGATAAACCCCGCGTGCTGGGAACACAGAAAAGCGCAGGCCGCGCCAAATTCCTGCCGTGTGCCATAGCGGCGCGCGGGGATCGTGGCGGCGCGTTCGGCACGGGCGTCTTCCATCGAGATGTTCTTTTGCAAGGAAACCCCGCTGTCCAGCGCATCGGCGCGGTCGGTGGCGTGAATGCCGGGCAACAGATTGTTGATCGTCACCCCTTGGGGGGCCACCTGACGCGCGGTTCCGGCGACATAGCCAGTCAGCCCCGTCCGCGCCGCGTTCGACAGGCCCAGCACGGCGATGGGCGCGCGCACGGATTGCGAGGTGATATTGACCACGCGCCCCCAGCCTTTGTCCATCATTCCCGGCAGCAAGGCCTTCATGAAGGAAATCGGCGTCAGCATGTTGGCGTCCAGCGCTTTAATGAAATCTTCACGCTCCCAATCCGACCACATACCCGGAGGGGGACCACCCGCGTTTGTCACAAGAATATCAACACCCTGCGCAGCTTCTATGACCTGCTCCTGACCGTCCGGCGAAGTGACATCGCACGCGACCGTCTGAACGTCCACGCCATGGTCCGAGCGCAACCGCGCGGCTTCAAACTCTAACGCCTCGGAACCGCGCGCGTTCATCACGAGATCGACCCCCGCTGCGGCCAATGACTCGGCACAGCCCAGACCCAATCCCTTGCTACTGGCACAAACCAGCGCGCGTTTTCCTTTGATTCCCAGATCCATCTGATCCTCCCCATCTGTTGTTGTTGCCATGTCTAGCACCAGCCAGACAGGGAAGACCAGAATTCAAGAACGATCAGTAAAAGAACTCTTCCCGAACAATTTTTCCGTTCGCCACATGATAGACGCCAACCTCTTGCATATCAAAGGCTTCACCGGTTTCTTTCACCCTGCCCTGCACTGAAAAAATCACCGCAAAGCGATCTTCACCATGAGGAAAGGGATCACTGACTGAAGCGCCCGAGACCTCGTGCGCGCCTTCCCACCATTCGTGTTTACCTCGAATGGCGTCGCGACCGTGGGTTTCACGCCCCATATCCATGAAATCCTGCCCTTCGACCGAAACGGCATCCTCGGCATAGAGCTTATCCAGATTTTCCTTGGCGCGGTCTTCGCGACAACCAGCCACCAGCTCATCGGCAATCTCTTTCAAATTCATTTATCCACTCCACTATTTGTTCACTATATGTTCTTATTGCCATAGCTGTACGATTCGAACCACCCCCTTTGTCTTGCCTCGGCAGGATTCCCCGCCTATACGCGCGATTATGCTTGATACCTCGAACCAACCCTCCCTGCCGCCCGAGATCGCCCGTCGCCGGACCTTTGCGATCATCTCGCACCCGGATGCGGGCAAGACGACGCTGACGGAAAAGTTCCTTCTATACGGAGGCGCGATCCAGATGGCCGGTCAGGTCCGCGCCAAAGGTGAGGCGCGGCGCACACGCTCGGACTTCATGCAGATGGAAAAGGATCGCGGTATCTCGGTTTCCGCTTCGGCAATGTCGTTCGACTATGGGAACTTCCGTTTCAATCTGGTTGATACACCCGGTCACAGCGATTTCTCGGAAGATACCTATCGGACGCTCACCGCTGTAGACGCTGCTGTGATGGTGATCGACGGCGCGAAAGGTGTGGAAAGCCAGACGCAGAAACTGTTCGAGGTCTGCCGCCTGCGCGATCTGCCGATCCTGACCTTCTGTAACAAGATGGACCGCGAAAGCCGCGATACGTTCGAGATCATCGACGAAATTCAAGAGATGCTGGCCATCGACGTCACTCCCGCCGCCTGGCCGATTGGCGTGGGGCGCGATTTCATCGGCTGCTATGACATGCTGCGCGACCGCTTGGAACTGATGGACCGCGCCGACCGCAACAAAGTGGCCGAGAGCATTCAGATCGACGGTTTGGACGATCCCAAGCTGGCCGAACACGTCCCAGAACATCTGCTGGAGAAACTGCTGGAAGAGGTCGAAATGGCGCGCGAATTGTTGCCCAAGCTCGACCCGCAGGCAGTGCTTGAGGGGCATATGACCCCAATCTGGTTCGGCTCGGCGATTAACTCGTTCGGCGTCAAGGAATTGATGGAAGGCATCGGTGCATACGGCCCGCAGCCACAGGTTCAATCGGCTGAACCGCGTCAGATCGCGCCGGATGAAAAGAAGGTCGCAGGCTTTGTCTTCAAGGTGCAGGCCAATATGGACCCCAAGCACCGCGACCGCGTAGCGTTTGTGCGAATGGCCTCGGGACATTTCAAACGCGGCATGAAGCTGACTCATGTACGGTCGAAAAAGCCCATGGCGATCTCGAACCCGGTGCTGTTTCTGGCCTCGGACCGGGAATTGGCCGAAGAAGCATGGGCCGGCGACATCATCGGCATCCCCAACCACGGGCAACTGCGCATCGGTGATACCCTGACCGAGGGCGAGGCGCTACGCGTCACCGGAATTCCGTCCTTTGCGCCGGAACTGCTGCAAACCGTCCGCGCGGCAGATCCGTTAAAAGCCAAGCATCTGGAAAAGGCTTTGATGCAGTTCGCCGAGGAAGGTGCAGCCAAAGTGTTCAAACCCTCGATCGGGTCTGGCTTTATCGTAGGTGTGGTCGGTGCTCTGCAATTCGAAGTGCTCGCCAGCCGGATCGAGATGGAATACGGCCTGCCTGTTCGGTTCGAGGCGTCGCAGTTCACCTCGGCCCGTTGGGTCAGCGGTGACAAGATCGAGGTTGAAAAATTCGTCAACGCCAACAAACAGCACATCGCGCACGACCATGACGGCGACATCGTTTATCTGACTCGCCTGCAATGGGATATCGACCGGGTGGTGCGGGACTATCCGGCATTGAACCTGACGGCGACCAAGGAAATGATGGTTTGATTGCAGTGGCAAACACCCCGCCGCAATCTCTTGGGCATGAACGAGATTGACCTGACCTATCCCGACGGTCTGACAGGCGTCCTGGACCGTTTTGAGGGCCGCCGCGCCCCGTTCGACTTTGGCGCTGAAACGCTGCCGCCTGCTGATGCTGCTCTGGAGCCTTTGACTGTTCAGATCGTTGCTGAGGATGCGGCGCGGCTGGGTCCGGGGTCGCCCAACACATCTTGGGCGCGAAAACGGGCGCGGATCGCGGAAGAATTCGTAGGCTCGACCGAACTGGCATTCCTGAACGCTCAGTTGATCGCAAACCTGCGTAAAAGGGATTTTCCGACACAATGCCCGACCCTGTTTCAGCGCCTCTGGGCCGAGCAATCGGCGCATCTGTTGCAGGTATTGGACCTGCGTTGGCTGGTATCCTCGGTGCAGACATTTGCAGATCACGGCATGACCCCGACCCAACGTGAGGTCGGTCATGCCTTGCGCATGTTGTTTGGTCTGGTCAAACTGTATGAGTTTGAACGTCTGTTTTCCGGCCACCCACCCTCGGATGCCTTTCGGCTGCGACACAAAGTCGATGCCGCCCTGCCAATGGGGATGGAGGGGTTTTCGCTGGATAGTGGTGGTCTGGATATCAACCTTATTGCGCCGATCTGGTCCAAAGCTTTGACCGACCCAACCATAGCGCCGTTGGCCAATCATCTTCTGAACAGGCTTAACGCGGACCCCGGCACTGTGTTCCGACGCCTGAAACTAATGCGAGAGATGCGGGCGGCGCGGCAAAGGGCGCGGCAGTGACAACTTGGGGCATCGTATCGACTGTTCGGGGAACGGCGAAGGACATCCTGCGGTTTGTGGCCTACCACCTCGATCTTGGGGCCGATCAAATCTTTCTGTTTCTGGACGAGCCCTGCCCCGACGCCTTCAATGTGCTAATTCGCCATCCGATGGTCGAGGTCCGCATCTGCGACACAAGGTTCTGGGCCTACAGGCAACGCAAAAGGCCCGATACGCATCAGGTGCGACAGACCGCAAATGCCAGCTTTACTTATCGAAAGGCACAAGTTGACTGGCTGACTCATATTGATCTGGACGAATTCCTGTGGACCCAGACCCCTGTTGATGAACAGTTGGCAGAGATTCCGGATGACGTCCCCGCGGTTCGTGTCCGTCCGATTGAACCCGTCGGGGGCACGCAGGATCAGTACAAGGCCTATATTCCTACCGGTCAGGGCCGCGACGGGATTATGCAAACGCTTTATCCGAATTACGGCGCATTTGTTCTGGGTGGATTCCTCAGCCACGTTCAGGGCAAGCTCTTCGTGCGTACCGGCCTGCCCCAGATCAATTTCCGCATCCACAACCTGTTTCAGAACGGAGAGATGTGCCCGGTAAAGACCGAGTTACCCGGAATCGACCTGTGCCACCGCCACGCGCCTGACTGGGATCATTTCCGGGCGCATGTCCTATTTCGGATGCAAAGCGGATCATACAGGGCCGGAATGTCCCCGAACGTGCCACGCGAACAGGGCGGGTTGAACATGAACGAACTGCTGAGCTGGATAATGACCGAAGGCGGCGAAACCGGGCTTCGCGCGTTTTACGATGAAATCAGCGGTACAGACCCCGAGGTTTACGCGCGATTGAAGCAACATGGGTTGATCCGCTATCGCCCGTTCAATCTGGACGAAAAGCTCGCGAAACACTTCCCCGGAACCGCCTGAATTGTTGCGCGAAATCCAGACTATCACGGACCGCCGTTACGTTAACGTGTCTTCATTTGACGCTGATCGACGTTTTTGTTATGTCCCCGCCCAAGCCGAAATGCGCGCTGCTGCGTATGGTCATCCGGACCCGGCATTCCTTTGACGCGCGGGCCAGGTCTAGTGTCCGCAAAAACGGACATACATGACAAAGTTTAACGAACTGAACCTGAACCCGAAGGTCCTCAAAGCCATTGAGGAAGCCGGATACGAAACCCCCACCCCGATCCAGGAAGGTGCAATTCCCCCTGCGCTTGAGGGCAAGGATGTTCTGGGTATCGCCCAGACCGGCACCGGGAAAACCGCAAGTTTTACTCTGCCGATGATCACCCTGCTGGCCCGTGGCCGCGCACGTGCGCGGATGCCGCGATCGCTGGTGCTGTGCCCGACGCGGGAACTGGCCGCGCAGGTAGCCGAAAACTTCGACACCTATACCAAGCACCTGAAACTGACCAAGGCGCTGTTGATCGGAGGCGTCAGCTTCAAGGAACAAGAGGCGCTGATCGACCGTGGCGTCGACGTTCTGATCGCCACGCCCGGCCGTCTGCTGGACCATTTCGAACGTGGCAAACTGTTGCTGACCGGCGTTCAGATCATGGTGGTGGATGAGGCTGACCGGATGCTGGATATGGGCTTTATTCCCGATATCGAGCGCATCTTTTCGCTGACCCCATTCACCCGCCAGACACTGTTCTTCTCGGCCACCATGGCCTCTGAGATCGAGCGTATTACCGACACGTTCCTGTCAGCCCCTGCCCGCATCGAGGTTGCCCGTCAGGCGACGGCGTCTGAAACAATCGAACAGGGCGTAGTCATGTTCAAAGGTGGTCGCCGCGACCGTGAGGCCAGCAATAAACGCAAGGTCCTGCGCGCACTGATCGACGCCGAAGGCGACAAATGTACGAACGCGATCATCTTCTGCAACCGCAAGACGGATGTGGATATCTGCGCGAAGTCGCTGAAGAAATACGGCTATAACGCCGCCGCCATCCATGGTGATCTGGACCAGTCGCAGCGTATGAAAACGCTGGACGGGTTCCGCGACGGGTCGCTGCGCCTGTTGGTGGCCTCGGATGTGGCTGCGCGGGGTCTGGATATCCCGTCGGTCAGCCACGTGTTCAACTTTGACGTGCCCGGCCATGCCGAAGATTACGTTCACCGGATTGGCCGGACGGGTCGTGCCGGTCGTGAGGGCAAGGCAATCACCATCTGCTCGGGCCGCGACGAAAAGGCGCTGGATGCAATCGAAAAGCTGATCCAAAAGGAAATCCCCCGGATCGACAACCCGATCAAGGACGAGCCGAAGTCGGACGCGCCCAAGCAAGAGAAAAAAGCCAAGCCGTCGGATGAAAAGAAAAGCGACAGCAAAAAGAGCGACCGTAAAAGGGAAAAAGAACCCAGGGGCCGCAATCGTCGCGACGGTGGTGGCGCGAATGTTGTAGGAATGGGCGATCATATGCCCAGCTTTATCGCACTCAGCTTTGATGAGCGCCGAGCCGGTTAAATCGACAACACCAGCACAACTATCGACGCACCCAGCAATGTCATCCCGGCGATCTCGCGCCGGGTGATGGTCTCGCGGAAGAACAGCAGCGAAGCGAAAAGGCTCAGGATCAACTCGACCTGTCCCAGCGCTTTGACATATGCCGCGTTCTGCAATGTGAAGGCCAGAAACCAACAAAATGATCCGCTCAGGCTGGTGAGGCCGACAAATACTCCGGTCCGGCGCGTGTCCCAGACAGCCCGTAATTCGGCCCGGTCCCGCCACAAAAGCCAAAGCCCCATGCTGAGAAACTGGAACGACACCACAACAGCCAGTGTCACCAGCGCCCGGAACCACGCGTCGATATCACCCAATTCCAACGAAGCCCCGCGGTAACTGACCGAGGAAAACGCGAACAGAACACCCGACCCAAGCCCCAATCGCGAGGCGCGATTGGTCAGGTGTTTCCACCACGCGCCATCCCCGCCGGGGTTTTTCGACAGCAACAGAACCGCCGTCAGCCCCAGAATGATCGCCGCAAACGCCCCCGCCGACACCTGATCGCCAAGGACCAGAAAACCCACAATGGCGGTCTGGATGACTTCGGTTTTCTTGAAGGTGATCCCAACGGCAAAATTGCGCTGCTTGAACAAAGCGACCACACAGATTGTCGCAAGAATCTGAGTTGTCCCGCCAACCACGGCGAACAGCCAAAATTTGGCGGTCAGATGCGGCAGGCCATACCCTGTCAGCATCAAAGCCACAGCCAACCCTAGCACCGCCAGAGGCATCGAATACGCAAACCGCGCAAATGTCGCGCCAGCCGCACTCAGCTTCACGCTACTCAGCGATTTTTGCAGCATGAAGCGAACGGTTTGAAACGAAGCAGCCGCGAGAGTGACGGGAATCCAAAGGCTCATGCCGACCCTTGTGGCCTTAAATCAATCCCTTGGCCAGAGCGGATGCGCAACCGGGTCCTTCGCACGCACGAAGAACGCGCGGAAAATTTCGGCGTAAGAGCGATACACATAGGCGCTGTTTCTGGCCAGATAGCGGTCTTTCCCCTCGTGATACAAAGATGGCAGCTTGTACCAGGGCGCGGCAGGGTTCATGTGATGAACTACGTGCAAGTTATTGTTCAGAAACAGAAACGCCAGCGGACCACGGTCTTCGACGATGACGGTTCTGGCACCTGCATCTTCGTGTGCCCGGTGTTCCAGAAAAGTTCGGATCTTAACCAGACCCAACCCGATATATGCAGACGTGACATAGGCCCAAATCGGCATACCGGACTGCGCAACGACCCCAAGAACAACAGCGACTCCGACAAGATGCAGCGCCCACGCCCTCAGAACATTCCGGTCACCGCGAAAGGTGGCGCGCAGCTCATCCCGCGTGAAGACATATTGCCCAATCGCCGGGCCCAGAACGATACGCCCCAGCAGAGTGTTATTCGCAGACAGCAACAGCCGTTGCCAACCGCGTAGACGACCCCAGACCTTCGGATCGAGGTAATTCGACTCCGGGTCGTCGTACGGGTCGGTCAAGGTTGCGTCCCTGTGGTGGGCAAGATGCAGGTCTCGAAAACGCTGATACGGAATGAACAGCGTCAACGGCAGGGCCATAAAAGCCTCGTTCAACCAGTTTTGCCGGAATGGATGCCCGTGCAACGCTTCATGCGTCAGTGAGGAATGCATGGCGGCGACACACCCCATCGCCGGGATTGCCACCCATAAAGGCGCGTAGAAAATCACACCCAGCCAAGCTGCATAACATGTCAGAATCAGCGCGAAGGTGATCCACTCGGGCCCCTCACGCTCAGACATTGCGACCCCACGTGATACCAGCCCAAACGCGTTCATAAATTACGTACAAGGTCAGACCGATCGCGGTGTTCACAATCGCCAATGTCCCGCCGATTGCAGCGGACCCAGTTGCCACCAACCCAACAAGGGTCATGACAATCAGCCCCATCGCATTCCACAGCACCGCCTTCACGACCGATCTTCGTCGTGTTTCCATTCCGTCACCCATATTCTTGTTATGTCTCAAGAATTACGGACAAGAGGTCAGGTTGAAAATTCTGAATATGATTAACAAAATTCATCAAATGTGATATTTTCAAACATATGCAGAATAAAATCGACAAACGAGACCGCGCAGCACAGTTCCGACAGCGCCTTGCTCGCGCCATGGAAGAAAGGCGGGTCAGTCAAAGCGCGCTGGCACGTGAGATCGGAGTGGACCGTTCAACTGTGTCGCAGCTTTTGACGCTCGATGGCGCTCGGCTGCCGAACGCGCATGTGGTCGGCAGTTGCGCTTCGGCCTTGGGTGTGTCGGCGGATTGGCTGCTGAGCCTTTCTGACCGCCCTGAAAGCGCGGCAGAGTTACTGGCAAGCTCGCTCACCATGACAGAAGCGCCACGCGCCCTTGTGGATGAACGGATATTTGAATGGCACAAAGAGGCTGCAGGCTACAAAATCCGTTATGTTCCAGCAACTTTGCCTGACATGTTGAAAACCCGCGCAGTGCTGGAATGGGAATACGCGCCGCATCTGGGCAGAACAGCAGATCAAGCAATCGGGGCGTCAGAAGACCGCCTGACCTGGATGCGCCAGGCACAATCAGACTACGAAGTCGCGATGCCGCTGTTTGAAATCGACAGCTTTGCTAACGCGACCGGTTACTATCACGGACTGGACCTTCAGACGCGTCGGGAACAGATCGACCATCTGCTTGCCTTGTGCGAACAACTTTACCCCCGAATGCGCATCTATCTTTTTGATGCAAAGCGACTTTATTCTGCGCCCGTCACGATATTTGGCCCGCTGCTGTGTGTGTTTTATGCCGGAAGTCATTATATGGCGTTCCGAGACCGTGATCGTATCGAAACCTTCACGCGCCACTTTGACACACTGGTCCGCGAGGCCGACGTGACCGCGCGGGATTTTCCATGCCACCTGAAGTCGTTACGCGAAAGGATGCGTTAACCTCCAACCTGTGTTATCGTCGATTGGCGCGAACTTACGGGCATTCCGACCACAGACGGAGGACCACAGGAATGGACGCACTACAAACCGCACAATACGCACGCGCCCTTTATTCGGCGCACGGTGACCGGGCCGAGGCCGAAGCCGCGCTTAAAATGCGCGAATGCCAAGCCGCCGGAAACATACAGCAAGCGCAGGACTGGCAGGCGGTTCGTCAGACCATCCGCCAAATACGCGGGCCAAATCAGGGATAGTCAGAGTTTTGGATCGGGGTTGACGGTGTGGCCGTCCACGGCGATCACCTGCCCCGACACCAGCCGTGCCGCATCCGAGGCAAGGAACACGGCCATATCCGCGATGTCCCGTCCCTCGACAAACCGGCCCATCGAAGTGCCGGACGCGTAGCCGTTATACACTTGGTCGCGGGTCATCCCCTTGGCCGCCGCCTCACGCTCTAGCACACCTTCCATGCGCGGGCCTTCTACAGCGCCGGGGCAGATCGTGTTGCAACGCACGCCAAACGGCCCAAGCTCCATGGCAAGCGTCTTGGCCAGTCCGATCACCCCCCATTTCGCCGCCGCGTAGGGCGCGCGATTGGGGTATCCGTATTGTCCGGCAGTCGAGGATGTGATCACCACAGCCCCGCTTTTTTGACGCTTCATGATCGGCGCGGCGTACTTCGCGCACAGAAACACACCTTCAAGATTAACGGACAGGCACGCCCGCCAATCCTCAATCGCCACGTCCTCGACCACGGCCGTCGGCCCGGCAACGCCTGCATTGGCGCATAACGTATCCAACCCGCCCCACTCGGCTTCGATCTTCGCGAAAATATCCGCGACGGTGATTTCCTCAGCCACGTTGATTTCGGACTTTCGCCAATGCGACGGGCAATGCGACAGGGCCTCGGGATCCAGGTCCGCCACCCAGACTTGCGCACCCGCCGTGTCAAACGCTTCGGCCATGGCCCGACCGACGCCCGAAGCGCCGGCTGTAATCAAAACACGCCCGCTCATGACGGTTTGCGGATCGCAGCACCCGCGCCTTCGGGATACGGCAAGGCGGCCTGCGCTTCGGAAATCCGGGCCATCGCTGCCTCAATCTCGGCTGACGGAGCACTGGGGCGGCGGGTCTCAAGACTGACATGAAGCAGGAAGCTCTCGCCCGTGGCCAGCAGCTTGTCACCCTCATACATGCTGTGGAAAACATGCAGCTTCTTGCCCTGCCCCAGCAACAACTGCGTGCGCACCTCAATCTTCGCGCCCGCATGTACTTCGTCGATATACCGAATGTGGTTTTCGGCGGTGAAATAGCTACCGCCCGAGGCGATATAGTCCGCATCACAGCCCATGATCTCCATGAACCGGTCAGTGGCGGCCGCGAAGGCCTCAAGATACCGCGCCTCGTTCATGTGGCCGTTATAGTCCGTCCAATCCAAAGGTACCGCGCGCGCGACGGTCAGAATCGGCTGGCTCAGGTCGGCTTGGTCGATAGTTGGCAGGGCACCGGGCTTCAACACGGAATCGTGTTGGTTCAGGACCGCCCCCGCACCCCAGTTCTGCGCCTTGAGCGCCCGCATCATCCCCACAAGATTGTTGTCGCGAATACGCTCCAATTCACGAATCGAGTGCATACCCGACTGCGCATCCGACTGTTCGGCGATCATATCGACCAACTCATCAGTGAACTCGGGCACATCCATCAGCTTGGTCCATGGCCATTTCAGCGCTGGCCCGAACTGCGCCATAAAGTGCCGCATCCCGGCCTCACCGCCTGCCACGCGGTAGGTCTCGAACAGGCCCATCTGCGCCCAGCGGATGCCAAACCCCATGCGGATCGCCTCATCAACCTCTTCGGTGGTGGCGATGCCATCCTTGACCAGCCACAGCGCCTCGCGCCAGACGGCCTCAAGAAAGCGGTCTGCAATATGAGCGTCGATCTCTTTCTTGATGTGCAAAGGGAAGAAACCGACGGATTTCAGCAGCCCCTGCGCGCGCTCGACCATTTCTGTCGGGTTCTTGTCGGTCGGCACCAGTTCGATCAGCGGCAGCAGATAAACCGGGTTGAACGGATGCGTCACCACGATCTGTTCAGGCCGCAGCGCACCTTCTTGCAGTTCCGAAGGCTTGAATCCGCTGGTCGACGACCCGATGATCGCCCCCGGATCACACGCCTCTTGCAACCCCTTGTAAACCTTCAACTTCAGGTCCAACCGCTCGGGCACGCTTTCCTGAATCCACTCCGCGCCCTGCACGGCATCGGCCAAGTCGTCATGGAAACTCAGCACGCCCTCGGGCGGCAACGGCACATCACTTAACCCCGGCAGCGACCGCCGCGCATTGTCCAGAACCTCCCCGATCTTGCGCTCGGCCTCAGGATCAGGGTCAAAAACCCGCACATCCCAACCGTTCAGCAAAAACCGCGCGGCCCACCCGCCGCCGATCACGCCACCACCAATGATTGCCGCCGTGTTTGTCATATCACGCCCCAAACTTCATCTTTTCCAAAATACTCCGGGGGTTTGGGGGCTGGCCCCCAATCCATGCCTACTCCGCCACAGGCGCACGCTTGGTCAAACCAAGCTTCTCGCGCACCTCAGCAGGCCCAATGACTTTCGCCCCCATATTTTCGATGATGGTCCCCGCACGCTCTACCAACTGCCAATTCTCGGCCAGCACACCCTTGTCGAGCCACAGGTTATCCTCCAGCCCCACGCGCACATTGCCGCCCGCCAGCACCGAGGCCGCAACATAAGCCATCTGGTTTCTCCCCAGCGAAAACGCGCTGAAGGTCCAGTCATCCGGCACGTTGTTCACCATCGCCATAAAGGTGTTCAGATCATCCGGCGCGCCCCATGGCACACCCATGCACAGTTGAACCAAAGCGTTGGGTTCCAGCACCCCCTCTTTCACCAGTTGCTTGGCGAACCAAAGATGGCCGGTATCAAAGGCCTCGATCTCGGGCTTAACGCCCATGTCTGTCATCATCTGCCCCATCGCCCGCAGTGCACCGGGCGTGTTGGTCATGACATAATCCGCCTCGGCAAAGTTCATGGTGCCGCAATCCAAGGTACAAATCTCAGGCAGGCATTCGGCGATATGCGCCACACGCTCGGAGGCGCCGATCATGTCTGTCCCTTCAGCCACCGGAAACGGGCTTTCCACCCCGCCAAACACGATGTCCCCGCCCATCCCGGCGGTGAGGTTCAGCACAACGTCCACATCAGCGTCGCGAATGCGGTCCGTAACCTCACGATACAGGTCCAGACGGCGGCTGGGGACTCCGGTCTCCGGGTCGCGCACATGGCAATGGACAACGGCGGCCCCGGCCTTGGCTGCTGCAATCGCACTGTCGGCAATCTGCTGCGGTGAACGCGGCACATGTGGGCTGCGATCCTGCGTTCCACCTGATCCAGTAATGGCACAGGTGATGAAGACTTCGCGGTTCATTTCCAGAGGCATGACGTTTTCCCCAAGTTATACCCGGTTTTGCCTTGAGTTTTCCCCAGACTTCTCCCCGGATTCCGATTTGCTTTCGGGCCCGAGTCTGACGCAGCTTTGTGAAAACACTTGCCAGAATGCGAATCAGACTTGATGAAATCCGCAAAAAACATACTGCAGCCCGAACACCGCGCCCTGAAAACAGCGGTTTTGGTGCTGGACGAATGCAACACGCTCAGCTTCGCCTCGGCCGTTGACCCGATGCGCGCAGCCAATCGCCTGGCAGATCGCCCCGCCTTTGACTGGGACTATGTAACCGCCACACCAGAACCCGCGATGCTGACCAGCGCGCTGACCGTTCCCGGAATTCCCCTGGCCCGCCTGCAGGGCTGCGATCTGATGATCGTGGTTGCCGGGTTCCAACTGGCGCGCCACGCCACCCCCAGCCTGCTGGCCGGTTTGCGCCGCATTGCCAGCAGCGGCGCAACCATCGCTGGCATAGACGGCGGCCCCTGGCTGCTCGCCGAAGCTGGTCTTCTGGACGATCATGCCGCCACCACACATTGGGAAGATTTGGACAACTTTGCCAACCGGTTCCCCGAGGTTGACGTGCGCCCTGACCGTTTCACAGTCTCGGGCAATCGCCTGACATCCGGCGGGGCCATTCCAGCCGTTGAAATGATGCTGCACATAATCGCCGCCCGGCACGGGGCGGGATTTGCCGCGCGGGTGTCTGGTCTGTTCCTCTATGACGGTGCCCCTGCCCCGACAAAACCCCAAAGCCGCATTGGCGCACCGCACCGCCACACGGCGCTGACAGCCAAAGCCAACAGCCTGATGGAATCGTCCCTGGATGAACCCTTGCCGCTTGCCGATATCGCCGAGACCCTTGGAACCAGCCCCCGCACACTACAGCAGCAGTTCCGCCTGCGCCTCAACACCACACCGCAAGACCACTACCTGCAACTGCGTCTGGCCGAGGCGCGCCGTCTGGTCACCGACACCGACATGCCTCTGATGGATGTGGCGCTTGCTACGGGCTTTGGCTCACAATCCAGTTTCGCCCGCGCCTTCCGTACCGCCCACGGCTTGTCTGCCCGCGATCTGCGACAAGACCGGACGCACCCCACCCATCACTGAGCTGGATCCCCCTTCATCTGGCTAAAAATATCCCGGGGGAGTCGCGCGGCACGCGCGGCGGGGGCAGAGCCCCCTAGAACGGCATTGGATGCGCGCGGTGCGCCTCGGTAATGTCCGCCAAAACCTCGTCCGACAACTGCAGGTCCTTGCCGCTCAGGATGTGGGCAAGTTGCTCGACTGATGTTGCACCAAAGATCGCGGACATCATGAATGGGCGTGTCTGACACCAGGCCAACGCCATATGCACAGGGTCCAGTCCATGGCGCGCGGCAACCTCAAGATAAGCCCCAACCGCATCAAAAGCACGCGTTCGATGCCGCCCGCCCATTTCTGGTACCAATGACATGCGCGACCCTTCAGGCAACGCGCCACCCTGGTACTTTCCAGTGAGGAACCCGGCAGCCAGAGGCGAAAAGGCCATCAGACCCACATCCTCGTGAACACTCAGCTCGGCCATATCCGTATCGAAGTGCCGGCACATTAACGAGTATTCGTTCTGCACCGAAGCGACTCGGGGACCCGCTCCGTTCTCAGCCAGACGCAACCACTGCGCGGTGCCCCAAGCGCTTTCGTTCGACAGGCCAAAGGCGCGGATATTGCCCTTGTCGACCTGCGCCTGAAGCGCCTCAAGACATTCCCGCATATTGTCCAGCACCTCGTCGGTGTTGTGGCCCGACGGCGCATAGGTCCAGTTCTGGCGGAACATATAGCTGCCCCGGTTCGGCCAGTGGAACTGATACAGATCGATGCAGTCCGTTTTCAGGCGGCGCAGCGACCCTTCGATCGCCTCGGGGATTGTCTGACCCGAGATCGGCGCGCCATCTCGCGCATGTGCAAAACCGGCCCCCGAGTGTTTAGTGGCCAGAACATAATCAGCCCGCCGGGACGGATGCGCGGCGTTCCAGTTACCCAGTATCTCTTCTGTGCGCCCGACAGTCTCTTTCGATATGGGGTTCACCGGATACATCTCAGCTGCATCGACAAAGTTAATACCGGCGTCCAGTGCCATGTCGATCTGCGTATGCGCATCGGCTTCGGTGGTCTGGGTGCCAAAGGTCATGGTCCCCAGACACAGGTCGGTGACCATGATACCCGTGCGGCCCAAGGGCTTCATTTCCATCTGTCAATCTCCTGAAATATCATTGAAGAAAAGGCGTTACGCCTCGGACTTCATCTCCCATCGGTCCGACTCCTCGGACCAGTATTTGGCGGCGCATCCAGCACCGGTCAACGCTTTCCACTGCCCCCGGGCATGTTGAACCGCCTGCGGGTCATTGCCGTCAAAAAGTATGCACACACGTTCCAAAGCGTTCACCTCATCCGGTTCGACAGGTGCGCCGTCGACAGCCATCACGCAGGACGGTCCGTTGGCGGCCTGCATCTCGGTCGTCAGCAAAATGGGCTGCTTGGTGTCATGCGGGCCTCCTGCCCGACCATGGGGTAAGAACCCTTCATCCGGCCCCAGCCACAGTCTTTCGTCCAGCCAGTCCATCCGCGCGGGATCGGTACCCCGCACGGCGATCTTCCACCCGGCCTGCCGCGCCTTGTCCAGAAGAACCGGCAAAGTATGTTCCAGCGGCTTGCGGGTCAGGTGGTAGAAATAGACGGCACCCACGGACTTACTCGAAATTGTCCTGCACAAATCGGCTCAGTGCGCGCACACCCCACCCGGTTGCGCCTTTCGGCGCATAGGATGTCTCGGCCGCGACCGAGGCGACGCCGGCGATATCAAGGTGAATCCACGGGGTTTCCTCTTTCACGAAGCGCTGCAGGAACTGCGCCGCTGTGATCGAGCCCGCAGGCCGTCCGCCCACGTTCTTCACATCGGCGATGCGCGACTTAAGCAGGTCGTCATAGGCCTTGCCCAAAGGCATCCGCCAGGCACCCTCGTCCTCAGCCCCAGCCGCTTTCAGGAAGGCGTTGCAGAATGTGTCATTGTTCGAAAACACCCCTGCGTTTTCGTGGCCCAACCCGATAATGATCGCACCCGTCAGCGTGGCCAGATCAACCATGCCCACGGGGCTGAACCGCTCTTGCGCGTACCACATAACGTCGCACAGGACCAAACGGCCTTCGGCGTCTGTGTTGATGATCTCGACCGTGTCGCCCTTCATCGACTTGACTACATCACCCGGGCGCGTTGCGTTGCCCGAGGGCATGTTCTCGACCAGCCCCACAAGCCCGACCACATTGGCCTGGGCCTTGCGTTTGGCCAGCGCGCGCATTGTGCCAGCGACGACACCCGCACCGCCCATATCCATGGTCATATCTTCCATGCCACCGGCGGGCTTCAGTGAAATGCCGCCTGTGTCGAACACAACCCCCTTACCGACAAGGGCAAGCGGTGCGTCACCTTTATTGCCGCCGTTCCACTGCATTACCACAACCTTGGACGGGCTGACCGAGCCCTGCCCAACGCTCAGCAGCGTGCGCATTCCCAGTTCGGCCAGCTTGTCTTCTTCCAGCACTTCAACCTCAAGACCAAGGTCTTTCATCTCGGCCAGACGGTCAGCAAATTCGGTCGTGGTCAGAACATTGGCCGGTTCGTTGGTCAGATCGCGCGTCATCCGCACCCCGTCCGCAATGGAGTAAAGCGGTGCAAACGCAGCCTCAACCTCATCCGGTTTTTGGTGGCTAATCGTGACACTGGCGGTGCGTTCGGATTCTTTCGACTTGTGCGCATCAAAATCGTAACTGCGCAGGGCGATCCCAAGCGCCAGCTCTTCGGCCCGAACCTGATTACCGGCCATCAGCAGTACATCCCGGTTGTCGGCCAGTTTCGCCAGCTTTGCACCGGCCTGGCGGGCCTCGGCCGCGTCCGGACGGCGCGACAGAACCAGAATGTCCAGCGCCTCGGCCGCCATGCCGGTTGGCCAAGCAAGCGACAGCACATCCCCTGACTTAACCTTTGCAAAGCGGTCGCTTTCAACCAGACGCGCCACGGTGCCACGAGTCAGACGGTTCGCGCGGCGAACGGCGGGGCTCATCTTGCCGTCCGGCGATATGATGATGACAACGCGGCCTTCAGCCTGCGTCATTACGTCGACGTCAAAAGCCTGAAACTGGATCGGGATTAGACTGCTCATTGCGAACTCCTGAAAATCTGTTCCCCAAGACCTAGCCCGCACTGGCGCTATTGACCAGATAGCAGTTTTCCCCGACCGGCAATTGCAGTACAGTCCCGAAAAAATTCCGGCAAGATCGGGGGAGAGTACAGTGGCAAGACAGGGCAGGCATAAGCCATCGCTTCGTGGCGCATGCTGCAATGATTCCTGCTTGAACCTGAGAGTGCCCGCCTTGCGCCCAACCCCTGCGGGGTTTCGCCCGTGATCCTTGACCGCTATTTTGCCCGCCGGTTCATCCAAAGCTTTCTGGTTATCGGCGGCATCTTCCTGACTTTGTTGATTCTGATCGACCTGATCGAACAGGTGCGACGCTTTGACGAGGTTGACCTGTCATTTGGCCAACTTCTGCACCTGACGCTGCTGAATACCCCGGCGGCCATTAGTGAAATGCTGCCGTTGCTGGTGATTCTTTCGACAATCGCGCTGTTTGTCGGCCTTGCGCGCAGTTCTGAGTTGGTCGTGACCCGAGCCATTGGCCGTTCGGGTATTCGTGCGCTGCTAGCCCCTGCAGTATTGGCCCTGGCGATTGGGGCGGCTGCCGTTGCCCTGCTGAACCCGATTTCGGCAGCCACGTCCGAGGAATACTCACGACTGTCTGACTCGTATCGCAACAACGGCGGGTCGGCCTTTTCGATCAGCGGCGAAGGCATGTGGCTGCGGCAGGGCTCGCAAAACGGCCAGTCTGTGATCCACGCGCGGGGCACGTCAAATGGCGATACGCTGAAGTTGAACGAAGTGACGATCATCGCATTTTCGCCGGACGGTACGCCGACGCAACAGATTGCCGCCGACAGCGCTGTCCTTGACGACGGCAACTGGACTTTGTCCAACGCCAAAGTCTGGTCCTTGAATCAGGACATCAACCCGGAAATCAACGCCGTCGAGCATTCGACGCTTGAAATCCCTACGTCGCTGACGCGGGAGCGCATTTTGGACACGCTGGGGCGGCAAGGGGCCGTTTCGGTCTACGACTTGCCACAGCTTATTCGTGACCTAGGCGAAGCCGGGTTTTCCACCAAGCAATACGAAGTCTGGCTGCAAGTGCAACTTGC
Source organism: Ruegeria sp. HKCCD7221 (assembly GCF_013031225.1). Lineage (NCBI taxonomy): Bacteria > Pseudomonadati > Pseudomonadota > Alphaproteobacteria > Rhodobacterales > Roseobacteraceae > Ruegeria > Ruegeria sp. HKCCD7221. The sequence goes on from NZ_WPZE01000001.1 coordinate 1,129,423, forward strand.
GCGCCCGATCTTCTTGGTGTCGATGGTCCTGATCGGGGCAGCGTTCACCATGCGCCATGTCCGCTTTGGCGGAACCGGGATCGCGGTTCTGTCCGCGGTACTGTTGGGTTTTGGCATATACTTCGTGCGCAACTTTGCCCAAATTCTAGGGGAAAACGGACAACTGCCTATCTTTGTTGCGGCGTGGGCTCCGCCCTTCGCAGCCATATTGCTGTCCCTCGGTCTGTTGTTGCACGCGGAGGACGGCTGATGCGGCTTCTATCCTGCCTGTTTTTGTCCGGCGCTCTGGCGTTGGCCATACCACAGAGCGCGGGCGCCCAAAATCAGCCCGCTGGCGGCCCGCCGCAAAGTACTCCGCAAGAGGAAGAACCAGCCCTTCTGGTTGCAGATCGGATTTTCATCACTCCGCAAAGAGTGCTTGTCGCCGAGGGCAACGTCGAAGCGTTTCAAGGCGACATTAAAGTTACTGCGCAACGGATTACCTATGACCGCGACACCGGCGAACTTTTGCTTGAGGGTCCGGTCCGCATTGATCAGGGCGGCGCAACGACTCTGCTGGCGGATTCAGCGGAATTGGACAGCGGCATCCAAAACGGCCTGCTCATCGGCGCTAGAATGGTGTTCCAGCAGCAAGTCCAGATCGCGTCGGTCCAGGCCAAGCGTGCGGCTGGGCGCTATACGCAATTCAGCAAGGTCTCGGCCACGTCGTGCCACGTCTGCGCCAACGGTAAACCTCCGATATGGCAGATCCGTGCGCGCAAAGTCACCCATGACCAGCTGGAACGGCAGTTATATTTTGAAGGTGCACAGTTCCGAATTCTGGACTTTCCGGTATTCTATTTTCCGTACCTGCGTCTTCCCGATCCCACACTGGACCGCGCGACGGGCTTTCTCGTCCCCTCGGTCAGAACCACGTCGCAACTGGGCACCGGCCTAAAGGTGCCGTATTTCTTCAAGTTGGGCGACCACAAGGACCTGACGCTGACGCCATATGTATCGTCCAAGACCAAAACGCTGGGCTTCCGGTATCGTCAGGCGTTCAAACGTGGACGTATCCGAATCTTGGGCGCCTATACAAAAGATGACCTTCAACCAGACGAGCAGCGCGGGTATCTATTTGCGGATGGCGCATTCAACCTGCGGGACGGCTATCGGTTCACCTTTGACCTGAAGACCACGTCTGACGATGCGTATTTGGCCGACTACGGCCTGCCCAATTTCGACCGATTACGCAGCGAAGTCGCGCTGGAACGGATCAAACGGGATACGGCGTTCCGCACCAGCTTCATCCACTACCAGACTTTGCGCGACAGCGAAGATCAGGATGAAATCCCTTCGCGCGTGTTCGACCTGTACTATCAGAAACGCCACTTCCCGACCGCAGTGGGTGGCGAGGTTCGGCTTGGCTTTGTCGCACACGCCCATGAACGTACCAGCGACGAAGACATCGTGGGCCGTGATGTCGCGCGAGCAACTTTCGATGCCGAATGGTTGCGCAGTTGGATATTCACCACGGGCCTGCGCGCGGACGCCAGGTTGGGCGCGTCTGTCGATACGTTCAATATTCGTCATGACAGCGGGTTCCCTAGTCAGGTTACCCGCACCACACCACGCGCGGCGCTGACGCTGCGCTACCCAATGTCACGGCGGGAAAAGTCGGGCGCGACCCAAGTCCTTGAACCGATCGCACAAGTCGGCTGGACCCATGTTTCAACCAACGACGTGCCGATCGACGAAAGTACGTTTCAGGAATTCGATCAGGGCAACCTTCTGTCCCTTTCGCGATTTCCGGCCCCCGACCGTCGGGAAGACGGCGCAACCGGAGTGGTCGGCATAAACTGGGCCCGATACGGAGCAAAGGGATGGCGCGCACTGGCAACAGTTGGTCAGGTCTTTCGCGCGGATGCCGACCCTGAATTCAACGTAACCTCGGGTTTGCAGGGAACGGCGTCAGACCTGTTGATTGCTGGTCAGTTGGAAACGGCCAATGGCTGGTCATTGGCAGGGCGCGGATTGCTCAACGGTGACTTCAGTTTCGCCAAGGCTGAATTGCGCGCTGCCTGGAGCCAAGAAACAACCAGCCTGTCGGGCACTTATGTCTGGCAGGAACCCGATCCAGCTGAAAACGCGGAAGATGAAATCTCGGAAGTTCGCGTCAATGGTCGTTACCGTATCGACCAAAACTGGCTGACCCGTGCATTCGCCCGCTATGACCTCGCCGAGTCCGAACCGATCCGTTATGGGTTGGGCGTGACCTACCAAAACGAATGTGTGCAGGCAAATATGATCGTGAGTAGACGATTTACCTCGTCTTCGAGTATTGAGCCTTCGACAGAATTCGGCTTTACCGTAGCCCTGACAGGATATTCTGTTGAAGGTGGCGGACAACAGTTCAAGAGAAGATGCAGTTGATTTCACGTTTCTCCAGTTTCGTTCGTTCCGGTTGGCTGCCCTCGGTGGCTCAGGCACTGGCCGTTGCGGTATTGAGTCTTGCGCCCATGGAAGCGCAAGCCCAAAGCCCGTTCTCGCCTGCGATCAAGGTTAATCAGGATATTGTCACCTGGTACGAACTGGACCAGCGTCTGCAATTCCTTTTAGCCCTGGGCGCTCCCGGAGCATCCGAGGACGAGGTGCGAGAGGCCCTGATCGACGACCGTCTGCGCAAGCAAGCCATGCGAGAGGCGGGAATCGAAATCAACCCAGAGGATGTTCAGGTCGGCATTGACGAGTTCGCTGCGCGCGGGCGGTTGTCGACGGATCAGTTCCTGCAACTTCTTGCCGATGCGGGTGTGTCCCAAGAAACCGTCAGGGATTTTGTCGCAGACCAGCTTTCGTGGCGCGACTATGTCAGCGCCCGTTTCCTGTCGCAGGCGCGCCCGTCCGAGGATGAAATCAACCGGGCGCTGGGACAAGCCGGTGGCGGTGGATTGCAGGTTCTGATGTCCGAGATCATCATTCCGGTCAATCAGCAGACCATCGCCCAGGCCGAGTTGTTGGCCGAAGAGATCGCGCAATTGGAAGGATTTGATGCCTTTTCAGCGGCAGCCACCCAATATTCCGCCGCCGGCACACGGGACAATGGCGGTCGGTTGGAATGGCTGAACTTGACCGATCTGCCCCCTGCCTTGCAGCCGGTTATCCTTGGCCTCAAGAATGGGGATATAACACAGCCCATCAACCTGCCAAACGCCATTGCCCTGTTCCAGATGCGCGGCCTGCGCGAGGTCGCGTCTGGCGCGCCGCGTTATTCGAAAATCGACTATGCCATCTACAACCTTGCCGGCGGTCGCAGCGCTGACACGCTGGCCCGCGCCGCCAAATTGCGGGAAGAGATCGACACCTGCGATGACCTCTATGGAATTGCACAAGACCAACCGGCTGAGGTTCTGCAACGGATCGAAGCCAGCCCCTCTGAAATTCCGCGGGACGTCGCACTGGAACTAGCCAAGCTGGATCTTAACGAAGTTTCGACGAATCTGACCGCCAATAACGGCCAGACCCTCCGTTTCCTGATGTTGTGCACCCGGACGCTCGACCGTGGCGAAGAAACTTCGCGCGTTGATGTGGCCAATGCGCTGACGCAACAGCGGCTGCAGGCCTTTTCCGAAAGCCTGCTAGAGCGGCTACGCGCGGACGCAACGATAATCGAGCAATGATCGCCCCGATCGCGCTCAGTTGTGGCGACCCTGCCGGTATAGGCCCAGAGATCGCGGCTAAAGCATGGGCAGAACTACGAGATACCTGCCCGTTTTTCTATATCGGGGACGAGGCGCATATTCCTCAGGGAACTCCGGTGCATCAAATCAGCGACCCGGCAGAGTCACTTCGTATCAGCGCCTCGGCAATGCCTGTTCTGCAACTGGACTTCCCCGAACCCAATCGCCCCGGTACACCCTCAGCCGCAAATGCGCCCGGCGTCATAAACGCGATTGAACGAGGCGTGTCACTGGTTCAGTCGGGCGCGGCGTCGGCCCTCTGCACCGCGCCGATCCACAAGAAAGCACTGATTGACGGGGCCGGGTTCGCCTATCCCGGCCATACCGAGTTTCTTGCCGCGCTGGCCGGGCGTAAACGCGTTGTGATGATGCTGGCCAGCGATGAATTGCGCGTGGTGCCCACAACGATCCATATTCCCCTGTCCCGCGTCCCGTCCGAACTCACGCCAGCCCTGATGCGCGATACGATTGAAATCACAGCCGAGGGGTTGCGAAAGCAATTCGGCATTGCTCACCCCCGCATCGCCATTGCCGGGCTGAACCCCCATGCGGGGGAAGGTGGTAAGATGGGGCTTGAAGAGCTGGACTGGATCGGCCCGCTGATTTCTGCGCTTCCTTCGGAAGACTACACTGTCAGCGGCCCACACCCTGCGGACACCATGTTTCATGCCGCAGCCCGCGCCCGTTATGACGCAGCCATTGCAATGTATCATGATCAGGCGCTGATTCCGATCAAAACGCTGGATTTCGACCGCGGCGTAAACGTGACGCTCGGCCTGCCTTTCATACGCACATCGCCCGACCACGGCACCGCCCTTGATATCGCAGGGCAAGGTATCGCAAACCCGTCCAGCCTGATCGAAGCTTTGAAACTCGCCCACCGCATGGCAAAAAGCTCTTGATCCTTCACCTGGCTGAAAATATCCCCGCCGGAGGCAAAAAATCTCTGGTGCACGCAATCCCTCCTGCGCCACGGTAATCTGAAAATGAGCGCTATCGACAATCTTCCCCCTCTGCGCGAGGTCATCGCAACCCACCAGCTTTCGGCGCGAAAGTCGCTGGGCCAGAACTTCCTGCTGGACCTGAATCTGACCGCCAAGATTGCGCGACAGGCCGGAGATCTGTCCGCGTGCGATGTGTTGGAAATCGGCCCTGGCCCAGGAGGTCTGACTCGGGGTTTGCTGTCCGAGGGCGCGCGGAAAGTGGTCGCGGTCGAGAAAGACACCCGCTGCATTGCGGCCCTGAACGACATTGCCGCTGCATATCCCGGCCGTTTGGAGGTCATCAACGGTGACGCGCTCGAGATTGACCCGCTGACACATCTAACGCCACCAATCCGGGTCGCAGCCAACCTGCCCTACAACGTCGGAACTGAGCTTCTTGTGCGGTGGCTGACCCCCCCCGAATGGCCCCCGTTCTGGCAAAGCCTGACCCTGATGTTTCAGCGCGAGGTCGCTGAACGGATCGTGGCGCAGCCCGGCGGCAAAGCCTACGGACGCCTTGCCATCCTTGCGCAATGGCGCGCCGAGGCTCGGATTGCCATGTCTTTACCTCCCGGCGCGTTTACGCCTCCGCCCAAGGTTTCAAGCGCCGTGGTCCATCTAACTGCCCTGCCCGAACCCAGGTATCCCGCGAACCCCGCCACACTATCCCGTGTCGTGGCTGCAGCCTTCAACCAACGCCGCAAAATGCTGCGCGCATCGCTAAAGGGCATCGCCCCGAATATCGAAGACAGGTTATTGGCGGCCGGGATTCAACCAACTGAACGGGCCGAGCAGGTGCCGCTTGAAGCCTTCTGTGCATTGTCGCGCGAGGTTGATAACGCTTGAAGCAAAAAAGCCCCGGGTCGAACCTCGGGGCTTTGTCTTGTTTTGTGCGCCTTTGATTACTCGGCGGCCTCGGGCGCATCACCTTTGTCCGACGATGCGTCTTCCGACGGCGCAGGCTTGGGCTTGCGCGTACGGGGACGGCGCGCCGGTTTTTCCTTCTTCTCGGCGGCTTCGCCTTCAGCACCCTTATTTTCAGGGGTCTCCACCAAACCGGATTCAGGCGAAGCGGCTGCGGGTGTGAAATCCATCACGTCAGGTTGCGGTGCTTCGGCCGGATCTGATTGGCGCGCAGCTTCGCGTTCCTGACGCTCAGCGCGTTCGCGATCACGTTCAGCCTGACGTTCGCGGTTCTGCCGCTCCTGTTCTTCGCGGCGCGCTTCCATTTCGCGTTGCGCTTCACTTAGCAGACGCAGGTAGTGCTCGGCGTGTTGCTGGAAATTTTCCGCGGCCACGCGGTCATTAGACAACTGCGCGTCACGAGCAAGCTGGTTGTACTTGTCAATGATCTGCTGGGGCGTGCCACGCACTTTACCCTCTGGGCCCGAGCTGTCGAAAACCCGGTTTACTACGTTGCCTCCAGAAGGACGATTGCGGTTATTCTTGGCCCGCGAGCGGGATTTGGAAGATCTCATCTACTTTCGTCAGCCTTGTCATTCGATGTCGAACCTTTCGCGTCTTGCACTGCTCAAAGGCTTTTGCTGTGACGCGATGTCGACTTTTTGGGCTTGGCGTCAGGGGCGCGCTGTAACGGCGTCAACCTCGCTGACTAATCCTGAGTAAACATGTCCGGCGCGTGCAGACAAGGGGTTTGTACTAAATTTCGCAGCTTTTTTACATCAATCGGCGTATTTCAGCCTCAGCGCACAGATTCACTGCGACATTCTGGCAAATACAACACGGTCGCGACCATCCAAATCGGGAATTATCCTTATGTCGACCAATCCAGCAGCATCAAACAGCGCAGAAACGCTCAGGCCCTGCGTCGGCCCAATTTCGACCAGCAAACGCCCGCCGGGTAACAGAAAATCAGGAACACCGGCAGCAATACGACGGTAAGCTCCCAAACCGTCGCCCTCGTCCGTCAGTGCCATGCGCGGTTCATGCTCACGCACTTCGGGGGACAATTCCGCCATTTCCGGCAGAGAAATATACGGGGGATTGGAAACAATCAGGTCAAAATTACCATTAATGTCTCCGAACCAATCAGACTTGATAATCTCGATACGGTTTTGAACTTGATGCTGAACAGCGTTCGCGCTGGCTTGCAGACAAGCAGCCTCACTTAGGTCAACGCCTAGCCCCGTTGCGCTGGTTCTTTCCGCCAATAAGGTGATCAGAATGCACCCGGACCCGACCCCAAGGTCCAGAACATGACCGAAAGGTTCGCTCAACGCCGCCTCGATCAGCGCCTCGGTCTCCGGTCGAGGGTCCAACACATCGCCGCTGACCCGAAAGCGGCGGCCATAAAACTCCCTTTCCCCCAGCAGGTGGGAGACCGGCACTCGAATGGCGCGCAAGGATATCAATTGGTCGTACCGTTCGGCGATCTCCGGCGAAAGCTCCTCGGGGGCGATCAACGTGACGCGGCTGGCTTCGATTCGCGCGGCATGGGCCAACAACACTCGGGCGTCACGCGCCGGATCAGCAACCCCGGCCGCCCGAAGCCGCGCCGTTGCAGCGACCATGGCCTGCGCCGCTGTCAACGCAGCAATCATTGCGCCATCTCAGCCAGCAGGCGGGCTTGGTCATCGACTGTCAGCGCATCTATGACCTCGTCCAGATCGCCCTGCATGACCTGATCCAGCTTGTACAAAGTCAGGTTTATGCGGTGATCGGTCATCCGGCCCTGTGGAAAGTTATACGTCCTGATCCGCTCGGAACGGTCGCCAGAGCCCACTTGGCTGGCTCGGTCGGCGGACCGTTCGCTCTCGATCCTCTGACGCTCCAAATCATAAAGTCGCGTCTTCAGAACCTGCATTGCGATTTCACGATTACGGTGCTGGGACTTCTCAGAGCTTGTAACCACAAGACCGGTCGGAAGGTGGGTGATGCGCACAGCCGAATCTGTCGTGTTCACGTGCTGACCACCCGCACCCGAACTGCGCATGGTGTCGATACGAATATCATTCGCGTCAATCTGGATATCCACATCTTCGGCCTCGGGTAGCACCGCAACCGTCGCAGCCGATGTGTGAATCCGCCCGCCGCTTTCGGTTTCGGGAACGCGCTGAACTCTGTGAACTCCGGATTCATATTTTAACCGCGCAAAGACGTTGTCGCCCTTTATATGCGCCACGACCTCTTTGATGCCACCAAGGTCCGAAGCCTGTTCTTCGATGATCTCAAAACGCCAGCCGTGTGCCTCGGCATAGCGTTGATACATGCGCAACAGGTCTCCCGCGAATAAGGCAGCCTCGTCCCCTCCGGTTCCGGGGCGAATTTCCAGCATCGCAGGGCGCGCATCGGCCGCGTCGCGGGGCAGCAATGCCAATTGCAGCGCGTGTTCCGCTTCGGGGATGCGGGCCTGCAAGTCTGGGATTTCTTCTTCGGCCAACTCCTTCATATCGGGGTCTGCCAGCATCGCCTGCGCTTCCGCCAAATCCGCCACCAACAGTCGCCAGGCCGTGATCTGTTCGACAACCGGTTTGAGGTCAGAATACTCCTTGGCCAAAGCAGCAATGTCCCCACCCGCCGCGCCGTCTGACATCGCCGCTTCGAGGTATTGGAATCGCTGAGTTATCTGTTCTAGGCGTTCTTCGGGGATCATCCCCGGGGGTGTCTAACAATCCGGGGCTTTGGTCAAGGGCCGACCGTATGCTAAGCTGCTGCGCATGAGATGGTTTACGCTTGTCCTGACGCTGTTTTCCACACCGGCCATGGCCGACTATGTTGGCCCGGATGGCAAGGTGCGCGATTGCTATTGCACCGATACATCCGGCACCCGCATCGAACTGGGAGAGATGATCTGCCTACAGGTCGATGGCCGTATGTTCATGGCACAGTGCCAAATGTCGTTGAACGTACCGATGTGGCGCGAAGTGCAGGAAGGCTGCCTGTCCTCAGGGCTTGAGCGCAGTCAGCCACCCATCAACACGGTTACGGTTTACCCCAAAATCTGAGCGCCCAAAGCGCAAGCGCGCGTGGATGCGCAGCGTGTCGCCATCCTGCTGGGCGGTCGTGTAGTCGGGAAAGCCGATCACTTTGGTGCGGGTGACATAGGTGACCATCCCTTCGTCAACGGACCCCGCCAAAACCGTTGTACGGGATGTGTTACGCGCAATCGCGTCCAGACGCGCCAGCCCGTCGGGGCCAGTTTCCAAAACCCGAAACACTCCGCCTTGCATATCGCGATCCGCCTGACCGGTGGGCACTACGTGCCATCGCGTAGGATCGGACGGTGCCAACCTAATATAAGCGCCCACCGCGAAGACCGCCGCAACAACAAGGAAAATGAGCATTTTCTTCATCTCGACCCTATTCTTTTAGCAACCTTATTCGGAATACAGGCCTGGACAAGTCGTGAGGCAGGCTTTTACCGCGACGTCACACCTGGCAGGATGCACATAAGCTCGAACAACAGGTTAGCCGCCGTCAGCGCCGTGTTGCCGGTCGTGTCATAGGGCGGCGAGACCTCGACTAGATCGCACCCCACAACGGTCAGACCGCTGAGTGCATGGATCAACTGCAAGGCCTGCGGCGTGGTTAGCCCCGCGATTTCTGGCGTGCCCGTTCCCGGAGCAAAAGCCGGATCAAGGCTGTCAATGTCGAAGGTGATATAAGTCGGGTGATCCCCGATTGTCTTCCGTATCTGAGAGCCAACTTCCGTCAGGTTCTGCTGCCACAATTCCAACGCCGGAAACTGCCGAAATCCCCATTCCTTTGCTTCGTTGAAATCCGTCGTTGAATAACCCGAACCGCGAATTCCGACCTGAAAGACCTTGTCAGGAATGATCAGACCTTCTTCGTAGGCGCGGCGAAAGACGGTGCCGTGTGTCTCACGCTCACCAAACATTTCGTCGTCTACACCTGCGTGGGCATCCACGTGAACCAACGCCACGGGCCCGTGCTTGGCCGCAATTGCCCGTAAAATCGGCAGGGTGATCGAATGATCACCTCCCATCGCGACGGGCGTCACATCCTGCGCCAGAATAGCATCATAGCTTTCCTTAATGATCTTGAGGCTTTCGGACAGGGAAAACGTGTTGATCGCAAGATCACCGATATCGGCAATCTGCAGGCTGTCGAACGGAGCCGCGAATGTGGCCATGTTGTAAGGCCGGATCATCGCGCTTTCGCTGCGGATCTGTTTCGGCCCGAACCGTGTGCCCGACCGCCATGAGGTGCCGATATCCATCGGAATACCCAAAACGGCCACATCCAACCCGGCCAACGTATCCACCTGCGGCAGGCGCATGAACGTATTCGGCCCGGAAAACCGCGCCAGATCATTGCCGCTGAGGGGCTGGTTGAAGTCTTTCATGCCAGTAACTTTCCCATCCGTTATTTTGGTTAACGTGATAGAGGAAAGATGGCTAACCAATGGTTAAGGCTGCAACTTGTTCCACCCCAAAAGGCAAATAATCTGCGTGGCGACATGCGCGCCGGCGATCGCCGTTGCGCCGGATGTATCAAACGGCGGAGATACCTCGACAACGTCCCCGCCCTTGATGTTGATACCGGCGATATCGCGCAATATGATCTGCGCCTGAATGGAACTCAGCCCACCCCAGACGGGTGTACCTGTACCCGGCGCAAAAGCGGGATCCAGACCGTCGATATCAAAGCTTAGATAAACGGGACTGTCACCCAGAATGCCCTTAATCTTCTGCGCGACGGCAGCGGGGCCGGATTCATAAACCTCGCGCGCGTCGATGATGTTGACACCCAGCGTGTCCTCGTTGGTGGTCCGGATTCCGACCTGCACCGATCGCTTGGGATCCACGATGCCCGACTTCACCGCCTTGTAGAACATCGTTCCGTGATCCACGCGCGACATGTCGTCATCGGCCCACGTATCCGTATGCGCATCAAACTGCAGCAAGGAAATCGGCCCGAATTTCTCGGCATAAGCCTTGAGGATCGGAAAGCTGATATAGTGATCCCCGCCCAAAGTGACCGAAGCCACATCGGCGGCTAGTATCGTGCAGATATGATCGGTCAGCGTATCTGGAAACGCCGGGATATTGGCGTAGTCATAGGCCATGTCACCATAATCGACGATCGCCAGTTCACTCAGCGCGTCAAAAGGCCAGCCATAGGGCGCATCGGGTGATTGCAGCGCACTGGCCTCTCGGATTGCACGCGGGCCAAGTCGGGTTCCGGGGCGGTTGGTCACCGCCTGATCGAACGGCACTCCAGTCACGGCTATGTCCACGTCCTTCAGGTCCTTGGTGTACAGCCGCCGCAGAAAGGACGTCGCCCCGCCAAACGTATTTTCATAGGACAACCCCTTGAGGTCAGGATTGGTAAACGCCTCGTCTACCTGATTTTTTGCATCTTCCAGTGCCATTTATTCCCCCGTTCAGCCCAGCGGCTGCGCCTTTTCGACAATCCGCGCGAAAAAGGATGCCCCAACCGGCGCGATCTCGTCGTTAAAATTGTATTTTGGATGATGCAACCCGGCACTTTCGCCTTGCCCCAGAAACAGGTACGCCCCCGGACGCGCATTCAGCATGAACGAGAAATCCTCGGCCCCCATCATCGCAGATATGTTCGTGAAGACCCATTCGTCTCCCGCCACGTCCCGCGCGACATCGGCGGCAAACCCAGCTTTGTCTGCGTCATTGATCGTTGCGGGGTAATTGATCTCATAATCCAACCTTGCCTCAACCCCATAAGACTGTGCCTGCCCCTGCACGATCTGCTCCATCCGTTCCATCACCATCTTCTGAACAGACGGATCGAAGGTGCGGACGGTTCCGTTGATATAGGCAGTATCCGGGATCACGTTGTTGACCGTTCCGGTGTGAATCTGGGTGACCGAGATAACCAGATCGTCCAGCGCATAGTTGTTGCGGCTGACAATGGTCTGAATGGCCTGTGCTATTCCACAGGCCGCCATCACTGGATCGCGAGTTTCGTGTGGCATGGCCCCGTGGCCGCCGAGACCCTGAATGTGAACTTCAAACGTGTCGACAGCGGCCATGATCGGCCCGGGCGTCGTCTGGAATGCCCCCTCAGGGACACCGGGCGCATTGTGCAGTGCATAGACCTGGGAAACATCGAACCGGTCCATAAGCCCCTCTTCGACCATGACGCCTGCTCCGCCGCCTTCTTCTTCCGCAGGCTGAAAGATCAGGGCCACGCGGCCGCGGAAATTTCGTGTCTCAGCCAGATAACGCGCTGCGCCCAACAACATTGTCGTATGACCGTCATGGCCACAGGCATGCATATTACCCGGTTTAGTCGACGCATATTCGACCCCGGTTTCCTCGGGGATCGGTAGGGCATCCATGTCCGCGCGTAGACCAATTGTCGGCCCCTCGCCCTGCCCGTTGATGATCGCGACAATCCCGGTTTTGGCAATTCCTTCATGCAACTCGTCAACGTCAAATTCACGCAGCCTGTCGGCAACAAAAGCTGCAGTTTCATGGCATTCGAACTCCAACTCGGGAATCGAATGCAGGTGTTGTCGCCAAGCGGTCATATCGGCGGCAAAATCGGCAATTCGGTTGACGACGGGCATCTGGGGTGGACTCCTGATCCTGACTGCGGAATGGATGCATCTGACACCGGAACGAAAGGGTTCGCAATGGCCGAAAATCCTCTGATCCACGATAGCGACGCAGGGATCGAGCGCCTGCTGGAAATCATGCGCCGCCTACGTGACCCGCAGACCGGCTGCCCGTGGGATATCGAACAGGATTTCGCCACCATCGCCCCCTACACCATCGAAGAAGCCTATGAGGTCGCCGACGCCATCGAGCGTGAGGCGTATGAAGAGCTGAAAGGCGAATTGGGCGATTTGCTGTTCCAATCCGTCTTTCATGCGCAGATGGCCGAGGAAGCCGGGCATTTCACCTTTCAGGACGTAGTCCGCACCATGTCAGACAAAATGGTCACGCGTCATCCTCACGTGTTCGGCGACGAATCCCGCGACAAATCTGCCGAGCAGCAGACGCTGGATTGGGAAACCATCAAGGCAGCGGAACGCGCTGGCAACGAACAAAAAGGCGCGCTGGATGGAGTGGCGGCTAACCTGCCCGCCCTGTTGCGCGCGCATAAGCTGCAAAAACGCGCCGCCCGCGTGGGGTTCGACTGGCCCGATGCCAGTCATGTGCTGGCGAAGATCACCGAAGAGGCCGCCGAGTTGGAAGAGGCCCGCGACAGCATGGACGCCGACGCACTAGAGGATGAGTTCGGTGACTTGCTCTTCGTGATTGTCAATCTGGGCCGCCATCTCGGGATTGAACCCGAGGCAGCCCTGCGCCGTACCAATGCCAAGTTCACCCGCCGGTTCGAACAGGTTGAGGCCCGCCTTGCGGCGCGTGGCAAAACGCCTTCACAAAGCGATCTGGCCGAGATGGACGCCCTTTGGGACGAGGTGAAAACCGAAGAACATCGCGCTAATGGCAAACTCCCGCCGGTGGATGCGGTTGCGGACACCTAAAACGGCTGGACATGTGCCGGGACACTTGCGAGTGTCCGACCTTCACGCCCCCGGAGACGCCCATGCCCCCTCGTAAAATCATCATCGACACTGACCCCGGCCAGGACGACGCCGTCGCCATCCTGCTGGCGCTGGCCAGCCCCCAAGAGATTGAGGTTCTGGGCATAACCGCCGTCGCTGGGAACGTGCCGTTAGACCTGACGTCCAAGAACGCCCGTATCGTCTGCGAACTGGCCGGACATACCGAGGTGCCGGTTTACGCCGGGTGCGACCGCCCATTGAATCGAGCGCTGGTCACGGCAGAACATGTGCACGGAAAAACCGGTCTGGACGGCCCGGACCTGCCTGATCCGCAGGTGCAACTGACCGACGGGCATGCGGTCGACTTCATTATCGACACCCTGCGCGCGCATGAGCCAGGAACGGTCACGTTATGCCCGCTAGGGCCACTGACAAACATCGCAACCGCCTTTACCAAAGCGCCTGATATCGTGGATCGGGTGCAGGAAATCGTGCTGATGGGCGGCGCGTATTTCGAGGTTGGCAACATTACCCCCACCGCAGAATTCAACATTCACGTCGACCCAGAAGCTGCTGATATCGTGTTTAAATCAGGTCGCCCTATTGTCGTTATGCCGTTGGATGTCACGCACAAGGCGCTGGTCACCAAACCCCGCAACGACGCCTTCCGCGCGCTGGGAACCAAGGTCGGTATCGCCGTGGCCGAGATGACGGATTTCTTCGAACGCTTTGACAAGGAAAAATACGGCAGCCAAGGGGCACCACTGCATGACCCGTGCGTCACAGCCTATCTGATCAAGCCCGAATTGTTCTCGGGTCGTTTCGTGAATGTCGAGATTGAGACCCAATCAGAACTCACGATGGGTATGACGGTCGCCGACTGGTGGCACGTCACCGATCGCAAACCCAACGCGACATTCATAGGAGATGTGGACGCGGACGGGTTCTTTACCCTGTTGACCGAACGGCTGGCCCGACTATGAGCGCTGCCCTGCGGCTTGCCCGCCCCGAAGATCTGGACCGCTTGGTGGGCCTGGTCACTGCATTCCACACCGAGGAAGGTATCGCTCAGGATGCGGATCAGACCCGCAACGCTCTGGCCCCGCTATTAGAGGGCATCCCCCACGGATGTGTCTACCTGATCGGACCCGGACGGGCACCGTTGGGATACATCATCCTGACATTCGGTTGGTCCGTCGAATTCGGCGGCATGGACGGCTTTGTGGACGAGATCTACATTCGCCCTGCCGTTCGCGGCCGAGGAATTGCATCCGAAGTATTGCTAGACCTGCCAAAGGCACTGGCCGGAGCTGGGCTTACCGCCCTGCATCTTGAGGTCGACCGCACAAACGAGGCAGCTCAGAAACTGTATCTGCGCACCGGGTTCAAACCGCGCGATCGGTATATGTTAATGAGCAAGAAGCTCTGAATTCAGATCAATCACGGACGTCACCGCCCGTGATGTCACGCACAGGCCTTAGCGAGCCTCACCACGATAGATGTAAGTGGGCGATTCCATATCCCGAACCGGGTCACTTGCTGAAACCGGATCGCCAGTGATCGGATATGTGCCAGGTGCTGAACATGCCGCCAAAAATACAGTGCCGACTACCGACGCTACGAGAAGGAATTTAGAACCAGTCATGGTGTTCTCCTTTCTGTAATACAGTCAGGGTACGAGACCACCCGGCCCTCCTAATAGGGAAAAGTTCACACATAAGTGCAATAATGTTCACTTAAGTAGCGGTTTTTTAAATTTCTCCTTCAATAACAACAGGAAAGAAGGTCGAAAAATTTCGACTTTTTTAGCCCAAAATCGCGCTATTCCTGCAAATCCATTTCAAAAAACAGCAGATGACCATCTGCAACCTCGGGGATTTCCGAATAGGCGTCACGCAATTCAAACCCCATCGACAAATAAAGGCGTGTTGCGGCCTCAAGTGGTTTTCCTGTGTCCATCCGAATAATACGAAACCCCTTCAGGCGGCAGGTTTCGATCAGATCACTCATGATCGCGTACCCGGCACCGGTACCTCGGGCTTTCTCGTTCACGAATACGCGCTTGATTTCAGCCACACCGGGTTCAATCGTATGGAACATCCCACATCCGACAGGCTGATCATCCTTTAACGCTAGCCGGACACCTCCTGTGGGTGCCGCGTGCTCAACCTCGATGGCATCCATCAAACGGGCGTACTTCTCACGCGGGTAGAATGTTCTGACAATGCGTTGGGATTTTTCATCCAGCGTCAGAAGAAATGCGCGGTATTCCCAACACAAACGCCGGACCGCATCAAAGTGGTCCGGCGTTTTGGGGTCTATGATTGAAAGCAAAACCTGATCCTCGAAACAAATTCGAGGATCAGGTTAACATTCACCGCTTCAGGATCGAAGCCCCAGCGTATTCGGCGACCTCGCCCAGCGATTC